>CANFCK010000001.1 GCA_947445035.1 Deltaproteobacteria bacterium
AGCTCCGGCATGTCGAGGACCTCGACCTTCCGGATGTTGTCCCGCGCGAGGAGCGCGGCGGGGCCGCCGATGCTGCCCAGGTAGAAGCCGCCGTGTTTGTGACAGGCAGCCGTCACCGCCTTGGAGCGGTTTCCTTTGGCCAACATGACCATGCTACCGCCGTGTTCCTGGAACAGATCAACGTAGCTGTCCATCCGGCCGGCCGTGGTGGGGCCGAAACTGCCAGACGCCATACCGTCCGGTGTCTTGGCGGGGCCCGCATAGTAGACGGGATGGTCCTTGATGTAGTCGGGGAGGCCCTCGCCGCGATCGATTCTTTCCTTCAGCCGCGCGTGGGCGATGTCGCGGGCGACGATCATCGGCCCCGACAATGACACCCGCGTGCGCACTGGTAGCTTGGACAACGTCTGTCGCAATTCAGCCATCGGCCGCGTCAGGTCCAACCGAACGCACTCGGCGGAGAGGTCCGCGGCGCTCGGCTCGGGCAGGTATTGCGCCGGGTCACGCTCAAGGGCTTCAAGGAATACGCCCTCGGCGGTGATGCGGGCGCGCGCCTGGCGGTCGGCGCTGCAGGAGACGCCGATGCCCACCGGACAGCTGGCCCCGTGCCGGGGCAGGCGGATGACGCGCACGTCGTGACAGAAGTACTTACCGCCGAACTGGGCGCCGATGCCGATGCGGCGGCTCAACTCCAAGACGTCGCCTTCCAGCGCAATGTCGCGCACCGCGTGCCCAAGCCGGTTGCCTGTCGTCGGCAGGTCGTCCAGGTACTTGCAACTGGCGAGCTTCACCGTCTTGAGGCACTGCTCCGCCGAGGTGCCGCCGATGACGATCGCCAGGTGGTAGGGCGGGCAGGCCGAGGTGCCGAGCGACTTCATCTTCTCTTCGAGGAAGCGCATCAAGGACTTGGGGTTGAGCAGCGCCTTGGTCTCCTGGTACAAGAAGGTCTTGTTCGCCGACCCGCCGCCCTTGGTGATGAACAAGAACTCGTAGGCCGCGCCTTCGGTGGCGAAGAGGTCGATCTGGGCCGGAAGGTTGGTACCAGTGTTGGCCTCGTCGAAGGTGCTCAGCGGCGCGAGCTGCGAATAGCGCAGGTTGGTCTCGGTGTAGGTGCGAAAAACCCCCTTGGCGATGGCCGCTTCGTCGCCGCCGCCCGTCCACACATCCTGGCCCTTCTTCCCCATCACGATCGCCGTTCCGGTGTCCTGGCAGCTCGGCAGCACCATGCCGGCCGACACGCCCGCGTTGAGCAACATCTGCCGCGCGACGAAGCGGTCGTTGGCGCTGGCCTCAGGGTCGGCGAGGATCGCCGCCAGCTGCCGCAGGTGCGCCGGCCGGAAAAGGTGGCTGATGTCCCGGATGGCCTCGCGCGTCAGATCGGTGAGCACCGCGGGCTCGACGACGAGCACGTCCCGTCCGCGGAAACGGTCGACGGAAACCCCGCCCACATCGAGCTTGCGGAACGGCGTCGCATCCGCGTGCGCGTGCGGGAACATCTCCTGGAAACCAAACTCGGGCATGTGGACCTCGGGGGGCGAGTCTAACCAAGGGGGGGCGGCGGCGTGCCGCGGCGCGGGGGGCGAGGGCGCCGGGCGCCTTCGCGGCGGCGACCGAAGGGAACGCCCCGGTAGGGGGAGAGGCCGCTGCGGCCTCTCCCCCCGAGAGCAAAGAGTGGGACGGAGGCGTCAGTAAGCGGAGTTCTGTGCTCGCCCCCCGTTGCCGGAGTGCGAGTGGAAACCATTCCTCTAGGCCGACCGTCACCGGCCGACTCAAGCCGCCAACCCGGACGTAAAGGCGGGCAGCCCTGGTCCTTATTTGGCGTTGCTCCCAAGGGGGTTTGCCTGGCCGACCCGATTGCCCGGGCCGCCGGTGCGCTCTTGCCGCACCCTTTCAATCTCACCGAGCCGCGATCGACCCCCTGCCTCGCCGCGACGCGACCCGAAGGTTGGCCGTGGCAAGTTTGGCGCCGTGCCGAAACACGTGCGGGCGTTCTGCTCTCTGTTGCGCTTTCCTCCAGCTTGCGCTGACCAGGCGTTACCTGGCCTTGTGCCCTATGGAGCTCCGACTTTCCTCCCGCGCCGAAGCGCCGGCGGTTTCCTCGACACCTCCGTCCCGGGCCGCCGATAACCAGAAAGCGGCGGTGGTGCCGGCGGCGCGCTACGCAGTCGCACCCGGGAGCCACTTGCTGTCCTTCCTGTTTTTGGTCGCCTGCACGCCAGAAGCCGAACCCGAGGCCGAAGGCCGGGTTTGGAAAGAAACCGGCTGCGGTCGGTGGTCGGGAATCCAGAAGGACCGGGCGTGGGACTACACGTGGGTCGACAACACCGAGTGGTCCGGCACGTGGACGACGTCGGTCGGGCAGTTCGACGGGTCGGCAGGCCGACTCACGACGCAGGGCAGCTACGTCAACGCCAAGTTCAGCCGGGACTACACCGACACCTTGTTCTTTGAGTGCGGCGGCGGCACGTGGTTGACGAGCGTGGAGTCGCAGTACGCCGGCGCCGATGAAAACGGCGCGTTCAGCGGCAGCAGCGTGACGACGTACCCCGAGCCGGTCTTGGTGTGGCCGGCGGACGTCGCCGAGGGCGACGTGTGGGACGTGCATTACCTCGGCACCACCAGGCTCGACGATGGGGAGCCGACGGCGATCGATCGGACGGTGCACAACCGCCTTGAGGCCCCCCAGCGCGTGACCGTGACCGGGGGCGAGTTCCGCGCCTTTGGCGTGATGCAGACCTCCGGCGAGGGCGAAGACGCCGTCAAGGAGCGGGTCTGGGTGCAGCCGGAGATCGGCTTGGTGTCAGGCCCCGACTACGAGCTGACCTCGCTCCGGTAAGTCCCTCGCCGTGATAGGACGAGCGCCTATGCGCTACCGCGTCACGCTCATCGAAGGCGACGGCATCGGGCCGGAGATCACCTCCGCCACCTGCCGCATTCTCGCCGCCGCCGGTGCGCCCATCGACTGGGAGCCGGCGCCCGCCGGTGGCGCGGCGATGGAGCAGTTCGGCGTGCCGATGCCGGAGGTCACACTCCAGTCGATTCGGAAAAACCGCCTTGGCCTGAAGGGGCCGCTGATGACGCCCAAGGGCGGCGGCTTCCGCTCGGCAAATGTGGCGTTGCGCCAGGAGCTCGACTTGTACGTGGGCCTCCGCCCGGTGCGGGCGCTCCCCAACGTGCCTGGCGCGTGGAAAGGCCTCGATCTGGTGCTTTTCCGCGAGAACACCGAGGACCTCTACGCCGGCATCGAACACGAAGTCACGCCGGGTACCGTGGTGTCGATCAAGACCAGCACCCGCGCGGCGGGCCGTCGCATTGCCGAGTGGGCGTTCGAGTACATGCGCTACCGCGGCCGCCGTCGCATCCACTGCTGTCAGAAGGCGGCGATCAATCCGTTGGCCGACGGCGCCTTTCTCAACGCCTTCCGCGAGGTAGGCACCGCCTACCCGTTTATCGAACAGCTCGACATGGGGGTCGACAGCCTGGCCCTGATGTTGCCGCTCGATCCTTCCCGATTCGATGTGCTGCTGCTCCAGAACTTGTATGGCGACATCCTCAGCGACCTCTGCGCCGGGCTTGCCGGTGGGCTCGGGGTGGTGCCGGGCGCCAACATCGGGGGCAAAGCTGCAGTTTTCGAGGCGGTCCACGGCACCGCCCCGGACATCGCGGGCCAGGGGAAGGCCAACCCACTCGCGCTTTTGCTGTCCGCGAACATGCTTTTGGAGCACGTGGGCGAGTGGAAGATCGCCTCGAAGATCGAACGCGCGGTGCTGGATGTGCTCGAAGCCGGGCAGCACCTCACCGGGGACCTCGGCGGGAAGGCCGGCACGGATGAGTTCACCGCGGCGGTCATCGATGCTTTGTAGGAGCGCGTGATGGAGGTCACCCTCATCCCCGGCAGCGGCGTCGGCAAGCAGATCACCGAGGTGGTGCGCGCGGCGGTCGCGGCGGCCGGCGGCGACGTCATCTGGGACGAAACGAACGAACCCGAGGCGGCGTTGGTCTCGGCGCGGCGGACGGGCCTGGTGCTCAAAGGCAAGTGGATCTCCACGATCCAAGTGGGTAAGCTCCCGCCGACCGTTGTCTTTCGCCGCGCGCTCGGTATCCACACCATCGTCCGCCACGTCCAAACCATTCCCGGCCTCCCCGCGCGCGCCCAGGGCGTCGACATCGTCATCTTTCGCGAGGCCAGCGAAGACATCTATGCCGGCTTCGAGCACCAATCGGCGGAAGGGGTCTTCGAAACGGTGAAGGTGACGACGCGCGCCGCCTGTGAACGCATCCACCGCACGGCCTTCGAGTGGGCGCGCGCGCACGACCGCAAGCGCGTCACGACCGTGCACAAAGCGAACATCCTCAAGAAGTCCGACGGCATGTTCCTGGCCGTGGGCCGGGAGGTGGCGGGTGACTTCCCCGGCCTCACGCACGACGACGTCATCGTCGATGCGCTGTGCATGCAGATCATCCGCAAGCCGCAGTCCTTCGATGTGCTCGTGGCGGGGAACCTCTTCGGGGACATCGTCAGCGACTGCGCCGCCGGGGTGGCCGGCGGGGTCACCGTGGCTTGCGGTACCGGCTACGGCCCCGGCGTCACCGTTTTCGAGAGCCCGCACGGCACCACGGTCGAGCGGGTCGGACCCGACGGCGCCAACCCCTACCCGATGCTCGGGTTGGCCGTCGATCTGTTGCGACAGTCTGGTCAGGACGCCGCGGCGGCGAAGCTCCGCGCGGCTTGTATTGACGCGATCCAGGCGGGGGTCCACTCCCACGACATGGGCGGCACAGCGGGTTTTTCGGCCATCCGGGACGCGGTGCTCGAGCGGCTGTGACTCCCTTCCCGCGAGGCTGGTTTCGGGCCGCCGCGACCGAGTGCGCCAGGAGCAGTCTCCCGCCTGACGAGCCCGAAGTACTGCGCGCCGTCGCGGGGGTCGCCTGGCGGCTGGAACACCGCCTGCGCGCCCGCCGCGCCGCCGCTTTCGTCGACGAAGCCCGGCGCAGCCTGGGGGCCAACGTTCGCGCCGCAGAGGGCCTGGCGCGCGAAGCCCACGACACCGACCTGCAACGCCGACTGGAAGAGCTGGTGCTCGGTCGTGTCGAGCCCGAATGGTTTGGCCGCTATGCCGAACTTGAGGGTGTCGCGACCGACGCACCCGCCCTGTTTCTCGCGCTCGGCGCTCCCCACCCGCTGATCGGCGTCCACGCCCTGGCGTTGGCGCGGCCGGGGCTGGTGGCGCTGCACCCGGACCCCGTTGACCTGCCCGGACCCCGCGCCGACCGCTGGCTCCGCGCGCGCTTCTCCACCCTCCGCCACGCCCTCCCCGTCGAGTGGTCTGCCGCCTTTGAGCACGCTGCCACCGCTCTTGCAGCGGGTCGGTCCGTCCATGCCGTGCTGGCCCGCGCTCACGATGGGGCGGCGGGCGACCTCGACGCGGCATTGTCCGCGGGGGTGGTGCTCGGTCGCCCTCTTGAGGCGTTCCTGGCCGCGCTCGGTCCCGCGACCCTGCGTCTGCTGCTCGTCCACCGCGAACGCGACAAGCGCTGGCGAGTAGAAGCAACCGAGCCGGTCGCGCCCGAGCAGATCGTCCCCCGCTTCGCCGAACACATCCGCCGGTGGCCGGGACAGACGCTCCCGTGGTTGTGCGGGCGCGTTGACGATGGGGATGCGCCGCATTAGCCGGCGGGCCTCTCGCTTCGGAGTCGAACATGGCCAAGAAAAAGGCATTGGGCCGCACCACCATCTTCGTGGAGTGCACCACCTGCCGTGAAAGCGGAATCCCTGGGGTCAGCCGCTACGCTACCCAGAAGAACAAGAAGAACACCTCGGCCCGCCTGGAGCTCAAGAAGTTCTGCCGGTTCGAACGTAAGGTCAGCGTACACAAAGAGACCAAGTAGGCCTTAGGCTCTCGTCCGGAGGCTTTAGGGCCGCGGCTGGAGATCGGCGTACACGCGGGGCGCTCGGGAACCGAGGCGCTCTCGTTTTGAAGTCGTGGGGTGGTGCGTCCGATCCGTCGACTCCGCCGCGACGGGTGCGGCCGCGGCCGCGATTTCATCGCGGGGCCGCTACCGGCTGCGCCGTGTGGCGCCCACTTTCCGCCGTCTCCAACCCATCCACAGCCCCGCCAGGCCAAATACGCTGCCCGCGCAGCCGGTCTGCGCTGCCCGCTCCGAGTCCGGCTCGGCGCTGGCGGCCGTGCCGTCGCAGTCCTGGTCGATCGTGTCGCCACGGGTATCGGCAGCCCCCGGATGCACGCTGCCATCGGCATCGTTGCAGTCATCGCCGCCGACCCGCTGGGTGACGAAGCCGTCGTCATCGGCGTCGTAGTCGTCGTCGTCGGCACAGTCGGCGTCGACCCCGTCGTAGGGCGCGTCTTCGGCGTCGGGGTGGGTGGTGTAGGCGAGGTCGTCGCAGTCGTCGCCGCCGTAGCCAGCCGCCTGGTGACCATCGCCGTCGGCATCGAAGTCGTCGTTGCCGAGGCAGTCGGCGTCGACCCCGTCGTACCAGACGTCGGGCGCGTCGGGCCGGATGGCGGCGTGGGCGTCGTCACAGTCGAGGCCGCCGTACTCGATCGAGGCGTAGCCGTCGGCATCCGCGTCGTAGTCGTCGTCCCCGGCGCAGTCGGCGTCGATGCCGTCGTACCAGACCTCCACCGCCTCGGGATGCACGGCGCCATCGGCATCGTTGCAGTCCTCGGGCGCGGCCCAGCCATCGCCGTCGGCATCAGAAGCGCCTACGGCGCTGGCAATGAGGGCGCACAACAGCATGGGCCTCAGACTGTAACCGTGAGCAGGTCCCGCGCTCACAACCGCCGATGCTTCCCCACCGGCATCCCCCGCCGAACCTCCGCCACCCGCGCCCGGTCCACCTCCCCGAAAACCACGCCCTCGCCGTCCGCGCAGTCGGCCAGCACCGTCCCCCACGGGTCGACGACGAGGCTGTGGCCGTAGCTGTGGCGGCCGGGGCCGTGCGGACCCTCCTGGGCCGGGGCCAGGACGTAGGCCTGGGCTTCGATCGCGCGCGCCCGCAGGAGCGTGTGCCAGTGGTCGCGACCCGTCGTGAGCGTGAACGCGCTGGGCACGCTGATCAGCTCGGCGCCAGCGTCCACGAGGCGGCGGTACAGCTCGGGGAAGCGCAGGTCGTAGCAGATGCTGAGGCCCAGGCGGCCGACGGGCGTGTCGACAACGACGACGTCGTCGCCAGGGGCGATGTGGGCGCTCTCGCGGAAGTGGGTGCCGTCGGCGAGGTCGATGTCGAAGAGGTGGAGCTTGCGGTAGCGCGCGACGAGGGTGCCAGCGCTGTCGTAGAGGAGGGATGTGTTGTGACAGCGGGTCGGGTCGGTGGCGCAGGCCTCGGCGACGCTGCCCACCAGGAGCCACACGCTGCGACGCCGTGCGATCGCCCCCAGCGCCTGGTGGGTCGGCCCATCGAGCGGCTCTGCCAAGGCCACTTTCCGCGCCGGCGAGGCCAGCAGCGTCGTGTTTTCAGGGGTCGCGACGAGCACCGCGCCGTGGGCCGCCGCCTTCCCCACCCAGTGGTCGACCCGCGCCAGGTTGGCGGCGATGTCGGGACCGGAGCGGAGCTGGACGCAGGCGACGAGGGACACGCCACCGTCATAATCTACTCGTAAACAATCCCGAACACGCCCAGGCACATCTCGTCCAGCGTCGTCTCCCCCAGGTACACGTCGGTTGGCTCCGTGAGGCCGGCGTCACTCAGGGCAAGCGCGACACCCGGGTTGGCGAGGGTGTTTTCGTAGGTGCAGCGCATGCGGATCGTGTCGCCGCCCCGCACCTGCGGGACGGTGGCCAGGTCGGTGTCGTAGGCGTAGCCACGCTGCCAGTCGAAGTCCCACTGCGGGGTCTGCACGAGGCACTCGGTGGCCGGCTCGTCCCCCTCTGGCGACTCGTGCTCCACCCAGATCGCCATGTCGGTGCCGACGTAGTGCATGTGGGTGCCGGCCATGTAGACCTGGTACCGGACGCCCCGCTCAGAAATCGTGAACTCCATTTCTTCGGTGTGGCCCGAGGCGCCGGCTGGGATGCGAAACTCGACGCCGTTGTCGTCGTTGGGCCCGGCAAGCAGACCCTCCCCCGCGCTGGAGGCGTTGCCGACCAGAGCCAGCACCGCCGCATGCTCGGGCCGGGCGTCCGTCCAGCGGATGTCCAGCGCTGTGACATCGATGTCCGCTGCCTCTCCGAGGGGGTGATAGTGAATCTGCATCACGATACCCGAACCGGCGGCAACCGCGATGCCCGCTCCCGGCGGCGTCTCGTTCGGCACCGCGCCGGGCGCCCAGGCTCCGAGGAGGCCGCCGGTCAGACCTTGGTTTGCGGGGCAGTCGTAGTAGCCGTCGGCGTTCGCCAACGCGGCGGCCTGCCCCTCGGGGTCACTGAAGATCAGCGCGTGATGGACGACCGCCGCATTCCCCGCGACCACCTGCACGCCGGTGAGCCAACGCTCGGCCCTCAGCTCGGGGTCCATCACAAAGCAGGTGAACTGGTCCCGGTTGCCGCTGGCCACAAAACCGACCCGCGGCTCCATGCGCATGTTGGCCCCGGCGAGCTCCCGGGACACGGTGGGCGGGACGTCTGCCGCGCTCGCAGGGTCGCCCTCTGGCGCGCCCGCATCCGCCCAGGCGCGCAACAGTGCGGTCTCCTCGGCGGAAAAGCTGAGGTCGTTCTGCCAGCCGTATCGGGGCGTGCACTCATCGGTAGACTTGGCTGCCCACGGCGGCATCGAGCCCGACTCCACCGCGGCGGCCATCGCCGCGGCCATCGGCGCGGCAGAGGCGTAGTCGGTCAAACCGAAGGGGCCGATCTCCCCGGCGGCGTGGCAACCGGCGCAGCGCTCCTGGACCAGCGGCGCGATGTCCTGGCTCCAGGTGGGGGTGCCGTCGGCGACGGGGTCGGTCGAGGTCTCGGCGGAACAGGCGAACGCCAGGAGCAGGAACATCGTCAGTCTCGGGGTGCGGCAATGTAGACCCGCTTGCCTGGAAGCGGCGAAAACAATTCTCAGCGGCGGGCAGTAGCGGGCGATGCGGCGGAGCGCTCGGGCTTGACCACTCGGTGACCATGGATATATGACCATGGTGAGGTGCGTCATGGAGGTTCCCGCCGGCGAGTTCAAGGCGCGCTGCCTTCAGCTAATGGACGAGGTCGAAGAGACTGGCCGAGAGGTGGTCATCACCAAGCGCGGCCGGCCCGTGGCGAGGCTCGTCCCTGTGGCCGAGGCCGGTACGCGTGACGTGCTCGGCTGCATGCGCGGGACCGTCACGGTGGTCGGGGACATCCTGGCCCCCTTGGAGGTGCAGTGGGAAGCGGATCAGTAGACCTCCATGTCCTGGACACCCATGTCTGGATCTGGCTCGTGAATGGCGGCCCAGAGCGCTTGCTCGAGGGCGCGACCGACGCCATCCGGCGGGCTTCGGCCGCGTCGGCGCTCGCCGTCTCCGAGATTTCGGTTTGGGAGGTGGCGATGCTGGAGTACAAGGGGCGCCTGCAACTCCAGATGGAGTGCCTCGAGTGGGTGTCCGAGGCCACAAGACGGGCTGGACTCCGGATCGTTCCGCTATCGGCTGAGATCGCCGTGGCCAGCACCCGCCTCCCCGGCGAGTTTCATGGAGATCCCGCAGATCGGATCATCGCTGCGACCGCGCGTCACGAGAGCGCCATCCTCGTCACCCGCGATCGCGCCCTGCTTGGCTACGCCGGACGTGGCTACCTGCGAGCGCTCGAGGCCTAAAAACCGTCGCGCACTTCACCCCTCGCGCGGGCGGCGACCCTTCTCAGCCCCCAAGCCCCTCCCGCAGCGAAACCAGCACCCCGTTGACCCCCTCCAACACGGGCGCGACCGGGTCCAGACCGACCATGACCAGCGCAAGGCCAACGCCACGTTGAGCTGCACGCCCAAAAGCGCCAGCTCGGCGAAGCGGCCGCCGCCGGCCTCCGGCACGCCGGGAGAAGCCGGCCGGGTTCACCGGCACCGGCTTGGCCCAGCCCATCGGGACGCCGAGGAGAGGGAGCAGGAAGGTGCCGATGGGATCGACGTGCGCGAAGGGATCGAGGGTCATCCGGCCCAGGCCTCGCGCCAGAGCCAAGGCGCCGACCGATGGCATCCAGCTCGTCGATGAAGATGACGCACGGCGCTTCTTTCCCGGCCGCCTCGAACAGATCGCGCACCCGCGCGGCGGCCGCACATGGGCCTTTTCCCAGCGCTCCGGATGGTGCAGCCAGTCCACCACGTCGCCCAATGATGCCTTGGCCTCGGCCCGCCCGCCGACGTCGGTGAAGCGAGTCTTCTCCGCGCCGGGCTGCAACAACCGCGCCTTATGGCTGCGCAGCGCCTGGATGCCGCCGAGCGGGTTGGACTTGGCGCGCCGAGCCGTACCAGACGAGCCCAAGGACCGCGGCCACGGCGACGACGACGATGAACACCAGCGGCTGGTGCTCGGAGAACAGGCCCCCCTGCTCGCCCAGAATCGCCACACAGGCCAAAAGCGACAAGCCGCCCCAGATCGCCAAGGGCCGCAGCTTCGGATTCATCGTGTCGGACCCACCACGAAGACCAGATGTTTGAGGTACTCCGTCTCCGGGACGTGGGGCAGGATCGGATGATCCGGCGCTTGCCCGCCGCGACGCACCAGTTGTAGGCGCCGCCCGGCCGAACGCGAGGCGTGGGTGACGGTCTCCATGAACCGCTCGGGCTGCACGTGGTGGGAGCACGACGATGTGAAAAGCAGGCCCCCCGGCTTCACCAAGCGGATCGCCGCCTGGTTGACCCGCTTGTAGGCGCCCAACGCCACGCCCGCCGACTTCCGGTTCTTGGCGAATGGCGGCGGGTCGATGCACACCACGTCCAGGCTCGCTTCGGGCAACTTCGCCATCTCGGCCTCGGCGTCGCCCTGGATGACGTCGAGCTCCACCGCGTTGAGCGCCGCGTTTGCGCGGATGAGCGTGTTCGCAGCGGCGCTGGACTCGATCGTCATCGCATGCGCCGCGCCGTGACGCATCGCCACCAGCGCCCACCCGCCCAGGTGAGCGTAGACATCGAGCACCCGGGCGCCGACCGCTCGCGTGGCGAGGAACGCACGATTCTCGGCCTGATCGAAGAAGAAGCCCGTCTTCTGGCCGTCGACGAGATCGGCCTCGTAGCGAACGCCGTTCTCTTCGAAGGCGACGCGGGCGGGAACCTCCCCCCACCAGATGCCCTTTTCGAGGGGCAAGCCTTCCATCTCGCGCACGGGCACGTCGCCCCGGAAAACGACGCCCATCGGGGCCACTACTGATTCCAACGCCGCACGGATCATGTCGCGACGATTCTCCATGCCCGCGGTGGTGATCTGCACGCTGAGGACATCCTCATAGCGGTCGATGATCAATCCTGGGAGCCCGTCCGCCTCGCCCGCGCACAGGCGATAACTGCGCCGACCGGGCGCGACGCGGGCGCGCAGCGCCAAGGCCTCGCGCAACCGCCTCACGTACAATTCGGGATCGTCGGGCGAGTCGGGAGCACCGCAGTACAAGCGGACCGCGATGAGCGAGTGGGGGTTGGCGTAGCCCCGGCCGAGCACGCGCCCGGTGGGATCGACCACCTCCACGGCGCCGCCCACCGGGAGCTGGATCACCGGCGGCGAGACCACCTCGTTGGAGAATATCCACGGGTGGCCGGGGCGCGGTCGAGCGGTGACGCGAAGCATGGTTACCCCCGCAGCGTGGAAGGTTGTGCGGGCACATCACGCTTCCCCGCAAGGATGCGCCAGGCCGCGGACTGACCGGGGCCGTCGTCCTCTGCCGAAAACCGGGTGCGGGCGACCTCTATGAGCTCCAGGTGGGGCTCGATCCCGAGGGCGATGTCGAGGAGATTCCGACGTGGCGGCCCCGTCTCGCGGGCAGGTCCTTCCGTGCTCCCCGAGACCGAGAGCCAGCGCCCGCCTGCGCATAGATGTCGCGACACCCGAGCGGCGTAGCGCTCGCGTTCCTCGGCGGGATCGAACACGTGCCACACGCCCCGATCGAAGATCAGCGCGAACGGCCCGCCCGGCGCATCCTCGGTCAGGTAGTCCACCACCGCGAACTCGATGGCTACCCCCGCTTCCGCCGCCCGCTTCCGCGCCCGCTCCACCGCCCGCGGCGACACATCGGTCGCGACGACTTCCACACCCAAGGACGCCAGGTAGACCGCGTTGGTGCCGGTCCCACACCCGATCTCGAGCACGCGCCCGCTGGGCAGCCCGTGCAGCTCGACGTGCCGCCGAAGGTGCATGCACACCGCGCCCGTGTCCCAGGGCAAGGGCCCCGCAGCGTACCGATCATCCCACTGGTTCATGGCGCCGGAGCTAACGCCGGAACGTCCACCTCGCCCCAGCGCGACGGCTCCTTGCACGCGCCCGGCTCGCCGTTGCCGTCGACCACGAAGCGCACGCGCGTCCCCTCGGCCCAGATGCCCTCGGTCGAAGGGGGCAGGACCACCGGGAGCAGGATCGGCGCCGCGCCGAGCGCGGGCAAGAACCACAACGAGTGAGACACATCCTGGTCGGAGGTCGGCCCGCCGACGATCAGCAAGCCCTCCTTCCACGGCGCCAGCGCCCGCACCCCCGCCCCGCCCAGGTCAACGTCGGTCGTACGTTGGATCATCCCGGCCTGCGCCCCGCCGGCGATGCCCATCAAGCGGGCCTTCCCCGCGAAGAGCGGCGCCCGCAGCCCGATGATCAGGGTGCCGTTCCAGTAGGCGGCGCCCTCGATGTTCGCGTCGTCGCCACCGGGAAGCTGAAGGGCGATCGCGGGCGTCCCGAGGCCCAGGATGCGATGCCGGTCGGGGCGCGGCTTTCCCTTCTTGCTGAGGCTGTGGCTCCCCACCACGACCAGGTCGGTTCCCGCCAGGGCGAGGCCCTCGACATCCTCGATCGGTGAGGCGATAGGCTCCTCGCGGAGCAACTGCATCGCGTCGTCGTAGACGAAGACGCGGTCCTCCGTTTCGTTGTCGCCGACGATCCACTCGCCGCGCCGATGGACCAACGCCGAGGCCTCGCAGGACACCGCCAGCGCCCGCAGCGGCTCGGCCGCAACACCCCCGCCACCCGCCACCCCGCGCGAACAACCCAGCGCTAGAAGGAGGACGACCACCCGAGGAGTCCTCCGCCCGGCGCCGGCAGAATCACCGGCGCGCCATCGCCATCGACCAGGAAAAGCACCACCCCAGTGGCGACCAGCAGGCCACCGCCCGCAAAAAGGCCGGTCATCAGGTTGCCGCGGGGCGCAAACTCTTCAGTGTAGTAGTCGTCGGCCGCGAACTGCAGCCGGCGTTGGTCGGTTTCACTGGTGGCATCGGCCGCAGCCGCGTGCATTGCCGACCAGGTTCCGTAGGCTTCGTTCGCCAGCGTCCACGCGTACACCCCGCCACCGCCGGCGACGGCAACGCCTACCCCCAGGAGTACGCCCCCCGCTGCACGCACGCCCGCCTTGGGGTTTTTTGGGGCTTCCCGTTCGTCCAGGTCCGCGGCCTTCGCCTTGCCGACCGAAGACCTGGCCTCCGCCGCGTGCCGCTCAGACCAGCTTTGGACCGGCGCGAGGTCCCCGTCGGGCTCGTCGGGCTCGGCCGGCTCGTCGGGCTCCTCGGCGGGCTTGGCCTCCGGTTCGTCGGGCTCGTCGGGCTCATCGCCCTCGTCCGGCGCCTTGGCCCCGAGCGCCAACGCCGTCTTTCCCGCCGCGCCCACCGCGACGATGTCGCCCGCGTCGTCACCGCGCCCGAGCTCGATCCGGAAGACCAGACCGTCCCCGCTGCCGATGTCGACGGTGGCCTCCACGTCGTTGTACCCCTTGGCGCGGGCGCCGATGGTGTGGCGGCCCTCGACCACACTGGGCAACGAGGCCACGTCCTGGCCCACCTCGCGGTCGTCGAAATACAGCGTGCCGGCGCGCGGGGTGACCGAAAACTCGACGGTGCTGGTCCCCAACTTCTCCAGCTCGATCGGGAGCTCCAGCTCCTGGCCACCGATGAGCTCCAGCGTGTACGACGACGTCGAATACCCCTTGAGAATGGCGCTGACCTCGTACGTGCCACACGGCAGACCCACGGGCACATTCGGGGTGATGCGCACGTCCCCGTTGTTGACGTCGACGGTCGCTTGGGCGGGCCGCACCGACACCGTCAACATCGCCAGTTGTTCCTCGGCCACAACGTCGACCTCCCGGTTCTCGTCCGCGCCAAGGTCCACCATGACCTCGCCGGAGCGGCAAAGGTCGCCCACCTGGATCGTCACCTGACCGGGCTTGACGTTCCGGAGCACCGCCGGCGTCGTCTTGCCAGTATTTTCGCCATTGACGACGATGCTGAGCCCGTCGACGTTGGAGGAGACGGTAAGGTCACCCGCAATCGCGGCGCCAATGCTGAAAACTAGGGGAATCATGGCCGCGCCGCTCTACATCGGACCGTCGGCGCCTGCCAGGATCGTGTCAACGTTTATACGCGAAGTCGGTACGACCGGAAAAGGTCGTCTCGGCCGCGGGATCGGCCTCGACCGCCAGCACATCGACGACGATGGCGGTGGCGTCGTCCTGACCGCCGCGCTGATTCACCTCCGCGATGATCGCATGCGCGGCGCGTTGGGGCGAGCCGCCGCCCGTCCACCACATGTCGGTGATCTCGTCGGGGGTGATGACCTCGGTCACGCCGTCGGTGACGAGCAGAAAGAGGTCGCCCACGAAAAGCGGCTCCTGCCAGATCTGCATCACCCCCGCGATTTCGGGGCCCATCCCCACATAGGCCCCCAGGGCGCGCCCGCCCCGATGCTGCTCAGTCAGCCGGACACAGTCGCCATGCCGTACCCGGTACAACTGGGAGTCCCCGACATGCACGACGTTCGCCATCCCGTAGGCCAGCCACAACATCGAAACGGTGCAGGCCGCCTGGCCATGTCCGAGGCCGCGAAGCTCCCAATCCACCTCGTTCACCAATTGCGTGAGCGACTCGACCCGCGGCGCCTGGAACCGGTCGAAGAAGGTGTCGATACGCGAACACATCAGCTCCGCGGCGTACTTACCACGGCGAGACGTGCTGACCCCGTCGGCGACCGCGAAGATCGTGCCCTTCCGAAACGCCGCGACCGCGAGGTGGTTCACGTCGAGAATCCGATATTGATCCTCGTTTTCCGTGTGACGAGGCCCCGTCCGCGTGGCAGCAGCCCCGGCGGCGTAGGGGAGCGTCGGCGTGTGCATCACAGCCGGCGACGCCACACCAGCGCCAAGGCGCCGACCCCAACGACCAGACCCGGGAGCCGACTGCCATCCGTCGTACATCCACAATTGCTCGTCGCCTCTACGATGTCGTTGCCGACGTCCTTCCCGGCATCTTTATCGATGCCGGCGCCGGTCAGCAAAACCCGGATGTCGGGGTAGCCAGGGTCGTTGCTGGTCAACACCAGCTCGGCCCCCGCCGCGCCGAGCACGGTGGGCGCGAAGGTGACCACCAGGCCGTCGGTGGTGCCGGGGCTGGCATTGAACTGAGTCGGGTACACCGTGAACGCGCCATCGCCCTCGATGGTGGCGGTGCCTTCCAGCCCGAGGTTTCCAAGGTTCTCGATGGGGATGTTCACGGTTCGCAGCTGGGTGAGCACCACCTCTCCGAAGTCTTCCGCATCCGAGCCGGGCTGGAGCACCGGCATCGGGAAGGTGTAGGACTCCTGGTCGAAGTCGCGCTCGAAGGCGTCGGTCAAAAGCGACAGCGGGTACTCGAAGCTGACCAGCGGAATGGTGCCCAAGAAGGGTGCGGTGAGCGACACCTGCGGGTTGAAGACCAGGGCGATGTCGCCGTCGTAGGCACCACGAAACACCCCATCGACGACGAAGTCGGCGCCTTGATTCGGGGTGATCGTCACCGCCTGGTCCTCGGTCGTGATGAGTCCTTCGTTGACAATCCACTGCACGCCCTCAAAACCCACGGTGATGGTCGGCGTCATGTCCGCGGTGAAGTCCAGGCTGATGCCGCTGAATATCTCGTAGCTGTAGTTGATGAGCTGCAGCGAGTCGGTGGTGTCCACGATCTCTACGCGAGGCTCGGCAGACCCCTCCAGAACAAAGGGCGTGAACACCTTGCGCCCGTCCATGGTCAGCGAACGATGGTCGATCTCGAAGCTTCCGGAAGGGCCACCGTAGGCGCTCAGGTCGATGACCACACTGGTGATCGCGTCGATCGAAGCGTCCAACTGGAAGAAGCCCTTCTTCTCGCCGCCCAGTGCCGAAAAGGTCACGTCTTCGGGCCAGACCAGCGAGGACTCCCCCTCCATGGTGAGGAAGGTGCCCCCTTTCGAGTCCAGGATGAATTCGACCCCGACGGGGCTATCGGCGGGGATGATTCCGGTGCTGAAAGCAATGTTGTCGAACACTGGCGCTTCGTCGGCCAGCAGGACCGGCTGCGGCTCCGAGTCGTAGGCGTGCGCGCGGGAAACCAGGAGGGCGATGAGCATGATGGCGAAGGATACCGGTTTGGGGACTTGCTGGCTACTCGATCACCTTGGCACGACCATCCGGCGGGCCGTGGCCGGTGTCCGCAACCTGCTCGTTGGTGAGCATCGGGGGCCAGAAACGGACGAGGTCGTGGTCGAACCAGCGGGGTTCCAACTCGAAGTCGGTCAGGAGGGGCGCGCCAGAAGTAAAACGGTGGATACCGGAGGAGTGCACGAAATCACGCTCCCCAAGCGAGCCGTCGTATCCGAACGCGAAGTACATCACGGCTGCTCCGAACGCGGGGTCGGCCACCTGGGCTCGGTACCAGAGGAAGTGTGGTCGGCATCCATCCATGCGTCGGCTGCGGGAACCAGTTCCTGAAGCTTGGACATGTCGGTCCTTCGAGCGGTCAACGAGGGCTCCGTGATGGCGGAGGTCCCCTACGTGGGTGGAGTCTGGATCAGCTTGGCCGAACCAGGGGTGGATCACATAGGCCGGGCTGCAACAGCCTCGTACTCGTCACCCGGTGAGCTGGCGGTGTCCTCTTTGCCGATGTCCGGCGGGCAGCCGACGATCGGCGAGCCGAGCGCCAGAAGCGCGAGGGCGGCGGGCGGCGGGCGACATCAAGCTGAGCATAGCCGCCGCGTTCAGCGTGAACGCGGCGCCAGCGCCGCGCCGCATTGCGCGGAGGCTCCACCGGAGCGCTACTCCGGAGGCAAGCGCCACACCGCGGCGTGAGCCCCTCGCACGGGCGGCCCGCACATCGCGGTGAGCAGGGCCTCGGCGTTCTGATCGCCGCGCCCTTCCCGATGCGTCAGCATCACCCCGGCAAAACCACGGCTCCGCAGCGCGGAGAGGTCTGCCGAGAGCTCGTCGGGAGTGGGGGCGGTGATCCCCGGGCGGGCGAGGTTGCCCAGCACAGATATCCGTCGCTTCTGAAGCCAATCATTCCCCTCTGGCGCCCAATCGTCGAGGCGCTCCAGCGGTACGGCCTGGGTCGGCAGCCCGGTTGCAAGTTGCGCTGCGACGGCGCGGGTGCGCGTCTCCTCGTTGGACTCGGCCGCAAGTGCGAGATCGGCGAGCGGGCCGGCGATGCCGGCCACGGCGAGCGTTTTTGCGTCGAGCCCCCGCATGTCGGGGAGGGTGAGCGTGCGCCGCGGCCACACCGCCAGATCGTGGGCGGCGATGTCCACGAGCGCGATGGGAACGAGCCAATAGAGCCATCGCCACCGCATTGCGAGCGCGCCCAAAACCGAAATGGCGACGCTGGGCACCGCGAGGAACCGGGCCGGAAAATTGATCGGCTCCGCGTGGCGCGCAAGGGCGTCGTTGAGCCACGCCAGCGGGAGTTGGAGCCCCATTCCCCCGACCTTGACCTTGTCGTCCCCGAGCCACAACACACTTCCAAGCGCCAGGACCGTGCCCACGGCGCCCACCACCACCCAGGGGAGCGCGCGCCGCGGCGCCGCGACCAGCCCCGCCATCGCCAGCGCCAGCGCCACCACCCCGAGGTAGCGCCCGCCCGCGTAGGCCCGCTCCTGCCGGGCGATCGGCTCGAGCTTCGGCGCCTTCCAACGGACGAGATCGTCGAGGTGCGCGGCTTCGGCACGGTAGTCCAAGAGGACCTCGCCGCGTTTCCCGAACATCTCCTGTGGCCGCCCCTGGCCGAAGGTGCTGGAGAAGGCTTGGACGGTCGGCACCACCAGCGCCAGGGACAGCCCGGCGGCAAGCGCGTACCCGACCCCTAGCCGGACCTCGAAGCGAAGCGTGCACAGCGCCCACACCGACACCGCCGTCGCCAGGAACAACCCGTGGTAGAAACAGCTCAACGCACAACCGGCCAACGCCGCCGCCAAGCCCAGGAACCAACCCCAGGCCCGCGTGCGATGCGCCTGGAACAGGCACCCGAGGCCCAGCGGCAACCACCACACCTGCCGCAGCTCGCCGACGCCGACGTGCATCGTGAACGCGACAAAGGCGCTGCCCTGAAGGAGCGCGCCGGCCGCGTACGCCCCGCGATCGTTGCCGCTGACCAGCCGGCCCAACCATCCCGCCGCGAGACCCGTGAGCGTCAGATGGAACAAGGCAAGCAGGTTTGCGTTGACGATGGTGTCAAACGGGAGCGCCAGGCTCAAAAGCCCGTTGAGCGGCTCGATCGGGAACAGGGTCAACCCGTCGGGGAAGTTCACCAGCGTGGTGTGCAGCCCGCCGTCGCCGGTCAACTGCGCCTTCATCCACCACAAGGTCCACAAATGCTTGATCGTGTCCGACTCCGGCGAGCCGAGCGCCGCCGTCCCAAGGTGGGTGACCGTCGGCCACGACAGCACGACCGCGAGGACGACGGATTGGAGGAGCAGGCGGAGGGGCAAGGCCTGTGCGAGGTAACCTCCCAACCCCGCCTCCCTCACGTTACCCGCAGGACGATGAGCTGGTTCGACCGCCACGCTGGAGACGACCCGGAAGCGCTCTACGAGCGCCTTCGCGAGGCCGTCGCGGCATCGGGACTCGAGGATGCACTCGCCGCCGCTTCGGGCTTGACCGGGCATCGCCGCTACGTGCTCCGCGCCGAGGTGCGCGAGGGGCGTATCCGGGTGGTGAGCGTGGAGGGACCGACGCTGCCCAGGGGCGGTGGCCCGCCCGCAGCGACCGCCTGGGCCGCCAACAGCAGCGTGGTTGATGCCGCGCTGAATCGGTTGCGAAGGCTGCTCCCACGAGGCGTGGACGTCGCCGCAGTCGCGGTGGGCGTCGTCCGCCACGCCGAGGGCCCCTTGGGTTTGAGCGTTCGCTTCGACGAGGACGCGCCCGCCCTCTCCGTCGGGCAGCTGCCAACGCCCACCGGCGACCCGAGCCCAACCGAAGACCCGGCCTGGCTGCGGGTGCTCGCCGCATGGTCCACGCGAATCGACGAGATGCGCTCGCGCTTCGTCGTCGCCAAGGGGGATTGGACCCTGAGCGCCGGCCGCCTGGACGATGGCGAACGCCGCGTGACAGCCACCGCGCTCGGTAGCTGGCATGGGGGACAACGTCGCTTCGAGTGGCTCCTCGCCTCGCCCGCAGGAGACGAAGCCCCCCTGGTAGAGCCCGCGCTGATCGTCGATCTGGCCGGCGCCATCGAGCTGGTATGCTTCGCGGCCGCCAAGCTCGGCGCGACTGGCGTTTTTCAGGGCACGCTGCCGACGGGCGATCTGGTGTTTCTGGCGGTTCGGGGGTGAGGGGGGGCGGGCTGTGGGTGCCGGAAGTCCGTCGGACGTGTCTGACATCCGTCGCCTCTACTGGCCTGATTCGCTGACGGTCCCCCCCCCGCCTCCGGCAGCCCGCCGCCATGGCGCCGCGACGCGGGGCGACGATGCCTGTCGAGACGTCCTGTCGCGCCGCGTCGCCCAGGCCGGCCTTGCGCTACCCCCCAAACTCCCCCCGCATCCTCCGCCACCCGCGCGCCAGCTCGTCCGGATGAAAGAACGCCGGGTACAAGGCCAGCATCACCCAGGGGAAGATACCCAACTGCATCGACGCGGCAATACCGACGTGCAGGCACACCCCCATCGGCAGCCACCATCGGGTCACGATGGCGTTGCGGTTGAACTGGGCGCGCAACCAGCCTGCTCGCAGCGGCGTACTCCGGTACCAGTAGGCCAGGGGCACCAGGCAGGCGAGGAGTTCGAAGACCATGGTGATCGCGGTGAAGAGTTGGGTCACCGGGTAGACCTGCCGCAACCACGAAAACGGGATGCGCGCGATCGCGATGTCTTGAAGCACCACGTAGAGCGCCGAGAATCCCCCCCACGGCCACCAGGCCACCGCCGTCTTCTGGATGCCCGCGGTGAAGTAGACGACGACCAACTGCAAGACGATCAGCCGTCGCGGCCACGCTGGAATCCGGCCCAGGGGACCGAACAGGCGCGCGTCGGCACCCCAGAAACGTCCGGCGGGCACGAAGACATAGATGAACAGCACATTGCGGAGCAGCATGTCGATGCCGCGATCGGCGTCGGGGAGCACCCGGGCAAGCTGCGCGTAGATGAGCACGGCCAAGAGCGCCATCGGTCGGGTGAAAAGCCCCAGGGTGAAGCACAGGACGGCGCCGAAGAGCGCGCGAAACGCCCACCGCGCCACGTGCGCGCTGTCGCCGAACCACCGGTACAACTCGACCACCTGGGCACGGTTGCTGGGGTCGCCGATGCCGCCCGCGCCACCCGGCCCCCACAGCGGCGTGATGAGGTGGTACTGCCACACCAGGGCAAGGTCGTAGAGGAAGACGACGCCGACCAGCACGCGGATGACGGCCATCACACTGGGATGTTCGGCACCAGCCCAAAGCGAGCGCCACCACGACCACACCCCACTCATGGGCGGCGCCGCACGCGCACCGCGCGCTCGCCCGACTCCACCAGCGCCTCCGCCGACTCCCCAGGCTCGTAGGTGTGGATGCCGCGGAACTTCACCCGTACTTCGTCGATCTCGGGGTAGGCGGCGAAGACTTCCATCCCCACCCACGACACGAAGGGGTCCCAGGCGCGCCCCGCCTTGTCGCTATTGCCGTCGTACACGCCGCGGATGCGCCGATAGACGAACTTATCTCGATTGAACGTTGCGTTTGGATCGAGTGAAGCGTAGAGCCGGCGCCACGCCCCCTCGGCCGGCCGCCCCTCCACCACCAAACGCGCGGGGAACCGATCGGGGTAGGTGAAGAGCCCCCAGGCCTGCCCGGTGCCGGTAAGCTCCAAGGCGTCGGCGAAGGGCGCCAGCACCGCGTTGCGGAGGCCGGACTGCGCCCTGACCACGTCGTAAGCGCTATCTGCGAGCTGCTCGGCGCTGGTGTCGATGCCGACACGCCCGGCAAGGGTCGCGAGGCGTGCAAGCTCGTCGCGGGCGAGGGGCAGGTCAAAACGTTTCCGGCTGGCCGAGCGCGCGAGCGGGGCGGCCGCGAACCCGTGGACGACCACCACCCCCAATAGCAGCACGGCGCGGACGTCATCCCAGGGGGGGTGCCACCGGCGCCACGGAGTCACCGCGGGAAGCTCACGCCGAGGATCGTCAGCTCACGTTTGCCGCCCGGAGTCTGGAAGCTGACGTCGTCGCCGACGTTGCGGCCGATCAGCGCCTTTCCGACGGGGGAGACGTAGGAGACCACCCGGTTGTCCAAGTCCACCTCGTCTTCGCCGCGAATCGTCCAGGTCTGGATTTTCCCCTCGGGGTCCTCGACCTCGACCGTCGCGCCGAAAAGCACACGTTCACCGGTGAACTCGCGGGGATCCACCACCTGAAGGACCTCAATGCGGCCCTTCAGGAAGCGCAGGCGACGATCGATCTCGCGTAAGCGCTGCTTTCCGTAGATGTACTCACTGTTTTCGCTGCGGTCGCCGTGGGCTGCCGCCCGCCCGACCTCGGCGGTGATGTGGGGCCGCTCCTTGAGGATGAGCCAGTCGTATTCGTCGACAATCTTCCGGTGTCCGGCGGGAGTGATGGTGGAGGGCATGTGCGGACGGATTATCCGGCTGGCGATGCTGATCCTCCTACTTGCGTGCGCCGAGCCCGAACCCGAGGGGCCGTGCCCGGTCTGGGCGGACGAAGCGGTGGCCGACGGCGTGCTCGACAACGCTCACGACTGCGGAACCTGGACGCTCGCGGTCGATGAACGCCTCTATGTGAACGTCTACATCGAGGAGATCGAGGTGCCGTGCTCCGACGTGATCGGCGAAGGCATCGAACGTCCGTACGAGCCCGCGTACACCAACATGAGCAACGACGCGCCCAAGTGGACCTACGACTTCCACGGCGCCTCCCCCATCGAGCTCACCGAGATCACGATTACGTGTGAAGAAGGCACCGAATGGCACGCGCGCGTGCACGTGCCGGCGCCATAGCGAACTGACCCGAGGTGCCTGTGACCCTTCGTGCCTGTATCCCCGCCCTGCTGCTTCTTTCTCTGGGCGGCGCGTGCAACGGCGCTGCCGATGGCGGTGGCCGGGCAGGCATCGTCGTCGTCAACGGCGACACCTACGAAGCCCGGGCCTTGGCGGCCTGGAAAGAGGCCGGCGATGTGCGCCTCGCCACCCCGCTCACGGTCCAGGGCATCAAGCTCGACAAGGGCATGGACGGGCTGGTCGCGGCGCTCAAGTCCAAGGTGGCGGTCGACGTTCCCGAGGCGCTTCGTGGGCTGCCGGAGGGAACCGAGACCGTCGATCTGCGCGATCCGCGCTTCCGGGAAGCGCTGCTGGGCACCGACGAAAACGCGCTCGCCGATGCGCTTCGCGATGCAGGCGCCAAGCTCCTCGTCGTGCACCGGAACATCGCGCCGTCCTTCGACCGCGACCGCCACATCCTGTCGCGACTGTACCACCATGGGCACCTGGACCGCTTCCAGCTGCATCGTGTGGAAGAGGGCGCGTTCGTGTACCTGGTGCCGGACAAGCCCCTGAAGTTCGAGCCCGCTTTGGCCGACGCGGCGACGCGTTGGTTGCGCCGGAAGCTCTCGGGCGAGGCCGGGCTGCCGCCGTTTTTGCCGGTCAAGGCCGATCGTGGCGCCTGGACCCTGGTCACCAGCATCCGTGGCCAAGGCCGGGAGTTGGCCTTTTCGCTCGCCGAGGGTGAAACGCTGGACCTCGCGCTCAACGAGACCGCTGACGACCTCGAAACGCGCCACCGCCGCCACACCGAGCTCCTCGGCTTTCCGCCCCTGGCGCTCCACATCAAGGACCTGACCATCGAGATCCGCAGGGTCAAAGAACGCGCGTACGTCGTGCCACGTTCAGAGGAAGCCCTGGCAAGCTTCTGGGAAATGGGCCTCGATGGCGCCATCCTCTTGGACAAGCTGGGTGACAAGAAACAGTCGGCGGTCTATCCGGGCGCGGTTTCGGTCTCGCGCGGGCTCACCACCGCCGAGGAGTTCTTGCGCAACGCCGCGTACGACATGCGCTGGGACAGCTTCAAGCCCTGGCGCGACGAAGAAGAGACGACGCTGGAGCTGATCCGCACCCTGGACTACCGCGAGGTGCCCGACGGCTCGGTGGTGTCGATGTACCGCGGCACCACCCAGATGCCCCTCGACGCGGTCTCGCTCCCCATCGTCAAGTCCGCGATCATCTATGCCGGCGAGTGGTGGCTTGCGAATCTGCAACCTGACGGAACCGTCACCTACAAATACTGGCCAGAAGAGAATCGGTACTCTGACGAATACAACCACGTGCGTCACGAGCTGGCGACGTGGAACTTGTGGCAGGCGTGGATGCTCGATCCCCGGCCCGAGTTCATGGAAGGGGCGATTCGCGCGCAGGAGTGGACGCTGCGCTCGCTGGTAGAACGGGACGGCACCAACCTGGAGCCGTGGGAGAAGGAGCTGGTGGACGCCTCCCCACTCAAGGAAGAAATCTATCGCGACGGCATGGCGTATCTGACCTACGCGGGCAACAGCAAGCTTGGGAGCGCCGTGGTCGGCCTTTTTGGGATGGTCGAGGTTGCGCGCGCGACGGGCGACCACTCCAACGACGAACTGATGCGGAAGCTCGGCCGTTACGTGATGATGTCACAATTTCCCGAAGGCAACTTCCGCGCCTACCACGTGCCGCCCGAGCACCCCTCTCGCAACGCCAAGAACGACATCGTCCCGGGCGAAGCGGCGTTGTCCCTGGTGTACCTCTACGAGTATTTCCAGGACCCCCAGTACCTCAAGCCGCTGGAGAGTTTCTTCGAATACTACAAGCCCTGGTTCAAGAGTAGGGCCGAGAAGAAGAACCTTCGCGCGCCGTGGCCGGTCTACCTGTACGACAACACCACGCGGCTGGACCTCGTGCAGTTCGGCCCGTGGACAGTCATGGCCGCCAACGCCTATACCCGCGCGCGCCCCGACCGCGAAGACGTCGTGGATTTCGGGTTGGAAGTGGCCCGATGGATGGTGGAGTCCTATGAGTTCACCACTGAGCGCGCCCCTTTCCCCGACTACGTGGGCGGGTACTACAAGTTCGAGGGTGAGCTCCCCGCGATGCAGGCCTTCTGCTACGGCGAAGGCACCGCCGCCGCCTACCAGATGGCGCTACGCAAGCGCCCCGACCAGGCCGCGTGGTTTGAAAAGGCCACACGGGAGACCGTGCGCATCGGCATCCAGATGCAACACGATCGGTTGGACTCCCTCTACTACCCGCGTGCGGAGCTGGTCGAAGGGGGTGTGCGCTACGCGCTGAACGAACCCAAGGTGCGCCAAGACTACACCTACCACGCACAATCCACCTTCTACCAGTGGTACATCGCCGCCAAGAACGACATGACCCTGCCGGAGAACGTGCACGCCGAGCCCAGCGAAGCGCAACGGCGCTTCCTCCAGTTGATGGACATGCCCGGCTTCCGCGCGCCGGACGCTCCCTACCGGACCAGTCTGCCCAAGGCGGAGGGTGCCCCGGGGCGGGGTGCCGGGGTGAAGGCGGCGTTCAAGGAGGTGCCGATGATAGGCGTCGAGGACGACGGGGCGGAGTAGGCGCGATCCGCGACGGGATAAGCCCCCCCCCGTGCAGCTAGCGCTCTCCTTCCGCCGCGTTACCGTCCTGGCCGGAGCGGGCGCGCGCGCAACCGAGGATGCGCTGGTCGACGCGCTGGTTCGGCTCCGTGATGAAGCCCGTCGCGACCCACGCATCCTCGCACGGCCGGTCCGCATCATCGTTCCGTCGCGCAGCCTGCGCCTGCATCTCGGGGCCACGCTCCCGCGGCGGCTGGGCAGCGCGCTGGTCGGCGTGCGCATTCAGACGCTGCACGGGCTGGCGCTGGAGCTGTTGGAGGCTGCGTTGCCCGGGGCGCGCCAGGGGGGCGCCCTTCAGGACGTCTTCGCGCTGCGGCTGGCCCGGCAGACCGACGCCTTGCGCCCGCTGGCCGATGGCTACGTCGACGGCCATCAAGGCATCGTCGAGGCGGTGCGGCAGCTGCTCGACGCGGGGCTGGTGGCCGGGCACGTCGAGATCGCCGCCGACTGCCTGGAAGAGGCCGAGCACATCGCGACGGAGGAGCGTGAGCGGGCGATCGCCGCGGTGCGTGTCGCCGCCGGAACCGAGCGGCTGCTCGACACGCTGGGGCTCTTGACCCCCGCCGCGGTGATGCGTAAAGCGGCGGAGTTGCTGGCTGGCGCCGGGCCGGACCGCCTGCCCAGCCACACCCTGTTTCTGCACGGATTCGCGGACGCGACCGGAGTGGCCGCCGACCTGTTGCAGCAGCTCGCGCGGCTGCCCAACGCCATCGTGACCGTGGACCAGCCGCCGGATCCGGCTACGCCCGGGCTGCCCGACGCGGGGGTGCGGTTGAGCGCCCGCCTGCGTGAGCGGATGGTGCCGGCCAACGCCGAGCGCATCGAAGTACAGGCCGGTCCGCCCCGGATCGACGTGTTCGCCGCGGAAGGCGAGGCCGAGCTCGCGGAGGTGGCGCGGCGTATCGTGAATCTACTCGATGAGGGCGCCGCGCCCGAGAGCATCGGCGTCGTCGCCCGGGACCTCGACGCCCGCGCCGCCAGCCTGCGGCGCCACTTCGACCGCCACGCCATCCCCTACAGCGGCCTCGACGCCTCCGCCCCTGACAGCCCCGAAGCCCGCTGGCGTTTTCTGCCCGACCTGTTGGTGGAGCGGGAACGGCTGAGTGTGGACCGATGGCTGGAGCTGCTCGGCGCGCTCGACGGCGAGCCGCTGGATGGTCCGCGCCGGTCCAAGGTGCGCTTGTGCCTGCGGGGAGCCGGCTGTAGCCAGGTGGGTCATGTCGCGACACTCCATGCGGAGGACCTGCTTGCTGGCAAAGGTGCGGTTGTGCTGCCAGGGGCGCTCGGGCTGGCCGAGGCTCGCACAGTTCGACCGAGCCTGGAGGAGCGCTGGCTCCGGGCCGTGATCACCGCGGCCGTAGCCTACACGAAGTGGTGCGCGGACCTCCCGGACATGGCGCCGCGGAGCGCCTGGGAAGCGCACTTCGGGACCCTCTTCGACCAACTCGGCCGCCCCGAGCGCACAGGCACCCTCGCCCCGGTCAGCGAAGTCCCCGATCTCGAACTGTACGCGCCCGAATTCGCCATCCTGCTGACCCACGCGCTCGACGAGCAAGGTCGGTCGCGACTTGGCGGGAAGGGCGGGGGCGTCCAGATCCTCTCGGTGCGGGAGGCGCGCGGGCGCACCTTCGGCCACCTTTTCCTGGTCGGGCAGAATCGCCGGGGCGGGGGTCATCGTGACGCGCTATTGTCAGAGGAGGTCCGCAAGGCACTCCGCGCCGTGCTTCCAGACCTACCAGTGGCCCGCGACCGGTTCGACGAGGACCGGCTGCACTTCGCGTGGTTGTGCTCGTCCGCCCCAAGCGTGACCCTGTCTTGGCAGACCACCGACGCGCGCGGGAAGCTCCAGAGCTTGTCGCCCCTGGTCGAGCGGCTGCGCTGGGCCGGGGTTTGGAACGTGGCGACGCTGGCTTCGTCGGCCTGGTCGGCGCCGCTCGGGTCGCGCGCCGCGCCCGTGGATCACGCGATCGTCGCCGGCCTCGCGGGCGGTGCGGCCTTCCTGGAGCGCCCCCTTCGCGCCGCCCTCCTCGACGCCGGTGTTCCTGGCGCGACGGCGGTCGCCAAAGCCCAGCTCGCTTCGCTGGCAGAGTTCGACACCCGCGCGCTCAACCCGGGTCCCTACCTCGGTTCGATCGGGGCCCCCGTGGGCGACGACCCCCGCTTGCGCCCGCTGTATGTGTCCTTCGCGGAGCAGTACCTCCGCTGCCCCTGGAAAAGTTTCCTCGAGCGCCACCTCGGCGTCGAACCCCTCCCCGACCCCCTCGAAGCGGTGCCCCAGACCGACGAACGGATCGTCGGGAACCTCGTCCACGCCGTGCTCGAACGGGTCCTTCACCGCGCGGTCCCCTCGGGCTCACGGACGGTCGCGCACGCCCTGACGGCCGCCCCCACCGCTCTGCCCTGGCCGGACCCCCAGGTGCTTACCGCCCTCATCGCGGCCGAGGCCGAGACCATCCTGGCCCACGAGGGCGTCCGCATGGCCGGGCTCGCCGAGCTCTTGGCGCGGCGGGTTCGGCCGATGATCGACGAAGCCCACGCCATCGACTGGCGTCAGGGCCCACCGGCGACGTTGGGCGCCGAGGTCAATGGCGGCCTGCACATCGACGGGAGTGAGGTTCGTTTCCGCGCTGACCGCGCCGACCGTCGTGGGCCCGATCTGGTGCTGACCGACTACAAGACGGGAAGTCCGGCAGCGCAGCAGAAGGGGGCGGACGCGCGGCACGGGGCCTACGTCAAGGAGGTGGCGAAAGGCAACTCTCTGCAAGCTGCGGCCTACGCGGCCAGCGCTCCGGGGGCCGTTGGCCGGCTGGTGTACCTGCGGCCGGAGCTTGCTCCTGAGCTAAAAACGCTGGAGATCTGCGACACCGACCCCGAGGCGCGAGAAGCGCTCGAGGGCGCCTTGCGGGCCGCGCTGGCCGGGGTCGCAGAGGGGGTGTTCTTCCCCCGTTTGAGCGAGCCGGGAGACGACAAAGAACCTCGCACCTGCCGCAGCTGCGAGGTCCGGGAGGCGTGCCTGCATGGCGACTCCACCGCCAAGGGGCGTTTGCGCGAGCGGGGGGCAATGCTGCGCGGGGCCGAGCGGGCGGGCGTGGCGATTTCGCCGGCCGATGCGGCGCAGAACGTGGTGTGGTGGCTGCCGGGGGCGAAGTGAGGGGAACCACCCCCATCACCGACCTCGCGGCGCGTGAGGCCGCCCGCACCACGTTCGACCGCCCGTTGGTCGTCGAGGCCGGCGCGGGCACGGGAAAGACCACCACCCTGATCGCGCGGCTGTGTACCTGGTGCCTGGGCATGGGTTGGGACCGCGCCACCAACGCCGCGCCGGGAAAAACCGCCCCCGGCGACATCGCCGCGCGCGTGCTCGAAGGCATCGTCGCCATCACGTTCACCGAGGCCGCCGCCGCTGAGATGGCGGCGAAGTTCGGCGACGCGTTGGTCTCGGTCGCCGGCGGACGCGGAGTGGTGGGCATCGACGTGCTCCCGGTGGAAGGGGCGCTCGCCGCCGAGCGGGCGCGGCATCTGCTGGCGGCCGTGGACCGCCTCGCCGTCTCGACCATCCACGCGTGGTGCAGCAAGGTGCTGTCGACCGCCCCGGTGCAGGCCGGACTGCACCCTCAATTCCAGGTTGACGCTGACGGGAGTCTGCTGGACGAGGTCGTCCACGAGGTCGTGGTGGACTGGTTCACCGAGGTTTTCGGCAGCTCGGCGCCGCAGCGTGAATCGCTCCTGGTGCTCGCCGATCGGGCCATCGGTTCCGAGGCGATAGCGCTCGCGCTGAGCCGGCTCGCCAGCGAGGCTACACCCGCGCACGTCCTCGAAAGCGCCGCGCCGTCCGACGTCGAGCTTCGCGCTTTCTTCGCCCGTACCCGCTCGCTCTTGGGGGGGTGGCTCGCCGATGTGGTGCCGGGATTCGCGGGGAACACCCTGCGAGCCGACGTCGCGGAGCGACTCATCGCCGCCGTCCGCACCGTGTACGAGGCGGCGAAGGCGGCTCCGTCACGCGCAGCCCTGGAGCAACTGTGTGCAGCCGCCGAGGCTTTCAATGACGGCGATCGGACCACGCTCGCCAAGTGGAGCCGGGCCGAGTTCACCAAGACCGTGCTCCGCCTCCTCAATGACAAGGCCGATGCGGTCGAAGCCCGCTCGGCGCTCCTCCTGGTGCACCTCGATCACCTCGGCCTCATGGACCCCGTGCTCTTCGATGCCGCGCGCGACGTACTGGCGCCGATGTTGGCGCGCGTCGAGGCCGAGTTGTCGCGACGTGGCGTCGTCACCTTCGACCAGCTCCTGCGCCGGACGCGTGACCTGCTCGCCGACCACCCACCGGTGCTCGCACAGCTGCGCGGCAGCCTGCAACTGCTGCACGTGGACGAGTTCCAGGACACCGACGGCCTGCAATGCGAAATCGTCGCGATGTTGGCCTTGGAGGGTGAAAATCCGCCGGCTCTCTTCGTCGTCGGGGATCCCAAACAGTCGATCTACGGGTGGCGGAGCGCGGATCTCGGCGCCTACCAGGCCTTCGTCGACCGGGTGATGGCCGCCGGCGGCGAACGGCTGACCCTCGAATACAACCGCCGCTCCGTCGCGCCGGTTTTGGACGAGGTGGAGCGGGTGATCCGACCGCTGATGCGGCCGATTGCCGGTTTCCAGCCTGATTTTCAGCCGCTCGTCTCGCATCGAGGCCCGGCCCTGGCCTTCCCGGGCGCGCGGGGGGCGGTGGAGTGGTGGGTGTCGTGGGGGTGGAATCCGACGGACGGCCTCGCGTCGTTGCCCGCCCAGGTCACCGCCGAAATCGAGGCCAAGGCGATCGCCGCCGACCTCGTGGGCCTTCGCGCCGAGGGGCTGAGTTGGGGCGACGTCGGCATCCTCATGCGTTCCGCCTCGGACCTTGACATCTACCTGGAGGCACTGCGCGAGGCGGGCGTGCCGTACGTGGTCGAGCGGGACCGGAACTACTTCCGCAGGCGCGAGATCGTCGACGCCGCCGCGATCCTGCGCGCGGTGCTGGAGCCGAGTGACACCCTGGCCCTGTTGACGCTCTTCCGGTCCCCCGCCGTGGGCGTGCCGGACGCGGCGCTCCTGCCGCTGTGGAGGCGCCACCTTCCCGCCCGGATGTCCGAGGTGCGTGGGCGCGCCGACCTCGATGGCATCGAGCTCCTGGTGAGGGAGGCCGCCGCTGAGACAGCGACGACCGGCGCCGGTGGACTCACGACGGTCGCCGGCTGGCCCGAGGCGCTCCTCGCCGCCATCGACGCGGTCGCCTGGCTCCGCGAGCACCACGAAACCCTCCCCGCGGACCGCTTCGTCGAAGAGCTGCGGGCGCGGATTCCGTTGGAGCCCGTCGCCGCCGGCCGGTACCTCGGCAGCTTCCGTGTCGCGAATCTGCATCGTTACCACACCGACCTCGTCAACGACCTCGCCGACGGCGCGCGCGACCCGCAGAAGGTGCTGCGCGCCCTGCGGCGCGGGGTAAAAGGCAGGACAGAGGCCGAGGAAGCGCGTCCAGAGCTGAAGGATCAGGCCGTTCGCGTCATGACCGTGCACAAGGCCAAGGGGCTGGAGTTCACCCACGTCTACGTGGTGCAGCTCCACAAAGGACGTCGCGACGCACGTAGCGAATGGAGCGACAACGCCGGGGAGGCGACCTCCGCAGTGGCGGTCGGTGGCGGTCGGTGGGAGCTGCGGCTTTTCGGCTCTCGTTCGCTCGGCTACGACGGCGTCGTCACCCGTGAGTACATGGTGGACCGCCACGAGCGGTTGCGCCTGTTGTATGTGGCCATGACCCGCGCCCGGGACCGCTTGGTGCTCTTGGGGCAGTGGCCCAAAGAACCGGACACCGCCCCCTCCGTCGAGCGCGCAAAGAGCCTCCTGGGCCTCGCCATGGCCCGCACCGGGGGACACGCGACGCCGCAGCAGGTCGAGGCAGCAGGTGGGCATCTGGTGCTCGGAGACGCGCTGTGGCGGCTGCCGACGATGTTCGCCAGCCCGGCGTCCGGGGCCGAATCGCCGAACCGCCCCCCCCCTGTCGATCCGACGCCGCCTGATCTGGAGAGGCGGCTCGCCCTCCGTGCCGAACGTCTATTGGAGGCGACGGCGCGCATGGACCGCCGAACCAGCGCCCCCGCCTCCGACGCGGCCCACCGCGTCCTGGAGGAGAGCCACCACCAGGTGGCCGCCGCCCTCGGCCACGCCGCGGTCGAGGACGATCCCGGAGGCGCGCCCCCCCCCGTGCCCAGCCCCCCAAGCCCACTCCCCTCGGCCGTCGGCACCGCAGTCCATCGCGCGCTGGAGCTGATGGACCCCGCCGCCCCGCCGCCCCGCGCCCTTCGCGACGCGATCCTCGCCGCCGACCCAGTGCTGGTCGCTTCGCTCCCTGAGGACCTGCTGCCGGAGGGGCGCCGCCGCGCCGAACGTTTGCTGCTTCGCTTCGTGAACGGCCAACTGGGCGCCCACTTCCGGCGGCTCGGGCCCCACTTCGTCGCTCGGGAGCTGCCCACCCTCGCCGCGCCGGGCGACGACACCGGCCCCGTCGGCTTCTTCGCCGGCGCCATCGACCTCGTTCATCTGGACCCCGACACCGGAGAGCTGGTCGTCGTCGACTACAAGACCGACGGCGTACGCACCGAGGCCGAGCTGGACGCCCGCGTGGCCGCCTACCGCCTGCAGGCCGGGCACTACGTTTCGGTACTGCAATCCGCCTTGGGGCTGGACAAACCGCCGCGGATGGAGCTGTGGTTCCTCAGCCTCGACCGCCGCGTAGAGTAGCGTGGCGGCGCCTGCTCACGGAAACGTGGTCACCCCGAATCCGCGTGCGAGGTGGGCGGCTTCGAGACCAGCACAGGAAGGCGGGTGGCCAACTCTTCGTGAGCACTACCCTGGCGATTTCGGTGAGCGGCGACACATATGGAGGTGGGCGAGCACGGCGTGATCGGTTGGTGTCATGTTTACAGGATAGCTACTCTTTAGGCTGATGTTTTCGCATGAAAAAGTCCGATGACGAAATGTCCAAAGTACGGACGCTCGTCAGTTGCCTCCCCGCCCCCCCTCGGCTAAGCGCCAGTGAGCCGCCATTCAGTCGCCGATGTCCACCGCCGAAGCCGCTCGAGAACGTACCGACAAGCACGAGTTGATCCTCGATGCGGCGATCCGCGTTTTCGCCGAAAAAGGCTTCCATGCGGCACGGATTTCCGATGTGGCCGACGCCGCCGGTGTCGCCGATGGCACGATCTACCTGTACTTCAAGAACAAGGACGATCTGCTGCTCACCATCTTCGAAGAGAAGATGGATATGCTTCTCGCGGGGCTACGTGCCGCGCTCGAGGGCGTGACCGACCCGCTGGAGCAGGTGCGCACCTTCGCGGAGTACCACTTCCGTCAGGTGCGCGACCATCGTGAACTGGCCGAGGTGCTGCAGATCGAGCTGCGGCTGTCCAACAAGTTCCTGAAGGAATACCGGCCAGAAAAGCTGTGGGAGTACCTCGGCATCTTCGCAGAGATCGTCCGCGGGGGCCAGGAACGCGGCGTCATCCGCGACGACATCGACCCGTTCATGGCGATGTGGGCCTTCTTCGGCGCCATGGACGAAATGGCGATGCAGTTCATCCTCGCCAAACATCGTAAGTTCCCGCTCGATGCAGCCGCCCAGACGGTGGCCAGCATCTTCATTCGTGGCTTGACCAAGGAGAAATCATGAAGATCGGCGTCTGCCTCAAACAGGTCCCCGCGACCGACACCCGCATCCGCATCAACGCGGACGCCACGGCCATCCTCACCGATGACGTGAAGTTCGAGATCAACGCGTACGACGACTTTGCGCTGGAAGAAGCGCTCCGGCTCAAGCAGGCTGGCAAGGCGACGGAGGTCATCACCTTCACCGTTGCGGGACCCGAAGCCGACCCCCGCATCCGCGACGGGCTCGCCCGCGGGGCCGATCGGGCGGTGCGCATCGATGATCCAGCCCTTGCCGGCAGCGACAGCCTCGGCATCGCCCGGGTGCTCGCTGCCGCCCTCGCCGCAGAGGGCGTGGGCCTCGTTCTCGCCGGCCGTCAGGCGGTGGACGGTGACTCCACCGCGGTTCCCGCCATGATCGCGGAGCTGATGGGGGTGGCCCAGGTCAGTTGGGTCGACAAGCTCACCATCGAGGGCGAGGGGTTCACCGCCAACCGCGCCGCCGGTGGCGGCGTCCGCGAGGTGGTTGCGGGCAAGCTTCCAGCGGTGGTCAGCTGCGACAAGGGTCTCAACGAACCCCGGTACGCCACGCTTCCCGGCATCATGAAGGCCAAGGCCAAGCCCCTCGCGGTCAAGCGCCTCGCCGACCTCGGGGTCGATGCGGCCTCGGTCGGCGCCGGCGCCGCGCTGGTCACCCACACCGCGATGGGCGCCCCGCCCGCGCGCCCCGCCGGTCGAATCCTCTCGGGCGATTCGGCAACCGCCGTCGCCGAGCTGGTCCGCCTCCTCCGCAACGAAGCCAAGGTCATCTAAGGAGCCATGAACATGCAAAACGGCATCCTCGTCTACTGTGAGTTCGAAAACGGCTCCCCCCGCAAGACCGCCTACGAGCTTTTGCAGAAGGCCGTTGCGCTCGGCGCCGGCCCGGTTTCGGCGTTGGTCCTGGGTTCGGGCGACACGTCCAGCCTCGGCCTCAACGGCGCCTCGACCGTGTACCAGGTCAGCTCCCCGCACCTTGCCAGCTACTCCACCGGCGCCTACGTCAAGGCGTTGGCGGCGGGTATCGCGGCGTCCGGCTGCAGCACGCTCTTGGCCTCGGCCAGCTCGCCGGCTCGCGACGCGATGCCGCGGTTGTCGGCGCGCATCCTCGCGGGTCTCGGGGTGGAGGTCACCGACCTGCGCAACGAAGGCGGCAAGGTTGTAGGGCGGCGGCCGGTGTACGGCGGCAAGGCGCTGTTCGACGTGCGTGTGACGAGCGCGGTGGCGCTTTTCACCGTGCGCCCGAACAGCTTCCCCATCGGAGCGGCGGCAGGCGGGAACGCCCCGATCGTGGCGGTGGACGCCGGCTTGTCGGATGCCGATGTCGACGTGCGGGTGATCGAGACCCTCGCGCCGGCCAACAAGTCCGTGGACCTCACCGAGGCCGACCGCATCGTCTCCGGTGGGCGTTCGCTGAAGTCGAAGGAGCAGTTCGACGCGGTGGTGCGTCCGCTTGCTGCCGCGTTGGGTGCCACCGCTGGCGCTAGCCGCGCCGCCGTTGACGCCGGGTACGCCGGTCACGGGGAGCAGGTCGGTCAGACGGGCAAGGTGGTCAACCCCTCGCTCTACATCGCCCTGGGCATCTCGGGCGCGATTCAGCACCTCGCCGGCATGCGCACCTCGCGCGTCATCGTCGCGGTGAACAAGGATGCCGAGGCGCCCATCTTCCAGTACGCAAGCTACGGCATTGTGGGCGATCTCTTCGAGATCGCGCCGCTATTGCAGAAGGAACTTGAGAGCCTGAAGTAGGCTCCGGCGGCCAAGGCGGCCGCCCACTGCGGCGCCGCCCCCCACCCGGCCACGACACCAAACTCACCGTGCCGCCAGCGGCGACGCCAGCCCGGGCGCCCCGCATTGCCGCTCCGGGCCGCTCACTCCCCGAAAAAGGCCGGATCCTCGATTGCCATAGACGTGCACTCTGGCGGGGCGGTGACAGGGTTGCAGCGACTCGGTGTGCCGTCTGGCATCACGACGACGTACCCGGTGTCGGGGTGCGGCGCGGGAAAGTCGGTGCTGAGGAAATGGGCGCCGGACGCCAAGGCCGCGGTGAGCGGCCCGGTGTCGTTGGCGCGGGCCTCGTCGCCGTCGCCATCGGTGCGCGTGCGGACCAGGTGACCGACGGCCAGCGCTGCGGCAATCGCCTCGGCGTCGACGATCGGATCATTGATCGAAGAAAACGCCCCCACGCTCAACGAAAGGTCGCCGTGCGCGTCGGGGAAAATAGCCTTGCCCGCCGTCGTGGTGTCCTCTTCGGTGTAGACCTTTCGGAAGTCGTCGCCGGTGTGCAGCACCCACAGGGCCCGCCCACGCAGCTCGCCCAGTGTCGGCCAGCCGGTCACCGCCAACCCCGCTGAAAGCGAGGCGGCATCCCGTTGAACGTCATCCGGGGAGATTCGCCGCTCGGAGGGCCAGGTGGCATCAATCGTGGCGTCCAGGTCGGCGAGGAGGGTGGGCGCCTCGTCCGCGTTGAAGTTGTCCTTCAGCTCCAGAAGGGTGGCGATGGGGTGGTGGGCGGGGTTGTCGTCAGACCAGAGGCGCATCGTCGACAGACAGTCTGAAAGCCAGTCGCAACTGCTATTTTCGTCCATGAGCGCCACATGGAACACCCGAAAGTCGCGCGAGGCCCGGTCCCAGGTGACATCGAGCTCGAACTGCCGCACGCCCAGCCCCTCAAGCTGCTCGTCAAGCGGGCGATGATCGTAGTCCCACGCCTCGATCTCCACGCCATCGGTGCGCTCGTGGTAGCTGTTGTGCGTGCCGACGGCCTGCAGGTCACCGAAGCGCAGCACATCGTCCAACGGGTAGGACCACGCATCGGCAGTGTCCTCACCATCCGCACACGCGAGCATCACGACGAACGAGATCATGGCGGGAGTGTAGCGGATCGGTGGCGAACTGGGGGCGACGCCACTCACGCTCCACGGAGACTACGTCAGGCACGTGCCGTTCGGCATCGCGGGGCTGTGCCCCTCACCCTCCGACGCCTCGGCGCCGATCTGCAGGCATGGCCCCGATCGCCGCGCTCCTGCTCCTTGCCGCATGCTCGATCGAATCGCAGCTCCTCCGGATTGGCCGGACCGACGGCGACACCGCCGCGCCGGCCGCCTGGGACTCGCCGTCCGCCGACGGGAACGACACCGGCGAAGACAACGCCGGCGGCACCGAGGGCGACACCGCCGCCGTCGAGGTCCCGGAGGAAGAGCCGGAGCCGGAGCCAGACCCCCGCGCCTGCACTTCGTTCGCGCCCGGGGTGGTGGTTGGTCACCTGCCGCCAGAACTGGAAGAAGTCAGCGGCCTGGTCGCCTCGCGCACCCATCCGGGCGTCCTCTGGGCGCTCGAAGACAGCGGCAACAAGGCGGAGTTGTACGCGCTGGACATCGACGGGGCGCTGCTCGCGACCATTCGGCTTTCGGTGCCCAACGTCGACTGGGAAGATCTCGCGATTGCGCCCTGCGGGGAGGCCGACTGCCTCTACGTGGCCGACGTGGGTGACAACAACCTCGTGCGCGACGGCGTCCAACTCTACCGGCTCAACGAACCCCCGATCGCGGACGGCACCGCGACCGTCGAGACCATCCACATCCGCTACGCCGGGGGTCCCCAGAACGTGGAGGCGGTGGTGGTTGATGCCAACGGCGCTGCCACCCTGTTCAGCAAGCGGTCAGATGGCACCAGCGACGTCTTGCGGGAAACCGCGGGATACTTTCATTCTGTCGCGACGCTTTCTGTCGCAGGACGGGGTGAGGCGGAGTGGTACGGCCGCGTGACCGGGGCGAGCCTCTGGCCCGACCAGAACACGCTGCTCTTGCGCACCTACGGGCACGCATGGCGCTACGAACTCGATGACCACGGCCTCTCGGGCGTCGCGGCTGCCCAGCGGTCCGAGCTCGATGTCGTGGTTCAGGACCAGGTCGAGGCCGTCGCCTGGGACGCGTCCATCGGTGGCTGGTGGCAGACCACCGAGGGCGGCGGCGCGGGACTTGTCTTCAGCGCTTGCGACGGGTGACCGATCAGGACGTGCCCGACCCACCCTCACGAGCCCGCTCGATCCTCCGGACTTCCGCATCCATGACCGCGACGGCCCGATCGCGGAACAGGCGGAAAATAAACGGCACCTCCAACTCCAGCGCGATCGTTTCGGGGCCGACGTTGATTTTCCCCTCCAACTGGCGCCCAGCCGCCGTAAATGTCACCTGGGCGTGGTCCTCGTCAAGCCACTCATATTCTGGCTTAAACGCCGCGAATCAACGGCAACATCACCAACTCTGGCACCACGTACCGGTCTGAGGTCAACGCCAACTGAACCACACTCCGCGCCACCTCCTCCGCCTTCATGAAGTCGACGCCGGGGTCGATGCCCTCGGGGAAGGGGTAAAAGTCCATCGCCCGCCAGAACGGGGTGTCAATGCCGCCGGGGCAAACACAACTCACGCGGATGTTGTGAGGGGCCGCTTCCAATCGAAGGGTGCCGGTAAAACCATTGACGGCCCACTTCGAGGCGTTGTAGACGGCCTCGTTGGGCAGGTGCATCTTCCCGGCGACGCTGGAGATGTTGACGATGAGTCCGCCCTGCTGCTCTTTCATGGCGCGGAAGGCGGCCTGGCTGCCGTAAATGACACCCTTGACGTTGGTGTCGATCATCGCATCGACGGCATCCGGGGACGCGTTCTCCACGGGTCCGTACACGGCGAGGCCTGCGTTGTTCACCATCACGTCGAGGCGGCCGAACTCCGCCACCGCCGCGTCCACCAGGCGGTCGCAGTCGCCAGCCACGCGCACATCCGTCTGGACGGCGATCGCGTTGCCCAGCCGCGCCGCGAGATCGTCGATCTCAGCGCTGGTACGCGCCCCGAGGACCAGCGAGGCACCCTCTGCCGAGAAGCCTTCGGCCAAGGCCCGACCCAGCCCGCGGCCGGCGCCGGTGATGCAGACAACCTTACCCGAGAGCGGCTTTTTCATGGGCGTTGCAGTAACCCAACCCCGAACCGCGCCCCCCTGGATGCCGAAGCTCGTCGCCCGGCCCGCAGCCCGTAGCCCCGAGCCCGATCACGGACAGGCCTCCATCGCCGTGATCCAGGCGTCCACGACGCTGGTGCCGTCAGCATCGACCAGCTCGGTGCCGTACGCCGGCATGCGGTTGGCGTCGGTCGCGTGCATCCGTAGCGAAAGAATGCTGTTCTCGGGACGTCCTGGGTCGACGAGCAGGGGCGCGTCCAGACCCAAGAGGCCATGCTCGGGCACCGCCGCGCACAGGCGGGTGTCCGCCATCGCAACGGAATAGCGGAGGTCCATCGCCCCCAGCCCCGTGCCGCCCGGTTGATGACAGTGGGCGCAGTTCACCGCGAGGTAGGCCCGCGCTCGCGCCTCCACCGGATTCCCGCCATCGAGCGTCGGCAGCGGCTCGACCGCTCCCGCACCTCCCTCCAGGACGTCGATACGAGCAAGGCGATCGAGCTGGTTCAGGGTTTCACCCCAAGGGTAGGTCGCCTCACGATCGAGCTGGGCGAGCGTGAGCCCGAGCAGGCGGTCCGAGGCGCTGGTGTGGCAACCGAGGCACTGGCTGCGACTCGGGTATTGCCAGTCCTGCCCGGCCCACACGCGACTGGCGCCCGCGGGAAGCAGCTCGGCGTCGGTCTGCGCGTCATTCCAGGCGTAGCTGTACCCCGCCCACTCCCCATCGGCGTGTCGGACCAGGAGCCGCGTCTCGACACGTTGGTCCCCGAGGCGGAACTCCTTGACCACCACTGAGCCGATCGGGAGCACCAGGGTGCCGTTTTCCCCAACCTCGGCGGTCGTCCCATCGGGAATCGCGAACCACCGTCCCTTCTCGGCGTCGTCGGACCACAGCGCCATGTTTACGTCGTAAGGCAACATCGCGTCGACCATCGCCGTCGCATCGTCGGGATCGACACACCCGGTCTCGCTCAACCGTGCGGGAAAGGCATCCGTGGCCACCTCGCCGGCCGGCGCCAGCGCGTAGATCTCGCCGCTGTAGGCGACCGCGTAGACCTCCCCATCGGGCGCCTGTCCGAACGACACGAACGGCACGCCGGACTCGGGCAACAGCGCCTGTATGACGCGCTCCCCGGTCTTGACGTCGGGCACGAGCCCGTAGAGGGTGCCGCTGTAGATATCGGCAAAAAGCGGCACGCCGACGAGGCCGGGGATGCGGGTGCCCCGATAGACCGGCCCCCCGGTGATCGAGGCTTTCTCGCCCGCCTCCCGACCATATTGCGCCAAGGGCAGGATCAGCCCGGCGGGATCGCAGTCGGCCGACAGCGGATAGCAGTCCAACCCCTCCATGACGTCCCAGCCATAGTTCCCCCCACGTTCGATGAGGTCGAACTCTTCCCAGACGTTCTGCCCTACGTCTCCCGCCCAGAGCTCCCCGTTGGCGGGATCGAAGAACCAACGCCACGGATTCCGCAAGCCCCACGCGTAGACCTCCGGCGCGCCGCCCCCGTCGGCAAACGGATTGTCAGCGGGGATGTCGTAGGGCAGGCCTCCGTCGATGTCGATGCGCAGCATCTTCCCGAGCAGGACGTCGCGATTCTGGCCGTTGCCTGCGGGGTCCCCACCGGAACCGCCATCGCCGTAGCCCGCATAGAGGAAGCCGTCGGGACCGAAGGCAATGTTGCCGCCGTTGTGGTTGCTGTAGGGCTGATCGATCTGCACGATCAGCTCGACGCTGTCGGTGTCGAAGCTGGCTCCGCCATCGCCACTGACCACCCGTACGATGCGGCTGACGAGCTGGGAACCGTCCATTGCCGTGTAGCTGGCGAAGGCGACGCCGTTGTCCACGAACTGCGGGTGGAAGGCGAGTCCGAGCAGCCCCTGTTCCGAGGAGCCATGGTAGGAGTCGGGAAAGTCGGCGACCAGCTCGGCCGCGGCTGCATCGCCCTCCACGAACCGGTAGAGCTCGCCGGACTGTTGGATGACGTACCAGCGGTCGTCGCCGGCCAGTGACGGATAGAGGCCGACCGGGCGCGAAAACTCTCGATCGTCGAAGGCCCGCTCCAAGACCACGCTGGCATCGGTCAGCAGGCGATCGGGCGCGAGGCAGGTGGGGTTGGGGGCCCGGTGGTCGACGTAGGGGCCGTCACCCGTCTCGATGGGGTGCCCGCACCCGACGAGGGCGAGGAGCGACAGCGCGATTCGCATCGCTGTCGTGTAGCTTGTCGCTGCCCCTACGGCCCTTTCCGGGTTGCGCGCCACGGTCGCCACCGGCTACATGAATGAGTATTCATTCACCGCCGGAGCCTACGTGAGCGCCACTGACTACACCGTTGACCTTCGCGACATCAAGTTCGTCCTGTTCGAACAGCTCCGGGCGCACGAACAGCTCCCGCTGATTCCGCGATACAAAGACTTCGATCGGGACATGTACGAGGCGGTGCTCGACATGGCGGCCGATCTCGCCGTCAATACCGTCTCCCCCATCAACAAAGTCGGGGACCGGGAGGGCTGTACGTTCGACGGGCAGGGAAACGTCACCACCCCGGCCTGCTTCAAGCCGGCGTTCAAGGCCATCGCGGAGTCGGGGCTCGTCGCCGCTTCGATGGACATCGAGCACGGTGGCCAGGGGCTCCCCCACGTCATTGACATCGCGACGCACGAAATGCTTTCCGGTGCGGCTACCGCGTTCAACATGTACCCTGGTCTCACCCGGGCCGCGGCCAACCTGCTCACCTGGGAAGGGACGCCCGCCTGGATCACCACCACCGCGGTGCACCGGATGCTCGGCGGGGAATGGTCGGGAACGATGTGCCTTACCGAAGCGGGCGCCGGCACCGCCGTCGGCGACAACCGCGCCCGCGCCACGCCCACCGCCGACGCCAACATCTTCCACCTCTCCGGCGAAAAGATGTTCATCTCGGGCGGGGACAACGACCTGACCACGAACATCCTGCACCTGGTACTTGCGCGGCTTCCCGACGCCCCCCCCGGTACCAAGGGCCTGTCCATCTTCGTCGTGCCCAAGTTCATGTTCGCCGCTGACGGAACACTTGGCGCGCGCAACGACGTCAAGGTCGTGGGCATCGAGCACAAGATGGGCATCAACGGCAGCGCCACCTGCACCATCGCGCTGGGCGCGACCGGCACGTGTGTCGGCTACCTGCTCGGGGTGCCGGGCCAGGGCATGGAAATCATGTTCCGGATGATGAACGAAGCCCGGATCGGGGTTGGGATCCAGAGCCTGGGCCTGGCCAGCGCCGCCTACCAGAACGCGCTCGCCTACGCCAAAGACCGCGTGCAGGGCTCAGCGGTCGAGAACTTCCGCGACGCCGACCCACCCCGGATCACCATCAACCAGCATCCCGACGTTCGGCGCATGCTCGCGACGATGAAGTGCACGGTGGAGGCGATGCGTTCGCTCATCTACAGCGTGGCCAATCGTTTCGACAAAACCCATCACGGTGAAGACGCTGAGAAGGAGTACCTCCTCGGCCTCGTCGAGTTGATGACACCCATCATCAAGGCCCACTGTTCCGACAAGGCCTTCGATGTTTGCGTTACTGCGCTGCAGGTTTTCGGCGGGTACGGGTACATCGGCGAGTACCCGGTCGAGCAGCACGTGCGCGACGCGAAGATCGCGTCCATCTACGAAGGTACCAACGGCATCCAAGCCATGGACATGCTCGGGCGCAAGATGCGTAAGGGCCAGGGAATGTTGTTCATGAGTTGGCTCAACGAAGCCAACGAAGAGTTGGACCGCTGCCGCGCCATCGCCGGCTTGGCCGATGAAGTGGCCGGACTCGAACGGGCCCGCGACCAGCTCGGTCAGACCGCGATGCATCTGGGCATGGTGGGCGGCCAGGGCAACCTCCGCGGCGCGATGCTGCAAGCCACCCCCTTCCTGGAGCTGTTCGGACTGGTGGTGCTCGGCCTCCATGGCCTGTGGCAGGCGCGCATCGCGCACATCGCAATCCAAGAGGGCGCGCGCCCCGAGGACCTGAAGTTCTACCGTGGAAAGCTGATGAATGCGCGCTTCTACATCAAGAACGTCCTGCCCAAGGCCACCGCGCTGGCCAAGGCCATCCAGGCCGGAGACGAAAGCTGCCTGGACGAGGGGCTCTTCGAGTAGTCACGCGGCGGATAGGCTCTGGACATGGTCAGCGTTGGCGCGTCCGTTCCAGACGTCTTGCTCGTCGACGAGGTCGGTCGGGAGGCACCGCTCCCCTCCGACGTCACCTTGCTTTTCGTCTCTGGGGCGTTCCGACCTGGCGTGGCGGCCGTGTGCGCTCACCTCCGCGGAAAGGCCGACGTCGTCGTGATCTTGCCCGATGCGCCTCCGATCGTCAGGGCCTGGAGTCTGCGCGTGGCGCCAGGCCTGCGGGTCTTGTGCGACCACCGCCCTCGGGGCGCGGTGGCCGGCCAGTTCGGGTTCCCCTCTGACGGCGACGCGCTCGGACTCAGCGTGGTGGTCGCCGAAGGGCGCGTCGTCGCGCGGACCCTGCTGGCTGCAACCATGGCGGCGCCCACGGAGGCGGCGCCCGCGGAGGCTCCGGCGTCCCTCCAACCGGCTGGCGCCGTCGAGTCGCCCGTACGAGCCGCGCCTCCGGCGCCGACGCTCGCCGACGCTCCCGCCGCGGCCCCTGCGCCAATCGCCGCAGCGTCCTGGTGGCCAGGCCTCCTCGCCACCGCCGCCTGGGTCCTCGTCGCCTTTGCCCTCGCTCAGACCGCCGCACCTGGGACCGCGCCATGATGAACGTCAGTGACGAGACCGTCCTCGACGAGCACGGCGCACCGGCCAGCATCGGCGGCGAGCTGCTGCTCTTCGTTGCGCACGCCTTCACCAACGAAGCCGACGGCGTCGCGAGACAGGCGGCCCGGGTCCTCGCGGCCGGCACCCGCTGTCGCATCGTCAGCATCGACTCCGCAGCGGCCTTGGGCGCCTGGATGGGCGAGCTGGCCTTGGGGGTGCCGGTGGGCGCGGACCCTCATGGGAGGCTGGCCCGGCGGCTGGGTCGGTACGACACCGAGCGCTTCGCGTTTGCGCCCGGATGGGCGCAAATCGGTCGCGATGGACTGATGCTGGCCATCGGAGATGGGGAGCTCCCGGCAGCCATGGCGGCGTTCTTCGCGACGCCGGTCAGCCTGGGACCGGTGGTCGCGGGTCCGGCCGTCGCGCCGGATGCGCGACCCCGTGCGGCGCTGCCCCCGTGGCTCTGGCCCGTCGGCACCGCCCTGCTGCTATGCGGCGCTCTGGTCGCCTATGTGCGCAGCCTGCCAGCCGCCGTGCTCCCCGTGGGCGTCGAGCCCTCCGCCGAAGAAGCAGCTGCGGACGCCCCCCCGCCTCCGGCGCGGCAGGCAGGCGCCGGTCGCAAGGGCCTCGTCGGCGGCGGCTGGTACGCGGTGCCCCCGGCTCTCGCCGGCGGGCTGGTCCGCTTCGGTGACGCCGGCCTGGAGGTCGAGGGCAGCCCCGACGGCGACGGTCCGGCCGCCTGCCTCGACCCCGATCAGGAGCTGACGGGGCCGATCGGGGTCACGGGGGAATGGGCCCTTGACTCGGTGGGCGGGAAAGCGACCAAGGGGGGGCGCGTGGCGGTGCGCCTCCTCGACGAAAGCGGGCGGATGGTAGCCAAAGGCACCGTACCGGGCGGCGCGCAGGTCATGCTCGTCAACGGGCGGCGCAGCCTGGACTGGACCCCGTTCGCCCGGGACATTCCCACGATGCCCAACGTTGCCAAGATGAGGGTTTGTGTCCACAACGAGGCGGGGAGCGGGGTGGTTCGGGTGCGAAATGTCACCATTGTGGCGGGGACGCCCTGACGCCGGCTACGCTTTCCCAAGCGGTGCCCTGACTGCGGAACGACCCTGGTGACCCGCGAACGCCCGCCCTGGCTCGCGACGTTCCACGGCCAGCGGGAGGGGGAACAAACACACCCCATCGTCCCTCACCCCACCCCTTCCAACTCGACGCGGGCGTCGTTGTAGCAGGCCCCGCGACCGAACTCGTCCACGTGGTCGGGGATCAGCGCGTTGCTGGTCCAGCCGTTCTTCGTGGCCCGACGCCAGAGCCCCTTGGGGAGCATGACAACGCCGGGGCGGAGGGCGGGGTCGATCTTGAGCGGCGCGCGGACCTCACCGCGGGAGTTCCAGATGCGGACGAGCTGGCCGTCGGTGAGCGCCCGTTCCGCCGCGTCGACGGGGTGCACGCCCAGCTGAACATCGGTCTCGCCCTCGTACATCGTCGACGAGATCGCCGCCGAGGTTGCCGGCGAGATGAGCACCAGCGGCAGCTGAGCATCCGCCGGCGGCAGACGATGGCGCGGGAGGGGCGTGAAGCGGACGCGAGCGTCGCTGGGGAAGCTGGTCACAAACTGGATCGGCGAGGGCACAGGCACCGCGAGGTTGGCGCGCAGCGTCGCGAAATCTGGCACATTCGGAATGTGCTCCACGATGCGCTCGGCCATCTGGATTTCATCGAGCGGGATGTCGACCCCGAGGCGGCTGCCAAGCTCCCGTAGCACCACGTGGTTGCTCCGCGACTCGCCCACCGGAGGGATCACGGGGTCCGACCACTGCACGACGTAGCCGCCATAGCTCTTGGTCAATTCGTGGTGTTCAAGGAAGGTGGTTGCCGGCAGCACGACGTCCGCCAGCTCGCAGGTGTCGGTCCATACCTGCTCGTGCACGACCACAAACCGATCCGGTCGCGACAGTTCCGCGACAACGCGATTTTGATCTGGAACGGTCGCGACAGGGTTGCAATTGTAGACATAGACCGCCCGGACGGGGGGGTCCGTTCGGGTTTCCAGCTCGCGACCCAACTGCGACAGGTTCATGCTTCGAGCCGCGCTCGTGCCCTGCCAGGCGCTCGCATCGATGCGGTAGCCGCTCGAGGTCGACATCACGTAGCCGCCGCCCCGCTTTCCGAACTTGCCGAAAACCGCGGGGAGCAGGAGCACCGCCCGCACGCTGTCGCTCCCGTTGCGGGTACGCTCAAGTCCCCAACCGGGCCGGACCAGCGCGGGCGAAGCATCGGCATACAGGTGGGCGAGGCGCTCGATGTCCGCGGCGGCCACGCCAGCAACGGCCGCCGCCTTGGCCGGGCTCCACGCCATCGCCGCCTCCCGGTAGGCCTCCCACCCCTCACTGTGCAGGTCCAGCCACAGCTCGTCCGCAAGCCCTTCGACGAACGCGATGTGCGCGAGGGCCAACGCCACCGGCACATCCGTTCCCGGAAGCACCGGCAGGTGGAGGTCCGCCACGCCCGCCAGCGGAATTCGCCGCGGATCCACCACGATGAGCTTCCCACCCCGCTCGCGGAGCTTCTTCAGCGGCGGCACGAGGTGGATGCCACTGGCGCTCGGGTTGGCTCCCCACAACATGACCAGCTGTGCATGCGCCACGTCGGACGGGTCCGCCCCTGCCATCGTCCCGTAGGCCATCTTCACGCCCGCACCGGCGTTGGTGGCGCAAAGGGTGCGCTCGCACCTGGACACCCCGAGGGCGTTCCACAGCTGAATGTCGAGGCCTCCGCCGGTCAAAAGCCCGTTGCTACCTCCGTACCAGACCGGGAGGATGGCCTCGGGACCGTCGGTGGCGATGATCGCCCGGAAGCGGGCTGCAACCAGCTCCAAGGCCGAGTCCCACGAGGCATCTACCCACCCAGCCGCGGTGCGTATCCGGGGCCGCAGGATGCGCTCCTTCCCGTGCACACGCGAGCCAAAACGTTTGACCTTCGCGCAGATATACCCCTCGGTCCAGGGGTGTTCGTGGGTGCCGGTGAGCGACTGCACCTGGCCACCCTCTACGTTGACGGCGAGGCTGCACCGATCGGGACAGTCGAGAGGGCACACCGACGGCAAGGTTTCCATAGGCCCTCCACGTACCGCCCTGCTGCGCCGTCAGCTATCCCCCGCCGGCGACGAGCACGATCTCTCCCGACCAGGACACCAGAGACCGCACCTTCACCAGCTGTCCCCAGGGCGCGGCCACAGCCAAGCCATCCCAGTAGGCGTCGATCTGCCCGTAGGCGTACGTGGCGTCGGTCGTGGGTGAGAGCTGGCCCAGGTCGGCGGCCGAGATCACCACGCCTCGCTCATCGCCCGGGAGGCAGGCGAGCGCCTCGAGGAGGCGATTGTCGGCGCGTCGGGTGTGGCGCACGACGAACATCTCCCTGGGGACCACGGGGCCCTCGGAGGTTTGGGGCGCGTCGTGGAGGCGCTCCCAGCCCCACACGAGCGGCTCCGTGAGGGACTGGGTGACCTTGCCCAGCACGATCGCCTCGTCCAGGGGCAAGGTGCGGCCGAGGTCGGGGCCGACCGCCACGGCTTCGCTGAGGGTGAAGGCGGGGATTCCGACGCCTTCCCCCTCCACGTCGAAGGTGCGCGCGAAGGGGAACGTTTCCCGCGAGCACGCCCGGAGCGCATAGGTGACGGTGCCATCGTCATGATCCTGCGCCGGGAGCGAAACGGACGCCTCATCTTTCAGAGCGAGGGCGGAACCGACATCCAGTGTGCCTCGGACGTTCATGCTTCCGGCGATCTCCTCCGCATCCGGATCGAAGGCGGTGTAGGCGCACGTGCCGGCGGTGGTGGGCGTGGCGATGACCTCGCCCGCGCCTCCCCCGGTGCCATCGTCCTCATCCGGCTCGTAGAACGCGACCTCGATCTGGCAGCGCCCGAGCGTGTCTCCGAAGCTCGCATATTGGATGACGACGTTGAACGAGGCGTCGATGGTCGCCCCTGCGATCGTGCCCCCCCCGCTGTCCTCCCCCGACCCAGCCGACTGGCTGGCCGCCGTGTCGAGCGCCCATTCCGATTCCGGCGAGTCCGGAATCGCCTGGTGCTGCGCCATCGCGTAGAAGTTGTAGTCGACGCACGCGGCGACCAGGAGGAGCGGCAGCAGGCGCATTTGTGCGGTGATAACGCGCCCCATGCCTGCTTCGGGTCTCCTCGCGCTCCTCGACGACATCGCCACCATCGCGGACGACGTGGCAACGCTGAGCGCGGCCGCCGCGAAGAAGACCACCGGCATCGTGACCGACGACATGGCGGTCACCGCCGAACAGGCGATCGGCATCCGGCGCGAGCGCGAGCTTCCGGTCATCTTTACGGTGGCCAAGGGCTCCTTCCGCAACAAGGCGCTGATCCTGGCGCCGGGAGCCCTGCTGCTCAACTGGATCGCGCCCTGGGCCATCACCCCGCTGTTGATGCTGGGCGGCGGCTACCTGGCCTTCGAAGGGGTGGAAAAGGTCCTCCATTGGGGCCACGCGATCAACGACGACAACGAGGGTGGTCGGCCCGATCATGCCAGCATCGAGGCCTACGAGCAGTCCCGCATCGACGGCGCCATCCGCACCGATCTGATCCTCAGCGCCGAGATCATCGCCATCTGCCTGGGCATGGTGAAGGCCTCTCCGTTCATCAATCAGGTGCTGGTCCTGTACGTCGTCTCCATCGTCATGACCGTCGGCGTCTACGGCGTCGTCGCGCTGCTGATCAAGATGGACGACGCGGGCGAGTACCTGATGCCTTTCGGCGGGGTGCGGGGTCAAGTCGGGAAGCTGCTCCTGGCCGGCGCGCCCAAGCTGCTCCACTTGATCTCGCTGGTCGGCACCTTCGCCATGTTGATGGTGGGCGGCGGGATCATCATCGAAGGCATTCCTGCGGCGCACCACGCGGTTGAGGGCCTGCTGCATGGGCTGCCGATGCACGGACTGCTCAACGCGGGGGCCAACATCCTCGCCGGGGGCGGCGTCGGACTCGTCCTTGTCGGACTGGTGAAGCTTTGGGGGCGTGTCAGGCGGCGGTGATCGCGACGCCCTACTCCAAATACCCCAACGCCTCAAGCTGATCGTGCTCCATCTCGGGGAACATATTGACGGGCGCAGGTGCCGATTTGTATTGCGCCAAAAGCTCGTCCAGCAGCGTCCTCATCGCCGCGACACGGTCCGGCTCTCCACCCGAAAGCTCCACCAGCTCACCTGGGTCGGCGCCGAGGTCGAAAAGCTCTTCCAAGTCCCGGCGTCCCTGGTAGTCGTGGGCAATGCGCTGGTACTTCCAGCCGCCGTCCAGAACCCCTTGCGCCACGATTCGTTTGGGCCAGTTCACGTCGAACACCAGCGGTCGGGGGACAAGCGCACCCCCAGTCAGGTAGGGCAGCAGCGAACGCCCATCGAGCGTGCTGTCGGCGATCCCCAAGACATCGAGTATGGTGGGGGTGACATCAACCGTGGACACTGGCTGGGAAATCACCAACTCTGCGGCCTGGTTGGGGAATTTGACCCACAACGGAACACGCAGCACCTCCTGGTGGAGCGAGAATCCGTGCGAGAACCCGCCGTGTTCGAATAGCTCCTCCCCATGGTCAGAGGTGAGGATGACCAACGCATCATCCAACCGACCCGCCTCGTCCATGGCGTCGATCAACAGGCCAATCTGGTCCGTTTCGTATCGAATCGCGGTGTCATATTGTTCCCTCAAGCTGGTCAGGTAACGTTCGTCCACCCGATCGCGGGCTGACAACATCGAGCCCTTCAGTATCCGATGCATCGGCCCCGCATAGTAGACGAAGTGCCCGTCCGGGGGCCGCCCCAGTAGATTCTTTCGCGCCGATTTCGGCACCCGATACGGGCCGTGACAGTTCATCGGCTGGAGGTAGAGGAAGCTCGGCTCCTTGTGTGGGGCGCCGACCCAATCGATGGCGGCTTGCGTCATCCGACCGGCATGTGGATACCCAAGGACCTTCCCGGTGTTCCGGGTAAACTGATCGAAGCCCTGGTCGTGCCCCAGCCGCGGAGCGATGCTGACATTGTACGACCAGGCCAGGGTGTGCCAACCCGCCGACCGCACCCGCTCTGCAAGCGTGTTGTGGTCGGCCGACAACGAATCTCCCGGCTTCCGCAGCTGATGGCGGAGCGGATGTTGGCCGGTGAGGATGCTCGTCGTGCTCGGCACCGTCCACGGCGAGGGCGCCCACGCGTTCTCGAAACGAACCGAGCGCTCGGCCAGCTTGTCGAGGCCGGGACTGGTCTCCAGCGGGTAGCCGGCCTGCGACAGGTGATCCGCCCGCAAGGTGTCAAGTACAATGAGCACGACGTCGGGTCCGCCATCTCGGTAGGGTGTCGCGACCTCGTGGGTGACGGTGACTTCAACGCCGTCGCCCTCCTCGAAGCACCCAGAGCAGGCGGTCAGCAGGAGCAGCATCAGGAACGGTGCGGAGGGAGGGTGAGCTTGTAGAGCTCGGTCTGGGCTTCGTTGTAGAAGCGGACCGTGAGCTTCTGGGTGGCGGCGTCGATGTCCACGACGCCGTAGAACTGATGGCCCTCACTGGGCGGTGCGTGCGGCGGGAGGTCCGGCGCGATGGAAACCCACTCGGTGCGCGCACCAAAGGTGTCGTCGAGCTTGTGGATGCGCCCGGTCCCCGCGTTGAGTGGGCCGGCCATGAACTCCCAGAAGGGGTCGAAGTTCTTGAAAACCCCGTTGGTCGGGGTGTAATGGGTGGCGGCGGCGTAGTGGAGATCGGCGGTGAACCAGACCACATCACGAATCTGGTGTTGCTGGGCATAGCTGAGGATGTCCGCGACCTCCACCTCGCGCCCCAACGCCTCCCCTGGCCCATTGGCCACGTTCTCACAGATCATCTGGGCGTCGCGACTCATGAGCCCCAGCGGCATGCTGCAGAAGACCGCCTTCCATTTTGCCGTCGAAGCACGCAGCTCCCGCTTGAGCCAGTCCCGCTGGAAGGGGCCCAGCCACTCTGCCCAGGGGCCATACAACGCTTGCCGCCCTGTTGAGTTGGGGCCCCGAAAACTCCGGGTGTCGAGGAGGAACACGTCCAACAGCGGGCCGTATGGCACTTTGCGATACATCGGCCCCGACGGCAGCGGCGTGTACTCGTAAAATGCGCGGCGCGCGTTTGGTACCAACGCCGCAACGTTGCGGGCGCGGTAGCGATTGTCGCGAACAGGCATCCCCGGGTACCAATTGTTTTTTACCTCGTGATCGTCCCAGGTGTGCAGAATGGGGACCTCGGTCAGCAGGGTCCTGAAGTTGTCATCGATGTGATTGTAACGATAGCGCCCACGCATCTCGTCCAGCGTTTCTGACACCTTGGCCACCTCCGGGGTGACGAGGTTGCGCCAGGTCCCCTTGAAGCCGGGGGTCGCCACGGACGCGCGGATGGGGGCGTCGTGGTACACGAGGTCGCCGCAATGCACCAAGAAGTCGGGCCGGGCCTGCCGGATCGCGTCGAATATCCGCATGCCGCCGCGGTCCTCGTTGATCCCGAAGCCCTGCCCTCCGGTGTCTCCTCCCCACGCAAAACGGACGTCGCGATTGGGGCCGGCGGTCACGAACGTCCCCGTCATCCATTCGGCCGCGGCCTCCGCGCCTTCGACGGTGGCCCGCCACCAGACACGTTGGTTCCAAGGCAGGTCGTCGACCACCAGCCGGGCGGTGAAGTCGGTGGCCGCCGTCGCCGCCGGTCCCCGCAGCTCGCGAACGTGCTTGAAGTCGGGGCTGTCGCTCAGCTGTGCCCACAGCCGACCGGCGCTGCGTCCCCGCGCCCAGAGAACCGCCGAGCGCGGACCGACATCACCCACGGCAATGGACCGCGGATCGAGGCGCGTCTGTCCAGCCCACGCCGTAGCCGGCGCGAAGAGGGCCGCCGATGCGCCCACCAGCGCGTCACGCCTGCTGATCATCGGCCCGACGTATCTCGCGCCCCCGTGAGGGCGGCGCCGCCGCCGCCCATCGGCGCGCAGCTCCGCGCCGACCTCGACGTTGACCGTGCCGTCCCGCGAGGCCCGTCTGGGACCTCTAGGCTTCGGCCGGGTAGACGGAGATGAGCTTCTTGTTGGCGCGCGCTTCGAACTTCACCTTGCCGTCGACGTACGCGAAGAGCGTCCAGTCACGACCGATGCCGACGTTCTTGCCCGCGTGAAAGACCGTGCCGAGCTGGCGAACCAGGATCGAGCCGCCGGTGACGGCCTCGCCTTCGCCGACCTTGACACCGCGATACTGCGGGTTGGAGTCGCGACCGTTGCGAGAGCTTCCTTGCCCTTTCTTGTGTGCCATGGTTTAGCCCTCGATCCCGTTGATCTGAAGAATGGTCAGCTTCGCACGCCCGTTCTTCTGGGTGCGGGTGCGGCGACGGTGCAAGTAGCGCACGTACTCGGTCTTTTCGCCTTGCTCGTGGGCTACGACCGTGGCCTTGACGCTGGCGCCAGGGACATGGGGAGCGCCGACCTTCGGGCTATCCCCGCCGATCATGAGCACATCCGCGAATTCGATCGTGGAGCCGACTTCGGCGGTAAGCCGATCGACCACGAGCTGGGTCCCTTCGGACACCCGATACTGCTTTCCGCCCGTGACTACGACTGCGTACACCTTGCACCACCTGAGAGCAGCGCCGGCTAACGTGGAGGTCCTGGGCGCGCAAGGATCGTTAAGCCTCGCTAAGCCCGCCCCCCGAGTCGCAATCGGAGCGCATCCAGGCGGTTCTGAACCTCTTCGGTGCCCATGTCGGCGTAGCGCGGCGGCAACATCGAACGCGAGCTGGCCTCGAAGACTGCGAGCAGCTCCATGTACTCCAGCATCCGGGTGTCCCGACTGGGCACCACGTCGGTGACGGCCCGATCGAGGTCGGCGGGGGTGATCTCGGCGCGCTCGTCCCAAGCCGCGAAGTTCGCCGCGGCCAGGACGACCGCCTCAAGCTCCGCGGCGCTGTAGCCCCGGGTGCGCTCGGCAAACGCCTCCCAGTCGACCTTCTTCTTGAAGGTGAGCTTGGCTCGCCGGGCGATGGCCTGGGCGATGTCGGTTCGTTCGGGCTCAGTCTCCGGGAAAAAGAACGGTATCTTCAGGTCGAAGCGACCCGGCCGCTTCAGATCGGTGTCGAGCTTGTCGGGCCGGTTGGTCATCATCAGGATGAGCACACGCCCGCGGTGGCTCGTGTCCGACATGAACTCCTTCAGACGAGCGATGACCCGTGACGATGTTCCGCCGTCGCCCTCCCCTCCCGAAGACAAGCTGCGGTCGGCCTCGTCGATGATGAGCAGGCAATAGCCGAGGCCGTCCACGACGCGGAGGATCCGCTCCAGATTGCCTTCGGTGCTGCCCACCCACTTTTCCCGGAAGTTCTTGAACTTGAGGCAGGTCAGCCCGCTCGACGCCGCGAACGCCTCGGCCACAAAGGTCTTGCCGGTGCCCATCGGCCCGACGAAGATTGCCCCCATCGGCACCGCGCTCTTGCGGCCGGCTTTGATGGACTCCGAAACCCGCATCAGCGTCTGTTTGACGCCGACGTTCCCACCTACGTCGTCGAAGCTGTGGTGGGGATCGACAAACTCGACCAGCCCGTGGCACTCCTGCTCGATGATCGCCTTCTTTCGCCGACTCACCGTCCGAAAGCTGATCGCTTCCTTGGACTGCCGGGCGGCGCGCAGGATGCCGCGGATCTGGGTGAGCGACAGGCCCGCGGTGAGCTTGGCGAGCTGTTCGTCGGTCAGTTCGCAAGGAACGTCGCGCCGATCCTGGGCCCGCAGGTACCCCGCCCGCGTCGCCTCGTCGGGCAAAGGCACCTCGATAGCCGCGAGATTTCCACTGGCGACCAGCCGGCGGGAGACGTCGGCCAGCTGCTCGGTGACCAAAACCACGACGCTGTTGCCGCCCTGAAGCCCAGGATCAGCGCCCAGGCGCATCAGGGTGACGAGGTTGGCCTTTTCGCCCTCGCCCATAAACGCAAGGTCGCCGTTGGGCGCGATGGTCTCGATGTAGTCGATGATGACGGCCGCGTTGTGCGCTTCGGTGGTGACGAGGTCCTCGATCAGCGGCAGGACCGCGCCAGGGCTCTGCGGCAGGTCCCCGACCGCCTCCCGACCGGCGAGGGTGCGGACGTTGTTGACCGCGCGGATGAAGCCCGACTTGTGCGTCGGGGTCGGGAACTCCAGCCCCTCGGCGAGGTTGTAGTAGGCGACGACGTCCTTGGTCCGCGTGAAGGTGCGCTCCAAGAACACGCGGAGTGAGACGTAGCGGAGGGTGCCGTCGGCTTCGACCCACGGCTGGACGTCGCGAGCGTTCCCATGGAGCAGGAACACGCAAGCTTCCCCGGCAAGGTAGCGCTGACGCAGGTCGTCGGCCCAGGTGGGGAGCGTCAGGGTTGGCTTCATCGGGCTGTCCTAGCGCGCGTGCAGCAAGAGGTCGACCAGCCCATCGACCGAGGGGGCGAGCGTGCGGCCGACGGAGGGGCCTTCTCCCGGCCTGGCGCTGCCGCCGTCGCCGGCTTCGAGCAGCACGCCAGCGCGCACTGGCTCGGCGACCCGCACCCGGACCACTCCCGCGACGGCCACTACGACTCCGCCCTCGCCCAGCTCCACCGCGCTTTGCGCCACCACCACCCAACCAGCCTCCGCGGCGGAGGCAATCCCCGTCATCGTTGGTCGGCGGCGGCGCGAGGGGCCCCCTACCAGGGAGTCGGCTGGTCCGCCGCAAGGCCGGCGCGGACACGCTCGCCCACGCTGCGCAGCGCCGGATGCAGGATCTGGTCGTCCTGCCAGAATGGCACCACCTGGCGCACCCGCCCGTGGAGGGCGAGGATCTGCTCGCCAACCGTCTCCGGAGGCCCGTCGATACGGACACCCTCGACCACCCGCATCCCGCGCAGGCGCCAATCCAGGCCCTGGGCGGCGACGAGCGCCTCGATCCCGATGATGTCGGCCAGGCATTCCAAGACCCGCAAGGTGAGCCGCGCCGCGATCGGGCCCATGCTGACGTGATCCTCGTGGTGTTGCACCGTCGGGATGCTGTCGACACTGGCAGGATGGGAGAGCCCCTTACATTCGCTGGCCAGCGACGCGGCCGTGTACTGGGCGAGCATGAACCCGCTATTGAGGCCCGTGCCTTCGACGAGGAAGCTCGGCAGGTCCTGGGTGAGCGAGGCGGCGGTGAGGCGAAAGGTCCGCCGCTCGCTCTGAGTCGCGACCTGGGTGAGCGCGATTCGCAGGGTATCCATCGCCAGCGCCACCGGAGCGCCGTGGAAGTTGCCCCCCTCCACCACGCCCTCGCCTTCGAACCACAGCGGGTTGTCACACGCCCCGTTGAGCTCGTCCGTCACCGTGCCCTCCACCCACTCCAGGCAGTCGAGCGCGGTGCCCAGGACAGCCGGAGCGGCACGCAGCGAGAACGCGTCTGGGGCACCCACAGCGGCCCCTGGCGCGCCGAGCCGCTCACGAAGCCGCGTCGCGACGATCACCCCGCCGCGATGCCCGCGGGCGGACAAAAGCGCGTTCGAGAGGCAGCGGGCGTCGGCCCGCGACACCGCCAGGGTCATCGCGCAGGCGTCCACGGCTGCGTCCAGGAGGCGGCGCGCACGGTGGACGGAGATCGCCGCCAGCGCGCTGGTGAGCGTGGCGCCGTTGATGACGGAAAGGGCCTCCTTCGGCGTAGGCGAGAAGCCCGCCAGCGGGGAAGGACCCACCGACCCGTCCGGGCGTTCCGCCGGACCCCCAAGCCCGAAGAGCACCCTGGCCACGTGGGCCAGCGGCGCGAGGTCGCCAGCGGCCCCCACCGAGCCCTGGCCGGGCACCACCGGGACGATCCCCGTGTTGAGCATGGTGCACATCGCATCCACCAGCGCGGGGCGAACCGCAGAGTGGCCGCTGGCCAGGACGTTGGCCCGGCAGGCCAACAACGCCCGCACCTGCCCGCTGGGCAGCGGGTCGCCCACACCGGCGCAGTGGTCGAGCACAAAGCGCCGCACGCTCTCGTCCCCGGCGGCAGCCGGGGTGCCGAGCAGCACCTTGCGCTTCTGGTCGAGCACGCTCGGAAACGCAGGGTAGCCCCGCGCGGAACGCTCCATCGCCGGCCGCGCGCGGTCGGCGAGCCCAACCCGGGCGCCACCGGCGATGGCCGCGACGTCAGCCGCGGTCAAGCTCCGGCCGTCGAGCTCAATGGTCGGCGTCATGCGAACTCCCCCGCCGCGATTCGACAGGCGATGCGCTCGATCGCCTCACCCGGCACCTCCGCCCCCGCGACCAGCGCCTCGACCAAGGGGAGCGCCGCCTCGGCGCCGGCGCCCAGCCGCACGCCGGGCGCCTCCTCCAGGCGCATACGCAGGGCCCGCGACGCACACAGAAGCTCGATCGCGACGACCCGGCGGCTGTTCTGCACCACCTCCCAGAAGCGCCAGGCGGCGGTGGTGGACATGGCCACGTGGTCCTCCTGGTCCTCACAGGTCGGGATGCTGTCGACGCTCATCGGCCACGCCAGCGCCTTGTTCTCAGAGACGAGCGCCGCCGCCGTGGTCTGCGGAACCAACATGCCCAGGTCCGGACGGTCGCGCCCGGCCAGGCCCGGCGGCAACCGGGAGCTGAGCGAGCCCGTGGTCAGGCGGTAGAGTCGACGCTCACTCAGCGACGCGAGCTCGGCGACCCCGATCTTCATCGCGTCGGCGGCGATGCCCACCGGCTCGCCATGGAACAGGCCCGCCGAAAACGCGTGGTTCTCCACGGCCTCGTCCATGAGCATGACCGGGTTGTCGGTGACGCTGTTGAGCTCGATCTCCACCGCGCGGCGGCCGTACGCCAGCACGTCGCGGGTGGCGCCCAGGACGATGGGCGTACAGCGCAGGGAGTAGGCGTCCTGCACCTTCTCGGGCATCGAGTCCACGAGCGAGCTGCCGGCCAGAAGCGCCCGCAGGTGCGCCGCGCTGGCGATCGCCCCGGGGTGGGGCCGGAGCGCGTGCACCGCTGGGTGGAACGCGCGACTGACGCCCCGGAGGGCTTCGATGCTCATGGCCGCCGCGCGCTCGGCTGTGCGCACCAGCACGTCGGCATCCGCCAGCGCCAGCGCCGCGATGGCCGTCGTGAGCTGGGCACCATTGGTCATCGCCAGGCCGTCCTTGGCCTCGGGGACGAGCGTCGCCAGACCGGCGGCCGCCATCGCCTCCGGACCCGTCATCAACGCGCCGCCGAACGGGACCTCGCCGCCCTCACCGAATACGACCAGGGCCAGATGGGAGAGCGGCGCAAGGTCGCCCGAGGAGCCACAGCTGCCCTGCCGAGGCACGCGGGGGACGACACCCTTGCCGAGCATCGCGCACAGCGTCTCGACCACCAGCGGGCGGCAGCCCGAGGCCCCGCGCGCCAGCGCGTTCGCCCGCAAAAGCATCATCGCCCGCACGATGTCGTCCGGGCAGGGCGGCCCGACCCCCGCCGCGTGGGAGCGGATGAGGTTCCGCGACAACAGGCTGGTGTCCGCCGCCGCGATGCGCACCCGCGCCAGCGACCCGAATCCGGTGTTGATGCCATAGACCGGCTGGTCGCCGTGTAGCGTGGCCCGAACCCAGGCGTAGGAACGCTCCATCTCGGCCCGTCCTGCCCCTGAAAGCGCGACAGCGCCTGCCTGACGGGAGACCCGCACCAACTCAACCAGCGTCAGGGCGCGGCCGTCCAGCCAGATCATGGAATGTCCGTCCAGAGCGAGGTCGGCCCGGCCTTGAGCCCGCCGTCCTCACCGACCGTGAACCACGCGCGGAAGCCCTTGTGCTCGGCCTGGCCGTGCACAAGGACCTCGAAGACCCCGTCCCCGTCGCGATCCACCGGGGCGGTCAGGACCGGCACCGCGCAGCTGGCCTCGGCCCCAGGCAGGGGCATCGTCGAAATCGTTCCTTCGGCCTCGGCGTCGAGCACCGCGATGGCCGCTTTGCAGTCGCCGGGATCCAGCACCGGCGCGCGCCCCCCTCCGGCAAGGGGGATTCCATGCGTACCAACGGTCGCGACCGCGAGATAGACCGGCGGCGCCAGCTTGCGGCGCATCTTCACCACGCTCCGCATCGACACGCCCGCGCCACGCGCCGGATCGATCTCCCGCGTCTTGTGGCTGCCGAGCACGTCCCGCAATCGGAATCCCGCCCGTTCCACCAACGCCGCCGGCACCGGGCCGCCCTTTTCGACGGCCGGAAGCTCCCGATCGACGATCCACAGCGGCCCGGCCGCCCCGAGGAGCGTCGTGCCGTCCGGACCGGGCGTCGGCACCCGCGTCACCGTCCCCGTGGGCCCCCAGAGCATGACCGGCGCGGTCAACGTGCCGCGCGCGACCGCGTTGGCCCCCGACTTGTAGACGCCGACGTCGGGGACGGGCGAGGGACAGGCGAGTAGCAAGGCCAGGAGCACGCCGGCGCCTTATCCGCGTTTGCATGTCCATCGACCCAGCCACTACCCAACTCCTCGTCGTGGACTACCAAGAGCGGCTCTTCGGCGCGATGCCCGAGGCGGCGAGGGAGAGTGCCCGCAAAGCCGCCGATACCCTCGTGTTCACCGCCCGCGAGCTGGGCATCCCGGTCACCTTCACCGAGCAATACCCCCAAGGGCTCGGCGCCACCCTGCCCGAGCTGGTCGCGGTCGATCCCTTCGTGAAGTTGGCGTTCGCCGCGACGGACGAGCCTGGATTCGACGCCCGCCTTGCCGGACGACCCCACGTCGTGGTCTTCGGCATGGAGACCCACATCTGCGTCGCCCACACCGCTTTGGGCCTACGCGCCCGCGGATTGGCGGTCAGCGTCGCCTACGACGCCTGCCTGTCGCGACGCACTGCCGATTCCGACGCCGGCCTGATTTGGATGCGCGAGGAAGGTGCGCTGATCTTACCGAGCGAGACCCTTATTTTTGGCTGGTTAGGGCGCGCCGAGGGTCCACTGTTCAAAGCGGTCAGTCGGCGCATTCGTTAGGCCACCAAAAAAAGAAACGCCGAGCCTCCCTACACGCAGGCGTCTGAAGGGGGACAAACCTGCGCGAGTGGGACGTCTCGGCGAACGGCGCCTATCCCGACCCCCGACTACCCGCCGCACTCCGGGGTCTCGTTTTCGATCCGCTTGAGCTCGTCCAAGCCGGTGTCCGCGCCCCAGACGTCCTCGCCGATCTTGTTGATCTCGAAGCTGCCGTTCATCGTCCACACCGAGCCCGAGCTGTCGTTGCTGTAGAAGAGCACCTGGAAGTCACCGACCAGCGGGGAATCCAGCGTGCCCGGCTCAAGCGCGTCGACCTCGTCGCGCGTGGCCTTCAGCCGAACCCAGCCGGGGTTGATCGAGGACCAGTTGTCGAAGCCCTCGGGCTTGCCGCCCTCCCCAGCCGGGGTCGTGCGCCAGGAATTGTCTTCGATCTTGATGGTGAAGGGGAGCGCGTCGCGCGGGAGCGCCGCGTAGTTGGCGAGCTCGTCCTGAACCGGCGCGTAGCTGACGTCGTCCCCATCCACGCCACCATTGTTGAAATTGTCCTGCAACAACTGCACGAAGTCAGGGTAGTCGGCGATGTTGCAGGAGTCGCCATCCTTGCCGCAATTCAGCTCCGGGTACTGTTCGGCGCCGACATCGTCGCCGACGCCGTAGCCGGAGACCGTCTTGCCGTCGTCATCCACCCCGACCCACAGCGGGGTAGCGGCGGTGGCCGAGAAGTCCGCGAAATCGCTGGTGTACATGTACGCGTCTTCGTCGGCGAAGCGCGAGAACGACGCGCCAGCGAGCCAGGTGCGATCGAAGTACCAGTAGTCCCCGGTGTCGTTGGGGTTGACCTGGGCCGCACCCGAGTTGAGCATGTACACCGTGTAGCCAGCATCCTCCTCGTAGGCCGACGACCACCCGTCGATCCAGTTGCCATCGTCAAACAGGGTGCGTTCGGTGGCGACGCCGTCGATGTCCACACACTCGGTGGGCTGGAAGTTGGGCTTGATGACCCAGCCGAAGCGCACGTCCCCGAACTTGGTGTCCATGTGAAGGGTCAGCTGCAGGTCGCCTTCAGAGGTGATGATCGCCTCTTCGCGCCAGGTCGCCACGTCGCCGTGGTTCAGGTAAAACGACTTGTCATCAAAGAAGTTGAGGTAGCGCGCAGTCTGCACCGTGCAGTCATCCGGCGTGAGCATGTCGCCGTCGGGATCGTTCTCGGGGTCGTCATCGTGCGCCTCGGCGCAGCAGAACTCCTCGTAGTTGGCGTCCCAGCCCGGAATGAGCGCGTCCCGGATCCGCACCGGATTGTCGGAGTACGGCGCCGCACCGAACGTGCGACAGTCGAACGGGGTCAGATCGTACGCATCCTGAAACGCCTTTTCCGCCTTGACCTTGTCTGCCCAGCATTCGTCGGCGAAAATCTGTTCGGGGTCGATTTCGTCGGCGAGGGGATCATTCTGATCGTATTCGCACTGTACGGCGGCTTCGTCGCGACGGAGACGCTGTACGTTGCTCGACGTGGCCGCGGCAAAGTACATGGCGTACGTTCCCTTGAACGTGGCGTCATGGGGGTCACAGCCGCCGAGTAGGGCGAGCACGAGGGGAAGGGACATCTTCGACTCCGACCCCGTCCTATAGGCCGTCAGGGGGCGGTTCGTCAAGCACCACGGCTGATCGAAGCGGCGATTCCACCGCCGTGTTCCGGGTACCGCCAGACGAACGCGAGCTCCTTTTCGAGGCGGTCCACGTTCAACCGCGCGCTGGCGGTGAACAGCCTCAGGTTGTCGTTGGTAAATCTGGGCTTTCGACCCATGGCGGCCGCCATCCGTTCGTTCTGCTCGGCGAGCGCCGCCTGAATCACGCTCGGGACCCACGTCGACCAGAAGCGCACCGGCTTGCCGCCGCAACGGGCCGTCACCGCCGCGTAGAACTCAGACAGCGTGGGCGTTCCGGGGGCGCTGACGTTCCACAGGCCGGGCTCCCCCCGTGTGCCGATCGCCATGAGCGCGGCCACACAGTCATCGATGTGGACGACCGGAACGCGGTTGCGTCCTTCGCCCGGGAGCCAAGCATGCCCCGCCCGGATGCGATCCTCCTGCATGAATCGTAGGCCGGGACCGTACACCGCCGCAATGCGCGCCACCCGCAGCCGAAGCCCGGTAGCGGCGGCGACCTCGCGCAGCCGGGCCTCGGCAGCGAGCTTGGCCCGACCATACTGGGTCTGCGGTGCCGCCGGGTGCGCCTCGCCCACCCACAGGCCGCTGCGGTCCCCGTACACGGCGCAACTCGATGCGAAAGTGAACGAGCTCAGCCTGTTGGCGTGCTTGCCGGCCGCGACGGCGAGCGGTTCCGTGCCGACCCGGTTGAGCCGATCGGCGTCGATTCGCCCGGCACCGCGGAGGCCGCCGGCAAGGTGCCAGACGTGGTCGGCCTCGGCGACCCCTCGCTCGATGGCGGCGGCATCCTCGAGGTGCCCGAGCAGCAGCCTTGCTCCGTCGGCAACCACGGTCCGCCCTCGCGCTTCGTCGCGGACGAGCACGGTCACGTCGTGCCCCGCCGTCAGCAACGCCCGAACGAGCGGGAGCCCGATCTGTCCGGTCCCGCCGGTCACGAAGGAGCGCTCAGCCATCGGCCCTACGGCGCGGTGGCGGCGACGCCGGCGGCGTACCAGAGGGAGCCGGAGTGGTCCACCGCGTCGGCGGTGTCGCTGTCGTCTCCCAACCAAAATCCGTCGGGCACGCCGTCGCCGCTGAGGTCGCCGACAAACCCGCGACCGCGGGCTTCGCGAGACATGTACCCCAAAACCGGCACCCCGGCGGCGCCACCCAGGCCGCGCCACGTCGCAAGCACGCCGTCGACCTGCACCAAAATGTCGGCTACGCCGTCGCCGTCGGCGTCACCGGCGGACACCGCCCCCCCGAGCCCGAGCGTGCTTTCGGCGCCGCCAATACGCACTGCGGTGTCCAGACCGTCGGACCACACCACGTCATCGACGCCATCGGCGTCGAAGTCACCCACCGCGATGGTGCAGACCCCCTCGCAACCCAGAAGATCGTCCACGCCGTCTCCGTCGGTGTCCGCCGCGACGACGTCGCCCAGCGGGCCGATGCCGGGCTCCGCCACCGCAGTCCCGTCCCCAGGGAGCCAAAGGCGATCGCCTGCCGCGTCGACCACCACCGCCTCCGCCCCGAGGAAGTCCCCACACGCCAGCATGGCCCCGGGCGCCACCACATCGGCACCGGCGCTGGTCAGCCTACCCGCGTCATCCACCGAAAGGTGCCTGACCAATGTCGACAGCGCGCCGTCCACCAAGATCCAGACGTCGTGACCACAAACGGCCAGATCGAGCGGCTCTTCCCCCGGAAGGAATGAAAGCGCGATGGCCGGGGTGAGGGCCTCGTTGTTGGCGCCGACGATTGGGGTGCCGACGAAGGCCTGGACCTGGGCGCTGCCGTTGTCCAAAAGCGCGACGAGATCGATGATCCCGTCGTCGTTGAGGTCACCCATCCACGGCTCACCGACGAGGCCGATGTCGAAGAGACCGTCGAAGGCGCGCTCGATCGACCACCCGGTTTCGTCGGCTTCGGTCCCGGGGTCGTCCGCGACGCGCGCGGCGACGTGTCCAACTGCCGCCGCGCGAGACAAAACCAGGTCGGGGACGTCGTCGCCCGTGAAGTCGGGCGCGTCGATCGTGGCCGCGTACGGCAACCCGGAGATCGTCTCAACCACAAAAGTGCCGATTTCGGCCGACCAGTGAGCGCGTGCCAGCGCGCCCGGGGTCGACATCAGCACGTCAAGGGAGCCGTCGCCATCGGCATCTGCAAGGGTGGCGGCCAGCCCACTGATGGGCTCCAAGCTGCTGGATATCTGGAAAACGGTCCCGATCTCATCGTCGTCCATGACCATGACCGCCGTGTAGCCGCCACTGTCGTCGGCCAGCGGACCGCTGATGAGCACATCGTCGCGACGGTCACCATCAACGTCGAAGCCGCCGCGCATGTCGGCACCCGCCCCGATGCCGAGACTCGAATCCATCGCGCTGGTGGCGAGCCACCCATCCCCCTGCCACTCGTAGCGGCGGGTGACGCCGTCACCGGCCAGCAGCGACACCTCCGCGACGCCGTCCTCATCGAGGTCCTCGACGGATGCGCCGTGCACGCCCAGGTCCACATCGAGGACCGCGGTGGCGGCCCAGCCGCCTTGACCGTCCCCCGGCATCCAGACCACGGCGCCGGAGTCAGCGTGGCCTACCACCAGGACAAGGTCGACCACCGTGTCGTCGTCCGCGGTCTGAACCACCGCGGCCCGGACGGTACCCGCCGAGGGCCGCCACCCGCCGGCGAAGGCCAGTCCGCCGTCGGGACGGCCGCGCAAAAGCACCACCTCGTCGTCGCTGAAGGCCAGCAAGTCATCCACGCCATCATCGTCCAGGCGCACCGTCCGCACGGACTTCACCGGCGATGCCAGGTTGAGCACCCGAACGGCAGCGCCCCCATCGAACGACCACCACCACAACTCATGGTCGCGGGCGGTGATCACGCCGCCGCCGGCGTGCGCCACGGGACTGCCCTCCCCTCCCGAGAGCCACGCAGGGAAGCCCGGCCGGACGTCGGCACGCGCGGTGACGAAGGCACTGCCGGTGGCCTGGAACGTCCCCGCTGTGGCGCCTACCTCGAAGCGCCCGGGGCTCGAAGCCGAAAGCTCGGCGGTGGCCCAACCGAAAGCATCGGGGGTGGCGCTGGTCGCGCCCAAGGTCCCGGCCGAGGTCAGGGCCAGGTCGCCCCCACCGACCGACGCGCCGACCTCGTTGACGGTCAAGATCGTCACCAGGGCCGAACCGACCCCGGAACCCTGTCCGACCCACAGACCGGTTGGCGACTCCGACATCGCTTCTACCCGCACCGGAACGAGGTCCTCGGGGTCGCAACCCTGGCAACCGGGGAGCACGAGGACCAGCGTGACCGACAGCGCCCTCACGGCGTGGTCCAGAATACCCGCGCGTAGACGTAGCCGGTGGAGGGCGTGCTGACCTGATCGGCGCGGCCACCCTCATCGATGCGGAAAACCCCACGAGATGCGGAGTAGATCAAGAATGACCCGTCCCCCGGGTCGTAGGCGCAGTCCGACACATCGGCGAAGTCGTCATCGTGGTAGGCCACAGGCCGCGCGTCCCCGCCGATGATTTTGTTGATCGAATAGACGGCGCCCGCCGGAGAGCAGGCAAAGGGCGCTTCTTCGGGGCCGACGAAGACGTTCGTCGCGCGGGTGAGGCTGGTGTCGTAGTCTTCTTTGACCAGTTGGACGTTGCCGTCGCCGTCCACGGTCCAGAGGTCGGGGCCCCCGGCGCTCGGGTCGACGAAGAAGGCCCGATTTTCACTGCCGCCGACGTAACGGATTTCCGAGAGGCTACCCGACTCGAGCACCGAGGCGATCTCGGCCAAGTCGGCGGAGAGGGTCTGCAGCCCGCCCTGGTAGGCCACCAGCAGGTGCCTGCCAAGCCGGGTGGTGTCGTAGTTCTCGCTTTCTGCCCCGACGTCGTTGACCCTCGTGGTGCCGCCGTCCGCGTCCAGCGTGTAGAGGCCGCCAACGCCGACGAGCAGCCCGGTTCGGTTCCACGGCTCGTAGTACGGCGCGCCCGCCAGTTCGACCGGGACCGACCATTCCGCTTCCACTTCGCTGGTCACCGGATCGAAGACCCGGATGATGCCCCTTTCACCCCCCCTCATCGAGGTGACCCAACCCACCACCGGATCGCCGGACGGCCCCGTGTCGGGGTCGCCGGTGTCGTCGGTGTCCGTGTCGGGATTGGCGCACGGCATGTCGCTGGTGCAGGTGACCTGCACGTCCTCAAAGACGTGGCAACCAGCGAGCAACAGCAGGACACTCAGCGACGACAAACGACTCTCCGGCGGATTCCCCGCCACCATAGCAGGGGCGCCACGATCATGGCACCCCCTCCCGCGCCGCAAGCGCCTTCGGTCTCCGCGTCGAGGGACCAAAACCGCGCCTTCCCTCCGCCCAGCCACGGGTCCGGAGGTTGACCCGCTGATCGCCCGTCAAGCGCGCTGGCTACGAGACGATCAGCAGCCTCTCTCGGGGTGGCGTCAGGGTCAGCGCTCATCGCCACGGCGACCGCGGCGGCCACCGCCGGCGTCGACGCGCTGGTGCCGTAAAACCCGTTCGTCCCGAAGATGCGCGAGGTGAGGCCATCCGGACCGGCGATGTCCGGCTTGTAGAAGCCGGCGTGGGTGGGCCCGAACGAGCTGAAGGACTCGGCGCTGTTGTGCGCGTAGCCCGACGCGCGGACGGCCCCGACCGAGAACGCGCTGACGCTGGACGCCGGGTCTGCAAGGCCGCCGGGCTCGGTGAAATAGAGGTGTCCGCCACGGGCCTGGACCGACAGCGCGACGCCCCCGACGCCCCGGCGGCGATGGATGCGGAGCCAATACCAGTCCTCCGTTTCGGCGCGGATGGAAATGCGCTCAACGGGCGCGCATTGATCGGCGTCGAGGTCCTGGTCGTCGTCGGCGCGACCAACGATTTCCCCCTCCCGATTGACTGCGACCACGTCGAAGTCGTTGCGACCGCAACCCCAAAACTCGTCCCACGAGACAAACGCCGTCGCGCCCCCGGCGCTCAGATAAATCGGCAGGTACGACCCGCCCCACGGAAAGTCCATCCACTCGTCGTGGTCGACGTCGTCCCACGGGCCGATCCAGTGCTCCTGGGCGTAGTTCCCGGCACTGGTGACCAGGAGCGTCCCGCCCTCCGCAAGGTGGCCCGCACTGTCGGCGAGCGCGCCGCTGCCGTCGTAGAAGGAGTTGTTGAAGAACGACATCGACATGCTCACGACGTCGACCTCATTGCGCAGCGCCCACTCCACCGCGTTCTCGAAGCTCGTCGGGCCGTTCACGCGCACCAGGTGCAGCTCGGCCTCGGGTGCCAGATCGGCGATGACCTCGGCGCAGGCGACGCCGTGGGCGCCCTCCTCGTAGCTGAAACGCGGGCGCAGCGTGTCCATCGGCACGTCGCAACTGCGCGTCAGTTCGCAGTCGTGCGTTTCGACATCCCCGAGCTCTTCGGACAGCACCGCAGCGTTGAACCACTGCACGTCGAAGACCGCGACCCGGACGCCGCCACCGAGGAAGCCGGCGTCGGCCCAGGGGGCCATCGCCATGGCCTCGACTGCCTCTTCCGCGAAGTATCCGTCGACCACCGGGGGCTCCTCGATGCGCCAAGGCGTGCCCGCGGCCGGCGCTTCCAGGAGCACACTGCCCGTCGCGCTCCCGGAAATGGCCCCGGGCCAATCGGGAACGTCCACGCGGATGCGATCCACGACGCCCACCTCAGGAAGTTCGACGTCGGCCATCGATCAGCGCCAGGACCGGCCCATCAGCTCGGTCGACGCGAGCACGTGGCCCTTCATCGCCCCTTTGAGCTCGATGAGACCCGCCCCGTCGCCAAGGGACAGCAACGTGTCCAGGGCGTACAACCTTGTGAAGTACCGATGGGTGCCGTGCCCCGGCGGCGGACAAGGGCCGCCGTAGCCCACCTTCCCGAAGTCGTTGGTTCCGGCAACCATCCCGGGCGCGCCAGGCCGTTGGCCCTCGGCGAGGGATCGCGTCGCGGCCGGGAGATTCCACACCAGCCAGTGCGACCACGTCCGTCCGGGCGCGTCGGGATCGTCCATCACCAACGCCAGCGACGCCGCGCCGGTGGGGGGCGCCGTCCACGACAAGGGCGGCGACACGTCCGCTGCCGAGCAGGTGTGGCGCGGCGGAATGACCGCGCCGGGCAGCCAGGCGGTTGAGGTCAGCTCGAAGACGAGCGGCAGCATTTCACGGCCTAGCACGACCGTGACATTTCCGGGACAAAGGGCGTGTACATCCACCTCCGTGTTCCGCATCGCCCACCTCTCCGACCTGCACCTCATCGAGGACGGCGTGCGCTCCCGCCGGGGGGTCAGCCGAATCCAGCTCGAATATCTCTCGCTCCTGAAGAAGATTGACCCGGTGGCACGCCGAGAGCGCGCCGAACGCGCCCTGACCGCCGCCGCCGCCGCCAATCCGGACCACGTGGTCATCACCGGCGACCTCGAGGGGGCCCGGGCCTTTGCGCCCTGCGGGGTCGTCAGCGGCGATCGGCCCGTTCGCGTCTACACGATCGAGGGCAAGCGTTTGGTGCCGACTACCCCTGCGGCGGTGGGACGCGCCGCACGTCGAGGGACGGGAATGCCAGACGAAGCGCCGTTTCGGCCGGAGCCCAGCTTTCCCCCGCCACCAGCGCCAGCGTAGCGACTCCCGCAAGCTCAAGGGTGTGAACGAGGGCGCGAAGCTCCATCGGGTGGGCGGACAGGCGGAGGGCAACGTGAACCCACTGGCACAACCCACGAATGCGGACGAGGGTTTCCACCGCCACCGCCGGACCCGGCAGTTCCAGCGCAATGTGGGTGAAGTCGAGCGTTTCGTCGGCGGCGGTAAGGCGGTCGGTCCACAACCAGCGCGTCGGCGTCGTGCTTTCAGAGAAGTCGGAGGCATACGGCCCGGGTCCGAAACGGCGCGCGGTGCTCTGGAGGCGGGGTGACTCGGGCGGGTGCGACCAGGGCTCCACCAAAAGCTCCGGGGGCGAGAGGGCAACGTCGAGCGCGTCGTCCCAGGGACGCCCCTGCACCCCGGAGCAAGCCGGGCGCAGCGCGCAGCGCCGGCAGGGGGGGCCGAAACTGCCGGAAGGCGCGGACAGCAGCGGCCGCGCCTGGACCAACGTGCCCGGCGCGTAGGTCACGCAGGCTGGGAGTTCGAGCGCGGTGGCGGTCGCGGTCACGCGGCAACATAGCTGGTAGAAGAGTAGGGGTGCACCGATGCGGCGACCTGGTCTTGCACTGAAGCTCAGCGTGCTGCTGATGCTCGGCGTCGTGGGCGCGATGCTGGTGGACTACAGCCTGACCTCCGGCTCGCCGCTGGACCGCGCGCGGGTGCTGGTTTTCGTGGCGTTGTCGCTGGGGATGGCGCTCGCCGCGGCGGTGGTGGTGGACGTCCTGGTGATTCGTCCGCTGGTGCGTTTGTCCGCGCAGGCCCGCCGGATGCAGGCCCTCGATTACGCCGAGCCCTTCCTGCCGACGGGGATGGACGAGCCGCACGAGCTGGGCCTGGCGCTGGAACACCTCCGTGAGCGCGTTGTGGCCGATCGGGAAGAGCTGCGCCGTCTCAACGCGGAGTTGGAAGCGAGGGTCGAGGAGCGGTCGGCCGCGCTCGCCGAGGCCCAGCGGGAGCTGCTGGCGCGGGAGAGGCTGGTCTCCGTGGGGCGGCTTGCCGCCGGGGTCGCGCACGAGGTCAACAACCCCGCAGGGGTCATCCTCGGCCGCGTGGGGCTCATCCTCGATGATCCCGGCGCGCTTTCGGCCGAGGTCGTTGAGGACCTGCGCGTCGTCGCCCGCCAAGCCGAGCGCATCCGCGACATCACCGGCGCACTACTGAGATTGGGGCGGCCCAGTCGCGGCGAGCGAGGCCCTGTGGAGCTCGAAGCGGTCGCTCGCAGCGCCGTGGACCTTGCCCGGCACGAAGCGCAACGACGTTGCGTGTCGCTCGTCGTCGAGGGCCGCTCGCCGGTGCTCACCGGAGACGCCGCCGCATTGGAGCAAGTGCTCTACAACCTCGTCCGCAACGCGGTCCAGGCGTCGGCCGAGGGGACCACGGTGACGCTGACGATCTCCCGAAGCCAGGTGGCGGTCGAGGACCAGGGAACCGGGCTGACCCCCGACGTCATGGAGCACCTTTTTGAGCCGTTTTTCACCACGAAGCCGCTTGGCGAGGGCACGGGGCTGGGTCTCGCCGTGGCACACGGAATCGTCCGCGACCACGGCGGGACGCTGGTGGCAGAGGCACGAGCCGGCGGCGGGGCGCGCTTCGTGATGCGGCTGGGATAGCAGTCCCGATGCTCCTCGTCTTCGCCCTCGCGTGCTCCTCCGCGCCGCTGGTTCCCGCCGCCCACGCCAGCTCGTGCGGCAGCATCAGCAACAGCGACCTCCGCTACTACTGCCAGTCCAGCTGCGGCAGCATCAGCAACTCCGACATGCGCTACTACTGCGACGGCAGCTACGGCGGCATCAGCAACAGCGACCTCCGCTACTACGGCCAGGGTAGCTGCGGCAGCATCAGCAATTCCGACATGCGCTACTACTGCCAGGGTAGCTACGGCAGCATCAGCAACAGCGACCTCCGCTACTACGGCCAGGGTAGCTGCGGCAGCATCAGCAACTCCGACATGCGCTACCTTTGCGAGTCCGGTCGTAAATGGCCAGGACCGTTCTGAGGCATCCGCATGGCGCGCATCCTCGTCGTAGATGACGAACCCGACCTGCTGGAGACGGTGCGTCGCATCCTGGTTCGCGGTGGCCACGAGGTCCTGACCGCGCCGAGCGGTGCGGAGGGGTTGCACATCGTGGAGCGAGGCGGCCTCGAGCTGGTGCTCACCGACCTGATGATGCCCGGCGTCGACGGACTGGCGGTGCTGGCCGGTGCGGCGGCGCGGGATCCGCTGACGCCGGTCGTGCTGATGACGGCCTACGCCACGGTCGAGACGGCGGTCTCCGCGCTCCGGGCCGGCGCGTGGGACTACCTCGCCAAGCCGTTCGGTCCCGATGCGCTCCGGGTGGTCGTCGATCGCGCGCTTGGACACCGGGCTCTGGGCACCGAGAATCGTCGTCTTCGCGCTGCGCTCGTCGGCCCCCCTCTGCTCGGTGCCAGCGCCGCGCTGACCACGGTCATCGAGACCATCGAGCGTGTCGCACCGACCGACCTTGGGGTGCTGATCACCGGGGAGTCGGGAACCGGCAAGGAGGTGGTGGCGCGTGCGCTCCACTCGTCCAGCCGGCGCGCGTCCCGCTCCTTTGTCCCGGTGGACTGCGGCGCGATCCCGCCCAACCTCGTGGAGAGCGAGCTCTTCGGCCACGAACGCGGCGCCTTCACCGGTGCCGAGACGGAGCGGCGGGGGCTGGTGGAGGAGGCCGACGGCGGGACCTTCTTCCTGGACGAGATCGGCGATCTCGACGCCACCGCGCAGACGCGCCTGTTACGACTTCTCCAAGAAGGCGAGTTCCGCCGCGTGGGGAGCAATCGGCTCCGCAAGGTCGATCTGCGCGTGGTCTCCGCGACCAACCGGCCCCTGGAAGATGCCGTCGCCGGAGGGCGCTTTCGCGCCGACCTGTTCCACCGCCTCAACGTCGTGCGCATCCACCTGCCGCCGCTGCGGGAGCGAGCTGCGGACGTGCCGATCCTGGCTCGTCACTTCGTCGCTCGTTTCCGAGCGGAGGGTGGCCGCGCGCCGCTGGTGGTCGGTGATGCGTGTTTGGCCCAGTTCGCCGGGCACACCTGGCCGGGCAACGTTCGCGAGCTGGCAAACGTGTGTCGTTACCTCGCGGGCCTCGCGTCGGGGCCAGAGGCGTTGGTCTCGGACCTTCCGCCCGGCTTCGGCGCCGGCGCCAGTCGTATCGCGACATCGGAGGCGGTAGCCGCCGCACCCGTCGGCGTGCGGCACGACCTCCCGTACGCAGACGCCAAGAAGTTGTGGCTCGATCCCTTCGACGAGGCCTACTTCCACGCGCTCCTCGCCGCGCACGACGGAAACATCTCCGCGGCGGCGCGGGCGGCCGACATCGATCGCAAGACGGTGCAGCGGTTCTTGAAGCGGGAGTAGTCAGGTCTGGGCGATGCGGCAGGCCAGGACGTCTGGCCAAACGGACGTCGCGACGCATCGCGGCGCCGTCGGAGGCGCTCAGGGTCCGTCGGGAGGCCACCGCGCTTAGGGTAGCTGCGGTCCCAACGGGAGCCCGGGTGCGCCCGGGGAATGACGCTGATCGAGCTTTCGTTCGTCCTGGCGATCCTGGCATTGCTGTCCGCGGCCACCGTCCCGGCCTACAACGTGATCATGCGGCGGGCCCGCGCGGCCGAGCCGCGGGGTCTGGTCGAGGCCATCGCCCACGCCGAGCTGCGCCACTTCCGCGACCGCGGCGGTTACCTCGAGTGCGCCCCCGCCGGTGAACTCCCCACCGCGCCAGTCGCCTTCCCCAACGCCGAGTCATGCTGGCGGTCCCTCGGCGTGCAGATGACGGGGGACGTCCGCTACCGGTACGGGGTGCGCCTCGACGGCGACAGCGTCGTCGTCACCGCCTTCCCCCCGCCACCCAGACCAGCCAGAGCCGCACGCAGCCCGCCGCCGCGGGGTCGCCGGCGCCCGCCGGTGCTTCTGCGCGGGGTGGACGGTTCGGTGACGGGCCGGGTGACGGTGGGGGTCGGGCCCGGGCCGAGCGAGTCTTCGAGCGAGGAGCCGGGACGACCTCCACCGGCAGGACCCTGCACCCACCCTCCGTCCACCCCGCCCCGACCACCTCAACCGCGCCGACGACCCCGCAGAGGCACCGCGTCCCGCGCGGCGACCCACCCTACAATGCTCCCCGCAGCCGCTCCAACTCCACCAACGCAATCAGCCAGTCGGTGCGTGCCTTCTCGGCATCCGCTCGCGCCTGGTCGACGTCCTTCTGTGCGGTGATGAGGTCCCTCTGCAAACTACGACCTTCCACCACCCGCGCTTTCTCCGCGGCGAAGGTTTCTTCAGCTAGGCGCTGGTTCAGCTCCGCCAGCTCAAGGAGCTGTTTGGCACCGTCGAGGGTGCGCAGTTGGGCGCGCGCGGCGGTCTCGACGATGGCTTCGGCCTGGGCGAGTGACACCTTCGCGCGGGCGAGCGCGGCGCCGGATTGGGCGAGGGTGCCACGATCGGCACGATTCAACAGGGGCATGGTCAGCGTCGCCCCCAAGCTCCACTGTGGCAACTTCGCGTCCCCGATCTCGGCGAGGCTGCCCGAGAAGGTCGGGTCGTACCCGCGGAGGGCCACGCCTCCGTTGGCGTCCAACTGAGGAAGCAGACCGTGGCGCGCGTCCTGCACGTCCTGCTCGCGAGTGTCAACTTCGAGGCGGGCCAGCCGCAACGAAGGGTTTCCTTGAAAAACGGAGTCCAGGACCGCGTGGTACTGAAGTGGCAACTCCGGCGGGGGGCTCGGGCGGCTGGTCAAGCTCACCGAAGCGTCGAGTGACACGCCGATGAGCACGGCGAGCTGATCCTCCGCGGCCTCGACGGCAGCTTCGGCATCGAGGGTGGCGCGCTCGGCCTGAGCCAGCGCAGCGGCGATCCGGGTGGCTTCGACTTCGGCGAGCTTGCCCGCCCCGACCAGAGCGCGGGTGATGCGGGCCTGCTCCGCGGTGGCGGCGCGGGACTGGGCGGCGATCTCGACGAGGCGGCGTGCGGTGTGGAGGCCCCAGTAGCCGCGCGCGGCCTCCGCGACGGCGTCCTGACGGGCGATTTCGAGGGCCAGCTCCGCCGACGAGACCGCACCCTGAGCGGCGTGCACCCCGCGCAGATTCCAGGCGAGGCGATGGCCCTGCAACAGGCTCTGCGACAGGCCCAGCGTCAGCTTGCTGCCCCAGGCGGGCTCGCCAAACTCGGCGTCGAACTGTTCAATGGTGAAGGTAGAGTCGGACTGGTCGGCGTCGAAGTCGAGGGACAGGCCGGTTCCGGTCGCGAAAGCCTGGCTCAGCCCAGCGTTCATGGTGTAGCCGGTGGTGTCACTGGTGTAGGCGCCGAACTGAGCCTGGCCTTCGTCGGTCGAAGCGAAGGTCGTGCCGCCGAGGCTGAGCGTCGGCTCGAAGGGCGCGCGCGCTGCGAGGAGCGCACCGATCGCAGCGGCGTGATCGGTCTGGGCGAGCGCGACGCCGGATGCGGACTGCGAGGCCCGAGCCAGGGCGTCGTCATAGCTCAGGGAAACCGGGGGCTCCGCGTGGGCGGAAAGGGTGAAGGCCAGGATCATAGTGCCTCTTTTTTGGGCCAGACGAACGCGAGCCAGCGGCGCCCACTTTCCCGAAGGTCGTCGAGGAAGGCGTACAGGAACGGGACGAAGAACAAGGTGAGCACCGTTGCCGCCGTCATCCCGAAGGCGACCACCCTCCCGAGCGGCGCGTAGGGAATGCCGACGAAGGTCTCGGTGCCGAGCGCCATCGGGAGTATTCCGACAATCGCGGTGAGCGCGGTCATGAGGATCGGGCGCAGACGTTGGCGCACCGCCTCCACCAAGGCTTCTTCGCGGCCCAAGTGGCGACGCAGCTCGGTGACCCTATCGATGAGCACGATGCCGTTGTTCACGACGATGCCCATCAGGATGATCATGCCGATGCCGCCCATCGCATCGAAGGGGGTGTCGGTCAAATACAGCCCCCAATAGACGCCGAAGCTCGCCATCGGGATGGTCATGATCACGGTCAGCGGGAGTAGAAAACTCTCGAAAAGCACGCCCATGATCAAGAAGACGAAGACGACACTCAGCAAGAACGCGGCGTTCTGGGCCTGGTCGCTCTCCATCTGTTCTCGCCACTCGTCGCCGCGTTCAGGACCGTACCCCGAAGGCCACTCCATCTGCGCCAGCTCGCCCATCGCCTGGGCGTAGACTGCGTCTTTGCTGGCACCATCCTCCAGCTCCAGGTTGATACTGAGCTGCGTCTTCCGATCGTGCCGCCGAATCGAACCCCAACTCGTGCCCGGCTCGGGATCGACCAGCGCTCTGAGCGCGACACCGCCGGTGCGATTGCCGATCTGGAAGTCGAGCAGGCGGTCCACGCTGACGCGGTCGTCATCGGCAAAGCGGGTGAACATCCGCACCTCCCGTTCGCCCACGATCCACGGCGACAACGGCGCGCCGCGCATCGCGAAGGCCACCACCCGGCCGATGGTCGAGGCGCTGACGCCGTACCGCGCCGCCGCGCCGCGATCGACGCGAAGCCGGATCTCCTCCTCGCCGCCTTCGTCCGCTCCATCCTCCACATTGAGCACGCCCGGGATTCCGCGCAGCCGGCGAACGGCCTCTTTGCCAATCGCGGCCAGCGTCTCGCTGTCTTCGCCCACCAGGGCCACGCCGATGCGCTTCGATTGGCCCTCACTGTCCCCCCACCCCACCTGCGAATGCACGCCCGGCAGGTCGGGCAGCTTCGTCTTTGCGTCGGCGAGGACCTTCTCGCGCGGCATCACCTCTTCTTTGTCACTATCGAGGTAGATCGACAGGCTTCCTCGGAGGCTGTCCGAACTCAACCGGGATCGATAGGTTCGCACCCCCCACGCATCGCGGTTGTCTTCGGCGAGCTTCTCGAAGGTCTCCACCACCTTGAGGCGCTCGTAGTAGGTGTAGGCCCGCGGCACCTCGAACCGGATGTTGAAGTCGTCGATGTTGCCGTCGCCTTCGTCCTCGCAGGACACCGCCTCCACCGGCACCACCACCGTCAAGACGATCGCAGCGACTACGCCCACGAAGCTGTCCATGGGGTGTCTCAAAACACGCCGCAGAATCGCCACCACCGTGTCGGAGAGCCACACCATCCAACGCGCGTCGGCCGCGATGCGGCCTGAGCTCAACCACACGGTGGAGAGCGGGGTGAATACCAGCGTGATGAGCAGGCTGGCCACGTGGACCCAGACCACCGGCATGCCCAAGGCGCCCAGGAAGAAGCTGAAGTCCGCGTCCCCACTCATCAGGATGACCGGCAAGAAGACGATCGAGCTGGTGGCCGTGCACAAAACCACTGGCAACAACACTTCCGCGGTGCCGTCAATCGCCGCTGAAACCGCCTCCTGACCCAACTGTCGTCGTCGGAAGATGGCTTCCACCACTACCACCGCGTTGTCGATCGCGATGCCCACGGCGATCATCAGGCCGAGCATCGACAGCAGGTTCAGGGACGTACCCCCGAAGTACATCACGATGACGGTCAAGAGCAACGAAGAGGGGATGGTCGACGCGATGAGCGCGGTGATGCGCCATTCGCGGAGGAAAAGGCCCAGGACGATGACCGCGAGCACGCCGCCTTCGAGAGCAGCCCGGTACAGTGCCACAAGGGACTTCTCGATGAGCTGCCCCTGGTCGAAGAAGCTGTGGAAATGGAAGCCCTTCAGTCGAGGGTCGGCGGTGAGCTCGGCGAATGCGGCTTGCGTGGCCGCGCACACCTCGACCGTGTTTGCGGTGGACTCCTTGTTGATCGCCAGCGCCGCCGCCTCACGCCCCTCGATCCGGTTGATGCTCGTCGTCGAAGCCGGGGCGTACCGAACCTCCGCGATGTCGGTGAGCACGAGCCCATTGCCGATCGGCCAGCGTTTGATCTCGTCGAGATCCTGGTACCGGGCCAGCGACCGCACGTACCGAACTTGCCCCCGGTCCTCGAGCCGGCCGGCCGCCATCTGGATGTTGTCGCCCCCGAGCCCGGTGACCACGGTCATCAGGTCCACCCGATGGGCCATCAGTCGCTCGCGGTCGAAGTCGATCCACACCACCGGCTCGTCCACGCCCCACAGATCGACCCGCCCGACGCCCTCGATCCGCTCCAGCCGTTTCTGGATGATGCGGGTGGTCAGGAAGTGCAGGTCTTCGAGGCTGATGTTCTCGGGCGCCGAGATGCCCGCCCAGACCACGGGCTCGTCGCTGGGGTCGAAGCGCCATATCCAGACCTTTTCTACGTCGTCGGGGAGGTCGGCCATGGCCCGTTCGACACGGTCGCCTACGGCATTGTAGGCTTCGTCCATATCGACGTCGCTGTGGAATTCCAGCGAGAGGTTGGCGCCGTCGCTCCGGGCGCGCGAGTCGAGCGACTTGAGCCCAGCGACGGTGCTGATCTGCTCTTCCAGCGGGCGCAGGATGCGCGATTCGGTCTCGATCGGGGTGCTGTCTTCGTAGTCGACCCACAGCCAAAGCTGAGGAGAAATCCAGCCTGAAGGCATCATCTGGACCGGGATGCGCATCCAGGCCAACAGCCCGATGACCATCACCACCGAAAACAGCGTCAAAACCGTGACCGGGCGGCTCACCGAGAAGCGGGGAATCCACTCTTTCACCCAGGTTCTCCTCGCGGGCGAGGTTAACCTGCAAGGGGGAAGGGCCCGCGGCCCTTCCCCTACCGTCGCCTACCCTCTGGCCTCCAAGCTGCGCTTTTCGGCCTGCGGCGGCGGGCGGGCTCGATAACCCGCCCGCCGGTCGACTCTCCCCATCCCGCCCAGCCGCAGAGCGGCCCGGTGCGCGTTCCGCCAGCCGGGCGCTCTCTCCATCCCGCCCAGCCGCAGAGCGGCCCGGTGCGCGTTCCGCCAGCCGGGCGCTCTCTCCATCCCGCCCAGCCGCAGAGCGGCCCGGGGCCCTTCCCCCACCGCGCCAGACCCTCCACCCTCCAACCTTCGGTGTCGGCGGCGACGGATACGGCTTGGAGCCCGCCGAGTTCACCTGCGCACCGGCCGCCGGGACCACCTTTGCCAGCGGCGACTGCGATGATTCTCAGCCCACGGTCTACCCCGGCGCCCCCGAACACTGCGACGGGCTCGACAACGACTGCGACGGCCGCACTGACTGGAACGCCGAGGAAGAGACCATCTGGTACCCCGACCACGACGGGGATGGCCACGGTGCCGAGGCCAGCGGCCCCGCCGAGTGGGCCTGCGGGCAGCCCGAGGGCATGGCGCCCAGCGGCGACGATTGCCAGGACGCCGACCCGGCGCGATACCCGGGTGCCGAAGACGTGCCGGGCGACGGAATCGACAGCGACTGCGACGGCGAGGATCCCCAACGCGATCCCGAGGCCGAAGAGCCCGCGGTTTGTACCGCCGCCGGCCAGGGCCCGCGGGGGTTTGGCCTTGTGTTGGTGCCCCCGCCCGTGATGGTTTCGGAGCGGCGGGCCGCTCCACGTTGACATACTTAGTCGAATAAACTAAGCTCATCGAGTCATGCGCCAGTACAACGTCCACGAGGCCAAAACCCAGCTCTCGGCGCTCCTCGAGCGCGTCGAGGGTGGGGAGGAGATCATCATCGCCCGGTCAGGTCGGCCGATCGCGCGCATCGTGCCGCTACGGGAAGTGCGGCGACCGCGGGTGCTCGGCCTCTACCGGGGTCAGCCCTTCGCCATCGCGGACGACTTCGACACCTTGCCCGCTGATATCCAGGAGCGCTTCGAGGGCGAAGGCGGATGAGGCTGCTCCTGGACACGCACGTACTGCTGTGGGCGCTGCTCGATCCCGACCGGCTGACCGCGCGCGCGGCCGCGGCTCTCCAAGACCCGCAGAACTCGCTGTTCGCCAGCGCAGCTTCGGCCTGGGAGGTCGCGATCAAACAATCGCTCGGGAAGCTCACCTTGCCCGGACCCGCCGACGTATGGCTCCCCGAGGCCTGCCTCAAGACCGGTATCGGCTGGCTGCCGGTGTCCGCTGCCGACGCGCTCGCCGTCGGTCGCCTGGTCTGGCACCATCGCGACCCCTTCGATCGCTTGCTCATCGCCCAGGCTTGCGACGGGATGATCCTCGTCACCCACGACGACGCCTTCGCCCCCTACGCCGTCCCCGTGCTCTGGGCCTGACCCCCGCCCCCCTCTGTAGCCCTCACCGCCAATCGATAAATCACCGGCACCACGACGAGCGTCAGAAAGGTCGAGCTGGCCAGGCCGAAGATGATGGTGATCGCCAGCGGCCGCTGCATCTCCTGGCCTTCGCCGAAGCCCAGGGCCAGGGGCACCAGCCCCAAAACCGAGTTGAGCGCGGTGATGAGGATCGGCCGCAAGCGCAGCGCCGCCGCCTCGCGGATGGCGTCGTCCAGGCCCCGGCCTTCGCTGCGCAGGCGCGCGATGGCATCGACCAGCACGATCGCGTTGGCGACGACCACCCCCGCAAGCACGATGAGGCCGATGAAAACCACGACGCTGACCGGCGTGCCGGTGACCCACAGTCCGACCGAGACCCCGACCAGCGCCAGCGGCACCGAGAACAGGATGACCAACGGGTCGCGGAGCGACTCAAAGGTGCTCGCCATGATCACATAGACCAGAAAAACGGCCAAAACCAGGGCCAGAGCCAAGGAGCGCAACGACGTCTCCAACTCCCGATTCTGCCCTGCCACCTCAAGCTCCACGCCCGCCGGCAGCCCCGCCCCCCGCAGCGCCGTCTCCGCCGCCTCTGCCGCACCGGCCAGATCGAACCCAGCCACGTCCGCTGACAGCACCACCGCCCGCCGCTGGTCGATGCGCCGCACTTCCGACGGGCCTTCCCCCTCTTCTACAGTCGCGACCGTGTCCAGGCGCACTTCCGGCACCAGCGCCGGGTTCACGTTGATGGCGCCCAACGCTTCCACGCTGTTGCGGTCACGCTCCTGGAGGCGCACCAGCAGATCGATGCGGCGCTCACCCTCGGCGATGCGGGTGGGCCGCTCGCCCTGGATTTTGGCCCGGACGGCACGCGCGACGTCGCCCACGCCGATGCCCAGCGCCGCGAGCCGCTGCCGGTCGTAGCGGACGCGAACTTCAGGGTAGCCGGCGGTCATCGAGGAGTGGACCTCTCGCAGTTGGGGCACCTCGCTGAGCGCCGCCAAACCCAGCTCGGACGCGGTTCGCAGCGTGCTCAGCTCGGGGTCGTAGAGCACCACCTCGACGGGGGTATGGAAGCTGAAAAGCGCGGGGCGGGCAAAGCGGGAGCGCATCTTGGGGAAGGCCAGAAGCTCGGTGCGGATGGCCGCCATCGCGACGTCCTCCCGCGCTTCGAGGTCGCCGCCGGGGGCCAGCTCCACCAGCACGCGCGCCGTGTTTTCTCCCTCGTCGGGCTTGGCGTCCGCGCGCCGCTCGGTGCCGACGACCGCGTACACGGCCTCGACACCATCGAGCTGATAGAGCCGCGCCTCCAACTGCTGCACCAGGGCGTCGGTGCGGGCCAGCGGGGTGCCGACGGGCATCGCCAGCTCCACCGTGAAGCGGCCCTGGTGTACGTCGGGAATGAGCTGGGCGCCCACGTCGGCGAAGGCGATTGCGGCAGCGAGCGTACCGGCGATAGCGACGACCAAGACCCGCGTCGGCCGATTCAGCCACCGATCCAGCAAGCGAGCGAAGGCCCCTTCGGCCACGGCGTACTGCTCCAAAAAACGGTCCGCGAGCCACACGGTGCCGCGGTTGACGGTGCCGAGGACCACGAAGAGCACCCGCAGCCCCAAACGTGCCGCCCAGCCGGCCAGCACCGCAAAGAGCACGGCCGCAGACGCCAGGATGCCGTGGGTGACGAAGCGCACCAGGGCCCACGGCCAACGCCAGAGGGCGCGGCGTTGTCGTAGGGTCGCCCACGCGTCGCGCGGCGTGCTGGACGCGATGTCGCGGGCGCGGGCAGGCGGCGCGGAGAGGGTCAACTGCCGAGCCGCAAGCATGGGAATCACGATGAGCGCCACGCCGAGCGAGGCGAGCAGCGAAAAGACCACGGTCAACGCGAGGTCCCCAAAAATCTGGCCAGCGACGCCTTCGACGAACACGATGGGGAAGAAGACCGCGATGGCGGTGAGCACCGACGCGAAGACGGCGGTCGCCACCTCGGCCGTGCCGGCTATCGCCGCTTCTTTTCTACTCTTTCCCGCGTCGATGTGATTCTGGACCGACTCCAGCACCACCGTGCCCGAGTCGATGACCATGCTGACGCCGAGCGCCAAGCCCCCGAGCGACATCAGGTTCAGACTCAGGTCGCCCACGTACATGACGCCGAAGGTGGCGAACAGACAAATCGGGATCGCGGTGGAGATGATCGCGGTGGTGAGCCAATCGCGGAGGAACACGAAGGTGACCAGGATCGCGAGCAGGCCGCCGAGGATGCCGTCGCTGGTGAGGTTGTCGAGCGCCCCCTCGACGAACTGGGCCTGGTCGTCCAGCACCCTCGCTTCCATGCCGTCGGGCAAAAGCCGCCCCTCGCCCTCGACGCTCAGCGCCGCTTTCACCTGCCGCGCCACCTGCACGAGGTTGGCGTCGGCTTCTTTGTAGACCTCGATCTCCACCGAGGCCACGCCGTCCAAACGCGCCACCACCTCGCGGTCGGCGTGCCCCTCGGAAACATCGGCCACATCGCCGATGCGGACGCGCTTTCCGTCGGGACGCACAACTTGTAGTTCGCGCACATCCTCGATCGAGCGGAACTCGTTGAGGGTGCGGATCAGGTACTCGTTTTCCCCCTCGCGCACGAGCCCGCCGGCGACGTTGACGTTTTCGGCGCTCAGCGTCGCCCGCACCTGATCCAGGCTGACGCCCCGCGCCACCAGCCAGTCTTCCCGCGGCTCGACGAGCACCAGCCGCTCCAAACCCCCGCGCACGCTCACCGCCGCGACGCCGTCCAGGGCCTCCAGCCGGCGCTTGACCTCTTTCTCGGCGACCTCGCGCTGCTGAAGTTGCGAGCCGCCACCGGTCAGCGCCACCCGCAGGATCGGCTGGAGGGAGGGGTCGTAACGCAAGATCAACGGCCGCTCGATCCCGTCCGGCATCCACGTGGTCTGCAGGCGCTCGCGCACGTCCTGCATGGCCGCGCCCATCGGCGTGTCCCAGTCGAACTCCAAGACCACGTCGGACAGCCCCGCGCGGCTGCGGGACTCGATCGAGACCACGCCCTCCACGGTCGAAAGCGCCTCCTCGACGGGGCGGCTGACCTGCGACTCGACCTCCTCGGGCGCCGCGCCGCTGTACTCGGTGCGCACGGTGAGGGTCGGGTAGGAGATGTCCGGCATCAGGTCGAGCGGCAGCTGCCCGAACGACACCCAGCCGAAAACGAAGACCGCCACGGTGACCATGAGCACGGTGACCGGATGGTCGACGACCCAGCGATAGAAGCCCATCCGGCGCTAGCCCGCGCCCGGCGTCGTGACCGCCGGGGCCTCGGCCTCCTTCTTTTCGATCAGCGGGTCGCCCGGGAGGCGGACACGAGCGTCGTCGCGGAGGGACTGGTTGCCCACGGTGACGACGATGTCGCCCGCCACCAGTCCGCTGGTCAGCTCGGTGATGGTGCCGTCGTCAAAACCAAGCTCGACCTGGACCTTGTGGGCGCGCCGATACACGCCGGGAATTTCCGGCTCTTTCTCCTCTTCCTCGGCACCGCCGAAAAGCGCTGCGAACCAGCCGCCATCGGCCTCCTCTTCGCCCTCTTTGTCGCCGTCCTTCTTCTTTTTGTCCTCGTCGGTCTCGGGCGGCGGGCCTTCCAACAGCTGGTACACGTAGGAGCGCCCTTCTTCCCAGACGACGCCGCGGCGGGGGATGGTGACCACTCCGTCGTGACGCGCGACTTCGATTGCCACGGTGACGTACTGGCCCGGGCGCAGGGCGGCCTGCCCCGGGTCCATCGCGACGGTCACGCGCACGGTTCCGGTGGCGGTATCCACGATCGGCGCGACGCGGACCACCTTCCCGGTGGCCGATACCGCGTCGTCGTAGGCGCTGACGATGCGGGCGGGCTGATCAATCGCGACGCGCGCGAGGTCGCGCTCGGGCAAAGCAACCACGACCCGCAGTCGATCCAGGTCCACGACGGTAAACGCCGGGGTTCCGCCCGCGATCTCGCCGAAATGCACGTTGCGTGCCGCAAGCACGCCATCGATGGGGCTTTCCAGGCGGGTGAACCCCCGGGTGGCGCTGGCCTCCTGGTGGGCCGTTCGGGCCGCCGCCAACGCGCGCTGGGCGCCATCGTATTCGGAGCGGCTCAGCGCCCCCTGGTCGAACAGCCGCTGCGCCGCCGCGGCATCGGCCTCCGTGCGCTCCAGTTCGGCGGTGGCGCGCTCATAGGCGGCATCGAGCTGCGGCGACGCGATGACCGCGAGCAGCTGCCCCCGCGTGATGCGGTCGCCCTCTTCCACGTAGATCCCGGTGACGACGCCCGTCGCCTCCGGAACCAGCACGGCCTGCCCCTCGCTTTCGACCGCGGCGCTGGCCAGGACGTGATCCCCTACCGCCCCGAGCGCCGCCGCCTGCACGTCCACGAGGATGCGCGGGTCGACGACCGGCTCGTCTTCCTCGTTTCCGCCCTCGCCACCTTTGCCTCTGCCGTCGCCGCCCGAACACGCCAGCAAAAGGACCACCAACGGCATGAACGGGTGCATCGGCCGCTCTCCTAATCGCCGCAGCACACCATCGGGGACGCTCGCTGACGATCACTTACATTCTCGCCTCCAGGACCCGCGCTACGATCCGAACCCGTGCCGCTGTTGATCGACCTGCTCGCCTTTCTGCCGCTCGCGATCGCTGCCCCCGATCCGTCGTGGGTGAGCGCGCGTGATGCGCTGGTGCTGGACGCGGGAGACTCGAAGCTCCGCGGCTGGGAAGTCAGCGATGACTGGCGCCAGCGGGTCTTGGCGATGGACGTCCGCGCTTGGCAGAATGACCGGGCGACGGCGATGTTGGCGTGGTCGGCGGCGCCCTCGGCCTACCGGGGCGCGCTCTTCCGCTTCGGCGATCCCCGCCTGCACACCCCGGCCGCGGCCGGCCCACTCCTGGCGCGCTTGGCGTGGGGGGGCGACGGCGAGCCCGTCCGCATCGCGCTTGCAGAGGCGATCGTCCACACCGGCGGCGACTGGGCTGAGGCGGTGATCTTGATGCTCCCCGACGAGCAGAGCGTGGCCGTGCGCAAGGTTTTGGTCGAGGACGGTCGCGTGGCCCCCCCTCCCTTCGCGGCCGCGTTGGTCGCCGCGGGATTCGCCGACGAGGCCACCAGCGTTCGTGCCGCCGCCGCCCGCACCGCTCCGTGGGTGACCCCGACGAGCGCAGTGGCGCCGCGTTTGTTGGCGGCGCTGAGCGACGCGGACGCCGACGTGCGCAGCGAAGCGGCGCGGTCGGTGGGGCTTTTGGATGTCGAGGGCGCGTGGCGGCCGCTGGTGTCCCTCCTGGCCGATTCGGACGCGCGTGTGCGCCTGCAGGCGCTCAAGGCCTTGCAACGGCTCGACGCGGTCAACGCCGCGACGCTCCCCCAGATGGAAAGCCTGCGCAACGACACCGACGGCCGCGTTCAGCGGGCGGCAGCGGGCGGGTCGGGCTCATCGGGGGAGTAGGGGCCCTACGCCACCACCCCCGAAAGCGGCGAAACGCCACTCACGAACGAGGCAGGATCGAGATCAGCGAGCACCAGGAGCGTGCCGCCGAGCGATTCCGCGCTCAGGACGGCGCCGTCGGCTGCCAGCTCGCACGTCGTCGGATCGATCGTACGACCGTACCAGTTGCTGTCCCACCCGCCGACGCTGCGCCCGACGTCGTTCTGGGCGTGGGTGTCCCACCCGTTGGCGCCGCTGTCGGCCTGCAGGGTCACGCAGCGCGAGACGCCGAGCGAGAGCGCGGCGTCGGGGGAGCCGGCGGGACGGAGGCGCGCGGCAGCGCGGCGGGCGAGCCAGCGGTCCACGAGGCTTTCGCTGGGCCGCCGAGGACCAGGCCTGGGTGAACTTCTGGTGTCGCCCGACCTACCGATACTGGGCGGTCAACTCCACGCTCTCGATCACCGCGTGGTCCCCCGCCGGGCGCACCTTCGCCACCTGCACCCGCCCGTCCATGACCGCCATCACCACCAGCGCCTCGGGACCGAGCACCGAGCCCGGCGAGACCACGATCTCCGAGCCGTCAGGAAGACCGAGCACCGCGCGCGGCGGCTGGGCTTGCGCCATGGTGCTCACCAGCCGCACCGGGAACTGGCCGACACCGGCCACGACGGATGACACGGGCACCTCCGAGGGCGCGCGCGCAGCGACAGCGACGGCGGCGTCCACGGGGTCGAGCGCGCCTCCGTCCTCCTCGTCCTCGCCTGCACCTTCCCCCGACATCTCCTCGCTGCTGATCCGGAACGGCTCCGGCTCGGCGAACCGCGGATCAGCGGCCCCTGTCGCGACCACCGGCGGGGCGGGGGCCGCCACGGATGCAGGCGAGAAGACACTTCCGGAGGTCGGCATCGACTCGCAGGCACCCAGGAGTAGCCAGAACATCCGTGTCATGTAATCTGCCGAGGGTGTGTTAGGGGCGGAGCATGCCGGGGATCGGGCGGGAGATCACCGTCAGCACCAACGAGCCGCCCACCGTCGAGGTGGTGCTGATGCCCCCGAACTCGCCGTTTGCGGCGACGATCGGCCAGATTGCGCTCGGCCTGGGCGCCGTGCTGGTACGGCCGGACTGCGTGATGTCGCCCGAAATCGCGGTGCGAATTGTGGTCGTCGACCTCACACGCATCACGACGCCCGCCCGGCTGAACAACCGATGCATCGTCATCTCGGACGACGTCGGGTTCACGGCATGGGACGTGATCCCTCCGGATGAGGTGTCCACCCGCCTGCCGCGCGCCCTGCGCAACCTCGTGGACATCGAGATTCTCCGCACGCGCGCCGAAGGCGAACGGGAAACGATCGCGGTCCTCAACAAGATCGGGTACGCGCTCTCCGCGATCACCGACCGCACCAAGCTCCTGGACGAGCTGCTCACCCACAGCCGACGCGCACTGCGCGCAGACGGCGCCAGCATCTACCTCATCGACGAAAGCTCGGCGGGTTCGGATGCGACGTTGGGCGGGGCGAGGGTGGGGCGCACCATCCGGTTCTCGGCCGCACAGAACGACACGGTCCCGTTCTTCCCGCCCCGCGCCGTGCTCCCGGTGGACGACTCGAGCCTCGTCGGTTTTGTGGCCAACCGCGCCCTTCCGATGAACATTCCCGACTTCCGCGCGCTCCCCAAGGAAGTGCCCTACCGTCCTTCCGGCGGGTTCGACCGGGCGACCGGCTACCAGACCCGTTCGGTCATGGTGGTGCCGCTGATGGACCGAGACGGTCGGGTCATCGGCGTCCTGCTTTTCGTCAATCACAAGCCGGTCGCGGGCATTCCGCTGGCCACCTTCGACCGGGTCAGCGCGTTTTCAGACCGGCATCTCGCGCTGGCGCGGTCGGTCGCGTCGCAAGCCGCGGTCGCACTTGAAAACTATAGGCTCTATCGGGAAATCACCATGCTCTTCGACGGTTTTGTCGAGGCATCCGTCACCGCGATCGAGGCGCGGGACCCCTCCACCGGCGGGCACTCGCACCGGGTGGCGCAGCTCACCGACCTCCTGGCCCGGGAGGTCACCGAAAGCACCGAAAAACCGTTCACGCACGTGCATTTCAACGCCCGGGAGCTGACCGAGCTGCACTACGCGGCGATGCTGCATGACTTCGGAAAGGTCGGCGTACGAGAGGAGGTGCTGCTCAAAGCCGCTCGCCTGCACCCTTGGGAGCTGGCCCAGATCGAACAACGCTTTCGCGTCGCGTCGCTTCATGCCCAACTCGAAGCCATCAAGGAGCACTCGCCGCCCGACATGCTCCCGGGGCGCCTCCGCCAGTTGCAAGAGGACCTCACGCTCGTCCGGCGCCTCAATCGACTCGGCCGCGTGGGCGAGCCCGAGGGCGTCGCGATCCGCGCGGTCGCCGAACGCTGGCGCCTGAGCGAGGCGGAGCCGGTGCTTCACGCCCGGGAAGTGCGTCGGCTGTGCATTCCGCATGGCACTCTCGATCCGGACGAACGCCTGGAGATCGAGCGCCACGTCGAGCACACCTACCGCTTCCTGCGGGTCATTCCCTGGACGCGCGAGCTTCGGAACGTGCCCACGCTCGCCTATGCCCATCACGAGAAGCTCGACGGCACCGGTTACCCGCGCCGCCTGCGCGGTGAGGCGATCCCCTACGGCGCGCGGCTGATGACCGTCGCCGACATCTTCGACGCGTTGACCGCCGGCGATCGGCCGTACAAGGGCGCGATGTCGCCCGAAAAGGCGATTCACATCCTCCGCACCGAGGCCAGCGCGGGCAAAGTGATGTCCGAGGCCGTCGAACTGTTGAACACGCGGCGTTTGTGGACACAAATCGTCGAACCCGGCAGCTGAGCCTGGCGCGGCGGATCAGACGTTGCGGCGGTACTCTCCGCCCACTTCGTACAGGGCGTGGCTGATCTGCCCGAGGGACGCGACACGAACGGTGCGCATCAGCTCTGCGAACAGGTTGCCGCCGTCGAGCGCCACCTGCCGCAGGCGGGCCAGCGCCTCCGGTGCGTCGGCACGGTGTTTTTGTTGGAAGGCCGCTACGGCATCGATCTGAGCTTGCTTCTCAACGGCGCTGCTGCGGCGTAGCTCGATGGTGGGCGGCTCCCAAGCGGCGCCGAGCGTGGTGGGGTCCTGAAAGGTGTTGATGCCGATGATCGGCAAGGTACCGTCGTGCTTCTGCTCCTCGTAGAACAGCGATTCTTCCTGAATCTTTCCGCGTTGGTACTGCGTTTCCATCGCGCCGAGCACGCCCCCTCGGCTGTCGATGCGCTCGAACTCGACAAGCACGGCCTCCTCGACGAGATCGGTCAGCTCATCGACGATGAAGCTGCCCTGGAGCGGGTTCTCGTTCTTGGCCCAGCCCAGCTCCTTGTTGATGATCATCTGAATCGCCATCGCACGGCGCACGGACTCCTCTGTCGGTGTGGTCACAGCCTCGTCGTAGGCGTTGGTGTGCAAGGAGTTGCAGTTGTCGAAGAGCGCGAGGAGCGCCTGAAGACTGGTACGGATGTCGTTGAACTGAATCTCCCGCGCGTGGAGCGACCTGCCGCTGGTCTGGATGTGATACTTCAGCTTCTGACTACGTTCATCGGCGCCATACCGCTCCTTCATTGCGACGGACCAGATGCGCCGCGCCACCCGACCGATGACCGTGTACTCGGGGTCGAGGCCATTGCTGAAGAAGAAGCTGAGGTTTGGGGCAAAGTCGTCGATCTTCATTCCGCGCGCCAGGTAGTACTCCACGAAGGTGAAGCCGTTGGAGAGCGTGAACGCCAGCTGGCTGATGGGGTTGGCCCCGGCTTCGGCGATGTGGTAGCCCGAGATGCTGACGCTATAGTAGTTGCGAACGTCGTTTTCGACGAAGTAACTCTGGATGTCGCCCATCATCCTCAGCGCAAACTCGGTCGAGAAGATGCAGGTGTTCTGCGCCTGATCTTCTTTGAGGATGTCCGCCTGGACGGTGCCGCGCACCGTTCGGAGCACATGGGCCTGAATCGCCACGTTCTCCCCCGCGTCAGGGGCTCGGCCGTGCGTTGCGAGAAAGGCGTCCACCTGCTGGTCGATCGCGGTGTTCATGTACATGGCCAGCAGCATGGGCGCTGGGCCGTTGATGGTCATGCTCACGCTGGTGTTCGCCGCGCAGAGGTCGAATCCCCCGTACAAAACCTTCATGTCGTCGAGCGTCGGCACACTCACGCCGGACTCTCCGATCTTCCCGTAGATGTCGGGCCGGATGGCAGGGTCTTCGCCGTAGAGCGTGACGCTGTCAAACGCAGTCGAGAGGCGCTTCGCGGGCTCGCCCTGACACAGGTAGTGGAACCGGGCGTTGGTCTTGGCCGGCCCTCCCTCACCCGCGAACATCCGCTTGGGGTCCTCGTTGGTGCGCTTCAACGGGAAGACACCGGCGGTGTAGGGGAAGAAGCCCGGAAAGTTCTCCAGCATCGACCACTGGACGATGTCGCCGTCATCGGTGAATCGCGGTGTAGCGATGCGCGGGACCTTGAGCCGGCTGAGCGAGAGGCTGACCAGCGGCTGGGTGATGGCCTTGCCGCGCACCTCGTAGGTATAGGTGTCCTGCCGGTAGCGCTCTACCAGCGGTGCGTAGGCGCCCAACAAGGTGTCGGCGTCAGCGTCGAGCGTGATGGCATCGCGCTTGTGGAGGAGTGCCACCCCCAGCTCCGGCACCTCAGCCGCGGCACGAACGAGCGCCTGGCGGCGTCGGGCACGGCTGGCGTTGTCGGCGGCGCGGCGACGGTAACCGCGGCAGGTGTCGCTGATCTCCCCGAGATACCGCTGCCGATCGGGCGGGACGATGCGCCGCCGAGGCGGGCTGGCGCGGGTGCCGGGGTCGGGGACGGAGCTCGGGTAGGCCCGGCCGGTGTGCTCGGCGAGCTCACCCAAAAGCGCCAGGTACGCGGCGTTGACGCCCGGGTCGTTGAACTGCGAGGCGATGGTCCCGAAGACCGGCAGCGCTTCGTCAGGCGTAGAGAAGAGCTCGCCGTTGCGCTTGACCTGTTTGCGCACGTCCCGCAGCGCGTCCTCGCCACCACGACGCTCGAACTTGTTGACCACCACGAGGTCCGCGTGGTCGAGCATGTCGATCTTCTCGAGCTGGCTGGGCGCGCCGAACTCCGGCGTCATCACGTAGACCGCGATGTCCGCCAGCTTGACGATGCCGGCATCGGACTGGCCGATGCCGCTGGTCTCCACAAAGATGACGTCCACCCCGGAGGCGCGGCAGATCTCGACGGCTTCAGCGGTCGCGGCGCTCAATTCCCCCTTTTCGCCGCGCGTTGCCAGCGAGCGCATGAACACGCCGTCCCCGTGGATGGCGTTCATCCGGATGCGGTCGCCCAACAAGGCGCCGCCGCTCTTCTTTCGGGTGGGGTCGATGCTGAGCACGGCGAGGCGGTGCGCCGGAAAGTCGCGCCGGTATCGACGAACCAACTCGTCACAGAAACTCGACTTTCCAGCGCCGCCGGTGCCGGTCAAACCGATGATGGGAGCTGGGTTTTTGACGGCCAGCGCGGCGATCTGGGCCGCGGTCTCGGCCGGGAGACGATCGTTTTCGGCCAACGAGATCGCACGGGCGATGCTGCCGGCCCGACCGTGCGTCAGCCCCACCAGGACATCGCTCCCCACGCCGAGGTCGAAGTCGGACCGGCGCATCAGGTCCTCGATCATCCCCACCAGGCCCATGCGGCGGCCGTCTTCGGGACTGTAAATGCGCTCCACCCCATAGGCGTGGAGCTCCCGAATCTCTTCCGGGACGATCACCCCGCCCCCACCGCCGAAAACCTTGATGTGCCCGGCGCCGAGCTCACGAAAGAGGTCGACCATGTATCGGAAATACTCGTTGTGGCCGCCCTGGTACGAGCTGACCGCCACCGCCTGGGCGTCTTCCATGATCGCCGCATCGACGATCTCGCGCACCGACCGGTTGTGCCCGAGGTGGACCACCTCGGCACCAAGGCTCTGCAAGATGCGCCGCATCACATTGATCGAGGCATCGTGCCCATCGAAGAGCGATGCCGCGGTCACGATGCGGACCGGGTTCACCGGATGGAAACGTTGGCTCTGCACGGCTACCCCGACCAGGGCCGCGATCTAACCAGCGTGACGGCTACGGGGGCGGCTCTTCCCCGGTGTCAGGCATCATCGGCGGCGGCTGGCACGATGCCATCGCGTAGATGGCCGAGCCGATGTCGATGGCAGTGCCAGCGGCGCCGGTGGAGAGCTCGTAGGGCACGACCGACGTTCCCTCACCCGACCAGACGCTCGGCTGGGCGATCGCCAGCAAGTCGCCGGTGGTCCCGGTGGTGAGGGTGCCAATGGACGTGCCGTCGCCAATGTAGTGGGTGACGGTGACGACGCCGCTGGCCTGGGTCGCGATCCAGACCGTGCCGTCGCTGCCGCCCCCGGTCATCCCGACGAAGGTTTGCCCGGTGAGGTCCAGCACCACGCCGCCGCTGGCAAGGGTGCTGACGTCGAACACTTCCAGCATGGCGCCGACGCTCCCGTGCGGTTCCAGCGCCATGAGCACGCCCGCCGCAGTGCCCACGCTGTCACGACCGGCGTTGCCGCCGGCGATGCGCCCGCTGCTGGCGATCGAGCCGCTTCCCGAGAAGTCGAGCACAGCGACGCCGCTGGATTCGTAGACGCCAGACGTGCGATTCACCCGGGCCACGACCGCGGCCACGCCAGTCGGGCCGGACCCAAAGCTCATCACGTCAGGGTTGCCGTCGCCATCGGCCAACGAGGAGAGATCGATGCTGGCGGACGCCGCTCCCGCGTCGTTGAAGCCCACGACCGACGCGCTGCCCGTGCCGCCGAACCAGGTGTTCGGTGACTGGTAATAGACGGCCTGCGGCGCAAAGCCGGCGTCCAGCGTCAAGGTCTTGGCCACCGTCTTTTCGCGTGAATTGATCCCGACGGCAGAATCACCCATGATCCAGACGAACTGCCCTGCGCACCCCAGGGTGTCCGTCGGCGACGCCGTGAGCCCGCTGACGACGGCGGACGTACCGGCGCTGGGGTCGATCAAGTGCACTTCCGCGCCACCAGCCCCGTCATCGGCCAGGACCACGACTGTGGGCGGGCCGAAGTAGCCGCTTTCCGGGATGGGCGGGTTGGTGTCCGCCGTGTCGCCGGTTTCCCCGGTATCGGTGCCGGTATCCGTGCCGGTATCGGAATCGGTGCCCGTGTCCGAGGTGTCGGCCGTATCCGCCGAGTCTTTTCCCGAGGTGTCCGTTGTGTCGCCGTCACAGCCGAGAACGAGGACGAGAGGCAGAATCAAGAGCTTGGTGCGGTGCATGTGGTCTCCAGCGGCCACGACGCTAACCTGAAAAGCCTCCCACCCGCAGTTCCATCGGTCAAGGATGTGCTGGGAGAGCGGCCGGCTGGCTCAGGGCCGGCATTCGGGGTAAGGCCGCCGCCCGGGAGGGTGGATGGTCCAGAGCCGTCCGGACTGGCTCAAAGTCAAGATGCCTGGCGGCGACCGGTACAACCGGATCAAAGCCCGGGCTCGCGAATTGCGCCTGCACACCGTGTGCGAAGAAGCCCGCTGCCCAAACGTTGGGGAGTGCTGGGGCGGAGGCACAGCCACGTTCATGGTGCTCGGCGACACCTGCACCCGTGGCTGCCGTTTCTGCGCGGTGATGACCGCGCGCAACCCCCCGCCGCCCGACGCGGCCGAGCCCGCTAATCTAGCCGATGCCATCGCTGAGATGGAGCTCGACTTCGTGGTGGTGACCAGCGTCAACCGCGACGACCTGCTCGACCAGGGGGCTGGGCACTTCGCGGCCTGCATCACCGCCTCGCGGGCCCGCAGTCCGCGCACGCTCGTCGAGGTCCTGATCCCCGATCTGCGCGGTGACACCACGCTCTTGGACGTGATCCTGGCCGCGCGTCCCGATGTCCTGGCGCACAACGTCGAGACTGTGCCGCGGCTGCAGCTCCCCGTGCGCGACCCGCGCGCCTCCTGGTCGCAGTCCCTCGCCATCCTGGCCCACGCCAAGTCGCGCGGCGCGCTCACCAAGACCTCGATCCAGATCGGCCATGGTGAGACAGAGCGCGAGGTTCTCGACGCCATGCGGGAGCTTCGCGGCATCGACGTCGACTTCATCACCTTGGGGCAGTACCTGCGTCCAACACCCGCCCACCTCGCGGTCACCGAGTTCGTCACGCCGGAAGTCTTCGCGCGCTACGAGGCAGCCGGCCTGGCGATGGGCTTCCGTTACGTCGCGAGCGGGCCGCTCGTTCGATCCTCCTACAAGGCCGGTGAATACTTCATGCGCGACCTCATCCGGGCCCGTTCCGCCGTCCCGCAAGGGGACGCATGACGCTCGGGCGCGACGCGCTACGCGGGGCGCTGGCCGCCCACGCGGCAACGGCCACGGGAATCCTGGTCGGCGAAGGCGTCGGTGTGGCCGGCGTTTGCGCGGGTCTGGCCGGCAACCAGCTCCGCACCCCGCTGTCGGAGGCGGGTTCCGTGGGGGTTGCGATCGGCCTCGCGTTGGCCGGTCGAGCGCCGGTGGTAGAGCTCATCGATCTTGCGGGGCTCGGCCGCGCCGCGGAAGCGCTCGGCGAGGCGGCGGACGTGGCGCTGCGCAGTGGTGGGGCCTTTCGAGCCACGATCGTGGTTCTGGCGGCGCTGCCGGACACGGCGGTCATCCCGACGCTTCCACCGGGAGTGACGCTCGCGGTCGCGGGTGTGCCCGAGGACGCCGCGGGCTTGCTCGCGGCGGCGCTCGGGGGGGGCGGGCCCGTTGTCCTCCTCGTCGCGGAGGCGGCGCTCGACGAGCGCGGAGAAGGCCCTTTCGATCCCCTCGGGGTACCGACAGTGCGTCGCGCCGGGTCAGGCGCCACCGTGCTCGCGGAGGGGGCCGGGGTCGCGCTGGCGCTCGCCGTGCCCAGCGAGGCCGAGGTCATCGACCTACGTGGGTGTCGCGACCCGGTCAGGCTCGGAGCGCTCTTCGGGCGCACGGGCCGGGTGGTGCTCTTCAGCCACGGAACCCAGCCCCTGGTCGCGGCGTTGGGCGACCACTTCTGGCGCCTCGAAAGCCGACCCGTCTTCGTTCCCGTCTCCGGGGGCGCCGACGCGCTCCGGGCGGCGCTCACCGACTCGTTCTCTCCCTGAGGAAGCCCTGATGTTCGTATTCGAGCTGCCGGAGATCGGCGAAGGTGTTGTCGAGGGCGAGATCGTGAGCTGGAAAATCGCCGCCGGCGAGATGGTGGCTATCGATCAGCCGATCTGCGAGATCATGACCGACAAGGCAACGGTGGAGATCAGCTCGCCGAAGTCCGGCCGCGTGGTGCGGCTGCACGGGGTTCCCGGCGACGTGATCAAGGTTCACAGCGCGCTCATGGAGCTTGACCTGACTGGAGGCGGCGTCGCGGCCGCGCCGGCGGCCACCTCCGTTCCTGTCGCGACGCCCACCGCCAAGGCCGCGCCGCCACCCCCGGTAAAAACCTTGGCCAATGCCGCGACCACTCCCGCCGCCGGTCCCCACCCCGCGGTCGCCGCACGCCTGCCACCGCCGCCGCGTCCCGCTGGCGAAAAGGCCCTCGCCAGCCCTGCTGTCCGCCACGAAGCCAGTTCCCGCGGGGTCGAGTTGGACCTCGTCCCCGGCTCCGGAAAGGGCGGCCGTGTCACGCGTGACGACCTTGCCAGCTTCAACCAGGCCGCGCTGCCCAAGGCACCGCCCGCGCTCGTCGCCCCCATCGTCACCGCCGGCGCGGTGAACCAAGGTGACCAGCGGGTCCGGATCATCGGGCTCCGCCGCAAGATCAGCGAAAAGATGGTGCACGCCTGGCAGACGGCGCCGCACTTCACCTACGTCGATGAGCTCGACGCCAGCCGGTTGGTCGATCTCCGCAAATCCCTGGCTCCCCTCGCCGAAGCGCGCGGCGTCAAGCTCAGCTACCTGCCCTTCGTCATGAAGGCGCTGGTTTTGGTCTTCCGGGAGTTCCCGACGCTCAACGCGGTGATGGACGAGGCGAATTTCGACCTCATCGTCCGCGGCAACGTGAACATCGGGATCGCGACCGACACCCCAGCGGGGCTTTTCGTCCCGGTCATCAAGGATGTCCAGGCCAAGTCGCTTTTGCAGCTCGCGGCGGAGATCGCCGATGTCACCCAGCGCACCCGCGAAGGGAAGGCGAAGCTGGACGAGCTGAGCGGCGGCACGTTCACGATCACGTCGGTCGGCAACATCGGCGGGCGCTTCGCCACACCGATCCTCAATACTCCCGAGGTCGCCATCCTCGGCCTGAACCAGATTCACGACCGCCCGGTCGCGGTCGACGGCCTGGTGGTGATTCGACCGATGATGTACCTCTCGCCCAGCTTCGATCATCGGGTGATCGACGGCGCGGTGGCCGCCCGCGCGGTCAGCGCGCTCAAGGCGATCCTCGAGAACCCAGCTCGACTTTTCGCGGACATGCTGTGAACGGCGACAGCCCCAACGGTTTTCGCACCTGGTGCGAGGCGCAGCCCGCCGCCTCCGGGGTGCTCGGCGTCGCAGCGCTGGTGGAAGGCGTTGTCGCAGCGGTGCCGAAGCGGGCATGGCTTTTCCCCGGGCGGCGGGAGCGTGGTGCGGCGATCCTCCGCGGGGCCGATGCGGAGCGGATCGCAGCGGCGCGGCCGTACAAAGTGGTGCCCCCTGGGGAGTCCCCTTCGGTGCGCGCGCTGACCGCCGTGGGCGTCGCGATCGCGGGCGAGCCCGCGGTCTGCTTCCTCGGCACGGGCTCGGTCAGCTACGGCAACGTCTCCGAGGCCTTGAACCTCGCCGCGCTGCACAAGGCGCCGGTGGTCTTCGTGGTGTCCTGGTACGGCGAGGATGGCCCCTTCGCGCCGCAGTTGGCGGTCTCGCCCGCGGTTTATGGCGCGGCCCTCGGGCTGGCGACGGCGACTTGTGACGGGGCCGACGCGGACAGCGTGAGCGCCGCGGTGAAGAAGGTGGGGGCCGGCCCAGCGCTGGTGGTTGCGACGATGCCGCATGGCTGAGGACCACTGGGAGGTCTTGGACGCCGCGCTTCCGCTGGTTGGCCTCCGCTACGGACCCCAGGACACGCGCATGGCCCTGGTCGGCCTGGGCGGCGGTGATTTGCTGGTGATGAGCCCGGGGTCGGGGCTGTCGGAGCTCGAGTGGGCGCGGATCGCCGAGTTCGGCACGCCGCGCTGGCTCCTGGCGCCCAACCACTTTCACAGCGCGGGCATCGGCGCGTGGAAGGAGCGGTATCCGCGCGTGCGGGTCGTCGCCCATCCCACCGCGATCCCTCGACTGAAAATCAAGGTGCCGACGGTGGAGTTCGAGGACGTCTCCAGCTTGGCGGTCGCTTTGCCCACCTCGGTGCGGTTGATGCACCCACCGACCACCAAGCAAGGGGAGACCTGGCTTTCCATGCGCGTGGGCGTCGGTTGCGCGTGGTTCGTCACCGACGGCCTCGTCAACGAGACCAAGCTTCCCGGCTTGTTGGGCGGGTTGATGTGGCTCATCGGGTTTCGGGCCCGGCTGATGGTGAATCCGCTGTTCAAACGGATTTTCCTCCGCGATCTCGCGGCGTACCAAGCCTGGGTGCTCGGAGAGTTGGAGCGAGACGCGCCGACCCTGTTCATCCCTTCCCATGGGGCCGTCATCCGCGGCGAGGACACCACGGCGCGGCTGCGGGCGGCGGTCGAGCAAGGATGAGGCGTTGATCGGGCCCTTACCCCTCCCACCACTCCCGCGGCAAGACCACCTCCGCCTCTTCCTCCGCCTCGGGAATCGGCCAGATGTCGCCCCAGAGCGACTGCCCCCCGTCCATGGTCAGCACCTGCCCGGTGACAAACGCCGCCGCTGGCGACAGCAAGAACGCGATGCCGGCGGCGATCTCCTCGGCCGTCGCGAAACGTTTCATCGGCACCCGCCGCTGGAAGTCCTGGAGGTCCACCACGCCCGCCGGGTAGTTGCGAAAGCCCGAGCTGGCGACCAGGCCGGGTGCCACGCAGTTGACGCGCACCCCGCGGCCCGCCCACTCCACCGCCAAGGTTCGCGACAAGGCCTCGACGCCCGCGCGCGCGGCGACGCTGTGGGCCATCCCCGGAAAGCCCCGCCGGGACAACATCGTGACGTTGCAGATCGCGCCGCCGTGGTCCAACATCCACGCTTTCGCGACCGCCTGGGTGACCCCCCACTGCCCGGTCAGGTTGGTGGCAACCACCGCATCCCACCCACGGGGCGTGATGGCCTCAGCGGGGGAAAAGAACTGGCCCCCTCCGTTGTTCACCAGCAGGTCTATGCGTCCGAAACGACCGAGGGTGGCGGCCACCAGTCGATCGATCGCGTCGCGATCGCGCACGTCGCACACCACGCCGAGCACCTCGCGCCCCAGCTCCTCGGAGAGCCCCTTCGCCGCCGGGGCGATGTTGCTGTCCCTCCGGGAGGCAATGGCCACCTGGGCCCCCATCCGTCCAAGCTGGCGTGCCGTCGCGACACCGATACCGGTTCCACCCCCGGTCACCAGCGCTACTTTGCCGATGAACACGTCGTCGCGGAGGACCGAAGCCGCCGCGATCGCCGCGTCCGCGCGCCCTTGCAGCGGGTCCTTGGCGTCAGCCACGGACGGCGGCGGCCAGCTCGCTGCGGGGCACGGCTCGCTGCTGGCTGTCACGAAGGTCCTTCAGGGCCACCACGCCGGCGTCGACCTCGTCCGGGCCGAGCACCACGGCGTACGGAATCCCGCGCCCTGCGGCATATTTGAACTGTTTCCCGAGGGCGCCCGGCTCGCCCAACCACACCTCCGCCTCGACCCCCGCCGCCCGCAGCTCGGTGGCCACTCGTAGCGAGGCACCATCGAGCTCATGGGAGAATCGCGTCACCAGGACGCGCGTCCGCGTGCCCGAGCTAGGAAGCATGCCGCGCTCTTCCATGACCACCAGGAGCCGTTCCAGACCCAGCGAGATGCCCACGGCCGGCACGCTGCGGCCGCTGAACATGCCCACCAGCCCGTCGTATCGACCCCCGCCGGAGACCGAGCCGACGCCGCCGTCGGTGATCACTGCCTCGAAAACGGGGCCGGTGTAGTACCCGAGACCGCGCGCCAACGTCGCGTCGAAGACGACGTTCTTGGCGCCCATCGCCGCGGCGTGGGCCAGCACCTGTCGCAGCTCGGCCGCAGGGCCCGCGGCGGCTTCGCCAGCCGCCGCTTCGACCGCAGCCAGATCGCCCGGCGCGGCGAGGATTTCCCAGAGGCGGGCGACCACCGCGTCCTCGAAGCCACGGGCGCTCAGCTCTTTGCTCACCCCTTCGATGCCGATCTTGTCGAGCTTGTCGACGGCGACGAGCACCTCGCCCTCGCGAGCGGCCGCGCCCGCCGCGGCGACGATCGCGCTGAGCAGGGCGCGGTGGTTGAGCTTCAGCTCGAAGTCCTTGAATCCCAACGCGCAAAGGGCGTCGCTGGCCACCGCCAGGCACTCGGCATCGGCCACGCGGGAGTTGATGCCGACAATGTCAGCGTCGCACTGGTAAAACTCGCGGAATCGCCCCCGCTGGGGCCGATCCGCCCGCCACACCGGCTGCACCTGGTAGCGCTTGAAGGGCATGGGCAACGCCGCGTTCTGCGCGACAACCCGTGCCAGGGGCACGGTCAGGTCGTATCGCAACGCGAGGTCGGCCTTGCCCTCTCGCCCGCCTTCGCCCCGCTCAAGGATGCGGAAGATGAGCTTTTCGCCTTCGTCGCCGTATTTCCCGGTGAGCGTCTCGACGTTTTCGAAGGCTGGGGTCTCGAGCGGCTCGAACCCGTAGCGGGCGAAGACCTCGCGGATGACGCCGATCACGTGCAAGCGGGCGTGCATCTGGGCGGGCAAAAGGTCTCGGGTGCCGCGGGCGTTCTTGACGGGGCTCATCGGGGTTGAATAACCCGGCCGCCGGCCGCCTCTCCCCGCCCGCCCAGCCGCAGCGCGCACAACAGGCGTCGCGACGGGATGGGCAACTTAGTCCCCACCCTCATCCAGCGCCGGCCGCACGCCGCGTTCATCGCGCACAAAACCCGCATTGGGCGAAGGTTCGATGGGCAAGATCGGCAACTGCACGTGCCCGTGCGCGGCGCGCTCGTCGCTCGCGGACAGGTGGACCTCGGCCTTGGGACGCGGCCTCGCTTCGGCCGGAGTCGGCGCTGCCGCCGCGTAGGCAGGCGCGACGGCTACCGCGGTTGCCTCAGCCGGACGCCGGCCGCCAAAGTAGATGATCTGCTTCCACGAGCGGCTGATCTCGTCGCCGAAGACCAACACGATGTCCCCTGGCGCGGCGCGGCCGAGCGCATGGTCGATGGCCTCCACCTCGGACTCGAACCGCACGATCTGCTCGCTGCGGACGCCGTTCCGGAGCAGCTCCGCCTCCAACATGCCGGTGATCTCACCCTCGGCCCGGCCGCGACGGTCATCGTCGGCCTTGCACACGAAGATATCGAAGCTCGATGAGATACGACGGGCGATACCAAATACGTCCTCATCCCGACGATCGCCCGGGGCGCTCGCGACGATGATGCGTTTTCCTCCTGGGCGCAGCCCGTTGTCGGCGGCCAGGCGGTCCACCAAAGAGCACATCGCGTCGATGGCGGCCGGGTTGTGGCCGTAGTCGAGGATGACCTTGAAGCCGAGTTGTTCGTAGACGTTTCCGCGCCCGGGCGCCTGAAAGAACGTGGTGTCGAAGGTGCGCAGGCCGTGGCGGATGTCCTCCAAGCGCACATCCATCGACCACGCCATCGCGGCGGCAAACATCGCGTTCTGTACGTTGTGGAGCGCTTTGCCCTCCAGCGTGGCGGGGATCAGGTGGGTCCACAAAAGCGGCATGTGGGCACCGTTGTCGTAGATCGCGATCATCTGGCCGTTGAGGCCGGCTTCCAGCGCCACCGCGCGCCCGCCAGCGCGGATGTGTTCGCGCACCAGCGCATTGTCGGCGCGCATCGTCACCCAGCAGATCGTCTTGGCGACGGAAGTCTCCGCCATCCGGAGGCAGTGCGGATCGTCGGCGTTGAGCACGATAGTGTCGCGAGCCACTTCAATCGGGATGCGCTTGACCTCGGCAAGCTGCTCCAGGGTGTGGACGCCGCCGAGCCCAAGGTGATCGGCCGCGACGTTGAGACAAGCGGCGACGTCAGGATGGCGGTACCCCAGCCCGGCGCGGAGCAGCCCCCCACGGGCCGTCTCCAGAACCGCGACGGTGACGTGCGGATCGGTGAGCACCATGCGAGAAGCGACCGGGCCGGTCATGTCGCCAGAGACTGTCAGCCGGCCGTCGATGTACACGCCGTCCGTGGTCGTCATGCCCACCGTCTCGCCCCGGAGCTTGTGAATGTGGGCGAGCATGCGGGTGGTGGTCGTCTTGCCGTTGGTCCCGGTCACGGCCGCGATTGGAATGCGGCTTTTGCTGCCGGCGGGGAAGAGCATATCGAGCACCTTACCTGCCACATCCCTACTCTTTCCCTCACTCGGGTACACGTGCATGCGGAAGCCCGGCGCGGCGTTGACCTCGCAGATGCCGCCCCCCACATCCTTCCAGCTTCGCGAGATGTCAAGAGAAAGAAAATCGACGCCGCAGACGTCCAGGCCGACCGCGGCCGCACCGCGAATGGCCATTTCGCGGTTGTCGGGGTGGCAGACATCGGTCTGATCGATGGCCGTTCCGCCCGTCGACAGGTTCGCCGTGCTGCGCAAATAGAAGCGCTCCCCGGGTGGGAGCACCGTCGCGACCGTGTGCCCGGACTTTTCCAAAATCCGCATTGCCTGCTCGTCAAGCTCGATCCGCGTCAGCTCCTTCTCATGGCCGATGCCGCGGCGGGGGTCGCGGTTGACCGCCACTACCAGCGCGGTGATGTCGCGCTCGCCGTCGCCGACGACGTGGCCGGGCACACGTTTGGAAACCGCGACAAGCTCGCCGTTGACGACCAGCATCCGGTGATCAAAACCCTGGATGAAGCTCTCGACCAGCACGGTGTTGGAGTGCTCGAACGCGCCAGCGAAGGCCACCCGAACCTGCTCGGGCGTGGTGAGCCCGATCGACACGCCACGCCCATGGTTCGCGTCCAGCGGCTTGACGACGACGGGGTAGCCGATGCTGACGGCGGCCTCCACCGCGTCCTCCACCTCGGTCACCTGCTCCTGCTTCGGGACCGGGAGGCCGAGATCCCCGAGGATGCGATTGGTGAGTTCTTTGTCGCCCGCGATGTCCACGGCGATGTGCCGGGTGTCGCTGGTGATGGTGGCCTGGATGCGCTTCTGGCGGTGGCCATGCCCGAATTGTACGAGCGAACCTGAACTCAGGCGCACCCAAGGGATGTCTCGCGCCTCGGCCGCACGGACCAAGGAAGCAGTGCTCGGTCCAAACGCCCGGGTTTCAGCGCCGCGAATCAGGGCGTGCAGCTCGGTGACGAAGTCGAAAAGCGGGTCGGGCTCGGCGTTTCCACGAAGCGACTCGGGCAGAAGTGCGTGCAGCAGGCGCAACGCGAGCTGCCCCGCGCGCTCACCCACCCACGAATCCTCGTACTCGTAGACCATGGTGTACTGCCCTACGACACCGTTCCCGCGGGTCTTTCCGAAGCTGACCCGGGCACCCGCGAGGTTCTGCAATTCGATGGCGACGTGCTCCATCACGTGCCCCATCCACGTGCCCCCGTCCTCACGCAGCCGGCGTACGAAGCCGCCGGCCTCCCCGAAAGAGCATCCGTGCTCGCCCAGCGACGGGACCGCCGAAAGCAGGCGGTCGACAAAACCGGGGATGGCGGCCGAAGGCGCGTCTTCCAACGGACCAAGCTCCAAGGTCATGCGGATGACCTTGAAGTTGGCGTAGAGGTTGGGTCCTACGTAGACGCGCTTGTCGAGTACCTGCACGAAACCCCCCGAAGGGGGTCAGTTAACAATGTAGTTGTAGTCCACGCGGGTGGTGCCGCCGGGGCAGGTGACCGCCGCCGGCGCGCTGTTCACACCATCAACCTTGTATTGCCAGCTGACCTGATCGTACTGGGTGCCGCCATGGGTCTGTTTGACCCTGGGCCAGTGGAAAGTGCCGTCGTAACAACAGGTTTCGAGGTGGCGGACCTTGCCGTTGCCGTTGGCGGTCGGCCGCACGAAGACGTCGGCGTTTCCGGTGCTCGCCGTCCCTCCTACCGTCTGGTGCGCGGTGACGTGGTAAAGGCCGGGCTGCAAGCTCAAGATCGGGTTGGCGTTGACCTGGGCGGTCCACGGACCGGCGCCCACCACCGCCGGGCAGTTCGTGCCGTTGGTGCACAGCGCGACATTAAACGTGTTCTTGGTGCTGCCAGCAAGCCAACCCGGCGTCCCGGCGGCACAGTTCGTGGAGCCGCCGTAGGTGTCCTTCACCGGCAGGAAAAGCCAGTCCGACGTCACGACCGGGCTGGTGGAGATGACGCGCGGCCAACTGAACGACGGCGAGCCGCAGACGGTCTCGACCTCCGTTCCGCTCGGCGCGATCCCGGCGCCGGTGGAACCGACCGAGAAGACGACCGCCACGTTGTTCCCGGTGGAGTCGCGACCGAAGACGCCGTACTCACCTTCGTGCATCTCGGCGTCGGCGGGGTTGGCGAGGAAAATCAGGGTAAACATGAGGAGGCTCCTAGGTGCGCAACTTTACCAGGGTGGGCGCCCCGCGAATACTCGGGCGCACTCATCCGGGGAGAGGATTTCGAGACGCGTCGAGCCGGGCAGGTCGAGTTCGCGCGGACCGACGCGGTCACGCCAGAGACCGCGCGTCTCGGGCCGGGCGTAGGCCATCAGCGCGCAGACTTGAAGGCGATGGCGCGGGTGTGCGCTGCTCAGGGCCCCGGCGACGGCTTCGGGATCGACGTCGGTCGCCCCAAGCGCCAACCGGCAGGCCTGAACGAAAGCGATCAAGTCCGCGCGCTGGGAGTTCGAGCCCGCGGCCTCGTCCGCCCACGCCAACGCCAACGGGTCCCCTCCGCGCCAGGCCTGCGCCGCCGCGGTCAGACAAAGAGTGAGGTGCCGGTTGTCGTTGCTGACCGCGCGGGAGGCGGCCATCACCTCATCGTCAAGCTCGACCACGTCGCCGCCCCGGTACCGGGCGACCAACCAGTAGGTGAACCCGAGCGCCTCGGCGCGGGCCAGCCGCAGGGTCCTCCCCAACGCCTCCAACTCGGCGGCGGCCACCGCCGCTGCCTCGAAGTCGAAACAATCCAAAAGAGCCGCCGCGAGGTTTCCGAGGGCGATGGTCCGGGCGGCCGGATGTGTCGATGTCGCGACTGCATCCTGGTGGTGTCGGACGGCGTCGCGGTACCGTCCCTGTTCGTACGCGCGCTGGCCTCGCCACGTCTGGATTCGACTTCGCCGCTGCGGCCGCGTTGATGACGGCCTCCGGGTCGGCCAGCCCCAGCCGGACTGCCGCGCGCACCAGGAGCGCCCGCCGCCAGAACTCGAGCTCATCGGCGAAGGGCGAACACCGTTCGACGGCGGCGGCGGCCTCGCGGAGGTCGCCGGCCAAGGCGCGGGCGTACGCGCGGACCAACTGAAGGGCGTGGGCCGACGTGCCAGGCGGGAGGCGGGAGATCGCGCTTTCCGTCGCCGCAATGGTGCGCGCCGTCCCGTCCGTCAGCGCCGCGCGCACCAGCAGCGACACCCCAGTGGCCACCAGCGCCGCAGGCGTGTCCTGCCCGGCGCGACCCAGAATCGGCAACATCGCCGCGACCGCATGCGCCGCGCGGCCCTCCCCGAGGAGCCTTTCCCCCCACGCCGCCGCACACATCAGCGCTTCGGGCACGTCACCCGCGGCGGAGAGCTGCTGGAGCCGAGCCGCGCTGTCCGCGGGGAAAACCGAGGCCAGGCGCCGGTGTACGTCGACCAGACGCTCTTCCGGCCAGGAGAACATGTCCGCGGGAGACACCCGGGCCCGCCAGCTGCCCTCCCGGTCCAAAACGGCGACCCCAGCCTTCGCGAGCTCGCCGAGACCGACCTCCACCTCCCAGTCCGGCACGCCCATGGCCGTGGCGAGCATTTCCGCGGTGGCGTTGTCGGCCAGCACCACCCACGCGAGGAGCTCTTCGCCGCTCGCGTCGGAGAGGCGACGGGCTTCATTCTGGGTTTGATCGCCCAGAAAGCGCCCGCCCTCCAGCTGATCGATGGCGTCGCGATCGAGAAAGAACTTGTCCCCCTCGCGGGTGGCGAGTCCGGCCAGCGTCCACGCGTCAAGCTCTGCCGCGACCTGCACCGCGTTGCCGCCGGTTCGATGGGCCAGGAGTTTGGAGGCGTCTTCGCGGACGTGAAAGAACAGGTTGAAGCCACCAAACCAGCCCCGCAGCGCGTCGGGGGAAAACAGCGCCAACCGAAGCGAGGCAGTCGGTTCACCCAACACGACGAAGTGGCCACAGCCCCGCAGGCGCTCGACGACCTTCCGCGACCAAGGATCCAGCTGATCTTTCGCGTCGACGATGACCGTCGCCCCGGCGGCCAGGAGTCCGCGCAGCGCTTCCTCCACGCCCGAGGGACCGCCAGCCATGACCTCGTCGGGCACCAGCGCCCGGACAGAGCTGAGCGGCCGAGCGCCGGCACGGGTCATCAGCGCAGCTCGGCCGGCAGCGACGAGGCGGACGGCAAGCTCCCGAGCGAACCGGGTGCGTCCGACACCAGACTCGGCGGCAATGTGGACGTCCCGACCCGCCATCGCCTCGGCGACGACATGGGAGAGCAGATCGTGCACGGCGAGCAGCGGCAGCGGGTCACGGACCTCGGGGGTGCCGCCTTCCGCCAGGAGCATCCGTCGCGTCTCGGCCGCACTAGCCGGCCGCTCCCCAGGCATCGGGGCCAAGAGCGCCTGGATCACCCGCGCGACCCCCGCGGGCACGTCGGATGCGGTGTCGGCCAAGGGCGGCACGATGATCGTGTGCGCAGTGGTGAGCCGGCTGCCCATCGACACCGCATCCATCGGCCCCGTTCCCGCCAGGGCGTCGTAGAGCATCACGCCCAGCGCGAAGAGGTCGGCGCGGGGATCGACGCGACGGCCGAGGAACTGTTCCGGGGCGAGGTAGCGAGGCGTGCCGATGAGCGCCCCGTCGCGGGTGACCGAGCTGTCCCCGGGGGTCCCGCGCGCGAGGCCGAAGTCGAGCAGCACCACCCGACCCGCACGATCCACCATGATGTTGGCCGGCTTCAGGTCGCGGTGGATGATGCCGGTCGCGTGTACGTTCGCCAGAATCTCCAAGAGCCGGAGGGTCGGTTCGCGAAGCTCGAGCCAGCTCAGCCGTCCCGATGCGCCGGGAAACGGCGTCCCGTCCAGGAGCTCCATCACGATGTAGGGCTCGCCGAGGTGTTCGCCCTCGTCAATCAGCTGGACGACGCCCGAGATGCGAAGCGTCTGCAACGCGGCGATCTCACGACGAAAGCGGGCCCGATGGGCGCTGGAGGTGGTGCGCACGAGCTTGAGTGCGGCCTGACCTCCGCGAACGCGGTCGGTCACCCGCCAGACGCGGCCACCGCCGCCGGTGCCGATGAGCTCATTCAGCTCCCACCGGCCATCAATCACCTGCTCACTCACAGCGCCCAACCTCGTCCCCGGGCCGTATCGCAGTGCGATAGGGACCGAGACTGACCGAGCCCCTCCGACGTGAACTCGCCTCTCCAGTCGGTCCGCACCTTGCGGTTCTCGATGACGATGGCGCGCTCGTCGAGCTCGGCCGCGCTCGGGTCGAGGTCCACGGTCACCCGCGCATGCATCCCACCTTCGACCTGCTGGCGTCGGAGTTGCAGCGGTATTGGGCTGGGGATGCGGTCCGGTTCACGGTGCCAGTGAACCCGCCAGGCTCGGGGCAGGCCAACGGCGCCAATCCGGTGGCGATCGTCATTCCTTGCCATCGCGTCATCGGAAAAGACGGGAGCCTCGTCGGGTACGCCGGTGGGCTCGACATGAAGCGGGCCCTTTTGCGCGTGGAGCGCTGGCTGTTTCTATGACGCCGGGGCCATGGCCCGCTCGATCATCCGGTCGAACTCCCGCGCCACCTCCTCGGGAACCTGCTGCTCGGCCAGTTCGACGCTCAGGGCCAGGGTCACGTCGTAGGTAGACAAGAGCGCCCGACAACAGGGGCACATCCACGCATGGAACAGGAGCGACGCCCGCGCCGCCACCGGAAGCTCCCCGGCCCGGTACACCCCGACGCGGTCCGCGAGTTCTCGACAGGTCATCGTGCCCCCTTCAGTTCGATTGCGAGCCACTCGCGGAGCTGCAACCGTGTGCGGTGCAGTCGCGTCTTCACATTGGCGACGTGCAGCCCGGCGATCGCCGAAATCTCCTGCATGGACAGCTGCTCGACGTCGGCCAGCGCCCACAGCTCCCTAGCGTCCTCCGGCAGCCGTTCGACGAGGGTGGCGAGGCGTTGCGCCATCCGCGCCCGCTCCAGCGCGTCGTCGGCCCGTGGCCAACGGGTGTGGCGCTCCAGGCGGTGGCCGCCATCGTCGTACCAGGCGTCGATGTCGTCCATCGCCTCAGCCGGCTTCCGCCGACGGCTACGGAGCCGCATCCGCGCGTGATTGAGCGCGATCTGCCCCAGCCACGCGCCAAGTGCAGTGTCGTCCTGCAGCTGCTCGATGCTGCGCCACGCGCTGGTGAGGGTGTCCTGGAGGATGTCCAGGGCCTCCTGCCGCTCGCGAGTCACCGACCAAGCGATGCCGTAAAGCCGGTCCCGATGGGCATGACACAGCTCGGTGAACGCGGCACGATCGCGCGAGCGGAGGCGTTGCACCAGCGGGAGGCTCACCCCCGTTGCGTAGCGTTCCGAGCGCGGCAAGGCCATGACCACGGGCCTACGATGCCGCAAAGCGAAAAAAGTTCTGCTGTTGGCTTGTCAAGAGGACCGCAATCCTGTATCCAACGGGTTGCAGGCTCACCTCCATGCTGCGCTACGCCCGAATCACCGCTGCCATCGTCGGCACCCTCGCGCTCCTCGGCGCGGTGGGGTGGCTGGCCGTCGGCTCGCCGTGGCTCCGGTACCAGCGCCTGGACATCGTCGGCAACGATCGCGCCGACGGCGTGCAGCTTCGGCACCTGGCGCGGCTCCCGGAGGGCGAAGCGCTGGTTTTGCTGGACCTGCGCGGCGCGCTCGCCGGTGTTGAACGGCACCCGTGGGTCAAGCGCGCGACGGCCAGCCGCCGCTTCCCAAATGCCGTGGTCATCGAGGTCGTAGAGCGTACGCCCGTGGCGCTGGTCCAGCTCGAAGGGCTCTACCTCGTCGACGAGGAAGGCACGCTCTTTGCGCGCGCCAGCGGCGGTGATCTAGACCATCCGATCCTCTCTGGACTCGATCCCGCCTTGCTCACCGCGCAGCCCGAGCTCTCCCGGCGGTTGGTGCGGGCGGGCCTGGATTGGCTGGCCGCGGCGCAGGCCCAGGGCGGCTTGGCGGAAGCCGATATCTCCGCGCTGCACTTCGACGCAAAGACGGGGTACACCCTGTATCTTCGCAACGGTGGCGAGGTTCTTGTCGGCTTCACCGGCAACGAACGAGTCGCTCGCCTCAGCATGCTGACCGCCCGCGGTCTCGACCTGCGCACCCCCCATCGCGTAGACCTCGCCTCCGACCGCGTCGCGGTCGTCACTCCCCTGTAGTTTCCCCCGCTTCTCCCTCCGTCTCTCTCTCCCCGCTCTCCCTCCCCGGCATGCAGGCCGGACAAATCCCCGCAGAGGTTGCCATGATCGACATTGTTGAAAACGAACTCGTAGGCGCGCGCATCAAGGTGGTCGGCGTCGGCGGCGGCGGCGGCAACGCCGTCAACCACATGGTCCGGGCCGGGCTTCACGGCGTGGAGTTCATCGCGATGAACACCGATGCCCAGGACCTCAAGCGCTCGCTGGCGCCCCGTCGCTTCCAGCTTGGCGCCCAGCTCACCAAGGGCCTTGGCGCCGGTGCCGACCCCGAAGTGGGCCGTGAAGGCGCGCTCGAAGATCGGGACCGGATCGCCGAGCTGCTCGCGGGCGCCGACATGGTCTTTGTCACCGCCGGCATGGGCGGCGGCACCGGCACCGGCGCCGCACCCGTCGTCTGCGAGGTCGCCCGCGAGCTCGGCGCCCTCACCGTCGCCGTCATCACCCGCCCCTTCGCCTTCGAAGGCCGTCGGCGCCGTCGCCAGGCCGAAGAGGGCATGGAAGCCATGATGCAGCACGTCGACACGCTCATCAGCATCCCCAACCAGCGCCTCCTCGCGATGAGCACCGAGCGCACCCTGATGACCGAAGCGTTCGGCATGGCCGACGACGTCCTGTTCCAGGCGGTCAAGGGCATCAGCGACCTCATCAATGACCAGGGTGTCATCAACGTCGACTTCGCCGACGTGCGCACCATCATGGCCAACAAGGGTCGGGCGCTGATGGGCGTCGGCAAAGGCTCCGGCCAGCACCGCGCGGTCGATGCGGCGCAACGCGCGATCAGCTCGCCGTTGCTCGACGATCTCAGTATTTCAGGGGCGACCAGCGTGCTTCTGAACTTCACCGGCGGGCCGAGCCTGTCGCTCTACGAAGTCAACGAGGCCGCACAGATGGTCGCGGAAGAGACCGCCGAAGACGAAAACGTCATCTTCGGGCTGGTCATCGACGAGACCATGGGCGACGAGGTCCGTGTGACCGTGGTCGCGACGGGATTCCAGGAAGCCCGCCAGCGCGGCGCGCCCCCGATCCCCGCCGAAGTGCGCATCGCCAAGGCCGTCAACGCCAACACCTCGCCGTCTCGCGGCGGCGGCCGCGGCATGAGCAGCGGCTTTGACACCTTGCGCAGCGAAGACTACGACATCCCGACGTTCTTCCGCGGAAGGGACTGAAAGGGGAGGTTGATCCAGGTTCGAACTCACGCCCGCTGCGTACGCCGGCAACTAGCCGGCGCGCTACCGCGGGTTCGCCCGAGGGTTACCGCCGCTCGGCGGCACGCTCCCAGTCCGCCGGATGTCGGCCAATGCGCGGCCTTCGACATCCGCTCGTCGCGCCGAGTACGCCCAGCCCGTCGAGAGCTACCGGCGGGAGCAAGATGGCAAGATGGCAAGCCGACGTGCCGGGTGCTCGCCTCGCTCGGGGCGCTGGACGAGGTCAGCAGCGGTGGCGCCCTCGGTGCCACCAAACAACCCCACACAGCCGAAGAGAAGGGCAATGCCCGCGAATAGACTCAGCCGCGTCGGCACTCCAACTTCGCGGACCGGCTATCTCCGAAGGGGGCCGAGCACAACACCCGATCACCGCGCCCCCGGGCCCCGTCAACCCCCTTCCAAAAACCCCGTCATGCCCGCGGATGCGTTCCCCGCCGCATCGATCACCCAGAGCTCGACGGTGTAGTCGTTGCTGGTGATCACATCGGGAATCTCGATGATCAGGGTGGGAGCGGTCCAACAGGCGCCGCTGACGTCCGCACACGCCCGGATCATGTACTCGAAGCCCACCGGCTGGCCGGCATCGGTCGCCACGTCGAATTTCGCGACCCCGTCGACGAGATCGCCCTCGACGTCGGACACGGTCGCGTCGGCGTGCATCTGAAAGACGCCGGGAGAGAGTTCGTCCCAGATGACCTCCAGCGCGGCGATCACCGGCGCTTCGCCGACGGCCGCGGTGTCGGCCGTATCGTCGGAGCCTTCGGCAGTGGCCGTATCGGTATCGCCGGCCGTACACGCGAACAGGAAGATGAGCATGGCCGAAGTGTACCTCGCGGAGGAGTAATCCACGCTCTACGAGCCTACCGGCCCCCCGGATCGAGCGGGTTAACAAAAGGAACTCCCAGGGTTCTCATGTCCCCTCTTCGCGTGGTCCTCGTCGGCGTCCTCGGCCTTCCCGTCCTGGCCTGTTCGGGCTTCACCGAAGGCTTCAAGCAAGGCTTCGACAAGTCCTTCCGCCAGAGCTTCATCGACTCCTGCGCGGCCGAGCGCACGCCGGAAATCACCCCGGAGCAGATGACCGCGATGTGCGAATGTGGCGCCGACGGGCTGCTCAAGGAATACACCGCCACCGAACTGATGAAGCTCTCGACCGAGAATCCCGAGATCATCGGGCAGAAGGCCGAGCCGATCATGACCGCGTGCGCCATGAAGGTGATCCTGGGCGAGGGGGCCGAAGTGGCGCCGGCCGAGATGCCGGCACGCGCGCCCGAGCTGGTTGAGCCGGCCGTCGCCCCCGCGCCGTAGCTCAGGAAAGGACCGCCGCCAGCGCCCAACCGACGGCACCGAGCGCAAACCCAGCGTGGATCGCGCCTTCCGCAAGCCGCGCCCGACCCCTGCGTGCAGCCGCTCGAACCGCAGTCCGGATGCGGGCCAGGGCTGCCGGTTCCAGGGGGAGCGGCGGCAAGGATTCAGGTGTCATGCGAGAGCCTCCTCAAGGGTGCGGCGAGCGCGGGCGAGTCGTTGGCGGGTGGCGTCGGGACTGAGCCCCAGGATGGTGGCGACGTCGATGGGATCGAGGCCCTCGCCCACCACCAGCAAGAAGACCTCCCGCTGCGGCTCGGGCAGCGCGGCGATGGCGATGCTCAGCCGCGCCTGGGCACGGGAGGCGTCCAGGCTGTCGGCCGGCGTCTCGGCGCGTGGGCGGGGCGCTCCCGCCAGCGCCAGGAGGCGCGTCCCGTCGAGCCAAGCCCAGCGCCGGTGAGAGCGCCACAGGTTCCGGGCGACGGTAAAAACCCACGCGCCCAGGCGCGTGTCCTCTCGCAATCGGGGCGCAGCTTGCACCAGTCGCACCAGCGTCTCCTGCACCAACTCCTCGGCGATCGACGCGCTGGCGCCGAGTCGACGGAGGAAGGCGTTGAGCCGCGGAGCATACTCGGTCACGACGATATCCACCGTTTCGGCATCCAGTCGCCGAAGGGCGGCCAGGTCGATGACGGGGTCGCTCGCGCTCATGCCTGCCTCATGCCCCGCGCAACGAACGAGCGCGGGCCGCGTGACGCACGCCGCCGTTGAATTTTTTTTCTTGAAAATCTGCGTCACGGGGGCCGGCCTGGTTGGTTGACCCCGTCGGAGGTTCTCGATGATCTACTTCATGATGGGCGGCTTTCCGATGTTGGTGATTCTGGTCTTCGGCCTTTTGGGGGTGGTCAACGCGGCGCGGTTCGCCTGGGCGCCGGGGCCCGGCCGCCTCGGGTACCTGCTTGCCCTCGGGGCAGGCGTACTCTTCGCCGGTATCGGCGGGGTGGCGGTGGACCTGATCGCGGTGGCGGTCAACGTGCCCCAACACCCCGAGTGGATCGCCGAATCGGGGCTGGGCCTCGTCGTCCTTCAGGGTGTCGGCGAATCGCTCACGCCGCTGGTCTTCTCGACGGGAATGCTGATGGCGCAGGCGCTGTTGATGGCGCTGGGGCTGCGTCGCCTCGAGGACTGAAGTACATTGTCGGGATGCAGACACCGCATCTCGATGCCCAGTACGAACGCGAGGTTCAGGCGATTGCGACCGGACTGGCCCGGGTCGGGGCGCGCGCGGAGCACATGGTGCGGGATGGTTCGCGGGCCCTGCTTGAGCGTAACCCAGCCCTTGCCCGCAACGTGATGCAGGTAGATGGTGAGCTTGACCGTGCGGAAGTCGAACTCGACTACGAATGTGTCACGCTCTTGGCCCGACGCGCCCCGGTCGGAGAAGACCTTCGTTTGGTGATGACCGCGCTCAAAAGTGTGGTCGACATGGAGCGCATGGGGGACCTCGCCGGCCACGTGGCCGAGCGCTCGATCGAGCTGACGACCAGCGTTGGCATCGAGGTTCAGCCTGAGTGCGTGGAGATCGCCGCGGCGGTGGTTGCCAACGTGGAGCGCGTGATGCGCGCGCTCGGCGACAAGAATGGCGCCGAGGCTCGCGCGGTCATCACCGCGGACCACGCCATCGACACGCTCCACAACCAGCATCTGCGGCGGCTGATTCAGCTGGCCAAGGATCACCCCGACCAGCTCGAACGCACCCTGGCCTGGGCAAGTGTGTCGCGACACCTTGAACGCATCTCCGATCACGCGTGCAACATCGCCGAAATGGTGGTGTTCCTAGCGGAAGGCGAAATGTTGCGCCACGGCGGACCGCGCGCCCAGACTTGAGTTGGCCACGGCGCTGCGTGGTGGGTCGGACTCATCCTTTGCGCGGCCGGTGCCGATCGGGTTGGTGTACCGAGAGCCTCCGATGTCCCGCCAGCACTCACACTCTCTTCGTCGCCGCACGATTGGCATGCTCTACGTCGAGCTTGGCCTGATCACGCGGTCCCAACTGAACCTTGCCCTCGTGGAGTGCGCTCACCAGCGCGTTCCGCTCCCGGACGCCCTCCGTCGCTTGGGCTACCTCGGTTGAGCCTTGCCGCAGCCGGGCGCTTCGTATAGAAGGCGGCCCGCCGGCTTCGTAGCTCAGTTGGTTAGAGCACGCGGTTCATAACCGCGGTGTCGTAGGTTCAAGTCCCACCGAAGCCACCATAGATCGTGCCAAAGGGAGAAAGCGCTCGCCGCCCTCTCCCCCACCGCGTCGTTCCCTCCAGCCTCCTAGCTTCGCTTTCCGGCCTTCACGCGGAGGGGGGTCGCGTTTCCAGCAGCTCCGCCAACCGCTGATGAAAGTGCCGCAGGCCGTCCTCCCACTTCGGCGCGTACTGCCCGGGCCGCGCCAGCCGACTCCGCGCCCCGCGCTGCACACAGGCGACGATGGCGCCGTCCTCGCGCTCCACCTGCTCCAGGCCGGCCCCCGCTCCCGCTTCCAGCAGCGTCGCGTCGCGCACCCAGCGGCGGTACCGGATCCGCGTCCGTCCCGGGCCGAGCGGCTCCACGATGTTGACCGACAGCCCCCACGGGTAATGGTTGAGCATCGTGGTGCAGAAAAGCCCCACCCAAGCGGCCGCGATCGGCCCCTCTGGCGCAGCGAGCGTCGGCTCCTCTTCGCGACCAACGCCGAGCTGTAGGCTTGACCAGCCGGCCGGCTCAACCCGGTAGTCGCCGAGGTCCAGCGCAGCGCTCAAGCCGGGGTGCACGAAGGGAACGTGGAGCCCTTCGAGGTAGTTCTCGACGTAGAGGAGGAAGTGCGCGTCGACCTCGAAGCTCGCTTCTCCGAGGGGGTCCGGGAGGGCTGGAAGCGGCGGCAACCACGCGAGGCGCTGCTCCGGAAAAAGCGATGCGAACGGCATCGCAGGGGCGATCGACGCGAAAATCAACGACCCGAGCGTCGCGACGGCGACGGGCCGCAAGTGGTCGTCCTCGCCCGGCCGCTCAAAGCCGGGCGCGGTCAGGCAACGCCCGCCGCGATTGAACCGGCGCCCATGGTACGGACACCGCGCGCCCTCCCCGTGCGGCTCCAAAACGGCGGCGCGGTGGGTGCAAACCCCCGACCAGCCGTGCACCTCGCCGTCCACCCGACCGAGCAGGAGCGGCTCGTCGAGCACCCCAGGAAGCAGCGCGCGGGCCAAGAGCGCCCCTTCCGGAACCTCATCGGCCGAAGCGACGACGTGCCACGAACGAGCCAGCACGCGCTCCACCAGCTCGGGCCAGCGCGCCTCGCCGTAGAGCGAGAGGGGAGGAAGCGTCACGTGGGTGCCGATCAGAGCGTCTTGGCGCGAACGGGGGTGCGATCGTCGTCCTCGGGCTCCGCCCTCAGCCGTTTGAGCTCGTCGAGTTGTTTCTGGGCGCGGGCCACGGGGTCTTCCGTTGGGTCGACAGGACCCCTTTCGGCAGGCGCGCCCCCGTAGTGGCGCCGCGCGCGGTCCAACGCGCTTTCCCCTTCAAGGTCCCGCACCGCTTCCTCCGCGCCACCCACCTTCCCGAAAAGCACCCGCTCGACGCCGTCGAGGGCCGCGTGGGCAGCGCCCTCCACCCCGCGCAGGGCACCGGCGGCCGCCGCTTGCGCGGCGCGCACGGCTGCTTCGGTGTGAAGGCGATCGGCCAGGGCCGGAGAAGGGGTGGGCTTGTCGTGGGGCACGGGTAAGCATAGCCCCCGTCGGGATATGTCGCCGGGGTGACCCGCTTTGTCGACCCCACCGAGCTCGAAGCGCCGGACCCGGCCCTCCGACCGCGTCGGCTGGACGAGTACATCGGCCAGGAGCGCATCAAGGAGAACCTCCGCATCTACGTGCGAGCGGCGATCCAGCGGGGCGAAGCGCTCGATCACGTGCTCCTCAGCGGGCCCCCGGGCCTGGGCAAGACCTCGTTGGCCAACATCATTGCCGAAGAACTTGGCGTCACGATGCGCACCGCCGCTGGGCCCACGCTGGAGCGGGGCGGCGACCTCGCGGCGATTCTCACCAACCTCGGCCCCCGCGACGTGCTTTTCATCGACGAAATCCATCGGCTGAATCGCGCCGTGGAAGAAATTCTGTATCCGGCGATGGAAGACTTTCACCTCGACATCGTGATGGGCTCGGGGCCCGGCGCGTCGAGCGTCCGAATCCCGCTCCAGCGCTTCACTCTCATCGGCGCCACCACCCGCTCGGGCATGCTCACCAGTCCGTTGCGCGCCCGATTCGGCATCGCCGCGGTGCTCGACTTCTACACGCCAGAGGAACTCAAGCGCATCGCCCTACGCAGCGCCGAACGCATGGGCCTTGAGATCGACGACGACGCCGCCACCGAGCTGTCTTGTCGCTCCCGGGGCACGCCGCGCATCGCCAACCGGTTGTTGCGACGGCTCCGCGACTTCGCCCAGATCGAGTCGGGCGGGCAGATCACCATGGCGCTCACCCGCCACGCGCTGGAGCGGCTGGAGGTCGACCAACGCGGGCTCGACGCGATGGACCGTCGCATCCTGCACAGCATCGCCTTTCGCTTTGACGGCGGTCCGGTCGGGCTCGGCAACCTCGCGGCCGCCATCGGGGAAGAGCAGGACACCATCGAGGAAGTGTACGAGCCCTTCCTGATTCGCGAGGGGCTTTTGCAGAGGACACCCCAAGGGCGCGTGCTGACCAGCGGCGGTGCGGCCGTGGTTGGGTTCAGCGGCAAGGGACTTTTCGGACGATGACGGCGCTTTTGATGATTGGGTGCGCGGGTGCGCATGACCTGGAGAGGATCGAGCTCCGCTTCGGCGCTCACGTGCTGCATGCGCGAGTAGCGGACACGCCCAAAGAGCGCGCGGCCGGGCTGATGGGGGTGACCGATCTGGCCGCCGACGAAGGGATGGTCTTTGCCTATCCCGAGGCCTCAGCACGCTTTTTCTGGATGAAAGACACGCCCACCGCGCTCTCCATCGTTTTCTGCGACGTCAAAGGGGTCATCGTGGCGATGGCCGACCTCGTGCCGCTGGACACCACCCTGACCCCCTCGAATCAGCCCGCAATGTTCGTCGTCGAGGCCAAAAAGGGGTGGTTTGCCGAGCACGGGGTCGCAGTTGGCGACACCGTGGGTGGGCTGCCGGGGCGCTCCGAGAAATGACCGAGCAGGCAACTGTGGCCCGGCCGATCGAAGTCGCCGGGACTGCGCTGCGCAGCGGAGGCGTCCGTCGCGCCCGCCTCTTGCCGGGTCTTCCAGACAGCGGAGTGGTCTTTGTGGTCGATGGCGTCGAGCTGGCAGCGACGATCGCGCATGTTGAAGACACGACGCTGGCCACGACGCTTGCAGCGGGCGGCGTGCGCGTCGTGCTGGTAGAGCACCTCCTCGCCGCGACAATGGCGGCGGGCATCGACAATTTGCGGGTGGAGCTCGATGGCGACGAGCTTCCCATCCTCGATGGCGCGGCCCTCACGTGGCTGGGCGCGCTCGCGACGGCAGGGCGCACGGCACAAGGAGCGGCGGTGCGGTGGTGGAGTGTGTCAGAGCCGGTGCGGGTCGAGACCCCGACCGCGTTTGCGATGCTCGAGCCGGCGCCGGCATTGAGCCTCGACATATCTGTACAATTCTCGCACGCGCTCATCGGCGCCCAGCGCTGGACTGGGGATCCGATCGCCCGTTTCGGCGCGGAGCTCGCGTGGGCGCGCACCTTCGGTTTCCACGCCGACGCCGAACGTTTTCGCGCTGCGGGCATGATGCGCGGCGTCAGCCTCGACAACACGTTGGTCTTCGACGACGCCGGCGTGATGAACCCCGGAGGGCAGCGCGCGGCGGATGAGGTGGTGCGGCACAAGGCGCTGGACGCGCTCGGCGATCTGGCGCTGGTGACGGGGCGGCCGCGGGTGAAGCTGACTGCGTCGCGAGGCGGGCATGCCGTGCACCATGCGCTTTTGAGGGCGACGCAAGGGGTTTTGGTGCGGGGGTAGGGGCTGGGCGGCGAAGGGGATGATCAGCCCCCAGCGCTCTCCCCGCTCAAGTTTCCCCCCCGCTGACCGATGCGCGCCCATGCTCCTTCTCGCTTCGGTCGCCATTGCTGGGTCTTCTGCGAGCTCCTTCGCCACCGATGGCGGGGATTGGATCGGCGGCAACGTCGACGGCGGTGTGCTCGTACTGGAGGACACGGCTGGCGACCTGGACCTTGGTGAGGTGCTCACCTTCGAGCTCACCGCGCGCGTCCGCCTCGCGACCGGCGACCGCTTCGAGGTGCAACTGTCCGACGCCTGCAGGCTGAGCGTGGACTACACCGGGACGCGCAGCATCGCCTTCGGGACCGGCGCCGTGCCCTTCGCGGCGGCCGAGCTGCTGATGGTGCCTGACGCGGCCGCGCTTTTGACCCCGATGATCGACGAGGTGGGCGGCATCCGTCACCCCGATGTGGTCCAGTTCGCAGGAGAGTGGTGGATGTTCTACGGGGCCGCCGATGGCTCCGGAGCACCCGCCGTCCACGCCGCGCGCTCGACCGACCTGGCGACCTGGACCCGCGTGGAGGGCTTCTCCCTCCCCGGCGCCAGCGAGCCGACGGCCATCGTGGAGGCCACCTCCCTGGTGCTCTACTATGCCGATGGGGGCTCGATCTGGCGTACCCAGTCCGACGATGGCGTGTCCTTCGACTTCCCGACGGTCGCCCTGGCACCGGGCCCCGGCTTCGACGCCGCCGGACTCGGCCACCCGGCCATGCTCTTTGACGGCGACGGCCTGTGGCAGCTCTGGTACGGCGTGCCCACCACCGGCGCGTCCGGCTCCGCGTCGAGCGCCGACGGACTCACCTTCACTCGCGACGCCGAGCTTTCCCCCGACTCCACTCGGTTGAGCGGGCTCGACGTGACCGATGGGCTCCTTGGCTTCGAAGCGGTCTACACCATGCTGGACAGCGTGGGCTTCGCGTCGAGCGCCGACGACAGCAACTTCGCCGACGACAGCAGCGATGTCCGGCCTGCGCTGGTGATGAACCAGGCGGCGTGGTCTGACGGCGGCTTCGGCACCGCCGCCCTGGTGCGCAATGGTGTCGATCTCACCGTGTTCGTCGCTGCGATGGACGACGGCCTTACGGTGATCGGCCGGGTCACCACGCAACCCGAGCCCGGCACCTGGGGCGGGCTGAGCATGACCTGGGATGGCACCGAAGTCCTTGCCTCGTGGAATGGTGGCCCGACCCAGAGCTGCGCGCTCACCGACTTCGAGGGCATCTCGATCGTCGGCGTCGGCCGCGCCGAGGTGGACGAGGTGCGGGTCGACTACTCCGCAGAAGGCGCCATCGACACCGCGGACACCGGCGGCTTGGACACCGGAGATTCGGCCGACACGGCCGACACCGGCGACACGGCCAGCGACTCCGCCGACACCGGAGGCCCGGCCTACAACGCGGGCGAATGGATGGGCGAGCCGGGCGGCTGCGGATGTGAGAGCGGGACCGGCGGCGGGGGCGGCGGAGCCGGCGTCGTCGGGTTGGTCCTCGCAGGCGTTTTGGCGAGACGGCGTGAACCCGGGAGCGGTCGGTAGCACCCACCCCATACGCGGAAACACCTTGTCACCGTCCGGCATCCACGTACGTACGCACAGGCATGACCCTGCTCTTTCTCATCGGCCACGCTTTCGCCTGGCCTGCCTCCACCGACTGGGATGCCGTCGACCTCGGCGGCGCACCTCTCACTGACCCCTGCGGCGACGTTTCGGGGAACGACTGGTGGGACATCGTCGGAGACGGGGCTGACGCTGCGGCCTGGTGGTACGAAGATGCGACGGACGTGTACTTTCGCGTGCGTTTGCACGACGATCCGACCAGTGGCGGCTCATGGCGGAGCTTCGGGTGGGGGGTGGCCTTCGAGACCAACTGGGAGCTGACCAGCTTCGAGTACATGCTTTTCGTCGACGGAAAGGACGATTCCGTCACGCTGTACGAGAACACCACGCAGGAGGCGGACATCACCGCCGACTCTGCGGAGGCCGTGTTGGTGGCGTATTCCAGTACGACCAACGCCACCTACAGCGCCGTCGGCGCGACCGTGTGCTCTACCGGCAGTGACTACTACGTCGATTGGACCATGTCGCGAGCCGATCTCGCGACCTACACCACGTTCTCTTCGATCACCGAGACGGGCCTCATCTTCGGCACCTCCGCGAATTCCGCCACCTTCCAGAAGGACATCGCGGGGTGGGACGGCACCACCGGCACCCCCACGCTGGCCGACGTGGTCTCCGACTCTGACTGGGATGCCGACGGGCTCGACGCCGAGGAGGAATCCGTGCTCGGGACCGACCCCGGCGACTTCGACAGCGACGACGACGGGCTTGGCGACGGCGACGAGGTGGACGTGTACGGCACCGACCCGTTGCTCGATGACACCGATGGCGACGGCCTCCTGGACGGTACCGAGCTCGGGCTGACCGACGCCGACCTGGACGCCGACACCGACACCTCGGCCGGCAGCTTCGTGGCCGACGAGGACCCGACCACCACCACCGACCCGACCCTTGCCGACACCGACGGTGGCGGGCTGGACGACGGGGCGGAGGACATCGACGGCGACGGCATGATCGACGCCGGCGAGACCGACCCCAACGATCCCAGCGACGACATGGGCGCGTTGGACTCCGATGGCGACGGCATCGACAACGACACCGAGGGCTGGAGTGCCGGCACCGACACCGATGGCGACGGCACCCCCGACTACCTTGACACCGACAGCGACGACGACGGCCTGCTCGACATCGACGAAGGCACCGACGACGGCGACGGCGACGGCGACGGCAACTGGCGAGACGACGACAGCGACGACGACGGCTTCTCCGACGAGGACGAGACGACCGAGGGCACCGACCCCTACGATCCGAGCTCGTTCCCCGGAGGCGGCGACACTGGGGACACTGCCGACACCGGCTCCGACACCGGGGACACTGCCGACAGCGGCACGGACACTGCCGACACCAGCACGGACACCGCCGACACTGCCGACACGGGCAGCGACACCGCCGACACCAGCACGGACACCGCCGACACCAGCACGGACACCGCCGACACCGCCGACACGGGCAGCGACACCGCCGACACCGGCGGCGACACGGGCGGCGACACCTCCGATACCGCTGACACCGCCGACACCGGCGGCGACACCTCTGACACCGCCGACACGGGCGGCGACACCTCTGACACCGCCGACACGGGCAGCGACACCGCCGACACCGGCGGCGACACGGGCGGCGACACCTCCGATACCGCTGACACCGGCAGCGACACGGCCGACACCAGCGACACCGCGGTTGTCGACACCTCCGATACCGATCCGAACCGGAACGGCGACGGGCTGGGCCAAGGAGGCGAGCCCGGCTGGTACGGCGGCGCCTGCGGCTGCTCCGGATCGCCCGTCGAGAGCGGCGCCATAGGGCTCGGCATCGCGGCCGGGGCCCTCGTCGCCCGCCGTCGGCGGCGCGCATGATCGCGCTCCTCGCCGGCGCGGGGTTTGCCGCGGAAATCCCCAACCTCAACGCCCAAGTCTTCCACCTCAGCGTGGACGGCCGGGCGGGGTTCGGCCTCGACGATGGCATCATCGCGCCCGATCGCCAGTTCGCCGGACGCGTGCTTTTCCACTACGTGAACCGGCCGCTGGTGGCGGTGTACGCCGACGGCACCGAGGATGTCGCCATCTCCGACCTGCTCGCGCTCAATCTGCTGCCCAGCTACACCCTCGGCCGGACGCGGCTTGGCCTGGATGTCCCGATCTACCTGGGCACCTGGGGTTCCAATCTGGAAGGCGAAGCGCTGATCGGCGACCTTGCCGTGGATGTCCGCGTTGCGGTCCTGGACCCGGACGACGCCCCGATCGGCCTGTCGCCCACCGTCCGCCTGGCGCTCCCGGTGGCCGGTGACACCGCACCGGTCGGCAGCGACGGCCTGGACGCCACGTTCGGCTTCGCCGCCTCGCGCGAGCAGGGCGAGTGGTTGTTCGCGGCGAATCTCGGCGTGCGCCTGTTGCCGGAAGTGGAAATGGAAAACGCGACCTGGGGAAGCCAGCTCGCCGTCCGCGCCGGAGCCAGCCGAACGCTGGGTGAAAACGCCGGCGCCTCGCTGGAGCTCTCGTCGTTGTTCGGCTTCGCCGAGCTGTTTGGCGACGCCGCCGGCTCCCCTTCCGAGGTCATGCTCGGCGGCTGGTACCGGCTCCCGGCCAACGTCGTGCTTCGCGCCGGCGTGGGCACCGGGCTTACCCGTGGCATCGGTGCTCCCGACGCCCGCGTGCTTTTCGGCGCCGGCTACGAGCCCCCGCTCGTACGTGACCGCGATCACGACGGACTCCGCGATCGCGTTGACGCCTGCCCCGCAGAGGCCGAAGACCTCGACGCCTGGCGCGACGACGACGGCTGCCCCGACCCGGACAACGACAGTGACGGCGTGCTCGACCGTGCCGACGCCTGCCCGGCGGTGGCCGAGGACAAGGACGGCTGGGAAGACGGCGACGGCTGCGTCGACCCGATCACCGACGTGACCGTCCGCTTGGTCGACGGCGCCGGTAAGCTCATCGAAGGTTCGACCGCCACTCTCGGTGAGTTCGTGAACCACGGCCCGGAAGGAACGGCCGGCCTGGGCGCCGGCACGTACTCCCTTACCGGCGAGGCCCCGCTGTACGTCCGCGGGGTCCTGGCCGTCGTCGTCGTGGATGGGCCCCCGCAGACGTTCACCGTGACCCTCGCCGCCGAGCCCCCGCCCAAACCCACCGCCAAGTCACGCGTGGTCGTCACCCTCGAAAAGCTCGAGTTCTGGGACAGCATCTACTTCGATACTGGCAAGACCACGATTCGGCCCCAGAGCTTCAGCCTGCTCGACGAGGTCGGCAAGACCCTCCAGGCCCACCCCGAGCTGACCCGCGTGCGCGTCGAAGGACACACCGACACCCGTGGAGATGCCAAGAAAAACCTGAAGCTCTCCCAAGGACGGGCCGAAGCGGTGGTCAAGTACCTGACCAAGGCCGGCGTCAGCGCCGGGAGACTGCGGGCAGAAGGCGTCGGTGAGTCGCGCCCGATCGACCCCGCCGACAACGCGCTCGCATGGGACAAGAACCGGCGTGTCGAATTCGTAATCGAGGATCGTCGCCCATGATGCCAAGGTTTTCGGCTCTTTTCCTCCTCGGTTGCACCGACCAGGCCCTGGTCCGTTTCAACGCCGAGCCCGAAGCCACGATCCTCGCGCCGGCGCCGGGAGATGCGGTCATCGAGGGACAGACGGTGGCGCTACGGGGACAGGCCGCCGACGCCAACCACGGGGCACTGGAGCTCGCCACCACCTGGTTCGCAGCGGACCAGGTGCTCTGCGAGAGCGCTGCGCCCGATGAAGAAGGGTTCACCGCCTGCACCTGGGTTGCCGACACGTCGGGAGCGTCCATCCGGCTGGAGTTGCTGGATCCTGAAGGTGGCGCCGGCTCCGCCGCGGTGACCCTGAACGTCACCCCGAACACCGCCCCCACCGCCAACTTTGTCCTCCCCACCGAGACCGGCCGCTACTACGACGGCAGCCTCGTCGAGTTCGATGGCCTTCTGGCCGACAGCGAAGAGCCGGTCACGGCGTTGGTCGTGGCATTCTCCTCGTCAATGGACGGTGCGCTGGACTTGCCGGCCGCCGCCGAGGCCGACGCGCACGTTCGTGGCGCCACCCTCTTGAGCCGCGGCGAACACTTCGTCACGATGACGGTAGCCGACAGCTATGGAAAGTCGTCGACGGACACCGTGATCCTGACCGTTGGCCCCCCCAACAACGCCCCGACCTGCCTGATCACTGCGCCCGCTGACGGGATGGTCGGCCGGCAACGCGAGGAGTTGTTGCTCGCGGGTACGACCGCCGACGAGGACGTCTCCGCGGAGCAGTTGACCGCCGAATGGTCAAGCGATCGCGATGGCTCCCTGGGAGCGGTAACCCCCACCTCCGCGGGGGAGATCTCGTTGGCGACCACCGCGCTCTCCGCGGGCACCCACATCCTGACCCTCACCGTCACCGACGACGCTCGCGCTCAATGTGTCGCCTCGGTGGCCTACACGGTTCGGGGCGCTCCGATCGTCACCATCGAAGCGCCGGCGGACGGCGAGGTGGTGCTCGACTCCGCCGACGTGCAGTTCACCGGCTACGCCACCGACCTCGAAGCGCTCGCCACCGACCTCGTGGTGGCGTGGACCAGCGATGTGGACGGCGCCCTCTTCGCCGACAGTCCCGACAGCGATGGGCTCACCGCCTGGGCGAGCGAGTCCCTGACGGCGGGCATGCACCTGCTCACCCTGACCGCGACTGACCCGGACGGCCAGTGGACCGCGACCTCGATCACCTTCACCGTCGATGCCGTCCCCACCGCTCCCGTCGTGACTCTGGGGCCCACGGGAGCCCGAACCGACGACGATCTCGACGTCGCGATCACCACACCCTCGACCGATGCCGACGGCGACCCCATCACCTATGACTACGCCTGGTTCGTGGACGGCGTGGCGTCCGGGGCCAGTACGTCCTCGACGCTCCCCGCCTCGGCCACCTCGCGTGGCGAAACCTGGACGGTCGTGGTCACCCCGGACGACGGCTTCGGCCCCGGTCCCAGCGCCTCGGCGTCGTTGACCGTCGGGAACACCGCCCCTGAGCTCAGCGCCGCGTCCATCGACCCGGCCGCCCCGGTCACCGAGGACGTGCTCTCGGTGCTCTCGACCACCGCCGACGCCGATGGTGACGCGGTCACCGTCGATGTCACCTGGTACGTCAACGGCACCCGCGTCAGCGTTCGTGACGTGCTGTATGGCGATGCCGACTTCGCCAAGGACGACGAGGTCTACGCCGTGGTCACGCCGGACGATGGCACCGCGGCCGGAACCTCGCTGCGCACCGCCACCGTGACCGTCGGCAATACCGCGCCGGGCGCTGCCACCGTGGTGATCGACCCGTCCTCCCCCGCCGAAGGTGTGGACGACCTCGTCTGCACCGCAGCTGCCACCGACGCCGACAACGACGTCCTCAGTTGGACCGTCGCGTGGACCGTGGACGGCGTTGCCCACGCCACGACCGATACCACCTACGAGCCAGGCGACACCGCGCTCGCAGCGGTGACGGCCGCCGGTGAGGTCTGGGCCTGCACCGCCACCCCGGACGACGGAACCGCCTCCGGAACCCCGGCCACCGACGACGTGACCGTGACGGTTTGCATCTACGGCCAAGCCGGCGCGTGCGCGGGCGTAAGCTGCGACGAGATCCTGACTGCCGGCTACTCGTCGGGAGACGGACTGTACTGGATTGACCCCGATGGTACCGGCGCTATCGAGGTGCAGTGTGACATGAGCACCGACGGCGGCGGCTGGACGCTCACCGCCATTTCCAGCGACGACGGCGCCGACACCTGGACCTACACCCGCCGCCGCTACTGGGACCTCGACACCACCACCTTCGGGGCCTTGTCCGACCTGACGCGCGACTTCAAGAGCGAGGCGCTGCATCGCCTTCCGGTGACCGACGTCCTCTTCACCCATGCGCCCTCGGGCGTCTGGGCGCGCTACGACGGCGTGGGCTCAGGGGCGCTGCCGCTGGCCGACGAGCTGGCTGGCTATGGCGACGAATCCTGCTGGCGCGACGACGACGGGTTCCCGCTGACGGCCGGCGGCCTCACCGCCAGCGGCGACCTCTGCAACACCGACCTGTACCTCAACGCTGCCGACAAAGACGGCGGGGGCTCCTGCTCCTGTTCTTCGTGCGACGAGGACGCCTTTGGACCCACGTTCAGCGTCGACGCGGGCGACGGCTGTGGGCTGGACGACCCCGGCAACTCCGGCAGCCTGGGACCTTCCTCCGGCAACGCCACAGAGAGCGACGCCCTCGGCTTCGGCAGCGCCCTTGGGTTGAACACCGGAGTCGCTGGCGCTGGAGAGAACTACGTTCGCGTCTACGTTCGGTGACGGCTCTACCCGGAGAATCGACTCGGGCGCGGCGGGAGGGGAGGTCGGCGCCTGGCTTCCCGCCTCAGAGCCGCACCAAATACAAATACTCGGTGTTCCGAAGGTGGCTCACCTTCCCCACCTTCTCGCCGGCAGGGTTGTAGATGCCGATCTGGGCGCCGACGTAGCGCTTGAAGTCGCGCTCGATCACCGTGACCGCGCCGCGCTCGCGGAGCAGCGCCTCCATCTCGTCGCGAGCGATGAACCCTTCATTGCTGAAGGACACGAGGAGGTAGCGGGCGCGGGCCTTGCGGACGATTTCGCGGAGGGCGGTGGTGATGCCCGGCCGGGAGTTGAAGAGGCTGCGCCGGGTGCGGCAGTCCACCCGCTTGCAGGCCACGCCGTACACCTCGGGCTTGTCCCAACGAATCAACGACTCCCACACGTGGTAGTTGCCCAGGTACTTATGCTGGTTGTACGGCGGGTCGAGGTAGATGACGTCTGCCGAGAGCGACGCGATGGCCTCCGCCGCGTCCAGTTCGTGTGCCCGACTCTTGCCGTGTCGCGACTGGTCGAGTAGCTCCGGCACCCGCAACTCTAACCGTTTGTGGGAGCGCGCCGCCCACTGTTTCAGGTAGGCCATCTGCACACCGGTGGTGCTGTCCACCCGGTCGGCCGCCTCCATCAGCGAGACGAGCAGCACCGCTTCCAGCTCGGCGGGCAGCCCCTTCTGGGCGATCGCCTCGCGAATCGCGTCGACGCGCTCGCCGTTGTGCGGCTGGACGTAGCGGCTCCGGACACAAAACGTCTCGGTGAAATACCCCGCCACCCCGGGTAGCCGATTGAACTCGCGAACAAGGCGCTCGGCATCGGTTTGCACATCCGCGCGATCGCTCTGGACGTAGCACCGCGCCAGCGTCGCAGCGTAGGCGTTGTGGTCGTTGGACAACACCCGATACCCCTGACGCTTCAGCGCGTGCCCGACACGCGAGGTGCCCGAGAACAGGTCCGCGACCGAGCCCACGTCGGCGAGTCCGCCCACCGTGTCGAGGATCAGCGGCACCAGGAGCCGCTTGCTGCCCAAGTACTTGATCACCGCCGCCCTCCGGTGCCCCGTAGCCCGGCTTCCCACCGTCCGGCCCTTCCCCCACGGGGCCCGAGCGCGTACGCTCTTGCAGTGAAATTCCGCGAGGTCTGGAACGAACCCGAGCCGTGCCCCTACCTGCCCGACCAGGTGGCGCGGATGCCGCTGCGGGTGCCCGCCCGAGTGCTCACCCCGGACGAGTTGGACACCCAGCTCGGCGCCGGCGATCGACGCACCGGCCGGCTGCTCTACAAGACTGCATGCGATGCCTGCAACGCGTGCGAGCCGCTCCGCGTCTCGGTTTCAGACTTCTCGCCCTCCAAATCGCAGCGCCGGGTGTGGCGCCGAAACATCGACGAGCTGCGCATCACCATGGGTCGCCCGCGGGTAGACCAACTGCGGGTGGACCTGTTCAATCGCCACAAGCTGGAGCGCGGCCTGTCTCGCAGTGGGGAGGCGATGACGCCGGAGTCGTACCGGCAGTGGTTGGTGGAGAGTTGTTGCCACACCGCGGAGGTGGACTATTGGGAGGGCGACCGGCTGCTTGCGGTGAGCATCATCGACATCGGACTGACGACGGCGTCGAGCGTGTACCACTACTTCGACCCCGATGCGGCCTCGCGGTCATTGGGCGTCTTCTCGGCCCTCGCCGAACTGGCTTGGCTCAAGTCGCAGAGCTATCAGTGGTACTACCTGGGTCTGTACGTGCGTGCTTGCGATCGGTTGAACTACAAATCCGACTTCCGCCCGCACCAGCGGCTCGTGGGGGACGTGTGGGTTCAGGGCTAGCCGATCGCCTCCGCGAGCGGCTCGGCCGCCTGCTTTCCCGAGCGGACGTGACGCCAATTGCGCCCCAACCGCCACCCCGCCCCGCCTGCGCCGGGCTCTGGGACACGCCGATGGTTCAGGTCAACGGGGACCTCACCACCTGCTGCCTCGACGAGGGCCTCGAGAACCGCTTGGGCAACATCCGTGAAACCCCCCTGGCAACGCTGTGGAACGGGGAGACGATCCACCGCTGGCGCGTGGCCCAGGCCGAGGGGCGCTTCGCCGACTCGGGGCCTCTCTGCACCCGCTGCAACTGGCGCAGCGCGGGGGCAGTGGACGCCGGGCGGCTCGAAAAATACATGAAGGAACGAGGCCCGCCCTGACGATGACGCCCGCGATTCGCGCCGAGAACCTCGGCAAGACCTACCTCTCCGGCTTCCTCCGCCGCCCCTTCGTCGGGCTGGAGAAGCTGACGTTTGACGTTCCCGAGGGTGGCGCCTTCGGATTCGTCGGCCCAAACGGCGCCGGCAAGACGACGGCCATCAAGACGTTGATGGGACTCCAAGCGCCGACAGCCGGTCAGGCGTGGATCTTCGGCGTGCCGATCGCCCAGCCCGACAGCCGCAAAAGTGTCGGGTTCATGCCCGAACGCCCCTACTTCTACGAGCACCTGACGGCGTGGGAGTTCTTGGAGTTCTACGCCAGGCTTTCTGAGGTTCCCGCTACCGAACGGACGGGCCGCATCACTACGCTTTTGGCTCGGGTTGGGTTGGAGCGCTTTCGAAACGTGCCGTTGCGGAAGTTCAGCAAAGGCATGCTTCAACGGGCGGGAATTGCCCAAGCGCTGGTCGCGAGTCCCCGACTGGTGGTCCTGGATGAGCCGATGTCGGGACTGGACCCGATTGGGCGGGTGCTCGTGCGCGACATCATCGTCGAGGAGAAGCAGCGCGGGCGCACGGTCTTCTTCTCCAGCCACATCCTCAGCGACGTCGAGAGCATCTGCGAGCGCGTCGCCATCGTGGTCGCTGGGACCTTGCGTGGCGTCGGGACGCTGCCGGAGCTCATCGGAAATGCCGCGCTCACGGTCGACGTCACCTTTGTCGGAACCGCAGAACTGCCCGGCGCTCAGCGTGTGGCCAGCACAGCCGACTCCGCCACCGTGCGCGTGCCCGCCGCCGAGGTGGACGCGATCATCACCGCGATCCACAACGCCGGCGGCGGCATACTGACCGTGCATCGCAACACCCGCACCCTGGAGGACGTCTTTCTCGACGAGGTCGAACGCGCCCGCCTGGTCAACGAAAAGCGCCTCGGGGTTTTGGCATGAGCCGCATCTGGGTCATCGCGACCAGCACCTTCCGCGAGGCCGTGCGCGACCGCGTCCTCAACAGCATCCTGTTCTTCGCGGTGCTGCTCCTCGGTCTGTCGCTCGCGCTGCGAGAAATCTCGATTGGCGACACCGAAAAAATCGTGCGAGGGGTCGCCCTCGGCGGGGTCAGCCTGCTCGCGGGCATCATTGCGCTCTTTTTGGGCGTCGGCCTCGTCTACAAGGAGATCGAAAAAAAGACCATCTACACCCTCGCCAGCAAGCCAATTCCCCGCTGGCAGCTGCTCCTGGGCAAGTACCTCGGCCTGTGGATCACCCTCGCCGTCGAAGTGGTGCTGCTCACGGCGCTGTACACCATCGTGATCGGAATGCAGCAGGGCGTTCCGGGACTCCCGGTGTACGTGTCCATGGGGATGTTGTTGGTCGAACTGTCGCTGGTCTGCGCATGGGCCACGCTCTTTTCGACCTTCGCCGCGCCGATGACGGCGACGGCCTACAGCCTCTGCATCTACCTGATCGGTCATTTCGCCGATGACCTGTACCTGTTCGCCGAACGGGCCGAGCCGGGCTCGTTCAAGACGCTGCTCGAAGTACTGTACCGCGTGGTCCCCAATCTCGAGAGCTTCAACCTGCGAAGCGAGGCCGTCCACGGCATCACGGTTCCGTGGAGTGAGCTCGGGTGGTCCTGCGCCTATGGGTTCGGCTACACGGCCGCGGTGCTTGCGGTGGCGATGATGGTTTTTGAGAAACGAGACTTCAAGTGATCCGAATGGCCGACACCGTCGGCCGTCACGCAAGGGTGGCCGCGGCGGTGGAGGAGGGGGTTCTGGCGGTACTCCGCTCCGGTCGCTACGTGGGCGGCCCGGTCGTAGACGAGGCAAGACATCGTCTTGCTTCTGAGTTTGACTGGCGCTACGGTGTAGGCGTCAACAGTGGGACAGACGCACTCATCTACGCACTTTTGGCCTTGGGAGTGCGCCCGGGTGACGAGGTGATCGTTCCCGCAGTCACCTTCTTCGCCACCGCCGGCGCCGTCGCGAGGGTCGGCGCAATTCCGGTCGTCGCTGACGTGCGCCCGGACCTGCCGCTGCTCGATCCCACGACGCTCCCGCTCACCTCACGGACCCGCGCGGTCATCGCGGTTCACCTCTATGGCGAACCTTGCCCGCTTCCAAACCTGGGCGTCCCGATCGTCGACGACCTTGCCCAGTGTGCGGGGGCCTCACCGGCTCCGAAACACGGACACATCGGCGCCGTCAGCTTCTACCCAACCAAAACGCTGGGCGCCGCGGGCGACGCCGGCCTGGTGCTCACCGACGACCCCCAAACCGAGGCGGCGCTCCTTCGCCTCACCCACCACGGCATGACGTTCCCCTACGAACACGACCTCGTGCGCGGTGCGGTCGGGGCCAACAGCCGCATGGACGCGCTCCAGGCCGCGGTGCTGCTCGCCCACCTCCCTGACCTTGCCGCGCGCGTCGCCGAGCGGCGCCACACCGCGGCCCGGTACGATGCCGAGCTGCCCGCCTGGGTCGCACGCCTGCCTCGTCACGCGAGTCACCCCGTCCACCATTATGTGGTCCGCGCACCCGGTCGCGACAGCATTCGGGCGACGCTGGCCGCGGCCGGGGTGGAGACGGCGCTCTACTACCCGAGGTCGCTGGCGGCACAGCCGGCGCTCGCGGCGTTCCATCCGTCACCCACGCCGAACGCCGACACATTTTGTGCCGATTCGTTTGCCATCCCGGTCCACGAAGGGTTGACCTCAATAGACATCGACCGCGTGATCGACGCCTTCGGGAGGCACCGCCCATGACCGCTGACTCTGCCTGGGTGATGCTCCAGATTTTCGCTGCCATCTTCGGCCTGCTCTTCGGTTCGTTCATGAATGTGTGCATCGCCCGGATGCCCGAGGACCGCTCGGTCGTCCACCCAGGCTCCGCGTGCCCCAAGTGTGCCGCGCCCATCAAACCCTACGACAACGTTCCGGTGCTGGCGTGGCTGTGGTTGCGGGGTCGCTGTCGTGCCTGCCGCGCCCCGATCTCGCCGGTGTACCCGTTGGTGGAGGCGACCTTCGGTGTCCTGATGGTCCTGCTTTTCCGCCACATCGTCGGAGACATCGCCTACTTCGACGCCCCGCATCTGGCCGCCGTGGCCTGGTACGGGTGGCTGCTCTTCGCGGTGATGGCGATGACCTTCACCGACCTACAGCACAAGATCATCCCTGACGAGTTCAGCATCTACAGCGTGCCCGTCGGCGTAGGCGGCGCCGCACTCCTGGGCTGGCTCGGCTACGAAGGCGCGCCGACCTGGCAGCAGTCCGTCGTCGGCGCGCTGGTTGGCGGCGGCATCCTGGCCTCGGTCATCGGCTTGTACTGGGTGGTGCGTCGCGAGGAGGGCATGGGCTGGGGCGACGCCAAGCTGCTGGCGATGTTCGGCGCCTGGTTCGGCGCGTTCCCGGGCGTGGCCGGAATCCTGATGATCGGGAGTGTCACCGGGAGCCTCATCGGGGTCGCCGCGGTGTTGATCCTGCGAAAGGGGCTGAAGCTGGCGATCCCCTTCGGGCCGTTTTTGGGGCTCGGCGCGCTGGTCTGGGTCTTCTTCGGCAAGGCCATCGCGTTGCGATGGGGCGCGAATCTGGTCTTCTGACGCGAGGCGGCTACCCCCGGCTCGGCCGCACCCGGAGCAAGCGGCGGGGTCCCCAGGTGGGGCGCACAGGGGGTGGCGGGGCCCCGAGCCGCTTGGAGTAGCGGGGCTCCGTCAGCGACACCACCAGCTCCACCGCGGCGAGGACGCGCACCCGGGCGGCGTTCGGCGCCACCGCCAACGATTCGCGCACCGCGCGCAGCGTCGCGACCGGGTGCGCCGGATCCAGCGCGGTCCACGGGATCACCAAGGTGTCGGTACCGCCTGTGCAGCGGAGGCGTGCGCCCGCCGCGTTGACCGAATCCAGCTCCACCCGTTCGTCGGCACGTTGCGTGAAGCTGAGCACCACGCCGCCGTCTCCGTCGGGGGAGACGTCCGTAAGTTCGGGGCCGTCCCCGAAGCGCACGGCGCCCTCTACGCGCACTCGGGCGCCATCCCGCCACAGGAGCGCAGCGTCGCCCACCTGCCAGCGCGCGTCGTGGGCGCCAAGCGGACCCGCGGTGGCCAACATGCCCGCCAGCTTCGCGAGGCGCGCGCCCGCGGGCGCGGTCACGTCGACGGCGGCGAGGTCGCCGGCGTCACGCGGTGGGATCGCCCGGCACCCGCGCCCGGTGGCGGGCGCGGTGGAGTCCGTCCACGCGGCGGCCTCCCAGGTCGTGGCCCGGCCGCTGCCGTCCAGTCGCGCGTTGATCTCGACGATGACGGCGTCGCCGGGTGAGGGCCAGCGCGCCGCCAGCGGGGGCTCGGGGGTCGGGCGGCAGGCGATCAGAAGGCTGAGGAGCATGTGCGTCTCCTACAACATGTCTCACCGCCTCATCGGACTCCAAATCTTTGAGTAAAGGAATGTCGGTGGGGTCAGCCCTCAGCGGGCGGCGCCGGCGGCTCGATCGCAGGCTCGCCACCGGGCTCCGTCGCCTCCCAGGCTGGAGGAACGTCGGGAACCACCGGCCGGACATCCGTGGGCGGAGCCGGGGGCGCGGCGGCCTGACCAGGGGGTGGGAAAGCCCGATCGGCGGCCTCCGCGATGCCGCGCATGCGCAGCGCCAAGGCATCGACGCGCTCTTCCACCCGCGCGCGGTCTTTGCTGTCGAGCACCAGCACCAGTTGGCCGAAGTTGTACTCGACCTGGGCCGCCGCTCGTGGTCCCTCGATCTCCCGGAGGGCGGGCTCCATCCGGGGCTCGAAGCGCTCGGTGTAGACCCGATCGGCGAGGGTCTTCGCGGCCGGCCGCTGGCCCGCCTCCCACAACGCCTGCACTTCGTCCAGGCCGCGCACCACCAGCTCGGCCTCGTCCTTCCAAGAGTGCGCTTCCGGCGCGGTGACGGGGGGCGGGGGTTCGGAACAGGCGAGGAGGCAGAGGACGGCGAGCACAGGATTGCCGAGCGGGGTGACAATGTAACGGATGCGCCCCTGCCCAAGCCGCGCCCGGTGCCTATGCTCAGGCTAAAGGTCAAACATGAAGTTCGAACGGTTCACGGTCAAGGCGCGCGAAGCGATCTCCGACGCCCAGAACATGGCGGGAAAGATGGGGAATCCGGAAATCCGGCCCCAGCATCTGCTCCTGGTGCTTTTGACCCAGGAAAAAGGCGTGGCGCCCAGCATCCTGAGCCAGATCGGGGTGGATGTGCCGGGGCTGAGCCGTGCCGCGGCCAAGCTGGTGGACGAACTGCCGAAGGTCAGTGGCGGCGCGCAGGCAGGGCTGGCCCGCAGCTTTCAGGCCGCGCTCGACAGCGCCGACAAAGAGGCGCGCGCCCTCGGCGACAGCCACGTCAGCACCGAGCTTTTCCTCGTCGGCCTGTGCGACGCGGCGGACAAGGCCAAGCAGCTGCTCCTTGACTACGGCGTCACCCGCGAACGCGTGCTCAACGCCATCCAGGTCATCCGCAAAGGCCAGAAAGTCAACGGCGAAGAGTCCGAACAGCAGCTCGATGCGCTCAAGAAGTACGCGCGGGACATGACCGCGATGGCGCGGGAAGGCAAGCTCGACCCGGTGGTGGGCCGCGACGACGAGATCCGGCGGACCCTGCAAGTCCTGAGCCGGCGCAGCAAGAACAACCCCGTGCTGATCGGGGACCCGGGCGTCGGAAAGACCGCCATCGTCGAGGGGATCGCGCAGCGCATCGCCGACGACGACGTGCCCGAATCGCTCAAGAACAAAGACGTGTTGTCGCTGGATATGGCGGCGCTGATCGCCGGCGCCAAGTACCGGGGTGAATTCGAAGAGCGGCTCAAGGCCGTGCTCACGGAGATCGAGGCCAGTCACGGCCGGATCATCCTGTTCATCGACGAGCTGCACACCGTGGTCGGGGCAGGGAAGTCCGAGGGTTCGATGGACGCGGGCAATATGCTCAAGCCCGCGCTGGCCCGCGGAGAACTCCGATGCCTCGGTGCCACCACCCTTGACGAGTACCGCAAGCACATCGAGAAGGACAAGGCGCTTGAACGGCGCTTCCAACCCGTCTTCGTGGCCGAGCCGTCGGTGGCCGACACCATCCGCATCCTGCGCGGGATCAAGGACAAGTACGAGACCCATCACGGGATCAAGATCACCGACGACGCCATCCTGGCCGCCGCCCATATGTCCGACCGCTACATCAACGATCGGCAGCTGCCCGACAAGGCCATCGACCTTATCGACGAAGCCGCCAGCCGCCTGAAGATGGAGATCGAATCGCTGCCCCAGCCCATCGATGTCCTGGAGCGGTCGGTGCGAGGGCTCCACGTGGAGTTGGCCGCGCTTCAGCGCGAGACGGACAAGGCCGCGGTAGAGCGCGCCAATCGCCTGCGCAACGAGATCGCCGAAAAGACCGAAGAAGCACGCGGTCTCCGTGGAAAGTGGCAGGCGGAGCGGACCGCCCTCGACGAGATCAATGTGCAACGTGAAAAGATCGAGGCGCTACAACACAACCTGGAGCGGATGGAGCGCGCCGGCGAATACGCCAGTGCCAGCGCGATCAAGTTCGGAGAGTTGCCCGTGGCGCAGACGGCGCTCGCCGCCGCCACGACCCGCCTTGCCGAGCTCCAGAAGGATGGTGGCGTCCTGCGCGAGCGGGTCACCGAAGAAGACATCGCCCTCGTCGTTTCCAAATGGACCGGCGTTCCCGTCACCAAACTGAAGGAGTCTGAACAAATCAAGCTCCTCGCGATGGAAGAGAATCTCCACCAACGCGTCATCGGCCAACACACCGCCATCGTCGCGGTGTCAGACGCCGTCCGGCGTGCCCGCGCGGGCCTGCAGGATCCCAATCGCCCGATTGGCAGTTTCATCTTCCTGGGACCGACGGGCGTCGGCAAGACCGAGCTGGCCAAGGCGCTCGCCGAGTTCTTGTTCGATGACGAAAACAACATCGTGCGGATCGACATGTCCGAGTACATGGAGAAACACACTGTCGCCCGGCTGATCGGTGCGCCGCCGGGCTATGTCGGGTACGACGAGGGCGGCCAACTTACCGAAGCCGTGCGGCGACGCCCTTACAGCGTTGTATTGCTCGACGAGATCGAGAAGGCGCACCCGGATGTGTTCAATGTGTTGCTGCAGGTCCTCGATGACGGCCGGCTCACCGACAGCAAGGGCCGCACGGTCGATTTCAAGAACACCGTCCTCATCATGACCAGCAACGTAGGCAGCCACCGCATCATGGAGCTGGCCAACGATCGCGCCAAGATGGAGGCCGAGGTGCTGGCCGAGCTGCGGCGGGCCTTCAAGCCGGAGTTCCTCAATCGCATCGACGACATCACCATTTTCGATGCGCTGCGCCGCGAAGACATGGACAAGATTCTCGTGGTGCAACTGAAGCGGGTGCGCAAGCTGCTCACCGACCGCCAACTGAAGATCGAACTGACCGATGCGGCCATGGACGCGATCGCTGAGGCTGGTTTCGACCCGGCCTACGGCGCCCGCCCACTCAAGCGCGCAATTCAACAGCACCTGCTCAACCCGATGTCCAAGGCGATGGTCAGCGGCGGGTACAGCGCCGGTGACACGGTGAAAGTGGATGTCGAAGACGAACACATCACCTTCGAGCGTATCCCAGCTCCCCCCGAGCCCGACGCGTAGCCGCCGATGATCAGGACCGCCCGCTTGGTTCTACGCCCGGCCACCCTGGCCGACGTGCCGGCGATGCACGCGGTTTTCTCCAATGGGCTGGCGATGCGGCACTGGTCCACCGTCCCGCACACCGCGCTCGCGGAGACCGAGGCCTGGGTCACCTCGATGATCGAGGCGGAGCGCGCCGGAACGAGCACCGACGACTGCATTGTCGAGCTCGACGGCAAGGTGATCGGCAAGGCGGGCTTCTGGAAGGAGCCCGAGCTGGGGTTCATCCTCCACCCCGACCACCACCGACGGGGACTGGCCACGGAGGCGCTCACCGCGCTCCTCGACCGTGCGTTCTCGGTGCGATTGATGGCCCGCGTCGTCGCTGACGTCGATCCGGAGAACCACGCCTGTTTGGCGCTATTGCAGCGACTGGGGTTCCGCGAGTTCAATCGGGCTCCCCGCACCTTTTGTCGGGGTGGCGTGTGGTCGGACAGCGTATTCTTGGAGCTGGCGTCGTCGCGGTGGGCGCGGGTCGCGTCGCGCGTGCGTTAGACCGAACCAGAGGTCGAGAATGTCAGACTCATCTTCTGAAACGGCGCCCCCCGCCAGCGGCAAGGCCGTCGGCATCGGGATCGGGCTGGGCATCGCCCTGGTGGTCCTCGGCATCGGCTTCTTCATGCTCATCGGCTTCATCGGGATTCTCGCGGCGATCGCCGTTCCCAACTTCGTGGCGATGCAGCTCAAGTCGAAGCGGGCCGAGGTGCCCGGCAACGTGGACGGCATCAAGACCGCCCAGCGGGCGTACGAGGCGGCTTACGACGGTTTCATCCCCGTCGGCAGCGAGGCCGAAGCGCGCCGCTCGCTAACCAAGGCCCCTCACCCTTGGATCGGCGGGGGCGATTGGGAAACCATCGATTGGCAGCCCGTTGGTGACATCCGTGGCGGCTACTGGGTGACCGTCGATCCCAACGGCAGGGACTACACTGTGCACGGCCTCTGTGACGTCGACGGCGACGGGCAGTACGCCGAGTACGTCGCCACAATGACGCAGAACGCAACCCTGGTCACGGATCCAGACATCTACTGAGGCGACCCATTCTCACACTTCCCGACCAAACCGGCCGCCATATTCTGGTCACCGGCGCTACGAACGGGATCGGCCTTGAGGCGGCCGTTGAGTTGGCGCGAGTGGGGGCCAGCGTCCGCATTGTCGGCCGCGATCCCAAACGAACCGGAGCCGCTGCCACACTCATCGCCGAGCGGGCGGGCGTCGGCGCCATCGAAACGTTCCTGTGCGATTTCTCATCGCAGGCTTCGATACGGGCGCTCGCGGCCGAATATCGTGCCCGCCATGACCGGCTACATGTGTTGGTCAACAACGCTGGCGGAGTATTTGACCGTCGCACGGTGACCGTCGATGGAATCGAATCTACCTTCGCGGTCAACCACATCGGCTATTTTCTGCTCACCCAACTGTTGCTGGATATTGTCCTGGCCAGCGCCCCGGCGCGCATCGTCATCGTCGCCTCGCGCGGCCACTACCGTGGCACGATGGACTTCGACGACCTGGGCTATGAGCGCGGCTATGGCATCATGAGCGCCTACCAGCGCTCGAAGCTGGGGAATGTGCTGTACGCGCGCGCCCTCGCGGAGCGGCTGCGTTGCGCCGACGTGGTGGTCAACGCCTGCCATCCGGGTGGTGTCGCGACCAATATATGGACGGGCGCGCCGGCATGGGCCGCGCCGATATTGAACGTGGCCAAGTGGTTCATGCTCACCCCCGCCCAGGGCGCGGAGCGCATCACCTGGTTGGCCGCGGCCGACGAGACCGCCACCCTCACCGGAGGGTATTTCCACGACAATCAGGCCAAGGAGCCCTCGGCCCTGGCCAAGGATGGGGCGCTGGGCGAGCGCCTCTGGGCGGAGAGCGAGCGGCTGGTGGGGCTCCAGCCGGCCACGGAACCGTGGCCTACAACTCGGTAAGCGCCACGTCGCACGCGGCTTCCTGCACATCATCCCACGCCGCCGTCAGCGCGCTGATCGAGCCACTGTCGGGGCAGGTGACCTCGATCCGCGGGCACCACGAGCCACACTCGGCGCGGTCCGCCATGGCCAGGGCGGTCAGCCCGGTGCAAAGCGGGTCGGTGCCGTCACACAGCCGAAGGACTGGGTCACCTACACATTCCCCGAGGCAAGCGCTGTCACACCCGAGCTCGACTTGGGTGCCCGGCGTGCAGGCAAAGGCCCCCACCGCCTCCCAACCACAGTCACGGTATTCGCTGTAAGCCATCGTTTCGCACGCATCGGTGACCGGGGGCTGCTCCGACCGATCGATGACCGTGACCGGCACCTCGGCGACGTTGTTGTCATAGTTCGACTCGCGGATGAGCCCCTCGGCGTTCACCGTCACCCTAAGCGTGTAGTCGCCCGGCGCGATGTCGGTCACGTCGATCCACTGGCAGTCCAGATAAGACGCGTAGGCGTCGGCCCAGCCGACGGAGATGCCCTGAAAGTCGCAGGTGTACCGAGCGCCGCCGGCGCCGCCCCAGTTCACGTTGTCCATGAGGCAGAAGGCTTGCTTGCGGCCGGCGGCCGCAAGGCTCCCGTCCGGCGCCAAGAGCTCATAGTCGGCGAAACCGTCCATGTGCATGTGCCCGTGACACTCGTCGGAGTGGAAGCGGTCGTCCTCGAAGATGTTGCCGAAGCTGAGGTCCCCGGTACCGGTATTGGGGACGGTGGTGGTGAACCGAAGCAACCGACGCATGCCGGGGCCATCGATACACGCCTCGGCGACGGCACAGCTGTCGTCGGCGAAGGTGATGTCTTGTAGATCGACGGCCCCTGCCAAGCTGCCGACGTCCATCATCAGGTCGGGAAGCGGGCACTCCCCCGCGTCATCGAGCATTGTGCAAACTGGAGAATGGACCAGGGCGCAGCAGGCCGTGCAGCAGCCAGCACCGGGTCCGCAGTCGCTGACGCCCTCCTCGCAGGCGTCGCCCAGCTCCAATCCGGGCTCGGATGTATCGGATGTATCGCTGGTGTCCGATGTATCAGACGTGTCGGATGTATCGCCGCTGTCGGGCTCGACCCCGCCGTCAGAGTCCGGTCGGTCGGGGTCGGTGTCGGTCGGGGCGGTGGCGCAGCCGGCAAGTGACAAGGCGAGGAGGCCGAAGAACATCAGCAGCGGGGCTCGGTGGTGCCTCAGTGTAGCTCGGCGATTGGCGGGGGATCAGGCTATTGTCCTCCCATGAACTGCCCATGGTTGATCCTTGTTGCGGCGGCCGCTGCGGCTCCGGCGCCGTCTCCTGTCGGCGCCGAGCTGGCCGAAAGTGTCGCCCACGCGCGGACGCTTTCGATGCAGCGCGTGGAGCGTACCCCGGCATGGCGCTCGTTTCTGGGCGGGGAAGGCCGCGGCTGGCAGGTCCGCGTCGACCCCACCACTGGCCGCGTCCGCGGGGCGCTGGGGCGTGGCATCCCAGCCGGCCCGCTCGGCGACGCCAGGGACGCCGAACAGGAGGTCCGCGGCTTGTTTTCCCGCTGGCCGGCGCTGACCCGGGTGCCCACGTCCGCGCTGCGCCTGCGGGGCGCCACGTATGTTGGCAGCACTGACACCTGGTATGTGGAGTTTGATCGCCTGGTCGGCGGCGTACCGGTCGCCCCTGGCGGCGCGTCGGCGCGCATCAAGGGCGGCAAGATCGTCGCCCTGGGGCTGGAAACCTGGCCTGATGCCCAGGCACCTACCCGCCCCGCCCTCGGTCTGGCCGCGGCGCGGACGATCGCCCGGTTGCGTGGACCGGCGCCTGGCGCCCCCCACGAAGAAGGCGGCGCACGACTGGTGGTCACTCCAACCCCCAGCGTCGGCGGTGTCAGCTTCCCCCTGCACTGGGAGCTCCGTTCGCGCACCGCGAACCCGCCGGGTCGCTGGGTGGTCCTCGTCAACGCCCACACGGGCGCCATCGATCGGGTCACCAACGACGTGCGCTGGCTCGACGGCGTGCTCACCGGCGAACACGACACTCGCATTCCCGACGGAAACCTCATCACCTCCCCGCTCGCCTTCCTCGCCCTTGTGGGCAGCGGCGGGACCGAGGTCGTCACCGGCGCCGACGGCTCGTTCTCCGTACCGGATGACCAGACCTGGAGCGCCCTCCTGGAGGGCCCTTACATTCGGGTGACCAACGAAGCGGGCGCCGAGGGCTCGCTTGTCATCGGGGACGCTGCACCCTTTTGGGATGCGACCGAAACAACTCAAGCGGAGTTGGATTCGTGGGTATTTCTGAACCGGGTCACCGCATGGGCCATGCTCTTTTCTCCCGATCATCCGCTGGTGTCCAAACAGATTCGTTCGAAGGTAAATATCAGCGTCACCTGCAACGGGTTTTACGATGGTGCTGTCAACTTCGGTATCGCGGGCGACGGGTGCAACAACCTCGGTCAGATTGCGGACATCAACTACCATGAATGGGGTCACGCATTCCACGAAGAGGGGTTGTTGTCAGGCTCGTTGAATCCGACGATGGGCGAAGGCTTCGCCGATGTGGTCGCGATGCTCCAGACGCTCGACTCCACCACCGCGCCGAGTTTCCGCACCGACGGAAAGGCGCTTCGCGAGATGGCGACCGACAAGGTCTACCCTGAGGACATGACCTCGATCATCTACAAAGACAGCCTCATCTATGCGGGTGCGGCCTGGGACCTGCTCGGCGTACTCCAGGCCCGATACGGCGAAGGTGCCGACGAATTCGGCGAGGCGTGGGCGGTGTCGTCGCGGCTGTTGATCGCGGCGATGCGGGGCGGTCCGGACCTGCTCAGCGTCTATGACGAATATGCGCTCGCCGACGACGACGACGGCGACGTCTCCAACGGGTCTCCGCACCTCTGCGAGATCGTCGAGACCTTCGGGGCCCATGGCCTCGGGCCGCTCGGCGACCCCTTCCCGGTTCAGCTGCTGCACGAGCCGCTCGGGAATCAGGCGGCCGGCGCCCCCATCGAGGTGACCGGAGCGGTGCTGAGCATCGCCCCCGGCTGTGTCGAGGGGGTCGCCGAGGCGGTCGAGGTGGTCTGGACCATCGACGGTGGCGAAACGTGGACCACCGAGGCCGCCGTAGTCACCGACGAACGCTTCGTCGCCACCATCCCGTCGCAACCCGACGGCACTGCGCTCGAGTACTACCTCCTGGCGCGCGGCATCGACCGAGACGAGGTGACCCTCCCCGCGGGCCACTGGGCACCGTACACCTTCTACGTCGGCGAGCTCGAAGAGATTTGGTGCGAAGACTTCGCCGACGGGGACGGCGGATTCACGCACGCGCTCAGCGGCTCGGGCGGCTGGGACGACTGGGCCTTCGGCCACGCCACCGGCGAAGGTGGCGACCCCGTCGGGGCGTTCACCGGTGACGGCGCGTGGGGCAATGACATCGGCATTGGCAGTGACGACGGCGAATACCCGCGTGGCGCGACCAGTGCGCTGAGCGCCCCGCCCATCGACGTGGGGGACGCGGGGCGCGTGGTCGTCCAATATCGCCGTTGGTTGGGCATCGACGACAATGCGGCCGACCAGGCCAACATCCATGCCAACGGCTCGATCATCTGGACCAACCACGCTGCCAGCGCGGGCGTGGAGCCCACCGAGGACGCCGAGTGGATGTTGCACACCCTGGTGGTCGACCTCGGTGACGCCGAGAGCCTGTCGTTGGACTGGCAGCTCGTGAGCGACGCCGACCTGGTCTTCGCCGGTTGGAACATCGACGATGTCTGCGTCTACCGCTCGCCGTCCGTCGACACCGGCGACACCACGGACAGCGGCCTCGACTCTGCGGACGACAGCGCGTCAGACGACAGCGGAAAAGAAGAAGAGCCCGACTGCGGTTGCGCGTCGGGCTCTCCGGTCACGTTGCTGTTGTGGGCTGCCGGCGCCGCCGCGCTGTCGCGGCGGCGCCGGCGCCAGCCTTAGGGGCAGACCTCGGCTTCCCAAGAAGCGATGTCATCCGACTCCTGGCAGTCCGCTATCTCGGGGTTGCTGGTGCCGGTGACGCGCACCTGGATGTCGCGCATCGGCCGGGGCACGTCGCGAAGCTCGAGGAACTCGCCGGCGGTCATCGTCCCGGGGGAGAGGGTGCCGACGTACGTGTCGCTGGTCAGGTACTCGACACCGGTGTCGGTGACGGCCCAGATGTCCACGTACACGCTGCCGGTCATCTCGTAGAAGCCGCTGTTGGCGATGGAGTACCAGATCCAAACGGTATCGCTGGCACACTCTTCGCTACAGACGCTGCGGACGACCGGGTACAGGCTCTGCACCGTGGCCACCGATTCGCCAGCGCGGAAGTTGTTTTCACCTTCCCAGTTCGGCACGGGAGACGTCGGCATGCCGCCGTCTTCCTCGACGTTGGTGAGGCTGTAGTCCGACTGGTGCCACTGGGTGCGAGCGTCGGTGAAGCCCGACTTGTCCTTCAGCGCGCGGATCTTGCCCGCGTTGTCGATGACCACGATCTCGGCGTGGTCGTCGCCGTCGAGGTCGACGATCGGCACCGGGCCGGCGCAGGTGGTGTTGTTGGCAGGGTAGTCGGCGAGGGTGTCGCCGCTCTTCCCGTCGATGATCATGACCGCCGTGGGGCTGGACCAGATCACTTCCCAGGTGCCGTCGCCGTCGAGGTCGAAGGCCGAGGCCCCGCCGCGACCGCTGCCGCTACCCGACGCCGCCACTGTCCACAGCTCGTTGCCATCGCCGTCGAGGGCGATGATGTACGTCGAGGTGGGGATGATGACCTCCGGCTTGCCATCGCCGTCGAGGTCGGCGATCACCGGGGTGCTGGCCAGCGCGCCACTGAGGTCGTAGGTCCAGTTCTCGTGGCCGGCGTTATCCATGACCACGACGCCGTAGTTGCCGACCGATACCAGCTCGGGCGAGCCGTCCACGTCGAGGTCGGCGATCGCGACCGTACCGTCGGTGCCGCCGGTGGACCAGATGGTGGCGCCGTCGGCGTCGTACGCGGCGTTGCCGACGATGACCTCCTGGAGGCCGTCACCATCGATGTCGCCGGCCACCGAGTGGCCGTAGCTGTTGCCGACGCCGAGTCCGTCGCCTTCCGCGCCGTTGCCGCGCAGCGCGCCAGTGACGCCGTTGACGATCTTGCTGCCGAGGTAGGCCTCGGGCTCGCCGTCGCCGTCGAGGTCGGCCATGCCGGAGGCGCCGCAGCTGCCCTTGTTCTTGCCGGAGGAGGAAGGCCCGGTCCAGAGGGTGGTGCCGGTGCGCCCGTCGAGCGCGACCATGCTGTAGTTGATGTCGGTCAGGACGTCCGGCCAGCCGTCCCCGTTGAGGTCGCCGATGGCGGCCAGGGTGTTGGTGGTGTTGGTCGTCGCCCGGCTCCAGTTGGTGGTCCCGTCCGACCCACGGATGGAGCGGAGGACGGCCGAGGTGTCCATCGTGATGATGTCCGGGATGTCGCTTTCGTCGACGTCTCCGTCCCCGTCGTCGTCGTCAAGCTGGCCGACGACGAGCGGGCTGTAGGTGCCGCTGCCCACCTGAACTTCCCAGAGCACTTCAAGATCCCAGTCGGGGTTGGCCGGACCGCCATCACAATCGGCGTCCTGCGCAACGGTTTCCGAGGGGAAGTACTGCTCGTCGCAGTAGGAGGGGAGCACGCCGCCGCCGGAATCTTCGGTGTCGTCGGTGTCGGCGCTGTCGACCGGGGGGTCGAAGTCTTCGCCCTCGTCAAAGTCGCCCTTGGGCGAAGTGGCACCCGTCAGGTTGTTTTCAGGTTCGCAGCCCGCAAGCGCAAGGCCGAGAAGAATGAACGGGGCGGTGTACTTGAGCATGATGGACCTCGAGCCGTGGTTGACCGCAGACAGTATGACATGCGATCGGGATCGCTGTCCAGCATCTTGACCTGACCGCGTCCGATCGATCACACGATTGTGTGAGGAGATGGAAACTTCCCATCGACGGCCGACTCGGCGGAGCCCGTCGCCCACGGCTATAGTCGCGGCCGTGCATCTGTTCTGGTTTTTCGCGTGCGGTTCGCCAGTCCCGCCAGGGCCGCCGTTGACGGCGTGGTTCGGCGATCCACACGTACACACCGGCGCCTCGGACGACGGGTGCTCCAGCGACATGGGCGCCGAACCGGGTGAGCACTGCGGGGCCGTCGCGACCATCGGCGAGCACGCGGCGGCCCAGGGGGTATCGTGGTTCGTCCTGGCGGATCACCTGAACGGTCCTCAGGCTCGCACCGACACCGAAGCGCTGGCGGACTGGCGTTCGGTCATCGACGCCGGACTCACGACCGAGGAGGTTCTGGTGGTCGCCGGGGCCGAGGCATACGCCACCACCCCAGAGGGCGAGCTGGGGCACTACACGGTGATCTTCTTCGCAGACTCGCTCCCAGGGCTGACCCGCGACCTGGCCTCACCCACCGGCAGCGCCGACGGCACGCTCGCCTCGTGCGACGCGTTGCGCACCTGGGCCGATGCGCTTTCCGTCTGGGGCCCATCGCTCGTCATTCCGCACCACCCTGCCAGTCGCTCCCCGATGCCGACCGACTGGTCCTGTCTGCCCGTTGGCACCCCGCTCGTAGAGGTCTACTCGCATTGGGGCAACGGCCTCGGCTGGCAAAGCGCCGACGCCCCCCACGCTGACTACGACCCCCTGGGCACCGAGAGCGGAGAGACGGTGCTGGACGGCACGGTCGTGGCGGCCATGGCCGCGCACCCTGAGTATGCCCTGGGTTTTGTGGCGGGGACCGACGGGCACCGCACCCGACCAGGCAACGTGTGCGACGAGCACGGGGACGGTCGGTACGGGGGTGGGCTGACCGGGGCGCTGCTCCCAGAGGGCGAGCCGCTGACGCGGGCGGCGCTACACGACGCCTTTTTGGCCCGGCATACCTTCGCGACCACCGGGCCTCGGATGGGCCTCCGGGTCGATGTCATCGTAGATGACACTGTGCTCGGCACCCTTGGCGATCAAGTCGCGCTGCCCGGAAAGACCAACGTCATTCTCCGTCTGCAGCTGGCCGACGCGCTGAGCTGGGAGGGCAGCGTGGTGTCGGTCACCGCCATCCAGCCGGGGTTGGTCCTGCCGGAGCAGGTCCGGACGACCGCATCGGGCATCGGAGGAGGGCGGTACGAGGCCACGATCGTCGTAGACCCGGGAACCACCCCTACCTTCGCCTACTTCGAGGTCGTGCTCTCAGGGACCGCCGCGCACCCGGAGGACTGCTCCGACGAGCCGACCTCCGAGACGCCCGACGACACCGAGCGAGTGTGGACGTCACCCACGTGGTTCACCCGCAGTTGAGGCGCCCGCCGCGGACCACGCAGCGCACGTCGCCGCCGGTCTTCGGCACCTGCACCGAGGCCACCATGGGGACGGCCCCGTAGAGCACGAGCTGACAGGAGCCCGGGCGCACCTCGAAGGTCGCGACATTGCTCCCACGATCCAGCGATTCGCTCGCCTTCTTCGGCCCACACTCCATCGCGACCTCCGCTATGACCTGGTCGGCGTCGACCTTGACCTTGTAGGGCACACCGCGGGCCGCGACGATCTTCGGCGTGGTCGGCCGCTGTCCACACAGAGGCGAGGTCAAGCTGTCGAGCCATGCCACCTCGGCGTCTTCCCCCAGGGCGTCGACGCGCTCGGACCACGTGCTGTACGGGGCACCGCAGGGGTCGCCACCGAGGCTGCGCGTCATGATCATGTCGCTCCACGCCAGGAGCGCGCGGCCTTTGTGCAAGTTGCGGGGGTCCGCGTCGAGCAGATCGGCGACCGACGCGGTGAACGTCTGGGTGCGGGCGGCGCCGGTGTTGATGTCGCTCCATTCGGCCGTGACCTTGACCACCTCGCCCCGGACCGGACGGGTCCCCGACATCTTGAGGTCCTGGACGAAGAGCTGGGTGGTGCCGGCGTAGTAGTTGATTGGCTGCACGTCCTCTTTGCGCGTGCTGGACTCCTCGCCGTAGAACTTCTCGATGGCCAACGACGGCGGCAGGTCGAGCGAGAAGTGAACGTCGTGGGCGACGGTCTGCACCAGCGAGTTGAAGCCGGCCCCGAAGATGCGGTCCACGACCGCTTCGCTGCCCAGGTACACGTAGGCGCCCTTGCCCTTTTCGCTGAGCTGGTCGAGCACCTTGTCGTTGAAGTCACGACCCACGCCCACCGCTGAAAGGCGGATGCCAGCGCTCTCGTAGCTCTTGCCGATCTCCGAGACGATGTCGGTGTCGACCTCGCCGGTGTTGAGCAAAGCGTCGCTGATGAGCAGCATGCGGCGGTTGCGACCGTCGACCTCCCCGTGGGCCTTCGCGACTTTGTAGCCCTCACGCAGCCCGGCGTTCATGTCGGTGGAGCCGCGAGGTTGGAGGTCGGCGATGACGTCGCTGAGCAGGCTGGGGTCGTCGCGACCGACGACGTAGTTCTCCAGCGGCGTGCAGACGGTGTCGTCGAAGAGCACGATGTCGACGCGGTCGCCGCGCTCGAGCTGGTCGGTCATCTTGGTGAGACCGCGCTTGAGGTAGTCCATGCGGCCTTCCGCATCCATCGAGCCCGAGCGGTCGAGGACCAGCGTCATGTCGAGCGGCTGACGCTCCGGGGTCATCCCCTTGATGGCGAGCGCCATCGAGAGCGTACGGTCGCCGGTCTGTTCGGCAGAGGCGCTGACGCTGAAGACGTCGCCGTCGGCGACGGGGCTGGTGTCGAAGCTGAAGTAGTTGAGCAGCTCGTGCGGGCGGACCTCGCTGGTCTTGACGGGGCCGCGGTTCTGCACCGCCCACAAGAGGCGCTGCGCCGAGGCCAGCGACATCGAGTCGTCGTTGCTCAGATAGGTCACCCCGCCCCAGTCGAAGTTGGCCTCCTGGTCGCGGAGCGCCTCCTTCTCGGTCGGTTCGTTCATCACGAAACCGCCCTTGCTTCCGGCCACGGTCTGGTCCGCCGAGTCGCCGCGGGCGTCCTTGTCGGCGACCGTCAGCCGACGCTTGCTCTCCTCCCGCTTCGGGCGAGACTTCTCCAAGTTGCCGCCGCCCTCGTCATCTGCTTCGGCGTAGCCCAGCGAGGCCACGGCATCTTGGGGCGCCGCGTCGGGCATGGACTCGGCGGGCTTCGCCGGGGACTTGGCCACCTTGCTCTTCGGTGCGGACACCGCCTGGGGTGCGTTTTCACCTTCGGTGCCGGAGCTGTCGTACCAGCGTCCACTCCCACCCGACGGGGCGGACTTGCCCGCCCCGCTGCCAACACCCTGCGTGTTGTGGGCAACCGCTCCGGCAGGTGCCGGTGCGCTGGTCATCGGCGTCGTCGGCGGCGGCGGGGGCCCCTGGGCGACGGAGCGCGATGCCATGGGCGCCGACGTGCTCGCGGTGTTGCCGCGTTTGCTGGGGGCCGCGCTGCTGGAGCGTCCGCGGCTGCCGCTGCCGCCGAAGCACTCGCGCACGACCGGCTTTCCGGCCAGCAGTTCGACCTGCTTCGTGGAGGAGGCGGTGGGGGCCGCTTCGGGCACCATCGTGCCCGACTTCAGGTCGAGGCTCGCGGTTTCGACATCGGCGGGGACGGACTTGGAGGCACAGGCCCAGAGAACGAGAGAAAGCAGCACGAGGACTCCTGGTTCGCGGCGACAACGACGGGTCCCCGGGCGGGCTTACACGCCATTTTTCATTTGGGGGAAGGGGGCTGCGCCCCTTTCCCCTACCGCGCCATTCCCTCCGGCCTCCAACCTGTGGTTTCCGGCCTGCGGCGCGCCGCGCGTATTTAACGCGCCGCGACGTGGGACCGTCCCGATCAGGGCCCCCTCCCCCCCAGCCGCGGAGTTAGCCCCGGCCGATGCCTCCCCGCCACGTGCTCGTGTCCTTGCGTGACCCAAACGACCCCATGTCGCGGCAGGAGCTGCGCTGTTTTGCCGACAGCGCCGGGCTCCCAGACCTGGAAATCGCCTATGCCAACGCGGGGCAGCTCGATGACCGGCTGATGGATGAGGCGGGGCTGCTGTTCTTCGGCGGCAGCGGCGCGTACAGCGTTTTGGACACCCACCCGTGGGTCCACAACATGCTCGATCGCCTCGTGGAATGTGTCGATCGCCGCATCCCCGCCTGGGCCAGCTGTTTCGGCTTTCAGGGTCTGGCGCTGGCGCTCGGTGGCGAGGTCAACCGCGACGACGCCCGTCAGGAGCTGGGTGCCTTTCCTGTGGACCTGACCGATGCCGGCGTGGCCGACCCGCTCCTGGGGCACCTTCCGCGCACGGTGGACGTCCAGTTGGGGCACCACGACCACGTGGACCGACTCCCAGCGGGGGTCACGCTCCTGGCGACCGGCCGACTCGTGCACAATCAGGCGTTCAAGGTTGATGCCGCGCCGTTCTGGGCGGCCCAGTTCCATCCCGAACTACGAAAGGCAACCACCACCGAGCGCTGGCAGTACTACCGCAGCCACTACGCCGGAAATCCGGCCGAAGCGGATCGCATCGACCGCGTCATGGCCGAGGCGCCGGACACCGAACTGGCGCAGACCGTAATGCGCCGCTTCGTCTCTTGGGTGGCGGAGAATCCGCGGCGCTGAGCGAGCCGCCAAAGCCGCGACGGCTACCGAGGCAACCGGAACAGGTTCGCGAGCCCGGCCAAGGCCCCGCTAGCGTCTTTCCCGGCGAGGGTTTCGAGCTCTCCGGGGTCGAGCAGGACGGCGCCGCACCATCCGCAAATGTCGATTTCCACGCCGCGGAAGTCGCGCGGGGTCATCGGGCCGCCGCACTTTCCGCAGCACTGCAGATGGGCGGCCTTGGCCGCCGCCCGGGCGTCGATCGCCGCCTGCTTATCGGCCTCGGCCGTGGCACGCGTGCGTTCTTCGCGTTCCAAGCGGGCAAAGTATTCTTCTTCGGACTTGTTCTTGTCGCTCGACATGGAAACCTCGACCAGGGTTTAACAACAACGACGGACTAGCAGCCAGCGTTGAGCCGCCGGAGCCCACCCGCGAGCTCGCGCGACAGCTCTGCGTCGGCGCCGGCGCCGGCCAAGGCCGAGCAGTAATCGACCCGTGCGCTCACTTTGTCGCCGAGTTTTTCGTTGGCGTAGCCCCGTCCGTACAGCGCCCAGCCCGCGCTGGGGTCCTTCTGGAGTGCCTTGGCGAACAGACCGTGGGCGCTGTCGATATCGCCGCGGTCCATCGCTTTCCAACCCTGGTCGGCGAGGGCCCGCGCGTTGCCGGTGCTCTTGACCGGGATCGGGGCGACGACGGGCTTTGGCGCAGGGATCGGCGTTGCCGCGGCGGGCGTCGGCGGCTTCGCGGCCACCGCCGGTTTGGGGGCCGGGTTGGGGGGCGCTTTGACCACCGGCGCGGGCGTGGGCGCTGCCGTCGGGGGCACCACTGGCAAGACGGCGACCGGCTGGGGCGGCGTGGCGAGCGGGGGAGGCACGGCGACGGCCGGTGTCGGCGGCGGGGGTTGGGGGGCCGGGACGGACGTCAGGGACTTGGGCGACGCCGCTGAAACGGCGGAGGTAGCGGTGTCACCGGGCCACGCGTACCAACCGAGCAGCCCCACCAGCAGCAGCACGGCCAGGCCAGCGGCTGCGAAAATCGGCGTGTTGGAGGCAGGCTTGGCCGCGGCAGCGTCTTCGTCCAAAACCGAGCGGCCGGCCGCGGGTGCAACGGTGATCGGCACCCGCCCGCCCGGAAACACCATGGGCGGCGGCACCGGGTCAAGTTCCAATTCCCCGAATTGCCCGGTGCGCATGAACTCTTCGGTGGGATCGGACGCGATGGCCTCGGGCGACGCGCTGACGCGCGTCGCCTCCATCGTGGCTTCCATCGTGTCGGGGTCCGGACCAAGCCTGAAGCCAAGGCTGTGGGCCTCGGCCTGAAAGGTCGGCCACGGTGGGAGCTCCATGAGCGTTTCAGGTTCGTCATCGGCGACGGGGAACCGAGGCGGCAGCAGCATTCCCGCGGGGACCTCGTCCAACGTGCCCGGGCGCGAAGGGCGCGGACCCAGCCCGATGGTGGGCTCGTCGGCAGGCGGGAACGGCGACAGATCCGGCGGGGGAGGCGTCGCGATAAATTCCCTGGGGGGGTTGCCTCCGTCGATGGGTCCGAGGTCTTGGACGTAGATCTCCTCGTCGTCTGCCATCGGCATCTGCAGCCGGGACGGTGCCAACGGCGACGGCAGCGGCTCCAAGGTCGGCCCCGGTCCGGCCGGCCCGACGTGGTCCGCCGCCGTGAAGAAGATGGCGAACTCCGCCCGGTCACCGAGCGCCGTCCACCGCATGCCGTGCTGCGAGACCATGTCCGAGCGAGAGACACGCTGCTCCAGAATCCATCGCTGCAACGTCGAGGAATCGGGCAGGCTGTACACGTCGCCGCCCACGCGGAGCATTTCGACGGGCTCGCCCACGGGTACCACACGGGGCTCGGGCACCAGTCGCGACGGCGGTTCAATGGGCAGCATCGCCGGCGGCAGCACCGACCCCTCCCCGTGAAGCGGGAAGGTGTGCCCGCACTCGGAGCAGCGAAAACGAAGCGGGCGGGTGCGGAAGCGCGTGGACGAGGGGGGGTCGACGTGATGCCGGCTATGACAGCGGGGGCAGGTGACTTCCACCTAAGGACCCAGCGCTTCGAGGTGGGCCTTGGCCGCCGTGTCCTTCGGGTAGGCGGCGACGTACTTCTTGAAGGCGTCTTTGGCGCCGGCAAGGTCGCCTGCGCTCTCCTGGAGCTCGCCGATGAGCTTGAAGGCTTTCTTGTTGGAGGCCGAGGCTTGGGTGAGCGTGGCCATCGCTCCCGCCTGGTCCCCGGCGCGCATCTGGGCCTCGCCGAGCTTTACCGGCACTCCGGCTTTGGAGTACGCCACCACCGCGGTTTCGTAGTCCTTTCTCTTCATCGCGTCGTCGCCGATGGCCTCGTCGTCGCTTTCCGACACGCTGGAGACGCCGGGCTGCGGCACGGGTCCCGTCTTTGGGGAGATCGGACCTGGGACTTGCGTGCCGGCTCCACCGTTTTGGAGGCCCCCGCCAGGGGGGCCTCCAAAACGCGGTCCGGATTGCATGCACCCTTGACGGTCGACGTTCCACGCGAAGCCTTCCGGGCAGTCTTCGGGGGTCGGCAGGGGCGGGGTGGCGGCATCCCCGGTGCCCGGATCGGCCGAGTCCTTCGACACCCAGACGCGAGCGGGCTCAACCGTCTTGGCTTGGGGCACACTCACCACCGCCTCGACAGGAGGAGGCGCTGCCGGGGTGCGGCCGAAGGTCCACCATAGGCCCGCCCCGCCCACAACCAAGAGCACCGCCGCCGCCATCAAACTCGGGGCGATGCTGGCTTTCGGCTTCACCACTTTGGCTGCCGGCTTCTTTCCGCCGCGTTCGCGCTGGCGCTGCTTCATCGCTTCGAAGGGGTCCTCGTACACCGGGCCCACGGTCCTGGACTCACCCCCTTCATCAACTTCGGCGGCGGCGGCGGCCGCGAGCGCGGCGGCCACGTTGCCGAGGTCGGCTGGCGACGGGCCGCTTTCTTTGGCGGCGGGGGCCTTGGCCGCGTACTCGACCTCAAGCCGCTCGTAGGACTCGACGAAGAACGAACCCAGATCGGATATTTCGCCCAATGGTTTCCAGTTCTTTCCGTCGTGGCTGATGACGTCGGCGGCGGTGACGCGGCCGTCCTGGATGTACTTGCGGAGGGTCTTAATGTCGGAGAAGTCGTACACCAGACCGATGCGGACCTTGACCTTCCATGCGTTGATCCCAACCTTTCGGAAGTCGAGCATCGCCGCCCGGGCCGCGACGGCCTCTTTGGTGGGCGCCGCCGGAGCTGCGGGAGCACCCGCGCGCGGGCGGACCACCTCGTGTTCACGGGGCACCGCCGGTCCGGCAACCGCGGCGGCAGCGGCCTCGGCGGCCTCGCGACCTACACGCGTGGGCTCTTCGTCTTCCCACTCATTGGTCTCGCCCGCCTGAGGCAACATCGCGGGGCGTGGGGTGTCGGTCGTGGTCGGCGGCGGCGCGAGGACGACGAAAACGTGCTTGCACTTGGGGCAGGTGATCTTCGCACCACGCCCGGTGATCTTGCTATCGTCCAACTTGTATCTGGATTTACATGACTCACAGGAGACGATCACTGCAGAGTGCTCCTAAGACGGGATGACCAATTCGAGCGCCGCCGTAACCGCGTAGACGGTTCTGGGGCCGGCGCTGGCGAAATGTATAGTGAGACGCGGATTGCCGGGGGTTCCTTCCCGCGTTTGGATTGTACCGATTCCCAGCGACGGATGCAGCACCTCGGCGCCGACGACGAAAGAGTCAAGGTTCTCGGGCAAGAGCGTCCGCAGCCCCGACGGCCGCGCGAAATCCCGCGGCGGCGCGGGAGCACGGGCAGGCGCGGGCCGATCGGAGGACCACGCCGGCCGAGACGGTGCGGCCGCGGGCGAGCCGCGCCCCAAGGGGGTCAGGTTGCCGAGGCGCCAGGCGGGCGCGTGTCCGCGAACCTGCTCGCGTCCGCTCAACGCATCGTCGGGGATCTCGTGCACGAATCGAGAGAGCACGGCGTCTTCGAACCAGCCCTCGTGCCCGCGGCGGCGGCGGGGCGACGTGAGGAAGAGTCGCTCGCGAGCCCGCGTGAACGCCACATACGCCAGCCGACGTTCTTCCTCGATGTCCTCCTCCAACTCGGCCCTGGAATGTGGGAAGCCCTTCTCCACCATGCCGATGACGAAGACCACAGGAAATTCCAGCCCTTTGGCGAGGTGCGCGGTCAATAGCGTCACCGAGCCCGTCCCCTCGTCCGGGAGCTCGTCCGCCTGACCGGCCAGGGAGGCGCGGTCGAGGAATTGGCGCAACGCCATCGGCCCGGGCTCGGGGATGTTTCCGTCGTCGTCCACCTCGTCCGGCGGGATGGCAGCGCTACGCTGAAGCTCCCGGACGTTTTCGAGGCGTCCGCGCGCTTCGTCGGTGTCGTCCGCCTCGAGCATCGCGATGTAGCCGGTCTCGGTCGCGACGTAAGCCACGAGCTCGGACAACGGCATCAGATGCAGGGCGCCTTCAAGCCGGTCCATCAAAAGCGAGAACGCCGCGAGGGCGTTGCCAGCGCGGCCGCCAGCGCCCCCCATCCGTCGGGCTGCGGCGCGGAGGTTCGTCCCATGACGGGCGGCCTCCGCTCGCAGCGACTCCATCGCTTTGTCGCCCAGACCGCGCGCGGGAACGTTGACCACCCGGGCCAGCGCGATATCGTCATCTGGATTGTTGATCAGGCGCAGATAGCCAAGGATGTCCTTGATCTCCAGACGATCGTAGAACTTCCGACCACCCACCAGCGTGTAGGGAATGCGATTGCGGGTGAGCGCCTGTTCGACCTGCCGGCTCAGCGCGTTGGTCCGGTAGATGACAGCGTAGTCGCTCCAGTTTCGGCCAAGGCGCAACATCGTGTTGACCACAGCCTCGCCCTCGGCGGTGTCGTCCTCCGTCATCAGCAGCTTCACGGGCTCGCCATCCTCCGCGTCGGTGCGGAGGGTTTTGTCCTTGCGGGCCTTGTTGTTGCGCACGACGCCCGATGCCGCCTTGAGAATATTGGCCTTACTCCTGTAGTTTTGCTCAAGCTTGATCACCGCCGCGCCGGGAAAGTCCTGCTCGAACTCCAAAATGTTCCGCAGATCGGCGCCGCGGAACCGGTAGATGCTCTGGTCGTCGTCGCCGACCACGGCCAGGTTCCTGCCCTCCCCCGCCAGTTGTTTGAGCAGGGTGTACTGCGCCGGGTTGGTGTCCTGATACTCGTCGACCAGCACGTACTTCCAGCGATCCTGCCACCGGGCCAGCACCGCCGGGTTTGCGGTCCACAGTTCGACCACTTTGTTGATCAGATCGTTGAAGTCCAGCGCGTTCGCCTTCTTCAGACGCGCGTCGTAGTTGGCGAGCAGCTTCGGGAAGGGGTCAGCGCCGGGCACGTACTCGCCGGCGCTCAGCCCGTTCTTGTAGCGGTCGATGCGCGACCGAACACCAGTCGGCGGCAGCTCTTTCGGAGATATCTTGAACTCTTCCAGCACGGCCTTGATCAGCCGAAGCTGATCGTCGGCGTCGTAGATCACGAAATCGCGCCGCCAGCCCAGCGGCTCGATGTCCTGGCGGAGAATGCGCACGCATGTGGAATGGAAGGTCGACACCCAGACCTGCTTTGCCGATTCGCCGACCAGCGCTTCCACGCGGTGGCGCATCTCGCCCGCGGCCTTGTTGGTGAAGGTGACCGCGAGGATGTTCCACGGCCGCAACCAGGGCGCGAAGGCCCCCTCACCCACCGTGCCACGCGCCAAAAGCGCCGCGATCCGTCGGGTGAGGACCCGCGTCTTGCCGGAGCCCGCGCCGGCGAGGATCAAGAGCGGCCCGTCCAGCGTCGCGACCGCGCGGCGTTGTTCTGGGTTCAGGCCGTCCGTCAGATCCGCAAGGGTCATCAGCCCGGAGCTAACCTGCTACCAGCCCGGGATGATCCACACCGCGCCCGCGTTGCTGGCGCCGCCGTCGCTTGCGGCCTCGCCGATCGCCACGTCTTCGAGCCCGTCGCCATCGAGGTCCGCGCCACCGGCCCCGCCCGAGCCGAAGTAGCCGTCCGCCTGGCTACCGAAGAAGGTGGCGCGGGCGTCGCCTTCGTCGAAGCTGGAGCCCCAGCTGGACGACCAGGAGAAGACGAAGACGGTACCCGAGTTGGAGTAGGCGCTGTCGTCGCCGTCAGCGCCGATCACGATCTCATCGGCGCCGTCACCGTCGAGGTCGGAGTCCACGACAAGGGTCGAGCCGTGATCGCCTGCCGTACCGTTGAACTCGTGGTCCGCATCGCCGAGGTCCATGTCGCTGGACGGGGCGAGAAAGACCCAGACGTCGCCTTCGTCCTCGATGGCGAAGACCAGGTCCAAGGCCCCGTCGCCGTCGACGTCCCCCGGGTGGGCCATGTTGTCAAGGCCCAGGTTCTGGTCGTTGTCATCGCCCAGGATTTCGAACTCGGCCGCGTCGTCCGCGGTGTCGTCCCAGGCCAGGGTGGTGTTTCCAGCGATGACGTAGATGGAACCGCCGTCATCCTCGCCGTCGTCGTTGTAGGGCGCGCCGACGATCGCGTCGTCGTAGCCGTCGCCAGTGACGTCGCCCATGACCAACGAATAGCCGAAGTAGTCGTTGTCGTCGGCGCCCATGATGAGGTCGTCGCCTTCGTCCAGATCGAGCGTGTCGTCCGCAAACGCCGCTCCGGAGAAGATGGCGAGGCTTCCGGGGGTGTCGCCACCCCAGCCGGAGCCGTCGTCATCGTTGTAGGAGCCGAGGCCGACATCGGCCTGACCATCACCGTCCATGTCGCCGCTGGCCACCATCCGGGAGCCGTCGCTGTCGTCGTCGCTGTCCCCGGAGAACCGGACATCGTTGGCGCTCGCGGCGATACTACCGGTGATGCCCGAGCCGCCGTAGAACAGATAGCTCCGCCCGTAATAGGGGTACGAGCTGGAAAGATACGACCCCACCAACAGGTCGTCGGTGCCGTCGCCATCGACGTCGCCCATCGGCCCGTTGAGCCAGCCCGGACGCCAATAGTAGCCGGACCCCGCCGACTCGCCGGCGACCTCCGCCGTGTCGTACGCGGTGACGAGGCCCGCGGCGGTCGATGCCGTCAGGCCGTCCACCACCCAGGTGTACCCGGTGGTGCTGACCGGCGCGCCCAAAAGCAGGTCGGTGAGACCGTCGCCGGTGACGTCGGAGCCCATCGCGATGAGCCCGTGGTCGCCGAGCGCCATGCTGCTGGCGCTCCCGTAGAGGACGCCGGTGGCGGCATCGGCGATGTCGAGGTCGTCGATGAGGCCGCTGCAGTCGTCATCGACGCCGTTGAGGGTCTCGGTGGTGGGACCGGTGATCGTGGGGTCGGTGTCGTTGCAGTCGGTGGGATAGTCGACCGTGTCGCCATCCTGGTCGTAGTCGCTGCCGCCTAGGCAGTCCTGATCGACGCCGTCGTACCAGATCTCGGCCGCGCCGGTGTAGGCGGTGGCGTCGGTGTCATCGCAGTCGTCGCCACCGTAGTCGGCGGAGATGTGGGTGTCGCCGTCCTGGTCGTAGTCGTCGTTGCCGGCGCAGTCGGTGTCGACGCCGTCGTACCAGGTGTCGGTTGCGTCGGGGTGGATGGCCGCGTCGGTGTCGTTACAGTCCTCGCCGCCGTAGTCCGCGGACACGTAGCCGTCGGCGTCCTGGTCGTAGTCGTCGTTGTCCGCGCAGTCGCTGTCGATCCCGTCGTACCAGGTATCCCCGGCGGAGGGGTTGATGGTGGCGTCGAGATCGTCGCAGTCGTCGCCACCGTAGGCGGCCGCGATGTGCCCGTCGCCGTCTTGATCGTAGTCGTCGCCGCCGCCGCAGTCGCTGTCGACGCCGTCGTACCAGACCTCGGTCGCGCCGGGGTTGACGGTGTCGTCGTCGTCGTTGCAGTCGTCGCCGCCGCTGTCGAGGCTGCCGAAGCCGTCGCCGTCCTGGTCGAGCTGCACCCGGGCGGAGACGACCACCTCGACGTGACCGCCACTGACGCTGTCGTCGACCAGCACGCTGACGCTGTGATCGCCCCAGGCCGTCGGGGTCAGGGTCAGGTTGTGCGTGGCGCTCGCCCCCGCCATCGGAGCGGAGGTGTAGGCGTCGAGGGTGTACGCCGTAGACCAACCCCCGATCACGGTGAGCGTGACGGCAACGGAGCCGTCGCCGATGTTGGTCACCGAGATCGCGCTGTGGCCGGTCTGGCCGACGAAGAGGGTCCCCAGGTCGATGCTCGGGGGGGCCACCGAGATGGCGCCGTCCGCGATGGTGCCGGTGTCATCTGTGTCGCCGGCGGTGTCTTTGCCGGTGCCCGTATCTTCGTCGATGACGATGGCGGCCTCAGTGCAGGCGAGGAGCAACAGGATCGGAGAGAGCGTCAGCACGCGCATGGGGACATCCAGGGCAGGTTGGGGGACTTCATTTCGGGCAGTACGCGCTGGCGTCGGGACCGGCCGTCAGTAGCCACGGGGCGGCGGTCGCGCAGCCACCAGCGGACGAGGCTAGTTCGGCGGCGAGCGAGAACACCTCGCCGCGCCGGGCTCCGCCACCGGAGACGATGAGGCGCTCGGCTACGGCGAGCGCTTCGGCGGAGCGTCCGGCGTCGGCGAGGACGCGCACCTGGAGTGCGAGCAGCTCATCGGTGAACGGGTCGTCAGGCGTGCTCAGCGCGACGCCGCTGGCGATCGAGGCGAGGACGTCGTCCACCGCCCCAGCGCGGTCACGCAGCGCCTGAGCGCGGCCCAGGAGGCCAGCGGCCGAACGAGGCGGACAGACGATGCTGTCGCCCTCGCCCAACATCTTGATGGTGCTGTCGCCGCAGCGGGTCTCGACGAGGCCGTGGCGGACGTCCACGCGGGTGCCGAGCGCCGTACGATCGACCGTGAAGCCGGTACCGACCACGCGAACCTCGGCCTCGCGGGTGCTGATCCGCACGTCGAGCCCGCGGCCCGGCGTGACCTCGACGTTCAGCGTGCCCCGCTGCCACTCGATGCGAGGCGCCTTGTCCGTGCCGTCAACGTCGCCGACGCCACGGTAGCTCAACGCCACGCCGTCGAAGGCGCGGGCAGCCCAGCGTTCTTCGCTCTGCAGCGAACCTTCGCCCGCCGGAGGGGTGGCGACCGGCACGGGAAGGGCAAACATCACCGCCGCCGCGAGCGCGGCACCGAGGAGGCCACCGCCAACATACATAAACCGAGGAGAGCGCGCCTGCGGCTTGTCGGAAACCATCGAACGGGCAAGGCGACGGGACACGCGCGTGGCTGCGCCCGGAGCGGCATCCGGCAGCTCGTTCAACAGCGCGATCGCCGCCTGATCGAGTTGCACGTCTGGGGTCAGGTCGTCAGGCATCACGCCTCCTCGCCGGGCTGTAGGTCGGCCGCACGGGCTAGTCGTAAGAACTTTTCGCGAGCGCGCCGTAGGCGGCTCTTCATCGTGCCAAGGGGAATCTCGAGCATCTCCGCGACCTCGGCGTCAGGGCGATCCTCGAGGAGGGCGAGCACCAGCACGGCGCGGTCGTCTTCGCCGAGGCGTTCCAACGTTTCCTGGACGCGGCGGCTGGTCTCGGACACTGCGTACAGCCGCGCTGGGCCGTCGGCGGGGTCGCGCACGTCGATCTGGAGGCCGGGAACCCATCGGGCGACGAACGCGCGCCGACGGTGCCGACCCAGCGTGCGGCGGGTGATTCCGAAAAGCCACGACGGGAAGCGCGCCGCATCGTAGCAACTGCCGAGCCGCCGCACGACCACCATCAGCGTATCGTGGGCGGCCTCTTCAGCGTCGACCCGCGGACCGCCCAGCCGCGAGCACCACGACAGCACCACCGGAAGCCACGCTTCGATCAGCTGATCCAGGCCACCGGCGTCGCCTCGGAAGGCGGCCTCGGTGCGGGAGCGGAGGTCCGGAGTGACCCTCATCGCGCGATCAATGCCACAAACGGCGACAAAGGATCGGTTCTTGGACGGGAAAGTTTGGGACCCGGCCAAAAATCACGGTCGGCCGACCCCGCCGAAGCTGGTCAGAAGGCCGAGTTCGACGTTCCAGGGCGAAAGAACGGTGTCGCCGTTCAAGGATGACCGGAGGTTCACCGTACGCGATGTCCACGTGAACCGGGCCTGCGGCTCGATGGTGTTGAGGGGCCCCAGGCGGGCGCGCCAGCCAAGGCCGACGGTCGCGGTCGGGAGCGCCACGGCCTCGGCCAGAAGGTTGCCGAGCCCGTCGCCGGGCAGCAGACCGGAGCACCCGAACGCGACGCCGAAGTCCAGGCCGGCGACGCCCGGCGGCGCCCACCACACACCCCCGCTGCCGCCCACCGCGGAGAGGTCGGGGCGCGCCTCGAAGGCGGTCAGCCGGGCGGGGAAGCTGCCGCCCACCCGCAGCACCACCCGGACGGGGCCATCGGTCACTGCCAGCTGCCCAGCCACGCTCGGGGCGGGAATGGCGTCGCCGCGCAGGCTGACGCCGACGCCCAGACCGCCCTCGACGGCCCAGGCGGGTGGTTTAGGAACCGGTAGCGCCTCGGGGGGCGCGAAGGTCGGAGGAAAGCTCACCGGGGAGGGTGGAGGCACCGCGGGGGGCGGGGCGGGGGGCGGGGCGGGGGGCGGGGCGACGACGACGACGGGAGGATCCGCCGGAGGGGGCGCTGCCGGCGGGATCACCGGAACGGCAACCGGAACCACGGTCGCGACGGGGGGGGGCCTGACCACCGGCGGCGGGGTCACGGCGGGCGGGGCGACCGGTGGCGGTGGCTCAACTGGCGGGGGCCGGGCTGCCGGCGGCGAGCCCGAGCTGATCGTGCGCAGCAGGCTCGCCGCGAGGATGGCGACATCTTCGCGGTCGGCCGCGCGCACGGGTTCGCGCACGGCCGCTTCACGCGTGTGCCCGGCGCCGTCATGGGCCCGGATGAGCCAGATGGTCCCTTGATCGAGCACTTCCACATGGGGTCCCGAGCCACCCACACCAGCCACCAGCCCGGCCAACGACAGACTCTCGGCCCACTCTCCGAGGGGTTCACGGGGCGGCAGCTCGATGACCACCGGAGCGGCCGCGAGCGCGTTGGTGAGGAAGAAGAACATCTCCGATCGACAACATGCCCCATTCTCGAAGGACGGATCGCTGGTCTAAGGTGGCGACGTACCCGACTCCACGCCGCTCGGGCTCAGAGGCCCGCGGTGAGCCTAGCCAGAAGCGCGTCGGCCTCCTCGATTGTACACTCGGCGTGGAAGAACTCGGACTCCGGCTGAAAACCGACGATGCACCCGTGCTCCGGGCAGATGTCGAGGCAGCCCGTCTTGGTGACGATGACCTTGCCCTTGAGCCCGCGTTCTTTCACGGTCTTCTTCAGGTACTCCAGGATCGGCTGGGCGCCGTTCTGGCCGCAGGACGACTTTCCGGTGCTCGGATCGCGCGCGTTGGTGCAGATGAGGAGCTGACGCAGCTCATACGGGCGTTTGACCGCTTTCATGACTACTCCAACTCGTGCATCGCGACGGCGTCGCGGAGCTTCGGCTCAAACCACGTGGACTTCGGGGGCATCACCTGGCCAGCGTCCGCGACTGCGAGGAGCTGACTCATCTGGGTGGGGAACATGTGGAACGCGACGGCGTGGGTGCCGGCGTCCACAAGACGCACCAGCTCGTCCGGGCCACGGATGCCGCCCACGAAGTCGACGCGCTTGTTAGTGCGTGGGTTGTCGATGGCGAGAAGCGGGCCGAGGACACGGTCCTGGAGCAGCGACACGTCCAGGCCGGTGACCGGATCCGCGGGCACATCGCGCGCCGTGAGCAGGTACCACCCTCCTGCCAGGTACATCGTCGCCGAACCCCGCCGTGGGGGCACGGTGAGCGAGGTGGGAACGACGTCCCAGCCGGATTTGTAGATGGCCTCCATCAGCCCGGCCGGGGTGTGGCCGTTAAGGTCCTTGATGGCGCGGTTGTAGGCCATGATCGCCAGCGATGAGGCCGGGAAAAGGCAGGCCACGAACCAGCCGTGCCGCCCCGGGCGCTCTCCACGCTCCTTGTGGACGATGCTGGCCGCCGCCGATCGGTGGTGGCCATCCGCGACGTAGGTGGCCGGAAGCCCCTCTGCGGCCGCAGTGATGGCGGCAACGGCGTCGGGATCGGCCACCCGCCACAAGGTGTGCACGACGTCGTCGTCGGTCGTCACTCGGAACTCGGGCTCGCGCGTCTGTCCTTCGGCGATGAGCGTGTTGAGCCGCACGTCGTCGCGGTAGGCGAGAAAGACCATGCCCGTCTGGCCGTTGGTCGCATCGATGTGACGGATGCGGTCGCGTTCTTTGTCGGGGCGGGTGAACTCGTGCTTCTTGATCAGGCCGCGGTCGTACTCGTCGGTCGAGAAACAGGCGACGAGCCCAACCTGGGTGTGCGCGCCCATCTTCTGGCCATACAGGTAGTAGCCGTCGGTGGGGTCCTGGCTCAGCAGGCCCTGGTCCTTGAGGCCCTGGTACTCCCGCCGCGCCGTCGCGTACGCCTCGGGGGAGTGGCTGTCACTGCCCGGAGGCATGACCGCTTCGGGGCGGCTGACGCGCACGAAGGAGCGAGGGTTCTGCTGCACGATGAGGCGCGCTTCATCGGCCGACATCACGTCGTACGGCGGCGCGATCACCTCGGCGGCGACGGCGTTGGGGGCGCGCCAGGCACGGAAAGGGCGGACAGCGGACATCGGGGTTCCGGGAGGGCCGCGAGTCTAACCGATGGGCCGAAGACCGAGGGCCGGCGCCGGAGGCGCCGTCGGGCATACAATCGCCGCCATGCTGACGGACACCACCCCAGCCGCCCGAAAACCCCTGACCGGTCACCCCCGCCGACGCCGCCCCCCGACCGCCAGGCTCCCCACCACCACCGCCAACACGCCGGCCGCGCCGCCGCTGTCACAACCGCAGCCGTCGCCGGTGCTGATCTTGACCGGGCGCTCCCCGGCGCCACCCGCGGTGTCGCCGGAGTCCGTGCCGGAGTCGGTCCCCGAGTCACCGGTGTCGGGCTCCTCCTCGGCGATGTCGCAGGCGGTGCCGATGCCGTCGTGGTCGGCATCTTCCTGGCCGGGGTTGTCGTCTTCTTCGCAGTTATCGTCGTCGTCGGCCACGCCGTCGTCGTCTTCGTCGTTCAAGACCAGCGTCGGCTCGCGGAAGTAGATGGTATCGCCGTCTTCCTGGCCATCTTCATCGATGGCGCCTTCGTTATAGGCGTAGAAGCCAATGCCGTCGAGCTGGAAATCACGGTCGACCTCCATCGTCAATTCCGTGTTGCCGTAGGTCGCGACGAGCTGGCCGTCGTCCATCGCGATGCTGATCTCGACCTCGGTGCTGGGGTCGCAGCCGCGTTCGACCTCGTCCAGAACCGTAGCGTTGCGGCCACGAACTTCCACGAGCGCCATCGCCTGCAGGCTGAGCCCGCTGACGGGGCAGCTCTGGATGCTGGTCTCGTTGCCTTCTTCGCCGCAGACCAGGAGCAGCCAGTAGACGTCTTCCGACCACCCGAAGACCACGCCAAAGGCGTCGTTGTCGTCCGCGTAAGAGGTGACGGTGTACTCGCCCTGGCTGACCGCCACCGCGGGGTTCACCAGCCAGTTGTCGAGGGCGCTGCCATCGCCGAAGTTCCCGCCGCTGGTATGGTCAGTCGCCGAGTAGGCCCATACGTCGCGACCGGACTCGGCTCCCAACCATTCATCTTCGTCGTAACCGTTGTCCCAGCCGTCCGTCCCCGCAATGCCGTCACCATCGGTCGGAAAGTCGTCATAGCTCCACGCGTCGATGGTGCCTGCCAGGGCGCTTTTCAGGACGAGAATGCTGAGCATGGGTAGCCTCTGCCGGACAGGCTATCCGACTCCAGAGGTGGACGCGGAGCGCCGGATTCGCCGCCACGACAGCCAACCCGCGGCCAACAGGCCGAAGCCGACCGGAGCCGTTGCGCCATTGTCACACCCACAGCCGTCGTCGCCGTGGTCCTTGTGGCCCGGGGGCGGCGCGTCACCCGAGTCGCCGGTGTCGCCTGAATCACTCGGGTCCCCCGAATCAGCGGTATCGCCTGTGTCGCCTGGCTCTGCGACCTCGAGACTGGCGGTGAACGAATAGGCGGGCGGCGCCTTGTCGTAGTCGCGCTGGGACTGGTAGGCGTCGTGATTGACGCCCGTCTTCTCTGTCAGGATGCTGACGATGACCCAGGCTTCGTGCCAGCGGGTGCCGAACTCACCCAGCCGCACCGTCGTTTCGCCCTTGGTGATGTCCGACGCGGTCTCCCACTCAAGCCCGTCAGTCCCGACGATCGAGACCTGCCAGCGCACCTCGCTGCCGTCTGCGAGGGCGGCGCCAGCGAAGTCGATGACCAGCGCGCGCGGGTCCGCCTCGGGCAACGGGATGCGGACGTAGTTGGTGCCGAGGTAGTCGGGGAACCACTCCGTCGGGGCAAAGGTCGCGGGAAGCTCACTGCCATCCGCGACCAGGTCCGTGCTGTAGACCGGCCACCAGCTCGGTCCTTCGTCCAAGCCCACGTAGCCGAGGGCATTTCGCGCTGAAAAGTCGACAAGAGCGGCCTCGAAGAGCGCTTGGCCACCGAAGAAATCCTGAAGCACGTCCATCCCGTCCGCCGTCTCGCACGCCTCCCACAGGGTGCGGATCACGTCGGGACCCCCATGCTTTTCGTCGAGGTAGCGGGGCCAGATGCCCTCGCCGTACTCGTGCCACCCATTCTCGGCCACCATCGAGACTTCGGGGTAGCTCGGCCACATATCTTCGGAGAGGTAGTAGGCGTAGTCGTCGAGGTCGTCGTACACGATGTCTTCGGCCCAGACCGCGCTGGCCTCCATCCACCAGGTCGCCTCCCAGTAGTCGTAGGCGAACTGGATGGCGTGGAAGAACTCGTGCGCGGCGGTGACCTTCCAGGCGTCCTCGTTGGAGCTTCCGGTCCACCCCATGTCCACGTTCATGCCGATGTAGGGCGTGTCGTCGCGTCGGATGTCGGTGTACCCGTACAGCCCGCGCGACAGGTCCTCCATGTAGACCGGGAACTTTTCCCCTTCGGCGATCACCGGGGGGCGGTAGCCGAGCGCGTCGACCTCGGCGCTCCAGACCTCTTCGAAGATCGCCCCGATCAGCGCCAGCTCCTCTTCGGTGATGGCGACGCCGGCCTCGGCTTCGATGTGGAAGTGCTCGGTATCGACGCCGACTTCACCGGCAAAGGCCGGGGGTTCGTAGCCGGCACCGGCGCCATCGGTGCGGAGCGCCCGAATCTCCGAAGTCGCGCAGGGGGCGCCCGGTCCGTGGGGTGCAAGTGCGGCGGCGAGGCCGATGAGGAAGAGCATTCTACGACCTAACGTACCCGACCCACCAGCTCCTGCACCCGCGCCGCCACCGAAAGCGAGCTGACATCGACTACCTGTGACGAACAGCGCCGGACCATCCCCTCGATGAGCAAGTGGGCGTGGAGCTGGACCCACCGGTTGGCGCTGCGCACGCCGTCCTCCACGAAGGGGAGCACCCCAAAGGGCACGATGGCGACCATGTCGTAGCGGCTGGACTGCATGGCGGAAGACAGGAAGGCTTCGGTGTCGGGGTCGCCCGGCTCGGCAAAGCGGTAGAACAGCCAAAACGCAGCGAAGTCGTACGAGGAGCGGTCGGCCACGAACCCCCGGCTGGCGGCGGCTTCCTGCTCCTGGCGCTCTTGCCAAAGGCGAATGACCAGCGACCGGGTGCCGTCCAGACCGAGGGCGTGGAGGTCGGGCGCGCCGCTCTCCAGATATTCGCGCATGCCTTCGGGAAGGTAGGGCACGCCCAGTTCGAGCGCAAGCGCCCGCGCGAGCGTGGTCTTCCCGACCCCGGCGGACCCGCTGATCGCGATACGCTGCGACATCGCGTCCGGTTATCTCGGCGGGCGCAGGAGCCTCGATGGCGCAGTTGGCGGACTTCATCTCCCGGATCTTCTCGTCAGGACGCACACAGGGGCTGTCTGGCGCGGCGGAGATGGTGGTCGATGCCGACCCGGCCGCGGCGTTCTACGTCGCACGATTGCGCCGCCATCAGGCCGAAGCCGACTATGTGGACGACGCGGCGCAGCTGTGGTCGACCACCAGTTTTGGCGGCCGGCGCGGCGGATTGCGAGCCCACATCCAGGCAGAGCGGGGGGACGGCATCGCGTCGTTCACCGATGTGCTCCTGGTCGTGAGCCAGGCCGATGCCCGGCGGGCCGCCGCGCAGACGGGCGAGGCGTGGACCGAACGGACGGCGCGCACGCTCGGGGAGCTTTTCACTGACTTCTGCGTGCAGGAGCGCTTCGAACTGCTCTACGGCACCCGGCCGCTGCGTTTCCGGCTGGTCGCGGACGGCGGTCGCGACATGCTCAGCCACTCCTACGGGCTGGAAGCGGGCGAGTTCATCACGGGCCTGCTCCCCAATCTGTACGTCGGTCCGGCGCAGCGCAGCCGCCCGGTGCTCGCGGTGCACTTGAACCTTCCCGGGGCGTGGGAGGGCTACCGCGAAGTCGGCCGGCTCTACAGCGACCAGATCGTCTTCACGCTCGGGCGCCATTGGCTCGACAACTACGCCCACCCAGGGCTTCGTGAGCCTGGAATCTACCGGCTGCAGCAATACCCCGACGGCTCGCTGGTGCACGTGATCAGCCCCGAGTTGCAGGACCGCTACTACGTGCGCAGCGACCAGACCGACGGTGGGCCGAGCGTGCTCACCATCGCCGAGGTCAGCGGGCGGCCGGTGGCGTTCCTGGTTCTCGCCGTGGTCGAGTCGATGACGGTGGAGTTGTCGCTGGACGACCGGCTCCCTGCGGGTGCGCCGCCCCCGCCCGAAGCGGCGGCGAAGGCCGCATCCATCCACGACGCTCCTGAGCCGAAGGCGGCCTTGCCCCCGACGATGAGCGCGGGAGGGTTGGGGCAGAAGCAGCGGACGATCGTCCCGGACGCCTACGACACCCGGATCCTCACGCTCCACGAGCGCGGCGCCCTCCTGCAGAAGGTGCACTTCAGCAACTTCATGGAGGGGTACGACGTGTACCTGGGCCCCAAGGCACAGGTCGCGACCTCGGCCAGTTCGGCCATCCCGCGGGCCGTGCTTCAGGTGCGGTTCGGGCGGGTCAGCCTGCTGGCGCGCGAAGCCGGCGTTCGTGTCGACAATCGGGCGCTCGATTCGGGCCAGACCGTCGTTTTGAAGGGCACCGTCGACATCGAGATCGACGGGGTCAAGGTCGAGTACCATGATCTGAGCGCGGTCAAGGCCGATGGCTGGCCCTACCTCGGGGAGCTGCGCCGCCCGGGCGCCGGCACCTACCTGGACTTCGGGGCCACCTACCAGCTCGGTCGCGACCGGCGCAGCAAGGTCCGCCTGCCTGACGAGCCGCACAACGAAAACATCGCGTGGCTGCCCAGCGTCGGCGGCGGCGCGACGATCCGGTCCCGAACCGGCGACATCCAGAAGTCCCGGTTCTACACCGATTCGATCATGGTCGCGTCCAGCCACGCCGAGCTGGACCTCACCGACGAACCCTCCCTCCGCTCGCTGGCTCGCCACTGCTTCACCTACGTTCGCCGCGGGAAAGAGGTCTTTGCGCTTTTCCCACGCGAGGGCGCGGGCGGCCGCCACGAGGTCTCGCTCCAGGCCAACGACGAAGTGCTGGTCGGCAATTGCCTGTTCCAGGTCAGCTACCCCCCGGCTGGCGGGGCGCCGACGACGTCGATGGCACCGCAGGCGGTGCCGAAGTTCACGGCGAACGATCTTGCGTCCATCGCCGATGCTGTTCGGCCGGATCTCAAGTCTTTTGCGACGGTCGATCCGGTCCAGCCGGGGATCATGGGCGGCCCCGCACCGCGCCCGGTGCGCGACAGCAAGCCCGGCACCGGGAAGATCAAAAAGGTCGAGGCCTCCTCCGTACCGGGAGCCGATGTTCCCGAAGACGCGCCGCCGCCCCCGGTGAAGCTCGACCCCCGCGACCTCGACGCCAGCATCGTTTCAGGGGCCATGCCGCGCCCGTCCAGGGCGGGCCGAGGCGATCGTTCGGTCGCGCAGGAGCCGCCGACACCGCAGCCGATCACGCCCGCGTCGCCGTCCGTCGCGGCGCCGATGCTCATGGACGACAGCGAACTGGACCCGGTGGTGTCGGTGGAAGAGCGGCAGTGGCAGCAAGAGCTGTCGCGACCGGCGCGGCTGGTCCAGACCGGCTGGAGTGTCCACGGCGAATTCACGGTCGGCAATCACCGCGGCGTGGACATGATCGTCCCTGAGGTCAAGTCTTTCCCCGAGCAGGCGTTCATGACGCTGGACTACGTGCGCATCTACGCGCGGGGCAAAAAAGGACGCATCGAGCTGGCCCAGGAGGGCGAGGCGTCGCTCATCGTCGGGAGCGCGCGGGTTCGCAGCACCGACGTGGTCAAAGACGCCCGCATCGAGGTGATCCGTCGCGACGCCAACATGGAACCCGACTTCGACGTCACCCTGCGGTTGAGGGAGGATCCGGGACTACCCGACCCGCGGGCGCAGCTCCTCGAGGTCGACACCGGCGATCGGCTCGTCGCCGGGCTTTTCACCACCGGCCTTCCGCTCCGCAGCGGCCGGGTGCTTCGGCTCGGTCCCATCACCGCGTCGGTCACGTTCGACGGGCACACCGCCCGGGTCGAGGACTACCTCTCCACCTATCGCACCGGGGCAACGGGCTTTGTTCCATTCTTCTTCCGCGAGGGGGCGAAGCCGTGGCGGACGATGCCCGAAGACGGGACGGCGGTGGTGCTACGGCCTGGGGACGGCGTCCTGGCAGGAACCAACGTCTACCGGTTCGAGGTCGCCTAGGTGAGCGACGACCGGTTCTCTGTGGGGGTGCTGTGCTCGCTCGGGGTGGGCGAAGACCGGGGCGGTCGCGCCACCAACCAGGACAACTACCTTGTTTGTCGCGATGGTGCAGTGCGTTGGCGCAACGGCGACACCGAGACCATCGGGGACGCACCGGCGCGCGACGAGGTGCTCCTTGCCGTGGCGGATGGGATGGGCGGGCATGAGGATGGCGAGGTGGCCTCGGCCGCCGCGGTGCAGGCGCTCAGCCGGCTTTACCAGCGGCCCCTGCCGAAGGACCCGGAACTGGAGCTCTACCATTTCGTGAAGGAGACCCATCAGCGCGTTCGAGAGCGGGTGTCCAACGGCGGTGAGGTCAAGATGGGCACCACCCTGACGGTGGTGTGGATCGTCGGGGATCGCGCCTATTGGGTGCACGTGGGGGACAGCCGCCTTTACCACTGGCGGGACGGCCGCCTTACGCGTATCAGTCGCGACCAAACCCGGGAAGAGTTCGCGATGCGCGACCAGCGTCCCATTCCCACCCATCCCCGCTACCTCGCCCAGAACTTCATCTTCGGCAGCCGGGGCCTCGGTGACGACGCCTCGTTGCGCATCGACCGGGGGATCGACACCGGCGCGCTCACGCTGCGCCCCGGCGATCGGCTGCTGCTGAGCTCGGATGGGCTGCACGGGCGGGTCGACGATGCGCTGCTCGCCGACACCGTCACCAACGTCCCGGCACCCCAAGCCTGCGCAGTGTCCCTCGGAGAACGCGCCATCGCCCACCAATCTGACGACAACATCACCGCGATCGTGTTGCGGGTCGAGGCCGGCGCGGTCGAAGATGTGGGCGATGACGACACCATCATTCCGGTCTGAGCCATGCTGATTTATTTTCTTTTGCTGGGCTGTGCGACGACCGAGCCCGGCGACACCGCACCGGACGACACCGGCGAGCCCCCCGACACCGGAGACTCTGACACCGGCGAGACGGGAGACACCGGCCCCGCCAACACCCCGCCCACCACGCCGGGGATCACCTTCACCCCGACGGTCCCCGCGCCGGCCGTCGCCTTCGCAGTGATCGTGGAGTCCCCGTCGGCGGATGCCGAGGGCGACGCGGTGACCTATCGGTACGCCTGGTCGCAGAACGACGTGGCGGTGCCCGATCTAGTCGACGACGCCGTGCCCGCGGAGCGCTCCGTGCTCGGAGACACCTGGGTGGTGGCGGTCACCCCCAACGACGGGAAAGACGACGGCATCCCCGCGCAGTCGACCGTGACGGTGGGCAACACCGCGCCGTCGGCCCCGGGTGTCGCCTTGTCCCCCGAAGAGCCCATCGAAGGCGACGAGATCGTCCTGACCATCGAGCCGGCCTCGGTCGATCCCGACAGCGACCCCATCACCACGAACATCACCTGGAAAAAGAACGGTACCCATGTCGACTGGTTCGACGGGGTCACGATCATCGAGCGTAAGTGGGTCAACGATCAAGACGTGTTCGAGGTCACGGTGGCCGTCACCGACGCGCTCCACGACCCGGTGCTCTCCGTCGCGACGGTCACCGCTCAGTACACCTGCGCCAACCCGCCGTCCGAGGCGCTCGAGGACAACACCCTCGCCGACGCCCGCGCCTACCACGGCATCGGTTTTGACGCGGTCGACGGGACGCTCATCGGGTGGGATGGCTCCTCGCTGATGAAGAGCGAGTACACGGGGGCGCGCCGGGTCTTCGTGCCGGGGGTCTACAACGTCGAACAGATGGACCGGCTCCCGGACGGAGACTGGGCGTACGCGGACAACAACACGGGCGCGCTCATGCGCCTTGGACCCGGTGGCGCGACGTCCGTCATCGCGAGCGGCCTCGGATTCATCTACGGCGTCGCGACAGGACCCGACGGTATGGTGTACGTCACCTACGACTCAGTGACTCGCGTCGATCCCGATACGGGCGCCTCCGAAGTGGTGCTCGCCACCGTGTCGGGCGAGACGGCCCATGCCATCAACTTCAACCTCGACAGCACCGTGATGTACATCGCCACTATCGGCTCCGGCACCGTCTACGCGATGGACCTGGACGCCGACCTCAACGCGGCCTCCGTCCCCCGGGCCTTCGCGACGGGCATGGGGAGCTGGATGGACGGCTTGGAGTTGGACGAATGCGGCAACCTGTACGTCCCCAACTACTCCAACAGCATGTTGTGGCGGATTTCGCCGGATGGCGCCACCAACACCCGCATGGTGACGGCCAGCTCGACCTACTACGGACACGGGGTGGTCTGGGGCAACGGCGTCGGCGGGTGGGACACAACCACCCTGTACCAGCCCCAGCCGTACAACAACTACGGCGTGCGTGAGGTGCGCATCGGCTTCGCCAGCGGCGACACCGTCCGGACATGGAACGGCGTCGCGACCCCTTGGTAAGGGTTCAGAGACGCGTCTGGAGCTCCGTCGCCTCGGCGACCAGGGGCCATGCCACGGACCACACGGCCACGGCAGCACAAGCCGGCACCGCGCCGCGGGTGTAGGCCGCTGTAAGGCCGGTGGCGCCGAGCTCAACGCGCAGCTCCAACCCTGGCATGGGGCAGCCTGGATCCAGGTTGCCCGTGAGCAGGAGGGCGTCCGCCGAGCCCCCGGGCGTGCCGACGGGCACGGAGAGCCCGGCGGGGCGAGGTAGCGGCGTCCACGGCGCTTCTTCGACTGGGACAATCCCGAGCATCTCGATCGAAGTGCGCCCCAGTTCGTCGCCGATCTCCGGGTTCCGCATCACCATGACGATGTACGACCCGATGGCAATCCACAGCACCACCCGGATGGCCATCCACGCTCGGTCGCTCAACATGGTGAGGTCCTAACCGGGGTACGGCCGGCGATGCGGGCGCGTTACGCCCGGCTCGGAGGGACGATGCTCAGCCCCGGCGCCCAGGTGGGCCGATTCACCATTCAAAACTTTCTCGGCCACGGCTCGATGGGGTCGGTGTGGCGGGTGACCGAGCCGGACGGCGGCCAGTGGGCGCTCAAATTGCTCGATATCCGCGGACCCCAACCGCGAGAGCGCTTCTTGCGGGAAGCCGAAGTGCAGGGCTCCATCCGTCATCCGAACGTGGTGGCCGTCCACGAGGTGGTGGACGTGGACGGGCTCTTGGGGTTGGTGATGGAATTCGTCGATGGGCTTTCGCTCTCGCGGGTGCTGGCCCGCGACCCGCCGGATGCAACGATGATCGATGGGTTGTTCGGGCAGATCTGCGCCGGCGTCAGCGCCGCCCACGCGGCGGGGGTGGTGCACCGCGACCTGAAGCCGTCCAACGTGCTGGTGGGCGGCCTGGGCGGGCTGCGCGTCGCGAAGGTGACCGACTTCGGACTCGTCCGGATTCTCGACCCCCGGCCGCTCGACCCGCGCCTCACCCTGACCAGCGCCGCCATGGGCACCCCCGGCTACATGGCGCCGGAGCAGTCCGCCGATCCGCGGCTGGCCGACGCCCGCTCGGACGTGTTCTCGCTGGGGTGCATCTTGTACTGCATGGTCACCGGGCGTGCTCCGGACGGTTTCGGAGTTCTCCCCCCCACGGACCCGAGGCTGTTCACGCCGGGGCTCGCCGATCGCTACGCCCCGCTCATCGACGCGTGCCTGGCCGCGGCTCCGACGGACCGGCCCGGAACGGTCCTGGAGCTCATCGATCGATTGGCTCGGCTGCCCCGGGCCCTTTCGTTCTCGGAGCTCGCTGGGGCGCTTGCCATCGCGCCCGCGCCGCCTCCAGGCCTTCGCGGTGTGATACCGTCGGGCACGATGCGGCGCGGTCAGTCCACGGTCGAGTACATGCTCACCCTCTCGGCGATCTCGATCGCGGTGGCGGCGCTGGTGCTGTCGCTTTCGGCTACGATAGAGTCCAGCACGGTGTCCTTGGGGGGTTCGCTCGCGGATTCGCTGACGACGGGCGCCGTGCAGCCGTAGGCCCCCGCTACGCGAGCCCGAGCCTAGCGCCAAACGCTGCGGCGGACTCCGGCCGCGCCAGCAGATACCCCTGGAACGAGCGGCAGCCGAGCTCGCGCAGCAGGGCGAGTTGGGCCGCCGTCTCGACCCCCTCGGCGGTGGCCTCGAGGCCGAGGTTCTCCGCCATCGTCAGGATGGTCCGGACAATCTGGGTGTCGCTCTTGCCGTCGGGCAGCCCGCGAACGAAGCTCTGGTCGATCTTCAAGACGTGCAGGGGCAGGATTTTCAGGCTAGCCAGCGAAGAGAAACCCGTGCCGAAGTCGTCGAGGGCGAGCCGCACACCGAGCTCCCGCAGGGCCTGGAGGTGCGCCACGGCTTCATGCACGGACTCCATGACCGCGCTTTCGGTGATCTCGATCTCCAAGAGCCAGGGCGGCAACCCGCTCTCCTCCAGAATGTCGCGGATGCGGCGAACGAGGTTCTTCGAGCGGAACTGCACGTTGGACAAGTTCACCGCGACTGGGGTGGGATGGCCCGCATCGAGCCAACGACGGGCCTCGGAGCACGCCGCCCAGAGCACCCAGTCGCCGATCGGCACGATCAGGCCCGTGTCCTCCGCGAGGGGGACGAAGTGGTTGGGCGGGATCATCGCCGAGCCTTGGGGTTGCCACCGGACCAGCGCCTCGGCGCCGGTGACCTTGCCGTCGATGTCGACCTTGGCCTGGTACTGGAGAAGGAACTCCGCGCGTTCCAGCGCCCCGCGGAGCCGCGTCTCCATCTCTAGGCGGGCGTGCAACGCTTGGGTCAACGCCGGCGTGTAGTACCGGAACGTCGCGCGGCCCTCTTTCTTGGCCTGGTACATGGCCGCTTCGGCGTTGCCGACGAGCCCCGCCGCGTCGATGCCGTGCTCCGGAAACACGCTGAGCCCGATGCTGGCGGAGGCGTACAGGGTAGAGCCACCGGCGAGCATGAACGGCTCGGCGAGGGCGTCGGCCAGTTCCATGGCCACCGTGGCGGCGTCACCGGCAGCGCCCAGGCCCTCGACGAGGAGGACAAACTCGTCACCGCCGAGGCGCGCAAAGGTGTCGCCCGCGCGGCGGCGCGCCTGCAGCCGGAGCGCGAGGGCCTTAAGCAGCTCGTCGCCGATGGCGTGGCCGAGGCTGTCGTTGATCGTCTTGAACCGGTCGATGTCGAGGAAAACTACGGCGCCGACGGTTTTTGAGTGGCGTGCCTGCGCGACGGCACGCTCCAGGCGGACCAAGAGCAGCGCCCGATTCGGGAGGCCGGTGAGCTGGTCGAACTGGGACAGATGCTCCAAGCGCAACTCGGACGCGCGCAGGGCGGTGACGTCGGAAAAAAGCGTGACATGGTGGGTGGTGGCGCCGGTGGCGTCGCGCGCGGCGCCGATGTTGACCCATTGCGGGTATACCTCCCCGTTCCGGCGCCGGCTCCAGACCTCTCCGCTCCAGCGCCCGGCCGCTTCGACCTCGCGAACGATGCGGTCCGCCGCGGCCCGGTCGGCCCCATTGGCGCCGAAGATGGGTGGCGGCTTGCCGACCGACGCTTGCGCCGAGTAGCCGGTGATCTCCTCGAAGGCCGGGTTGACCGCCACGATATTGCCCGAAGTGTCCGTCACCATGATGCCCTCGACCGCGTGCTCAAAGATGGCCCCCGCAAGGCGGAGGCGTTCCTCAAGGTCGCCGGCGGCCGTGTGCGGGGCTTGCGGCACCCAGGTGCCGATCCAGCCTTCCAGGGTGCCAGCGGCAAGGCGCTCCGGCGAGAGCGACAAAAGCACGTTGAGCGCGCTGCCATCCGCCCGATGGAAGGTGTGGGACCCTTGGTGAGGGCCCTCTGTTCCGTCCGGCAGTGCCATCGCGGACGGAGGGCAGCCGAGCACCGCCAGGGCCACCGGGTTGGCGTAGGTGCACTCCCCATCCGGCGCCAGCACAAAAACTGGGGCCGGCACACGGTTGAAGGCAGCCAGCGTGGCGAAGTCCCTTACCAAGGGGACGGATCCGTGGCCGGCTTGGGCGGCGCGGCCGGCGGGGCCTCCAGGCCCGTCCCGACGATCAGGAACTCCACACGCCGATTGTTGGCGCGTCCTTCTTCCGTGCGATTGGTGTCGACCGGACGCGTTTCGCCGTAGCCGATGGTGATCAAGCGCGGCGCCGCGACGCCCTTGGTCAACAGGTACTCGAACACCGAGTCCGCCCGCTCCTTGGAGAGTTTTTGGTTCTTGGCGTCGTCACCCACATTGTCCGTGTGGCCGCCAATCTCAATCTTGAGCTTGGGGTAGTCCTTGAGCGCCTGGGCCACGTCGTCCAGCACGCCGAAGCTGTCCGGAAGGATCACGTCCTTTCCCGTCGCGAAGTTGATGCGCTGGTGGATGACGATCGCGGTGCCGGTGACTTCGACCCGGGAGGGCTTGCTGTCGGGGCACCCGTCCACGTCGAGGTAGCCGTTGACCGTCTCCGCCACGTCGGGACACTGGTCCACCCCGTCCGCAAGGCCGTCGCGGTCGCGATCCTGGGAGGGGCAGCCGCCATCGAGCACCGCGCCGGCCTGGCCCGGACAGCGGTCTTCGAGGTCCGGGAGGCCGTCTCGATCGTTGTCGGGATCCGGGCAGCCATCCCCATCTTCGAAGCCGTCGCGATCCTCGGCCTGCATGCCACACCGATCGGCGCTGTCGTTGACGCCGTCGTTGTCGTTGTCCAGCTCGGGGCAGCCGTCGGCGTCCTTGAAGGCGTCGAGGTCCTCGGGGTCGTTGGGGCAGGCATCCTCAGTGTCCTTGAGACCGTCGCCGTCTTTGTCGCCGTTGGCCAGCACCGGCTTCGGGGTCTCGACCGGGGCCTCAGGCAGCTTATCGAAGGCCGTGTCTTTCAAGGGTGAAGGCGCTACTTCGGTGTTGGCGGGGCAGGCCAACACCTGCGCTGCCGCCTTGCGACCGGCGCTCAGGTGGTCGTCGGCGCGACGGAGGTTTCCCTGCCCGAACTCTACTTCGGCGAAGGCAAGGTTGGCTTCGGCCAGGGCGAGCTGGGCCGGCTGGCAGCGTTGGAGAGCGCGGGCGTCGACGACTTCCAGGCGGAGCGCGTCGCGATTGGCCTGAAGGAGCGTGACCGGGACACAACCCGTCGCGACGAGGACCAGAAGCAGGGGGATGCGCATCAGAGCTCGTCCAAGTCGATCTGGTCGAGGGTGTTTTCTTTCTTCTCTCTGACCTCGATCTGCTTCTCTTCGGGGACAAAATCTTCGCCGAACTCCTTCTCGGCGTCGCTGGTGGCCTCGATGGCGCGGGCCGACCACTCCTGTGACGCCTTGGCAAGCTGATCGGCGGCGCCGAACTCGCTGTAGGTGTTCTCCTCCGCGGCCTTGTGGTAATACTCAGCCGCCAAGGTGTATTCGTACGGCGCCGACTTCTCGGCCCCGACGTCCCGGGCCTTTTCCAGCTCGCGACCCGCGTTGAGCAAGAAATAGCCGGAGCGCGCCGCCGCGCAGCCACTCATCAGCAGCATCAGGACCAGGGAGACACGCATCGCGAGAACCTAATCAACTTCGGGCGTGATCTCGAACACCGCCATGCGGTAAATCGCCGGCGCGCGCGCTTCCGGAATGTCGGCGGGCTGCGAGGTCCAGGGCACGAGGTCGCCTGCGACGGGAACGCCGAACTCCGGGTTGGCCGGATCGCCCTTGACGAGCTCGGGCAACTCGACCGGAAGCACCCCGAGCTGGTCGCGGATTTTTTCCACAGTCGCGGCGTACAGCCGCGCCCCCGACTGCGCATCGACGAGGAAATAGCCACGTTCATGGACGATGATGCGGGTGTAGTTGCCCGTCTTCGCCCACTTGGCGAAGCTCTCGGGCGTGAGCGCCGCAGCATCGGTCGTCATCGGGTGTCGCGACAGATCTTCGAATAGTCGGGGAAGGACCCCGGCCACGAGGTCCGGGCGGGCGAGGTGCCGAAGGCGCTCGCCCGCGGTACCACCGGAGTCCGCGTCCCGTAGAAAAGGCGGGATGGCGCCGGGCGTCGCCCACGACCGATAGACCTTTTGCCGGTGGATGATCTGGTAGTAGTACAGCAGGTCCTGCTGCTGCTCCAGCGGCAGCTCCACGATCCCTGCGAGTGCGGTAGAATCGAGTTCCTGGTAGTAGTCGGGCACCCGGATGCGGTTGGCCTTGATGGGCGAGCGGAACTCCCGCGAGTCGGCGTCGCCTTCGTTGACCGCGCCGCGCCCCCACCGGTACATGGGCTGCGCGACCGTCGCCGCGATCACCCATGGCGCCAGCCACGCGCGGAACGGCAGGCGCGCCACGGCAAGCGCCACGAGTACCACCGAGGCGACCACCAGGTACGACGCCAGCCGATAGGGCGCGAACATTCGAGACATTCCAGGAATAAACTGGAACATCAGGGTGTACGGCATCCTGACCACGTAGCCGCCGTCGATGCGCAGGACCTCGCGGGCGTCACCATCGCCGATGCGCAGAAAAGGCCCGAGCGTCCCGAGGTAGAAGAAGAACCAGACCGCCAGCCAGCCCCAGGAGCGCCGCCGCGCCAACGCCGGCAGCACGCCGAGGCCGACAATCGTGAGTGGAAGGGCGAAATTCACGCGCGGGTCGACGGGGTAGGTGGCGCTCCAACTGGAACCGATCGTCCGATTGATCGACGCCAAGACGTTGTCCGCGTACGTTTCGGGGCGAAGCGGGGCATGACTGACGGTGTCGTAGCTGGGAAAGGGCAGGAAGAAGGACATCTCTGGCAAAAGTGGCTTGCCCGGTCCGCCGCCTTTGTCGCCCGGTTCGCCCAGGGCGTAGGCCACGATGAACGGTCCCGCAGACAACATCACCCCCAAGCCGACGAAGCCCAGCGACTTGGCCAGGGTGCCCGCCCGAAGCCGATGGCGTTCGTCGACCAAGGTCTTGATCACCCACAAAACGGTGAAGACACCCGTGAAGAGGCCATAAAACCAGTACCACGCGCCCGCCAGCCCAAAGCACGCCCCGGCCAGGAGCCCCGCGCTGAGCGTGCGCCTGCGCAGCGCCCGGTCCAGCAGCGCCGGGTACAGGAGCAGCCACCACAACACGGCCTGTCGCAGGCCGCAGGCCTGCACCTCCAACATCGTCAGGGGGTTGACCACCGCGATCGCACACGCCGCCACCGCCGCGGCGATGCTCCCGGAAAAGTACCGGGCGAGGCCGTAGGCGGCGACGCCGTCCAGGGTCAGGATGAGGATGATTTTCGCGTTGTACGACCCGGGAAAGCCGAAGAGTTGCTGCAACGGGTAGGACAGCGCGACGACGTCGAGGATGTTGCCTGTTTCCGGGTACCGGCCAAGCCCGACGAAGGCGAGCCACGAATCGACGGGTCCCAGGCCTGCCCCGGCGATGCCCTCCAACGAGTCGAAGTGCCACTGGTAGCGCCACAACCAGCCGCCCAATTCGCCGCCGCCGAGGACGATCACATCCATGTAGTTGATCATGGGCCAAGTGACGACGATGGTCGACAAAAACGATACGGCCACCGCCAAGAGCAGGCCGAGGCCCTCGCGAACGTTCCGGCTCACGGCGCCTCGGGGGCAGGCGCGTCAACGTCAGTCCCGCCGGTCGGCGCGGCCGCGGGCACGCTCAACCGCCAGACGTGGTCGCCGTCCGCAGTGATGACGGTCTCTGGGCCAAGGGCCACGCGCAGCAACGAAAGCGTGCTGGCAGCGCGCTCGCGGAGATAGAATCGTTCATGCATCACGACGTACCGCACGCCGAGGCCGGCGAGCGAGCGCCCCGACACGACGAGGTCGAGCTCCGGAAGCTGCGGAGGCAGGCGATCCAGCCTTCCGGCCTCGGCCACGCGGAGGGCCCGCGCAAGGCGAGAGCGCTCCAGAACCTCCGGGTTCGGCTCGTTGAGCGAGTAGGGGCTGGGGCGTGCGTGGACAATCTGCCAGTAGTTGTAGATCGCCCGCTCAAGATTCGGGAGGCCCATGGGCAGATCGAGGACCGCACCGGCCTCTGGATCCTCAGCCATGAGCTGGGTGGCCTCTGGCATTTCCGTGGGTGAACGCGCGATTGGCCAGGGGGCAGGCGACAGGAGCAAAAGTTCCACAGCCAGCAGCGCCCCCCCGGCTGGAACGCCCCACACCCACGGCAGCCGGCGCGCGCCGAGCGTCGCGAGCACGGCGAGCCCCAACTGCACCGGCACCACGAAACGAAAGGGATGGGAAATACGGGCGAAGATCGGGAAGGCATCGAAGAAGACGAGGAACGGCATCGGGATTTTCCGATCGGCCACGGTCAGGTACTCGCCGCCGACGTAGAGGTACGGGCCCAGCATCAAGCTGCCGAAGACCACGATCCACGCCAGCCACGGCCAACGGTCTCGCCCGCGCCGCAACGACCACACGCCAAAACCGGCCAACGCCAGGGTTAACCAGCCGACGTAGGTCACGATCAGCAGGTCTTCGCCGTGCTCCGCTTTGAGGTCGGGACTGTAGCTGTGGCCCGGTCGAAAAACCGACACGAGGTCAGTGATGTTGTGGGTGATGAGCGAGCGCCAGACAAATTCCGGGTCGCGGTTCACGATGGCGGTGGGCCCTTCCAACGACTCCGATAAAAGCCACAAGCTCGGCGCGACCAGAATCGCCGCCAGGGCCCCCCCGACCACCACCGGCGCCGGCAGTCCCCGCCAATGCACCTGCTCCCATCTACCCGCTGCCGTCGAGATCGTGAGCACCACGGCGCCAAGCACCGCGAAGAGTCCGTAGTAGGCGTTGGACACCATGCACAAGGCCCCCGCCGCGGCCGCCGCGAGCCCTGCAAGCAAGGTGGGCCGCTCCAGCAGGCGCAGGAACGTCCACATCGCCAACGCGAACGTGCCGGCGGTCAGCGTCTCGCTGATGCCGTTGTAGGCCTGCGCGACGAGGTGCGGCGCGAGCATGAACGCGGTGGCGCCGACGAGAGCGGGCCGGTCGCCGTGGCCAAAGCGCCCCTCGCACACATGGCGGCACAGGAGCCAGCTGGCAAAACCGCTCAGCCAGAAGCCCACGAAGCACGCAAGGTTGTAGGCGACCACCGGCCCGAACGCGAGCTGCACGGGCAGCGTCCAGAGGGCGCCGAAGGTGTCGATGAAGAAGAGCTTGCTGCTGCCGGGAAACCGCAAAAGATCGGTGATGAGCGGGACGTGGCCCGCTCGCAGCTCTTCTCCCACCCACCAATAGCCCCAGACGTGGTTCCAAACGTCGTTGCCGGGGTGGCCGAGGAGCCCACCGGCTGGGTCGATCGCCATCGGCCAGGTCACGAGGACAGCGAGCGCAAAGGTGGCGAGGAGACCGAAGCGCATCTCGGGGAGCGTAGCCGACGGAGTACATTCGGGGGATGCGCTCGTTGGTGATGGTCGTGCTCCTCGGGGCTTGTGTGATCCCACCCGAGCTGCCCCCGTCGCAAGCGGCGGCCGCGGCCGACCTCGTGCGCGCGGAAACTCCGCCCTTGTACCGGCGCCTCTACGACTATGCCTTCCTCCCGGCGGTGCAGATCAAGGAGCAGCGCGTTCGGCTCCGCATCTTCTTCCGAGAGATGGCCTTCGACCTGTACCAGATCGGCCTTCTCGAAGAACTGCACGGTGCGAGCGAGCGCGAGCGCGTGGCCGTCGCCGCGCGCAACGCCGAGATCGTCGCGCAGTACGAGCCCGAGGTCGGCGCGGTCTACGACGAACTGTGGCTGGCGATGGACGCGGGCGCCGACGACAAGGCGTTGGCCGCCATCGGCGAAAAGTTCACGGCGATCGACCGTCGTGAGGCCGAGCTTCTCGACCTCCGCTCCGCTTCGGTCCGCACTATTCTCGACTTGGAGCAGACCTTCCTCGGCACGCTCAGCCAGAAACAGGACGTGTACTTTGCCGACGCGATCTTCGCGCTCCGCCACCGTTTGGACCCCTGGGCAAATCCCGGCGACTTCCACGAGCTGGTCGGTACCGTCTACGTCGCAGGAGAGTTCGGCACGCTGACGCGCGCCACCTACGACCCCGCCGAGGACCACCTCAACATCGGCGGCTTGTGGTCGCCCGAGCCGGAAAAGCTCGCCGGCCCCTACTTCCAGGACGCCCGGCGCGAGGTGATCCTCTACATGCTCCTGTTGGAGCCGGCCTTCGCGGAGGCGCTCGCGGCGGTGAAGGCGGAGCGGGCCGGTGCGGCCATGGTACCGGAGGCCGCCCCGACGGCAACCGAAGACGCCCCCACGGCGCCCGCCCCCGCGCCGCCAGGGTGACGGTGCGTCGCCGGATGGCGTTGGGCGTGGCGCTGGTGAGTGGCCCTGTGGCCTGGGGGCTCGTCCAGCTTGCGCAACCGGCGTGGGTCGAAAGGCACTTTTCGATGGGGTGGACGCGCGCCTTCGCTGCGGGGATCGGCTCGATGACCGGGCTCTTACCCTTCTCGGTGACGGAGGTTGGGGGGGGGCTGCTGGCGGCCGCCTTGCTCGTGGGCCTGGGCCGCGGGCTCCGGCGGCCGGACCGGGGCGCCTGGTTGCTGCTGCGACTGCCGAGCGTGCTCGCCGTGGCCTCCTTCGGCTACGCGGTCTTCGTTGCGGTGTGGGGGCTCAATTACCGTCGGGAGCCCCTGGCCCGCACGCTGCACCTCTCGACCGAGAAGCCCACCGCAGACGAGGTCGCCGCCCTGGCCGAGTGGATCGTCGACGAGATGAACGAGCGCCGCCTCGCCGTGGCCCAGGATGCCGACGGCGCCTTCGTCCTTCTGGCCGGAGTCGCGGATGCGCTGGCTCGGGCGGAAGTGCTCATGGCCGCTGCCGGCGAGACGTGGCCGATGTTGCGGGGGCGGTACTCGCCCCCGAAGCCGATCCTCGGCTCGGCGCTCATCTCCTACGTCGGCGTCGGGGGCATCTACATCCCCTTCACCGGCGAGCCGCACGTGAACGTCGCGGTCCCGGCCAGCTCGATCCCGTTCAACGTCTGCCACGAGCTGGCGCACCAACGCGGCGTGGCGCGCGAAGACGAGGCGAACTTCATCGCCTTCTTGGTGGGCCTGGAGCGCGGCGACGCCGACTTTGCCTACAGCGCCGCGCTGGCGGGGGCGTCGTATGTGATGCAGGCTTGGCAGGCCGTCGATCCCGCGGCGGCCTCAGAAGTGTGGGAGCGCCGGAGCTCCGCCGTAGAGCGCGACCTCGCGGTCAAGCGTGCCTGGCGCGCCGCGCACGAGGGCGTCGCCCAGGTCGCTGGCGAGCGGGTGAACCACGCTTACTTGCGGTCCAACGGCGTCAAAGACGGGCAGCAAAGTTATGGGCGGGTGGTGGATTTGATGGTGGCGTGGCGACGGTGAGTGGGGGTCGGGACGCGGCAGGCCGCAGCGTGGTGCGGCCTGCCGCGCACCGTCGGCTTGCCTACCGCGACGTGACTGCGGCCGCGCCCGCCCGACTCAGTCGTGTCGCGAGATCATCGCCGAGCTCCGCAAACCGCGCCAACGCGCGCACGAGTATGGACCACAAGAGCGGCACCAAAAGCCCCGTGACCGTCCACCGCTGCCGGAAAAGCGAGCCGCCCACGCCGCGCGCCTCGATGAGGAAGGTGTGCTCCATGTGCACGAGCCAGCGGTGGCCAAAGGAGGCCGCCAGCACGAGCTCTCTGGGACTTGTGATCGAGACGACGCGAGGGCGATGCACGTAGCGACTACCGTCGGCCCGTCGGATGTGGAACAGCAGGCGCCCCCCCGGCCGCGCGTCGCCCTCGCCATAGGGCACCAGACGGTTCCACGACGGCCATGCGTCCATCGCCACCAGTACCCGCCAGACCTCGGCCGGCGCCGCGTCGATCTCGGTGCTCAGCTCGAAGGCGCGCATGCCGGGAGTGTAGCAAACGTCAAGCGGGTTGGTCCGGCACCCGATAGCACCCCCTCCCCATGCCCCTCAACCGCCGCGTCCTCCTCCTGTTCGCGCCCATCCTGACCCTGGTGGGCTTTTTGGGCTTCCTCGTGCCCGCCGAGGCCGCGCTCACCAGCGGCGCCGCCCCCTACAACCTGTTCCACATCGGCTTCGGCCTACTCGGCGTCGGCTGTCTCGTCTCGCGCCGACTGGCTGTCATCCGGGCGTTCAACATCGGCTTCGGGCTCATCGACGTGTACCAGGCCGTGGCTGGCTTGCTCGGTCTGTGGCCGCAGTCGATCTTCTTGTGGACACGCGTCGATGACGGCCTCCATTGGGTCGTCGGCGCCTCGCTGATCGGGGTCGGATTGCTCGCGGATCGGGAGCGCCCCCCCCGGATGACGACGCTCAGCAACGCCGCGTGAGACAAACCGGTCGCGCTGGGGTACCTCCGCCCCAGAGCGACGGTGCAGGGAGGTGCGCCTCGAACGGACGAACGCCGATTCGTTCGACTGGCAGCGGCCCGCCAGGTGGCACGGGGCTTGCAGGGGATTCCATGGGGAGGCTCTTTTGCGACTCGTCAGCCTGCTGGTCCTCGCCGTCGCCTGCTCCGAATACGCGATCGAGGGCCGCGTCGACGTTTCAAAGCCCCAGGACACCGCGCCCGAGGCCGACGCGGAGACCGCGCACGAGGAAACCTTCGAGGTGGAAGCGGTGCTGGCCGACCTCGTCTTCTTCGGTGACACCTCGTCGTCGATGAGCGAAGAACTGGCGGCGATGGGCGGCGAAATCGAGGCCTTCGTGGCGCGCCTCGAAGACGGCGACGCCGACTGGCAGCTCGCGGCGGTGACCGGCCCGGATGGGTGCAACCAGGGGGGCATCTTCACGCCCGACACCCTTGACCTCGCCGCGGTCTTTGGCGCAGGTATCGCCACCCAGCCGGGCGAAGATGAGGTGGATGAATGGGGCCTCCACAACGCCACCGTCGCGCTCGAGAGCAGCGACGCGGGCGAATGCAACGAGGGCCTCGTCCGCGACGGCTCCAACGTGCAGGTGATCGTGCTTTCCGACGAAGGCGACCATTCCCCCGGGTGGGACGGCGGCGACCCGGCGTACTGGTCTGCCTACGTGTCCCGGATGACCACCCAACTCGGCTCGGGTCGCGCGTTTGCGGTGTCTTCCGTCACCGGCGACGACCCAGATGGCTGCATGGCCACCAGCGGTGCCACCGCCGGACCGGGCACCGGCTACCTCGAGGCCACCACGGCGACGCTCGGCAGCTTCGTGTCCATCTGTGGGGAATGGGCCGCGGGCCTTGGCCTCATCGCCGAGGAAGCGGCGCTCCGCCGGAGCTACACCCTGGCCCTGGAAGCATTCCCCGAAAGCGTGACGGTGGCCGTGAATCGCGAAGTCCGCTCCGGCTGGGTGTACGACCCCGCGACCTGGACCGTCCGCTTCACCGAGAATCCCCCGCGAACCGGCGACACGGTGACGGTCCGGTACGAAATCGCCGAGTGATCACTCAATGCCCGCCGCCGCCCTTGACCGCGCTCACCAACGCCTCGACCATCTTCCGCGCGTCCCCAAACAACATCAGGGTGTTGTCCTTGTAGTAGAGCGGGTTGTCGATGCCCGCAAAGCCCGGATTGAGCGAGCGTTTGATCGCGACGACCGTCTGCGCGCGCCACACTTCGAGCACCGGCATCCCGGCCAGCGGAGACTTGGGGTTCTCCAGCGCGTCGGGATTGACGATGTCGTTGGCGCCGAGCACCAGGACCACGTCGGTATCGGGCATGTCCGAGTTGATCTCGTCCATCTCGAGCACGATCGGGTAGGGCACGTTGGCCTCGGCCAAAAGCACGTTCATGTGGCCGGGAAGACGGCCAGCGACCGGGTGGATCGCGAAGCGCACGGTGATGCCCTTCTTCTGGAGCAGCTCGGTCAGCTCGCGTACGTTGTGCTGGGCCTGGGCGACAGCCATGCCGTAGCCAGGGACCATGATGACGCTGCGCGCGCCGAGCATCAGCTCCGCGACATCGGCAGGACCGGCCCGATTGACACCCTTGGCCGCAAACGCCTCGGCCCGATCGTCCGGCCCGCCGACTTCCGTGCCGAAGCCGCCGAGGATGACGCTCACGAACGAGCGGTTCATCGCCTTGCACATGATGTAGCTGAGGATCGCCCCCGAGCTGCCGACCAGCGCGCCCACGATGATGAGCAGGTCGTTGCCGAGCAGGAAGCCCGTCGCCGACGCCGCCCAGCCCGAGTAGCTGTTGAGCATCGAGACCACGACGGGCATGTCCGCGCCGCCGATGCCCATGACCAGGAGCACGCCGAGAACGCCGAACAGGGCCGCCCCCACGTACAGCGCGATCGCGCCCTGGCCGATCACGAACCACGCCCCGACCGCGACGGTGGCCAACGCCAGCGCCAGGTTCAGCCCGTGGCGCATCGGGAAGACCAGCGCCTTGCTCTTGATCAGCTCTTTGAGCTTGCCGAACGCCACCAATGAGCCGGTGAAGGTGAGGGAGCCGATGATGACGCCCAAGTAGCACTCGATCAGGTGTACGATCCGCGCGCCATCGAGCTCACCGTGAGGGTGAGCCAAGAAACCGGCGATGCCGACGAACGCGGCAGCGATGCCGACGAAACTGTGGAGGATGGCGACCAGCTCGGGCATCGCGGTCATCGCGACGCGCTTGGCCAGGACGGCGCCGATGGCCCCGCCGGCGAGGAGGGAGACGGCCGCCGCGGCGAGCGATTCCGGCGACGCCTTGCCGGTGGAGAAGGCGAGGTAGATCGTGGCGACGATGGCGATCGCCATGCCGGCGATGCCGAGAGAATTGCCGCGGCGGGCGCTCGCCGGTGACGCGAGGCCGCCGAGCGACAGGACAAAGCAGATCGCGCTGACGAGGTACGCGAGCAGATAGAGGTGCTCCATCTACCGCTTCCGGAACATGGCGAGCATGCGTTGGGTGACCAGGAAGCCGCCGGCGACGTTGATCGAGGCGACGAAGATCGCGATGCAGCCGAGGATGGTCTGCACCGAGGTCAGCTCCGGTGACAGCGACACCATGGCCCCGACGACGATGATCCCGGAGATGGCGTTGGTGACGCTCATCAGCGGGGTGTGCAAGGCCGGGGTGACCTTCCAAACGACCTGGTAGCCGACGAAACACGCCAGCACGAAGACGGTCAGGTGTTGAATGAACGCTTCCATCAGACCGCTCCGGGTTTCATTGCGTCCACGCGGGCCTCGCCCTGGTGCATCAGCACCACGGGTCCGGTGATCTCATCGGCCAAGTCGAGCTTGAAGCCCTCTTTGCCATGCATGTGGGTCAACAGATTCAGCACGGTGCGCGCGTACAACCGACTCGCGTCGAACGGCATGCGCGCGGCGAGGTTGGTGTAGCCAAGCACCCAGACCCCGTTGACCTGGATTGCGGCGCCACGCTCGGTCAGTTCACAGTTGCCGCCACCTTCCACCGCGAGGTCGACGACGACGCTGCCGGGGCGCATGGCCTTCACGGTGTCGGCGTCGAGGAGCTTCGGGGCGGTCTTCCCACCGACGAGCGCGGTGGTGATGATGATGTCGCTGCCCACGCCGTGCTCGTGGAGCAGCTTGCGAATCTTCAGCAGCTGGTCGTCGCTGGCGGCGCGGGCATAGCCGCCTTTGTCTTCCGCGCCGGCCTCCAACTCCAGTTGCAGGAACTCGCCGCCGACACTCTTGACCTGGTCGCGCACCGCGGGCCGGGTGTCGAAGGCCTTCACGACCGCACCGAGACGTTTGGCGGTTGCGATGGCCGACAGCCCCGCAACGCCCGCGCCAACGACCAGAACCTGCGCCGGAGGAATACGCCCGGCGGCGGTCATCAACATCGGCAGGTACCGCGGGAAAAGGTTCGCCGCTTCGAGCACGGCGCGGTAGCCGGCGATGTTCGCCATGGCCGAAAGCGCGTCCATCGACTGGGCCCGCGAGATGCGCGGCACCGCCTCCATCGCCAGCACGGTCGCTTTCTTTGCCGCGAGCAGATCGTTGAGTTCGGGCTCGTCACCCGGGTACACAAAGCTGCACAGCATGGCCCCAGAGGCCAGCCGATTGACCTCATGCCCGCCCGCCCGCGCGATGGGACGCTGCACCTTGAGCACCAGCTCCGCCGCCCACGCGTGTTGGCCCTCGACCAGGTGGGCCCCGGCGGCGGTGTAGTCCGCGTCGGGGATGGAGCTGGAAAGTCCAGCTTCACGCTCCACGAGTAGCTCGTGGCCCTTGTCGATCAGCTTCTTTACCGTCTCGGGAGTGGCGGCGACACGTCGTTCGTCGCCCCGAGTCTCCCGCACAACACCAATCCGCATCGTCCACTCCGGCGGGCGCATCTTTCCACTTCGCGGGCGGTTGTCAATGCCTGTACGTTAAGCGATGGCCATGCTCTTGTTCGTATTGCTCGCCTGCGACGGCGGCGCCACCGACTCCGCCGACTCCGACGACACCCCCGCCGGCTGCATTCGCGGTCCCGAAATCGACATCACCGCCCCCGCTTCCAGCGCGGTGCTCGCCGTCAACGAGCCGATCACGCTCACGATGGAAGTCGCCTCCGAGGTCGATGCAGTGGGGGACCTGCGCCTGTTGTGGAACGTGTTCCTCGATGGCGCCAGCGACGACGAAAACCTCGGCACCAACACCGTGGAATCGTGGACGCCGACCGAAATCGGGCGGTGGACCATCCGCGCCCAAGTCGAAGATTCGTGCACCGACGAACTGGAGATGGACCCTGTGCAGGACTCGGTTCGGGTCGAAATCCAGTGACCGAGCTGGGCGCAAGCGAACGGACTGCCCGGTGCAAGCGTCGTATGCGCAACGATCGTTCGGTGCGCTTCGGGGCCGGTGTCGTCGTGCTGACTGGGCTTTTGGCGCTTGGGGCGGCCGGCTGTTCGAAGAACCGGTGCGAGGCTGGCTCGCACGTCGACAGCGAAGGGCTCTGCGTGCCCGACCCGGTCGTGGACAGCGGCGACACCGGGCTCGACACCGACACCGGCGACACCGACACCGGCGACACTGGTGACACGGGCGAGACCGGGGACAGCGGTGACTCTGCGGACACCGGCGATACCGGAGACACCGCCGGGCCGGCGGCGGAGCCGGTCTCCTTCGACGTCAGCGCCTGGGTGCCGAGCGCGGCTGCCTGGTACGGCTTGTCGGTGGCGCCGGATGGCTCGGTCTGGGCCACCAGTACTGTCGGGCTGCTCCACTTGGACCCGGCTACCGGCACCAGCCGGCTCTATGGCACCGCCGATGGGCTCTTGACCACGTCGCCGCGGGCGGTCCTTGCCGCCCGCGACGGCACGATCTGGGTGGGCGAGGTCGGCACCGTCGATCAGCAGGGTGAACACTTCTCGGTCGGCGCTGACGGCACGCTCACGCTTTTAGCCCTCATCGACTACGACGTGGGCACCGAGCAGACCGCCGGCTACCGCATCCGCCAGCAGCCCTTCGGCGTCGGCGTCGGCGACATCTGGATGGGCATGAACGAGGGCGCCTGCCTCTGGGACACCGACCTCGGCGTTTTCGCCGAGCACGCCCACCCCCGGCACCCACACGGCGCCACACGGGGACTGGCCTTCACCCCCGAGGGCGACGTCTGGTCGGGCGACGAGTACCAGTTGGGCCGCTGGCGCTATTCCAACGACGGCAGCCTCAGCTCCAGCGCCGACCTCTTCGAGTATTGGGTGCCCTGGCCGGTCGAGTTGGACGCGCCCGTGGGCATCGTCGATGTCGACGCCGCCGATGGCCACATCTGGCTGGCATCGTCCCTCTACGGCCTTGCGCGCGTGGACGTCAGCGACATCGCCGGCGCCAGCGTCACCACTCTCTACGACACGCTCGGCTCCGCCCTCGCGGTGCGCGCCCTCGACGACGACGCCGTGTTCATCGGCACTGCAGAGGGGCTGTATACTCTTGATGTCGCGACCGATGTGATGACGGCGCACGGCGCCCACCCTGAGCTCGCCGGCCCTGTGCAGCAGCTGGCCGCCGACGGTGCCGGGTCGATGTGGCTCACGCGGCCGGGGACGTTGGTGCGGCTGGATGGGGTGCCTCGGTGACGACGCTCCCGTCGATGAGGAGCAGGACCGCCTCGCGGACCTCCGGGTGCAGGTCGGCGAGGGCGGCCTCGCGGTCGGGGGCGGCGAGCACTTGCCGAGGTTCCTCGTAGGGGGAGATGGGGGCTCACTTCCCCCGCCGCCGCAAAACCGCCACCCCGATCCCCAAGCATGCGCCGATCGCGGTACCCATCCCCACCCGCCGAAAAAACTCCGCCTCGGCCCGCTTTCGCCGTAGGTTCTCCGCTTCGATGAGCATCTGCCCGAGCCCGGTGCTCCACGCGCCCGTGGCGAACGCGGCCTCCCCGGCGGTGCGAATCCGCTCGTCGTCGCCCTCGACCAGGCCCAGGCGCGTTCCGGTGTAGGCCGCGACGTTCTTGTTGATCGGATTCACGAGGATGGCCAGACCCTGGCCGACCGTTGTCTGATTCGTCACCGCCTCGGTCATCGAGCCGCGCGTGACCAGCACGTCGTCCACGGTGATGTGAACGTCGAAGGACAGCACGATCGCCTGGGCGCTGAGGACTTCGCGTTCGGGCTGGGTCAGCGCCGCGTCGGGGTCATCGAGGAGGAACTGGCCGGCGAGGGCGGTGGCGAAGAGGAGCAGCATGGGAAGGCCTCTACTCCACACAAGTCCCCATCGCATCGCACACCACCCTGGACTCGTCCCCCCCAGACCAGCTCGCCGCCCCGGCAATGTCGTCGGGATCGTTGTCCGCGTCGCCTGTCCAGTCGCAGCCGTCGGAGGTGATCGTCGCAGTTGCGGTCGGGGCGGCCCAGTAGACGCCACCCCCCGAGTCGCTGCTGTTCCCATAGATGCCGTGGTCGCCGCCGTCGGTGCTGGTGCACAGCAGGCTGCCGCCGTCAAGGTAGATGCCCCCCCCCAAGAGCAAGGTGACATCTGCGCCGGAAGTGTTGGACCCGAGGTAGAGGGCGCTATTTCCGCTCACGACCGAGTCGGTCATCAACAGGTCGCCTCCGACATGGAGGCCCCCGCCAGCCGCCTGGCGGGCGCAGTCGGTCCAGTTGCAGTCCAAAGCCGCTTCGCTGGCGTTCCCCGACAGCGCCGACCCGACCAGGGTGACGTCGCCATCCACCCAGGCCCCGGCGGCGCCATGGTTGCTGCTGCCGCCGCCGTCGCTGTAGCCGTACAGCAGGTTGTCGTGGATGGCGCTGCCGTCCATCGCCAGCCCTCCGCCCACTCGAACCGTGGCCCCAAGCTGCTCGTTTAGCGTGGCGAAGGAGCCCCAGGACTCGCACGACAGGCTGTTTTCGGAGACGCTGCTGTCCACCATCACCAGATTCCCGGTGACCACCACCACCGACATCGTCGCGCTCGTCGACGTGGTGTTCGTCGCCGCGACCTCGTTGTCGTAGATGCGGCTGCCGGTCATGCTCAGCGTGCCATCGATGTCGAGGATGGTCGAGTACGCCGAGGTCCCGCTACTGGCCGTGACGACGCTGTCCACCAGGGCCACGTCGCCCACGCCGTAGATCGCGGCGCCCCCTACGGAGCCCGAGAGCCCCCCCGAAAGCGTGAGCCCCTCAATCGACAACGACCCCGCATACACGATGCCCGCAGCGCCTTCCGCGTCGAGGGTGACGCTGTCCGCGCCGTCCACGCCCACCAGCGAAACCACCGCCGTCGTGGAACGGACCTGCACATAGTGAGTGCCGGCGCAGAACCAGACGGTCGTGTCCTCCACGACTTCCAACGTCGCCGGCATGCCCGCGCTGCCGCTGATGTCGGCGGTGACCTCACGGAGTCCGCAACTGTCGTCCAGCCACACCTCGCCGCCAGCGGGACAGGCGACGCTATCGCAGTCGAGACCGTCTGGATTGTAGGCGGCAGCGGTGTCGTCGCAGTCGCAGGCGTCCGCCGCGAGGCCAGCAGGAGGCACGCCAGGGCAGGCCATTCCCACCAAGCTCGCGGCGTCGCCGAAGCCATCGAGATCGTCGTCGCGGTACCAGGCGACGGCGTCGATGCTGCCGCCTTCCATGATGCTGCCGTCGCAGTCGTGGTCGAGGCCGTCGCAGCGTTCAGGCGCCGCGGGGTAGGTCTCGGCGTCGGCGTCGTCACAGTCGGTGTTGTCGAGCACCCAGGCGCCGCCGTCGCAAGCGGAGTGGCTCACGCCACTGGCGCCGTAGCCGTCGCCATCGAGGTCGGGGTGGTAGGTCTGCCCGTCGACACCTTCTTCGTCGATCTCGCCGTCGCAGTCCTGGTCGGCGCCGTCGCAAAGCTCGTCGGCGTCGGGGTGGACGGTGGCATCGCCGTCCTCGCAATCGTCGTCGACGGGAGCGTAGCCGACAGGCTGGAGGCAGGCTTCCACCGGGTCGGTGGAGACGCCGTGCCCGTCGCCGTCGGCATCCCCGTACCAGGTCAAAAGCGCGAGAGTGGCGTCCTCGTCCGCCGTGCCGTCGCAGTCGTCGTCGACACCGCCGCAGGACTCGACCGCGCCCGGGAAGATGGTCGCGTCCTCGTCGTTACAGTCCCCGATCTCGGAGGAGAAACCCAGGGATAGATCGCATGCGTAACGAGCACGGTCTTCGCGTCCGAAGCCGTCGCCATCGGCATCGCGGAAGACCTGTCCAGGCGCAGAGCCGTCGTCGCAGACCACGGCGCCTGGGGTGTCCGCGCAGCCGGCGGCGAGGGTCAGCAGGAGGAACGCGCGGCTCACGGCGGTAGCCTACCATGGGGGCATCGAGGATCGTTGCGCCTGCAACCCCGCGCCGGAGCACCGCCGCTCGCTGGCGCCCACGACTCGGGATATCGGCCGTCCCTCGCCAGGAACACCATGCGTCGCGTCTACGACAACCTGCTCGATGCGGTCGGCAAAACGCCGTCGGTGCTGCTCAACCGGGTCAGCGCCGGGATGCCGGGCTCGCTTTATGCCAAGATCGAGGCGATGAACCCGGGCGGATCGGTCGGCGACCGCATTGCAGTTCGGATGGTCGATGAGCTGGAAACGAGCGGCCGGCTCAAGCCGGGCGGCACGATCGTGGAGGCCACCTCGGGCAACACTGGCGGCGGGCTGGCGATGATCGCGGCGGTGCGCGGCTACAAGGCAGTCTTCGTCCTGCCCGAGAAGCCGTCGGACGAAAATCGAGCGGTGCTCCGTGCGTTCGGCGCCAAGGTGATCATCACCGCCGCCGATGTTTCGGCGGACGACCCGAAAAGCTGCTTTTCGGTGGCGAAGCGGGTGGTCGAGGAAACGCCGGGGGCGGTGTACGTGGACCAATACAACAACCCTCAAAACGCCGAGGGACACTATCGAAGCACCGGCCCCGAGCTGTGGGAGCAGTTCGCAGGAAAACTCGATGTTTTGGTGTGTGGCCTCGGCACGGGCGGCACGATCTCCGGCACAGGACGCTTCCTCAAGGAAAAGAACCCCAAGATAAAGGTGGTGGGCGTAGATCCGGTGGGCTCGTTGTATTACGACTATTTCCACACCGGCCAACTCACCAAACCCTACGCCTACAAGGTCGAGGGCATCGGTGAAGACTTCCTTCCGGCGAGCATGGACTTCTCTTGCGTGGACGACGTGGTGCGCGTCAACGACAAAGAAAGCTTCACCGCCACCCGGCGCCTGGCCCGGGAAGAGGGCATCTTTGCCGGCTCTTCCAGCGGCGCCGCGGTGGCCGGCGCGATCAAGTGGATGCGCCAGAACGCGACCAAGACCACGCGGGCGGTGGTGATTCTCCCCGACGGCGGCGCGCGCTACCTCTCACGCGTCTACAACGACAACTGGATGCGCGAGAACGGCTTTTTGGAGCCGGAGCTCAGCCTTGGCCAGGTGCGCGACCTCATCGAGAACAAGGGCGCCCAACGTGACCTCATCGCCGCCGGCCCCCAACAGAAGGTGGTCGAGGTGATCGGGATGATGAAGCTGCACGGCGTGTCGCAGGTGCCTGTCGTCGACGAAGGCAAGGTCGTGGGCGTGCTTCATGAGTCGCGACTCTTGGAGCGTGCGCTCGACACCGCCGGCAGCAAACGCGGCAGCGGCGACGTGCGCGAGCTGGCCGAGGCGAACTTCTGCACCGTCGACGCCGAGACCGACGTCGGCGTGCTCACCGAGCTGTTCAAGCGCGCCAAGGTCGCCTTCCTCATTGACGACAAAGGCCGCCCCCTCGACATCATCACCCGCATCGATCTCATCGACTACATCAGCACCGTCACCACCGCCGCCCGGGAGCGCTCTTGAAAAACGACAACCATGGTTTCGACACCCTCGCGGTCCACGCCGGCCAGGCGCCCGACCCCACCACCGGCGCGGTGATGACCCCTATCTACCAGGTGTCGACCTACGCGCAGGATGGTGTCGGCGGGCACAAGGGCTACGAATACAGTCGCACCGACAACCCCACGCGCACGGCCCTCCAGGCCTGCCTCGCCGCGTTGGAAGGGGCGAAGTACGGCCTGTCCTTCGCGTCGGGGCTGGCGGCGACCGATGTCATCTTGCGGGCCCTGGTCGCGCCCGGTGATCTGGTCATCTGCGGGGACGACGTGTACGGTGGCACCTACCGCCTGTTCGACAAGGTGCTCCGGCCCTGGGGCATGCGCTTTGAGTACGCGGACTTCTCAACCGTGGCTCCCGGGTCCGCGATCCCCGCCGGCACCAAGATGGTGTGGTTGGAGACGCCCACGAACCCACTTTTGAAAGTGTCCGACATCGCGGCGGTCGCAGCGCGCTGCAAGGCCGTGGGCGCCTTGCTCGTGGTCGACAACACCTTCGCCACGCCGTATTTCCAGCGGCCGCTTGCATTGGGCGCGGACATCGTCGTTCACAGCACCACCAAATACATCAACGGTCACAGCGACGTGGTTGGCGGGTTCGCCGCAGTCTCGGACGACGGCCTGTATGACAAATTGAAATACCTCCAGAACGCGGCCGGGGCGGTTCCCGGACCGCAAGACGTATGGCTGACCCTCCGCGGTGTCAAAACACTGGGCGTGCGCATGGATCGACACCAATACAACGCGGAGCGCATCCTGAGTTGGCTGCGCGCCCACCCCGACGTCGAGCGCGTGTACCACCCCATGGACAGCCCCGTGGCGCGCAAGCAGATGTCGGGCTTCGGCGGGATGATCAGCTTCGATCTACGGGGCGACCTGGAACGCGCCCGTCGCTTCGTCGCCGCGACCAAGTTGTTCACGCTGGCCGAGAGCCTCGGTGGCGTCGAGAGCCTCATCGAGACCCCGGCGCTGATGACCCACGCCAGCATCGAACCCGAAAAGCGCCGCGCCGCCGGCATCCAGGACGGACTCATCCGCCTGAGCGTCGGCATCGAAAACGTCGAGGATCTCGTCGCCGACCTGGCCTTCGCGTTCGAGTCCACGCGGTGACGCCGCAGCCGGCGATCCTGCTGCCGCCGCTGGCCGTCGGGCAGGTGCTGACCCTGCGCTTGACCGCGGCGCAGCAGGCCAAGCCGCTTTTGCGGGCGTTCGCATGTCTGCCGATCGATGACTCCCTGGTCGTCGGCTTCGGATGGCACTTCGTCCAGGCAGTCAGCGGGAACGTGCCCGGGTTGCGAGGCTTCCCGGCCATGACGCTGCCCGAGTCGGCGGGGGGTGCGGCCGTTCCCGCTACCCAGGCCGACATCTGGGTCTACATGCGCGCGGCGGAGGCGGGCGCGGCGCTGGATCGAGTCTTGGCGCTGATGCGGTTGCTCCCCGGCGGCCTCACCATCGTCGAGGATGTCGCGACGTTCACCTACCGCGGCGGGCGCGACCTCAGCGGCTACGAGGACGGCACGGAGAACCCGCTGGGTACCGCGGCGGACGCGGCAGCGATCATCCCCAACGGTCCCCTCGCCGGCGGCAGCTTCGTGGCCGCGCAGCGCTGGGTGCACGATCTGAGCGCGCTCGCAGCGATGCCGCGGAAGGAACAGGACGCAATCGTCGGTCGCGACCGCGACAGCAATGAGGAGCTGGCCTCAGCGCCGACCACGGCCCACGTCAAGCGCACGGCCCAGGAGTCCTTCGACCCTCCGGCATTCATGCTCCGGCGCTCGATGCCCTACGGTGGCGCCCGAGAGCAGGGCCTGTACTTCGTCGCCTACGGCGCCGACCTGGACCGCTTCGAGGGGGTGATGCGGCGCATGGCGGGGCAAGACGACGGCGTGGTCGACGCGCTGTTCCGCTTTTCGCGCCCGGCTACCGGCGGCTACTACTGGTGCCCGGCGCTCAAGGACGGGAAGCTCGATCTGGTCCCGATGGTGGGCGCTGGCGGTGTGGACGCGATGCCGGATGTGGCAGTGTAGGGTGGTAGGCGTGAAACTCTCCGCGGGAGCCATCATGTTCAGCCTGTTCTCGACCCTCGCCGCCTGCATTGCCGACGCTCCGCACAAGGCCGGCATGGCCGACAGCGCCCACAGCGCCGACTCCGCCGATTCCGGCACCACCGCGACTGTGTTCGAGCGGCGACTTCGCGCGAACCACTCCGTTGAGGAAGGCCTGAACTTGGAGGATGGACTGGTCGTCGCGCTCGACGCCAACAACGAGTCGGAGCCAGCGGCCGAACACGCGGACGTCAACGTCAGTCTCGGCCGATTCATCGGCCTGTCCACGTACGCGGAGGGTCGCTTCTGCGCCGTCGGCGCTGACTTCGAGACGCTTGCCTCAGTGTCGGGCGACGGCCTTTGCCTCGAACCGTCGGACTGGAACACGAACATCTTGTGTGGGGTGAACATGACGGACTCGCCCCCAGTCTGCGTGGGGCTCGGCTTCCTCGTGCGTCCTCTGGTTGGCACAGAGCGCTACCGGATGCGCATCGTCACCGATGATTTTGTCGCCGACGAAGAGTTCTTGGCGGGAATTACCATCGAGGTGCAGCGTTTGCTGCCGTAGGCTGTCCTTACCCCGTCAACGTCGCTACCCCGGCGCGACCATCGACTCCAAGAAGGCAACGGCCATGGTGCAGATAGGGCGCCGAATCGCGGATGCCCCACATCGGCACGGCCCAATCCCCTCCTCAGAATCAGTGCCCCTCCTTGACCTCGTTCCGATTCCACGCGGGTAACTCCACCTCGATGTCACTTTCCCCCGTCGGCACACACTGACACGCCAGGCGAGAGCTCGGACGCAGGGCCGGTGCGGTGTCCAGCATATCGGCCTCGTCGTCTGAAGCCTCGTTGGTAGCGGTGTCGCCGCGTGTGACATAAACATGGCAGGTCGAGCAGGCGCACACGCCGCCGCACACGTGCTCGACGTCGATGCCGTAGGCCATCAGGATCGTGAGCAGGCTGCCCTCCTGTCCGTGATCAGCGTCGGGCAGATTGTCGGGGTCGACGTGAATGGCGACCTCGGTCCCTTTGACCCGCAGGACGTAGGCGCGGGTGGGCCGGGGGGGCGCCTCTGACTTCATGAACGGGTTGATGTGCATCAGCGCAGCCCCATCTGCGCGCCGACTTCGTCAGCGTCGCGGCCGGACAACGCGAGGGTCAGGTCCCGCTCGATGCGCCGCTGAGCGAACGGTGCGCTCACTTCGTCGAGCTTCTTCGACAAGGCGCTGATGCGTTCTCGTTCCGTGGTGGTCATCGACGTTTGTAGCGCCGTGGCGACCTCTTGGATGACATCGGCCTCGTTGTTCACCAGCAAACCCGAATCCGTCGCGAGCGCTTTGTGCAGCGCCGCGAGGATGCTCTCCGCCTCGACGCGGGCGTCGATGAGCAGGCGTTCGTCGACGTCGGTCTCGGCATGGTCGATGGCGTCTTCCAGCATGCGTTCGATGTCCTCTTCGCTGAGCCCATAGCTCGGTTTGACATCGATTTTTGCCTCGATTCCGGTGTGCTCCTCCTTGGCGGCGACGTGAAGCAGCCCGTCCGCGTCGACGGTGAACTCGACACGAATGCGCGGCACCCCCGCCGGAAGTGGCGGCAGCCCGCGCAGCTCGAAGCGCGCGAGGGAGCGGTTCTGCGACGCCAGCTCGCGGTCACCTTGGACCACGTGAAGGTCCACCACCGTCTGATTGTCGACGTGGGTGGTGAAGGTCTGGTGCGCGTTGACCGGGATCGTCGAGCAGCGCGGGATGAACTTCTCCGTGACCCCACCCATGACTTCGAGGCCGAGGGAAAGCGGAATCACGTCCAACAGGAGCATGTCGTCGGCGAGCTGAGAATTGCCGCTGAGGATGTCGGCCTGCATCGCCGCGCCGAGGGCTACGACCTCGTCAGGATCGAGGTCACAGTAGGGTTCTCGACCAAATAGGGTCGCGACGTGGCGTCGAACCAGGGGCACGCGCGTGGAGCCCCCAACCAGCACCACCGCATCCACCTGCGGTGCGGTGAGGCCGGCGTCGGCGAGCGCCCGACGGCACGAGACACCGGTCCGTTCGAGGATGGGAAGGACCGCCGCTTCGAAGGCTTCCAGGCTCACTTGCACCTCCCCCGTGGCGGTGGTCACCGTCGCGACGCCGTGCTCGCTGAGCTGGTGCTTGGCGGCGCGCGCGGAGGCGACCAGGCCGCGGAAGGCACCATCGTCCAGCTTCGCAGCCGCATCGGCGCCGCCGGCTGCCAGCTCGGCCAGCGCGCGGTCGAAGTCGTCGCCGCCCAGGTGGGTGTCGCCGGCAGTGCTCAGCACTTGGAAGACCCCGTCGTCGAGCTTGAGGATCGAGATGTCGAAGGTCCCACCGCCCAGATCGTAGACCGCGAACGTCCCACCGCCCCGCTTGTCCAGGCCATAGGCGATCGCCGCCGCCGTCGGCTCGTTCAACAGCCGCAACACCTCCAGCCCGGCGATACGAGCGGCGTCCTTGGTGGCCTGCCGTTGTGCGTCGTCAAAGTAGGCGGGCACGGTGATCACCGCGCCGCCCGGCTCGCCGAAGAGACACTCGACCGCGCGCGCTCTGAGCAACTTGAGCACCTCGGCGCTGACCTCGACCGGGGTCACCGGCGCGTGGTCGTCGGTGAGGAAACGCACGAACCGCGCCTCGTCGGGGTCCATGTGCACGCGAAAGAGCGCGGCGTCGGCGTGACAGTCAGCGGGCGCGCGCCCCATGAACCGTTTGACGCTGGTGAAGGTCCGGTGCGGGTGGCTCGGCGCCTCGTCGCGCGCCGTCCGGCCTACGACGACGCTACCGTCAGCCTCGTAGCGCACGGCGCTTGGCAACATTGACGAGCCGTACTCGTCCAGCAGGCAGCGCGCCCGCCCGTTCATGACCACCGCGACCAGTGAGTTGGTGGTTCCGAGATCGATGCCAATGTTGGCCATGTCAGGCTTCCGAGTGAGAGCGCAAGAGGCCCTCGACGTAGGTGAGGCGGTTCAGGTGGTCTTCGATGTGGTCCAGCGTGCCAGAGCCGGCCTCCCAAGCGGAGAATTCCGCCTCCATTTTCACAAATAGATCGTGTCGCGACTCCGTCGCAAGCTCATGCATGGCGCCGGGTTGGTCCTCATCGCGTTCTCGCCACTCAAAGATCTCGGCGAGAAACGCAGGGTCGAGCGCGGGGCCGCCGGTTTCGCGGGGGGCGGCGCGGCCCGTCGCCAACCATCGCGCCCGGATGCGATCGTCCTTGAGCACCCGCCGGGCCTCGTTGAGCGCCGCCGTCCATTGCAAGGCCATGCGCCGGTCCACCGCCGGACGGCTGACGAAGCGGTCCGGATGGGTGGCACGCGCGATCGTTCGATAGCGCGCATCGAGGTCGGCAGCATCGAGGTGATAGCGGTGTGGCAATCCGAAAAGAACGAACGGATCCGGGCTGGCCGGCGGCGGCTGCAATGCGCCGCACCCCACGCAGACGGGGCCCTGAACCGGCTCGCGGCAGGAAAAACAGACCGAACGATGGGAAGCCATGCGCGTGCGCCCCGCCTAGACGGTAAAGCTTTCCCCGCAGGAGCAGCTGGTCTTGGCGAGGGGATTGATGAACTCGAAGCCGGTCTTCATCAGCTCGGTCTTCCAGTCCACGACGATGCCGTTGAGGAAAAGGTAGGACTTGCGGTCGACGACCACCGTCACCTTGCCGTCGTCGGGCCCGAGGTGGAAGACCTTGTCCTTTTCCGCCGCTGCCGGGGCAAAGTCGACGTAGTACGAAAGCCCCGAGCACCCGCCGCCTCGAATGCCGAGCCGGAAGACGTGGTCCGGCGTCTGTCGCTTCATCGCCAGCTCGCGGATGCGAGAGATGGCACGCTCGGTGAGTTCGACAGCCATCGTTACTCCGACGCCGCCGACGCCGCCGCAACCGCGTCGGCCTTCTTCGCCCGCTTCTGCTTGAAGTCGGCGATGGCGGCCTTGATCGCGTCCTCGGCCAGCACCGAGCAGTGGATCTTGACCGGGGGGAGCTTCAGCTCCTCAGCGATCATCGCGTTGTTGATCGACATCGCGAACTCGACCGAGCGGCCCTTGACGAGCTCGGTCACCAGCGAGCTGGACGCGATGGCGGAGCCGCAACCGAAGGTCTTGAACTTGGCATCTTCGATGATGCCGTCGTCGCTGATTCGGAGTTGAAGCTTCATCACGTCGCCGCAAGCCGGCGCGCCGACGAGACCGGTGCCGACGTCTTCGGCGTTCTTGTCCATGGAACCCACGTTGCGGGGGTTCTCGTAGTGGTCGATGACTTTGTTGCTGTAGGCCATTGTATTTGACTCCCGGACCCCTAGTGGGCGGTCCATTCGATGGATTTGATGTCGATGCCTTCTTTGACCATCTCGTAGAGGGGGGACATCTCGCGCAGCCAGCGCACCTTGTCGGTGATGTTCTGCACGGCGTAGTCGATCTCTTCGCGGGTGGTGAAGCGGCCGATGCCGAAACGAATCGAGGTGTGCGCCAGTTCCACGTCCACGCCCATGGCGCGCAGGACGTAGCTGGGTTCGAGCGACGCCGAGGTGCACGCGCTACCGGAGCTGACGGCGAGGTCCTTGATGGCCATCATCATCGCTTCGCCCTCGCAGAACGCGAAGCTGATGTTGAGATTGCCGGGGAGGCGGTGCTCCCAACTACCGTTGAGGTACAGCTCGTCGAGGTTTTCTTGAAGCTTGGTCCAAAGGTAGTCGCGGAGTTCGCGAATACGCTCGGCCTCCCCGTCGCGCATCGCGTCGGCGGCCACGGCGCAGGCCGCGCCCATCCCGACGATCTGATGCACGGCATGGGTGCCGCTGCGAATGCCGCGTTCTTGCCCACCGCCGAACATGGTCGGCTCCAGGCGGATGCGCGGGCGACCGCGGCGGACGTACAAGACACCGATGCCCTTGGGGCCGTACATCTTGTGGGCGGAGATGCTGGCCATGTCCACGTTCATGCTGGCCACGTTGAAGGGCAGCTTGCCGATGCCCTGCACCGCGTCGGTGTGGAAGAAGACGCCCCGTTCACGACAAAGCTTGCCGATCGCGGTGATGTCCTGGATGGTCCCGACCTCGTTGTTGGCCCACATGATCGACACCAGCGTGGTGTCCGGGCGGATCGCCACCGCCAGGTCCTCGAGCCGGATGCGACCGTCGGCGGCCACCGGCAGGTAGGTGATCTCGAAGCCCTCTTTTTCGAGCGCGTGGCAGGCGTCCAGCACCGCTTTGTGCTCGGTCAGCTGCGTGATCAGGTGCTTGCCCTTTTCCTTGTAGAAGTGGGCCACGCCGAGGATGGCGAGGTTGTCGGACTCGGTGGCGCCCGAGGTGAAGATGATCTCCTTGGGGTCGGCGCCGATGAGGCTGGCCACCTGCTCCCGCGCACGCTCGACCGCTTCCTGGGCGGCCCAGCCGAAGGCGTGGTTGCGTGACCCAGCGTTGCCGAAGACCTCGGTGAGGAAGGGTAGCATGACCTCAAGGACCTTGGGGTCCACGCGCGTCGTCGCATGGTTATCTAGGTAGATCGGCAGCTTCAGAGACATTTCAGTTTTCCGGGTGGGCGGCGTAGGGCGCCGTTTCGCGCAGAGCGGCCACCAGAGCGGGCGCTTCAGTGTGGGAGTGTTCGCCCTCTTCGCAGGTCGGGCAGGCCGACTTCTCGGTGGTGGGGGCGCAGGTGGTACAACCCGCGAGGTAGTCGATGGCCTCTGCAAGCTCGGCGTCGAGCGATTGCAAGCGAAGAAGCTGGGCGCTGGTCTCTTTGCGCTTCTTCTGGTAGAAGCCTTCCAAGGACCGCATCATCGCCGGCGCCGTCTGAGCGGAGCGCAGCGCTTCGAGGAAGTCGCGAATCTCCGGGAGCGAGAAGTCGAGCTCCTGCAGGCGGCCGATCCAGTGGATGCGGAGCAGCGAATCCTGGTCGTACAGCCGAAAACCGCCCTTGGTACGCCCAACGGGCGTGAGCAACCCCAACTCCTCGTAGAAGTGCAGCGTGCGCTGGGTGCGCCCCGCCTTGTCGGCGAGGGCTCCGATGCGCATCAGCGGGGTGATGGTGGCCTCAGACATTAGACTCTTACGTGAACGTGAGAGTTGTAGTCGGAGGTGGGGCGATCGTCAACGGGCGGGGAGCGGGGCCTCCGCAATTGGTGGGGGAGGGCACAGCGGGCGCTTCGTTCGCAGCCCCTCCCACCACCCCGCGTGGTTCAAGAGGATGTCTTTCAGCCCGCCCCGCTCCGTCTCGGAGTTGAGCGCCTCGGTGCTCATCAGGGTGTGGGCGTCAAGCGCGCCCATGATCGCCTTGAGTATTTCCGTTTTCAGATCGGGCGAGTTGGCGAACTGCTCGCTGGTGTTGTTCGCGGCTTGCTGCGCGAGCGTTGTGGACTCCAGCAGCTTGCCCATGATCACGTCGTTCACGTAGACCAGCTTGTCCTGGTCCGTGAGCTCGACTTCGAACAGCGTGTTCACCTTCTCGATGATCGCGTGGAGCCAGGCCTTCTCCTTCTCCTGGACGCGGCCGCCGCCGGTCTCGGTGAGCGGGTCGAGCTTGGGCGCCTCGCCGTCGCGGAGGTGCATCGCGGCCGGCTTCTGCCCCTTGAGGGTCTAGTGGGTGAGCTTCACCTTGGAGAGGTCGATGGTTTCCCAGGCTTTGGGTTGGGTCGATTGGACCCAGCCGAGCACGTCCGCGGTAAGCGGCCCAGCGCGGCGGTTCGGTGATCAAGCCCGCGGCGCCCGGCCGCGCCGTGCGCGAGGCGCAACCGGGTGGCTTGAAAGCTGTGTACCCGGTAGCCAACGGCGATGATGGCGTCGTGGTTGTAGTAGTTCGCCGAGTAGACCTTGCTGTCGCAGCGAGGTGCTCCCCGGCCACGCTCAACATGCCGCCCGTCCCCGCCACCTGGTTCGCGCGGCCATGGGGCGGGGTACCGGGGGGGAGAAAGGGAGGGGGCGGGAAGGTATCCCGACCTATCGTCGTCCCCCCGCGCTAAGAGCGGGCCGTGCTCGACCCCCTCTACGCTCTCGCCCGACCGCTCTTGTTCCGCATGGACGCAGAATCAGCCCACCATCTGGTTTTTCACGGCCTGCCGCTGGTGCCGTGGCTTGCCGGCAGCCGGCGACCGGACCCGAAGCTGCGGGTGACGATCGCCGGACTCACCTGGGGCGGTCCGGTTGGACTCGCCGCCGGGCTCGACAAGAATGGCGTTGGGCTGGCTGCGTGGGAGGCCCTCGGCTTCGGGGCCATCGAGGTCGGGACCGTCACCGCCCACGCCCAGCCGGGGAATCCCCGCCCACGCCTGTTCCGCTTGATTGAAGAAGGCGGCCTCATCAACCGGATGGGCTTCAACAACCTCGGCGCCGCCGCGCTTGCAGAGACTCTCGGCCGCGTGCGCGACGCGGGCCGCTGGCCGAAAGTGCCGGTCGGGGCGAACCTCGGCAAGTCGAAGATCACGCCGAACGAAGAGGCCGTCGGCGACTACCTCGAGAGCGTCGCGGTGCTCAAGGGTAAGGCCGACTATTTCGTCGTGAATGTGTCCTCGCCAAACACCCAGGGGCTGCGCGCGCTCCAAGACAAGGAGCCGCTGGAGCGCCTGCTCAGTGCCGTGGTGCCGGCTGCTTCGGGAACATCGGTCTTCTTGAAGCTGGCGCCGGACCTCGAAGACGACGCCCTCAGCGAGGCGGTGGAGGTGGCCATCCAAGCCGGGTGCGCGGGGATCATCGCCACCAACACCACGACCTCCCGGCCTGAAAAAACCGCCCGCCTCGATCAGTCGGGAGGACTCTCCGGTGCGCCTCTGCGACCGTTGGCGCGGCAGAAGATCGGCGTGGTCTTGGCGGCCGCGGCTGGAAAGTGCCCGGTTATCGGCGTGGGCGGGATCAGCACCGCCGAGGACGTGCGCGAGTACCTCACGATGGGGTGCGCCGCGGTCCAGCTGTACAGCGCCTTCGTTTTTCGGGGGCCGGGGTTGGTATCGAGGCTGCATCGGGAGCTGGCAAGGCAATGACATTTCAAACCTGGCTGCTGATCGGGCTCGGCGCCCTTGCGTTGGTGTTCGTGTTGCGCGGCGTCATGGGCAAGACGTCGGCGAGCGATGCGCGCGGGTTGGTCGCGGGCGGCGCACAGCTTGTCGACGTGCGCAGCCCCGGGGAGTTCGCGGGGGGCCACCTGCCGGCGGCGATCAACATCCCGGTCGCGGAGATCGAGCGCCGGGCCGACGAAATCGGTCCGAAGTCCTCGGGCGTGGTCGTCTACTGCGCCAGCGGCATGCGCAGCGCATCCGCGGCCGGCACCCTGCGCAAGCTCGGCTTCAGCCCAGTGGCGGATCTTGGGGCGATGAGCCGCTGGTAGGCGCTCAGCCCAGCGCGCGTAAAACCTCCAACGCCCGCCCCACCCCGACATCATCGACATCGAGGTGGGTCACCAACCGCACACGATCCTGAGCGATCGCGATCGCCCCGACCCCGCGCTCGCGCAGCGCACCCACGAACGCCGGCGCGTCCGGCATGCGGAAGTAGAGGATGTTGGTCTCCGGGGCTGCTTCCACCGCGTAGCCGGCGTCGCGGAGCCCTTCCCACAGCATCCGCGCGCGCCCATGGTCATCCGCGAGGCGCCCAATGTGGTGATCGAGCGCGTATTCCGCGGCCGCCGCGAGGATGCCGACCTGGCGCATGCCGCCGCCGAGCATCTTCCGAGTGCGCCGGGCCTTCTCCGCCAGCGCCCGCGGCCCGGCCACCAGCGAGCCCACGGGCGCGCCAAGGCCCTTGCTCATGCAGACGTTGACCACGTCAAAGGGGGCGGCCAGCTCTGCGAGAGGGGTGCCAGTGGCGACGTGGGCGTTCCACAGGCGCGCGCCGTCGAGGTGGGCGTGCAGTCCCGCCTCATGGGCCACAGCGCACAGCGCCCGGCAGCGCGCTGCCGAGGTGACCGCGCCGCCGCCGCGGTTGGAGGTGTTCTCGACCGACAAAAGCCGCGCCGGCGCGTGATGCACGTTCGGCGGACGCAGCGCCGCCTGCACCACCAGCGGGTCCAGCACGCCCCGTTCGCCCTGCACCAGCCGGATGGTCACCCCTGAGATCACCGCGGCGCCGCCTGCCTCATAGTGGAAGGGGTGTGCGTCGGACTCCATCACGATTTCGTCGCCGGGCTCCGTCAGAATCCGGAAGGCGATCTGGTTGGCCATGGTCCCCGATGGCACGAAAAGCGCCGACTCCTTGCCGAGGAGCGCCGCCACCCGCGCCTCCAGGCGATTGACGGTGGGGTCCTCGCCGAAAACGTCGTCTCCGACCTCGGCCTCGGCGAGGGCGCGGCGCATGCCAGCGGTCGGGCGGGTCAGCGTGTCAGAGCGAAGATCGATCCACATGGCGCACCAGGGCGGGAAGGTAGTCGGTGGGCGGTACCAGGCCGCGGAGCACCAGGAGCGTGGCGCCGATGTTGGCGATGCCGGCATCCGGCACGTCGGCAAGCGTCCAGCGGCCGGTGGGGTCCATCAAGACCAACGGCACCGGATTGAGCGAGTGGCTGGTTCGCGGCTTGGGGACGCCGTTGGCCAGCAGCTTTTTGCCATGCTTGTCGAGCTCGAACATCTCGTCGGCGTTGCCGTGGTCGGCGGTCACCAGGAGGATGGCACCCGAGTCGCGGCAGGCGTCAACCAACACACCAACACATGTATCAATACATTCCACGGCGAGAACGGTCGCCGCGAAGTTGCCCGTGTGGCCCACCATGTCCCCGTTCGCGAGGTTCAATCGGATGTGATCGGCGGCGTGCTCGCGGATCGCGCGGGCGGCCCGGGTGGTGACCGAGCGCGCTTTCATCTCCGGGAGCTGGTCGAAGGGGACGTTGTCGGAGGGGAGCTCCTCGTAGGTTTCGAGGCGCTCGTCGAAGCGGGCGCTGCGGTTGCCGTTGAAGAAGTAGGTGACATGCCCGAATTTCTGTGTTTCTGAGACGGCAAAGGTGCTGACACCGGCCGCCGCAAACAGCTCGCCGACGGTGCGATCGATGGCGGGCGGCTCGACCAAGAAACGTTTCGGCACGCCGAGGTCCCCGTCGTACTGCATCATCCCCGCGAAGGTGACGCGCGGCACGGTCCCCCGGTCGAACGCGTCGAACTCCGGGCCGCCCTCGAAGGCACGGCTGATTTCCATCGCGCGGTCCCCGCGGTAGTTGAAGAAGCAGACCGCGTCGCCGTCGGCGATGCGCCCCACCGGCAGCCCGTCCTGGGTCACCACGAAGGCGGGGAGCCACTGATCGTCGACCTTGGGGTCGTCGGCGTAGGCGGCGCGGATGGCGTCCGAGGCGCAGCCGAAGGGACGACCCTCGCCGTGAACGTGGGTTCGCCACCCACGCGCCACCATCTCCCAGTCGGCCTCGTACCGGTCCATCGTCAAGAGCATCCGCCCCCCCCCGGATGCGAATGATACATCCGAGCCGTCCACCAGGTATCGAGCGAACTCAGCCTCCAGCGGCTCGATCCACGTCAGCGCCGAGCGTGCGGATACATCGCGCCCGTCGGTCAGGGCATGCACGCGGATGCGTTGCACACCGGCGGCCACCGCCTCACGGACCAGCGCGCGCACGTGGTCCACGTGGCTGTGCACCCCACCGTCCGAGAGCAGGCCGATCAAGTGCAGCGTCGGCGTCGCGACCAGTTCCTTCCAGGCCTGCCCCAAAAAGAGCCGCCGGCTAGCGATGGCCGCCTCGACCAAGGAGGCACCCTGCTGGATGATCCGCCCGGCGCCCATCGCGTTGTGGCCGACCTCGCTGTTGCCCATGTCCGCATCGGACGGCAGACCGACCGCGAGGCCGTGCGCCCTGAGCAGGCGCCAAGGGGAGCTCGCCATCAGCGCGTCGAGGTGCGGCGTCGCTGCGACGCAGACGGCATCGGTGTCATCGCGGCGCCCCCACCCCACGCCGTCGAGGATGCAGAGTACGACTGGGGGCGGTACCACGGCGTTTCCGGGAGCACCGTGAGCTTATCGCGGTGGTCCTGCGGCGGCGCGGAGCCTCCCCATGCACCCTCCCAGTCCCATTGCGCCCGGTCGCATCGGCCTCGCCGTCACGGACGGTGGTGCGGCGCGGGTTGAGTTCGGCGCCGAAGCCGCGCTGAGCTCGATGCGCTGACCCCGTCGGCGGCGCCTACTCCTGCCTCAAACCCGGCGCCTCCCGACCCACGGCAGTGACATATTCGTCGTAGGTTCCGGGGTACAGGTGCGGACCTTCGGGGCCCAACTCCAAGATGCGGGTGGCCAGGGACCGGAGGAACGTGCGGTCGTGTGACACAAACACCAGCGTGCCCTCGTAGCCGTCGAGCGCTTTGACCAGCGCCCGCTTGGTGGCGAGGTCCAGGTGGTTGGTCGGTTCGTCCAGCACCATCAGATTCGGTGCGTCGAAAAGCATCTTCGCCATCGCCAGCCTGGCCTTCTCGCCGCCCGAAAGCACATGGATTGGCTTGTCGATGTCGTCGCCAGAAAATCCAAACGCGCCGGCCAGGTTGCGAAGCACTCCCTGCCCTTCCCGCGGTGCGTGCGCCTGGAGTTCTTCGAACACCGTGAGGTCACCGTCGAGGGTCTCCATCTGGTGTTGGGCGAAGTAGCCCAAGCTGACACTCGCGCCGATGGTGACCGCGCCGGCATCCGGTGAGAGCGCTCCCGCCATCATCTTGAGCAGGGTCGTCTTTCCCGCTCCGTTGGCGCCCATGATCGCCCAACGTTCGCCGCGACGCACCATCAGGTCCAGCTCGTTGTGGATTCGTCGGCCGCCGTAGCCCTTGGAAACCGCCTTGACAGCGATGACGTCGTTGCCACTGCGCTCGGGCTTGGCGAAGGCGTAGGTGCGCTCGATAAACCGGCGGGGTTCTTCGATGCGTTCGATCTTCTCGAGCTTCTTGGCCCGGCTCTGGACCTGGCTCGCTTTGCTCGGCTGCGCCTTGAAGCGCTCGATGAACCGGATTTCTTTGGCGAGCATCGCCTGTTGTTTCTGGAACTCGGCCTCCCGCTGCGCGTCGTCGAGGGCCCGCGCCCGCTCGTAGGCGTCGTAGTCGCCAGTGTAGGTGCGAATGCGACCGCCGTCGATCTCCAGCACCTTGCTGACGACCCGGTTCATGACGTCGCGATCGTGACAGGTCATCAGCACCGCGCCCGGGTAGTCACGAAGCCACGCCTCCAACCAGACGATCGACTCGATGTCCAGGTAGTTGGTCGGCTCGTCCAGCAGCAACAGCTCCGGTCGCGCCAGAAGGAGCCGCGCCAACTGAACGCGCATCCGCCAGCCGCCGGAGAGCGCGCCGACCTTGCCGTCCATCTCCCCTTGGGAAAATCCCAGCCCGTTGAGCAGCGCGCGCGCCCTCCCTTCCAGGTCGTAGCCGCCGCCCTCTTGGTAGCGGGCCTGGGCCTCGCCGTACCGCTCGAGGATACGGTCGTAGTCCGGGTCATCGATGTCTTCGAGCTTCGCCTCCAGAATCGCCAGCTCTTCTCCGGCCTCCGCCACGGCGCCCGCCCCGGCGATGGTCTCGGCGAGCACGCTGCGGTCTCGCCATTCGGCGAAGTCCTGCCGGAAGTAGCCGATGGTCAGCCGCCGGGGCCGCTCGACCGCGCCCTCGTCAGCGCGCTCCTCGCCAAGGATCAGGCGAAAAACGGTTGTTTTTCCAGCGCCGTTGGGCCCCACGAGGCCGATCTTCTCCCCCGGGTTGACCTTGAACGACGCCTCGAGGAAGAGGATCTGCTTGCCGTATTGTTTGGTGACGCTGGTGAAGTCCACCATCGGAGTGCCTTGCGAGGCGGCGCGGCTATCGCGGCGGCGGAGGGATTGGGCGGTTACCCGCAAGGCGGGTTGGACCTCCGGCGCGCCGCGGCCACAATCCTGGTGCTCGGAGCAGTCGCTGGATGCGACGAAGCTACCGGGGTCCGCGCGCTCCCGCCGGCTTGCACGGTGGATTTCGCCGACACCGGCAACAGCAATGACTCTGTCGCCTACCCTGACGGGGACGGGACGGCTTCTGCGCTCTGGGCGCCGAATGTTGGACTGCTTGGGGCAAGACGACGAGTGGGACTGGGAACGCACGCGCGGTCGATACCTACCCGCAACTCTTCGGCGACCCGGACACCGAGTTCATCGGTCCTGAGTTCGTCCCTTGGTGGGATGGGACGATCAAGGGGACACCCGTGAGCCGCGGAGGCGCTACCGCGTTGCTCCGGCTTTCTTGCGGGAATAGGAAGGGGGCTTGACTTCGCACACGCGCTGGCTCCGCTGGATGGCGGTGGTGCTTTCCCTCACCGCGGCGTTCTGGACCCTCGCCACGTGGCCGGGGGAAATCCTCCCCGACACCCGCGTCCAATACCTGGAGGGGGCGGCCGGGGTGTACACCAACGCGCACCCGGCGCTTTTGTCGTGGCTGCTTGGCCGCTCCGTCAGCCTGGCCGGGGACACGGGGCCGCTGCTGTTGATCGTGATGGCCACCGCCGCCGCGGGGCTCTGGGGACTCGCGAAGACCGTGCCGGACCGCGGGGGAGCGCGGGTGGCGTTCGTGGTCCTGGCGCTGTTTCCACTGGGCTGGGCGCAGCTGGCGGCAGTGCTGAAGGACGCCTGGAGCCTGGCCTTGCTCTTCGTTGCGCTGGCCCTCTTGGCCTCACGCCGACCGTGGATGGCAGCGGTGGCGGCGGCGCTGATGTGTTGTTTCCGTCACAACAGCATCGCGATGGTGCCGGCGTTGGCTGGGTTTGCGGCGTGGCAGCTTCGTCCGACCCCAGGCCGCGCGGTCGCGACAGCGCTAGGCATGGTCGTCCTGTCGCTCGCCACCCCAACGCTCGTCGATCGGGCGCTCGACGTGCAGGATGGGCATCCGACTGTTCCGAGCCTCGTCTTCGATGTCGCCGGCGTCTACCTGGGCCGCCAGGAGGCCTATGACAGCGGGCCCTACACCGAGATGGTCCCCTATGCCGAGATCAAGAAGCGATACACGCCGAAAACCGCCCGCTACCTGACATCGGATGTCCGCGGCCTCGCCGGGTGGCGCCACGGGGACTTCGACACGGCCGAGCAGAACACCCAACTCAAGGCCGAGTGGGTGCGGGTGGTCACCACCTGGCCGGCGGCCTGGGCGCAGCATCGGCTCGATGTGGCCGCTCAGTACTTCAGCGTCACGCCATTTGAGCCCTACTACGAGTCCAGCAAGGATAAGGCCAAGACCTTGCCGCAAAGCCGCGGGAAGGGTCCGCTTTGGCAAGCGGCGCACAGCCTGCGCGGGGCCGTGCGTTTCACGGGCAACGGTCTCTTCTGGGGCGTCGCCACCTTGGTCCTGGGGCTGTGGGCCCTGCGCCGTCGTGACGCCTTCGGGGTCGCCGTTTTCCTGGTCGCCCTGGGCAACGAGGTTGCCAACGTCCTGGCAGCGCCGTCTACGCCGTTCCGATACCATGTTCCGTGTATCGCTGGAGTGATCGTGCTTTTTCCGCGGACCTTCTGGTCGAACCGCGCGCCCCCGTCACCCTGACCGCACCGGTTGCGGCGGTCCCGGTCCGGGTGTAGGCTCCCCCGGTGCCCCGCGCGCGAACGCTACCGGTGTCCGTCCGCGCCGCCGGGTTGCTCGCGCTGGCGATACTCGCAGGTTGCAGCGACTATTCGCTCTACGGCCGGGAAGAGCTCACCACGCTCGTCCCGCCCGACGACGAGTATTCGCCAGACGGCGAAAGTGACACCGCCAACACCGTCATCTGCCCCAGCCAGCCCGACCTCCCCTCGACCTCGGCCGTGGACGAATCGTGTGACACCGAGCCTAAAACCGGCACGCTGACGGCGATTGTCGAGTGGGCGCTGACGGACTTCGACGCCTCTCCGGAGTACACGCAGGTGGTCACCGCGCCCCTGGTCGGCCAGCTGACGGACGACAACGGCGACGGCATGATCGACCGCAACGACGACCCGGACATCGTCGTGGTCGCAGACGACAACGGCGCCGACAACGCCGACCACTTCGGCTTGCTGGTCGTCTTGCGGGGCGTCGATGGGACCAAGGAGCTGGCGATTACCACCGTGGCCGTCGGCGACGTCGAGGTGCACCCCTACCGGTACGCGACGCCGGTCCTCGCCGACCTCGATGCCGACGGCGTTCCAGAGATCACCACGGTGGTGCGGCTGATCCGTCATGGCGGTGGCGAGCCGCCCGACGGGGGCGACGACACTGGCGAAGAGGGCCCCCCGGGCGAGCCGACTGACAGCGGCGGCGACGATCCCATCGGGCCACCCCCGCCCGAAGATCCGCCCGGCAATCCCAACGATGTCTGCGCGGTAGCGGCGTTCCATGCCGACGGGACGGTGCAGTGGATTTCCGAGCGCGAGGTAGAATGCGCCGGGCACCTGCTCGCGGCGGCCGACCTCGATGGGGACGGATACGGCGAAGTGCTCGCTGCGGACGCCGTCCTCGACCACGAGGGCACACTGCTTTGGGAGATGGAGGGGGAGGCCCGATTCGCCGCCTACACCGAGCTGGGGACCAATCCCGTCGCCATCGATCTGGACCTGGACGGCTCGCCGGAAGTGCTGGCGGGCCGCATCGTCTACCAGGCCGACGGCGTCGAGCGATGCCGCATTCCCGACGCCGACCCTGACGGCTTCCCCGCCGCGGCTGACCTCGACGGCGACGGGCTCGGCGAGTTCATCCTCGTCGGCGATGGGCAGGTTCACCTGTACCAGGACGACTGCACGCCGGTCGCGACGTGGGGCTTGGTGGGCGAAGGAAACGGGGGGCCGCCCACGATCGCGGACTTCGACGGCGATGGTGCGGCAGAGATCGGCGTCGCCGATGCGCAGGTGTACGCGGTCTACGAGGCCGATGGCACCGTGTTGTGGAGCCAACCCTGCACCGACGAGTCCTCGCATGCGACGGGATCCAGCGTCTTCGACTTTGATGGCGACGGGCGCGCGGAGGTGTTGTACGCCGACGAGATCACGCTCTGGGTCTTCGATGGCGCGACGGGAGAGGTGCGGCTGGAAGACCCCAATCACACCTCGCGCACCCTGCACGAGCTCCCGACTGCTGCCGACGTCGATGGCGACGGCGAGACCGAGATCGTGGTCCCGCAAGGGGGCGGTCACTACGGCGATGAGCGCGGCGGGCTCTATGTCCTGGGGTCGGGCGCTGATCCCTGGCTGGGCGACCGCCAGGTCTGGAACCAGCACGCGTGGACGCTCACCAACGTGCAGGACGATCTCATCCTGCCGTACCCCGCCGTCCCTAACTGGCCGTTCTCGAATACTTTTCGGAGTGGGGACCTCTCTGCGTCCGCTGGCGGCGCGCTTCCAGACGCGATCCCGTCGATCCAGGTTTGCGACGAAGAGTGCCCGGATGGGGAGATCGGCGTCCAGGTGCGGCTCGGCAACGGCGGCATGGCGTCGATGCGGCCGGGGGTGCCCATCACGGTGTACACGCGGATTCGTGGCGAAGATCAGGCGCTCCTCACCATCCGGAGCGAGGCCGCGATCGAGTCCGGTGGGGCCGGGGTTCCCTGGGAGTTCACCGTCGCGACCGGAGCCGTTCCAGAAGGCATCCTCCTGGTGCGCGTGGATGACGACGGCCTCGGCGGCCAGCAGGTGGTCGAGTGTCACGAAGACAACAACGAGATGATGCTGGAAGGCGTGGGGTGCCCGCCGTAGGTGACGTCACTTAGATGTTGACAGTAATCACTGTCATGTTTACAGTAACTGGGTGAACCCACTCCACGCCTACCGCCATCGCGAGCTGCCTCTGGTCGAGTTGGTGCTCGCAGCGGTGCAGCTCGGTGCCGGAATCCCCAGCGCGGGCGATGAGCGTGTGCGCGCCGAGGTCGATGAACGAACCGTGCGCTACTACCAGTCCACCGGGCTGGTCGACCGTCCGGGCCGATACGAAGGCCGCACCGCGATCTATGGCTACCGGCACCTCCTTCAGGTGCTCGCCACCAAGGCGCTTCAGGGCGCGGGGTTCAGCCTCGCGCAGGTGCAGTCGTCGCTGGCCGGTGTCGGCACGCCCGACCTGGAGGCGGCGGTGGTACGCGCGCTCGGCGAGGTGGTGGTGCCGGTTGTACCGCCGGCGCCCGCCCCACGTGCGCTCGTTCAGTTCGAGGTGGCGCCGGGCCTCTGGCTCACGGTCGACCCCGCGATTCACCCCGATCCTATCGCGCTCGTAGCGGCGCTATCCCCCCACCTCAAACGGAGCATCCCATGACCACCCTGCCTGCCACCGCCACGCTCGACACCGGGACGCGCGGCGATCTCGGTGGCCTCATCGCCCTGGTCGCGGGCCGCGAAACCGCGTTCCCGTTGCAGCGGGTCTCGGTTCGCGCGCAGATCGCGGGGGCCGTGGCCCGCACCGAGATCGAGATGGTGTTCCGGAACGCGCTCACCGCGCCGATGGAAGCCGTCCACATCTTCCCGTTGCCGCCCGGCGCCGTGGTCACCGAGGTGCAGCTCTGGTGCGGTGAGCTGGTGGTCCAGGCCGAGTGCCGCGAACGCGAGGAGGCGGAGCGGACCTTCGCCGAAGCCCGAAATCGTGGACACCGCGCCGCGCTCCTCACCGCCGAGCGTGCCGACGTCCACACCCTGCGCGTCACCCTGCTCCCGCCGGGCGAAGCCGTGCGCGTGCGCATCGTGCTGATGGAGGTGCTCAAGGCGGAGGACGGCTGCTTCCAGTGGCGCTTCCCCACCGTCGTCGCACCCCGTTTCATGCCCGGTCGAGCCACCGGCCGAAGCGGGCCGGGGGTGGCCGACGACACCGACCGGGTTCCCGACGCCTCGAGGATCAGCCCGCCGCTGCGACTCCAGGACGGCACCCCGCTGGACCTGGAGGTGGCGTTTTTGGGCGCCCCGGCGCGGCTGTCGTCCAGCCTACACGCGCTCCGGTTGGAACTAGAGGGCGGAGTGCGGGTCGCACCAAACGGCACCCAGACCTGCGATCGCGACTTCGTGCTCGCCTTCTGTTGGGCCGGCGCGGAGGGAGGCCACCGCGCGTGGACCGACGGCGAGACCACCCTGATGCTCGTGGACCCACCCGCCGCCGCCACCGGGGCCATGCCGCGTGACGCCGTCTTCCTCATCGACATCAGCGGCTCAATGCAGGGGCAGAAGCTCCAGGCCGCGAAGCGGGCGCTCCGAACCGCACTCCGCGGCCTCGTTCCCGGCGATCGCATGCGGCTCATCGCGTTCGACGACCACGTCGTGCCGCACACCGACACGTTCACCCCCTTCGACGATGCCACGCTTCTCGCGGCCGAGGCCTTCGTCGACCGTCTTCGCACCCGAGGGGGCACCGAGATGCTGGCGCCGATCCGAGACGCGCTCGCCGGGGAGCGGCCGGACGGACGGCTACGCACGGTGCTGCTCATCACCGACGGCGAGGCCGGCAACGAGAACGAGCTGGCCGCAGCCGTGGCGCACCGCCGCGAGGGCGCTCGGTTCTTCACGCTTGGGATCGACACCGCCGTGAACGCGGCGCTTCTCGAACAGCTCGCCCGCGTGGGCGGTGGCGCCTGTACGCTCTGCACACCCGCCGACGACATCGAGGCCGTCGTGGCCGGCATCGAAGCCCGGTTCGGCTCCCCCGTGGCCGACGACGTGCGGGTGGAGGGCGAGTGCGCCCATCCCGAGGGGCGCACACTCTTCGCCGGTCAGCCGCTCGCGCTGCTGCTTCGTGGCGCGCCGGCAGAAGTTGTCGCGACCGGCCGCACCGCGCAGGGTCCCGCTCGCTGGGCGGCAGCTCCGCAGCGGACGTCGTTCAGCCTCGGCGCGCCGTGGGCAAAGGAGCGGATCCAGTGGCTCGAAGACCGCCTCACGCTGCGCCCGTTCGAGGAGGAAGCCATCGTTCCTGAAATCCGGCGGATCGCGCTGGCGGCGGGCGTCGCCTCGCGGTTCACCGCCTTCGTGGCGGTGGAGCGTACTCGCCAGATCGACGGCACCGTCCAGGAGGTGGTGCAGCCGGTCGAGCTTCCCGTGATGTGGGTGGCGGAACAGGCGCCGTCGGAGATGGCTTGTTCGGCGACGTCGACGGCGGGCGCGGCGAGCCCTTCCGGCGCGGGGATGTGCTCTGGGATCGATTGGGACGCAGACTCCATCTGGGAAAGGGCCTCCATGCGCGAGCAGTCTGCGGCGCCGGCGCCGGCTCGTCCGGCGCCGCAGCGGGTGCGCGCGCCGATGAGCTGGGCGGCGCCCTCTTTTTCCGGACCGGAGCACGCCGAAGCGGGGGTGGCGCGCGCCTCGCTCGCAACCCTGGTCCAACGGCAGGAGGCCAACGGGAGCTGGGGGAACGACCCGCTGCGCACTGCCGCCGCCCTCCTCGTGCTGCTCCGGGCCGGCCACACCCGGTTGGCGGGGCTCCGGAAGCGGGCGGTGCAGAAGGCGGCGGCCTGGCTCGCCCAGCACCTCGCCATCGTCGAGGTCGCGGGCGCGCTACGGCAGCTGGCCGCCGTGGAGGCCGGCGGCGACTACGAGCACCTCCCGTCAGCGCTATTGCGCGCCGCGGGCGCGGAGGGTGCGATGTTGACGAGCTGAGCCACGCGATGCGGATCGGGAGGCCGCCAGGACGTCGGGCCGGCATGGAGGAGGGCTCAACGTCCGGGAATGGCGGCCGGGGTGCACCCTTGGCCGTTGCGGTCCTATGGTAGCGATGCTAACATAGAGCCCACGGACACCCATCCCCGGCCCACCCTCGCCGACGGTTGAACCCGCAAGCGCCGCTACCATCACGGGAACCTGGGGCCCTCCGCCCTTGCCCGCGGGCGCCAGATCGTCGCCCTCCAGCAGGCCGCCGGACGCTGGGTCGCCTTTGCCGCCACCCACGCCAACCTCTACCGCCTGGTGTCCGGCGAGGGCTGGCATGCACCGGGTTCAGCCCTGCGGGGACTCCACGGCATGCTCACGGTCTCGTCCCCGCGTCGGGCCCTGGAAACCGCCCAGGGCGCGCGGCGCGATCCCGACCGCCGGCGGGCTCCGAGGCCTCCCCTCGCCTCAGCGGCAACATCGCACAGCCCTACCCCACCGCCCCGTCAATCGCCGTCCCCACCGCCGGATCGATGAATTCCGCAGGGTCGATGTCCATCAACGACAAGAGCGTGGCGCCCAGGTGGGACGGGGACAACAACACCCCGGAGGACGAGGCCTCGCCGCTTTGGAGGTCCACCGCCGCTCCCAACATCCCATCCTTCCAGGCGCCGACGGCCCGGCCGCCGCGGACGCGACCGCCGACGAGCATGGCCGAGGTGAACGTCCAGTGATCCTTGCCGCCGGACGGCGTGAGTCGAGGCGTTCGCCCCATCTCTGAAAGCACGGCAATCACGGTCTCGTCGAGGAGGGTAGGCGCTTCGTCTCCGGGCAAAGAATCCAGCTCGGCGCAGAGCCCGCCGAGGCCGGCGAAGAGGGTCTCGAAAAGCGGACCCTGCAGCTCGTTGGCGGAGTGTGTGTCCCAGACCCCGTTGCCGCCCAGGCCGAAGCCGAGGATGCCGGTGCGGCTCAGCCCCCCGGCAAGACAGGCGCTGATCACGCGAAGCTGGCTCGGGAGATCGTCTGCGACGACGTCGCTGAGTAGGTCGGCGACGCTCACCAACGAACCCGCTCGCGAACGGGCGAGGGCCTCCGCGGCGGCGATGCGGGCGGGCGCACCGCGACCGGCGTCGCGACCGAACCGGGCGACGCGGGTGTCCAGAAAGCGATCCTGCAACGCGTCGAGCGCCGCGGAGGGGGCAGAGACCGCCACGTCCGATCGGGTCAGCGCGCTCCCGGCCAGGAGCCCCGGAAGCTGCCCGGCGAGGCCCACGCGCACCGAGGCGGTGCCGAACTGCATTGGGAAAAGCGGCCCTGATAGATGCACATTCGGCATCAACAGCGAGGGGTCGGCCTGGCTGGCGACGACCGAGACCCAGTCGTCGGTGCGGGCCTGGGCGTCGCCGGTCATGGCCCAGCGGGTGCAGACGTCGTGCGCGACGGACGGCACCTGCAGGCCGTTGATGATCGTCGTGCGGGCGCCGAAGGCCTCGAAGAACGCGCGCACGGAGGGGCGGCGTTCGCTGTCGACGTAAGGCAGGTCGCCCGCGAAGGCCGCGACGTCGTCCGGGCCGCGGTCGACGTTGTCAGAAAAGACCGGCGCAAAGACGAAGGCGGGGTCCCAGCCCCCCGGGCAGAAGACAAGGATCATCTTCTGCTTCGATGGTGACGCCGCGAGGGCGCCTCGGGAACGGGCAAGCCCCGGCAACGCCAGCCCCGCCGCTCCCATCGCCAACAGGCTGCGACGACTCAGACTCATCAGTACGTCCACGCTTCGGGGTCACGCAACAGCGCGGCCACCACCGTCTGCCAGCCCGCCCCGGCCCCGCCGAGCGCCCAGGCCTCCCCATAGAGCGCTACCTCCAAGCCCAACCGCTCCTCATCCGGCGCGACGCCAAGCACCCGCCGATGGACCTCGCCGATCTCCGCCGCAAGGGAGGCATCGTCGGGAAGCAAGGCGGCGTCCGCCAAGCTTCGCCCGACGAGTCGCCGCTCCGCCGCCGCCGCGGCGAGGTCGTGGGTGACAACGGTTTCGGCCGCCGCCTGGGCCAGGCGTTTGATCACCAGGGTTCTTGACACACTCGGATTCAGCGCCGGCCGTCGCACCGTCGCCCCGTCCACGCCCCCCGCGAGCACCCGGTACCCGCTGACGTCCGCGTCGAGTTGTTGCCACCCCTCCCACTCCCACCGAAAGCCAGTCAGCTCTTCAACGAAGCTGGCGAGCATCGGCGCCGACATCGAGTGTAGGGTTTCGCCCACGACGACGTCGGCGTCCGTCGCCTCTGCAACGTAGTCGCCAGCGCGGTACTCGTCGCTCTGGAGGAGCGCGGTCACCAGTGTCGCGTAGCGACTCCCCCCCGATGCGAAGGCGCCTTCGATTTCAGACAGCGCCGGCATATCCGCGGGCTCCGGCTCTCGTTGCCACAACCAACGCGCCGCACGATGGACGGTACATGCGTCAAATCGGGGGTCCGCGGCGACCAGCGCGCCAAGCTGCTCCACCCCGGCGATCGGCGTGCCGAACCACGCCGGCGCGGCCCCCAGGAGTGCGGCGCCCAGAGGCTCTCGCTCGGGGTGGTAGGTCAAAAGCTCGGGCCCGTCTTTGTCGTCGTAGGGCCAAAAGCCGAACAGGCTCGACGCGAGCGGGTCGAGTCCCGCGTGACAGGCCAGGCAGCTCGGCACCGAGCGGGTGGCAGCCTCCAACGCATCCGGTGCGGGATCGGTGATCGCGACAAACGAAACCGGGCGCTCCAAAAGATCGGTACACAGCAGCTCGCGAGAGATCGTCGCCGCCCGGGTGCGATTGTAGTTGAACCGGGTGGTCGCAAATCGAGCCCACAAGCCGCTGGTGGCAAGAACCCCCAACGCCGGCCGTCCGTCCGTGTATCGGGCCTCCTTCCATTCGGCGGGATCAGCGGGATCGAGGAACTCCAGCGGGACGATGGCGGCCAGCTCTGCATTGGCCAGCGTGGTGTCACTCTGCACCACATCCGACCACGGTCGATCGCTGACCGCGATCCGCGCCATCACGTGCGCGGGCTCGTCCTCGAGGGCGCGGGTGAACCAGGGGAGGTCGGCATCGTCGAAACCGAATTCAGTGGGGCCGACCCGAAGTTCATCGGCTCGGAGCGCCCAGGCCTCGGCAAAGACGTCCACGAGGTGGGCTTCGTGCCGGTCATCGACCAGCCACTCCGACAATAGCGAATCCAACTCACCGTCGGCGGCACGATCCAACTCGTCGAGCGTAGGGGTGACGCCCCGAATATCCAGGCTGATGCGTCGGGCCAGCCGCACGTCATCGAGTGGCACAAACGCGCTCCCCTCAGGGGCGTCGGTCGCCTCGGTGGTACAGGCGATCAGCGCTGAAAAAATCAGAGGGCCGCCTCGATGTCGCGCAGGAGCGCCTCGGTGAGGATGGCTCCTACCCTGACACCCAGGGCCGGCTCCACCTGATCAGCGGCGACGGTTCCGTCTCCCGCTGCGGTAAAGGACACCCACCACCACGCGCTGGACGGGTCGCGCACGCCCAGCCGTCCGCCGGTCACGACGCCGTCGATGAGGGTCAGCGCGTCGAGGTAGAGCTCAGCGGTCGCGGTGCCCGTGGGCCCGGAGACAGTCCCGTTGAAGGTGTCGGTGACGGTTCCCGCCCACGTCGTCCCGCCGCGAATACCCGTCGGCCAGGGCGTAATCGCCGAGGCGTCCACGAAGGTCCCTTCGATCACCAGCGTGGCCTCGCGACCCTCCGGCGCGTCGGTCCAGTCCAACTCGGCCCACCCACCCGCGGAAATCGGCCCGTCGGCGCCCTCGCCCGCGAAGGACAGCAACATCTGGGCCGCGTGGGTCGAGTGCTCGGCATCGACGCGCTCGTGCCGGTCCTGGTAGAGCCACCCCCCGGAGATGGTGTAGCTGACGCCCTCACAGCGCCCCTGCCATTCCGACAGACGCACCAGCGGGTCGAACGGGCTCGGCGTGAAATGAGGGCAGCCCTCGCCCCCGGCGCCCAGGTCGAAGAGCAGCGATTCGAACCAGTGGAGCGCGGCGTAGGGGGTGACCAGCTCTGCCGAAAGTGCCGCCTCGGCGAGCCCCGCCACGTCAGCGGCCTCCAACTCCATCGCCAGCGCAGGCGCGGAAAGCGTGGCGCCATCGGGCTCGTTGCCATCGGTGTCCTCGACGGCGTCAGTGCAGGCAAAGAGCCACAACATCGCGCAGAGTATACGCGGCGCGGGTTAGCCCGGCCCCCAGTTCGCGAGGTCGTTTTGGGCTCTACCGCTGTCACGGATCTGCTTTCTGGGAAGGTCCCGGTCGGCTCGCACGTCACCGTGCAGGGCTGGGTGCGCACCGCGCGCCACAGCAAGGCGGGGCTGAGTTTTGTGGGCCTCTCCGACGGCTCCTGCTTCAACTCGCTCCAGGTGATCGCGGAGACCGGGCTTGTAAACTACGAAGCTGACGTCAAGCGCCTGACCACGGGCTGTTCGTTGTCGGTGGAAGGTGAGTTGGTGGCGAGTCCGGCCGCGGGCCAGCCGGTCGAGCTGCGGGCGTCGAGCGTCACGGTGGTCGGCTGGGTGGAGGACCCGGAGACCTACCCGATGCAGGCCAAACAACACTCGATGGAGTTCTTGCGGGAGCAGGCTCATCTTCGGCCGCGCACCAACATCATCGGCGCGGTCACCCGCGTGCGGAACTGTTTGGCCCATGCGGTACACCGCTTTTTCTACGAGCGCGGGTTTCAGTGGATCCACACACCGATCCTGACCGGGAGCGACGCGGAGGGCGCGGGACAGATGTTCCGTGTCTCGACCTTGGACCTGTCGAACCTGCCGCGCCGCCCCGACGGCAGCGTGGACGACAGCGCCGATTTCTTCGGCAAGCCCGCGCACTTGACGGTCTCCGGTCAGCTCAACGTCGAGGCGTACTGCCTCGCCATGAGCAAGGTCTACACCTTTGGTCCCACCTTCCGGGCGGAAAACAGCCAGACCCGCCGCCACCTCGCCGAGTTCTGGATGATCGAGCCGGAGATCGCTTTTGCCGATCTCAGCGCCGACGCCGACCTCGCTGCCGACTTCCTCAAGTCGATCTTTCGCGCCGTCCTCGACGAACGCCAGGATGATCTGGCCTTCTTCGCCCAGAGGGTCGACAAGACCTGCATCGAGCGGCTGGAGCGCTTCGTCACCGCCAGCTTCGAACGCATGGACTACACCGAGGCGGTAGCGCGCTTGCAGGCGTCCACCACCCAATTCGAGTTCCCGGTGCATTGGGGCGTCGACCTGCAGAGCGAGCACGAGAAGTGGCTCTGCGAGCAGGTTGGGCGGCCAGTGGTGGTGATGAACTACCCCAAGGACATCAAGGCCTTCTATATGCGCCTGAACGACGACGGCCGCACCGTAGCGGCGATGGATGTGCTCGCGCCCGGGGTCGGCGAGATGATCGGTGGCAGCCAACGCGAAGATCGTCTGGATGTGCTCGACGCGCGCATCCGCTCGGTGGGCATGGAGCCGGCCCAATACGGCTGGTACCGCGAGCTGCGCCGCTACGGTAGCGTTCCCCACGCCGGCTTCGGCCTCGGTTTTGAGCGCGCGGTGATGTACGCGACCGGGATCGACAACATCCGCGACGTGATCCCGTTTCCTCGGGCGGCGGGGCAGCTGGAGTTCTGAGGGGGTTGGAGTTCTGTTCGACCTGGGCCGCCCGCCCGCCTTCGTCGTTCACCCCGGTATCGGCGGTTGGCCCGTCGCGGCGGGTGTGGAGGCGATCGGAATCGCCGACGTGCCGAGGGCGGTCCGGGCGCTGTTGTAGGGCCGATACCACCCACCCAGGTGCGCGAACGCCGGATCAGCCGTCAACCGCGCGATGACCGGCGCAGGATCGAAGGCCGCGTCCCTCGCGTACACGTCCATGCCTTCGGGCGTGACCCCGAAGGTCGCGCGGGCGAACCACGTGACGGCGAAGGTGTCGTTCAGCTCGACGAAGCGCCAATCGCTCGCGAAGAGCCACAGCAGGCCGGCGCCGCGCCAGCGGAAGCGGGGGTAGGGCTCCCCTGCGACCTGCGGCAGCTCCGTGTCGGCGCCTTCCAGCGCCTTGGGCTTGCCGCCCTCGGTCCAGTAGAGTCGATTCCGCCACCGCCCATCTGACAGAGCGGGCCCCAACTCGGACACCGGGTTGTCGCGCTGCTGCCAGAACGTGAGGGTGGTGGCGACGATGTGCCAACGGCCGTGGCCAGCCTCCGGCAGCAAGCCTACGCCGCCCGCGCCGAAACGTGACCGAGGAGCGCGCGGACGCAGGGCAGGATGACCTCCGCGATCGCCTGATCGCGCGCCATCATCGCTGCCGCGGGGCGAATGCGGCCGTGGGCGGCGAGCACGCGATCGTCGGCGCCGGTGGTGATCTGGGTGAGTCGAACCCCGTTCGCCAGCAGCCCCAGCACCTCGGCCTCCACGGCTGCGAGCGCGTCGGCGCCGCCTTCCTGGAGCAACCACGACAGCGTGCGCCAGGCCAACTCCGCATGACGGGCTTCGTCGTGAGCGACGAGGGTCAAGAGCGCCTTGGCGGCGGGATCGGTCGCGGCGGCGGCGGCCCGCGCGCTGAGCAGGGAGACCACGGTCTCCCCGACGCAGCCTTCGCGGAAGGTGGTCGCGGCGAGGCGGGCGAGGTCGGTCTCGATCGCGACGCTGGCGCCGAGCTGAAGGCGGCCTGGACTCACCGCGGCGGCGCCGTAGCGCTCGGCCAGGGCGAAGGACAGTCGTGCGTGGCGGACCTCGTCGGCGGCGGCGGCCTGGACGGCGGCGAGCAGGTCGGCGGGGGCGCCCACGGCCATCAGCTCCAGGGTCGTGCGGGCGAAGGCCGCGACGCTGGCGTGTTCGATCAGCGCGTCTTCGGTCCAGGCGCGGGCGAGGACCGCGCGCTCGGCGCGCGTCAACCGGCGCACGTCGGGACGCCGGCCGCGCGCCCAACCGGTACGCGCCGCCGCGGGCGCAGTCTTGATGACCCCCTGGTCCAGGAAGGGACGGCCGACGACACAACTGGGGATGGTGTCCTCGACCTCCAACGTCGGGAAGCAGCACTGCGGGATGGCGTCGCCAGTGTCCCACGGGATGTCCACCATCTCGATGGTCCCGGCGCCGGTGACGGCGTTGACGGTGTAGCCACACTTCGCACCGAGCAGCAGGTCGCTCGCTTCCGCCTCGGTGGGGCAGCTCGGGTCGGCGGTGTCCTCGACGCTTAGGCACTCGGTGGCCGCAGTGCCACAGGCGACGAGCGGGCCCAACGCCAGGGCAAGCAGGTAACGGCGGCGAAGGCTGGCGGGCTCGATGAGGGTCAAGGCTACTCCGAGGCCAGCCGATCTCCGACTCGCCACCCCGACCATACCACCGCCGAAAGGGTACCGTCGAAGCCGTAGCGGCCCGCCAGTCCGGGTGCGCCCATGCCCGCCGCCTCACCCACGGCCCACAACCCGGGAACGACGCCGCCAGCCGTGTTGAGCACCCGTCCGTCCTCGTCCACCATCAGCCCCCCGTAGGTCTTCGACGCGGTGTCCCCGGGGCGCCACGCGCAGAGGTCGCCGGTGAACGGCACAAAGCTCTCCGCCGGGCGCCCGAGCGGGTCATCGAGGCTGCCGCTCTCGACCCCCGCGACCTCGCCGAGCGTCTGCGACAGCGCCTCGGGATCGAGCACCAAAAGCTCCGCGAGGGCGCTGGCATCGGCACGACAGCGCATCGTGCTGTCGACGGCGATGGCCTGCTCCGCCGTGGGCCGCACCACCTCGTCCAGGGCGGCGAGGACCGCGTCCCGGGGCCCGATCGCCCAGACGTCGCCCGCCGCCCGGAGGGGTCCGGTCAGGGTGACGCTCTCGATGTCGGTCTCGTCCAAGAAGCGCAGCCCGTTTTCGTCGACCCAGATCCACGGCGCGGCGATGTCGTAGGTGAACCCGATCAGCTTGCCATCGCCCATGGGCACGCCGATGTGCCGATGCAACCAGCCGATGTTGGGGAGGTTCTTCACGCCGAGGTCGTCGGCCTCGGCCCAGGCCAATGCGTGGCCGGCGCCCCCGTGCTTGCTCGCCTCCCAGAACTCGCCCTCGGCCAGCTCGGCCAGTCTGGCCAGCTCCCCGGCGTACCCGCCGCTGGCAATGACCACCGCTCGCGCCGGGATCTCCCCGTCGGCCGTGCGCACCCCGACCACCGCACCGTCCCGCCATACGAGACCTTCCACCAACGTTTCGAGGCGAACCTCCACGGCCGCTGTGACCTTCGCGGCCAGCGCCTCGACCAGCGCTGGACCCTCCCCCGTCACCGTCAAAAGCCGCTGGACGTCGGTGCGCGGCTCATTCGCCAGGAGCCCGTAGCTGAGACCGAGCTCGAGGAGGCGCTCGTGGGTGGCGGCAGAGTCCTCAAGGTAGCGGAGGGTGCCGTCGGCCGCTGGCCAGCCCGTGAGCGCTTCCCAGTCTGCCGCGGCCAACGCCGGCGAGTCGACCACGCCGATGGCCTCCTGGTCGGGAATGCCCACGAAGTGCATCAGGCCGCCCGACCACAACGCCCGCCCGCCCAGCACCGTATCCGCCTCCACCAGCACGCCCTCGCCCAACGCGCCCGCAGCGGCGAGTCCCGCCACCCCGCCGCCGATGATCACGATCGGATCGACGCCACCTGCGTCCTCGGCGGTATCGTCCTTGCCCACGTCGCCGTCCTCGTCGTCGGGCGGCCCCCCCGCCAGCTGCTGGCCGCACCCGACGGCCAAACAACAGGCGACCAACGGGAGGTAGCGATCGAGCGGCACGATGGCCGACGTTACCGGATTGACGTGTGCTTGACAAGTGCGCGCGACGAATCGACGGGGACGGCCTCAGCGCCGCCGCACCAGGCCCCGCAGCTGCTCCATCCACACGAAGCCCACCGGCACCACGAGCAGCGTGAGCACGGTCGACGAGAGCACCCCGCCGATCACCGCGACCGCCATGGGCGCGCGGAACTCGCTCCCGGTGCCCGTGCCCAGCGCCGTGGGGAGCATGCCGAGGGCCATCGCCATCGACGTCATCACGATCGGGCGGAGGCGTCGCGGTCCGGCGGCCAGCATCGCCTCGACGGGGGCCATGCCCTCACGCAGATGCACCAGGGCCCCATCCACCAAGAGGATGGCGTTTTTGGTGACCAACCCCATCAACAGGATGATGCCGATCTGGCTGCCCATCGAGATGCTGTGCCCGGCGAGGGCGAGGCCCAAGAAGGCGCCGACCATCGCCAGTGGCACCGACAACATCAGGGTGAAGGGGTGGACGAGGCTCTCGAACTGGGAGGCCAACACCATGAAGATGAAGACGAAGGCGACGCCGATGGCGAGGCCCATGGCCTGGCCAGTCTCCTGCATGTCGCGGGCCTGACCGTCAATCTCCCAGGTATACCCGTCGGGGAGAGGGTCCTTGGCCAGGGCGGCCTCGGTCGCGACCATGACGTCGCCAAGCGCCGCACCGGGCGCCACTTGAGACCAGACCGTGACCGCACGCATCCGTTGGTGGTGCATGATGGCGCCGGCGCCGGCGCCCATGCGGACCTCCGCGACGTCCCCCACCGTGACGTGGCCGCGCGGTGATGGCAGCGGCAGCGCCTTGATCGCAGCGACATCGACGGCGAACCGAGGCGCGGCGCGAACCCGAATCTCGGCCTCGGGACCGCCGTCTCGGAGTGAGCCGACGAGGTTGCCCTCGACCAACGAACGGGCGGTGAGCCCGACCACGCCGGCGGGGATGCCACGATCCGCGGCGACGGCGCGGTCCACATCCACCACCAGCTCGGGACGGCCATCCTCCTGGGTCAGGCGGACGTCGCGGGTGCCGGGGATCGCTTTGAGCATGGCCTCGACGCGCTTGCCGGTGGCCACGACACCCTCAATGTCGGGGCCTTGGATGATCAGCATGAACGGGGGCCAGTCGCCGAGCCCCTCGATGATCGACGGTTCTTGTAGGGACGCCAATCCGTTGGGAACCGCATCCAAGACCGACCGTACCGCATCTTCGTACGCGGTGATCGACATGCTGCGTTCGGGCTTGGGAACCAGCGAAATGCGGAAGCGGGTTCGGTGCGGTTGGTCTTCGTGCCCCACGATGCTGTAGACGCGACGGACCCCGGGAATCTTGAGGAGGGCCGTTTCGCGCTCCCGCGCCATGATGTTGGTGACCGAAAGGGAGCTTCCTACCGGCAAGCGCACGTCGGCCTGGATCTCACCACGATCCTGCTTAGGGACGAACTCGACCGGCAGACTGGCCCCGACGAAAGCGGTGCCGATCAGCGTCAGGACGGTGAGTCCGGCCGTGGTGAACCGGTAGCGCAAGACCCAATGCAGCACCCGCCGGTAGCCCACGTCGAGGCCGTCCAGGAAACGCTCGATCAGCCGCGGAATCCCCGTGCGCGGCCCGTGGCGGGCGACGGAAAAGCGTGAGCTCAACATCGGGTCGAGGGTGAACGCCACGAAGAGCGACAACGTCACCGCGACGGCGATGGTGAGCCCGAACTGCTTGAAGAACTGGCCGACCATGCCGCTCATGAAGGCGACCGGCACGAAGACCGCGACGAGGGACATGGTCGTAGCCAGCACGGCCAGCGCGATCTCCGCGGTGCCTTTTGAGGCGGCGGTGACGGGGTCCTCGCCCATTTCGAGCCGTCTGGTGATCGCTTCGCGGACCACCACCGCGTCATCGATCAACAGGCCGATGGCGAGGCTCAGGCCCATCAAGGTCATGGTGTTGAGCGAAAAGCCCATCCACTGCATCATCGCGAAGGTGCCGATGATCGAGGTGGGTAGCGCCAGGGCGCTGATCAGGGTGCCGCGCCAGTCCAGCAGGAAGAACAGGATGACGAGGACCGCCATCCCCCCGCCGTAGTAGATCGCGACCCAGACTTCGTCGGCGTTGGCCTCGATCTCGTCGGCCTGGTCGGCGATGATCTCGAACACCGCGCCGCCGCCGAGCTTCGGCACATGCTCGGCAAGCCGCGCCTGCACGTGGTGCGACACCTCCACCGCGTTGGCCGAGCCCTTCTTCACGACCTCGACGGTGACGGCGTCCTGGAGGTTGTTCCGCACATAGCGATCGGGTCGCGCGAAGCCGTCGGTCACCGCGGCGACTTCTTTGAGCCGCACCAGCCGGCCGTCCTTGGTGTTGTGGATCGCCGCCTCGCCCAGATCGGCGACCGACTTGAACTGCCCCGTCGCCCGCACGGCGATGGTGTAGTCCGAGCTCTTGAACTGCCCAACCGGCACCGAGATGTTCTCGTACCCGATGCGCTCGGAAACCTGGCTGGCCGGCACACCGAGCGCGGTGAGCTTGTCGAGGTCAAGGTCAACGTGAATCTCACGTTTCTGGCCGCCGATGACGTTGACGGAGCCGACCCCCTCCACCTGTTCGAGCAGGGGTTTGAGCCGGTCTTCGGCGAGCTGGCGGGTGTCGTTCACCCCGCCGCTTGAAGAAAACGCGACGACGAGCACCGGCAGCGCGCCGATGTCCACCTGGCGGATCAGCGGCGGATCAGCGGCGTCGGGCAGGTTCTTTTCCGCAGCGCCCACCCGGTCGCGCACCGCGTTGGTCGCTTCGTCGAGGTTGGTTTCCAGATCGAACTGGATCATCAGGAGCGAAACCGAGTCGCGCGAGAAGCTCTGGAGCTTCTTGATGCCGCTGATGCCCCCGACCGCATCTTCCAGCGGCTCGGTGACGTCGCGTTCCATGTCCGTTGGCGATGCCCCCGGATACACGGTCTGAACCATCAGGAAGGGGAAGTTGACCGGCGGGTACAGGTCGGTTGCGAGGCTGGAGTAGCCCAAAAGCCCCAGCACCACGATCGCCACCGACAGCATGGTGATGAACACCGGCCGCCGAATCGCGAGGTCGGAAAGCCCCAGGCCGGAAGGCACGGGGCCCCCGCCCGCCTCCGCGCTCATTCGCCGCCGCCGAGCCCGGCCGGAGGGTACAGCACCACCGCGTCACCGGCCGAGAGCGGACCCCGCACGAGCGTGCGGTCCCCCTCCTCGGTCAGGACCTCGATGGCGACGCGCTCATAGGCACCTTCGCGCCAGCGCACGACGCTGAAGTCGGGGCGGGCGACAATCGCGGCGCGAGGGACGGCGAGCACCGTCATGGGGGCCGTCGCGGAGATCGTCGCGCGGGCGTAGCCATGGGCGAGAAACCCCGCCGGCGCGCCGTCAAGCCGCACTTCAACGGGCAGGCGGCGCGTGGCCGGATCCAGCGCCGGAATCACCCGAGAGACCGCCCCCTGAGCGCTGGCCGTGCTGCCGGGTGCGCCCGAGCTCAGCGTGGCCGCCATGCCCTCGGTGACCCACCCCTCTGCCTCCGACACGCTGCCCTTGAGCTGTAGCGCCGACAGGTCCTCCAACAAGAAGATGGGTGTGCCCGCGCCGATCATCATCCCGACGTTGTCGGGCCCGTTGGTGATCGTGCCCGAGATCGGTGCGCGCAGCGTGTGGTTGGCCAGGTGCGTGCGCGCCAGGACCAGGGCGGCGCGGGCCTGATCGACGCCCGCACGCCCGGCGAGGATGCCGGCCTCGGCGTCTTTGTACTGCTGGTCCGACATCCCGCCCGCCACACGAAGCTGCTGGGCCCGCGTCCAAGACGCCTCACCGGCAGCAAGCTGCGCCTCGGCAGCAGCGACCCCGGCCTCGGCCTGCGCGGTCTGGGCGCGCGGCATGCTGTCGTCCAGACTCGCCAACACCTCGCCCTTGTTCACGACGGCGCCGCGGTGGGCCACGAGGCTGTCCATCCGCCCGGGCACGTCGAACCCGAGTTGCACGCTGGCGATGGGGTCCAAGGTTCCGTCAAGCGTCAGCGTTGGGGTCCACGCCGCCTCCTCGACAACCATCGTGCGGATGTCGGCGGTTGCCGCGGCGACGGCCGCCGGCGCGCCATCCTCGCCACAACCGAACGCGACCGAGCCGACCAGGAGCGCGACAAAAAACGAACGGCGGAGCATGGCGCGCCGTCGATAAACCCGGCCGAGCGATCCGGCAAGCGCTTCTCCGGATACCGGGCTCGGGCGTGCTGACCGTGGCGTGGACATCGATGCTGCTCGGGTGCCCGAAGCCGACGGTGCCCCTGGGTCAACGCGTCGTGGAGGACATCACCTTTGAGGGGAACGGCTGGGGACCGTTTGCGCGGGACGGGCAATCGGTGCTGGAGGACAGCATTGACAGCCAGGCCTCGCGGCGCTTGATCGAGCTGCCGGGTCGCTGGGATTTCGGCGGGTACGTAGGCGACCTAGCGCTTTTGGACGAGGTGGTGCTGGCAGACGACGCCGAACGGCTGGTCATCTGGTACCAACACCACGGCTGGTTTGACGCAAAGTTCGTGGGCTGGGAAACCCGACCGAGAAAACAAAAGGGTCCCGATGGCGCGCCCGCCGTCGATGTGATCGGGCGAATCGATCGGGGCGAGCCGTCGCGGCTTGACGCGGATCCCGAGGTGGTGATCGACGGCACGCTTGCCGGGCCGATTCGACGCAGCCTGGACAAGCTCCTCGGGCTGCATCAGGGCGACATCTTCGATCTTGAGGCCTACACCGAAGCGTTGGGCGCGCTTCAGGCGCGCCTACAGGAGCGGGGCTACGCCTATGCGGTCGTCAGCGGCCAGGTGACCGTCCGCGCGGACCTCCGCCAGGTTCACGTGCGCTATGACATCGCCCCGGGGCGGCCCTGTGTGTACGGCGGAGTCAGCTTCGTCGGGGAAAAGGGCAAGTTGGCAGACCGCGCCCGCGAGGAGCTGGACTTCGAGGTCGGGGACGGCTTCCGCACCTCCGAGCTACTGGCGGCGAGGCAACGGCTCTACGGGCTCGGTGTCTACTCGCTCGTAGAGGTGACGCCGGTGCTGAAGTCGCCGGACCAGCGCGCCGTGCCCATCCAGGTGCGCCTCGCCCGCCGGCCAAGCCGCCAGTTCGGCATCGGCCCCAGCCTGGAGGTGGAGACCAACCGGCAGGAGTTGGCGGTTGCCGCAGAATATCAGGACGACGACGCGTTTGGGCGACTGCATCGTTGGCGCGTCGACTCCAGCCTCGGCGTCGCGACCACCGTCGACTTCAGCCGCAGCGACGACGTGGGACTGCAGATGCTCGACAGCATCTCCCCCGTCGCGTCGTTCGGACAGACCTACTCGATTCCGAAGTTCTTCTCCCGTCGCCTGGAGTTGTCGGTCAAGAGCGACATCCGATTCGACGTCTTGCCGGCCTACCGGGAATTCGAGGCCCAGGCCGCCCCCGCCGTGACCTGGCGGCCGGACCGGCGTATCGCCCTTACCGGCGGATATCGCCTGAAGTATCACCAATATTTCGACTTCGAGAGCCTCGAGGACATCGAGAAGACCAACCTGAGCAGCACCGTGTCGGAGAAGGCCTTCCTCTCCGCGCTGGAACAGAGCCTGGTCTGGGACGCGCGTGACGACAAGCTGGCGCCGACCCGCAACTACTACATGAGCCTGCGCCTTGCCGAGGCGGGGGGGCCGTTTGGCGGGGACCTCGACTTCTTCCGGGTCGAGGCCGAGGGGCGCGCGTACCGCTCCATCCGCTTCGGCCGCGCTGATCCTCACACGGTCCTGGCGGGCCGCATTGGCGGCGGGCTCATCGTCCCGTACGGCGACGTCGGCGTCGACGTGGATGAGACCCTGAAGCTCGGCGGCGGGAACAGCGTCAGGGGCTGGGCGGAAGACAGTCTCGGACCCCATCTCTGTTACGACGCCGAGGGCGGCCTCAATTTGGACGCCTCCGGCCGGCAGGCCTGCACCGGGGAAGGCGTCACCGTCGAATCGGTAGGCGGGACCGTCGCGAGCTACGGCAGCTTGGAGCTGCGGCAAGAATTGCCGTGGAGCCTGGGCATCGTCGGGTTCGTGGACGTGGGCCGGGTGTGGGACCGGCTGGACGCGGTCTCGTTGGCGGGCTTGCAGTGGTCGGTGGGCGGCGGGCTTCGCTATCGCTCCCCAATCGGCCCCATCCGCCTGGACGCGGCGTGGGTGCCGAATCCCGACGCCTACTTCGTCAACGAGCCGGGCTGGTCCCTGCACCTCGGCATCGGAGAGGCGTTTTGAAGCCGCCGCGCGGGGGAGTGAGGAGGCTGGCGCGGGTGGCGCTTTGGCTTTTGCCCGGGGCGCTCGGCGTCGCCGCGCTCGGGGCGGGCGTCGGATTCGCTTGGTTGCGCTCGGAGGCCGGCAACGACTGGCTTCTGGCCCAGGTGCTCCCACGGATCCAGCCGGAGGCGGGTACCATCGAGGTCGGACAGCTCCGGACCGATCTCCTGCATCACGTCGAGCTAAAAGGGGTCCGGCTCCGCGCGCCCGATGGCACCGTGCCGATCGCGGTCGAGCGTGTCGTGGCCGACCTCGACACCCAATCGCTGGTCGCCCGGGTCCTGCCGGTGTCGCGACTTGAGATGACAGGGGTGATCGTCGACCTTCCCGAGCCGGCGGTCTTCGCGACCCTGTGGCCGGCTGATCCTGGCGCACCCGCGGGGCCGTGGCGGGGCCTGCCGATCGACATCCTTGTCGACGCCGCGCACCTTGAGGGCGCGGTGGCCCTCCCGGGATTCGTCTTCGACGCCGTCTCCGTGGACCTCGGCCTCACGGTGCGCGGCGCTCAGGTCTCGTGGTCAAACCTGGCGCTTACGGCGGGCACGGCCGCCGGACCGCTGGCGGTGACCTCGGCAGGCACATGGTCGTCGGCACGGTCGATCCTGGGTCCGACGACGGTCAGCGTCGGCACCGAGAACGAGAACCGGCTCGCGCTTGGGGGCGCGCTCAACGGCGAGCGGCTCGCCTTCGACGTCTCCGAGCTGCACCTGGACAAACTCGGCCTCGCACCTTTCTTTCCGACGCTGGCTTCGCTACCACTGAGCGCGCCGCTCGACACCAGCGGTACGGTGCGAGGGACGCTCAGTTCGCCCGAGGTCACGCTAAGGCTCACCACAGCCGGCGGCGAGGTCGCGGTGACGGGGGCGGTTGTTCCTACCGATCAGGCGTGGCGCGCGACGCTAGAGACGACCGGCCTCGATGTGGCTGCGGTCATCGACGGTCTGAAGCCGCTGGCGGTTTCGGGGCGGGTGGAAGCGAGCGGTGTCGGCTGGAGTTGGCCTGACCACGTCCAGGCGGCAGCGGACGTCGATGTCGTCGTGCGGACGGCCGGCGAGCGGATCGTGGCGCGTGGGCCGGTTCGGGTGGACCAAGGGCATGTGGTGGTCGACCGGGTCGCGGCGGACTTGGGTTGGGCGAATGGGCGCCTCAGCGGCGACGCCGACCTCGCGGCCCGGTCGGCCACCGCCGAGGTCGAGCGCAGCACCGTCGAGCTTACGCGTTTCGGCATCGCCGGCACCGCCGAGTTCATCGGGGCGGCCACCGTGGGGTGGGGAGACGTCGTCACCGCTGACCTGCGCGGATACGCCGGCGTGAAAGGACTCGCCACCTCGGGAGCGTCGATTGCTTCGGCGATCGGTCCCGTGGTCATCGGGTGGGATGGGCAGGTCGTCAGCGGAAGCGTGGACCTGGACGTGGCGGGCTTGGCCTACGCCGGTCGCTCGGCCGCCACCGGCACGGTGCACGCGGAGCTGGGGCCCGAAGTGGCCTTCTCCGTGCGGTTGGTGGAGCCCGATCGCGAGGTGGCCGCCGCCGAGGGACGCTTCGAACTCGCGACCAAAGCGCTGTGGCTCGAGCGCTTCCAGTTGGAGGTGGCGCCCGATCGGGTCCTCGTCGGCAGTGGCCAGCAGCGCGTGCGCTTTGTCGACGGCGGCGTCGCCGACACCCGTCTCGACCTCGGCCTGGGGGCCACACGACTCACCGCGTCTGGGGGCGTTTCAAGCGAGGGACGCGACACCATCGTGGTGAGCGCAGAACGACTGGACCTCGGCGACCTGGAGCGGGTCGTGGGCCCGACGTTTGCGGGGTGGCGCGGACTGGCGACCGGTCGCCTGGGGCTGGTCGGGAGCCTCCGGAACCCAGCGGTGGACGGGCTCGTCGAGGTCGAGGGCCTGACCATCCCGGACGCGGTCGCCGGCGTCTCGGCGACCCTGGCGGTCGAGGGGGACCACCAAAAACTCCGATTCGAGGGCGACGTCGGCGATGCCGAGGCGACGCGGTTGACGCTCCGCGGCGCCTTGCCCCTGCTCATCGGGGTCGATGGCGTGCGGCTCGCAGGGACGGGCGCCGCGGAGGCCCGCGTCACCATTTTGCCGGTGGACACCGCCGACCTGATCGCCCTTTTGCACGGGCGCAAGCTGCCAGAGGCACGGATCAGCGCCGAGCTGGCGCTGTCGGGGGCCGTGGAGGACCCGTTCATCAAGCTGACGGCCTCGGCCGATCTTCCGTTGGGGTCCGGAGGTCCGACGGTACGGGCGTGGCTCGACAGTGCGCTGAGCGGGGGTGTCGCGACGGCAAGGTTGGTGGTGAACCAGGGTTTCGTGTCCAGGCTGGAGACCACGCTGGCCTCTCGGGTGGACACCGCAGTGGTGACGTCCTGGCTGGGCGGCACCGCGGCGCGACCCCAGGTGAAGGCGGTGATCTCCGACTTCGGCGGCGCAGTGGTCCTCAAACAGCTTCCGATCGCGACGATCCGCCACTTCGTCGACCTGAAAGCCGACCTGGATGGCGCGCTCGCGGGCGCGTTCGCGCTGGACGGAAACCCCCTCGCCCCGCGGGTGCAGGGCGGCGTCAACCTGATCGGCGCCCGGATCGGGACGCTGAAGGTGACCCCCGCGACGCTGGAGATCAAGCCGCTGGGGATCGGCTACTTCGTCCACGCCCGCGTGGGCTTTGCCGCGGCGGCGCGTGAGCTGAAAAGCGCCGGGCTCTTTGGCGAGGCCCCCGCCGAGGAGCGGCCGACCTGTGCGAGCGCGGCGGGAGACCCCGCGGGAGGCCTCGACATCAAGGGGGTGGTGCCCCTGGACGACGAGTTCGACCTCGCCGCGCGCGGGCTGTCGCTGGACATTTCGGGGCCGGGAATCCCGCTGGCGGCGGTGGAGGCCTTCGTACCCGGCATGGCCGAGAGCGGCGGCTGCTTTGCGTTAGGCGGACAGGTGTCGGGCAGCATCCTCGACCCGCGGCTGGACCTTGGCGTCAACTTGACGCGCGGGGTGACGACGCTCACCCGGGCCGGCATCCGTCTGGAAGACATCGGGGTGAGCGGCCGTTTCCAGGGTGAACAGCTGGTGTTCGACTACGCGCGCGCCCAGACCAGGGCGGGTGCGCTTCGGCTCGACACTGGGGCCGGCGGCATCGAGGCCTCAGGGGTCCTCAAGCTCAAACAGTGGCTTCCCACCGAGCTCACAGCGACGGCCAAGCTGGACCGCGCGTGGTTGATCGCGACCGCGGACCGGCGCGTCCAGGCCACGGGCGAGGTCGACGTGCGCGGCAAGGGGCGGGTGATCGATGTGGAGGGCAGCCTGAGGGTCGACACCGGGTACCTGCGGCTGGCCGAGCGTTTCTTCTCCGACGCCTCGACGACCCGCCTGCACCCTGACATCGAGCTTGTGCGTCCGGGCGCGCTCGCCGAGGCGGTTGCCGACGGCGAGGTCGCGCCGGTCTCGTTCACCATCCGCCCCAAGCTGATGCTGGACCTGGCTCGCCATATGCGGCTTCGCGCGGCGCTGCCGCTCCAGGGGGCGTACGGCGATCTCGCTCGATCGCTGAGCACGGTGGTGGTGGTGACCGACCTGGACGGCGTGCTCCAGGTCAGTCAGAAAGGCGGGCGGCTGCGGCTTCTCGGCGAGCTGACGACCGATCGCGGCGAAGCGTCCTTACTCGGCCGGCCCTTCGACCTCAGCAACGGCAGCGTGGCCTTCACCGGCACCGACATCCGTCAACCCATCCTGAGCCTGCGCGCGGTGCATCACACGACCGAATGCGGCGACATCGTCGCGTCGATCGGAGGTGTCCCCGGGTCACCGGAGATCGAGTTTTCGACGGAAGGTGACGGGCTCGGCGGGGATGAGTCCATCTTGCAGACCCTCATCCTCGGCTCCTGCCCCGGCGCTGCCGGCGATGACGCCGGCCAGGACGCCCTCGGTCAGACCCTGGCGCTGGTCACCCAGATGCTGCAGAACGAGGTCCAGGACGCCGGCTCGGGATCGGGCGAAGCGATCCACCTGGAAAAGCTGGAGATCGACGAGTCCGGCTCCAGTCGAATCGGCATCGCCCTGGGTCGAAACGTGTTTCTGACGACCGAGTTCGACGGCGCGGCGGATGCCGACGAGAACACCTTTTCCGTGCGCGTCGAGGTGGCCCTTCCGTACCGCTGGTACCTGACCTTCGACAGCGGAGACCGCGGGGTCAGCGCGGTGGCGGCTCGTCGGAAGTGGCGGTTTTGATTTGGGAGGTCAGACGCCGATGAGGTGCAACAGTCGGCCGTCCACGGTCAACTCCTCAGCCCACTTCCGCTGGTCCCACGAGCGGCCAGGGCGCCGATCGACGAGCAGCAACCACCCCTCGTCGAGCCCCAACGTGTGGCCGTTCTGCCCATCCGTTCGCCGGGGCGGGGACGTCGGGATGCGGCGACGCCCCCCCCCCGAGCACAGCGGACATGCTAGACTCCCCCCGCGCGGGAGCAGCGGTCATGCGGTGGTTTTTTAGCCTATGGATGGTGGCGTCGTTCTTCACCGGCAGTGCCCTCGCGGCGAAACTTCCCGAGGTGGAAGTACCAGAGATGAAGGGTGGTGAAGAGCCGAGTGCGGCGGAAAAGGCCGCGGAAGCCAAGCGTAAGGAGCGCCTTGCGCGGGTGATCGTCCTGAACTGGCAGGGCACGGACACCGACTACAGTGACGCCAACGTGCAGCGCATCGTAAAGTCGCGCATCCAAAGGCCAGACGCCCAATTCTTCCCCGACGGCGACCTTTACCAGGAAGGACGGAAGGTCAAAGACGAAACGGTCGTCGCCGCGATGCAGCCGGCGGTGGTGCCCTCGCAGAACATCGGCCGGGTCATGGCCGCCATCGACGAGGTCTCCCGCGTGCCCTACAACGCCTGGCAGCCCTCCGATTGGGGCCTCAAAGCGCGTGAATTGTCCGACATGGTCGAGCTTTTGTGGTTCGTCGACCGCGTGGAGTTGCGGGAGCCGCTCTTCTTGCTCTACGCCCAGATCGGGCGAGCCGCCGAGAACCAGAACGAGGTGATCCCGCCCTTTTACGAACAGATCGGCTTCCAGGCCGTCAACTACTACTTCTACCTGGCGGCGATGCTGGCGGTCCAGGATCCGAGCCTGATGTCGAAGCTCACCGATCAAGACCTCAACGCCAGCATCTCGCAGTACCTGACGATGATGCAACAGGGCGCGTTCCCCACGCTGAAGATCAACTTCGAGCTCGATGGCGCCGAGTTCAACGCCGAGGACTTCGCCACCAAGTACGAGATCTACCTCAACGGCCTGGCGGTCACGCCCGACGAACAGGGCGAACTCGACATCTTCCTGGGTCGCACCGACATCTACCTGAAGCGGGCGGACAGCGGACATGGGCTGAGTGAGCGCCTCGAAGTCACCAAGCTTGAGGGTAAGCGCTACTTCGTTCGCGACGTCGCCCGAAAGAAGATGGGCCTTGACCTCATCGAGCAGCTTTTCCTACACCTGAACGAATGCACGCCGCAACTTGAGGGGATTATCCTAAACTATCTGGCCATTTACGCCCGAATCCACGAGAAGGCGGAAATCTACATCGCCGTGCCCAAAGAGGGGAATCCCAACAAGACGGCGATGTGGCGCTACGATCGGCCCACCGCCAGCCTTTCCAAGGTGCAAGGCGGCGACGACGCCTTCCCGGTGCACTTCGCGGTGCAGATGTCGGGTGGCATGGCATGGTCGGGATTCGCCGCCCCGGTATTCGTTCCCCCTGAGGAGGGTGATGCGGCGGGACAGGCCGCCGCGGGCGAGCTGGCCTTCACCCCCGAGAACCTGATCGACATCGATGCGATTCCCGCCTACATCCCGCTGACGTTCGAGCTGCGGGGTCACTACAACCGGATGATGCTCGGGGTCGGCGTCGAGCTTGGCATCGGCACCGAGGGCTCGTTTGCGGAGCGCTACATCCTCCCCGGGCATATGGATGGCGTGGTCTACGACGACGTTGACAGCGACTACGACGCCACAAAAGAAGGCGACACCTACTCCTACAAGGGGCAGGAGCTGGCGGACGGCGAGGCCTCTCCCAATTGGGCGCAGGCCCTCCACTACGAGACCGTCAACGTCACTCCTTACCTCACCGGTGGCGTGGTCTTGGGTCGCGATGCCGGCTTCGGTCTCGGCCCCCGGATCGCGTTGCGGGTTGGGTGGATGAACCTCCCGTACGCGGTCAGCACCACCGCGCACTTCGGCTGGAGCATCCCGCTGCCCGCCGGGAAGCCTGGCAGTCGGATACGGCCGTACGTCGACCTCGACGGGCGGGCCGGTGCGGTTTTCCCGCTCCGGGAGAGTCTGGTTTGGTCGGCGACGACGCCGGCGAGCCCCCTCTTGGGGATCACGGCTGGCATCGGGACTACGTTGTGACATGATACGGGGCGTTTGATGATTGGCGTCACTCTCCTGCTCGCGTCGGCTGTCGCTGCCACTCCTGTCGGGCCGCCCGCGTTGGTGGTGTGGATGTTTGCAGCGGCGCCCGATGCGGAGGTGATCAAAATTGCAGAGCGCGAGACAGGACCCGCGGACCATCGCGCTTGGTCCGACATCACGCTGAGCCCAGAGCCCGTCACCTCCGCTGACGAGGCGCGAGCGGGCTCATTGGCGACGGTGTTCAAGGACGGCAGCGCCCGGTGGGAAGAGTTCGAGGCCGAATCCGGGGTGGCGCGCGCGCTGGCGGCAGCGGTCGAGCCGATCGAGGTCCTTCCGGGCATCGCCGCGCGTGACGCGCTGATCGCGGCGCTCCTGTGGGAGGGTGCGGGCATCACCCGCGGCTACCCCGAGGGGCTTTTTTCCAGCCTCCAGGACACCTCCGCGTTCCGGGTGACCATCGCGGGCAAGAGCGTCGTGCGCCCTTGGCTCGACGCGATCGCGCTCGACCCCAAACGGCTTTTCGCCCGGGCGGACTTTCCCGACGGGCAGTCCTTTGCCAAGGTGCAGGCCTTGCAGGCAGAAATGGCGCTTTTGCCACGAGGGCTTCTGGCCATCGATGTGATGCCGCCGGGGCTGGTGGTCGTGGTCGACGGCAGTCCCCTTCCCGAGGGCGCGCGGACGGCGGAGCTGGCTCCCGGCCACCACTACGCGCACGTGCTCGTGGGTGGGCAGGTTGCCGAGCGGATGGAGTTCGATGTCGCCGCCAGCGATACGGTCCCGCTGCGCTCCCTCGTCTCGCCAGAAGAGCTGGCGGCCGCAGGGGCTGCTGTGCAAAACGCCAGCGCCGAGGTGCCGGCCGACGTCGCGACCGGAGTCCGGTCGCTCGCGGGACGGAGCGGAACGGCGCCCCGCGTCTTCCTGGCCAGCATCGACGCCAAGGGGAAGCCGCGCGTCGTGGCGTTCGGCGGCGGCGCCGTCGTCGTCAAGAAGCGGCCGGTCACGTTCCAGATCGTCGCGGAGCTTGGTGGCGGGGTGCTCGAATCCAACGGATTTTCGGGGAAGGCCGGACAGCAAGAGTTGACCTATCAATTCGGCGGCTCGCTCGGCTTTGAGCTGGGCATCTACAACGCCGCGCTGTACGGCTCCGCCGACCTCGCCCTGACGCCATCCGCGCAGATGGCCTTTGGCGTCGACGGGGGCACCACGCCGGAAGACAACCAGCAGACCAGCGCCTACGTCCGACCCAATGGTGGGATCGGGGTGTACCTCCCGCGGCCGCTTCCCGGGAAGGTGTGGTTCTTGCTGGGCGGCAACTACGGCTGGTTCGCGCCGTCGTCCATGGGGCCGGGGGTGAAGCTCAGCGTCGGCATCCCCCTTCAAGAGGAAGGGGGTACCTGGCTGCGGATCACCCTTGACGGCTACCGGGGCACGCAAATGGCCGGTTTCCCACAGGAGGGCACGGCGACCTCAATGGCGTCCTTGCGCATCGGCTTCGGTAGCCTGCTCTAGGTGCTAAGCTGGGCGAATGCACGCCCTGCTCGCCCTCTTGACCGCCGCCGCCGCCGCTGACGCCGTCCCCACCTACCAGTGGCAAAAGGGCGAGACGGTGCGCTATTACATCGAGTCGGAGATCTACTGGGGCGCTGGCATCAAGGCTTCAGCGCGCCTGAATCTCTCCACGCGCATTCGCGACTTGAAGCTTCGGGCCGAGGTCGAATGCAAGGTGACCGCGCCGGGCAAGTTCACCGAGCTCGACTGCCGGCTGCCCTGGTTTGACCTGGCGGGCGAGCCGGTCAATGAGACGCAGGCGCGGGTCGACTTGGTCATGGCCGATTGGGAGGAGTTCACCAAGCCGGTCCAGATCATCATCGTGATCGGCCCTGACGGTCGCCTCCGCGAGTTCGACTGCAACGGCCTCCCATCGGGGAACATCACCGAGGGCAAGCTCTCAGAACAGATGCGCTCCTTCCTCCGTGCCGCCTTCTCGCCGCTGGACATCTCGCTGCCTACCGACCCCAAGGACTGGGTCCGCGGCTGGGTGCGCAAGGACCTCAGCTTCATGATGTTGCTTCCCGTCACCGACGGCACGGCCGGCGCGGGCACGCTCAAGATGTCTCATGTGGACGACCGCCTCGGCTTGGCGTTGGTGTCCACCGAGGGGCGTGCAACGGTCGGGCAGTCGAGTGCTGTGGAGGCATCCGCCAACGGCGGCCTCATCGACCTCCGGCTCGGCGGCGAGGCCTGGGTGGACATGACCACCGGTCAACTGCTCTTCTCGGGGTTCACCACCGACGGCCGCCGCACGGCCTCGGCGTCGACGGGCACCGCCGACCAGGAGATCGCCCAGAGCGCGGCGCTTCAGCGGGTGGCGGCCTTCGAACCCGACCACAAGGCCCCGATCTCGGTGGTTGCCCTCCGCGCACCCAAGGCAGATCTCCCGCTGCCAGACCCGCCCACCGGCGCGCCGGTCGTCCCCTTCTCCGAGCTCGCGATGAGCCCGCTTTTCATCGTCGGCTATCCGCAAATCGCCCAGCCCTACGAGCTGCCGACGTCGGTGGTGACCGCACGGGTGGTCGTCGATGCGGAAGGGGTCCCGACATCCTTCAAGGCCGTGCGGGGCTACGAGGCCCTCCTGGAGCACGTGGAACGCGGCCTGAAGGACGCGCGCTTTCCGAAACGCGGCGGCACCTATGTCGTCGATCTGGACGTGGAAGTCCGGCTGCGCTGATCGCGGCCGCGCCTACGGCGCTGGCGAGGCCGGCACCGCTTTCGCGGCGATAAGCATGACCTTGACCTTCTTCGCTTCCAGCCAGCCCTCGGGCAGCTCCCCGCTGGTGTACGCCCACGGCCGCGTTTCCCCGGGCGCCAGCGGCTTCATCGTCGCCTCGTCCATCGGCATGCCCCCGGGGCCAGACTGTGCCGCTGCCGGCCACGAAACGGTCTTGAGCTTGCCGCCAGAAGAATCGAGAAACTGAAGCTCAATATTGGCGTATTCCAGCGCTGATTCCAAATTGTTGGTGACGTTGGTTCGGATCCCCCACCCGTCCAGGGCGCCTTTGGGGTCCCCACCCAGGTTCACTGCTTCCACCACAGGCTCGCTCAGGGCCACTTTGGCGGAAAACTCAGCCACGTCCACCATGGCCTTGGCGCGTTTCTTCAGCGGGCCCTCGGCGAACGCGTTTTCAGCGAGGAAGGCCTTCCAGGCCTCGGTTGAGCCATCGGCTTCCGCGATGGCGAAGGCCGCGTTGGCCCGGCCGGTCTGGAGGTCTTTCTTTTTCCGGGTGCTCGGAAACCGCTTGAGCGCCGCGTCGTAGTCGGCGACGGCGTGGCTTGCGGTGGCGCGTTTGACCACCAGCTCCTCCAGCCGACTCTCCGCCATCAGCTTGTCGGCGCCCCGGGGCGACCCCGCCAAGAACGCCTCGTACGCTTCGATGGTGTCGATCTTCTTCGCGTCTCCGTACGGATCCGCGCATCCGACCAACGAAACCAACAGGAACAGGGTGGTAAGCATCAGCGCCTCGCGCTGGCGATACTACCAGATTGTCAACGGCGCGTCAGGAGCCGCCCTCAGACTCGCGTTTGACCCAACTCGTGGCGTCGGTCAGCCCCTTCTTGCTGATGATGTCGGCGACGAAGCCAGGGACGTAGCCGGTGAAGCGGATGTCGACCGAGTACTCCAGCCGCGAGCGGACCGGCGCCGTCGCCTGGGGCGTCACCCGCCAATAGCCGACCGAGTCATCCAGGTCCGACTTTCGGCTGTAGTCGAGCGTCCACGTCAAGTAGTCGCTGCCCGGCGTGTAGCGGTGGTCGATGAAATACTCGACGTTCGTCCCCATCACGCGGAGGACGAACCGCGTGTAGAGGTGGTCGCCGGCAACCTTATAGTTCCCGCACTCTGCCACCTTGTCGACCATCTTGGGGTAACGCCCATAATCAAGAATTTTCGCCCAGATTTTCTCCGGAGCCGCCGCGATGTCCATGATCGCCACCCCGCGCCCGCCAGACTCGACCTGCGTTTGTTTGAGGACGACCTTGCCCGATGCCACGGTAGCTTGCTCGGTCGCGGTCAGGCTGACCGCGGGGGGCGCGCCTCGGTACGGCGTGACGACGCCCTTGTGGGGGTGAGGACTGGTGGCGTCGGCGGCGAGCGCCAGGGCGACGAAGAGTAGCATTCGCACCTCGCGGCGACTATACCCCGGGCTCCGTGGACGAGATTCCCCCCGACGAGCGGCTCCGTGTCATCGAGGTCTACGCTTCGGTCCAGGGCGAAAGCACGTTCGCGGGGCTGCCGTGTACGTTTGTGAGGCTGGCCGGCTGCAACCTCCGTTGCCGCTGGTGCGACAGCGTCTACACCTTCACCGGCGGCGAACGCCGCAGCATTGACGACGTCGTGGCCGAGGTCGCCGGCCTCGGCGTCCAGTTGGTCGAGCTGACCGGAGGCGAGCCGCTGGTGCATCGGCAGGCGATTCCGTTGATGGAGCGCCTGCTCGCGCGCGGTCACACCGTGCTGCTGGAGACAAGTGGCAGTCGCGACATTGGTCCGGTTCCCGACCCGGTGCGCATCATCTTGGACCTCAAGCCGCCGGATTCGGGCGAGGTCGCCGCGAACCTGTGGAGCAACATCCCGAAGCTGCGCGCCAAGGACGAGGTGAAGTTCGTCATCGCGTCGCGTCGCGACTACGAATGGTCCCGCGACGTGGTCCGCGAGCACGGGCTGGCGGCGCGGGTTTCGGTGCTCTTTTCAGTCGCGTTTGGCGAGGTCCAACCGGCCGACGTGGTGGCTTGGATGTTGGCCGATGCCGTGCCGGCGAGGTTCCAGCTTCAGATGCACAAGTTCATCTGGCCGCACGCGGCGCGGGGCGTCTGATTTTGGGGGCAGAAGCGCTGTCGTCGGCGCTGCTGGCGCTCGCCGTCATGCTGGTGACGGCGCGCATCGGGGGCGAGGTCGCGACCCGGCTCCGCCAGCCGGCGGTCCTCGGCGAGCTGGGCGGTGGCGTGCTCCTGGGCAGCCTGTCGCTCATCGGGTTCACCAGCCTCGACTGGCTCCGACACGACCCGTTGGTGGCCTTATTGGCCGAACTGGGGGTGGTGCTGCTGCTGTTTTCGGTCGGGTTGGAGTCGACACTCGGGAAGATGGCCCGCGTGGGTCGTAGCGCCGCCGCGGTCGCGCTGCTCGGGGTGGTCGCCCCCTTGGGCCTGGGCGTCGGCGTCGGCGTCCTGTTTGGCATGGACCTGCTCGTGTGCCTTTTCTTGGGCGCGATACTCACCGCCACCAGCGTGGGCATCACCGCCCGGGTGCTCCGCGACCTCGGCGCCATCGACTCTCCAGAGGCGCGGGTCATCCTCGGAGCCGCGGTGATCGACGACGTGCTCGGTCTGGGGCTGTTGGCGGTTTTGACCGCGGTCATCGCCGCGACGGAGGGGGGGGGCAGCATTCAGCTCGGGCCGGTCCTGGGGATCGGGGCGCGGGCCATCGGCTTTCTTGTCGGCGCCGTGCTCGTGGGCGTCTACGTGGTTCCGCGGGTGCTCGCCCGCCTTGCGACGATGCGCGGGACCGGGGTGATGTTGGGCTTTACGCTCGCCTTCTGTTTCGCCATGGCGTGGGCGGCAGCACGCGCGGGACTGGCGCCGATCGTCGGGGCGTTCGCCGCCGGATTGGTCCTGGAAGCGGCCCACTACCAGCCCTTTGCCGAGCGCGAGCCTCGGCAGGTCGAGGACCTTGTGGAGCCGATCGTGCACATGCTCGCTCCCATCTTTTTCGTACGGGTCGGTCTCGAGGTCGATCTCGCCCAGCTGGCGAGTCCCCCGGTACTTGCGCTGGGGCTCGCGCTCACCGCCGCCGCCGTGCTCGGAAAAGCGGCGTGCATGGCCGGCGTGCTCGACCGCTCGATCGGTCGGCTGACGGTCGCCGTAGGCATGGTCCCCCGCGGCGAGGTGGGGCTGGTCTTCGCCGCGACCGGCGCGGGCCTTTTGTATCAGGGCCGTCCGCTGATCGACGCCCCCACGTTCTCCGCCGTGGTGCTCATGGTGATGGTGACCACCGCGATCACCCCCGCGCTGTTGAGCTGGGCGATGCGCCGGGCGCGCTGACCGGCTACCCGGCGGCATGGCCGGTCCCGCGCCCATCATCACCGGCTACCAGGGCCAGTCCCTGCCGTTCCGCCTCACCACGCCGCTCAACGCGCCGGCAGGCGTCGGCGTCGTTTTTCCAGGCGCCGCCTACTCCCAAGACCGCCCCCTGTGCGCCACGACGCGCGATGTGTTGGCCGGCGTCGGCCTCGAGGTCTTCTTGCCCGAGCGCTACTACGGGATGGACCCGGCGCTCTCGGCGCTGACCGGGGAAGCGCGCGAGGCCTGCATCGCCACGGACAGCGGCGCCTTCGCCCGCGTGGCGTTCGAGCGCGCGGCGGGCAGGCCGGTCATCCTGGCGGGAAAGTCCTTGGGCACCTCGGCGATCGCCCATGCCTGCATTCAGGTGCCCGATCTCGCAGCGGGCGCTTCAATCTGGCTCACTCCGCTGTGGAAGGACGAAGCGGTGTTCAACACCATCGCAGCCGCCGGGGCGCGCGCGTTCGTGTTCATCGGCAGCGCCGACCCGCAGTGGGACACCAGCTTGTTGGAGATGCTCCAAAAGAAGGCGATGCGGGTGGCGAAGTCGCTGCCTGTCGTCGTGGTGGTGGAGGGTGCGGACCACAGCATGACCGTCGCGGGCAACGCCGCGGCCACCGCGCGCGCCCTGGTGGACCTCAAGCCGGCGCTCGCAGCGTTCGTTGCCGGCGTGATGAGGCCGACGGCGCCTACGTTGTAGCGCCTTTGCGGGCGACCACCACCAGCGACGAGGGCCCTCCCGACCACCGCCAGGGAAGCTGATGAACCGCCCGGCCGAGCCAAGTCCCGACGGAGTTTTCGGCGAGGAGCGGCCTCGCCCGCGAGAACGGCGCGAGGGGCGGGTCCGCGCTGCGGGCGACCAGCCCCGCGTCCGCGATCCAGCTGAGCACGGCCTCGGGGGAGTAGCCCCCATGCAGCGGCGGCAGCCCGTCGGCGGTCGGCAAGGCGGGGGGCGCCCATCCTGTCCGCACTTGCGCCACCACCCAGCCTTTCGGCTTCAGGCACGAGCCGGCGACGCGGAGCGCGGCCACGGGATTGCCGCTGGACTCAAGGGTGCCCAAGAAAAGAGCCACGTCGACGGTCCCGGGTCCGACCGGGGGTCGGAAAAGGTTGGCGCGCGCGAAGGTCACCGACGGAATTTCGGCGCGGCGACGGAACGCCTCGGCCCGTAGGAGCCCGGTCATGGCGAGGTCCAGACCCAGCACCTCGCGCCCGGCGAGCCCCAGAAAGCAGGAAGTCCTGCCCGCCCCGCAGCCAAGGTCCAGCACGCGCGCGTCGGCCGCGAGCTCGTCGTCGAGCGCCGCCCGCAGTGCATCCGCGCGACCGCTGCTGGCGAGCGTCTCTGCCGACTCATCGGGGCGCCAGACGTCGGTGGGGTGCTCCTCGTACCAGCTGCGAACGCTGGAGGTCAGCCCCGGGTCTTCCCCGCGGTCGGGCGCGGTAACGTAGAGGTCAGGCACGCCGCCGGTCTCCGTCCAATCACGACGGCATTCGCACCGACCCGCATCGAAGGATCGACCGCACTCTGGGCACGCCAACACCGGCTCCGCTTAGCGCGCTGCATCGTGGTAGGTGGCGCGCCTTCTGGGGATTCTGATGGGTATCGAGAGCCGCTTCATCTGGATGGATGGGAAATTGGTCCCATTCGACGACGCGAAGGTCCACGTGCTGTCCCACACGCTCCACTACGGCCTCGGCGTCTTCGAGGGCATCCGCAGCTACAAGCAGGCGGACGGATCGGGCGGCGTCTTCAAGCTCGACGAACACATCCGCCGGCTCAGCGACAGCGCCAAGATGTGCCGGATGGAGATCCCCTTCAGCCGCGACCAGATTCGCGCGGCCTGCCTCGAAACGCTCATCGCCAACGACATGCCGGAGGCGTACATCCGGCCGATTGTCTACTTCGGCATGGGCAAGATGGGTCTCGGCGCGCGGGACAATCAGGTGCACTTGTCGATCGCGGTGTGGGACTGGGGCAAGTACCTGGGCGCCGACGGCATCGAAAACGGCATCCGCGTCCAGACCAGCACCTTCACCCGCCACCATGTCAACAGCAATCTCCAGCGCGCCAAGGTCATCGGTCACTACGTCAACAGCATCCTCGCCCGCTATGAGGCGAACGATAACGGTTACGACGAGGCGATCATGCTGGACGGCTCTGGCTACGTGGCCGAGGGCACCGGTGAGAACCTGTTCGTGGCCCGTGATGGCGTCGTGAAGACCCCGCCGGTGGTGAACATCCTCGGCGGCATCACCCGGCGCACGGTCATCGACATTCTCAAGGCCGACAAGGTCCCGGTGTACGAGATGCACTTCGGCCGGGATGCGCTCTACGTTGGCGACGAGGTCTTCCTCACCGGAACGGCCGCCGAGGTCACCCCCGTCCGCGAGGTGGACCGCCGCGAGGTCGGGAAGCCGGGGCCGATCACCCGGCGGGTGCAGGAAGTGTACGAGGCGGGCGTGCACGGGCAGGTTGACTGGATGCGGCCCTTCGTCACCCGGTTCTAGGCGGCCAGGCTGATTGGCCAGGCAGGTAGGCGTTTCAACGCCGACGCTGGCAGCGCTGGAACAGGAAGGTCGGGGCACTCTCTATTGATGAGGTGGTGACGCCGCGAACGCGCCGCCGGGCCCGGACTTGATCGAGTTCCCCGGCCGCCTGCGCGTCGTGTTGGAAGGGCGGAGCCTCTGCGAGATCTCGCCCCGTTGTCCCCCGCCGAGACGGCGCTGCAGTGGTCCCCTGCGGCTCTGGCGTCTGGGGATGATGCGGGCGCCAACCTCGTGGTCCGCCAGGCCTCACTCGTCGCGGGCGTGCACCGGGCCGGTCGCGCCGACAACCTGCCCGATGCATGGGGTGTACTCGTGCTCGAGCGGGTGCTTCGGGCGCGCGGCGTGGACCCTGGTCGCGTCCGGGGCTACTTCGGCTGGGCGATGGACGTCAGATCCGCCCTGGATGGCGATGGCGACGTTGACCTCCCCGTCGGCGCCCCGCAGGCAGGGGTCGGCGGTGGCGCGTGGTTGTTCACCGGCCCGCTCGACGCGGGTGCGCTCGATGACACCACCGGCTGCGCCGCGGTCTTCAGCGACACCTCGGTGGACGCCGGAATCGGAGGCTCCGTGGGCCTCGTCGACCTCGACAACGACGGGCTCGCGGAGGTGCTCACCGGTGGCGCGATCTTGTCCGGCTATGGCGGCGGAGGGGTGGCGATCTACTCGCCCGAGGGGCTGTAGCGAACATAATTCCTCACGACGGCGAGGGCAGCCTGTGCCCCCGCTCTATGATACCCTCGCCTTCCGCCGCTGAGCTCGATGCCGATCCGCCCACCGAACCTCGACGACCGTCGCTACGAGGACCTGCTCCGCGAAGCGCGGGCGCTCATTCCCCAGTACACGCCGGAGTGGACCAACCTCTCGGACTCTGACCCGGGCATGACGCTCGTCCAGCTTTTCGCGTGGATGACGGAAATGGTGATCTTCCGGCTCAACCAGGTGCCGGACAAGACCTACATCCACTTCCTCAATTTCATCGGGGAAACACGAAAAGGCGCCCGGCCGGCCTCGGCGCCGGTCACCCTGACTCTACGCGGGGACGGCGGAATCGACCTGCCGCCCTATGCGCGCTGCGCCACGCGGCAACGGGAAGACTCGACGGCCGTCGACTTCGTCACGGTTGCCGGGCTCTCCGTGCACTCGGCCACGATCACCAGGATCATGGCGGTTCGTGGCGGTCAACGCCCGGCTGTCCGCGAGATTCCGTTCTCCAATCTGCGAGACAATCCCAGCGCACTGTTGTTTGGCGGGGGGCGCGGCGTCGATCTTTTCGAGCTCGATCCTGTTGATTACGGCCCCGACGCCTATACTCCGGACCAGTTCCTCTACGTCAGCCACGAAGACTTGCGGCTGATGAACATCGAGCCCGACGGCGAACGTCCGCTGGGGCGGCTCCGGGTGCGCCGCAGCACCACCGACGGCGACAACCTCAGCGTAGCGGCCTTCTTCCAGTGGGAATACCCCAGCGCCGGCGGGTGGGTCCCGGTCACGACTGACCTCGATCCCGAAGAGAGCCTCGGCCTCCCGGAAACCACGATCGTGTCGGCGCTTCCGGGCATCACCACCGTCGATCACTTCGGCGAGAACACACCGTTCGCGCTACCCGAACCAGTTGCGAACACGACGTGGTGGATCCGCGGCCGGCTCGACTACGAACGCTGGCTGGCGGGCCGCATGCTCCAGGACCTGGAGATCACCTGGCGGGACGACCGCGGCGGCGAAGAACGCCCGATCAACAACTGGGAAGTGCGCGCCACCGGCCGCACGCTCGAGCTTTTCCTCCAGGACGTCCCTCCCATCCGGGGTGGGTGGGTCATCCGCTTTGCGCTCGTCGATCGCGGGGTTCCCGCGGGGCGAAACGGGTATCTGCCCCGGTACCGCTGGTACTACCGGCGCGGCGAAGGTTGGGAGGAGATTCCCCGCGAGCGGGTCCGCACCGAAGGCACGGTGGTGCTCATCACCGGCCCGCTCACCGACCTGTCCACCGACGGCTACAACCTGCGCGCCGAGCGGATCGAGACGGTCTTCCTCCAGGGCTTCATCCCCGAGTTGGAGCTGGAGCTCACTTGGGTGCGCCCCATCGAGCTGTCGCTCTTCTGCGGCGACGACCCGCGCCGGTTGGAGCCGCTGCTGGTCGACGAAGGCCCGTGGTCCCCGTTCCAGCTCGCGGCGATGATGCCGCCGACCATCGGGCGGAAATTCTACATCGGCAGCGATCTCTTCGAGAATCGTAAGCAGGAGCCGATCATCGTCGAGCTCGACGTGGTCTTCGAGATGAACGGCACGGTCATTCCGGAGCCGACCGAGCTGTACCTGTTGCAGCTGACCTACCGGGCCGACGACAACTGGCGCGTCGTCTGGTCGGAAAACAAGGTCTACACCAGCTTTACCTTCGCCGACCTCGACGGTACGGCGGGCGACAAGAAGGCGCGGGTCACCGGGCCGCGGACCCTCACCCTGGTGCTCGACCCGAAGGCCCAGCTCAAGGGGCTGGCGCGTCACGAAATCGACGGGCGCGAAAGCACGTGGCTTCGCTTTGAGCTCGTGAAATCCTCGCTCACCGGGCAGGACGAGAAGAAAGTACAGCATCCCATCGTGCCCAAGATCCTGGCGGTGCGCCTCGGCGTGCAGTCGGCGGTCGGCGCCAAGACCTACGACCAGCCGATGCCGGGCCCCCGCATGGCGCAGGTCGACGATCGCCCCGAGAATCCTCGCCTCACCCGCGCGCTCACCCGCGCCGTCGGTCGCCTCGGTGAGTTCTACCCTTTCTTCCCCTTCGTCGAGATCAAGGAAGAAAACCAGGCGCTCTACCTTCAGTTCGACAAGCCGCTCCCCCGCGGGTCTCGCCACGTGGTCCACGTCCGCACCCGGGGCGAGGCGTATTTGCCCGACGGCGTGGAAGTGCAGTGGGAAATGCTCGAAGCCCAGGCGTTTGGTCGCTTTACCTGGCGTCGGCTGCACGGTCCTGGCGAAGGCGCCGCCCGCCCCTACCAGCTCACGGGCACCGGCACCCTCGAGTTCCCGCTGCCGGAGCCCCCGGCCAGCGGTCCCGACGGCTTCTGGTTGCGCGCACGCTTCAGCCTGCCCGCGGGGGCGACGGTGGATCGCCTGCCCCAGATGCCCCCCGTCACGCACATGCTGCTCAACACGGTCGAGGTCGTGAACCTGGTGACGGTCCGGACCGAACGGTTCTCGGGCCTCGGGGTCCCCGGGCAAAGCGTGCAACTGCGCCATGCGCCGATCTTCCTGCACGATCTGGAGCATGAACGCGCGCTCTTCTCCAGAACGGAGACCTTCCCGGACATCGTCGTTTACGTCGAGGATGCCGAAGGCAACCGCGAGCAGTGGGCGCGGGTCGACGACGGCGCGCTTTTGACGGCGGGCAAAGACGACCGGATCTTCGTGGTGGACGCCACCGAGGGCACGCTCACCTTCGGCAACGGCATCCGCGGCAAGATGTTGCCGGTGGGCTCAGCCAACGTCGTGGTCGACCTGTACCGGGTGGTTCCTGGGGCGCGCGGGAACGTCGCGGCGGGCGATATCAACGTGATCGAAGGCTACGCCGACTCGGTCAAGGCCGAGAACCTACTCCCAGCATCTGGTGGTCGCGACGCGGAGACCATCGACGAGATCATCCGGCGGGCGCCGAGCCTGTTGACCAGTCGCGACAGGGCGGTGACCCAGACCGACTTCGCCATCATCGCCCAGGAAGCCAGCGGCGAAGTGGCTCGGGCGTCGTGCGACGGCAAGATGGGGGGCGATGGGTTGGTCGAGGTGGTGATCCTTCCGCGCCGTCGCGAAGGCGAATCGCTCCCCGATCCGCTCTTGGGCACGGGGCTCCGCGATCACGTCCAGGGCTACCTCAAACGCCGGTGCCTCATCAATGTGACTCCGGTCGTGCGGCTGGCTTCGTTCTTGCCGATCGATCTCAGCGTCACCCTGCGCTTGCGTCCCAACGCAAATTTGCTCGCCGTGCGCGAAGCCGCCCAACGCTGGACGGAAGCGTTCCTCGATCCGTATGTGGGCGGTCTGGACGGCACGGGCTGGCCCTTCCGCGGCACGGTGTACGGCCAGGACTTTGCCAGGATGGTGGCTGATATTCCAGACGTGCGCCACGTGATCGACGTGCAGTTGTTCGACGTCTCGGGCGACAAACGCCGGCGCGGCGTGCCCGGTTGGGAAGAGGGCGAGGGCGTCGGCGAGATTGTCCTGTCTGATTGCGACCTTTTTGAGGTTCGGCGCGTCCGGGTGCGCACCGAGGACGGCGAATGACCCGGGCGCTCGCGCGCACCACTCCTGGTCGCGGGGCGTCCGATTTCCGGTACCTCGAGGACGTCGTCCGCATCGGCTACCCCGTGCGCGACGCCCAGGTGTACCTCAACCGCCACCTCGGAAACCCTGTTGGTTACCGTCTCGTAGAGGCCCTGCGCGGCGAACGGGTCGGCTGCGTCCGCTCGATCGAGGTCGAAACGGCTGCGGGTGGCGAGCCCCTCTTCATCCGGTCGATCCGACTGCTCCCCGACGGGTCTCCGGCCTCGCACTACACCCCGGAGGAGCTGGTCTCTATCCACGCCGAAGTGGTGACGCCGGATGGGCGGCCCCCCGGCGCGCTCGGCAGCCGCGATCGCATCATCCTCCACGTGCCGGTTCGTGGTTATCTGCGCTTTCTTCCAGGGCTATACCAGGGCGCCGTGCCGGCCCAGCGGCGCGACGCGGTGCGCGCCGACGAAGTCTCTGCCCAGACCTGGGGCCAGCCGCAGGCGGTCCAGGGCACCGAGCTCCAGGGCTTCAACGCCGAAGCGCTCCGGCGTTTCTTGGCGATCTTCCAGCATGTGATGACCACGATCACCGATCGGGTGGACGGCATCCCCCAGCTGATCGACCCGATCGCGACCGACCCGCGCTTTTTGCCCTGGATCGCCAGCTGGGTCAGCTTTCCCCTCGATAGTTCGCTGCCCATCCACCAGCAGCGCGAGCTGGTGCGCCGCGCCATCCGGCTGTACCGCACCCGCGGCACCGTCGCCGGCGTAGAAGAGATGATTCGGGTCCTCACGGCCGCCCCCGTCCGCATCGCCGAAACGCGCGCGCCGAACGCCTTCACGCTCGGTCGCAGCACGCTCGCAGGGGGACCGACCGTCGAGGCCCGGTACATGCGCGATGAGCCGGCCGGCCACTTTCTGGTCGAGCCGGGCCGCGCGCCGACCACCTTCTTCGCGCTGGTCTTGGAACCCAAGGCGGCGTTCAAGAAACGTTTCGGCGAGCGCGCCCCCGGGGTGCTGCGTCGAATTGCCCAGATCGTCTCGAGCGAAAAGCCCGGGCACGTCTCGTTCTCGATTCTCTTTGATGCCGGAGGGCAGCCGTGAACCCCAAGAGCCAGTTTCAGCTCAGCCGCCTGCGCGCCTTCGAAGGCCTCTGTCTTACCGCCAAGGACCTCGGCGACGAGCAGAGCTACCACCGCCGCAACCTCCAGCGTCATGTGCTCCATATGCACGGCCATGGTATCGTTCAAGGTTTGCAGGTTGAAATCGAGCAGCGCAAGGACAAGTACGTCGCGGTGATCCAGCCCGGCTACGGCGTCACCCGCATCGGTCAGGGTGTGCTCCTGGCGGATGCGGTTGCCGTGCCATTGGAGGTGCCTCGGCAGGACGGCGAATACATGCTGTGGCTCTTCCACGTCGAAGGCGCCGACGAGTCCGACATGCGGCCCATCTTCGACACTGGAGAGCAGTCGGCCGCGCGGACCCGTGAAACCTGCGCGCCCCGCATGCACGCCATCGACGAAGATCAGCCTGATGCCATCGCGCTCACCCGCATCAACGTGCGCCTCGGCCGTATGGTCCAGGTTTTGCTCCCGGTCCCGCGTGCCGGTCGGCAGGCCCGCGCCGCCGAGAGTTACCTCAAGCCCCGCGTCGTCGACTTCATCCGCCTCAACAAGGCGATTGTGAACAACCTTTTCCGTACCTCGCAGCTGGCAGAGCTCGACCTCGGCGCCCTCGGCTTCTACAGCGCCCTGGTCTCCTCGGAGTTCCTGCTGATTGAAGAAGGCACATCTGATCGTGTGCTTTACCGCACCGCCGGCTCGCTCATCAACTACGCGCACGACTTCTACAACCCGCTCCCGCGCTCGTTGGAGCGGATCGACAAGTTCAAGGAGTTCGTGCGCCGCGTCAACGCCGAGGTGCCCGGTTCCGACCAGGGCGACGAGATCTGGTTGCGCTGGTTCGACAAGTTCGAGCGGCTTTTGCAGCCACTGGGCAAGATCGCCGAAGAGCTCGAAAAGACGGTCGAAGCGCAACGCTGACTTGGTCTTGGCAGCGCGCCAGGACCGGACGTCTTTGCCTGGCGGCGGGCCGCCCGCGCGCTGCGGAGCCGTTGGCACGCTTCGACTGATACCCACCACGTCGACGCGGAGTGGTAGCCGCCCAACGCCGTCACGGGTTGTCTCGGCGTCCTTGCCGGGTTAGCCGGGCCGCGGCGTGAGGTGTCTTTGGCGAGTGACGACCTGATCGAGATCGACGGCGTGGTGAAGGAAGTGTTCCCCGGTGGGGCGTTCCTGGTGCAAACCGAGGCGGGAACCCCCGTTCACGCCCAGCTCGCGGGCAAGCTGCGCCGCTTCCGCATCCGCGTCGTGCTCGGCGATCGTGTCACCGTCGCGGTCAGCCCCTACGATCTCAGCAAGGGCGTGATCCGGTTTCGGCACAAGTAGGGCCGCCTACCTTCGGCGCTCGTTCGTGCGCTATAGGTAAATATTCGGTAGCATTGAACGCCGTCCGCGCCCGGCTCCGGTGTCGGCGGCGCCTACGACAGCGGTGCGGTCCACGTCGCGCGCGGGCCGACCGCCGGGATCGTGGCACTCGCGAGCGCCGAGCTGCCGATGTACGGCGACGGCTTTGAGTTCGGGACCTGTCTCGACGCGGGTGATCTCGCCGACGACGGGCTCGACGATCTCGTCGTCGGCACCCTGCAGCATTTCGGAGAGTGGCTCCCCGGCTACTCGACCACCACCACCACCCTCTCCGTGCTGTTCGGCGTCGATCTCGCGACGGGCACACGGACGCAGCTGGGCCGGGGTTGGGGCTCCTCCGCGATAGACGCGGCCGAAGGGGCGGGGTACGCCGCAATGATCGCCGATCTTTCCGGAGATGGGTACCCCGATGTCGTAGCCGGTGCCGGGCAGAAGAGCGGCGCCACCGCCAGCACCACCGTCGAGTTGTGGGCCGGCACCGGCCCGTAGCCCCGCTACGCCCCCCGATCGTCGATAGCACGCAGCTTGCGGAAGCGGTCGTAGCGCTGCGCGGCGAGCTCCTCGGCGCTCAGAGCGTGCGTTCGCCAACGTCATCCCCCCCCCCCCCCCAGATGCGGCCTGATGGGGTGTCGGGGGGCCGACGAGCCAGCCAGCCAATGGACCAACGCTCACTATCTCTAAGGCGGCCCGCGCGACCGCGCCGTCGTGGGCTGCCAGGCCGCAACCAGGGGTGGATACCTCGGGACGGGCCGCATCCAGGGGGGCTTGGCTCGACGAGCCCGGGCAGCACCGTCCGGCGCCGCCCATCCAGCGTCCGCACGCGTCAGACTCGCGCCTCCCCCAGGGCTGCGGGAGCAGCTGGCCGCCTCCGCGAAGCAGGGGACAGCTGCATTCCAGAGGATTGCGGTCGGGCTGCTCAAGCTTTTGGCCCACTGACCGATGCGCGCTCATGTTCCTGCTCATGCTCGCCCAAGCCACGGCCGCCACGCTCCTTGTCGGGGTCGACGCGGACACCATCCAGGAGACGATCGACCTCGCGGCTGACGGCGATGTCATCGAGATTCCCGCGGGCACGTGGACCGAGGCGATCGACTTCGGCGACCGGTCGATCACCATCCGTGGCGTCGGCGTAGGGGCGGGCGGCACGGTCTTGGCGCCGGGCAGCTCGGACGACGTCGTCACCATGACCAGCGGCCGCGCCTGCCAGCTGGAGGACCTGGAAATCCAGCCCTACGGCGCGACCGGCGTGCACCTCGAAAATGGCGAGCTGAACCTGCTGGGCGTGACCATCGTGTCGGCTGGCAACTCGACCGCGCGGGGCGGGGCGCTGTACGTGGACGGCGGCGAGCTGAGCCTCGACACCGTGGTGATCACCGGCTCGACCGCGGCGTACGGCGCCCATCTTTACGCCACCAGCGGCGCCGTCGTCACCGCCAGCGACCTCACCCTGACGGGCGGCAGCGCCACGTACGGCGGCGCGATCTACGCCGAGGACGGCAGCACCCTCACGCTCTTGAGCGTGACCGCGACCGGCCCGACGGCCAGCGCGCACGGCGGCTTCGCCTACCTGAACCACGCCGACTTCACCGCCACCGACCTGGTCCTGGCCGATCCGAGCGGTCGCAACAGCTACGGCGTGGGCTTCTACTTGACCGATCACAGCACGCTCGGCTTGATGTCGAGCTCGGTGAGCGGCGCCAAAGCGAGCGGTCGCTCCGGTGGCTACGGCGGCGGGGCCGGGTGGCTGGGCGATGGCTCCACCGCGACGATCGACGACTCCACTTTCTCGGACAACGTGGCCTGGGACGGCGGCGTCTTCGCACTTTCCGGCGCCGCAACCGCCGCCTTCACCTCGGTCCGCTTCGAGGACAACCTCGCCGACACCCAAGGCGGAGCGCTCAGCCTTACCGACGGCGCCTCCGCCACGTGCGACGCCTGTATCTTCACCGGCAACCAGGCCGCGGACGGCGGCGGGTTGGCGCTCGGGAGCGGCACGACCTTCTCCGAAAACGGCGGCGCCTGGACCAACAACGACGCGACCAGCACAGGCGGCGGCGTGTTCATGGCCGGGACCGCGGCGCTCGACGTCTCGGGCAGCAGCTACTCTGCCAACGGTGCGGACTCCGACGGGGGCGCCATCTTCGGGGCCGGCGAGGTCGTGCTGGACGACTGTAGTTTTTCCTCGAACCTCTCCCGCGGCGGTGATGGGGGGGCGATTGCCGGCGATGCCGAGTTGAACGTGACCGGCAGCGTCTTCGACAGCAACAGCGCGCGACTCGGCAACGGCGGCGCGTTGGGCGTTGACGGCGAGACCTCGATCAGCTCTTGCCGCTTCGAGGGCAACGATGCCGACGAGTCGGGGGGCGGCGTCTGGGCGACGGGTGCCAGCATCACGTTGTGGGAGGCCCACTTCTTCCGCAACACGGCCGGCAGCTACGGCGGTGGGGTCGCGACCAGCGGCACCCCGGTCGTGAGCATCGTTCGCTCGTATCTGCATGGCAACGAGGCCAAGAACGGCGGCGCCATCGCGCTGTACGACGCCGACGCCAGCGCCGTGCTCACCAACCTCCGCGTGACCGACAACGTCGCAGCGCAAGACGGCGGCGGTCTCTATCTACACGGCAGCGCCGAGCTCGAAGTGATCAACAACAGCTTTGCCGGTAACGACGGTGCCCGCAACGGCGGCCACCTGTACGCGGCGGCCGCGCTCTCGCTGGTCAACAACATCTTCTCTAGCGCGGTCGACGGCGGCGCCACCTACGGCACCGCCGCGACGACCGACCGCTACAACAACCTCGTCTGGGACAACTCGGGCGGCGACTGGAACGGCTGGAGCGACGTCACGGGCACCAGCGGCAACGTCGAAGGCGACCCGCTCTTCGAGTCCTTCTCGGCCGATGGCGACGAAGCCGACGACAGCTTGTTTCTCGCTGACGGCAGCCCGGCTATCGACGCGGGCAGCGCTGGCATCTTCGATCCGGACGGCACCCGCTCCGACATCGGCGCCTTCGGGGGTCCCGACGCGGACGTGGCCGACGACGACGGCGACGGCTTCTTCGACAATGTCGATTGCGACGATTCCGACCCGGCCATCAACCCTGCGGAGACCGACGTCCCCTACGATGGCATCGATCAGGACTGCCTCGGTGGCGACATCGTGGACGCCGACCTTGATGGCTACGACGCCGGCCTGACCGGCGGCGGCGACTGTGACGACGCGGACGCGGCCATCCACCCCGGCGCCCCCGAGCGTTGGTACGACGGCCTCGACACCGACTGCTCCAACTCCAGCGACTACGACAAAGACGGCGACCACCACGACGCCGCCTTCCAAGCGGGGGGCGACGACTGCGACGACGAGGACTTGACCATCCACGGCGGCGCGCTCGAAATCTGGTACGACGGCATCGACCAGGACTGCGACGGGCGCAACGACTACGACCGCGACAAAGACGGCTTCATCGCCTGGGATCACGGCGGCTCGGACTGCGACGACTACAACGCCGCCCGCCATCCCGGCAACGAGGAGATTCCCTACGACGGCATCGACGCGGATTGCGACGGCGCCGACGTCGTGGACGTGGACGGCGATGGCTGGGTGGCCGAAGAGGCCGGCGGCACCGACTGCAACGACGCCCAGGCGACCGTGTTTCCTGGCGCGGTCGAAGACCCCATCGACGGCTTCGACAACGACTGCGACGGCTTTTCCGAGTGGGACCGCGATGGCGACGGTTACGACGACGAGGTCTACGGCGGCGGCGACTGCCAGGACTTCGACGCCGAGATCCACCCCGACGCCCGCGAAGTCTGGTACGACGGCTACGATCAGGACTGTGACGGTCGCGACGACGACCAGGACGCCGACGGCTACGCCATCGCCGACGACTGCGACGACGAAAACCCCGCCACCCACCCGGGCGCCCTGGAGCGCTGGGACGGCGAGGACAACGACTGCGACGGCTACGACGAGCACGACGATCGGGACAACGATGGGCTCTCGGACCTTCAGGAGTGGATGCTCGGCAGCGACCCCGAAGACCCTGACACCGACGGCGACACCCTCAAAGACGGCGAAGAGTTCGTCGCCGGCCCCGACCTCGACGGCGACTACGTCCTCGACCTGCTCGACACCGACGATGACAACGACGGGATCGCCTCCCGCACCGAGCTGACCTTCGACGTCGATGGCGACGGCATTTCAGACGTGGACGTCGACGGCGACGGCATCAACAACGCTCGCGACCACGATGCCGACGAAGACGGGCTCCTCGACCTGGATGAGGGCACTATCGACCTCGACTTCGACGGCGTCGGCGATTGGCTCGACTACCAGGGCGCGTTGGTCGGCGGCGGCTGCGGCACCGTCTGGGCGGGCGCGATGACCCCGGGGCTGCTGCTCCTGGCGATGCGGCGGCGGCGGCGCTGAGCGGCAGAAAGGCAGGCCCGATCCTTCGCCGAGGCGGAGCGCTGGGAGCGGGAACAGCTGTGGGCGATGACCCCGGACGAACGTTTCGCGGTGCTTCGCGCTCTCCAAGCTCAAGTGTATGGGCCCAACCCGCCAGACGTGCGCGCCGGCCAACGCAGCCGATGAGGCCGGAGTCGTTCACGGCCGACATCGACTTTGCCTTTGAGCCGGACCCAGACAACGCGCATCGCCTGTACCAAGTGTTGGCGGAGTTCTGGGGCGGCGAAGTGCCCGCGGTCTCGTCGGACGTCGAACTTCAAGAAGTCGGCATGGTTTTCCAGTTCGGGCCGGCCGACCGAAAGACGTGGATGACCTCGCCAATCTCCCGGCCGCCCGCGATCGCTGACCTCGTCCTCAACATTTCCCTGGCGTGACCGATAGCGGGTCATGCTGCTGCTGCTCGCCACCACCGCGTATGCGCTCGATGCCCACGGCTTCGAGCTCCTCGGCACCTCGGGCGACCCGACGGTCTTCACGCGAATCGGCTCGGCCTACGCCGGTCGCTCCGGCAGCTGGGACACACTTTTGGCGGTCGACTACGCCCAGAATCCGCTCGCGGAGACCTTTCCGTGGGGTCGCGAGCCGGTGCTGTCGTCGTTGGGCACGATCTACGTCGGTGGCGGCTATAGTTTCGGTGGCCTTCGGCTCGACGGGGCGCTGCCGATTCATGCGATGGGCGAAGACCAGACCGGGAGCTTCGTGGCGCCCGGGGACGCGCGGGTCGGCGTCCTGGTGCCCACCTTCGGCGAGAAGGGCCTTCGGCCCGCCGTCGGCGTCCAGGCCAACCTGTGGCTCCCGACTGGCGACGAAACCCACCACGTCGGCGGCCTCGGACCCCGGGCCAGCGCCGCCGCCATCCTGGAGAAAGACGTCGGTAAGTTCGGCCTGATCGCGATGCTCGGCGCCGAGGTCGGCTTCCCCGAGCAGGATCGCAACCTCGTCGCGGGCATCGGCCCGATGCTGGCCCTGGGCGGTCGTTACCGCATCACCGACGCCGCCAGCGCCGCGCTGGAAGTGACCTCGCAGTCCGACATGGGTCTGACCACCTGGCCGGTGGAGGCGACCCTCAGCGGGCGCTACCGCCTGCCGGCTGGGGCGTGGGCCTCGGTCGGCGGCGCCGCCGGCCTCACCGAAGGCGCGGGCGCAGCCTCCTGGCGCGCGTTCGTCACCGTGGGCTGGACCTACACCAAGCCCCTCCCGCCGCCCCCCCCGCCCGAGATCGATCCCTACCTGGACACCGATGGCGACGGCATCGTGGACGTGGTCGACCGCTGCGATGACATGGCGGAAACCTACGACGGCTTCGAGGACGAAGACGGCTGCCCCGAGTTCGACGGCGACCAGGACGGCGTCGCCTTCGACAAGGACGCCTGCCCCCGCGACCCCATCCGCCCCGAGCAAGACCCTCGCTACAGCGACGGTTGCCCCAAGGTCGCGGAGTTCGCTGGCGATCGCATCGTCATCACCGAGGCCATCTTCTTCGCCGAGGGCCGCTCCGAGCTGATGCCAAGCGCGTTCCCCGTGCTCCAGGCCGTGCTCGGCGTCATCGAAGAGCACCCCGAGATTCCGTACTTCCTGGTCGAAGGTCACACCAACGACAACGGCTCGGACCTGTTCAACCTCCGCCTCTCCGACGCGCGCGCCTTCGCGGTCATGACCTGGTTCGGCCAACACGGCGTCCCCAGCCAACGCCTGTTGAGCAAGGGCTTCGGCGAGGGTCGTCCGCTCGTCCCGCTCGGCGAGCCCGACGCCGAGTCGGTCAACCGGCGCGTCGAGGTCCGGGTGGTGAAGATCGAGGAAATTCCTCGGGACGCGCGACGGCTGACGGTGCCGGGGGATGTGAAGCGCTAGCCGATCAGTTCGCATCCCAGAACGCGAACATGCCCGCCCGCCCGTCCCATCTGGGTCCCGGCGTGTGTCCGGTTGCGGGCCACACGGTGAGTTGGGACTCAAAACCGTTGCTCTGTAGGGTTTCGTGCGCGGCTTCCATCGCCGCAAGCCAGGTGGCGTCCTCGTCGCCGGCGGCGTTGTGGAAGGCGACGGTACCGAAGTCGGCCTTCTGGAACGCCTCGAAGTAGGCGGGCATGCCAGTGATGGTGACGACGCGATCGGCCAACTGGGGGCCAACGACGTTATAGGCGAGGTACCCGCCGTTGCTGTGGCCGGCGAGGTGGATCCTTGCGGGGTCACCCCCAAAACACAGTAAAACTTCGTCGAGCAGCGCCGCGGAAGGGGGGACCACCGTTTGCGGGTATCCATCCTCTGTCACGTAGGGAACCACGATGCGATAGCCACGCGGGGCGTCGTCGAAGAAGGCGTTCCACGTGGCGCCGGCCGAGCCGCGATCGCCGGGGCCACCCGGCAGAAAGAGCACGATCGGCGCCGCCACCACGTCGGGATGGAGGATGTAGTAGGGGCTGGCCGGGGTGTCGGTGACCTCCTGGCGGCCCGCCGTCGGCGCGGGGCACCAGTCGGGTGGATCGAAAACGCCGCCGGTGTCGCCCGAGGTGTCGGCGGTGTCGCCCTCATCGTCGCCCGAGTCGGAGTCCCCTTCGGCGTTGGTGTCGCCGCCGTCGCTGCATGAGAAAAGGACAAGCAGCAGCCTCATCGCGCCGCCCGGGTGGGCAAGCCCCTCGCCACGTCGCGCAGGTCGGGGAAACGAGGAGGCAGGTGCCCCCCTGGCGCCACCCTGAGCGCTGGCGCCACCGCATTGTCCGTGCTCCGCTCAAACGCGAACGACCGATTGACCAACCACGCGCCGCCCTCCCCATCCTCGTAGTAGCTGAAGTCGCGATCGGTGCCGTCGATGCTCAGCAGGTACAGGTCTTTGTAATAGGGGTCGAGGGTGGCTCCGACGGCTACCCCCGCGGCCTCCAGGTCCGGGGCTTCGGCCAGCAGCACGTCACCGTCCCAGGTGAGCGTCAGCCGGCCGAGCAGGTTGGGATCGACCCAGGTGCCGGCCAGCGCCTCGGCATCCTCGGGCGCGGCGTCCTCGATGAACGTCGAGCCGGTCGCGTCCGGCTCGGGCAGGTCGGCGAAGCCCTCCATGGCTCGCACCGCAGTCTCGATGAAGTCGCCCCCGTAGCCATTGGACAACACCGCGACCGCCATGCGTTGCTCGGGCAGGATGTAGAAGCCAGACGTCATCGTCATCGTGTTCCCGCCGTGGGCCCACAGCGGGACATGATCGTAGTAGCCTTCGTAGCCCGACCACCCGAAGTTGTTGATCATCAGCCCGTAGCCGTAGCCGTAGTCGGCAGCGTCCGTCGCCGGGTACATCGGCACCAGCGACGTCGTGAGCTGCTCGCGCAAGGCATCCGACAACACGGCAGGATCGCCATCGACAAGGAAGCCTGCCAAGCGCGCCATGTCGGACGCCGTCGACCACACCAGACCCGCGGGCCGGATGAACCCGTCGTCGACCGTATCCGCCAGCTCCACGGTTCCAAAAGTGTAGGCCGACGATGCGGCCAGCGGATCGAAGCTGTCGTGCCCGTCGGGGAACGCGTATCCGACCCCCGTGGCATAGTCGCCATCGGCCTCGACGCTGGTCTTTCGGGCGAATGTCCGCGTCATTCCCAACGGCGCAAAAACGTCGTCCTCGACGATGTCGGGCCACATGCGCCCGTCCACGGCCTGTGTCAACAACCCCGCAAGGGAGAAGTTGGGATTGGAATAATTGCAGAAAAGTCCCGAGGGTCCGAGCCGGAACTCGTTCTCCGCAAAGCGCCCCACGGTGCGATCGTAGAGGGAAGTATCGTCCGGCGCGTCGGTCCACGGCGTGTAGTCAAAGATGGCGGACTGGTGTGACAACAACTCATCCAGCGTCAGCTCGGCGGCCAGCGGCGCGTCCTTGAGGAACACCAACTCGGGCACCACGTCGGCGACGGTGTCGTCTAGCGACAGCGTCCCCGTCTCAACCTGACGCAGCGCGGCGATCGCGGTGATCTTCTTGGTGTCGGAGCCGATCTGGAACAGGGTGGTTGTCCCAACCGGCTCCTCGGTGTCCGGATGCCGCGTGCCGAAGCCTTCCGCGTAGACGACCTCGCCGTCTTTCCACACCGCCACCGACACGCCCGTCGCGTACCCGTTGCGCAGGTCACGTTTGGCGGCCTTTTGCACCGCGGCGATCGCGGTGGAGTAGTCGACCGCCGCGGTGTCGGCCGTGTCGCCAGCCGTGTCCGCGGTGTCGGGCTTTCCAGAGTCGGTCGCGCCCTCGCCCGTTTCTCCGGGGCCAGAGGTGCAGGCAACGGCGAAGAAAAAGAGCGGGCGCATGGCGGCCTCCGCACAGTCTATACCACCGTGCGTGGCGGCCCGCGCCGCCCACCCAGCCGCCGAGCGCCGGGACTTCGCCGTCCGCCGCCGCCGGGTTTGGTGTAGGGTTCGCGCGCATGATTCGCCGTGTGTTTTTCTTGATGAGCTTGACGGGCTGCGTCGCCGCAGCCCGAGACGCCCCGCCCCGGCTGTCCGCGCTGGCGATTCCTGGCCCAGCCAGCTTTCAGGCGGTCGCCCGCGACGTCACCGACGTGGCCTTCGCGGTCGACCCCAGCCTCGCGTCAAACGCCGGCCTCTTCGACGACGCGCGTCGCGTCCCGTCGTTCGCCCCCACTCACGTCGCGGCCATGGTGAAGCGCCTGCGCGCCGATCGGCGCAAACTGCGGGCTCTCCCCTGGCGACAGTGGACACCCGACGTCCAGGTTGACGTGCGCTGGGTGTATGCCGTCGCCGAGACCCTGGAGCAGGTGCTCCTGGTCGAGCGCCTTCATGAGCGGCGCCCCGGGCAGTGGCTGGAGCCGTTGGCCAACAACCTGATCGCGCTCCAGAGCTACGGCGGCGGCCGCGGGGAGGCCGAGGTCCTGGCGCTGGTTCCGGCGATGGTGGCTGAGATGCGCGAGGTCGTCACGGCTCCAACGCGCCGCGACCTCGAGATCGGCATGGGCCTCGCGATTGCCGTCGAGGGGCTGGCGCGGCCCAAGGACCCCGCCGCCGCCGATGCGCTCGCGGCCTGGACCGCTCACGCCAGCTCGCTCACACCGGTGACCGAGTTCGCCGTCATCGGCGCGGACGCCTACGCTTGGCGCTACCAACACACGCTGCTTTTCCCGTGGACCCCGGCGCAGCTCGAGGCCAAGGCACGTGTAGAGCTGGCTCGGGTCGAGGCCGCGATGGGCCAGCTCATCCCCGAGCCGATGGCAGCGGCCTCGGCGGCGGATGAGGCGCTCGCGCGCGACCTCGACCAGGCGACCCTGCTGCGCAGGTACGACGGTATTTCCGAGGCGAACCGGGCGGCGGTCATCGCCGGCGGCTGGGTCACCGTGCCCGACACGTTGGGCCCGTTGCGGACGCGCCCCACGCCCTCGGGGCTCATCCCGCTGACGGGGGACGGGGGCAGCATGAACCCCCCCCCGACCTACGCCAAGGAGAACATCGGCTACTGGAACGTGGAGAACTTCTCGCCGACGTGGTCGCCCGCGCGGCGACTGGACTCCGTGCTGGCGATACGCGACTTCCTACACAACGGGATGGGCACCTACTCCGCCCACGAGGGGTGGCCCGGTCACCACCTGCAACTCTCGCTCGCCCGGCTCAATCCCGACCCCATCCGCTCAATCCTACCCGACTGCCCGCAGAACGAGGGCTGGGCGCTTTATGCCGAAGAGGTCTTTGGGGCGCACGGCGGGCTGGCAGAATCGAACAATGCCAAGAGAATCGTCCTGCAGAGCTACCGCACCCGAATCGCCCGTGTCATCTACGATGTCAACATCGAATCTGGCGATTGGGACCTGCAAAAGGCCGCCGACTTCAAGTACGGAGCGCCCGGCGCGGAGGTGGACGAGGACGTACTCCGCTCGATCAATTGGCCAACTCAACTCGTGTGTTACTTTGCCGGCAAGCAGATGATCCTCGATCTGCGCGACGCGGTGCGGTCGCGGGAGGGTCCCGAGTGGGACGAACGCCGCTTTCATGACAACTTTCTCGCCGCGGGCTCGGTTCCGGTGGAACTCACCCGTGCTTTGATGCTGGGTGAACCGATTCCCGACTTCCCCGTGGAGCCCTGAGATGCCCGGCCCGCTCGCCGACAACCCGCGCCTGCACCCGCAGGTCGCGACCGTGCTGCGGCAGCAGGCGGCGGAGGCGGTGCAGCTGTCGCGAGAACTGCATCGGGACGAAGATTTGGCGCGCGCGGTCAGCTCGATGGTGGAGCGCGTCCGCGACACGGCGCGCGTCATGGGCCTGGGCCAGGTCGAGCGTGCGGCATTGCGGGCGCTCCGTGGCATGCGCTCGCCGACGCGGCTGGAGCTCCTCGAAGAACTTCTGGAGACCTGCTCGGGCGGCATCCGGGTCGCGGCGATGTTGCGCCCGATCGTGGTGGTGTCCGGTGGCGAAGACACGTCTGCGCTGCACCGCAGCGCGCAGCTGACGTCGGCGGCGGTGCGCATTGTCCCCGACATGGCCACCGCCCGCGCCGTGGCCGAGCGGGAAGACGCCGCCGCCGTGGTGGCGCCGGCGGGGCTCCTCTCGGGTGGGGCCGACGAAGCCTGGCTGCGAGACCGTCTGCTGCTGGCTTACGGGTCAGAGCAGGACCTCCCCTCCCGCGTCGCTGCCGCGCGGTTGGGCGCGGCGCTCTACCTTCCCGAGCCCTTGGAGCTGAAACAGGTGGTACGGATGGTGCGCGGCCGCCTCGCCGCGTGGCGCCACAGCGCGTGGCGCGTGCTTCTGGCCCACAACTCGCGCGCCCTTGTCGATGATCTCGCTGCGGCCCTGGCCTGCGAGGAGCTGCACACCATCGGCGCAGTCGGCGGGTATCGCCTGCTCCAGGAGATCGACGCGACCGGACCGGACCTCGTCGTCATCGCCGCGCCGCTCGACGGCCTCCCGATGGGCGAACTGACCGCGATGCTGGTTGCGCACCACCGCTTCGGGAACGTGCCCCACCTTTTCTTGTGGGAAGATGGCCTGGTGCCGAGCGCGCTGACCGGTCACGATGCTGTGCAAGGTCAACCGGACATTCCCGTGCTCCGAGCGCGGATCCTCGGGGTCCTTGATGACCGGCGCCGGGAGAGCGCCCTCCGCGAGCGCGACGAGCTGACCGGGGTGTTGTCCCCGGCGGCGGTGCTCAACGCGGCCGATCGGGAGATCGGGGCGGCCCGGCGGCGGTCCGAAAGTGTCGTCGCCATCCGCTTCGAGGTCGACGATGCCCCAGCGCTGGAAGCGCGCGGCGGACCGATGGCGTTGGCCGAGGCCCTTCGCCTCCTTGCGCAGGTCACGCAGGCCGCCGTCCGCGAGACCGACATCGTCGGCGTGATCTCGTCCGCGGGCCTGCTCGTGGTGATGTCGCATTGCACCGCCGCCATGGCCAGGGAACGGGTCGTCGCGGTACGACGGCGCTTTGCCCAACGGGTCGCCGGCGACGACCGCCTCGTCGGGACCACCGTCACGGTGGGGATCGCGGACGGTTTGGACGATCCACTCTACCGCGCCGAGCGGCAACTCCTCCGCGCGTTGGGTGTACTCGGCGAGCCCGGGGATCTCGCCCCCGCAATCGAGCTGGGCCTGCGGTTGGGCGAGGCCACCGTCCCGGTCGGACCGCGGCTGGACTAGCCCCAGAAGGGAAGCCCCGACCGGGGTTGCGGTTAGTATGCCCGTCTGCCCACTTCCGGAGGCTCGATGCTACTCCTGCTCACGATCACCCTCGCCGACGCCAAAAAGCCGAAGGTCGTCCCGCTCCCGGTGAACGACTGGGGTCACGAAGTGGGGATGAAAGCGGATTGTTTCTATCCCGCCGACTTCGAGAAGCTGCAGGACGGCGACCGCAAGATGGCCCGGCAGCGCGCGCTGGAAGAAATGAAGAAGCAGTGGTCCGCTCAGCGGGAAGACGACGTGCAGATGGAAGAGCGGGTCATCGACGACATCGAGACGGTTTTGCTCGGCCGCCCCGTCCTCATCGAGACCATCGCCAAGTCCAACCTCGACCAGTGTCGGGCGTTCATGAAGGGCGGTGGCCTCGACGCGTGGAAGGGCTGGCTGGTCCCGCTCTCGGCCAAGCTCACCGCGGGCGAGTGCATGTCGCCGCTGGTCGACACCATGTTCGACTACCTTGAGATCACCACCTCGTGGTACCGCAGCGTCACCGTCTGCTCGGGCGACCGCGTTCGCATCTCGGCGACCGTGTCTGACAAATACCGAATCAGCGACAAGGGCGAGTGGATCACTGTGGCCGGCACCGGCGAAAAGGCCACCGGCGCCGACCTGCCCTGCAACATCGAAGGCTGCAACGTCGGCATGCTCGTCGGCCGATTCACAGGTGACGACGGTATCGTCACCACCTTCGGCATCGGCGCGGCCAACGAGTTCCGCGCGCCCAGCAACGGCCAACTGTCCTGGACCATCAACGACACCACCTACTACGACAACAGGTATTTCAAGAGCGCGACGATCGAAGATCGCGTCGCCATCACCGTCGAACCGGCACAGTAGGGTGGCGAAGTCGCGGCGGCGGCCCTCCGCGGGCCGGCGGCTCGTGTTCGCGTTTTTGCCAATCGTGCTCTTGGTGGGCGGCCTGGAAAGCTACCTGCGTGGGTCGGGGTGGCCGAAGATTCCGGCGGATGCCCGCTTCATCCACGACAAGGCCTACTGGGTCGAGCCCGCCAACCTGACCCTTGAGGCGCAGCCCCACAAAGAAGTCGCCGGCACCTTCCGGGTCAGCACTGACCAGAACGGCCTGCGCACGCCGCTGCACACAGTGCAAAAGCCGGCCGGGACCTTTCGCGTGATGACGCTCGGCTGCTCCACGACCTTCGGCTGGGGGGTGGACGACGCCGAGAGCTACCCCGCTCAGCTCGAGTCGATCCTCAACACTGAAGGGCACAAGGTCGAAGTCATCAACGCGGGCCAGCCCGGCTACACCAGCTTCCAGGGGCTTTGGTTGTGGGACAAGGTGCTGGCCCAGTACGCCCCGGACGTGGTGGTCTTCGGGTACTTGGTCCAAGATTCGCGCATGGTTCAGTACAGCGACCGCAGCCAGGCGCTCCTGCAACAGAACGCGGACTTCTTGAAGCAGAACCTCCTGCACCGGCTCAAGGCCTACCTCTTCCTCAAGGAAGCCATCGACTCCTGGCGCAGCGAGCGCAAGGACGTCGCGGGTGGCGAAGTCCACCGGATCCCGTCCGACCAGTACGTGGCGAACATCCGCGCCTTCGCCTCGCGCGCCGAGGCCGTCGGCGCCCACTTCGCGCTTTTCGGCTTTCCGCTGGAGCGCAGCGGCTACACCGAGGGCCACCGCGCCATCCTCCACGCCGCCGCCGCCGAACTGAACGTCCCGATCCACGATCCACAGCCCGAAATCGAGCGCCGCACCGCCACGGAGACGCTGTATTTCCCTCAGGATCGTGGCCACGCCAACGCCGCCGGCAACCGAGTGATTGCCCAAGGGATGGCGCAGTTCCTGGTCTCCGGGGGCCTGGTCAAGTAGACTCCGCCCATGCGCGACTCGGCCCTCATCCTTCTGACCCTCAACGAGATCGACGGGTGCCGTGCCCTGTGGGATCGGCTCCCCATCGGCCAGTTCCGCGAGGTCGTCGGCCTGGACGGCGGCAGCACCGACGGCACCCAGGAGTTCTTCCGCGAGCGGGGAATCCCTGTCGTCGTCCAGCCCATTCGCGGCCGGGGGGTCGCCTTCCGTTGTGCCGCCGAGGCCGTCTCCAGCGAACGCCTGGTGTTCTTCAGCCCCGACGGCAACGAAGACCCGGACGACATCGTGCGGTTGGATGACTGCCTCATCGATGGGGCGGATGTCGCGATCGCCCGTCGGTTCGGTCCTGGCGCGGTGAACGAAGAAGACGGCGAGACCCTCCGTCTGCGCGCCCGGGTAAATGACACCCTCTCGCGTGTGGCAAACGGCCTATTCTACACCGGCCCGCGGGTTTATGACACCATCAACGGATTCCGGGCGCTGCGCCGCAGCGCACTTTTAGAGCTGGACACCACGGTCAAGCGGTTCCCCATCGAATACCAGATCACCATTCGTGCCATGCAGCGCGGCTGGCGCATCGACGAAGTCCCCACCAAGGAAGGCCAACGCATCGGCGGCGAGCGCAAAGCGGCGAGCTGGCCCGTGGGGATGGACCACCTCAAGGTGTTGATGACAGAGCTGCCCAGGGCGCGGATTTTCGGGTAGGGGCGGACGCGGCCCTACCGCACCGGCGCATACGTCAGCGCCACGACCGCCTGCCCCGTCTTCGATGTCAGAAACTCCACGAAGGTCTTGGTGGCCCCCGTCGGCGCGCCTTTGGTGACAATCGAGATCGGGCGGACCAGCGCGTAACGTTGGGCGGTGATTTCAGACACGATGGGTTGGACGCCATCGATGGCGAGCAGCTTCACGCCCTCGAGCCCCTGGGCGCGCAGGCCCGCGAGGCTGACGTACCCGATGGCGTCTTTGTCGCCCCCCACGGTAGTGGCCAACTCCTTCTCGTTGTCGACGATCGTGGCCGACGTCACCACGGTACCAGCGAGGCCGAAGTGCTCCTCAAAGAGCTTGGTGGCGGTCTTTCCGTCGGGCCGACGGTAGACGTTCACGGTGTCTGCCGCCCCCCCGACCTCGGCCCAGGAGGTGATCGTGCCGCCGAAGATGCCCTTGATTTGCGCCGTGGTCAGCCCTTTGATGGCGTTGTCGCGACCGGCGATGAGGGCCACGCCGTCGTAGCCAATAGTAGTCGCGACGTAGTCGGATTCGTCTGGCCGGAGCGCGCGGCCCAAGACGGCGCAGTCGGCCGTGCCCTTCTTGACGGCCGCGAGGCTCTCTTTGCTGCCTTCCGCGCTGACGGCCTCGACGACGAGGCCCAGCTTTTCCGTCACGGCGTTGACCGACTTGCCGATCGGTTGCGCCGCTTCCGGCCCAGCGAGGCGTACCTTGCCCACCTCGCCCTGCAGCGCCTTGACCTCGGGGAGCAACGCCGGGGCCGTCGTCAACGGCGGCAGCGTGCCGTCCGGAAGTAGGGCGGTGGGCAAGCCACCCCCCTCGGTCGGAGCGGTGGCAGCCGGCGGCGGGGCGCCAGGGGGTGGCGGCGAAGAGCCCAGGGGCGGCGCCACTGCCGCGTTCGGCGCGGGCTCGAGGGGCGGCGGGGCGACAGGGTCGGTACACGCGAGAAGCAGGAGGGTGAGCATTGGGCCGCTGTAGCCCATCACGATAGCACCTTGCCATGAACCGCATGGACCTCGCCGATCATTACGGCGCCCACAACTACCACCCGCTCCCTGTCATGCTTGTCCGCGGGGAGGGCGCGTGGGTCTGGGATGACGCGGGTACACGGTACTTGGATATGCTCTCAGCCTACTCGGCTGTCAACCAGGGTCATTTGCATCCCCGCATCGTCGCCGCGGCACGCGGCCAGCTCGACCGCATCGCGTTGACGTCCCGTGCCTTTCACAACGACCAGCTCGGACCCTTCCTGGAGCGACTCTCCCAGCTCAGCGGGTTCGGGCGCGTCCTGCCGATGAACACCGGGGCGGAGGCTGTCGAAACCGCGCTGAAGGCGGCGCGCAAGTGGGCGCACACCGTCAAGGGTGTCACAATGGATCGGGCCGAGATCATCGTGGCCAACGGAAACTTCCATGGCCGCACGACCACGATTGTCAGCTTCAGCACCGAAGAGCAGTACCGTCTCGGATTCGGACCGTTCACGCCAGGCTTCTCCGCAGTTCCATTCGGGGATATCGGGGCGTTGGAGGCGGCCATCACGCCGAACACGGCCGCCGTTCTATTGGAGCCGATTCAAGGAGAGGGCGGGGTGATCGTCCCGCCCGCAGGGTATTTTGCCAGGGTTCGTGAGTTGTGTTCAAAACACCGAGTGCTCCTCATCCTGGACGAGATCCAGACTGGACTCTGTCGCACCGGGCGCACGTGGGCGTTTGAGCACGAGGGCATCCGTCCAGACGGATTGTGTGTAGGGAAGGCGCTGGGGGGCGGGCTGTACCCGGTGAGCGCCTTCTGCGCGGATGCCGAGCTGATGGACGTGTTCACCCCCGGGGACCACGGCAGTACCTTTGGAGGCAACCCCCTGGCTGCGGCGATCGGGCTGGCGGCGCTCGACGTGCTGGTGGACGAAGACCTCGCGCAGAAGGCCGCGAAGAACGGGGCGTGGTTCATAGAGCAGCTGCGTGGGCTCCGCACCCCGGTCGACGTGCGGGGCCGGGGCCTGCTCATCGGGGTGGAGCTCGGTGGACCGGCGCGTCCGGTGTGCGAGGCGCTGATGGCGCGGGGGATTTTGTGCAAGGACACACACGGGACGGTGGTTCGCTTCGCACCGCCGCTGGTCGTGGCCCGAACCGACCTGGAAACGGCTATGAACGTGATTGCCGAGGTGATGCCATAGCCCGCGTCGAGTACGACTATCCCTACCGCCTGAAGCTGATCCATGGCGACTTCGCCGAGCTGCGCCTGGAGCGGCGCGGGCGGACGATCCTGTTTGATCCTGCGTGTGAGCCGACCGAGGCGGACATCGTCATCCTGACGGGCCCGGCGCCGACTCGCCTGCGGGGCACCGTCGCCGCCCTCAAGGCGGGGCGCACGCTCACCATCGTGGCGCCCGACCCCATCTTCGAGTTCCTCGGCCGGCAAGGCAAGGTGACCGGCGGCAGCGGCCCGCGCACGGTCGACGACCTGAAGATCGACGGCATGCTGTACGCGCCGGCGGGCGGGAACGCCGGGCCCGTCGGGCAGTGGCTGCAGGCCAGCGTCGCCGCAGCCAAGCCCCGCGCGTCGTTGCGGCGTCTCAAAGATCAGGTGCGCGGCCCGGGCGGTGAACCCTGGATCGTCGAGCTGACCTTCCCCGACGGCGCGCGCCTCTTGCACCTCGACCTGAGCCTGCACGCGGCCACCGACGAGCAGTGGCTGTCCCGCGCCGCCGCCCGCTTCGGGAACGCGGAGTGGACCGTGGTGGGGATGGCGTACGGTGAGGGCGCGGGCGTGATTCGGCATCTGCCGCGCTTCGGTCCCAACCGCGTCCTCTTTGCCGAGCTCACCAACGGCGAACGTCGTGAGCTGGGCCTGGCGACCGAGCTGGTGACCCCGTGGCGGGACCGGCTGGTGGCGGCGTCGGTGGAAACCCACGTCTTCGCTACCCAGACGAGCTTCCGCTTCGAATGAACGCGTGAACCCCAGCGAGGCGTACCGATACGCCCGTGGCATCGCCCGCGGCGTGCGGCGTGGCGACCTGTTTCCACCCTCCACCCGGGTCAAGCCCGCGCAGGCGCCAGGGGGGACCCGCATCCTGGCGAGCACGACGACCGGTGCAAACCAGCTTACCGCCTGGCAGGTCGTCGAGCACACCTGCGCGGTGTCGGGGCTCCGCGAGCCGCTCACCGTGCTGCAACTGAGCGACGTACACCTTCGCGGTCGCGACAGTGCACTGGACTCCTTGTGCGCGCAGATTTCCGCGCTCGCGGCGGACCTCGTGGTGCTCACCGGCGACGTGGTCACGCGCGGCTGGCGTCGCGAGGCGCTCGATCAATTTCTCGACGCGCTCCCTCCCGCTCAGCTCGGCGCCTACGCGATCATGGGGAACTGGGAGTACTGGGCCCAGGCGCCGCCGGACACCTGGCGGTACGCGCTGAGCCGACACAAGATTCCGCTGCTTCTGGACGAGAGCGTCGAGCTCGGGCCGCTCCAACTCGTCGGCACTGACGATCTGTTGGCGGGGCGTCCGGACCTCGCGAAGGCCTTCGACGGGGTCGATTCTGCACGGCCAACGCTGACGCTGACGCACTCTCCGGCGCTTTTCGACGAGATCGCCCGGCCGGGGGTGCCGCTGGTATTGGCAGGACATACCCACGGTGGGCAGGTGGTGGTTCCCGGCCTCGGCGGCTTCTTCCTACCTCGTGCCAGCGGCGCCTACCCCTGGGGCTGGTACCGGCGGGAGCCGAGCTGGCTCTTCGTCAGTCGCGGCATCGGCTGGTCGGTGGCCCCGCTGCGGGTGGCCTGTCCGCCCGAGATCGTGGTGTTGAGGTTGGTTCCGGGCTGAGCGCCGGCGCAGTCAGTCGGGCCGACGCGGAGCCGCGGCCAAAAGCACCATGCTCCCCGCGAGCGCGCCTTTTTTTGGGGGGACGCTCGGTTCCCGCGTCAGCGGCGGCCGGCGGAAGCCGCTACCGCGGTCGAGGGGCTGGTTGAACCTATGTGATCTTGCAATGCGGATCGCGTGGTCCCGGCCCGCTCACCCTCGACCGATCAACCGCTCCCCGCCTGCCCCGAACGCCGCCTCGGGATCGAGCATGGCGGTGCAGAAGCTCTGAATCATCCGCGACCCGCGCACGCCGTCCAAAAGCCGGTGATCGAAGAGAAAGAGCACCGGCAACATCGGCCGAATGGTGGGAGTTCCGCCAATGGGGATCACCTCGTCCTGGATGGTGCTCGTGCCCCAGAAGGTCCCCACCTGCAACAAGCGCGACGGCGGTTGCACGTCAGCACCGCGGAAAAGCACGCCGTCCACCCCTTTGATCGTGGAGCCGACGTTGGAGAGCGCCGTGGTGACCCCGGCCGCCCGAAACACCCGATCGCCGACGTGTGACATATTCGCGGCGGTGTCGAACCCGCGGAGGAACACCCTGAAAAGTGAGTGTGGCAGCGCCTCGCCAGCGGCGATCAGACTCTTGATGAGCGGGTGGGCCGGCTTGCCCTCTCGCTCGGCGCCCGTGCGCTTCGTGGTCGCGTTCGCAAGCGCGGCGAGCGTCATCCCGTCGACGTTCTCCACCGAGGCCATCGACAGCTCGCGGTCCAGGCCGTCACTGCCGAGGAGGTTCACTGGCATCGCGATGCCGACGTTGGGCAAGAGCACGATGCGTTGGCCCACCACGCGCCCGTTGGCGTAGGGGTGTTCGGTCAACGTTCGTGCGATGGTGGCGGCGACGAGGTGGGTAAGTGTCACACGCCGGCCGCCCGCGGCGAGCATCCTCAGATACGCGCGCGAAGCCGTGGCGTCGACGGCGAAATTGACGGTGACGAATGGGTTGTTCGGCGCCCGAAACCACCAGATGATGGCGCGGCGGACGACGTTGGGCCGTGCGCTCAACGGCTCAGCCGGCCCACACACGGACGGTCCGGGCGACGTACTCGGTGATCTTGCGACACTCGTCGTAGTCGGGGTGACGCAAGTGCATCCAAGCATGCCCCATGTACCCCGCGCCGACGTCGGCAGTCCGGCTTCCAACCGGCGGAAGGTGGGCCTCGCCGATGTAGCGCCCGACTTCCTTCTGGACCTCGTCCAGGCCGGTATAGCCTTGGATGCGACCGTCGCCGCTGGGGCGCAGCGAGAGCAGACTCGCCGAGAATCGGCGGCTCGGTTGCGGGCGGACCTCACGCTTGCAGAGCGCCTTGGCCCACTCCACATACAGGTCCATGTCGTTGGCCCAGCAGTACAGGTCCCAGAAACGAACGCCCGGAGGGCGGGCGCCGATCTCCGAGAAGGCGAGGCCCTTCTGCCCGTAGAACCACTCCATATGTGTCGGTGAGGTGTGCAGTCCCAACTCGCGGATGACCTTCCGGCCCATCACCTTCAGCTCGTCGTATCCCGGCGCGTCCACCCGATTGGTGGTGACGATATAAGGGTTGATCCAGCGCGTGCGCATCGCTTCAAGGACGTTGGGGTAGTAATGCGAGACCGCCTCGAAAACGACCTCTCCATCCACCGTCAGCGTGTCGTAGAACCCTTCGTGCCCGGTGATGAATTCCTCCATCATCACCTTCGCCGGCCGATGGCCGAGGCCCGCTTCGCCGAGCGCGACCATCAGTTCATCGTCGTTTTCCACGCGGGTGGTGCCCGAGGCACCGGCGCCGTCCCGCGGCTTGACGATGAGCGGGTAGCCCACCTCTTTGACGAACCGCAAGGCGTCCGCCACCGCCTCGACCTCGGCGCTGCGGGCGCAGGGGATGCCGCGATTGCGCAAGAACTGCTTCATGACCGACTTGTCGCGACAGAGAGTTACCTGCTCCGGCGTGAGTCCCGGAATGGTGCAGGCAGACCGTGCTGCTGCGGTCGGCGTCATGATCGCCTCGACCGTGCATTCCAGCCGGTCTACCCACTCCCGCCGTTGGATTTTCCGGACGCAGTCGATGAGTGCGCCCTCATTGGCCATCGACGCGATGTGTTCGTATCCGTGTAGCCAACTCTTCAGTTCGGAGTCCAGGTACTCGGGCGGCGTATCGCCGATCCCGGTGACTTTGGCGCCGACCTCATGGAGGGCGCGCACGAAGAAGCGTTGGTTGGCCGGGAAGTTCGGGGCCATGAACAAGACGTGCACGACGGCTCCAGGGGGAGGGTTGGGGACGGGGACGTGGTCCTCAGACGTACCGGACTTTGACCGTTTCGATGAGGGTTCGGAGCGCGGCCTGCACCACCTCCGTGTCGGGGTGGCGCACGATGGCGAACCCGTCACCCTCGTAGCCCGACGCCTTGCTGGCGCCCACGACTGGCAACTGGGTCTCCACCACGATCTTGCCGACCTTGCGCTGCGCTTCGTCCAGACCATCGATTCCGGCGACGCGGCCTTGGCCAGGACCGCGAAAGTAGGCGCAACCCGCCGCATACTTCCGCTCGAAGGGCCCGTCCACCCGCTCGTCGATGACCGCCTGGGCCCACGCGTGGTACAGGCTGCGATCGTAGACATAGCCCATGACCGTCGTGAACTGCGCACCCGGCGGGCGGGCCCCGACTTCGTTGACCACGGCGCTGCCATCCTTGCGGCGAAACCACTCCATGTGGGTCATACCGGTTCGTAGGCCGAGGGCTTTCACAGCCGCGACGCCCACTTTCCGGATGGGATCGTACTCCGGACCCGAGATGTCGCGCGGCGCCAGCACGCACCACTGAATCCACTCGTTTCGGGTGACGTCGAGCGGTCCAGGCAGGTAGCGCAGGATGTTGTGGAACTTCACCTCGCCGTCGATGACGATGGTGTCGAAGCTGTGCTCGTCGCCGGTGACGAACTCCTCGGCGAGCACCTCGCGAGCGGGGCTCGGCTGGCTCTCGGCGAGGGCGACGTCCAGCTCCGCGGTGTTGTTCACCCGATAGGTCCCCCGGCAACCGGCGCCGGCCGGCGGCTTGAGAACCACGGGAAAGCCGACCTCGGCAATGAACTTACGGGCATCGGCGGCGGAATGGAGCCGGGCGAACCGGGCGCAGGCAACGCCAGCGGCCCGCAGCGTGTTCTTCATCACGCCTTTGTCGCGAAAACGTTCGGCGGTCGCGAGGTCCATCCCGGGCATTCCGAGCAGCTCGCGCGTGCGAGCAATCGCCTCCTGAGCGTTTTCGAGGATGCCGATGATCCGGTGGGCGCCGCCGGTCGTGCGTATGACGTCGCGACATGCGGCGGCGAGACACTCGGGATCGAGCCCGTTGGCCACCGTGTAGTGGAGTGCGCCTGCCGGCAGCTTCGAGGCCGAGTCCTGCGTGAGCACCACCAGCCGGATGCCGGGGATGCTGGCCGCGGCGGCGACGTACTTGAGGGTGGCGTCCATCAGGTAGGGCGCTACGAAGAAGACGGTTCGCATCGGCGGGGCTTATCGCGTGAGAGCATCGCGTGGTCAGTCGCCCGGTACCCGCCCACCTCCACCAACAGCGCCCCGCCTTCCGGAGCCGCAACGTACGCGGCCCCCGCGATCTCGGCCCAGCGGCCCAGATCGTACCGGTTCAACGTGTCCCCGCCCCACGCCGACGAGACCTTGATGCCGTCTACAAGCGCGAGAACGAAACAGTCCCCCTGCGGCAGCAAGCCGGCCCCGATCCGGCTCACCCGGACCGACAACCCCCTCTGCACCATCACGTTGAAGTCACGCACCGGGCCATTCAACAGGGCGCACGCCCACTCCTCTTCGCCCGCGAACTCGATGGACTGCCCTGGCAGGGTGACCGTTCGCCGGCCGGCCGGCCCCGATAGACCAAAGCCGTTCCCCTCCAAAAGCGCGAGCACACGGTCGATCCCGGGGAAGACCGAAAACGGGCCGTCGCTCGCCACCGTCGCGATGGACATACGCAGGTTGAACTCACCGGAAGCCGGCACGCGCCACAGCTCGTGGGTGACGCCGCCGCCGTTTTTCCAAGGCTGGACGGCGGCGTCGGCGAAGCGAACGATGCTCAGGCTCACCGGTGCTTATACCTTCGCCGTGCCGCGCTGGACACGAACCCTTCGCCGCCTGCTACGCGGCGCGCCCCGCGTGGTGTGGCATGCCGAGTATCGGCTGCCACTGACCAGCCTTCACGCGCGAACAGGTCTTGATCCTCGACGTCCGGAGCTGGTTTTGGACACGCTTGTTGAGCTGGGCGTACTTCGGGAAGCGGACGTGCTGACGCCCGAGCGCGTCGGCTGGGCCGACCTCGGCCGCGTGCACACCCCGGAGTGGCTCGAGGGCATCACCCAACCGGAGCCGCTGGCGTCGATATTCGCGGTAGAGGCCTGGGATATTCCGGCCGATGCACTTTTGGACAGCCTCCGCCGGGCGTGCGGCGGCACGTTGCTGGCGGCGCGGGCGGCGATCGACCATGGCGGCCCCGTCCTGAACCTCTCGGGGGGCTTCCACCACGCAATGCCCAACCGCGGCGCCGGCTTCTGCGCGATCAACGACGTGGCGGTTGCGCTGGCGGTGCTGCGCGCGGACGGCTTCGCGGGCAGCGTCGCGATACTCGACCTGGACGCCCACCCTCCCGACGGCATCGCGGCGTGCCTTCCGGACGGCGTTTGGATCGGCTCGATCACCGGACCGGGGTGGCCGTCCCCGCCAAATGTCGACGAGATCGTGCTCGCCGCCGGGGCCGGCGACGTCGACTACCTCTCGGCGCTTCACGGGCTGCTCGCGCGACTTCCCAGCGCGTCGCTCACCTTCGTCATTGCCGGCGGGGACATCCGCGACGGCGACCCGCTCGGACGTCTCGCGGTGTCCGAATCAGGCTGTCGACGCCGTGATGAGCGCGTTCTCGACAAGCTCGCAGGGGCGCCGAGCGTCTGGCTCCCGGGCGGCGGGTATCGCGCCGATGCCTGGCGCACGCTCGCCGGGACCGCGCTGGTTCTGGCCGGCCACTCCCACGTCGCCATCCCCGCTGACTTCGATCCGCTCCGGGCGCGCTTTCGGCGGATCGCGGCCACACTCGCCCCGGAGATCGATCTCGAGGATGGCGATCTTGACGAGCTTCTCGGCCCACGACGCGCCGACGCCACCCGGCTGCTCGGCGTCTACACCCGAAGCGCGGTGGAGCTGTCGCTGGAGCGGTACGGCCTGCTCCTCCCGCTCCGGCGCCTCGGCTACGCAGCCCTGCGCGTGGACCTCGACCGGGCCGAGCTGGGCGATCGGATTCGGCTTTACGGTACCGCACAGGACGCCGAACACCTGCTCGCCGAGTCGGTTCTGGCGCGGGGGACCGTCGGCACGGAGCCGGTGTTGTTCGTCCATTGGCTGACACTACGCCACCCGCTGGGCGCGTTCCGTGCCGGTCGTCCGCCCTTACCGGGGCAGGAGGTACCCGGCCTTGGCCTGGTGCGCGAAGTGGGCGAGCTCCACCGCCGCGTAGCCGAACGATTGGGCCTCATGGGCGTCGCGATGCGCCCGGCGTGGTTGCACGTCGCGTTTGCAGTCCGAAAGGAGCTTCGCTGTGTGGACCCCGCCGAGCAGGGTCATTTCGAAGCGCTGCTCCGCGACGGCGCGGCGATCCCGCTCCCCCAGCTCAGCCAGTTGGCGCACGATGGGGCGCTCACCCTCAACGGCGAGCCCTACACGTGGAGCGCACCGCTGATGGTGGAGTGGCTCACGCCAAGGGCCGAGGACAGGGTCACCACCGCGTCGGCAAGCGCACAGTCTCAGTACGCAGTACCCGGCGCCGCTTGCCACCGCGCGCCCGGCGGTTAGCGCACTTGATGCCCGAAACACCCCCGATTGTGAGCGAGGAGCTGCAACTGCTCGAAGAAGCCACGGAGCGCTTGGGCCGAGCGGCCGGCCGCACCTACGCCTCGGAAGACGAGATCATCGGCGAACTCCAACACATCCAGGAGCAGATCCGTGGTGGAAAGTCCGACGATAAAAGTGCCTTTGAGCAACAATATGAACATCTGGTCAGGCTTTTGGAGCAGCTTCGGCGCGGCCGGCCGACCGAGCGTCCCGACCCGCTGAGCCCCTATTTTGCCCACATGCGCCTCAACACCGACGGTCGCACCTTCGACGTGCTTTTGGGGAAGGCCACCTGTTTGGAGGACGGCCTCCGCATCGTCGACTGGCGGCACGCGCCCGTTTCCCGGGTGTACTACCGGTACCAGGAGGGCGACGAGTACGAGGAAGAGTTCGGCGAACGCATGGTGGAAGGGCGTCTGCTCGCCCGTCGCAGCGTGTCGATCCGCCAGGGCGAACTAGAGCGGGTCACCTCCCCGCAAGGCAGCTTTTTGAAGGAGGGCATGGAGTGGACCACCGTCCGGCAGGCCCCCCCACGGCTGGCGCCGAAGCCCGAGAAGCAGGCGGGGACCGGTAAAAGTGCGTTTTCGACTGGAAAGGCGCTTCGCCAGGACAAACACCTCCCCGACATCGCCGCGCTCATCGATCCCGAGCAGTTCGAGCTCATCAGCAAGGCCGACAGCGGCCCGGTCGTGATCCGCGGCGGGGCTGGCTCCGGGAAAACGACGGTCGCGCTCCACCGGATCGCGTGGCTGGCCTACCAGACCCCCAGCCGTTTTCCTCCCCACAAGATGCTGGTCGTCGTCTGGGGGCGCGCCCTTCGCGACTACGTCGGCAAGGTGCTCCCGTCGCTCGGGGTCAAGGGCGTCGGCGTCGCCACCTGGTCCGACATGTCGCGGGCGCTGGTCAAGCGCCACTTTCCCGGGCTGCCCAACCACACCAACGCCAATACACCAAGCGTTGTATCACGCATCAAGCTGCATCCCGAACTCCCGCGCCTCCTCGAAGAGCTGGTCCGCGGCCGGCAAGCACCACCCACCGGGGCCAGCGCCGTCGACGACTGGAAGGCGCTGGTCGGCGACAGCGCCATCCTTGGGAAGCTGAGCGGGATTCCTCCCCAAGACGTCCAGACCGCGATCCTATGGGCGCGATCCCAACAGGCTCAGCTCGCGGCCCGGGCCGACGGCGAGAAGAACGCCGAGACCTGGCTGGACGAAGAAGACGATGCGCTTTTGCTCCGTTGTTGGCAGCTCCGCGTCGGGAACATGAAGGCGCGAGACGGCAGCCAGGTGCGATTTTCTCATATCGCCGTGGATGAAGTCCAGGACTTCTCCCCCATGGAGATCGCCGTGCTCTTCGCGATGTGTGATAAGCATCAATGTATCACCCTCTCCGGCGATACACAGCAACACATCATGGAGAAGGGCGGCAGCCTGCGGTGGCAGGACCTGCTCTTGGGGCTCGGCATCGCCTCGACCGAGCTGAGCACGCTGCGGATTTCATACCGCTCTACCGCGCCCATCGCCGCTTTTTCTCGCGCGGTACTGGGCCCGCTCGCCGAGCAGGAAAGTGCGCCGGAGACCATGCGGGACGGTCCTGCGGTGGAGGTCATGACCTTCGCCGAGCATGGAGCATGTGTCGATGCGTTGGGTATCGCGCTGCGGACGCTGCTCCGAGAAGAGCCCAATGCGTCGGTGGCGTTGGTGTCGCTGGATGCGGCGACGGCACGGCTATACTACGAAGGGCTGGAACGGATGGAGCTTCCCGAGCTTCGCCTGGTAGAAGAGGAGGAGTTTGCCTTTGCGCCGGGTGTTGACTGTGTCGATGTATCACAAGTCAAGGGGCTGGAGTTCGACTACGTCGTGGTCGTCGGCGCCAGCCTCGGCGTGTGGACGGCCCGACCGCATCATCGGCGCCTGCTCCACGTTGCCGCGACGCGCGCCGTGCATCAGTTGTGGGTCACATGTATCGGTGAGCCCTGCGAGGCCGTCCAGGAGGCGTTGGCGTAGTTCAGCGCCCGGACACCACCCAGGTGTAGCCATCGACGCTGCCGTAGGGCTCATCCGCGAACCGGAGGGCGCGAAGGTAAGGAGCATGGCACGGAACAGGCGCGCGACGTCTGGTTGGGCGCTCTTCTGGATGCGGGACATCGGGCCTCGGGGCTGTCGGTGGTGACAACCCGGCGCCACACCCGTTCCGATCTGACGAGCCGTTGACGGGCGCGCGCGGCGCTGAGGCTCCGCCAGGAGCGTGCTGACCGGTTAGCACCCGGGCCGTCGAGGTTCCCATGGCGTTGCAGGCAGGTATCGTTGGTCTCCCAAACGTAGGCAAGAGCACGCTCTTCAACGCGCTCACCGCCGCCGGGGCCGCCGCCGCGAACTTCCCGTTCTGCACCATCGATCCCAACGTTGGCGTGGTCCCCGTGCCTGACCCAAGGTTGGACCAGATCAACGCGATCATCAAGAGCAAGGTGATCCTCCCCGCCTCGGTCGAGCTGCTCGACATCGCCGGCCTCGTCCGCGGCGCCAGCACCGGCGCCGGCCTCGGCAACAAGTTCTTGGGGCACATCCGCGGGGTCGACGCCGTGCTCCACGTCGTCCGCTGCTTCGACGACCCCGATGTCATCCACGTCGATGGCGACCCCGACCCCCTCCGCGACATCGACACCATCGACACCGAGCTGGCCCTGGCCGACCTGGAGAGCCTCACCCGCCGCGTCGACAAGTACCGCAAAGGCAGCAAAAGCGGCGACAAGGAGCAGCTCTTCCACCTCGGCGTGGCCGAGCGGATGGAGAAGCTGCTCAACGACGGCAAGGCCGCGCGTGGCGGCGGGTGGACGGAAGAAGAGTGGGTCAGTGTCAAGGACGCCCAACTCATCACCGCCAAGCCAGTGCTGTATGTCTGCAACGTAGACGAAGGGGGTCTCGGAGCCGACAACGCCTACGTAACGAGCGTGCGCGCCCGCGCCGCCGCGGAGGGTGCGCAGGTTGTCGTCCTCTGTGCGAAAATCGAAGCCGAGATTCAAGAGCTACCAGCCGAAGATCGCCCGGTATTCCTGGCCGATCTGGGCCTGGCGGAGCCCGGGCTGGCGTTCCTGGCGCGTGGCGTCTACCGGCTGTTGGGTTTGCAGACCTACTTTACGGCGGGACCCAAGGAGATCCGCGCGTGGACCATTCCCATTGGGGCAAAGGCCCCCCAGGCGGCGGGTGTCATTCACACTGATTTCGAGCGCGGTTTTATTCGGGCCGAGGTTTACTCCGTCGCCGATCTGGTTGTGTTGGGCAGCGAGGCTGCGCTGAAACAGGCCGGGAAAATGCAGGTTGAAGGTAAGGAGTATGTGGTGAAGGATGGAGATGTGATGCACTTCAGGTTCAATGTCTAGCGTCCGTAACGGCTGACGCGGGGGCCTACCGCCCGACGATTGGCGCCGGTGGTGAAGGCGGCGGTGGCGGCGGCGCCGCGACCGGCAACGGAGGCGCTGGCCGCTCCGCCGGCACCCCGACCTCATGCATCCGGACGATCTCCTCGCACGACAGGGCGTGAGCCGCAGTGGCAAACACGAGGACGGACAGCATTGGGGGATCATAGGATCGAAGCGGCCGGCGCCCACCGCCTGCGAACCGCCGTGGTCGGTCGCGACGACGTCGGCAATGCAAGACCACTCGGGGTGGGCGATGCTCCTGCTTTGTTTCGTCGCGTATGCGGGCGACGTCGCCCCCTGGCTCCTGGCCCTGGAACAGGAGCTTGACGCTGCGGCACCGCAGCTGCGCTCGTATGTCACCTACTCCAGAGCGGTTTAGGTGGACGACTACGATCTGGTGGGCTTCGAGCTGCGGTATTCGCCGACCGGATCAGCTCGGGTGGTGGGCCGTGGTCAGACGATCCGGAGCGTTGGATCACCTTCTGCATGGCTCAGGCCCTGAGTCGCCGATCCTGGCCCGAAGCGCCGATCTCCCAGGCCACGGTGGGCTTCGCCCTGCGCATCCAGCGCCAGGAACCGGACCGCGAGGCGCGGGCCTACCTCGCCCGATGACGGGCCGAGCGGGTGCGTGGAGCGCCGAGGCGACCGAGGCGATCCTCGCTGGGGACGACGAGGCGTTCGGCAATGCCCTCCCCGAGGGAGCTGCTCGTGGCTCCGGGAGCTGGGCGCCGGCGCAGCCCGCGTCCATCGGCCGCGCCTCGTGGCGGTTCTCTATGCTCGTGGTGGGCGACGGGGACCTCGACGCGGCCGAGAGGTAGGCCGACCAGTGGCGCACCCAATCTCGTGGCTGTCTCCCTTCGGACGCGCCGGGCGGCGTCGCCAGCCTCGTCATTGCGACGCACGTGGACCCGGCGGGGGTCCTCCACCTCGACGCCCCGATCCACAATTCCGCCGGCAAGGGGCACTTCCGCCGGCAAGGGGCACTCCAGTGCCTGCAACAGCGGCTCGACGGTCAGTTCGTGGCTGGTGCCGGCCCCCGCTACTCGGCGTTTTGGGCCGTCAAGCACTTACCGCCCCTCACCCCGCGCCGAGCCGCTCCCGAGCCGCTTCCGCCTGCTTCGCCACCATGTGGTCGCCCCTTCGTGCTGCGATTCCTGCAGTTTCCGTCCAGGCAACGCGGGCGTCGTCCAGCAGCCCCAGCGCCTCCAAGGCACGACCGAGACCGGCGCCGGCCGCCGAATAGTTCGGGTCGGCACTCAGCACGCCGCGGAACACCAAAACGGCCTCCGCGGCTCGTTCCGCCTTGAGGTACTCGGACCCGAGCATGAACCCGGCGAGGGCGTCGCCCGGGTCGTCGGCCACCATCTCTTCGAGTTCGAAGATGCGTTCGTTTTCGGACGCCCCCAACCCCTAAACCGGCGCCGTCCGGCTCTTGCCGTTGAGCAGCTCGAGCTTGAAGATCGACAACCCGCCGGCCAACAGGCGCTTGGCTTCCGAGAAACTGGCAATGCTGGCCGCGGTGCGCGCGATGAAGCGGGGGCGCATGTAGAACTTGCGGTGGGATATCTTCAACAGATCGAGGATCTGCTCCTTGGTCAGGTGCTCCTCCCAGCACGCCGGAACCTCGACGCCGCACAGCGGGTCCTTCATCAGCCGATCCCAGCAATCCGCGGCGAACAGGCCCTTCTTGGCGCCGTCTTCGAAGGACTCCGTGCCTGGGTAAGGCGAGAAGACCGCGAACACCGCATAGTCAGCGTCGAGCTTGATCATCTCGTCGATGTTCTTCTCGGCGTCCGCCATCGTGCGCTCGTGGGGGCCGCCGAGCATGATGTAGGCGACGCTGCGGACGCCCTCTTCGCGGCACCACTTGAAGACGCGGTGAACGTCGTCGGTGTCGCAGTGTTTGCCCCAGACGTCGAGACCCTCGTTGTTGGTCGACTCAACGCCGAAGTGGATCTTGGTGCAGCCCGTTTCGGCGCAACGACGGAGCTGCTCGCGGGTGGTGCCGGCGATGGTCGTCTTGTAGCCCCAGTTGAATTTCAGGCCGCGCCGCTCGATTCCGTCGCAGAACTTCATCGCCCACTGGCTGTTCGGGGTGAACAGGTCGTCGATGAAGTGGGTCTCAGTGATGCCGAGCGAGACGCAGTGCTCCATCTCATCGAGGATGTTGTCGATATCGCGCATCCGATACTGCTTCTTGTAGGTGAGGCAGAACGGGCAAGAATGCGGGCATCCGCGGCTGGTGATCGCCGTGGTGTTGAGGGGCTGCTTGCAGCCGGGCAAGTAGTACTCGCGAAAGCGGGTACGGCTGCGGTCGGGCCAGGGGTAGGCGTCAAGCGACTTTGTGCTCTTGCGCTCTTTGTTTTTGACGATCTCGCCGTCGTCGCCCTTGAACCACACGCCGTCGATGCCTTCCCAGGATTTACCGGCGTCGTACGCCTGCACCATCTCCAAGAACGCGTCTTCGCCGTCGCCGGTCAGAATCGCGTCGGCGTCCTTGAGCTGCGCCGCGTAGTCGGGGAACATCGAGCAATGCGGGCCGCCCAAGACGATCTTCGCCTTGGGGTTGAGCTTGCGCACCGTGTTGATGGTCATCTGCACGTCGGGCAGCGAGTGCGTGTAGGTGCTGATGCCGACAATGTCGAGCGGGTAGCGCTTGAGCTGCGCTTCGAACTCGGGGTAGTCGAGGTCGTCGACGACCGGATCGAAGATCTCGGCCACGTACTTGGAGCGCTTTTCGATCGCGGCCTGGATGTACATCAGGCCGAGCGGCGGGAAGCAGTACACCCCGTAGGCCATGGCCTTCGGGATTCCGGCCCACACACGCAGCTGCTCGGGAGGATTGAGAAGGGTAATGTCCACGTGTGGCTCCTAGTTCGAAGAGAAGGGAGGGCGCAGGCCGAAGAGGCGCCAGGGAAAGAAAAGGGGGACTTCGCGGCGGTAACTGTCGTACTCCGCGCCGAAGATCGCGATGAGCTGGGGTTCCTGGAGCCACACTTTTTCCAGCAGCGAGCCGGTCAGCAGCACGGGCGCGAGGATGGCCACGAAGGTCAGCGAGTTGAGGGCCACGCCCACAGCGAGGAAGCCGAGCAGCTTTCCGATCACGGAGGGGTTGCGGCTATACGCGTAGATGCCAGAGCGAACGAGATGAATCGTGCGGCCGGCCGTGGGCGACGGGCTCCCCTTTCCTTCGAAGACCAGCTCCGCATAGGTCACGCCGACGAACGCGAGACCGGCGGCGAGCAACCCCCCCGCGATCCAGTAGTTGGCCGGCGTGGGCAGGATACCCCTCTCGAATCCCAGGCGTGCATCGAGCCACATGGCCAAACACGCGATCAGGAAGGTGAGCGGAAAAAGCACGGGGATGTACACCTTGCTCACCATGAGCAGGATTTGGGGGGTGAGCACAACGCGGAAGAGTCGGACCATGCCACCCGCTATACTACCGAACGATGCGCCCGTTGTTTGTAATGGTCGCCACGCTCCTGACGTTGACGGTCACAGCGTGTGGAGAGGATCCCATCCTCAAGCGAGCCCGTGAGCAATCTGGGGCCGCCGCTACCGCGGCGTCCGCGGCTCCGCCGCCGCCCGGCGGCGCGCCGCCGGGTTCCACCCCTGAAGCGCCGCCCGCTGCTGGCGCGCAGACACCGGGCGCTCCTGGCGCGCAGGCGCCCGGCGTTCCCGGTGAGGCCGGCGCCACGCCTCCGGCGGACCCCTCGGTGCCGCCGCCGGGGGGCGCGATCGGGGTGCCCGGGAGTGCGAATCCGTCGCAGGCGGCGGGCAAGCCGGGCGTTCCTGAGCAGCCGAAGGCGGCGCCGGAGGGGTCGCCGGGCGGGGGCCGCCCGGGGATTCCGGGCGTGGGCGCGCCAAGCGGCAATGGCGGCGCGGTCGCCGCGCCGCCGCCCCCATCTGGGCCGACGGTGACCGTCTCCGGCGTCATCGTCTACGCCGGGTGGAAGGCCGGTGAGGTCCGCATCGACGGCTTCGACGGCGATCACTCCCGGCACAGCACCCAGCCGGGGGTGGTGGCGTCGACGCGAATCGACCGCCCGGGTCCGTTCACGCTCACCGTCGCGCAGCAGCTCGGAAAGCTGTACATCGAGGCGGTCGTCGACGAAGACAAGGACGGGCGACCCGGCCCGCTCGACCCACAAGGCGCCGCCGATCGTTACCCGGTGACCGTGGCGGCCAAAGACGTCGTGGGCCTGACGATCACGCTGGCCAAGCGCGAGCCGCCGCCCGGCGGGGGAAAGGGGAAGGACTTCTGAGCGGTGGGGGCGATCAGGTAGGGCGTGGCGCCCTCGCGGTGACGCTGAACCGGCTGGCTCGGGCACCCGTGGACGCGGGCGACCTGCGAGCTGGGCGGCCACGCGCCGGACCTGTACCACCTCGGCGCCCTTGCCGCGGAGCGTCGGACCCGCCGCGAAGGCCTCCGCCGTGAGCGCCACGAGGCGCGCGGGGCTGAGCGCGCGCAGCTCAACGTTGTTCGCCGGGAGCAGCGGCGCGGCGGGATCGTCCGGAAGGCCGCGGTGTCCACACTGACGGAGGCAGTAGGACACCATGGGTTGCACGTGTTTTCGCGTGGTCACCGGTTGGACGAACGCAGGCGCGAACGCTGCGGAGCTCCGGCCGTTCAACACCCGGGTCAGCGCACCCTGCGTCGCGGCGGGCCGCCCAGGCGCCAGCATCAGCACCAGGTGGACGTGATCGTCGACCACCGCGAAGAGCACGATGGAATCGCCCGCGACCATCGTGAGTTAACGCACAACGCACCGCCGACTTTCATCGCCAGGAAAGGCAGGTTGCCGAGCACGATTGGTCCAATTGATGGATATGATTTCCATGGCGGAGGCGGGTAGGCGCCCCGTCGGCTGGTGACAAGTGGCGGTGGCGATGAAAGGTGCGATTTTCGGCGGCGGCGCCGCTCTGCGGGGGAGCCACCGCCCGGATCGAGTCGATTCTCGCCTCAGAGGCGGGTCTACCCGGAGAATCGACTCGGTCGCCGCGGCGGGAGCGACCGCCTCCCGTGCGCCCGTGCCACGACCGCCGCCTCCCTCTTCCCGCCCCCGCCGCCGCCCCAACCCGCCCAAGTGCTACACTCCCGCCGGATGACTCGTCGGGAGCAGATCGCCGCGCTGGTGCGGGAGGAGATGGCGGGGTTGCCTCTGGAAGAGGCGGACGCTGCCGATGGCCACCCGTTGGTGCTCGCGCCCTACGGCGCGGAGGAGGTGCTGGGCGCGCTCGACTCGCTGTTGAGCACGCGCGTGACGATGGGCGAAAAAGTGCGCGCCTTCGAGGCTGAATGGTCCGCCTTTTGCGGCGGGGCCCACGGCGTCATGGTCAACAGCGGTAGCTCGGCGGTGCTTTTGATGCTGGCCGCGATGGTCGAGCTGGGGCGGCTTCAGCCTGGCGATGAGGTCCTTTGTCCCGCGGTGACGTGGTCGACCTCGCTTTTCCCCATTGCGCAGTGCGGGCTGGTGCCCGTCATGGTTGACGTCGACCCCACCACGCTCTGCATCGACCCCGCGTCCGCGCGCGCCGCGCGAACCGGCAAGACACGCGCCGTGCTCGCGGTCCACCTCCTCGGACAGGCCGCCGCCGTCGATGCCTTCGACGATCTCCTGGTGCTGGAGGACGCGTGTGGTGCGCATGGCGCCGTCTACCAGGGCCGGCGCGTGGGGGGGCTTGGCGTCGCTTCGGCGTTCAGCTTCTTCTTCAGCCACCACATCTCCACGATCGAAGGGGGGATGGTCGTCACGGGCGATGCCGAGTTGGCCGACGCCCTGCGGTCCTTGCGCGCGCACGGCTGGGTGCGCGAGCGGGCCGACAAGGCCGAGTGGGCTGCCCGCTGCCCCGAGATCGACCCGCGCTTTTTGTTCGTGTGCGCCGGCTACAACCTGCGCCCCACCGAGCTCGCCGGCGCCTTCGGACTCGTCCAGGCGCGCCGGCTGCCTGCCTGGTTGGCGCGGCGGCGGCAGAACCACGCCGACTGGTGCCGTGAACTCCAGGGCCTCGTCACCGTCTTCCCAGAAGCCGCCGGCACTGAGCACGCGGGCTTCGCCTTCCCGATGCTCTGTGAGGGCGACCGTGCCTCGCTCATGGCGCACCTCGAACGAAACCGCATCGAGACGCGCCCCATTTCGGGGAGCAACCTGGCTCGCCAGCCCGCATTCGAGCGGGTGCCGGGCGCGCGCGCGCCGGTGCCGCTGCCGGTGGCCGATCAGGTACACGAGCAGGGGCTCTTCGTCGGCAATCACCACGCATTCGGACGCGCCCACGGCGCCCGGCTGCGCGAGGTCATCACTTCCTGGAGGACACCATGAAAATCGTCGTGACCGGAGGCGCCGGCTACGTCGGCAGCGTCCTGGTGCCGCACCTGCTCAGCCTTGGGCATCGCGTGCACGTGGTGGACATCCTGAAGTTCGGCGTCGAGCCGATCCTCGGCTGCTTCATCCATCCAAACTTCAGCTTCCGGCACGGTGACGTGCTGGACGTGCCTGCGCTCAAGGTCGAGCTGGCCGACGCCGATGCAGTGGTCCATCTCGCTGCGGTGGTCGGCTACCCGGCGTGCAAGAAGTGGCCAGACGAGGCTCGGAAGACCAACCTCGACGGCACGCGGGCCGTGCTCGACCACCTCAGGCCGGAGGCTCGGTTCATCAACTTCTCGACGGGCAGCAACTACGGCGAAGTGCTCGGCATCTGCGACGAAGAGACGCCGCTCAACCCGCTTTCGCTCTACGGCGAGACCAAGACCGCTGCCGAACAGATGGCCATGTCGCGACCGAACAGCGTCGCGCTCCGCTTCGCGACCGCGTTCGGCCTCTCACCGCGGCTGCGCCTGGACCTGATGATCAACGACTTCGCCTACCAGGCGTTGGTCAACCGCTATCTTTTGGTGTACGAACGCCACTTCCGGCGCACGTTCATCCACGTGCACGACATGGCGCGGGTGGTGCCGCACCTGCTGGACCACTGGGACCGCGCCAAGGACCGCGTACTCAACGTCGGCCACGAGTCGATGAACTTCACCAAGGAGGACATCACGCTGCTCCTCCAGAAGAAGACGAACTTTCATCTGTACTTTGCCGACGTTGGCAGCGACGAGGACAAGCGGGATTACGAGGTGAGCTACGCGAGGATCCGCGAGCTCGGCTTCCACACCTCGATCGACATCGATCGGGGGCTCAACGAGCTGATCGGGGGCCTCTCCCACGTGCGCATCCGCAACCCGTACAGCAACGTGTGAACATGCACGCGGCCTGGACCGAGACCCTGTCCCTCGACGGAGCCCGGGTGCTCCTCACCGGCGGACACGGGTTCCTCGGAAAGCACGTCGCCGTCGCGCTTTCGGAGGCGCGCGCCGTGACGATTCCTGTCGGTCGGGGGGACGCCGATCTGTGCGATCCTGCTGCCGTCGCCCGACTCTTTGCTCAGCAAAAACCCGACCTCGTGGTGCACGCGGCGGCCGTCGGCGGCGGCATCGGCTGGATGAAGGCGCACCCCGCCAGCGCGCTCTCCGGAAACCTGCTCGCCAACACCAACGTACTCGAGGCCGCCTGTCGATCCGGGGTCCGGCGCTTGCTCGGCGTCTCGTCGGCGTGCGCGTACGCCCGCGACGCCGCCCAGCCGATGTCCGAGGCCCACATCTACGAAGGCGAGCCCGAGCCGACCAACGGCCCTTACGGCCACGCCAAACGAATGCTGATGCGGCATGGCGCAGCGCTCGCACAGGAGTTTGGCTTCGACAGCGTCTTCGTCGTGCCTACCAACCTCTACGGGCCCGGCGAGTCCTTTGATCCTGTGCGCTCCCACGTCGTCGGCGGGCTGGTGCGTCGTTTGGAGCTGGCCCGCCGAGGCGGCGACGCGACCGTCGCTTGTTGGGGCAGCGGCCTGGCGACACGTGACCTGCTCTACGTGAAAGACGCCGCCGCACTCATCGTGCGGGCGCTTGCGTCGGGTGGGGGGCCTGAGCCGGTCAACCTGGGCAGCAGCATTGAGCGCACGATCGCGGAGATCGCCGCGACCACCGCGGCCGCCTGCGGCTACCGAGGCGCCATCACCTGGGATACGAGCAAGCCGGACGGAATGCCGAGGAAACAGCTCGATGACCGGCTTGCGCGCACCCGTTTGGGTGCCTACGCCCTCACGAGCCTCAACGACGGTCTGGCGGAGACAGTGGCGTGCTTCCGCTGCTGCTGACCATCGCCTGCATGGAGCGGGTGACCGACCGGGCCATCCCGCTCGATCCTCGCTTTTACGAGGGTGGCAGCGACGCCGACAACCCTGGAGCCGGCTCCGGTCAGCTCGGCGTGCCGTGGGCCAACGAAGCCGGCGAAAAGGTCGAGCTCAGCTTCGCGATCACCGGACATGAACCGGGAACCGTACAGCTCGACGTGGTCGTGGAAGATGCCGCGGCGCCCGGAGGACTCAAGCGGCTGGGCCGGGTCGAGGGCACCGAGTCGCCGCTGATGTTGTCGGTGCCGACGTCCGTGAGCGCCTTCACCGCCGAGGTTTTCCAGGATGTCACTCAGGACGGGCCCTCCGACGACGATCCGTACGCCACGCTGAAGGTCGACCTCAACGCCCTTCCCGAGGGGCCGATTCCGGTGGTGCTGGTGGTCGGCGCCCGCCCAGTCCCCACCGGTGGGGGCCCCGAGGGCGGCGGGGGCGGGGGCATGGCCGAGCCGTGGGCGGGCTATTCGGGTGAAACCGTCACCTTCAACGCGGTGATCCTGAGCGATGACGAAGGCGCGATTCAGGTTGACTTCGCCGAGATCGACGCGGCGTCCCCGGGCGGCCAGAAGCGGGTCGGCCAACTGCGGCTCCCCATCGTCGGTGCTGTCTCGGTGGAGGTGCCCAAATCCTTGGAAAAGTTTCGCATCGAGGCCTTCCAGGATCGGGATGGGGACGGCCCCCTGGGGGATGACCCGTATGCGGAGCTGACGACGATCGTGGCGAGCATCGGCGCCACCCCCGTCACGCTGCAACTGGTCGTCGGGAGCCGCGGGCAAGCCGGGAGCGGGGGCGCCGGCGAAGGCGCCGGGCCGGTCGGTCCTGGGGGCGGGCCGCAGGCGCCGTGGGAGGGCATGTCAGGGCCGACGGTCACCTTCGCGGCCGACATCGTGGTGGCGACCCCGGGAGAGATCCAGATCGACGTGAACCAGGCGGACCCCACCGCGCCAGGCGGCCAAAAGCGGGTGGGACAGGTGCGCCTGATGGGCGCCGGCCCCGTCAGCTTCCCGGTGCCGACAAGCGTGAGTTCCTTCAGCATCTTGGCCTTCCAGGATCTCGACCACAACGGCCCCGGCGGCGACGAACCCTCTGCGGAGCTGACGGTAGCGGCTGCCGACGTCCAGACCCGCGCCAAGCTGACCCTCGTCGCCGGCGGCCGCAGGCAACCGGGCTCGCCGAGCACACCCGGGCCTCCGCCCTCCGAAGGCGTCCCGGCCATCCCCTCGGGGCCGTCCGTCGAGCTCAGCGGGGCGGTCCGGGCCACGGCAAAACAGAAGGTCGTCATCGACATCTTCCAGGCCGGCGCCTCTGGCGGATCCGCGCGCAAACACCTCTACAAGACCGAGACGAACTCGCCCAGTTGGGAGCTGCGGGTACCGACCAGGCTCGGCGCCATCGAGATCGAAGCCTATCAAGATGCCGCTGGCGACGGCCCCAAGGGCGACGTCGTGACGCGCTACGCTGGGTCAGTGGTCGTGAGTGAGAGCGACCTCAAGGGCTTGGATCTCGCATTGCCATGAGCCTCCACGTTATGATTGCTCTCCTCCTGTGGAAGTCCCGATGACGCTGCTCGCTCTCGCGCTCTTCGCCTCCCCTGCGCTCGCGGTGCCACCTGCCGCACTGGGAGAAGTCACCCTCACCGAGGTGCTGGCCGAGCCCATCTCCGTGCCCGACTACTACGGCGACTGGTTCGAGATCTACAACAACTCGGGCCATCTTTTGGACCTAAACGGGCTGGTCGTCACCTCTGAGGACTCCACCCTCACGCTGCCGTCGTCACCGCCGATCACCCTGGAAGCCGGCGCGTACTTCGTCTTTGGCGCCAGCGACAACACCGCGCTCAACGGCGGCGTGCCCGTGGACTACTCCTGGGCCGAGGTCACCACCCACTCGTTCAACATGAGGCTCGCCGATGACCACTTGACCATCTCCTACGACGGCGTCCTCCTGGATGAGGTGGATTGGGACTCGACATGGGGTTGGCAAGCCGCGGCGAACTCGGGGCACCAGAGCCAACCCAACGCCAGCGACAACGAGTGGGCCAATGGCCTGTCGCTGAACTGGTGCGCGTCGACCACCATCGTCTCGGGCTCGATCAAGGGCACCCCCGGCGAAGAGAACGAGCAGTGTGGGGACGAGTACAACGTCGACAACGACGGCGACGGCTACGCCGAATTCCAGGGCGATTGCGATGACGAGCATGCCGACATTCACCCCGATGCCGTCGATGGGGTAGAGCCGCCAAACGGGTCACCAGATGACGACGCCGATTGCGACGGCGTTCGCGACGACGGCATCACCGACGACGACGGCGACGGCTGGACCGAGGTCGATGGCGACTGCAACGACGACGACGCCGGCACGTACCCTGGCGCTGTGGAAAGCCTCGACGGGCAAGACAACGACTGCGACGGTTGCGATGACGACGTCGATTTCGATCGCGACGGCTGGACGGACTGCAAGGAGCCGTGCGACAGCGATAGGGACGGCGATATCGACGCCGATGACGGCCTCTGCTACGACTGCAAGGAAGCGACCGACGGCGCCACGCAAGAGGTGATCGACCAGTGCGCAGGCTTCAACCCCGACGCGACCGACGCCCCCTACGACGGGCTCGACCAGGACTGCGACGGCTTCGACGAATGCGACGTCGACGCCGACGGGTACAAAGCTACCTCGGTCGCCGGCCCGGGTTGCGATGGTGTGGACTGCAACGACAGCGACCCCGCCGTCCACCCCGGCGCCCCGGAGGACAATTCCAACGGACTCGACGACGACTGCGACGGCGTGGTCGACCTGCCCGACAGCGACGGCGACGGGTTCGCAGGCGAAGACGGCGACTGCATGGACCTCGACCCGGAGTTGCACCCGGCGTCGCAAGTGGCACTGAGCGCGCAGGTGCACCCCGGCGCCACGGAGGCCTGCTTCGATCAGGTGGACAACGATTGCGACGGGTTCATCGACAACCTCGAAGCCTGCTCGCAGGCAGCGGCGACGGCGCGTGCGCGCGGCGGCGGGCTGTGCGGAGTCGTGGAGGGCGGAGCCGGCGCACTTCTGGTCGTCGCCGGCATGTTTGCCTTGCGGCGGCGGCGGTCGTCATGAGCAACCTGATCCTGCTGCTCGCGGCCGCGGCGCGCGCGGAAGAGGGAGACGCCGGCCTCGACTTCGAGCTTTTCCGCCCCCACTCTGACTTTTACGGGTACACGGTCGTTCCAGGCGCCTCGACGTTGCAGAACATGCAGCTCGGCGCGGGGCTGTGGTTCGACTACAGCGACGATCCGGTCGTGCTGGTCGATGGGACAGGCGCGCGGGTCTCCCCGGACGGAAGCGACGCCGACGGGCTGGTGAACAGCCGGGTCCAGGCCCACGCGCAAGTCGGACTCGGCATCTCGCGGTTCGGCAGCGTCACCGTGGATGCACCCTTTGTTTTGTCGCAGGACGGGTTCGAAGCGCCCCAGTTGGGTCAGGGGGCGCCCGCCAAGCTCGCGTCGGCGGGTGTTGGCGACATCGTCGTCACCCCCAAGGCGGTGCTGCTCGATCGCGACCGCTTCCCGGTCGGTCTGGCCCTGGCGGTACCTGTCGGCATCCCGTCGGGCACGCCGAGCGCGTTCTTGGGCGAGGGCGCGATCTCGGCCACACCGCAGGCCATCTTTGAATGGTCCGACGACAAGCTCCACACCCGTGCCTACCGCGTTCGGTTCGCGGCGATGGGCGGCCTCCTCTTGCGCGAGCCGGCGCGGCTACAAGACACCCGGCTCGGGAACGCGTTCACCTACGGCGCGGCATTCGGTGTCCGCGTGGCCGACCCGGTCGAGCTCAACGTTGAGTTGCACGGGAACTCTGCCGGGCTGCGAGGCTCGCAGAACGCGGCGGAAGTGCTCCTCGGCGGGAAGTTCCTCGTCCAGGACCTCGTTGCCGTCAGCCTCGGCGGTGGTACCGGGCTCTTCGGCGGCATCGGGGCGCCCGACTTCCGGGTGTACGCCGGCGTCGAGTTCGCCCCGACCCTCGACCCCGCGTCGCGCGACAGCGACCGGGACCACGTGCCCGACGGCTTGGACAAGTGCAAGAACGACCCCGAAGACCAGGACGGCTTCCAAGACGAAGACGGCTGCCCCGAGCTCGACAACGACGCCGACGGGCGGGAAGACAGCATCGACAAGTGTCCGGACGACCCCGAAGACGACGACGGCTTCATGGACAACGACGGGTGCCCGGAACCAGACAACGACAAAGACGGCGTGCCTGATGCCGATGACCAGTGTCCGATCGAGGCCGGCAGTCCGGACCTCGCCGGCTGCCCCAACCGCGACACCGACGGCGACGGCATCGGAGACGACCTCGACCGCTGTCCCTACGACGCGGAGGATGTCGATGGCGACAAGGACGAAGACGGCTGCCCCGACGAAGGCCGCGTCTCCGTCGAAAAGGGCTTCATCCGCATCCGGGACCTCATCTACTTCGACTTCAACAAGGTCACCATTCAGGAGCGCTCCAACAGCCTCATCGACGAGATCGCGAAGGTCATCGTGGCGAATCCTCAGCTGTTGAAGATTCGAATCGAAGGGCACACCGACGACGTCGGCAGCGACATCGCCAACCTGAAGCTCTCCCAGGGCCGCGCCGAGTCGGTGAAGGCGGCGCTGGCCGCACGCGGCGTGGAAGCGTCGCGACTCGATGCCGCGGGCTTCGGGGAGATGCGCCCGGTTCAGACCAACGACAGCGAGGCCCACCGCGCCGAGAATCGCCGGGTGGAATTCATCATCGTCGACCAGAAGTGAGCACCGCGGCTATTTGATCTCGCCAAGCTGCCGGAGGCGCTCCAAAAAGACGCCATCCGCGGGTGAGGGCCCGCTCGGGACCACTCCAGGCACGCGCTCGCCGTAGCCGGGCACGTCGGTGCGACCGAAGCGCGCCGCATACTCCCACAGGAACGCCTCGCTCAGCGGGCGGCCGGTCAGCTCGGCCGAAATGGGTAGACCGGCGATCCAGGCCATCGTCGGAAACACGTCCAGTTCATTGGCCTTCAGCCGCTCGCTTCCCGCGACGCCCGGACCATGGATGAAGAGCAGGCCCTTGTTGGCCTTGGTGTGGCACCCGGGCGGAGCCCCGGCCGCCGCACCGGAGCAAGGAGAGGCGCCGTGGTCAGACACCACGATCACGGTGGTGTCAGGACCAGCGGCGGCCATGAGCTCCGCCACGGCGCGGTCCAACTCACGGTAGGCGCCCTCCACGGTCGTGGCGGTGGCATCGACGCCCCCCGCCGGAGTGGAGAATGCGAAGGGCTGGAAACGGTCCCACGCCGCATGCTGGACGGCGTCGATGTTCCCGAGGTGCACCAGGGTCAGCGCGCTGGCTCCGGTCGCGAGCTGGCGGACGGCAAGCTCCGTGCTGAGCTGGTCCACCTGCGCCGCCGACAGGCTGATGCTGGGCACGTCGTGGTCCGTGACAACGGTGCCGAGCACAGGCTCGGCGGGCCAGGTGGCCGGCCAATGGATGAGCCCTACGCTCACACCCAGCGCCGATGCGACGTTCCAGAGCGCGGGGACCTTCCGCCGGTTGCTGGTCACCGGGATCTCGGTCCCATCGGCCAGCTTCTCCGTGTGGTGACTGACGCCGTGGTCCACAGCGCTGCGCCCGGTCGTTATCGTCGTCCACACCGCCGGGCAGACCGAGGACTGGGCGGCGTCCAGTTCCACGGCCGACGCGCCCTCGCTCCACAGTCGACGGAAGGTCGGGAGCTCGCCCCGTTTGACCATCGGGCCCATGACCTTCCAGTTCGCGCCATCCACGCCGACCAGAAGCACCTTGCGGCTGACCGGCGGCGGCGGGGTCTGGGTCCGAGTTCGAAGGATAGTGTTGGTGGGCGGCGAGCCCGGGACCCGTTCGAACTCCGCCTCGACACGGCCCGATCCGTCGCGCCACAAGCGCCAGCTCACCCGTCGCGTCGCGTCCAAGATGAGGTAGTCGGTGTGCAGCTTGTCGAACATCGTGCGCACATCGGCGTACGGCGATTTCGTCGACAACCAGTGGTACCCGACGTGTTCGGTGCGCCACGCGACCCGCTGAACCGTACCTTCCTGGAATGCCACGGTAATCGGCGCCTCCGCAGCGCTGTTCTGAGCGAGCCAGCCAACCAGGTCTGCGTAGGGGTCTGGCTTGGCCGCTTCGGCGTAGGACGCCTTGATCTGGCGAGCCGCCTCAAAGATGCCAAGCCAGATGCTCGACGCGACGATGGCGCCGCCGAAGAGCGCCGCGGCGCCTTTGCGGCGAAGCAGCCACATCAGCGGGAGCAAGAACGCGAAGATCGCGATCAGCCCTTGCCGGCGGTAAAAGTACCAGTCGCCGTTGAAGTGTTTGTGGGCGAGGTGCACGCTGAGAAGCCCACCGACCGCGACGAGAAGCATCGCGCCGCGCAGGATCGCGTCGTCGGACCGAATCGAAGCCAACCGCCGCGCCCACCAACCCTGAACGGGCCGGCGCAGCGCCACCAACGCGAACACGCCCGCGACCGGCAGCGCCCAGTTCGCGGTACCGACATTTCCGTGCCAGGAGTGGGCCCCCGCGGGCGAGTAGGCTGTTCCGAGTCCGGAGAGCCGGTCCGTGAGCAGGTCCAGCGCGCCGTCGGTCTCGACGATCACGTCAAACTCGGCGAGCAGGTCGTTGGCGCGGTTCTGATCGAAGCGGACCAGCGCTGTCGGGCCGAGGTCGGCGACGAAGGTGCTCAGGTGCGCCAGCCAAGCGCCCAGGGCCGTGCCGGTGACCGCGGCGGCCGTCGCCCCCACCCGCAGCCAGCGCATCCGATCGGGGCCCACGCAGAGCCGCAGAAAGAGCGCTCCACCTACCGCGAGAGGGATGACGATGAACTGGGAGCGCGCGAAGTACAGAGCGCTGAGCCACAGCCCGAGCTCCACGCCCCAGATCGCCGAGGTCTCCGCGCTCTTCTTCGACAACCGCCAGAAGAAAAGGAAGAAGAGCGCCCAACTGAGCCCTTCGGTGTAGGGTACCGACGTGAAGACGATGAACTGACGGTTGAAGGCTAGTAGTGCCGCGGCAATATGGCCACCGTTGATGGGGAGGCCGCTGCTTGGAAACACCGGCGCCGGCCAAACGCTCCTACCGAAGCCAAACGCACCGATGATCGACACGAAGTAGAGAATCGCCGGCAGCCAATGCGCGGCGGTCGTCAGGTCGACCACGCGACCGGTCATTCCGAGGACCACCGGCCAGAGCGGGTAAATGGACGTGGGATGGGGGAAGGACTCGTAGCCGAAGTTGTTCAGCGACACGTGGGTGGTGAGCCCCAGGCCGTCGCGCACGTGCCGGGCGACCTCGGTGTAGTAGCCGCCGTCGATGTTCATCCAGCGCAGTGGACCCGTCTGGAGCGCCTTCACAGGAGCCAGAAGTACCAGAAACGCCAGGAAAAGGCGCACGTCGGGCGGGATCCGACCAAACCAAGCGCGTTGGGGGGTAAGGGCCGCGGGGAGCATGATCCTGTCGGAGGTCGCCGACCCAGCCTATCGTGTGATACGCTGGTGGTCCTCTTGGAACTGCCATGCCCCTTCGAAATGTGCTCGCGATCCTCGGCCTCGGCCTCTTTGCCGGCTGCGAGTCCGAGGACGTCACCAACAAGCCCGACGGGCTCGCCGACCCGGACACGTCCAGCGGGCTCGAAGAAATCCCGGCCGACTCCGGCGATACGAACAACAGCACGGCGGACGGCACCATCACCGGCACGGTGCAGGTGGAACTGTACACGTACGACGCCGTTGGCGAGCTGGTCTGGCAGGAATGGGAGCCCGTCTACGGTGACGACTTCCCCTTCGGCGCGATCTTCGTCGCGGCGTACAAACTCGATGAAGAGAGCTTCAGCATGGCGTACCTCGACCAGTACGTGGTGCGCTCGCCCGATCCGGAGGGCAACACCTACGAGCTGCAGGTCGATCCTGTCGATGCCAGCTCCGTACGGATCTTCGCAGTGCTCGACTACTGGGCGGACGGCATCCTCGCGACGACGGAACCCATGGGCATCTGGCCCGATGTGATCGATGTCGTGGCCGGTGCGGAGGTCTCCGGCGTCGATGTCGATATTCCCGTGCCCTACTACGAGTTCGGCACGGGCGGCGGCGGCGGCGGGGGCAACGGGGTGGGTGGCGGTGGCGGCGGCGGCGGCGAGTGGGACAAGGCCGACTACGTCCTCATCAGCGGCACCGGCCTGATCACCGAGTCCTACGCAGGCGGCAGCTGCATGGCGCTTCTGTACGGGTCTGACGGTACGGGCCCCTACTACGCCGACGGGTTCACCCCCACGCGCACCGACGATGGGGCCGAGGGCACCTATGAGATGTGGGTTGCGAAGAACTACGGCATGGGCACACTGCTGGGCGCCTGGGACTCCAACTTCAACGGGCTCATCGATCCGGCCGACAAGTGGGGAAACTACGTCGACAGCACCGGCGCCTCGCTCAACCCGATCTCGATCGGCACCGCGGACATGCCCGACTCGACCCTGATGATCCCCGACGGATCCAACGCCAACCCGTCAGCGGTACCCTTCGTCCTGCTCGCGGGCGACGTGACGATTGGCGGCGGCTTCGACGCGCTCGACGACAGCGCCCAGGTGCACGTCGCGGCGATGAAGTACCGCCCCGAAGACGATCTCAGCGTGTCGGACATCCCGGCCATTTCGTATGACTACCAGACCTACTCCGGCGCCGACGTGACCGGCGGTGCGCTCGGCTTCACGCTCATCGCGCCGGCCAACACCATCGTCTACCTCTGGGCCTACCTGGACGCCGAAGGCGATGGGGTCATCAACGAAGTCGGCGAGGCCGTGGCAAGCTACGGCAACAACCCCGCCGGGCACCTGCCCACCGGCACCGACTCGCACACCGACATCGAGATGCAGCTGGTGACCGTCACGGAGTAGCGGGCTGCCCTGCGGGGTCCATGTGGTGATACGCTCCCCCGCTCTTCGAGGTCGACGATGTTTGTACTGGTAGCGCTGCTTTCGGTGAATTCGGCTTTTGCGGGCGCAAAGGCGTCGAGTTTTCAGGCGGAGAACAAGAAGGGCGCCAACACCTGGAACGCCGGCTCGGCCATCGACGGCAAGGCAGAGACCGCTTGGTCACTCCCCGGTGAATCGGTCAACCGCGGCGAATGGATTTCTCTGGAGATCCCCAAAGGCACCGTCGAAAAGGTGGGCATCGTCTGCGGCTGGGACAAGGACGAGGACTCGTTCAAAGACTACCCCCGCGTCAAGCAGCTCCGGATCGATGTGTACACCCTCGACAACGACCAGGCCGAAAAGCAGGTCGGCTCCGAAACGATCGACGTGCCCGATTCCCGCGGGCTGCAGGTCATCCCGCTCAAGACCAAGGTCAAGGTCGGTGACGACAGCTTCTTCGGCGGCAAGGTCAAGCTCTCGGTGGTGGACATCTACCCGGGGGAAGACTTCCCCAACCTCCGCGTCTCTGAAGTGGCGGTGTACCTAGGCGAAATGGATGCCACGCCGGAGGTGCTCGGGATCGACGCGACCGCGGTCACCGACGGCAACGTCAAGACGCTTTTGACCGTCGCGTCGGGCACCGAGTTCCAGCTCAACCCCAAAGGGTGGGCCATCAGCTCCATCGGCTTCCAGGGCGACAAGGGCAAGGCCCGCGCCAAGACCGTGAAGGTCAAAGTCGGCGACGCCGGACCCGAACAGACCTTCACGCTGGCCGACAAGCCCGACATGCAGTGGATCACCCTCGCGCCCTTCAACGGGTACGTCGGCAGCACGATCGACAACGCGGTGATCACGTTGGTCGACAGCTACGGGGCGGACGTCAACTTCCAGGAACTGAAGTTCAAGGCCACGCATTTCGAGCCGCTGTAGGCCTCCCCCTCTCGGTGGCCGAGGCACGGCGCCCCGGCACATGCTTCACTCCCGACAAACCCGCGCCCGCTCGTAGGCGTCATCGGCGAACCACCAGGGAATGACCGTCCGTACCGGCGGCGGCCCTGCGATCCAGTTGGCGTGCAGGTTTGCGCCAGCGGCGGCAGAGTAGCCACGGGGAAAAACCGGTGACGGTGGGGTCGCGACGCCATCCCAAACGACCTGGGTACACCGCAGCGGCACGGACTGGGGCCAGGCCTCGCTGGGAACGGCCACCAGCTCGCCCACGGGAGCCACCTGGTCTTCGTCCAATGGGGTCCACCCGCGGGCCTCCAGCGCGCCCTGCCAACCCCAGTGGCCGGTGAAGCGGCCGGTGGTGCCCTCTTTCTCTCCGATCGCCGCGGCGGCCTCGGCAAGCGCAGCGGCGGCGCGGGCTTGGAAGGCGCCATCGGCGGTGAGGCCCAGACCCAGGAGCAAGCCCAACGCGACGCGGCAGCGCGGCAGGTCGTTGGGCATCAAAAGCAAACCCGCCGGCAAGAACGGCAGCCAGTAGCGAGCCGCCGAAAAGCGCAGGGTCAGCAAAAAGACGAAGCCGAGGAGCACCCATGCCGCCAGCAAGAGTCGGTCCGGACGCGGCCGGGGGTCGGAAGTCGACGTCAGCGCCAAAATCGCAGGAGCCAAGGCCGCCCCTCCCAGGGCGCCAAAAAAAGCCGCGACGGGTCCCCATGACATCGCTGCCAGCGCACCAACAAGAGCAGCTACCAGATGCGCCTTACGCCATTTGAACACCGGCAGGGCCGCGACCCCGCCGAGCATCGTCAGCGCCGCCACCGCCTTGTGGCCCCAGTCCAGCGGGGTGTTGGCCACGGCTTGGAACCGGCCCATCGCCAGCACGTGAACCTCGCCGTAGGCATGCAGATCGTGCGCGGCAAGCAACACGAGGGGCACCCCGACGGCAAGCCCCGGAAGCACCGATCGCCGCTGCAAAAGCGGCCACAACACCACGAGCGGCCACAATGCCACCGCGCTGTAGCGGAAGAGAGCTCCCGCTCCGAGCAGGAGCGCCCACGTCCACGCACGCTCCCCGCGCTCCACCGCATCGAGGTACCCCGCCATCCCGGCCACGCAGCACGCCAAAAGCGGCGCATCCGGCAAAAGCGCGCTCGTGGACAACATCACCACCGGCGCCACGAGCAGCATGACCTCGCCGGCCCCCCGATCGCCCAGGAATCGTCGCCCCAGCCGACCCGCGCCCCAGGCCGCCAGCAACGTCCACGGCAACATCCACAACCGCTGCGTCATGACCGGCAGCCCCACAACCGGGGCCAACCACCACGCGATGCCCGGGGGGTTGCTCAGCACGTCGAACGCCGGCTCGGTGGTGCCCTGCCAGTTCAGCGTGATGGCGTGCGGCCGCCAGGGGTCCACAACGGCGCCCCGCGCCAGGGTCAGGAAGTTGACCTCGTCGAAGTCGGGCGGCCGGGCAAGCGTCCACGCCGTGGCACCGAAGAGCGCGACCAGCAGGAGCGACAGCGACCGGTGTCGCACGCGACCGGCCTAGCCCGGCACAACGACAGTCATGAACATCGGCGCCGGGTTGGTGCAGTTTGCGGTGCAACGCAGCCCCAGGAGCCAGGTGCCAGGTGCCGTAAATCCCTCGAACGCAACCCCCTCGGCCGACACCGCGCCCGACAGATCGGCGGTGGTACCGCCGGTCAGCTCCAGGGTGTACGTTTCGTCCGCGAGAATCTCGACATCGGTGAACTGATCGTCGATTTCCCCCGGTGTCAGCGTGGCGTAGTGGGCGATGAGCACCTCGTCGAGCTTCCCGGGCAAGAGCGGCTCGCCGTTGCCCGACACCGTCAGTCCCGACCAGTCGATGGTCAGGCAGTCGTCGGGAATCACCGCCGGCGTCCGCGACTCCAGGTCCACGTCGTAGTCAACGATGTCGCAGGTCGGGAGAATCTCGATCTCGGTGACCGTGCTGGTGGGCTGGGGGTCAAGGAACAACAAGAAAAGCGCCCCTTGCGCCGGGTCGAAGCCCTTGGAGATACTCAGCAGGAAGGCGCCCCCGGCCGCTTCGTAGCTTTCGACCACTTCGTAGGCGGAGCCGCCGAAGGTGAAGTCGCTCAGCATGCAGGTTGTGAGGTCGCCCGGCTCGCACGAGACGTACCCGTCGGTGTTGGACTGCAGGAGCGAGTTGTTGGTGAGCCCCGTGGCGATTTCGGCCTGGGTCAAAAGCGGAAACCGGGTCAGGCCCAGGCTGTCTACGTCGGCCACGGGGTCCATGGCGTGGCAGAGCATGTCTTCGGTAAGCGCCGTGAAATCCAGCTTGATGTCTTCTTTTTCCGCCGTCGTATAGTTCGGGATGTTGAGGACGCCGGTCCAAGAGTAGTTGTTGTCGTTGGTGAGCGGGGTCGTGCAGGCTTCGGCGGAGTCGTCGCCCGTTCCGCCGACACAGCTGATGCAGCCGCTGGAGAGGGACAAGGCCAGTATCAGCAGGGACAGAGCGCGGAAGCTGAGCATCCGGCCATAGTAGCCCGGAGTCGCCGGGGATAGCACCGCGCAATGGACTTCGACGTACTGGTGGTGGGCGGCGGTCATGCCGGGTGCGAAGCCGCCTTGGCCGCGGCACGGCTGGGTCGTCGCGTCGCGCTCATCACCCTGTCACGGGACCAGCTTGGCCGGTTGAGCTGCAATCCGGCGATCGGCGGGCTCGCCAAAGGCACGCTGGTGCGGGAGGTCGACGCGCTCGGCGGCGCGATGGCCCGAGTGACCGACCTCGCGACGATCCAGTTCCGGCGGCTCAATACGCGGAAGGGTCTGGCCGTCCAGGCTTCGCGCGCGCAGGTGGACATCGACCGGTATCCACGCGCGATGGCGGCCGAGATCGCGGCGGCGGGGGTGGTCGTCGTCGAGGGCGAGGCGGCAGCGGTGGTCGAACGTGCCGGGCGCGTGGGCGGGCTCCATCTGGCCGACGGCAGCCTGCTTACAGGGATATCCGTCGTGTTGACGACGGGTACGTTTTTGGGCGGGGTGATGCACTGCGGAAGCGAGCAGCGCGTCGGTGGGCGGGTCGGTGAGGGGGCGGCGCACTCGTTGTCGGTCTCGCTGGCGCAGCTGGGATTGCGGCTCGGCCGTCTCAAGACCGGCACCACGCCTCGCCTGGACGGGCGCACGGTCGACTGGGCACGCCTGCAGCCCCAGCCCGACGCGCTCCCGGGCGGACACTTCTCCTTCACACCGCCCACCTCCCGCCTCCCCCGTCGTGACTGCTACGTGGCCTTCACCAACGAGCGCACCCACCAGACCATCCGCGACCACCTCGGCGAGTCCCCGTTGTACTCGGGGGCGATCACCGGCCGCGGTCCTCGGTATTGCCCTAGCATCGAGGACAAGGTCACGCGGTTCCCCGACAAAGACCGCCATCAGCTTTTCCTCGAGCCCGAGGGCCTCGACACCGACCGCATCTACGTCAACGGCACCAGCACCAGCCTGCCCGCGACCGCTCAGCTCGCGATGATTCGCTCGATCGAAGGCCTGGAAGCCGCGAACGTCATTCAGTACGGGTACGCTGTGGAGTATGACTATGTCGATCCGACGCAGCTACGCCCGACCCTGGAGTTCCCCCCGCTTCCGGGGCTGTACTTCGCGGGTCAGGTCAACGGCACCAGCGGCTATGAGGAGGCCGCCGCCCAAGGCCTCCTCGCGGGGATCAACGCCGCCGGTACCACGCTGGTTTTGCGCCGCGACCAGGCCTGTATCGGGGTGATGATCGACGACCTCACCAGCCGCGGCGTCGGCGGCGAGCCTTACCGCATGTTCCCCAGCCGCTCCGAGCATCGCCTGGTCCTGCGCGAGGACAACGCCGACCGCCGGCTGATGCCGCTCGCTCACGATGCGACACTGCTCTCTGATGCGGTATGGACGCGCTTTCAGGAGAAGGAGGCGCGAATCGGAACGCTCGCGGCGGCGGCGCCCGAACGGCTTCGCCGCCCGGAGGTCGGTTGGCGCGACGTCTTTCCCGACGCCGACGAAGAGGCCGCCGAGCAGGTCGAGATCGACACCAAATACGCCGGCTACATTGCGCGCGAGCGGGTGCGCCAGGAGCAGTCTCGCACGTTGGAAGGGGTCTCCCTCGATGGCGTGGACCTGGCTGGGTTGGTCGGGCTCTCGACCGAAGCGCGCGAGCGGTTGATCAGCGCGCGCCCGGCCACGTTGGGGGCGGCGGGGCGCGTGCCGGGCGTCACGCCAGCCGCCATCCAGGTGCTGACGATGGCGCTGGTGCGGGCCCAGGCCGCGCCGTGATACCCGGCGTCCGATGTCGATGATCGAGCTCGGCCTGCTGGTGGCCGGGGCCTGCGCACTCGGCGGCCTGCTCGTGGGCTTGCTGGTGGGCTTGCTGGTGGTGTCGTTCTTGTGGCGGCGGCGCCCCCCGCCGGACCGCGAGGGCGCGATCGACGTGGAGTTGACGGCGTCTCTGGGCCACGAGATGGAAACGGGGACCTCGCCCACCGCGGAAGCGGCGACGGCGCTGGCCGACGCGCGCGTCGAGGCGCGCGGTGGGCGGGCGGCGGCGATGCTCGCGGTGGCCGGTAAGTGGGAGGCCGCCGGCGGAAAACCCGGGAACCGCGGGGCGTACAACGACGCGAAGCGTGCGCTCGAAACCCGGGTCTGACGCCGCGAGGCCCCCGGGGCTTGACTCGCAGGGGGGCTGGGATTAGATCGCGTGGCGCCTCTCCGGAGGTGTGGCCGAGCGGTTGAAGGCAGCGGTCTTGAAAACCGCCGCCCTCGAAAGGGGGCCGTGGGTTCGAATCCCACCACCTCCTCACATTGTTTTTTGTCTTCGGAGACGTGACCGAGTGGCCGAAGGTACATGCTTGCTAAGCATGCGTACCCGAAAGGGTACCAAGGGTTCAAATCCCTTCGTCTCCGCCATTTTGAATTATCAAGATTCAATGCACCCATAGCTCAATTGGATAGAGCATCTGACTACGGATCAGAAGGTTAGTGGTTCGACTCCTCTTGGGTGCACCATCAAAAACCGCTCCCGCCGCAAGGTGGGGGCGGTTTTTCGTGGGGGGCTCCGGAAGCGGAGCCCTACGTCGAAGGCACCGGGCATGGTCGGGCGGTGGGGTCACAAGCCGTTCAACCGCCCCCCCCCCATCCCGTCCACCCTCAAACAAAAACCAATGGCCGAGCCGATCGCAGTCGACAGCCTCCCGGCGAGCACGCCGTCCGGGGTGACCTCATCGAGTTGGCCCCCGCTCGACCATGAAATGAGCGTGTTGCCACGGTCCAGGCGTTGCGCGGAGCCGAGAAACAGGACCTTCACGCCGCCGGGGTCGGCGTAGGACCAGCGGCGTTCGGCGCTCCACGCGGTCTCGTCGAGGGTGATTTCCACCGCTTCGGAGTGCGAGCCGGGATCGCCGTAGTAGCCGCGATTGAACACGAGGAGGCCGCCATCCTCGAGGCGCTGCGCGCCGTGCGGCTGCTGCACCAGCCGGTCGTCCCCCCAGACAAAATCGCTGTCGGCGTTGGCCAAGACCCAGCTCAACTCGCCCGTGGCGCGGTCGATTCGGGCGACCCCGTCGTTGAAGGTCATCGTGACGTAGAACGCATTTTCGTCGGGAGCGTAGGCGAGACCGTTGAGGTGGCTCCAGTCTTCGACGTCGGGATCGGCCAGGTACTGCGGCGGCCAGGTGCGCTCGAGGTCGGGCTCGAACCAGTCCCAAACGGACCATACAATGCGTTCGGTGCCGTCGGGATCGCGTTCGATGATGTGATCGCCTGCGAAGCGTCTGCCATCGATCTCGCGGAGGTCCCAGCCCAGGGTGGCATAGGCGCCGGGCGCGGTCTCGACGAAGTCGAGATGGCCCCCCGCAAGCTCGACGGTATCGCGACTGGAATCCGAAAGAGTCACCCGATGTACCGATCCCGGCGCGTCGGCGGAGTCGGCAGGCGTGTTGTAGAGCACCTGCCGCCCGTCGAGCGATAGCCGTGCCCGCACGATGAGTTCGGAGACGGTGTCGGCCGGCGGGTAGCTCCAGACCACCCGACCCTGGGCGTCGACCGCGACGACGCCGCCACCGCCGTCCGGGACGATGGGAATCAGGGTGACGCCATCAAAGCCGGTCGTGCCGGCGGTGTAGGTCATCTCGGGCACCCAAGCGGGGAGGGCCCCCGTTCGGACGTCCGCCGCGGCGACGGTTGCGCCCTCCAGCTCAAGCGTCACCGTCGCATCGGTACTGGCGGGAATGCCGATGAGGAGCACCTCGTGGGCGGTGGCCGCCCCGAGCTCGGGGAACGAGAGCACCTCGTCGCCAAACGAGGCGGTGACGACGCCCGCGGTCGGGCTCTCCGTCGTCCACCGCGCCGCGAGAACCGTGTCCATCCCGGCGGTGCCGACGCTGAAGTCCGACGCGGCGCCGGAGTCGCCATCCCCGTCCACGCAGCCCGCGATCATCCACGCCGCCACGGCCCAGATCGTTGGGCCCCGTCCGCGCCGCGAGTGTCCAGAAACGGTCAATCCACCCTCCGCTGCATGTTTTTGGTGCCGATCCCCCAACGTGGGCCGATCGTTTCCACGCGGTAGCAGTATTATCGCGCTTGATGGACGCGTGGCCCGAGTACGAGTCTGAGCGGTTGGCGGGGGTACTCCTACGGGTAGACCTCCAGGAGCAGCGCTCGCTCGCCGCCGGAGATTACGCCGCCGTCGTGAACCACCTCATGCGCTCGGCGTCGGCCGCTTGTCTGAGCGACCGCGAAGATGAGGCGCTCCGGCTGATTGGCCGCGCCGCAGAACGCACCGCCGAGTGGGTCCGGGCGGCCCGATCGGGCAAGGTGCGCCCGTCTTCGTTCAGCGACGTGGCCCTCAGCCGAGGCTGGCTCTGCGCGGCGATCACGCCCACGCCCTCGGTGCTGGAAGTCGCGCCGGGCTTCCTGGCCATGACCGGGTGGCTTCCGGCCGGCGCGGCCCACAACGCTCGGGTGGTCGCCGCGGCGTTGGTCGGCGACCATCCCGCGGTCGAGGCCTCGTTGAAGTTGTGCGAGCTGAGTGATGCGGGCCTGGGTTCGCCGATGAAGAAGTTCATGGTGGCGTGGCTGGCTCGCGACGCCGCAGCGATGAAGAAGTCGCTGGCGACGTGGTTGCAGGAAAAGATGGACGCGACCATGACCCACGAGTGGGGCCCCTACAACGAGGTGCCGATCGAGGTGAGTGGCGCGCTCGCGTTGGCCGAACGCGCCGGCGTCCAAGTGCCCTACCCCAGCAACCGGGTCCTGACGCGCTTCCGCGCCTGAACGGAACCGCCACGCCGGTTGCACGGTCTATGCACGTCCACGCGTGACGCTGCGCTCTTGAACCGACCGCTCCTACCTTGCGTCGCTGCGGTTGTGACGCTGACGAAGGACCAGATCACGACGCCCCTGATATCGGCAAACGATACCAGAATGGAGCCTTCGGAGTAGGTTCGGATCGAGTACGCTGCCTGAGTGAGTTGGCTCGCGCTCGTCCTCGCCTGCGCGTCGGAGCCCTCCGAAGCGGTTGACGCCGTCGTCGCTGATGCCGATGGGGACGGTGTCCTTGCCCCGGCGGACTGCGACGATCACGACGCACAGCGGGCGCCGGGTGAGGCGGACCTTCCGGCCAACGGGCTGGACGAAGACTGCTCTGGCGGGGACAGCTGTTTCGCCGACGTCGACCAGGATGGGTACGCCGCTGGGAATGGGTCGCTGGTGGTGTCCGCCGACATGGACTGCGCGGACGACGGTGAGGTTGGCGACACGGCACGCGTCAACGACTGCGACGATGGCGCGCCCACCGTGAACGTCGCCGCTGCCGAGCGCGCCGGCGACGAACGTGACCACAATTGCGATGGAAGCGAGCTTTGTTGGGCCGATGCTGACGGGGACGAGCACGCGGACCTGCTCGGCTCCACGGTGGCCAGCGTCGACATGGACTGCATCGACCCCGGGGAGTCCCGCAGCTTCGATGCCCGGAACGACTGCGATGACGCCGATCCCTCCGTTCATCCGGGCGCGGTCGAGACGCCGGGGGACGAGATCGACTCCACCTGCGACGGCGGCGAGGCGTGTTGGCTCGACGGCGACGGGGACGGTTGGCCGTCCGCGGCCGTGCTCCCCTCAGACGATGTCGCTTGCGACGATTTCGGCGAGGCCCCCACCCGCGCGGTGGACTGCGACGATGCCGTCGCCAGCGTGCATCCAGAGGGGAGCGAGGTGTGCAACGACATCGACGACGACTGCTCTGGCACCGTGGATGACAACGGCCTGGTCTCACTCCCCGATGGGCGGACCTACAGTACCCTCGCCGACGCGCTGGCCGACGCAACCGCCGGCGAGGAGGTGGTGGTTTGCGACGGCGTGTACCGCGAGTCGGTCGCGATCTCCCAGACTTTGAGCCTGCGGTCCCTCCACGGGGCCGAGACCACCACCATCGACGCATCGTCGCTGGGAGCGGCGGTGGTGGTCGGCGCCGACCGGGTGACGTTGGACGGATTCACCTTCACGGGGGGCGTGGGGCACGGCTCCACCGGTACCGAAGGCGGCGGGTTGTACCTCGCGGGCAGCGAACTGAGCATCGAGAACTGCATCGTGAGCGGCAACAGCGCGGACCGGGGCGGCGGGGTGGCGGTCTATGGGAGCGCATCGTTTGTGGACGTGGAGCTGTCCGGCAACGTGGCCGGCGATGTCGGTGGCGCGGTGTATGTGGTGGGGCGCGTGCATCTTGACGAGGCGATGGTCTCCGGGAACAGCGCCGCCCGCGGGGGCGCGTTCGGCATCGGCGACGTCGGCCGCGAGCAGTCAGGCGCAATCGAACTCGTAGGCGGATCGGTCGAGGGCAACTCTGCCACCGTCCGCGCCGGCGGGGCGTACCTCGATCTGGGAACGCTGAGCGTCGATGGCACCAGCTTCGGGGCCACCACCGGGAACGGGGCCGCCTCGATCGTCGTCCGCATGGGCGACACCTTCGTCGACGTCGATGACCCCGGCCCCGAGGCGCTCTTGACGTGCTCAACCACCGACGGCGGCTGCGAGTAGCGGTTGGGAGTTCCGGCTCTACGGAATGCGGCGCGACGCTGTGCTCGGCAACGTCGTCCGACGCGACTTCTCACAGCAGGGCTTCGTCGACGATCTCCGGACTGCGCGGGCCGTCTTGGCGGGCGGTGGCTTCTCGCTGACGGGAGAGGCCGTACACTTGCAGGTACCGATGTACAGCGTGCCCCCGGAGGGCCAGTACGAGCAGGGCTCAACGCTCGTTACCTCGCGATGCTCGGCTATGGTCGATACGCAGCGACCTTCGAACGCGACGCCATCGCCGACTTCGTGGAGACGGCGCCCGAGCGGACCGGCTACCTTCCGCGAGGCGACAGCGAGCTTTTTGCGGCGCTGGACGATCTGTTGGCCAGCGTGTGAGCATGAACCGCGATCTCTACCCCGACCCGAGCATGACCATCCGCGGCCCCGACGGGGAGGCCGAGTCGCTCCCGGTGTCCGCCGGTCGATTGAGCGCGGCCTACAGCTTGTTCGAGGTGCTGGGGGAGGGAGGGACCGGAGTGGTGCGCCGGGCGCATCAGCGGGCCCTCGACCGCGAGGTGGCAGTCAAGACACCAAAGCAGGGGAGGGCCTCCACCGCATCGGTGGCGCGTGTGTTGCAGGAGGCGTGGGTCACCGGAGCCTTGCAACATCCCGGGGTGGTGCCGGTTCACGATGTCGTGCTCGACGACGAGGGTTGCCCGCACATCGTGATGCGACGGATCGAGGGGTGGACCTGGTCCGAACTCATCAATCGCCCTGAGCTGGTCGAGCAGTCCTTCGGCGTGCGTGACGTCTTGGAGTGGCATCTCCGCGTGTTGATGGCCGTCGCGGCGACCGTGCACCACGCACACGGGCGAGGCGTGCTCCACCGTGATTTGAAGCCGGACAATGTGATGATCGGCCCCGCGGGCGAGACCTACGTGCTCGACTGGGGGCTCGCCGTCGCGCTAGACGAGCGGGCATCGCATCGACTGCCGCTGGCGTCCGCACAAACCGCGGTCGCAGGCACCCCCCACTACCTGGCCCCCGAGATGGCCCAGGCGGACGGGCCGGCGCTGGCGGCGACGTCCGATGTGTACCTGCTGGGGGGGCTCCTGTACGCGGTGCTCACCCGTTCGCCGCCTCACCCCGGAAGTGACCCCCACGCGGTCGTCAAGGCCGCTGCGGTCGAGCCGCCCGTGCCCCCGGTCGGTGCGCCGCATCGCCTCGCGGCACTCTGCATGGAGAGCCTCGCGATGGCGCCTGAGGAGCGGCCCGCTTCGGCAGAGGTCTTCCGTCGCAGCGTGCAGAGCTTCCTCGAGGAGCGCGATGCCGACGCGCTCGCAGAGGCAGGGGGCCAAGCGCTGCTGCACCTCCAACTGGCGTGCGCCGCGCCCGACTCCACCGAGGTTCCGGCGCTGTACGCGACGTGCCGGGTCGCCTTCGAGCAGGCGCTCGCCCGCTCGCCCGGCCACACCGTCGCCGCCGTCGGCCTCCGCACCGCCCAGGACCGCCGAATTCGATGGGAGCTGGCTCGCGGCGACGCCGTGCTCGCGACGGAGCTCCTCGGGGTCATGGCCAACCCTCCGGCGGAGCTCCTCGCCGACGCGCGCCGGGTGGCAGCGGCGGCGGCCACTCGGAATGCAGCAGCCGAGCGACTTCTGGCTGAACACGATCAGCGCGCCGGCCTCCGCACGCGGGCGTTCGTGAGCCTGGTCCTGGGCTCGTACCTGACGCTCATGCCGCTGGTCGTGCACCTCTTCGATCGGGACCCGAGCTGGGAGCACATCGCGATTGGTTTTGTCGTGACCACGGCGCTGATGGCGGCGATCGGGTTGTGGGCTCGGGACTCGTTGAGCCGCTCCGTCCTGAACCGCGCCCTGATCCGCATCGCCATCGCGACCCCGGTCATGCAGATCCTGATGATCGTCGGGGGCGCGGGCATCGGCCTCGACAGCGTACAACTCGTGGTTTTTTTCCCGCTGGTGTCCGCGGTGATCGCCGCGACCTTCGCAGTCACCCTGGAACCGATGGTGGGCGTCGCCGCCGGCGGCTACGCGGTCGCCTTCTTGCTCGCGTCGTGGCAGCCGCCGCTCCGGTGGCTGGTGCTCTCAGGCGCCAACTGCCTTTTGGTCGGGGTGCTGCTGTGGCGTTGGGGCCCGAGTGCGCTTCGAAGCTGGATCCACCTGCGTCGTGAGCAGGGCGGGATGGAATGGCTTTTTGGGGCGGGTGGCTGACGGCGGCCCCGGGCGCAACCGGTGGTTGCGCCCGAGCTGTTGAACCCCCGTCAGTCGCAGGAGTAGTCGGTGATGGTGAGCTCGTCGATGCGGTGTTCGTTGGTCTGGCCGCCCGTGCCCGCCGTGAAGCCGACCCACGCCGAAAAGGCGTAGTTTCCCGGGATGTCCTGGTCGATGTACACCGTGCCGTCCATCGCCACCGTCACGTGCGGGGCGACGATCGTCACCTCGACGTAGTGCCACCCGCTGTCCTCCATTTCCGGCAGGGTGGCCCAGGCCTGGTAGGCATCGACGTCGCCATCGAAGGTGAACGCCAGGTGGTCGTCCTCGGTGGGGTCCACACCACCGTTGTAGTAGGTGTCGAGTTCTAACGTCCAACCCGGGAGGGCAGGGCCGTCGGTGCAGTCGGCCGAGCCCCCGTACCCGATACCGCAGCCGGAGCCGCCCAGGAACGAGGTTGCCCGCGCGGTGTCGAGCGCGGTCAGCGACAGCCCGTCCGCGCCGGTGCCGCCACCGATGTAGACGTAGAAGGCGATGTCGACGTTGTCGGCGTTTACCGCCGCCGAAGTCTCGAATGCGGAGCCGACCTGTTCACTGAGCGCGGGCGTGAGCAGCAGGTTGGCCGCCGACGGGTCCCAGGCCGCGGAACCCTCGTAGTGCCACGCCGAAAGTGAGAGCGCATCGTAACTGTACGCGCCGTCCTGACACACGCTGAGCGTGCTCTCGGCGGTCTCTCCGCAGCTGTCTTCGACCGTGAGGGTGATCGCCTGGCGCCCCGTGGAACGGCTGGCCGCGGACCAATCCCAGCTCGTCGAGCCGTCCGGGAGCGGGCTGGTCGTCGTCAGCACGCCATCCACGCTCGCCGACCAGGTGACTTGCAACGACTCCGGCGCATCCTCCGCGTCCTGCACCACCCCTGTCAGCACGCTATCCACGCCCTCAGGGAGCACCTCGTCGGCGAGCGGACTCACGATGCCGGCCAAAGGCGGCTGGTTGGGAATGGCGCTGAGCGGCACCTTCAGCAGCGGGGTCTCGGGGTCGTCTGATTGGATCCAGAGCTGCCCCTCCCCATCCGTGCCCTCGATGCCGACCAGCGTCGCCTCGCCCTGTTCCAGCGCAACCGGGAGCGAAGGCGCCGAGGTGACCGTCCATCCATCGCCTTGCGCCTCGATCTTCGTCAGGTTGAGCACGCCTTCGCCAACGTTGCGCACCAGCACGTCCCGCGACGCGGGCTCGCAGAGCCCGGTCACCGTGATCGAGCCAGGATCGGCCTCAATGACCGGATCGTCGACGGGCACGGGCTTGGACCCGCCGTTCAGACCGTAGTCGGAGCAGCCGAGCAGGCAGACACTGAGCACGATCCGGCGCATGGTTCCACGCTACCTCGCCGCGCCCCTCGTGTCCGGTGGCGCAAGCGCCGATCCAAGGGTCATGCCCAGGATGAAACGCCGCTCGCCCGATCGCGCCGTGAAGTCGCTCCAGAGCCTTCCCGGCGTCGGAAGCTCGATCGCGGCCAACCTGGCTCGGCTGGGCTACCGCGAGCCCGAGGACCTCGCGGGCGAGAATCCCGAAGCGATGTTCTCGCAACTGCAGCGCATCACCGGCTCCGCGCAGGATCCGCTGGTGCTCGACGCGTTCCGCTGCGCGGTGCATTCGGCCTCGTCCTTGGAGCACGACCAAGAGCTCATCAAGCCGTGGGTATGGGCGCGTTTGCGCCGTCAGCCCCCCAGGATTCTCTTCGAGCAACTGGAGAAAGTTGGATAGCCGACGCTCAACCCCACTTCCTCCAGCGATCATCAGGCGCGTAGTCGATGAAAAGCGGGTGGTCGTCCACCGCGGCGCGTTCGCGACAGTGCGCAAGCCACACGCCGTAGTGGGCGGGGTGAGCGCGCAGCCACGGTTCGACCGCGCCGACAAGGAAGCGCAGACGCAGGTCATCCGGCTCATCACCGAAGATCGGCTCTTCGAACCTACATAGGTTGGGCGCTCCTTCGGGACACTCGAGGAAGGTAGGGACAATGGCGGCGCCCGTGGCTGCGGCGAGTCGCCAGCCGCCTGCGTTTAGTGTCGCGACCCGATCCAGATAGGGGACGCGCGACCACTTCTGACCGATGCGGCCATCGAACGCGATACCCACGAGCTCGTTGCGGGCGAGGCAGCGGTAGAGCTCGCGCACCGAGGTGTCCAAGGAGATGAACCGGATCGGTAGCCGGTCCTCGTTGGCCTCGCGCGCGGCGCGCACCTCACGCCGCCACCGATTGTTGGCGAAGACGTCGGCGTGCGCGCGCGCAACCTCGGGCGGTGCCATCCCCCGGGCCGCGTACTGGGTGTACCGGTAGCCGCGCAGCCCCATCACCGCGTGCATCAACATGAAGTTGCCAGCGTGGGGAAACAGCAGGATGGCGCCCTTCCCGCGGGCGAGGGCGGCTTCCAGGTGCTCGTTCCCCGCGAACTCCAGGTAGGGCTGCCAGTTGTGTGGCGTGAGCTTCCCGAGCAGCAACTCCTCGAGGTGGCAGCGCCAGCCAATCCGGTAGGCCTCCGCGATGAGGGTGTCATCGGTGTTCCCGAGCCAGCGCCGAAATTCGTCGGCCATCAACCGGCGCTGCTTCGTCGCGAGCGCATGGTGCGCGCGCCACAGCGGGTAGAGCTGGGCGAGGCGCTGGGGGTGGTCGGGGTCGAGCGCGTCGCGAAGCTTCACCCAGAAAAGCCACCGGGCCACGTCCTGGGGAGAGCCGCGCAGGTCGCGCCACGGGCCCAGCTCCGGCAGCGATTGGATCGGGGGCGCCACGGTCAGCGCCCCACTACCGGGCGGGCGCCGCCGGAACTCGGTGGGTGAGCGCTCAGCCCAACGTCGCAACTGCCGTCAGAACCCGACGGGTGCAGCGTCAGCCTGTGCGCTGTATCCGCGCGACCGCTGAACCCAGCGAGCTGCCGGCAACGCGGAACTGTCACCCGAAGACCAGGTAGCCCGCGACGAGAAGGACAGTTACGCCGGCCACAATCCACGGCCACGGAAGCCCCGTGGGCTGCGGCGTCATGTCGAGCCCACGCGACTCCCCGGGCGGAAGCTGGGCGGCGAGCTCTTCGCGCGAGCGCCCCTGCAAGGTCCACTTTCCGGGCCCCTTCTCATTCATGCGGGACGGATCACCCCGCACCCCTACCGCCCCGTCCCAGCGGGCAATCCCGGCTCCGGGCGCTTCGTCGGACAGGGCGTCGTCGTCGGTCTCCGCCGCCCGCGCGGCCAGCTCGGCCTCGGCCAGCTCAAGGGCCTCCCGCGCGCGGCGCTCTCGGTCGGTGAGGCGCGCCGCCGCTTCCGACGCGCTGGCGCGCTGCGTTTCCGCGGCGGCCGCCGCTTCCGCTGCGGCCTGCTCCGCTGCGGCTCTCGCCGCTTCCGACGCGCTGGCGCGCTGCGTTTCCGCGGCGGCCGCCGCTTCCGACGCGGCCTGCTCCGCTGCGGCGGCCGCCGCTTGGTACTCGGCTTCGGCCCGCGCCGCCTCCGCGGCGGCCGCTTCCGCGGCTTCGGCCCGCTCCGCCTCCGCGGCTGCCGCCACCGCACTCTCCGCGGCCTCGGCTCGCGCCAGCTCAGCCCGGTCCACCTCGGCCCGCGCGGCCTCGGCCGCCTGCGCCGCCTCGGCCGCCTGCGCCGCCCGCGCCGCCTCCGCATCGGCCGCCCGCGCCAGAGCCGCCGCGCCTTCCGCCGCCGCAACTGCGGCCTCCCGCGCCTGCAGCCGGCGCGCTTCGACGAGCGCGGCTTCGCGAGCCTGGAGGCGCCGCGCCTCCGCCTCGTGCTGGGCGCGCGCGTCCTCTTCTGCGTGCTCCTCGGCGCGCGAATCCCCCCCGTCCTGGCCGGTGCTGGCATCGACGACATCGAGGAGCTGGCCGACATCCACGCCACCGGCGCTCGCGGCGTCGAGCGTCTCCTCTTCGTCGGCCGGCGAGGCCGGGTCGGGGGCGAGCGTCCTCGGCCGGGCCCGCATCGCATCGCCAAGGTAGAGCATGGCAGGCACCGGCTGGCGCGTTTGTTGGGCGATGATCGCCGCCTCGCGCTCGGCGACGGCTCGTGCCGCTGCGATGGCGACCTCCGTCATCTGGCGGAGTTGCTGGGCGAGGCGCGCCGCTTCGTCCTCGATCTTGCCTTCTCGCTCGTAACGAACGGATCGCGCTTCGGTCAGCGACCGTTGGAGCCACTCCCGCGCGTCTTGGGTGCGGGTGTCGGGCGCAGCGGCCGGAGCAGCAGCGACCGGACGGACGCGGAAGATTCCCGGAGGCGGCGGCAACCTGGCCTTGTGCTGGTTCAGGAACGCGACGCACGCCTCCTCCACGTGCAGGCCCCGGACCACGACCGCCAAGGCCTGACGGGCAGCGCGAGCGTCGTGGAAGCTGGCCTTGGCCGACCCGATACCGAACCCGGCATACAAAAAAGGTGCGCGGACGACGCCCAGTGCGACGACCACCGCGCAGGGTGCGAGCGTGGCGATCACCGCCCCCAACGCCTGGATGTCACCAAGTTGCGAGTGCTCACCCGGCTGGTGGAATGACGGTCGGATGCCGAAAACCCCGCCCTCGTCGATGCCAAAGCCCTCCAGGGCCAACGCGCCGTGGGCCCCCCCCGCCCGATGGAGGCCGTCGAGGTCCTCCAGCACGCGCAAGGCCAGGCCCAGCACGACCGGCGGCGGCGGCGCGAGGTCGTAGAGCCGGGCGCGCATCGGCGGCCCGAGCACCGCGCGGACGCCGACCGTGCGCACCGCCGTAAAAACCCCGCCCTGTGGCAGCGCGGACAGGCGATCTACGGGGAGCTCCACCGCCTCTTCCAGCACGCCGCCATCGGTGCGACAGAGCATCCGCCGCACGCCCGCGACGGCGGACGGCAGGGACTCGATCACGATCGCGTCGCCAACAGACATCGCTGGGCATTATCATCCCGCGATGCGCCTCACGTCCCGGTCTTCCGTTGCCCTCCCCCTCTGTCTAGGGCTCTTGGCCTGCCCCGAGGACCCGCCCCCCGTGGCGTGCGACGAAGAAAAAGAAAACGAAGGACAGCCAGCGATCGTGCCGGGCGCCCCGGTTGCAGGCGTCGCCGAGACCTTCGCCGATCTCCCCGTCGGAATACCGCTTTCGGGGTACACCAGTCGCTGTGGCTGCTTCGGGGGCGAGGGCAAGGTCGACAAGCGAGACAGCCAGTATCGAAGTGAGTTTGCGCCGAGCGCGGGGGTGCAGACCCGCGTCCCGGCGAAGGCATTTTGGATCGGCAACGGCGACCAGGACCTCCTGATCCTCAAGCTCGACGTGATCTACAGCTTCGACGGGCTGGTCGAGGCGTTGGAGCGCAGCATCGAGGCCGAGACCGGCCGGCCCATGGATGGGCGTGTCGTGCTCGCCACCAGCCACAGCCACGCCAGTTACGGCGACTTCTCCGACCAGGTCACCTACTACCTGGGAAGCGACCGCTTCAACCTCGAGGTCTTCAATCGGCTGGTGGACACCATGACCGAGATCGCGGTCGAGGCGCACGACAGCCTGCAGCCGGTGAAGATCGGCATCGGCAGGGCGAAAGATTGGGATGGCGGCCTCGTCTACCACGACCGCCGCGGCGACAACGATGACATCACCTTCTTCCCCGACATTCCGGCCGGATCGTACAAGGATCCCTACCTGACGATGATCCGCATCGACACCCTGGCCGACGAGCCGCTCGGCGTGCTCTTCAACTTCGGCATGCACGGAACGTCCCTGGGTGGCGACAATGCGATGGCCAGCGTCGACGCGCCCGGACACGTGGAGCTGGCGTTCGAGGAGACGTTCGACACCCCCGTGGTGGTGGCGATGCTGCAGTCCGGCGGCGGCGACGCCTCGCCCGGGGGTAGCGACAGCAACTACGCCAACCTCGAGACGGTGGGCGAGTACGCTTCTGGGCCGATGGCAGCGCTCTGGCAGGCGATTCCCACGGCGTCAGCGCCCATTCGTTTGGAGACCGCGTCTCGCTCCATCCCCGAGACCGGGCAGGACATCCGCGTGACCCGAAACGGCACGGTCGATTGGTATTACCCGACGTATGACGCGGAGTACACGCCGGACGACGTGGTGTACGCAGCCGACGGCAGCATCCAGAGCCCGCTGGACGAGTTCAACACTCCCCACGGTTCGGCGTTCTGCGGCGAAAGTCCAGCCTATCTGCCTGGATTCGCGCCGGCGGGGGTGTTTCCGTATGACCAATGTGTCGACATCACCAAGATGATCGACGTGATTGGCGCGTTCTTCGAGCTCACCGACGAGGAAAAAGCGCTTCCCCTGCCCGAGTCCACGCGGGCGGCGGTCACCGCTACCCGCTTTGGCCCTGTGCCGATCTTGGACCAGAGCGGCGGCAACACTGAGCCGGTGACGGCCGACTTCTTCATCGGATTCTTCCCTGGCGAAACCACCGCGATGTACACCGAGCAGTTCCGGCGGCGGGCCGCGGCCGAGCTTGATCTTCCGTACAGCATGGCCGTTGGCTACGCGCAGGATCACGAGGGCTACCTCCTCATTCCCGAAGACTGGCTCCAGGGTGGCTACGAGATTGACATCAACCTTTGGGGGCCGCTGCAGGGTGAGCACATCATGGAGGGGCTTCTGACCATGTCCAAGGAGCGGCTGCTGACCGACGCCGTGGAAAAGCCGGATGCGTGCAACGAGTGGCAGATTCCCGACTACGGGCCGCAGCCGGAGCTCTCGACCCTCAAGCCCGACACCACGCCCGAGGCGGGTCTGTGGCTCGAGACGGCGCCGGAGTGGGTGTACAGCCCCCTGTATTCGACCGACGAGTACTACGACGCGGACCTCGCCGGCGTCTCGTTGGTCGCCTTCGATGTGCCGTCGGTGGTGCCCCGGGTGCACGGTCTGGTCCAGCTTGGCTGGTCAGGCGGTGACCCGGCGGTGGACTTCCCGCGGGTGACCCTCCAACGCCGAAACGAAGACGGGAGCTACTCGGATGTGCTCACCGCCGCGGGGCGCCCGGTCACGGCGGGTCCCGACATCCTGGTGACGACAACCCCGGATCCCCTCTACCCGGCCGAGACGCCCCAGACCTACACCTGGTACGCGGCCTGGCAGGCGGTCGGACACGTGGAGGACCGCACCGGACTCCCGGTGGGCACCTACCGCTTGCACGTCGATGGGAACAGCTTCGTAGACGACGGCGCTTCCACATGGCCGTGGGCCTCGGAGCCCTACACCGTGGACTCGCCCGAGTTCGAGGTGATTCCCGCGACCATCAGTCTCACGCTGTCGGGGACCGACGTGGCGGCGTGGCTCCAGGCCCCCGAGCGCGGTTTCCGGCTCATCGGGCTAGACGGCGCGGTCCGCGGCGCGAACCCGCTTGATGGGGACGCGGCGCAGGTCGAGGTGCTGTACACCGACGGCAGCGCCACCACCGCTGACATCGGCGGCACCCACGCCGGAGGGATGACGACGCTCGCCGGGGCCCTCGATTCGGCGCTGGTGGTGGTCTCGGTGACCGTCACCGACGCCTGGGGCAACGTCGGCGTGCTCGAAACCGGGGCGGTCGTCGAGACCGGCGACACCGGCGAGTGAAGAAGTTCATCGCCGTCGCGGGCAACATGGGCGTGGGGAAGACCTCGTTCGTCGAGTTTCTCAGCCAGGAATACGGATTCGAACCGGTGTACGAGCCGTACACCACAAATCCGTGGCTCGACGACTTCTACGGCGACATGGGCAAGTGGGCCTACCATAGCCAACTGTGGTTCCTTACGAACAAGTTCAGGTTGCACCTTGATTTGAATCTCAACTCAGGCACCGTGGTGCAAGACCGGACCATCTACGAAGATGCCGAGATTTTCGCGACGAACCTGTACCGGCAGGGTCAGATGCAGGAGCGCGAGTACCGCACCTACATGGACCTGTACGCGGGCATGAAACGTACGCTTCAACCTCCTGATCTGATGATCTACCTGCGGTGTTCGGTCCGCGCGATCCGTCGCCGCATCCAGAAGCGAGGCCGGCCGAGCGAATTGGCCATCCCCACCCCCTATCTGCAAGGCCTCAACCGGCTCTATGAGGGATGGATGGACAGTTACGACCTGTCGCCAAAGGTGGTGTGGGACAGCGAACGGGCCGACTACCTCACCCACCTCGTGGATCGCATCGAATTTCGGAAGATGCTCGCCCCGTTTTTGTAGGGTCGCCTCGGCAGGTAAGGCCGGCCACTACCGGATCGGCTCCTAGCGGGTGAGAATGGCACGTTGCGAGGTCTCCTTGGCGAATCCCTCAATCATGTCCAAACCCGTAGTCATCGTCGGCGGCGGCGTTGCGGGGCTGGTGACCGGCCACCTGCTTTCTGAAGCGGGGGTCAAAGTCGTCATCGTCGAGAAGTTCGAGCGCGTGGGTGGCTTGGCCCGCAGCTACAACTACGATGGGTTCATCTTCGATTGTGGCCCGCATCGTTTCCACACTGAGAACCCCAACATCAAGACCTACCTTGATCGGATTCTTGGCGACGAGACCACGGCCTTTCCAAGGTTGAGCGAAGTTTTCTTCCAGGGAAGCTACTATCGCTGGCCGCTTCACCCCAAGAATCTGGTGCAGTTGCCCATTCCGCTGGCGCTGAAGTCCACGATGGACCTCGCTGTCAACGGCATGAAGAAGTATGGGGATTCCAACTTCGAAGATTACGTCTTGAAGCAGTATGGCCCGACGCTGTACGAAAACTTCTTCAAGGGCTACAGCATCAAATTCCTGGGTATCCACCCCACCCAAACCCATCCCGATTGGGCAAAGGTCGGCATCAACCGGGCGATCATCGACGACAAGCTACAGATGCAGAACCTGGTCCAGCTCGCGAAGTCCACCCTGCTCCAGTACAACAAAGCCGAGATCAACTTCATCTATCCCAAAGGCGGCGGCCTTCAGCGAACGTGGGACATCGTCGCGGAGAAGATCAAGTCGCTTGGTGGTAGGATCCTGACCAACACCCCGGCGCGACTGGCCGGCGGAAATGGGCATATCGACGCCATCTACGCCGGTAGTGAGCGCATCGAGCCGAGCATGGTGATCTGGACGGCGCCGATCACCTTGGCCTGTGATCAGCTCGGGATCGAGTGCCCCGACCTGCCGTACCTCTCCACCCTCTTCTACAACGTGATGGTCGAGGAGGAGATGACCCGCAAGTACCAGTGGTGCTACTACGGGGCCGATGACATCGTGTTTTCGCGGGTATCGACCCCGAAGTACTTCGCCGACGACACGGTACCGCGTGCGGGTGTGACGGGCCTTTGTGTCGAGGTCACCTGTCGTGAGGGGGACGATCGTTGGCAGCACGCCGAACGGCTGACCGACTGGGTCATCGACGATCTGATCAAAGTGGGCATGATCTCGTCGCGTCGCAAGGTGCATGACGTTCGCGTGGAGCGGGTGCCCAACACCTACCCGATCTACCACTCGCGGTATCCGGCCGAATTGGAGAAGGCGCGGAGGGGACTCGGGCAGTACGACAACCTGCAGCTTGCGGGTCGCACTGGCATGTTCTGGTACAACAACATGGACCACAGCATCGAAAATGCGATGCAGCTGGCGCGGAAACTGTTGCGTGAGGCGGGACGCAACGAAGTCGATGAGAAGGCCCTCGCAGGGGGTATGGCGGGCTGATTCTCGAGCGCCGACGCGACTTTTTTGAACCGCGACCTATTGTCGCGAGGGCGGGCGCGGATTCAAGGGGCTGCGGTCGGATCTGGTCGTCCCGCCGCTGAACTCGTCGGTGCGCCTCCAGTTTCGGGTGGGGGCCGGGGCGTGGGCGGTGACCGGACGGGCGGGTCGCGTCAAACCGCTGGTGATCCGGATCGACAGCCAGGTTCAACGCCTCGTCGGGCGGTTGGCGGCACGAGTCCGGCCGCGCGGCCTGGGACCCGCGTGGGTCGGTGCCGGAAAGTGGCTGATCGAGGCGTAGATCAACGATATTTCCTTCGGAGGCCACGGGCTTCGTTTCGAGAGCGAGCCGCCTTTCGAGGTCGGCTAGGCCGTCGCGGGCGGCCTGGAGCTTGCGATCTGGTGCGACCTCCGTGTCGCCGAAGAAGACCCGGTCTTGGGGGTTTTCTGCCGCCGGTTCGGCGTCCCGTTCATCGACGGAGGCACCGTGCGCCTGCCGCTTTTGATCGGCCTCGGCCGCGCCATGGACCTGATTCTGACGGGGCGACCCGTCCACGCCGCGGAGGCGCTGGCCCTGGGCCTGGTCAATCGTGTCGTGCCCGTAGGGCAGGCGCGCGCCGCCGCGGAAAAGCACGCAGCCGAGTTCGCAGCGTTGCCACAGGCGGCCATGCTCGCCGACCGCGGCGTCGTGGCGCTGGCGTCCGAGGGTGCGGCTGGTGCGGGACGGTTTGCTCAGGGCGCAGGACGGGGTGGCGCTCGGGATTAGAACCGCCGACGGGCGACGCTCAGCCCCGCGAGGAGGACCACGCCCGTCGCCATCGCCGAGGACGGGCCGGTGTCGCACCCGCAGCCACCGCTGATCTCGATGGACCCGCCCCCATCGGTGTCTCCGTCGGCGATGCCGTCGCCATCGGTGTCGCCGGTGCCTGAATCCTGGCCAGTGTCGTCACCGCCGGTGTCGTCCGGCGTCGCGACCAGCTCGGCGGTCCAGGTGTAGCTGTAGCCGGAGTCCCGGTCGGTGAGGGGGCTCACGACGAGGTAGACATCGGCGTCTCCGGTCGCGCTCAGGGTCAGCTCAGCGACGCCGTCTACCGACGTCGCCGCCTCTACCCGATCGAGGTCGCCGGACTTGGATTCGACAAGTTGAACGGACCAGTCCACGCCGTCGTCGCCTTCGAAGCTCACGACCAGATCCCCGTCGCCGAGCCCCTGCTCGAAGAGGATGTAGTTCTGCCCGTAGCCCTCGGGCTCGTCGCTGCTACTCGACTTCCCGTCCGCCGGGAGCGAGGTGACCGTGTCGTGGATGTCGACCTCGGGGAAGTAGCGCTGCTGCGTGTAGGCCATCGTGGTGTTGCGGACGGCGAAGTCCGCGTACAGGGTGGCCCACTCCAAGCCGCGGTCATCCGCCATGTCTTCGGCGGTGCGCGAGTAACTTCCGCGGTCGCGACTCGCGTCCTCCCACGTGCCCATGACCGTGTCGTGACCGCCTTGGTAGTCATCGAGGTAAAAGGCGAAGATCGCCATGCCGTACATGTGCCAGAAGCCGTTGCCGCTGTCCGAGTACGTCCCGAGCGCAAGGTGCGGGTTGTCGGAGTAGCCGCTCACGTACCCCGACCAGTAGTTGGCGTTCGGGTAGACGTAGTCCTCGATCCAGGTTGCCGTGGCCTCCCACCACCAGAACTCGTTGGCGTAGCCGTAGCCGAACTGAATGGCGTGGTTGAACTCGTGGGCCGCCATGGTGGCCCCCCACGTGGGATCGTCCCAGCTGTCCTTGCCGGTCACGAAGTAGGGGATGTCCTCCCCGTCACACCGCTCGATGGAGGTGTAGGCGCCCCCCGAGCGTTCGTTTTCGATGTAGGCCAGGATGAGGTAGTCGTCCGAGCCGTTCGGGGCGCGCCAGCCGAGCTCGTCCACCTCGACGCTCCAGCTGTATTCGAGGTCCTCCAGGAAGGTCTCCGCGTCGTTTCTGTCGACGCCGGTTTCGTACTCGACGACAAAATGGTCGCCGACGATTCGGTTGTCGGACCACGACCAACACGAGTCGGTCGCCGGGGGTGGCGCCGCCTCCGAGCGCTCGGGCACGGGGGAGAAAAGACCGCCGCCGGGCCTGGTAAGGACGGCGTCGACGCGCGCTCGCTCCGACGCCGTCATGCCGTTCCAGTGGCCGTGCAGGGCCGCCACCAGCGGGGTCCGGCACGGGAGGTCGCCCGGGTGCTCGGCGAGCTCCAACAGCTCCCGTCTGGCGTCCAAGTCGGTACCGTCGAACGGATTGGCGGCGGCGAGCGAAAGCGAGAGGAGCATCCACAACCCAGCTTCCGCGAGAGTGACATCCGGCCAGCCGCCCGGCAAGTCAAGAAAGTACCGGCGGATTACAAGGGGAGGATGTTCATCGCATTCGAGGGCCTCGACGGCAGCGGGGGCACCACGCAGATTTCGATGTATGAAGCCGCCCTTGTGGCCGATGCACGCGCGGTCTGCCGCACCCGGGAGCCGTCGGACGGGCCTGTCGGCCGCCTCATCCGGGCGCAGTTGGCGGGCGGGCTGGTCGGCGACGCCGTCTTCGGCATGCTTTTCGCGGCGGATAGGCGCGATCACCTTGACCGCATCGTGCTTCCAGCGCTAGCGCGTGGGGAAGTCGTCCTCACCGATCGTTACTTCCTCAGCTCGCTCGCCTACCAGTCGCTGGCGTTGGGACTTGACCGGGTATGGGCCTATAACGCGGAGTTTCCGGCAGCCGACGTGGTGGTGATGTTGGACCTGGAACCTCAAGAGTGCCTTCGACGGGTGGAGGCGCGCGGCGGCGTGCGCGACCGTTTCGAGACGCTCGAGCAATTGGAGCGGATTTTCCGCGCCTATGAGGCGGCGATTTTGCGGTGCGCCGCGCGGGGCGATCGCATCGTCCGCATCGACGCATCAGGCAGCGCAGAAGACGTGCACCGGCGGGTGCGGGGCGCCGTGTGGCCGTCGTTGTAGATCTCGGCCGCCGCCGCTATCGTGAGGTCTGGGAACTTCAGGCACAAACACTGGAAGACCGAATCCACGATCGCGTCGACGATACGGTGTTCCTCGTGGAACACGACCCGCCGGTCTACACCCTCGGGCGAAAGGCCGGCGCGCGCCAAAACCTCTTGGACGCTGGTGGCGCCGAGGTGATCGAGGTGGAGCGCGGTGGGGATGTCACCTGGCACGGACCCGGCCAGCTCGTCGCGTACCCGATCTGCAAGCTGGAGGGAGCGCAACGCGATCTTCACGCCTGGCTGCGTGCCCTGGAGCAGGTCGCCATCGACACCGTGGGCGCCTTCGGTTTGCGAGGCGAGCGCGACCCGCGCAACACCGGCGTCTGGGCCAACGGCCGCAAGCTGGCCAGCATCGGCATCGCCTGTCGGCGGTGGGTCACCTGGCATGGCCTCGCGCTCAACGTCCATCCCGACCTCGAGTGGTTCCGGCGGGCGCGGCCCTGCGGGCTCGATGCGGGCCTGCTCACCAGCATGGCCGCCGAGTTGGGCACGCCGCCGGATGGCACGGCGGTGCGCCGCGCGCTCGCAGAACGGTTGGCCACGCTCAACGCCCCACTTGACAACGATCCGCGACCGTGACAAGTTACATGCAGACTCCCGGGAACGGTCATCCGGCCGGGAGCATCGCGGAGAGCCTTTGAAGACCGATGCACGTCAGGCCTGACAACCCCTTGATCGTTCAGGGGGATGGCAAGGTCCTCTTGGAGACCAAGCACCCGAAGTATGAGGAAGTCCGCGACTTCCTCAGCCGCTTTGCGGAGCTTGAAACCTCACCAGAGCACCTTCACACCTACCGAATCCACCCATTGACGTTGTGGAACGCCGCGTCCAGCGGGATGACTCGCGTCGAGATCGTCGATGGCTTGCGCGCGTGGTCCAAATTCGACGTGCCGCCCGACGTCCTGACCCAGGTTGGGGAGACCATCGAACGGTACGGCCTCGTCAAGCTGGTGCGCCACCCGGACGACCCGAAGCTACTTCGGTTGGAATTCGCTAGTGCCTACGTGGCGAAGTTGGTTGGCCAGGTCAAGCTGGTGCGTGACCTGCTGGTTGAAGACGGCAAGCGCTACCTCGCCATTGGTGGCGGACATCGCGGCATCTTCAAGCAGCGGATGCTCTCGGCCGGTTGGCCGGTCGAAGATCTGGCCGGATTCATCGAGGGGGATCCGCTTACGGTGACGTTGCGGTCCACGTTGCGGAGCAACGGCAAACCCTTCGTGATTCGCGATTACCAGAAAACTTCGACCGATCGTTGGTTCCAAAATGGGCGCGCCGCGGGCGGCAACGGCGTCATCGTCTTGCCCTGCGGTGCCGGCAAGACCATCGTGGCGATCGAGGCGATGGGCCGCATCGGCCAGAAGACACTGATCTTGGCCACCAGCGGCGCAGCGGTGAATCAGTGGGTCCGGGAAATCCTGGACAAGACCAACCTCACCGAAGACCAGGTCGGCGCCTACACCGGTGACACCAAGAACATCCGCGATGTCACCGTCGCCACCTACCAGATCATGACCTGGCGCGCGTCCAAGGACGTGGCGTTCGCTCACCTGCATCTGTTCAAGGACCAGAACTGGGGGCTCATCGTCTACGATGAAGTTCACCTGTTGCCGGCACCCGTTTTTGGCGCCACGGCCGAGCTTCAGGGCCGACGCCGACTGGGTCTCACGGCCACGCTGGTGCGCGAGGACGGTCGTGAAGGGGACGTGTTCTCGCTGGTCGGCCCCAAGCGCTTCGACATGGCCTGGCAGTCGTTGGAAGAGCAGGGCTTCATCGCCGAAGCCAAGTGCTACGAAGTGCGGGTCGGGTGGCAAAACGGCGGTGCCCTGACCTACGAAAAGGCCCGCGAGGGCGAGAAGTTCCGGCTGGCCGCCGTAAACCCGGCCAAGTTGGCGGTCGTGGACGGGCTGGTGGCTCGCCACAAGAACGACAACGTCCTGGTCATCGGCACGTACCTGGACCAGCTCCACGAAATCGCCAAGCGGTACAAGGCACCGCTCATCACCGGTGAAACGCCGGGCCCGATGCGCGACATCCTCTTTGGGAAATTTCGCACCGGCGAGATCAAGCTGTTGATCGTCAGCAAAGTCGCCAACTTTTCGATCGATCTACCAGATGCAAACGTTGCAATTCAGGTATCAGGGTCCTTTGGTTCTCGCCAGGAAGAGGCCCAGCGCCTCGGCCGCGTGCTACGACCCAAGGCCGATGGGGCACACTTCTACAGCGTTGTCACGCGTGAGAGCAAGGAGCAGGAGTTCGCGATGAAGCGCCAGCTTTTTCTCACCGAACAGGGCTACCGGTACTACATCCAGGAGGGCTCCACCTAGGAGCCGGGGCAGGACGCCGCGATGAGCATAGAGAATCAAGACATGCCGGTGGACGGGGACGGTCGGCGTCGGCGTAGGCGTCGTCGTCGGCGTGGCGGTGGCGGCGACGGCCCCGCGGAAAGCGGCGCGTCGGTCGAGGTCGAGGTGCAGAGCACCGAGGGGGAGCCGGCCTCGCGGGGGCGGCGCCAACGCCGTGTCTATCGCGATGATTTCGAGGCCACGGGCGCGTCGTTGCCCGCGTCCGGAAAGATGGTCGTCAAGCCCCGGACGCATCGTACGCGCTCCAAGCCAAGCGCCGGCATGGCGCGTCGCCGCCGGTTCAGCCGCGGGGAATTGGACGACCTCGCAGCCTACTTCGGAAAGATGCCCGAGCCGTTGGTCATGGCACTGTACCGCTCGCTGGGTGGGCAGCCCATTCGCGGGGCGGGCGACCCCGACCGCGTGGTGCAGCTGACGGTCCGAGCGCTGGCACAGGGGAACCGCCTCAGCGGCCTCTTGTTCCAGATGCAGCCTCGCGACCGACAAGCGTTGGCCGTGCTCATTCAGTGCGGTGGGCTGGCCCCTGCGGACGAGTTTCATCGCGAGCTGGTGCTGATGCTCGGCGGTCGCGAGGGGGACTGGGCCCGTACCATGCAGGTCCTCGGCGACCGCGGGATTGTCGCCGCCAGCGCCCCGGTGGAGGATGGCTTCTACTACCTCGTGCCCGAGCCGCTCATCGACCCGCTGCTCGAACACCTGGGCGAAGAGCTTGCGCTCCCGACCTTCGAACACGACGACATCCGCGTCGTCGATCAGCGGCCGTTCTGTCCGCCCCTTGACTTCTCGCTCGCGACGCTGGCCACGTGGATGGACCAGCACCCGCCGAAGCTGACGCAGCGGCAGGAAGTCTTCAAGGCGCAGAAGGAGGACCTCGACAAGTTCTTCGCCCAGCTCTGGGCGGCCGAATCCGAGGTCTTTCAGCTTCACTATGACTTCTTGATGATGCACGGTATGATCGAGCTCCGCGGCGATCGGGTTTCGGTCAACCGCGACGTGGTCGAAGAATGGCTGTCTCTAGAGCCAGACGACCAGCGCGATCTGATGTTCCGCGCGCTGGAAAAGCGGATGAGCATGGCGGAATGGGTGCTCTGGGCCGTGCATTCGGCCAAAGGGCAGTGGGTTCCCGAAGCCCCGCTCATGGCGATCTACCGCCGGTGGCGTCGCGGCGAAGATTGGCGGGAGCGCCTCCACAAAGGGCTCCTCAACTCGACGCGCGGGAACGAACGCGAAGGCTACTCGTTCTCGGCGCTGGTCAACTGCGGCTTGCTTGAGCTCGGGGTCTGGGGCCAACAAAAGGTCTACCGCCTTTCGCCGCGGGGCACCGCGCTCCTGGACCCCCCGGAAGACGAAGGGTTCTCGAAGTTCTACCTCACCCCGAACTACGAGATCATCGCGCCGGCGGGGCTGGCGCCCGTGCTGCTTTTCCGCCTCGGTGAACTGGCCGAGCTGATGGGCTGCGACCGCGCCAACACCTACAAGATCACCGAAATCAGCATCGAACAGGCGCTGAAGAAGGGGTGGCGGCGCGAAGAGCTGCTGGAGTTCCTCCGCGAGTACAGCCAGATCGGGCTGCCGCAGAACGTCGAAAGCACCATTCGTGCATGGATGGGTGGCGATGGAGATGTCGAGTTCCACGAGATCACCGCCCTGACGGTGCATCGTGCCCACGTGCGCCGCTTCGAGTCCATGCGCGCCATGCGCTCCTACGTGCTGCACCGCTTCGCACCCGGCCTCTACGCGGTCGACCGCAAGCGCCTTCCAGAGATCACCATCGCCCTGATCGAAGCGGGGTTCAACCCTGGCAAGGACATCCGGAAATACCCGGGTGACGAAGAAGGCGCCCAGAGTCGTGAGCGGCTGCACCACCAGCTGGCCGAAGCGCGCGAGCTGCGCGAAGACCCCGTCTCGCGGGCACAACGCGCGGACACCGTACCCGAAGACCTCAACCCGGTGCCGGGATCCAGCATCGCCCACCAGAGCAAACGACGCCAGGAACCGCGGGGTCCCGCGCGAGCCAGCGTTCAGGAAGTGCGGGCGATCCTCGAAAAGGCGCTCAAGGGAGGCCTCGGTGTCGAGATGACCTACCACTCGATCAAGGACGACACCCGAAAGCACCACCTCGTCGTGCCCGAGCGGATCGCGCTCAATCGTGAGGGGGCGTCGGTGCTGGTGGCGCTCGATGTGGAATCGGGAAATCGTCTCAGCTACGCGTTGGTGCAGATCGAACGCGCCCGCACCACCGACAAGAAGGCGGGCGAATCGTGAGCACCGAGGGCCTCGCCGAGCCTCTCAGCTTCGAGCAAGCCTTGCGCCAGCTTGAAGAACGGGTGCAGAAGCTCGAGTCGGGCGATCTGCCGTTGGACGACGCCTTGCGCCTCTTTGAGGACGGTGTCGCCTTGGTCCGGCAGTGTCACGAACGTTTGGACGCAGCCGATGCCCGGGTCATCGTGCTATCGGCGCCGTTGCCGGATCGAAACGTTGAATGAACACCGCGTTGACAATCGCAGCGCAAGTAGCGGGTAGGCTCCGCCGCTTCAGGGAACGAGGACTCCGCCGATGTTCGACAACGTAGGCCGTAGCCGCAAACAGAGCGCCGGGCGCACCGCTGGGTCGGTGCTGCTCTCGCTGTTGTTCAATGCCTCGCTGCTGGGGCTGATGGTTATCGTCTCGATAAAAGCACCGGAAATCGTTGCCGAGGTCCAGGACAAGTTGGTCGCGGTCGACCTGTTGCCTCCTCCTCCTCCCCCCCCGCCTCCTCCCGCTGGCGGTGGAAAAAAGAAGGAGAAGAAAGAGGAGAAGATTGAGGAAGAGGTGATGGTGGACGTGCCGGTGCTCCTCGAAGAGGCGCCGCCCCCGGTAGAGGACGAACCCGAGGGCGAAGGCGTCAAGGACGGCGTCGTGGACGGGGTCAAGGACGGCGTGGTGGACGGCGTCAAGGACGGGGTGCTGGGCGGCCAGCTTGGCGGCACTGGCATCAAGACCGTGCACTACAGCGAAGTTCAGGTGAAGGTCCGGCCGCCGAAGCCGAGTTTTCCTGAAGCTGCGCAGCGGCTCGGCCTGAAGAGCGAAAAGTGCATCGTCCACGTGGTGGTGGGCACCAACGGTCGGGCCGAGACCATCACCTTCAAAGCCTGCCCCGAGCTGTTCAAGGCTGGCTCTCGCGAGGCCACCGAGAAGTACGAGTGGTACCCGCTCCTCGACGGCGGGGTGCCCGTTCGCGCGCAGTTCGACCTGAACTTCATTTACAAACTCACGGACTAGGATTCGCCATGCTGCTCGCTCTCACCGTCTCCGCCATGGCCGCCGACACTGCGCACGCCGCAGGTGGACTGGACCTCTCCCCCGGTGCCGTCTGGGCCGCGATGGGTATCCCCGCGCGCATCGTGCTCGTCACGATGATCCTGATGCTCTTCGCCTGCGTGTACGTCGCGTCGGAGCGCATCCTGTACTTCATGGCTGCACGTGGGCAGTCCCGCGCCCTCGCAGGTGCCATCGGCGCCCCGCTGAAGAACAACGATCTTGCCGGTGCCATCAAGCTGGCAGCGGGGGAACAGTTCAAAAAGTCCTACCTCGCGGTGATCCTCTCCGCGGCGCTCAAGGAGTACTCGGCCCGCAGCGACAAGCACGGCATCGCCGCCGCCGACCGCGCGCTGGAGACGGTGACGCTGGAAGAAGGCTCGGCGCTGCGCAAGGGCATGAACGTCCTCGCCACCACCGGCTCCACCGCCCCGTTCGTCGGGCTGGTCGGCACCATCTTCGGCATCATCAACGCCTTCGGCAAGATGAAGACCGAGGGCGGGGCCGACATCGCCTCGTTGTCGGGTTCCATCGGTGAAGCGCTGGTCTCCACCGCGGTGGGCATCGCCGTCGCGACCATCGCCATCTGGTTCTACAACTACTTCAACGCAGTGATCGACGACATCCTCAAGGATGTCTCCGTCGCGACCCACGAATTGCGCGACTTCTTCGAGAAGGACACGCTCCGCCGGTCGGAAGACACGGCCGCCAAGTAAGAAAGGACAAGGAGGAACCACGGTATGGGCGCGAAGGTAGGTGCAAAGAAGGGCGGCGCGATGGCGGACATCAATGTCACGCCGCTGGTCGACGTCGTGCTGGTGCTCCTCATCATCTTCATGGTGATCACGCCGATGCTCAGCTCGGGCGTGGACGTGGCGCTGCCCCCCGCCCAGACCGCTGAATCGGAGAAAGACATGGGGACCAACCTGGTCATCGGCGTCAAGGGCGACGGCTCGGTCTTCGTGGACAAGAAGGCGGTGGTCATCGACAACCTTATTGAGGAGATCGCCGCGCAGCGGGAAGGCGATGACGGCAGGGCGCGGCCCCTCGTTGTCAAGGGCGACCGAAACGCCAGCTACCGGCAGGTCCGGGCGGTCATCGACGAGATCCACGAAAATGTCCCGTTCACCGACACCATGCTCCTCGCCACCGACAAGCCCCCCGAAGGGGTGAACTGATGGGGGCCAAGGTCGGAGGCAGCAGCGGCGGCTCGATGGACGAGATCAACGTCACGCCGCTCATCGACGTGGTGCTGGTGCTGTTGATCATCTTCATGATCATCACCCCGATGACCGTGCAGAAGTTGCCGGCGGAGCTGCCGCCGATTGAAGATACGCCCCCACCGCCGCCCGATCCGAACAAGAAACAGTTGATGATCTCGGTTTTTGCCGACAACTCCTACGCGCTGAACCTGGTCCCCAAGGACGAGCCGACCCTCCGGGCCGACCTCAAGGCGCAGCTCAAGGGTCGGGTCATCGACGAACGCAATGTCTTCGTGGATGCCAACGGCGAGGCCCGGTACGAAACGGTGGTGCACGTCATCGACGTCGCGCGCGAAATGGGCGCCAAGCGCGTCGGCTTCGCCGAACTGAAAGAAACCGGGCCCGAGAAGCTGACGGCCGACGAATTGATCAGGTTGGCCGCGCCGCCAGCCCCTGTGGCGCCGATTCCGTGACCCTTCTGGCGCGCGCCGGCGGCGAGTCCGCGGTGCGGGCAGCGGTGGACCGTTTCGTGGACCGGATGGCCGCCGACTTCGTGATCGGGTTCTTCTTCGAGGGCAAGGACCTTGAGAGGATCAAACTCCACGAATTCCAACATGCGGTGCGGACGCTCGGCGGCGATGTCGCCTACACCGGGCGCCCGATTGTGCCTCTGCATCGTCCGCTGCGCATCAATGGCGGCCAGTTCCGTCGGCGCCTGGCCATTTTGAGGGCCGAACTGGCGGGTTTTTCGGAGGAGGTCAGGGACACCTGGGTCAACGAGCAGCTGAGCCTGCAAGCGCAGATGACCGACGGCACGGATTGCACCCCGTGATCACCGTTGGCACGGCGGCCCCCGCTTTGGCGGGACAGCCGGTTTTCGGCCTGCCGTTCGAGCTGAGCAGACTACAGCGCCGTGGGCCGGTGGTCGTTGCCTTCCTGGGCGGGCTTTCGGGGGCCGCCGCGTTGGAAAACGTCCAGCGCCTCACGACGATTTGGCCACGGGTGGACGCCAAGGCCGGGGGGATGGTGGGGATCACCCGATCACCGTTGGAAGCCGCGCGCGACTTCGTGCCGCGGCACCACGTTCTGTTTCCGGTGCTCTGCGACGAGGCCGGCCAGCACACCGCGGCGTGGGGTGTCGGGAGGGCCACCGGGCTGGCGGCCTTGTTGCTGCGAGCGAGGCCGGACCTGCTTCGGAGGGCCGTCAGCGTCGTGCGCACGGGCCAGCCGATGCCGGAGGCGCACCCGGATCAGCTACCGGCGGCCTTTGTCGTGGGGTCGGACGGGCGGGTGCGCTACGGCTGGTACGGCACGGGTCCTTCCGCCCTGCTCGACGGCGAGGCGCTTTGGGCGGCAGCCGAGCCATGAGCCTGTTGGCGCTTTTGACCGCGTGCTCCACCCACTTAGAGCAGGCCGACCCCGACCGGCTGCCGCGTGCGGTTGCGGTTGCGATGATCCTCGCCGAGCACCAGCGCGTCACGGCCTACTTCTCCGTGGAGCCCAACCCCAGGGGCCACATCGACGTACGCATCGCGAATGGCTTGGAGTTCCCTGGGTCAGAAGCCGTGTTTGCGGTGGAGCCCGACGGCGATGACCGCTACAGTTGGCACATCACGGAGCGCCTGGGGGGCGCTCAGATGCCCTTCCTGACCCCGGGGACCGAGCAGGTTCGCGTCACGCGGCTCGACGATCGGGACGTCTGGCTTTTTCCGCGTGGTGGCACCGCGGGTTGGGCCTGTGCGCTCTTGACCGGCCGCTGCCGGGAGGTGACCGAGCCGTTCCCGGAGCTTCCGATGACGCGCACCGGGCCCGGGTCCGGCTTTCGCCTCGCACTCGAGGAAAAGACCCTGCGATTCCGGCAGCCGCACCAGACCGACGACGCGCGTGCGGATGTCGTGGCGACGCGGGTCGGCGCGGTCGTCGGTGTTCGCTGGTACCTCAAAGCGCCTTCGGCCCGCGTTGCCGAGTACATCGACCGGACCTTCCGTGGCCGGGGGACCCTGCGGGCCAAGTTTCGGGAGGTCGTCGTCGATGGCCGCCTCGACGAGTGGGCGGCCGCCGAGCCGGAAGTCGTCGATGCGCCTTGGCAGGCGGACGTCCGCCGGCACTGGACTGGCCGCGATGACGCCAGCTTCAGCGTGGCGGCGTTGTGGTCGGAGGACAGTCTGTGCCTGGCCGGACGCCTCCGCGACGACGTCCGCACCGCTAAGGACAAGCTGACCCTGGTCATCCGCAAGGAACGGCGAGACGTGCCGCTTCTGAATCCACCCGACAACGCGGTCCTGGCCCACGAGGACTTCGGGTGGCACTACGAGGTCTGCTGGCCGCGCCCGTGGTTCGCGACAGCCGGCGCCAGCGTTCCCATCGCCGTCCAACTGCACGACGAGGACGGGACGGGCGATGTCGATGTGCTGGCGACCGCTCCCATCTTCGGCACCATCCCGGTGGGCGCGCTCGACCTGCTGTCGGAGTAGGCCTCAGCGGGGCGGCGGTACGCCCGCTGGCACGAGAAGCAGCACCGCGGCCGCAGTCGCGACAAACAAGATCGCCGTGACCTGGATCGGCCGATCTCGCAAAAGGGTCTCGTCGGGGGCCGCACCCTCGCCTTTTTGATCGATAAGGTAGATGTACCGGAATACCGCGTACAGGACGTACGGAAGGGTGAGTCCGAGCCAGGGATTCGGCGATTGCACCGTGTACAACGCATAGCTGATGATGGTGCCGCCAGTGGTGATGGCCTGGAACTCCTGGAGCATCGCCGGGCTGTAGTGGGCCAGGGCCTTCCGGGTGCCGGCCACCTTCCCCTCCAAGAGCAGTATCTCTCCACGGCGCTTGTTGAAGCCCAGAAAGAGCGCGCCGAAGGCCGTGCATACCAGTAACCACGGGCTGATTCGCACATCGATGGCCACCGCACCGGCGACCGCACGCCAGATGTAGCAGGAAGCGAGCACCATCACGTCGAGGATGACAAAGTTCTTGAAGTAGAGCGAATACGACAGCGTCGTCGCGAAATAAGCAAGTGCAACCATGACAAACGTCACGCCAAGCAGGGATGCCAGCCAGAGCGCCGTTGCGGTCGCGACCGCCATGATCGCCCACGCCGCGCGCGCGCCGAGGTGGCCTGCTGCCAGGGGCCGATGGAGCTTCTTCGGGTGCTTTCGGTCCGACTCGACGTCCCCGAGGTCGTTGTAGATGTACCCCGTGCTGCTCAGGAGGCAGAACACCAAAAAGGCGAGGCCCGCTTTGGCCAGGCTGTCCACCTGGGTGAAGTGAGCGGAGAAGATGAGCGCCGCGAACAACAGGGCGTTCTTGGTCCACTGCTTGGGACGCAAGGCGACGAGCGCGGCGAGGGCGAAGGGGCGGTGAGGGACGGACACAGCTATAACTCCGGGTGCAAGCGGCTTCCGATGAGGAGGCCCAGGACGAAGGCGGCGACGCCACAGGCGAAGCACACCAGCGCCCAAGCACCGTGTACCTGCATCGACAGGCGGTTGTCGTGGGGACGGTGCGTGAGGTTGGGGTCGTTGGCGACGCGCCTCGTCGGCGCGACGTCCGGGCGACGCGCGGGCTCGGCCCGCTTCCCGACCGCGGGAAGCCGGAGCGTATCCGCAGGGTCGCCCTGGCCGCCGGGTCGCCCAGCATCGGGGCGAATCACGGTATTGGCCTCCCCAAACGGGTTGGGATCCTCTTCCCGGCCCGGTCGAATCACCGTGGACTCGTCCCCGCCATCGACCAGCGGTGGCGGCGGCGCGGCCCGGAGCATGGACAGCGCCGTGTTGGACGCACTCTGGCCCGTGCGCGGGCCCGGGTCCGCACGCGCCTGTGGATTGCGCGTGGAGCGCTCTTCATCCTCCGGGGCGTCGCTCGGCTCTAAAAGGCGCGTGGGCGCATCGCCCTCGTTGCGCCGATCGGCCGGAGCGGCTTCGGGAAACAGCCCGCGGAGGAAAGCCGCGAGCGTCGAGGCGGAGAAGATGAATCCGGAGTCGTGGCAGAACCGGTCGAGCGCTTCGCGGAAGGCCGTGGCGCTCTGAAGGCGCTCATCCGGGCGGGCGCGCAGGGCCGACTCGACCAGCACGTCGAGGGCGTAGGGAACGTCGGGATTGACCTCGCTCGGGGGCAGAAACGAGGCGCGGCGGAGCGAATCCAGCGTGGCGACTTCACCTGGCTGACGAAACGGGTGCTTCCCGGTCAGCACCTCGTAGAAGAGCACGCCCGCCGAAAACAGGTCCGAGCGCTGGTCGACGAGCTGACCCGCGGCCTGCTCCGGGCTCATGTAGTCGAACCGCCCCTTCACCACGCCCGACATCGTCTCCAGCGCGTTGACGGAGGCCTTGGCGATGCCGAAGTCGGTCAACTTCACTTCCCCCTGAAAGCTCAGGAGCACGTTCCCCGGTGAGATGTCGCGATGCACGATGTTGAGCGGGACGGGCTGCCCCCCGCGCATGACCTGGCGGTTGTGCGCGTACTCCAACGCCTTGAGCATTTCCGTCAGTACGTAGACGGCGTGGGGGACCGGAAGCGTGATCCCCTTCGCCGCGCAGCGCCCGAGCGCCTGGCCGAGGTCGCGACCGTTGACGAATTCCATCGCGATGTAGAACTGGGAATCGACGCTGCCCAGATCGAGGATCTGAACGATGTTGGCGTGTGAAAGCAGGCCGGCGATCTTCGCCTCGTCCACCAACATGTCGACGAAGTCGCGGTTGTTGCTGAGGTGGGCCGCAATGCGCTTGATCGCAAAAGTGCGCTGAAAACCCCCGATTCCATCCAAACGCGCCCGGTAGATCTCCGCCATGCCGCCCACGGCAACACGCTCGAGAATCTGGTACTTGCCGAACCGCCGGGGCTCGGGCGTGACGGCGGCGCCCATGCGTGGCCCGTCCATAGCCCATCCCGCATGTCGCGGTGGGCGCGTAAAAAGATCACACGCCGGGTTGCAAAAAGTTTCACATCGAGTAGATGGCCGGCGCCCTCGGGGAAGGCTCCGCCTCCCGCGTCCACCCGAGCAAGCCAGGACCCGGCCTTCGCCCGGTCCAACAGGGGTGCGAATCCCCAAACGGAATCGGATCAAATGGTCGCTCTTCTCGCTTTCCTTGCCTGCAGCCCCGTACCCGCCTCGATCAAGTTCGATGGCGAGGCCACCACCACCGTCCACAACATGGACGTCGTCGCGGTGAACAAAGCCACCGTCATGGACAAAGATGGCAAGGCCATCGACCCCCAGCCGGCCCTTTCGTGGGCCGTCACCCCCGCCACCGTCGCCACGCTCGCCGGCGCCAAGGTCACCCCCGTGGCCAACGGCGAAGCCTCGGTCGAAGCCAAGGTCGGCGAGATCAAGGCCTCCTACAAGTTCGTCGTTGCCCTCCCGGACAAGGTCGAGATCGCCGGCTACGACGCCGCGGCCGCCTGGCCCGTCGGTAGCGCCATGCAGCTCACCGCCGCCGTCAAGGCTGGCGAGGCCGCCGTTGAAGGTCAGGTCGTGACCTGGTCCAGCTCCGACGCCAACATCGCCGAAGTCGACGCCAATGGCAACACCACCGGCAAGGCCGAGGGCAAGGCCACCGTGACCGCGACCTCCGGCGCGCTCACCGCCACGGTCGAGGTCACCATCGGTGGCGCGGCCGTCGCCGTCGTCGCTCCGTAGTCACCCGGCTTCGGCCACCACCAGGGCCCGGCAGCTTCCGCTGTCGGGCTCTGTTGTTTTTGCCAGGATGGCTCAGCGGGGCAGCTGTACTCCGACACGTACCAACCCCTTGCCCATCCGGGGGAAGAGCGGCAGCTTCTGCAGCTCGGCTTCCACACACAGCCGTGTCGGTTCGTGGGGGTAGTTCAAAAGGGCCGCGGACTGGACCGCCCCGGCCTCGTCGACGACGACCTCCAGCGCCAGGTAGGGCGCGCTCTTGCACACTCGTTCGGCGTCCACCCCGCGCTCGCCCAGGGTGTAGGCGATGCCTTGCCAGTCCGCGTGCGCCGCGGGATCGGCCTCCTCGCCGGTGAGCACCCGCGGCACCTCGCGCAGCGTCCACCACGCGCCGGCGACCATGGCCAGCGCGCCGAAGCCCAGCGCGGTCACCGCCAGACAGCCCAACGACGTGGTCGTCGCCTTGTCCTTGCTCATGCGCTCGAGCGTCGAGGTTGGCCGCAAGTCGAGCTGCGAGCCGGTGGGCGAGGTGCGAGCCGCGACCGCGGGCGGACGCGTGGGGCCCGTCTGGGCAGGGGCTGGCAAGAGCGCCGGCGTGGGAGCGGCCGCGGGAGCCCTTGCGACGGGACTTGGAAGCGCGTCCTGGCTGAGCTCGCCGGCCAGTGGCCTCGCCGCCGAGCCGCCCGTCCGTTCGGAGCTGGGTGAGCTGCGGGGCGTCGGGCGCGGTGCTTCGCCCGACTCGGAGAGCGCGATGCGGCCGGGGTCCTTGCCCAGGGCGATGGTGTGGAGGCGTTCCGCAAGCAGGTCGATCGGGCAACGGTCGCCGGGGTCGGGCGTCATCGCCGCAGCGAGGGTGTCGTTGAGCCAGGTCGGCTCGGAGCCCTTGCCGACGGTCAGCCGCGGCGGCAGGTGGCGCAGCAGGTGCTCCCGCTGCTCGTCCGGGTCCAACTCGGCCATGAACTCGGCCACGGGCGCGGCGGTCAGGCAGAAGTAGAGGAGCGCGCCGACGGCGTACACGTCCGTCGCCGGCTGGGGCGCCACCCCCTCGAACTGCTCTGGGGCGGCGTACTGGGGGGTGCCGATGAACGCGCCAACCCGGGTGAGCCGGTCGCCCACGCCACCGAAAACTTTGGCGATCCCGAAGTCGGCGACGCGGATCCGCGGCACTTCGTCCCGGGGCACCACCGCCTCCAGGAGCACGTTCTCAGGCTTCAGATCGCGATGGATGACCCCTTGCTGATGCGCGACCGCCAGGGCGTCACACACCTGCATCGCGACCGCCGCGGCCACCCGCGGCGACAACAGGCCCACCCGTCGGAGATGGTCCAAAAGGGACCCCCCCGCTTCAAAGCGCGTGACGAGGTACGGCGAATGGCCCGAGCGGTGCACAAACCCGCGGCACTCCACGATCTGGGGGTGGTTGAGCCCCTGGAGAATCTGCGCCTCGGTCGCGAGACGCCTGAGGTACGGCCCCTGGTCCCGCTGCTGATAGAGGACCTTGACCGCCAGCAGCGGGCCGAACTCTTGGCTGTCGGCCGCGACCTCCCGCGCCAGGTAGGTGACCCCCGCGCCGCCAATCGCGAGGCGCCGGTGTATGCGGTAGGTGCGATCGATGAGCTCGCCCCCTTCCATCAGCTCGCCCCAGCCGACCGCGGGTCGCGCCGACCGGCAGCCGAGATTGGAGCAGCGCTCGCCATCTTCCACGAAGGTCGTGAGGCAGCGGCTGCAGTAGCGGGTGCGGGGCGCCGCCAAAGACATCGGGAGGGAACTATCTCTGATAGGCTTCCGCGCCATGCGTATCGGTGTGCTGCGTGAGACCCTCCCCGGCGAGCGCCGCGTGCCCTTGACTCCGGAGGGGGCTCGGCTGTTGGCCGCCCGAAATCACGTGGTGTTTGTCGAGGCCGGTTTGGGCCGCGGCGCCGGCTTCTCCGACACCGAGTACCTCGCCGCTGGGGCGCAAATCGCCTTCAGCTCACGCGAGATCGCAGCCCAGGCCGAGGTGTTGGTCAAGGTCCATCCGCCTCGGGTGGAGGAGATCGAGCTTCTTCGGCCGGGAACGACACTTCTCGCGTTCTTGCACCTCGCCGGGCAGCCGGCGGCACTACACCAGGCCCTGGTCGGCGCGCGCGCATCGACGCTGTCGCTGGAGCTGGTGCAAGAAGGCGACGAGTTCCCGATTCTAGAGCCGCTCTCCGCCATCGGTGGGCGCGTGGCGGTCACACTCGCAGCATGGCACCTCACGATTCCAGGCGGTGGTCCTGGTGTTCTCCTGGGTGGTTCGCCGGGGGTCCCGCCAGCGATGGTCCTTGTCATCGGGGGCGGGACCGCGGGTCGGGCGGCAGCGGCCGAAGCAGCGGCGCTCGGCGCGCAGGTGGTGGTGCTGGATCGTGATCCCCGGCAGCTGCAACGAGTCGGGCACGAAGTGGGCCGCAGCATCGTCACGGGCATCGCAAGTGAATACCACCTCGTCCGCTATCTGGAGCAGGCCGACGTGGTGATCGGCGCCGTGGCCGTTCGCGGCGAGCCGGCGCCGAAGGTGCTCCGCCGGTCCCACGTGCGCGCCATGAAGGAGGCCGCGCTTTTCATCGACATGTCGATCGACGAGGGCGGCTGCGCGGAGACCAGCCACCCGACGACGACCGACGCCCCGGTCTACGAGGCGGAGGGGGTGCGCCACATTTGCATCCCCAACTTGCCGAGTGAGGTGGCGCGCACCGCGTCATGGGTGCTCAGCTCCAGCCTCTTGCCCTATCTCGACGCGCTGGGGTCCGGGCTGCCCCACGCGCTGGCGAGGAGTCCGGCCCTGCGCCACGCCGTCGGATTCTTGGACGGCCGTCTGGTGAACCGGACGTTGCGGCGCTTCATCGATGTTCCCTACGTGCCACTGGACGAGATCATGCCGGTGGCGGAGGGCTAGCCGCGCGGGCGCGCCGGGTTGCCAGGGGTGGTCGTGGTACGCTCGCGTCGCGTGGCTCTTCCTCAGACCCTCCTCTGGACCCTCGGCGGCCTCGGTGCAGCCGCTGGCGCGCTTTCGGGTTGGCTCGCCACCCGCGCGTGGCGAACCGCGCGGCTGATTTCGTCGACACCGCCCACTGCGGTGAGCGGGCTGACGCCTGGTCTGCACGAGGTCCGGGGGGCCATTCGTGGCGAGGGGAGCCTTGTGTCGCCCATGTCGGCCCAGCCGTGCGTGTACTGGCGCCTGCTCATCGAACAGCGCCGCCAGAACCGTTGGGAATCGGTCCTCGACCGAAAAGACTGCGTCTCAGCAGCGCTCGACGACGGGGGTGGGCGGGTCGGACTCGAGCCGATGGAGGCCGACGTGATCTTGTCTCGTCCGGAGCACGCCACGGGGGGCATCCTGGGCGTGCCGAGCGCCGAGCTGACGCGGGTGCTGGCCACCTTCTCCGAATCGGCGCCGAATCTCCAGGGTCCGTACGTTCGGTATCGTGAGGAACTTCTGGTCGACGGCTCCCGGGTCCACGTCATCGGCACCGTGGTCGAGGAGGGCCAAGGGTGGCGCATCGGCGCGCAGGGGGACGTCCACGTGCTCAGCGACCGTGACGAGTCCGATATTGTACGCCACGAGGAGCGGAATGCCCTCCGCTGGGTGGGAGGGACCGTGGTCGGCGCGGGGCTTCTGGTGTGGAGCGTGCTGCAGATCTTCGGACTGTAGGCGCCTTCACCCCCGCAAGCTCGCCACCTGCCGAGCAAGCTCCCCCACCGTCGCGACCGGACGCGCGCACGCACTCCCAGAACAGGCCAACGCCTTGCCCGCAGGGACGCCGTCCACGACTCGGCGCACGAGCATGTCGGGGTCGGGGAGCGTCCACGCGCCGCACAGGAGCGCCTCGTTGCCTGCGACCTTGACCACGACCGCGCGCCGTCCCAGTCGCTCGGCCAGGGCTGCGGCGGGCGCCGCCATGAAGCCGTAGCGGTCGGCCTCGACACTCGCACCCCGCGACGCGGCGTCGGCCAGGTCCCGCCAGCGCGGCGTGTCCGTCAGGTTGAAGACACGCCACGCGGCCTCGCCCAGCGCAGCGTTCCCAGGAAGCAGCCGGCGCGCGTAGACCAGTCGCCCCACGCCGCCGCCCGGCGCATCACGGAAGCCGCCCTCGGGAAGCGCGAGGCCCTCGGCGAAGCTCAGAACGCGCTCGGCCGCGTCCAGCCAGGCGTCGTCGCCAGTGTACTGCGCCAGTTGGGCGAGGGCGTCGGCCACAGCGGCCTGGTCCTCCAGAAGGCCGACGGCTTCCCCCTCCAGCGTGCGTCGCACCGCCCCGTCGGCCCGCACCAGCTTCTCTAGAACCAGCGTCATCGCCGCCCGCGCCATCTCCGCCAGCCCGGGCCGGTCCAGCGCGCACGCGGCCCGCAGGAGCGTGACCGCGATCTGGGCGTTCCAGCCGGCGACGACGGTAGCGTCCACGGGCGGCGGCTCCCCGCGCGGCAGGTGGGCGTAATGCGCCTCGTCGGCGTCCATCGACCCCGCGAAGGCGTGCACGTCGTCGCGCCACAGGCGCCGAATCAGCCACTGCAGCGACCGTTCGACGGCCGCGCGATGCCGGCCCGTGCGCAGGTAGACGCGCAAAAGTCGCGCCTGGTCCTCACCGAGCTTTTCGTAGTGGACCTGAGCCCAGTCGTCCTGGGTCGCGTAGCGGAAGAACCCGCCCTCGTGCGCATCGTAGAGGCCCTTGTCCACCATCGCGTCGAGGGTCTTGCCGAGCATCCCACCGTCGTCGCCCCCGCGCTCGACCCGGTCGGCCAGCCAATCCAGCACCCCAGGGTGAGGAAACTTTTCGAGCTCGCCAAAGCCGCCGTGCCACGGGTCGTAGGCCTTCTTCACCGCGGCCCAGACTTGCTCGACGTCGGCGGGCGCATCGACGAGCACCTCGGCATCAGGCTTCCCGAGGGCCCACCGCTGGCCGGGCCGGGAGCAGCTGTCCAGGAGCGGAAGCAACTCGTGCGGTGGCATGTACAGCCGCCCCACCAGCACCTCGCCATCGGCGTCCAGGATCGCGCACGTCGGCCACCCGCCCTGGTTGTAGCGATCGTTGATGTCGGGGCGATGGTCGGTGTCGACCCGGATCGCCACGAACCGCTCACGAAGGATGCTGACGACACGGGGGTCGGGGTAGGTCCCCTGGTCCATGACGTGGCACCAGTGGCACCAGGTGGCGCCGATGTGCAGGAGCACGGGCCGCCCCAACTCCCGCGCCCGCGCAAACGCGTCCTCGCCCCAGGGCATCCACTCGATTTCGGTATTCAAACAGGGCTCCGTCGGACCGCGCGCCAGCCGGTCAGGTCACTCAATACCCAGCTGGTGGCGCGGCCGATGCGCAAATTGACGATCACCTCGACCGTCTGTGGGACCAGTTGGCTGCCGGTGCCAGAAAAGAGGAAGTTGAGGACCGGCATCTGCGGGGGGGTCAGCTCCACCAGTCGGCCGCGGACGGGCGGCGCACTGGGGTCTGGTACCAGGCCCAACCGACCTCGACGACTTCGGTACAGGCGGCCTCGCACTGACGCCAACACGCCGGGGTCCTCACCCAACCAGCCCGAAGCGCCGCCCATCAACGCCTCCTGGTCGTAGACGAAGACCGCGCCCTTCGGCGTCGGGGAGGAGCTGCGGCTCACGGCGCACACGCGGCTTCGAGCACGTCGCACAGGGGCAGGAGCCGGTCGTGCAGCTCGTGATGCTCCGCGTCGTGATCCAGGCGCCAAGCCAAGGTCTCGTCGATGGTCCAGGCGTCGCCGGGGAGCCGAACCATGAGCCCAAGGTCGGCGGCCGTGTGCAGGAGTTCACGCCACCGCGGCGGCGCGAGGGTGGGGCACAACGTCCAACCTCGAGCGCGCGCGACCCGCGCAAGAACAAGCCCCCACGGACACTCACGCCGCTCTGGTGCCTCGATGATCACGGTGTTCCCGCGCATACGAATGCGAATCACCTTGCGACGGTGCAACATCCCCGCCGCCACCAGGAGCGCAAAGGCTGGGACCGCGCGCATCGCCCGAAGGCGCAGGCTCAGGGCGTCGGGGATGTTGCGCGGCGGCGTTTCGCCCGGCGAAAGGAGGCCCGCATGCACGCCGGTCCGGACGTCGAGCGGGCTGGGCGGCCGCACGCCCGCAGGGTTCTGCACCACCGAACGCCACTGTTTGTGCACCCAGGTGATGCCACCCGAGAGTTGGGCGAGGGTTTCCGGGAAGGCGAGGACGAGGCCCGGCTCGCCGAGGACATCGAGGAACGCCCCGCGCGTTGCCGGCAAGCTGCCGCCTCCTTCGCCCGCCGCTGGGACCGTTTCGAGCGCGCGACCGAACAACAGGCGCGGCAACGCGGTCGCGGCCGGCTCGGCGCCAAAGAGCCGTCGGGCCCACCGGGCACAGCGCCGGGCCTCAGACGCCGCGACCGGCGCCTGGGCCAACCACGCGCGAAAGTCAGGATCGGACAGGGCGATGGAGACGACACTTTCCGCCAGATCGGCGCGCGCGACCGCGCCGGGCGTCACGACAAGGTGGTCCCCTCGACGCTCGGCGTCGGCCCGCCGGACGGCCAAGGCGACGTAGCTGCCGAGGCCTGCGTTCTGTGCGCCCGCGCTGTCCATCAGCCCACGGAGCGTGTTCAGGCGCAGCTCGCCGTTCTCCATAAGCCCACGAAGCACGATCGCGTACACGTCCAGGCTGTCGTCCCCCGGCTCCGGATCGTAGAGCAGCGGGCGCGACTCGATGGCGCCGGCAAAGCCCAGGGTCATCTGCTCGGCGGGGGGGACGCGAGGCTTCATCTTTCGGGCGGGCTCCGCAAGCCGCAGCATCGCGCGGGCATCCCGTCTGGCCGTGGGTTCCGAGGTGGACACGCCCGCATCCAGGAGTGCCGCTGCGACCGTATCCACCGTGGGTAGCGGGCTTTGACCCAAGAGCGGGTGCGCGCTCAGCGCTGCGGCCAGCGCGCCGAGGCGGCGGGGGCCGGCGTACACCAGGGCGAGGCCGGCCTGGGTGAGCTGCGGTTCGAGGGGGTCGCGCAAGAGCCCGAGCCACGCGGCGTGGGACAGGTAGGTCCGCACGAGCCGCACTTCGAGGTCCAGAACCCGCGCGATCGAGGCCGGCCTCCGCACGCCGGCGCCGACGCTGTCGAGTATCCGGGCAAGCCGGCGCGGGTTTCCGAAGGCGGGCGGCGCGCGGGTCGGCATCCGGCCCGGACGTAGCCCGCCCGCCTTATCGGTGTGGGACAATCCTCCGTTGGCTATTGACATGCCAAGAGTGGTCCGGTAGCCTCGCCCTCGTGAACCGTACCGCCCGTCGCCTCGATGTCTGGCGCGCCCGTCAGGGCACCACCTTCGATCCCGAAACCGCGCACGCCGAGTCCGCGATCCGCGCGCGCACGGCGCGTCGGGTCCGTGCCAACCTGCGCCGGTTGGATCCGGTTGCGATGCTTACACCTCGTTGGACGGCGCCCCAGGCCTTCCTCGAAGACATCGCCCTGGATCTCGCCGTCGGCGAACCCGCCGTTGGCTGTCGCACCGTGTCGTTCCGACCGCTCCTGGGCCGTGCCCCCGCCGAAGCGTGGAACTTCATCCTACGCGTGCTCTCCGACCTCGGCGGCACCGGCTGGCAGCAGCGTCCGCTGCCGATGGTCGTCGATCGGCGGGGTTTCTACTGCGCGTCAGAACAGCTCCTCGACGAAGCGCACGAAGATTCGCCCTACCCCGTGGCGCTGCTCGGGCACTCCTGCGAGCACCTGCCTGTCGAGGTCCTGGAGGATCTCGCGCTCGTCTGGGCCCGGTATGCCGAACGCGCCCAGGGCGAACGGCGCTGCACCGTGCTCCTTGCGGGCTCGGTGGACACCCCGGCGCTCGACGTCGGCGGTGCGGTCCGCGTGGACCTGTGCGACCTCGGTGAGGGCGAGGCGGCGGCGGCCCTGGTAATGCAGGTCGGCGCGATCCCGCCGCGGCTTTTGCAACGGGCTGCGCAGTTCTCGGGTGGGGTGCCGGCGATGGTCAGCGCGCTCGGACAGGGCGTCGCCCAAGGCGCGTTCCCCTCGCTTCCCGAAGACATGCTCCGTGCGATGGGCCCGGTCGCCGAAGACCTGCGCGCCGCCGTTCAGAGCGTGATGACCTCGCCAGAAGCGGCCGAGCGCCTCTACCAGCTGCTCCCCGGCGAGCCTTTGGTGGAGGAGCCCTCGGTCGATCGCGGGCTGATGATGGCGGGCCTGTTGCGACGCGCGCGCACCCTGGGTGAGCCGAAGGTCGAGCTGCGTACGCCGGCGGTTTTGGCGACGTTCTGATATGAGTTGGGCTAGTCGGCGAACGGGGCGACCCATTCCCTGCCCACGTGGCGCCCGGGACTCATCCTCCGGTTCGGTCGAGCCACAACGAGTCCCCCCGCCGAACCACCGGGAATGTCCGAAGCCCCGCGGTGGCCGGACCAACCAAAACAGCCCCGTCCTCCGCAAAGACTGACCCGTGGCAGGGGCAGATGGCCGTGTCCGTCGCCGCATCCCAGTCAGTCTCACAGGCGCCGTGGCTGCAGATGCGCCACACGGCGACGTAGCAGTCCTCGGCGATCATCGCGATGACGACGTTGAGCAGATGCTCGGGCAGCACGACGTAGACGTACCCACCGACGGTGCGAAGCGCGGTGTAGTCGGCGAGGGCGAGCTCGACCCAGCCCGAGGTCGCCGCGCCGGTGTCAACGCAAGCCGACCCCTCCGTGTCGGTAGCGGTGTCGCGTTCTTGCGCCTCCGTCGCCGCCGCCCGCTCGAACGCCCCTCGCCGATCGCAGCCAGCGACCGCTGCGCACGCACCCGCGCAGGTGAGAAGCGCCCGCCGGGAGATCACCAAGCTTCGCCGTTGAGCACCGCCATCGCATCCAGATCGAACCCTCCGCTGACCCCGTCGTAGCTGTTCGCACCGCTGTCGCGGACGCGGACAAAACGCGCCCGACTCACGCCGATGTCGGCAAGATCGAAGCGGTCGCCGCCAGCGACCTCGGGCTCGGTGGCGTCCACCCCGTTGGTCGAGTTCGCGTACACCAGGGCCACGCCGGCGCACCCGGGGTAGCCGCCCTCGGCGTCTTCGGCAGCGCAAGGCCACTCGGTCCACATGACGCCATCGTCGCTGACCGCGACCACGCCGGTCTCCGCCCATCCCGTGAAGGGATTCTCGAAGACCAGCAGGTCGGGACCAGCGCCATCGACGATGTCGAGGGCCCGGAAGCTCACGACGATGCTGCCGGCGTCGCCGAACGACAGGACATCGAGAGCGCCGCCGCCGTTGCCCGGGGCCTCGGGCGCCCCAAAGACCACGTCCGGGAACTTGTCCTGGCCGTAGCCGGCCCCCACCCCCGGCACATAGCTGACCACGGCTTCCACGAAGGGCCACGGGTCGTAGCTGACCACGGGGACACCGGTGTCGGCGCTGTCGCCCGTGTCGGCGCTGTCGCCGGTTTCCCCGCTGTCCGCCGTGTCGGCGGCGTCTGCCGGCCCGGTGTCACCCAAGTCCGCGGGCGCCTTGGTGCCGGCCTCGTCAGCCGTGCAGCCGAAGAGGACGACCAGCGTGATCACGGCGCTGCCATCGAGGTCCAGGAGAAGCCGCCGCATCCGGAGGTGGCGGGGTCGGTCGCATCGGCCGCCGGCGTCGCGAGGGCGTCGGCTTCGGTGACCGCGGCGTAGGCGGTCTGGCAGTACCAGAGGGTGCCGCCCGAGTCCCACGTCCAGTCGAAGCGGCTCCACAGGCTGGGAGACCACGCGTTGGTTTCGGCGTTCTGCGCGATCAACCACCCGTCGACGTCAGTCGCCTGGCTGATGTCGTAGCGCGAGGTCCCGTTGGTCCAGGCGAAGGCGTTGATGCTGTGCGTGCCACCCGAGTTGTCCGCCCACTCCCCGTTGATCGAGAGCATCGAGCGCAGCTCCGTCCAGGAGAATCCACCGCAGCCGCCGGCAAGATCGCCATCGTCAGCACGGGGCGTGGCCAGCGCGTCGGCTTCGCTGGCGGCGGCGTAGGCGGTCTGGCAGTAGTAGATCGAACCCGCGTCGCCCACGGTCCAGTCGAACCGGCTCCACAGGTCGGGATTATAGCTGTTGTCAGCCCCATTCTGCGCGATGAGTCGGTACTGGGAAGGCTCGTTGTCGGTGATCGCGAAGCGGTCGCCCCACGACTGCCAGGTGAATGCGTCGATCCAGTGGGTGCCGCCCCAGGAGTCGTCCCAGCCGTCGGTGAGCACGAACGGGGCGCGCAGCACGGACCACGAGAAGCCCCCGCATCCCGTGGACGGTGACGAGAGGTCGGCCGCGGGCGTCGCGAGGGCAGCAGCCTCCGTGGCGGCGTCGTACGCAGTCTGGCAGTAGAGCAGCTCGCCGCCGGCCCAGCCCCAGTCAAAGCGGCTCCACAGGCCGGGGTTCCAATCGTTGTCGGCGCCGTTCTCGGCGATGGCGTGGCCGAGCGCGTTGTCGTACTGCGTGATCTCGTAGCTGGAGCCCATCGAGAGCCAAGCCTCGTTGCTGACCGCGTGGGCGCTGCCCCAGTTGTCCACCCAGTCGCCCAAGACGGCGATGTCGGCTTGGGTTCCGGTGTCTTCACCGGTGTCGGTGTCTTCACCGGTGTCGGTGTCTTCACCGGTGTCGGTGTCCTCACCGGTGTCGGTGTCCTCGCCGGTGTCGGTGTCCTCGCCGGTGTCGGCGGTGTCGGCGGTGTCGGTCCCGCACGCGGCGAGGAACGCAAGCAGAATGCTGGTCGAAGAGACAGGGAAAAGGCGGATCATCAGAAACTCCACCCCGCATTCTGTTGACGGGGGGAGAGCCGAGACCACCTCGTATCTCCACCCATCCCTGGACCGGGGATGTGGGTGGTGAAACGTCGTGTGAGCTGGCCCGACTCGCTGAATTCCTTGAGAGAACGCAGCTTACGGTGGCGGCACCGTGCCGGAATTTCACCGGCTTCCACTCTCAGGCCCGAGCGGGCCTGCACGTCGCGCCCGGTCTCCCGAGCGCCAGTTGCGTACCACGCCGACCATGGCTGTGCCAGCGGTCCGCGCGCCGTTCGGTGGCGTGACGTACGGACCCGAAGCGGCGGGCCGTCCCCTACCGCCCTACGATCTCCACCCCGCCCACCGCCAACCACCCTGCGCCCCCGGTTCGCGGCGCATCGCGACCGCCCAAGTGCTTCCAGTCCAGGGAGACGCTGGCCGGACCGAGCGGGAAGTCGGGTGGCACCTTGATCCGCACCGAGTCGGGGATCCCCTTTCCCGGCTCCCAGCGCCAGGTCGGGAGTTGGCCGTCGACCGGAAACCAGACGTCCTCCACGACGCCTGCGCTCCCACCGGCCGCGCTCCGCAGTTGGGTGCGCACCTCCCACCCCTCGCGAATGGCCACATCCGCGCGCCACGTACACCGCAACCACCCCGACGCGCCTTGGGTGATCGTGCTTGCCTCCATCGCGCAGTCCAACATCGACACCTGGTCTTCCCAGGTCGCGACAGGCGCTCGCGAATCCGGTTGCGGTAGCGCGGTCAGCCAGCGTTCCCGCAGCGCTGCGAAGCGCCCCTGGACGCGGCTGCGCCAATCTCGGGCGTCCGTGCGCCACGCATCGAGCTTGACCGGGTCCGTCGCCGCCACGAGGTTCTGCCGCTCCTCCGGGTCCGCGGCCAGGTCGAAGAGCTGCCCGCCACGCTCGCGGTAGTGATCGATGTACTTGGTGGTTCCCTCCCGGCGGGCGAGACACCGGTGGGAGCGCCAGCACGAGTGGTACAACACGCGGTCCACCGGCGGTCCCAGCGCATTCTGACCGTCGAGGTGGCCACCGGCGATGTCGATGCCGGCGATGTCCAGAAGCGTCGGCATCAGGTCGATCTGTTGCCAGTTTCCCTCGATCCACCCTTTCCGGTCGCCAAGTGGCTTGCCCCAGAGCACCCCGGGAATGTGCATTCCTTCTTCCCAGATGAGCAGGTCGTGCTGGTAGCGACCGTGCTCGCCGAAGCCTTCGCCATGGTCGCCGAGAATGAGGAAAACCGTGTTGTCGAGCAGTCCGCGCTTGCGGTAGCCCTCGACCAGCTGGCCCAGGAAGGCGTCGACATAGCCGACGGCGTTGAGGTGCTTGGTCTTGCGCGGCGGGGTGTCGCCGAAGTCGCGCGTGTTCCAATGGGTCGGGGTACCGTAGCCATGATGGGAGGTGAGCGTCAGATAGACCGCTAGAAAGGGACTCTCCGAGGGCTTGGCCGACCAGTCCAGGCCCGGGGGCAACATCGCGAGGTCCTCGAGACCGAAATAGTTGATGGCCTGGAAGCCGTCAGGCAATGCGTCGCGACCCAGCAGTGTTTCAAAGCGCAGGTTGTGGATGAGCCGGTACCGATCTTCGAAGTCCTCCTGGGCGGACTGGAAGAACGCGGTGCGCCACCCATGGGCCCGGAGAAGTTCGGGAAGGCAACGCCCCGGCAGCCCGCCAGGCTGGGCCTCGGTGACCGCCGTCCCCAGTCGGGGCCACGTCCCGCAGAGCGACGCGACCAGCGCCTTGGAGGTGTGGGGAACAACCGCGAAAAGCGAACGAAACGCCAGCCCCTCGGTCGCGAGCCGTGCGAGGTTTGGCGTTGTCGGGAGTGTGGGGTCGTGGACCGTGGTCCGAGCCGCCCCGATCGACTCCAGGAACACGATGACCACGTTGGGGCGGGTGCTGTCGGCACGAACAGTGGTGACGACCGGATCGAGTTCCCCTGGCGCGGGCGGAATCTCCCGATCGCCCCGGCGTTCGATCGCGTCCAGGTACAGGTGCTCGAACAAGGAGTTCTGAAGCGACCGCACCTCGGCGATGGCCTTGGGCCGCCGATTGATCTGCTCGTGCCACAGGTAGGGCGCCAGAAGCAGAAACCCAGCGAGGCGTGTCATCTTGACCTGCGACGGTGGATTCCAGAAAAGCGGAAGGCCGCCGAGCACCGCGGCGCACGCGATCACCGCGGCGTGTCCGGCGTGGAACTCAGACGAGAGCACCGGCCAGAACATCGCGAAGTCGCGCCAGATCACCTCCAAAGCGTCCCAGTCCACCCGGGAGCCGGAGATGGAAAAGTAGAGGAGGTCGATCGACGAAAACACGAAGTACGTCGCCACGAAGGCGTGCAACAGGCAGCGTAGGCCCCTGGCCACGGATGAGCGCCAACCCTCGCCCCGGGGGTCCAACCACGAGAGTCCCAGCACGCATGCAAAGGTGAAGAGCCCCCACGCCTCGGCGTCCCCGATGTTGACCTCGTACAGGTCCTCGAAGCGCGGCTCCGGGAGCTCGACCCAGGTGACGTACGTCCGTTGCGCGGCCAACAACGCCCAAGGAACAAGGTTTCCCCACAGAACCGGCCGAAAGTGCCGCCCGGGGAAGGTCAGTAGCTGAAGGAAGAAGCGTCGTAAGCGGGCCACGGCTATCATCTATCGGGGCAACTACCGGCTCGTCAGGCCCGACACCAGCCGTCCGAGGTCTTTTCGCGTGAGCGTGAACGGCACCTGCTCCCGCCCCGCCGGCGCTACCCGCCACCGCCGCAGCTCGGCCTCGTCGCCCCCCGTGCGCACCTCGTAGAACTCGCGGTCGGACGCGTCGACGGGGCTGCGCAAGACCGCCCCCCCGAGGGTCGGCGCGTGCTCGGAAACGGCGAAGGGGAGTCCGAGGCACCGCCCCACCGCCTCCGGAAGTGCAGCAACCGCCTCGTCCAAGGACCGTCCGGCCACCGTCACCCGAAGGCTCCGCAAGGACACGCCAAGGCGATCGGCATCGACCACACTCGCGGCGACCTGGCCATCCGGATGCGCGACCGCCAACGTACCCGGTCGCAGCTTCTGGTCCAGTTCCTCGGCGAGGTTCATCCGCCGCCCTGCTTCCCGACCTTCGGTCCGTCGTAGAGGAACTTGTCCCCGTCGTGCGACATTCTCGCGTTCTTGTCGTCCACGCGGGTACACAGGTGCACCGGACGCCCCCACAGACGGGCCAGGTTGCCGAGCACGGTTTCTGCCCACTGCACCTGGACGTCCACGCCTTCGTGGTCGTGGGTCAGCTCCAGCTCCCCGCGATTGTCGTGATTGCCGTCGGTCACGCTGACCCGGGGCGTGCCGTGCGTGGCGAGGGAAAAAAGCATCTTTTTCTTGATGTCGTCGAAGTCGCGGCTCTCCAACACAAAGTCCCCGGAATGTTTGTCGTATTCGTAGGTGAACAGGCCGATACGGCGACAGAGCTCCGGAGTGAGGAACTCGTCGATGAAGGTGACGTCGTTGTGGGTCTTGCGCACCTCGAAGATCTTCTGCTTGCCGAGGCCGGCCTTGGTGTCCCAGTCCCGCCGGGTGCCCTCGTCCTCGCAGTCCATCCAGGACTTGCCGAACTGGCCGCGGTCCCAGCGCCGCTCAATGTCCCGCCACACCTCAAGGCCCACCTTGTAGGGGTTGAGTTGGCCGGGCCGCATCGCGGTGGTGCCGCTGTGGTGGTCGCAGTAGTCGATCACTTCGGCGTCCGTGAGAAGTTGCCCGGTCATCAGCCGCGTGTGCCAGAAACTCGCCCAGCCTTCGTTCATGACCTTAGTCTGCATCTGGGGAACGAAGTAGTAGGCTTCGTTCCTAATGATGTCGAGGACGTCGCGTTGCCACCTCTGCATGCGACCGTGCTCCAACACAAAACCCAGGACGTCACGGACGGGACTCTCGGGGAAACGTCTCGCGCGGGCCTCCAGGGCCACTCGTTTGGCTTCCTGCTGGGCCAGGTATTCAGGAGGGTTGATGTAGGAGTCCATGTACCGACTGGCGGGCAGGCGGCCGCTGTCCGTCGGCGGATCGACATCGTCTTCTCGACGAGTGCGCACGATGTGTCCGAGGTGCGGGTCGACGAGATTGTCACACGACAAGCAGATGTCCAGCCAGGCCTCGACCTCGGACTCGCCAACCCGGTCGATGATGCGCCGGATACGCACCGCGTGATCGGCCATGCTGTCGAGCATCTTCCGGTTGGTCTTGGCAAACCAAAGATTGTTCTTGAAGAAATCGACATGCCCGAAGACGTGAGCCATGACCAGCTTCTGATCGACGTGATAGTTGTTGTCCAATAGATAGGCGTACGCCGGGTTGGTGTTGATCACCATCTCGTAGATTTTCTGCAGTCCGTATTCGTACCCTTTCTGCATCTGCAGGTATTCCATGCCCCACCGCCAATGTGGGTACCGGGTGGGGAAGCCGCCATAGGCCGCGAGCATGTTGATTTCGTCGTAGTCGCACATCTCGAACACCGTATCGAAGATGTCGAGACCAGCCGCTTTGGCGACCGCTTCGATGCGTCTCCGCTCCGCTTCGAGTTCGGGCGGCAGGGAGCGCGGCGGACGTTTGAAAAAGGCTTCCACCATGTCAGCGCCCCTTCCCGAGGAATTCCTTGATCGACTGCATGATGTCACTCCGCTCGGCGATCTTCGAGAGCACCACCCGCTCGTCGCTGCCGACGTGCTCACGTAGGTCATTGATGAACTGGCCGGAGCCGTACTCTGATTCCACCTGGCCGTAGCAGAACAGGTTCAGCTTGGGCAACAACTGACCCTGCAAGATCTCCATACACAGTTTGGTGTCCGAGGCCGACCAGTTGTCCCCGTCGGAAAACTGGAAGACATAAAGGTTCCACTCCTCCACCGGGTAGTCGGCCGACACGATCGCCTCGACCGTATTGTAGGCGGTAGAAATCAGGGTGCCGCCGCTTTCACGGGTGCGGAAGAAGGTGTCACGGTCCACCTCGCGGGCAGCGGCGTCGTGAATGACGAATCGGGTTTCGAGGTGCTTGTATTGGGCGCGCAGCCAGGTGTCGATCCAGAACGCTTCGAGCCGGACGATCTCCTTCTGTTCTTTTCCCATCGAGCCCGACACGTCCATCACATAGATGATGGCCGCGGCAGACTGAGGCTCGGTTTTGCTGTTCCAGCTCCGAAAGCGGAAATCGTCCTTCTGCGGTACCAGTACTGGGTTGGCGGCGTCATAGGTGCCCGTCGACATCTGGCGGCGCAACGTTTCGCGCCAGGTTCGGCGCATGTGGCGGAGGGCGCGTGGGCCAACGCGGGTGATCCCCGTGTATCGGTCGCGCACGCTCGACAGGTGCTTGGCGCCCTTGGGTTCGATTCGTGGGAGCGCCAGCTCTTCGCCGAGGATCTCGGCGAGCTCGTCGATGGTCAACTCGGCGTCGAGCTCGTGCTCCCCGGTCTGGTCACCCGCTTCCTGTCCGCTGCCGGGGACCTTCTCGCCTTCGGTTCCTTCGCCCTGCCCTACCCCTCCGACTTCGTTCTTGCCATAGCGCAGCCGCGGGATGTTGATCTGTGGGAGCGGGATGCGGACGAACTTGTCACCCTGCTTGCCGACCATCTCAGTGCTGGCCATGTACTTCTTCAGGTCCCTACGCACCTTGCCGCGCACGATGTTGCGGAAACGGTTGAGGTCAGACTCGATGTTCAGGATCAACGCGGGCTCCTAGCCAGGCTCCTTCGCGTCGCCGCGAGCAAAGATGGAGGCGACGAAATTCAGCACGTCGGTGGCGCTGTGTTGATCGTAGCCGTAATTGTCGATCAGCCGTTGTTTGACGATGTCGATCTTGGCCTGGGTGTCGGGGTCGATCACCTGGCTGACCAGGCTCGACAGCTTGATGCTGTCTTTCTGGTCCTCGAACAGCTTCAGCTCCAAGGCACGGTACAGCCGGTCGTTCATCTTGTAGTTGAACTGCTTTCCGTCAAGGGCCAACGCACCGATGTAGTTCATGAGCTCGCGGCGGAAGTCGTCCTTGCGCGCCGCAGCGATGTCGATCTTCTCCTCGACGTTTCGCATCAGGCGCTCGTCCGGCTCCTCGTACGCGCCGGTGAAGCTGTTCTTGACACGCTCCTTCTGGGTGTAAGCCTTCACGTTGTCGATGTAGTTGCCACACAGGCGCTGAATGGCACTTTCGTCGGCGGCGATGGCCTTCTGCACCTCGTTCTTGACGATGTCCTCGTACTCCTTCTTCACCACCCCGAGCAGCTCGCGGTAGCGCTTCTTGCGCTCTTCGTCGTTGATGAGCGAGTGGTTCTTCAACCCCGACTCAAGCTCGTTGAGCACCATGAACGCGTTGAGGCTCGGGGCGTCGGCGTCGCGCACCAACGCATTGGATATCTTGTCCTGCACATACCGGGGTGAGATGCCCTCCATGCCCTCACGAATCGCGGTCTTGCGGAGCTCCTTGACGTTGTCTTCGGTAAACCCCGGCTGCGTCTTGCCGTCGTAGAGTTTCATCTTCTGCAGGAGGGTCAGATTGGGCTTCTTGGGGTCTTCGAGCCGGGTGAGCACCGCGAACATCGCCGCCATCTCCAACGTGTGCGGCGCGATGGGTTTTTTCACCCGCCGCTTGAAGTCCCGCTGGTAGATGCGCGCCTCCTGGCTCCACCGGGTGATGTAGGGCACGTCAATCTTGATGGTGCGGTCCCGCAACGCTTCCATGAACTCGTTGGACTGTAGCTTGCGGTATTCGGGCTCGTTGGTGTGCCCGATGATGACCTCGTCGATGTGCGTCTGGGCGAACTTCTTCGGTTTGATGACATGCTCCTGGCTGGCGCCGAGCAGGTCGTAGAGGAAGGCCACGTCGAGCTTAAGCATCTCGACGAACTCGATGATGCCGCGGTTGGCAACGCAGAACTCGCCGTCGAAGTTGAAGGCGCGGGGGTCGCTGTCGCTGCCGAGCTCCGCGATCTTGCGGTAGTTGATGTCACCCGTCAGCTCGGTCGAGTCCTGGTTCTTCTCGTCCTTGGGTTGGAAGGTGCCGATGCCGACGCGGTCGCGCTCCGACAACAAGAGGCGCTTGACCCGGATGCGCCCGATGAGCTGGTTCCAGTCCCCGCCCACCTGCTTGAGGCCCTCCCGGAACAAGAAACGCGACACCGGGTCGAGGTCGCCATCGATCTCGATTCGATAGGTGGCGTTGCCGGCCACCTGGCGGTTCAGCTCCTCGATCACTTGGGTCCGCATTTCGGGGGGCACCAAGCGAAGCGGCTCTTCATGCATGGGTGAAGGCACCACGGTGCCATCGGGTTGATGCCACTCGAAGGTGTAGAGCGCGCCTTCGGGTTGGCGGCTGTACCACTCGACGGCCTTCTTCAGCAACCGGACAATCGTGGACTTGGCGCTGCCAACGGGGCCGTGAAGCAGCAAAACTCGCTTTTCTGGACCGAAGCCGAGCGCCGCAGACTTGAGTACGTTGACCAGCTTCATCAGGTGGACGTCGATGCCGAAGACCGCGTCTTTGCCATTTTCGAAGGGGTCGTCGAAGAAGTGGTAGCGGATGATCGGCTTGCGGTATTCGGTGTAGGTCTCCGTGCCGAACGAGATCACGATATCGTACAGTCGCTGCCACGCGTTTCGGGTGACCGACGGGTTCTGCCTGACGATCTCCAGGTAGTCCTCAAAGCTTCCTTCCCAGTTCTGTTCGCGGAAGCGTTCGAGGTCTTGGAGTTGGGCGATCATCCCCAGAATCCCTGAGGGTCCGGAATTCGACATGCGTTTCCTCCGTTGGACCGAGGCGTATGCCGGGATGGCGCCGCCTCGTTGCACCTGACGTCTGCGAGGCAAAGAGCGGCTGTACTCAGTGTGCCGGAATCACGGTCCGGGTCAAGCACATTCTTTGGACACGCTGACGCCTGTCGTTGTTCCGCGGGTCAGCTCAGCGCGCGCCGAGGAACGGATAACGCCAGTCCGTCGGCGGCGAAAACGTCTCCTTGATCGAGCGCGGCGACACCCACCGCATCAGGTTTGCCGGGGCGCCCGCTTTGTCGTTGGTGCCGCTGCTGCGCCCACCGCCGAACGGTTGCTGGCCCACGACGGCGCCGGTGGGCTTGTCGTTGATGTACACGTTGCCGGCGGCATGACGGAGCACCCCCAGCGCTTCTTCGACCGCATATCGGTCGTTGGAGAAGACGGCTCCGGTCAGCGCGTAGGGCGAGGTGGTATCAACCAGTCGCAGGGTCTCGGCCCACTCGGCATCTTCATAGACGAACACGCCGGCGATGGGGCCGAAAAGCTCGGTGCTGAGCAGCTCGTGGCGGGGGTCGTCCACCCGGGCCAACGTAGGCTGCACATACCAGCCGGTCTCGCCGTGGGCGTGGCCACCGCTGATGATCTCGGTCTCCGCACGCAATCGTTCCAGCCAACTGTGGTGCTTTCGAAAGGCGCGCTGGTCGATGACTGCAGCGACGAAGTTGGAGAAGTCGCGGACGTCTCCCTGTTTCATCTCGGCCATCATCTCGGCGCAGGCGGCGCGCACGGCACGCCACAACGAGCGCGGCACATAGACCCGGCTGGAGGCCGAACATTTCTGCCCCTGGTATTCAAAGGAGCCGCGCACGATCGCCACCGCCAGGCTGCGTGCCTCGGCGCTGGGGTGGGCGACGATGAAGTCCTTGCCGCCGGTCTCGCCGACGATGCGCGGATAGGCCCGGTACCTGGCAATGTTGGTTCCGATGTCGTGCCACATCGACTGAAAGACGCCGGTGCTCCCGGTGAAGTGCACGCCGCCGAGCTCCGGACGCGCGTACATCAGCGGTCCCACGTCGCCGCCGTCGCCGTTGACGATGTTGATGACGCCCGGCGGCAGGCCGACGCTCTCCAACATCTCGAACAGGTACCAACAGGACAGCGCCGAGGTGGTCGCGGGCTTCCACAAGACCGTGTTCCCCACCAACGCCGGTGCCGTGGGGAGGTTCAGCGCGATGCTGGTGAAATTGAAGGGGCTCACCGCGAGCACGAAGCCGTCCAGGGGGCGGAGGTCGGTGCGATTCCAGGTGCCGGGCGTGTGCGCCGGGGGCTGCTCCGCCATCATCTGGCGGTAGTAGGCCACGTTGAAGCGCCAGAAGTCGATCAGCTCGCAGGCTGCGTCGATCTCGGCCTGGTGCACGGTCTTGGCCTGACCCAACATGGTGGAGGCGTTGACCCGGTCCCGCCACGGTCCGGTCAGCTGGTCCGCAGCGCGCAGGAAGATCGCGGCGCGCGCCTCCCAGGGGAGCATGGCCCAGTCGTGTCGGGCGGACTCGGCTGCGGCAACGGCCCCCTCCACTTCGGCGGGGCCACCCAGGTGCACCCGCGCCAGAATGTGGCCGTGTTCGCAGGGCATCGTCACCTCGCGCACGCGACCCGTGTAGATGCGCTTGCCGCCGACCACGCAGGGGATCTCGACGACTGTCCCGGCCTGGCTCGCCAACTCGGCCTCCAGCGTCGCACGCTCGGATCCCCCGGGGAGATAGGCGCGAACGGGCTCGTTGACGGGCGGAGGGACATTCGCGATGGAGGCGTACATGGGTTCAATCTAATAGGCCGGAGGGATGCTGTTGCCGCTGTGGGCCGCCGCGTTCGCGTGCGAGCCGTCGCTGATGTCGCGATTCGCCTCGCCGGCTGCGCCCCCCGCGGAGCTGACCGTACAGTCGGCGACCGCAAAATACGCGGGAAACACCTACGTCGGTGCCCAGGTGACGATGGCCAGCCGCTCGGCGCCCGCTGCGTGGACCCGGGTGCTGGAACACCCGGAACTGCAGGACGACTGGCATCCAATGGAGCTCGGCACAGAGCGGGTGGAGCGCATCGAAGGCACCGACTTCTACCATCGCACCGGCATCTCCGTGCTCGGCTTCACCATCCGACGGCAGGTCATCGCCCGCGTCCACTGGATCACGACGACTTCCGAACGGATGCAGAGCTGTTGGTCTGCCGGGGAGCCGGCCGCGTTCGCCGCCCGCGTCGCCGCGTGGGAGCAGGGCTCGACCTGGCAGGAGCACGGCTACGGCGGTTGGATCATCACCGCAGAACCCGGCGGCGGCTCGTTGGTAGACTACCAGGTCTGGGTCGAGTCTCGGGGCATCCCCACGCCGCTGATTTCCTGGGGGATCAACCGGACGCTGCCGACGTTGCTCGGCGCGTTTGAGGTGCACGTGGCGGAGTTGCAGGCCGGCGCGGTGGTCAGCCCGGCGGGGGCTCCACGACCTCGATGAACGGGAAGCAACGGAAGTCAACACCATTGAGGGTCGCCAGGCGCCGCACGCCCGCTCGCTCCAGCGCTACCCGCCGCCGTACAGCTCCTTCTGCACCCGATCGAGATCGAGGCGGGCGTCTCGGGCAATCGCCGCGATCACCGGGTCGTCCGGGACCGCGGCGTCGAGGTCGACATGACGATCAACCCCGCCGAGCACGCGCCCGCCGTCCAACCGCAACCGCAGCTCGCCGGCACGCACCATCTGGTACTCGCTGAAGGCCCACGCCGCCCCGAGCTGGAAGACCGGCGGCAGCGCGTCCGCGTACAACCCCGAGTCCAGGATCACGTCGATGCCGGGCACCGCCTTCTGCAAAAAGCGCAGCGCCTCGTTGGCCTGCCACCCCATCAGCACCACCACGTCCACGCGGCTGACCAGCTCTGCGAGCACGGCAGTAGCGCTCTCTGCGGGGGCGATCGGGTAGGCGGAGGTGTCGGCCATGGTCGCGCCAGGCCCGGTGATTCCGGTGATGCCGATGGTCCGGCCGCGGCGCTCCACGATGACATAGCGAGCGATCCCAGGCCCCGACACGTTGGCGCTGACCAAGGGTAGCGAGGGATCGGGCGGCACCCGTACGAGCCCGGCGACGTCGTGGGCGGTCACGTTCATGGCGTCAAAGCCGGCGGCCGCCATCCCCCGCATCGCCCAGATGTCCATCACCTCGGCGTCGCGCCGCGGCACCCCGGCGTAGTCCACCGCGTCGGTGAGCCAATAGCCGGTGTTGACGCGGAGGCTCGGAGCGGGAGCGGAGCGGGCGGCGGCGGTGGCGTACCCCACGAAGCGGGCGAGCGAACCGCGGGGGCGGTGAGGGCAGCCGCAGGTCTCCAAGGAGCCGTGGTTTTCGCCGCCGTAGACGATCACCAGGTCGGCGGTGGTGCGGGGGAGGCGCTGGGGGAAGGGCTCGGTGGTGCGAACCTCGTAGGCCAGGGCGGGCTCGTTCGCCGGCGGTGCCAGGGCTGCGCGGGGCGCGCAGCCGGAGAGGGTGAGGGTCAGCACGAGCATCGCTGCGAAGGTAGCGCGGCGCGCCCCGCGATTGGGGGTCGAGTGGGGGTATCGACCCGCCCGGCTCGCGGTAGACCCACCCTGCCGTTGAAGCGGCTCAACCCCGGATGCCCCCATGCTCACGATGATCCTCGCCCTCGCCGCCTGCCCCGCCGACACCGCGGACACCGCCACCACCGATACGAATGCCGATGCCGACACGGACACGGACACGGACACCGACACTGGCGACTGCATCGCCTCCACCGAGACCTGCAACGGCGCCGACGACGACTGCGACGGCGAGGTGGACGAAGCGGGCTCCACCGCCGAAAACAACTACTACGCGGACGCCGACCACGACGGCTACGGCGACACCGCTGACTCGGTGGCCGCCTGCGCGGCTCCCGGCGGCTACGTGGCCGACCACACGGACTGCGACGATGCCCAGGGCGAGGTTCACCCCGGTCAGTCTGAGGTCGCCAACGATGGCCACGACAACGACTGTGACCCATTGACCGTGGCCGGCGTGAATGTCTACGACGCCTTCTCGCCGACCGCCAACCCGTTCGGCGACTGGAGCCTGGGCTACTCAACAGGCGCGGACGGCGCCGGGTTCACCGCCTTTTCGGGGTACGCCGAGTTCGATGCGAGCGTGGACTTCTGGGCAGTCGGAGGATCCGGGGAGCCTCGGGTGTACCGAAACCACACCGCGGTGGATTGGACCTACGCCTCGGTCACCTTCGCTGCCTCCTCCATCATCCTTCATCCGGGCCCGGCGGGCGAGTACGCGGTCCTTCGGTGGACCGCGCCCGCTTCCACAAGGTGCGAGGTCGACGTGAGCTTCGACGGACGCGACTCGACATCTACGGCGGTGGCGGCCTATGTCGCGGGAGCGCTCTTGACCGCCGGCGACGTGTCGGGATTCGGGTCTACCCTGCCGGTTCGAGGCTCCTTCAGCGTGGACGCCGGGGACACGGTGGACTTCACCGTGGGCCCGAATGGGAACTACAACTTCGACTCCACGGGCCTCGAAGGAACGCTGGCCTGTCTGTGAGCTGACGGGCGAGCGCACCGGGCTGTCATCGCCGAAACCCTCCTCCCGGGTGACATTGCCCGCGGTGCGCCACCTCCTCCCGATCGTGCTCGTGATCTTTGGCCTCGTCGGCCACGTGATGGTGCAGGCGGCACCGGCCTGGAAGAAGGTGCACACCTCTACCGGCGGTCGCGACTTCGCCAGCTACTACTACGCTGCGGAAGTCGCGATCGACGGGGGTGACCCCTACGACACCGGCCGCATGGCGGTGCTGGCCAAGAAGGAGGGTTTTCGTAAATCCGTCCATCCCTTCTTCTACCCGCCGCCCTTTCTGCTCACGGTCGCCTGGGTCGGTCCGGTTTCGTTGCAGACCGCCTATGAGCTGTGGTTCTTCCTCAACGAAGGCCTGCTCTTTCTGTGTCTTGGCCTCGGCGTCCGCGCGTTCGGCGTGCCAATCTGGGCGGCGGCGCTGCTGCTCTGGACCTGGTCGCCGATTCCGGATAACGCCTGGATGGGGCAGGCGAATCTCCTGGCGTTGGCTCCGGCGCTGGCGGGGCTCGCGATCGCGCCGAAGCGGCCGCTCTTGGGGGGAGCGCTGGTGGGCGTCGCGGCGATGCTCAAGATGTCGCCGGCGCTTTTCTTGGGGTGGTGGCTGCTCCAGCAGAATTGGCGGGCGGTGGGCGCCGCGGTCGTCACCTCGGTCGGCACCTCGCTTCTGGCCCTGCCGTTGGTCGGCTTCGAAGCGCAGAAGCGCTTCTACGTGGATATCCTCCCCGGCTTCTCCAAGGGGGACTACCACGGCCTGACGGTCCCGATCTCGTTGGAGGCCAACCACTCGGTCGGCGACCTCGCGGACCGATTCTTCCCCGGACCGGGACAACTGCTCTCGGACGGGGCGCAGCGCATGATGTCAGCGGTGCTCCTCGCCCTGTTGATCCTCGTGGCGTGGCGGGCGCGCACCGCGAAGAACCCGGCGGCCATCCTGGGCGCGCTCACCGTGCTCATGGTGGTCACGCCGGTCTATACCTACGAGCACCACCTGGTCTTTCTCGTCGTCGCGATGGGGACGGCCGCCGGTGGCGCATCGCAAGAGATGCGGACGCTTGCCGCCGCCGGAAGGTGGGCGCCAGCGTGTTTGTGGGGACTCGCCCTGGCGCTGACGTGGTTCTTCCTCGCGTGGCCGCTGCCGTGGCTCCGGGAGGTCCAGGCGGCCCTTCCCTCCTCAGTTCAGTGGATGACGCGTGAGAGCAAGACCATGGCAGAGGCAGGGCTCTTCGTCCTGTGCCTGGTCCTTGCCGGAAGACGGGTGCGAGGGTGACTGATCGCCCAGACGCGCGCCCGATCTCGGGCCAGGCCGCGGACACCGCGTGGGTGGTATTCGCCTGGTCCTGGGCGCTGTCGGTGGAGCTGGGCATGGTCAGCCGCGCCATGGCCACGACCCCGATGCGAATGGTGGTGACCCTTTGCGCGCTGCTAGTCCTGCTTTTCCCGAAAAGGCCGGCGCTGCTCTTCGTCTTGTCGGCGGCGTGGTGCGTGCACATCACGGTCGACTCCTACAACCACGTGTTTGTGCATCATTGGCTGGTCACGCTCGGTTCGTGGGTGATCCTCCTCGCGGTCGGTGTCGGGTTCCGACGGGACCCCGCAGCTTGGCGCGAGCGGGCGCTGCGTGGCTTGCGCGTGGCGGCGCCGGCGGTCGCGACAATCGGCCTATTCGCAGCGGGCTTCTCCAAGCTGAACACCGGCTTTCTGGACCCTGCGACCAGCTGCGCCGGCACGTTGTACCAGTGGCAGCGGGAGTATTTTCCGTGGGCCCTGCTGCCGAGCGGTTCGTGGACGGTCGTGGCGGCCATCGGATTCACGCTCACATCCGAGTTGTTGGGACCCGTCCTGGTGTGGACGCCGCGGACCCGCCGACTGGGCATGATGCTCATGATGGGGTTCTTCCTGGCGATCGGGACCAACGCCCAAGCTCGGCTGTACGAGTTCTCGGGCCCGTTCATCGCGCTCTTCAGTCCGCTCTTGGATTGGGGACCGCTGGTCGCGCGGCTGGATTCCGTGAGGGCGCGCCTGCCGCGTTGGGCGCCGGCCGCGGGGATCTTGCTGATCGTGGGGCTGGCCGTGGCGGGAGATGCCCCCGGAACGATGCGCGACATCAAGATGGTCGGGGCCCGCGTCGTCTATGTGGCGGCAGTGGCCGCGGTGGTGGCGGCGGTGCTTTGGGGGAAGGAGTTCCCCCGCCTGCCGCGTGCGCCGCAGTGGGCGTGGTTGGTGCCGCTCATCGGCCTTGCCCATGAATCCCTGGCCTACGTTGGGCTGCGGACACATCGCAACTTCGCGATGGCCGCCAACTTCATGGTCAACACCGAGATCAGCGACCACGTCATCGTGCGGAGGGTGCCCGATCTCGGCATCAATCGGCTCGCGGTTCTCGACCGGTCCTCGGATGAGGAGCTGAATCGCCGGGGACGCGGCGGGCTGCCGATGTGGGTGCTCGCCGACGAGATCGCGCGCCACCCCAAGTTGACGGTCACGTACACCTACGAAGGCGTCGAGACCGTAGTGACAGAGGACACCGACCACAAGCAGTACACCCGTAGCGCCATCGCGGAGCACCTGGTTTTCATGGTGCAATCACTTGGCCCGCGACCGCCGGGGTGCGGGCATACGGCGCCTTCGGCGAGGGGGAGGTGATCGGCCCGCTCGGCATCGATACCGTCGAGGACGCCCGAGGCGGACCAACTGACCAGCCCCCGGCCGTCGACCCATTGGTGGCGTGGGTGAGGTCGCGCACCCCATCCACGACCTCGCCGTTGGACTCCGGCCCCAAGCTACCAGATATCGGCCGCGCCCACGTCGCCCTTCGGTCAGCCCGGAGCGTTTCCTGATAGTCCCGCCCCCGCGGAGGCGTTGTTGGCGATCTCGAAAGCGGTCTCGGAGACCCTGAAGATTTACCTCGCCCTCGGCGGCGGCGGCCTCGCGTTGGCGTGGCGGTTCATCCCGGCGCCGTGGGCGCGTCGGATCCTCGCGGCCCTCGTGCTCGTCGCCAGCGTCGGCTACATCCGCGCCAGCACTCACACGCTCACGACGCGGCTCGACAGTTATGACGTCATTCACTACTACCTCAACGCAAAGTACTTCTCCGAGCTTGGATATTATGATCTTTACCCTGCAGTTCTGACCGCCGACGCCGAGGCCGGTCCGCGGTGGAGCCCCGGACCGCAGTACATGGCATCGGGCGACGAAGGGGACCACATGGCCCCCATCGGCGAGGCGTACCAGCGCGGGAAGGCGGTCAAGGCGAAGTTCAGCGCCCAGCGCTGGACGGAGTTCAGCCACGACTTCCTGGTGATCCGGGACTGGAAAAAGGGGATTGACGCCGACCTTTGGCGACAGATGGTGCAGGATCACGGGTACAATGGGACCCCCGCGTGGACCTTACAGGCGACACCTTTTGTAAACCTGGTTCCTGTCGAGTTTTTGAAAGTGCTCGCCTACCTGGACGTGGCGCTTTTGGCGGCGGCACTCGGGGCGGTCATCTGGGCCTACGACCTTGATGCGGCGCTGTTCGTGGCGCTTTTCTTGTTCACCACCTACTCGACCCGGTGGCCGATCATCGGCACCGCGCTTTTCCGCTACGACTACGTCTCCGCCATGATCATCGCGATGTGTTGCCTGAAGCGGGGCCGACACTTCGCCGCGGGGCTTTTCGGCGGGTGGGCGGGCGCGCTGAGGCTATTTCCGGCGGCGTGGATGTTCGGTCCAGGGTTCAAGGGGCTCTTCGGCTTGACCCGACGCGAGCTGTCTCGGCCGCTCCTGCGCCTTGCTGGCGGCTTTTTTCTCGCCGCAGCGCTCCTTCAAGGCGGCAGCGCGCTGCTGCTGGGAACCGAAGCGCTGGCCACTCACAGTCGCGACATCAAACAACACACCTCGGCGGAGGAGCTTTCTTCTCGGCGGGCCGGGCTCGCGCTTGCGCTCCCCTTCCGCGGCGACCTGGAGCCCAAGAACATTTCCCGGCGCATCAAACAGGACGTCGAGGATCAGAGGCGGCTCCGCCTCGCCATCGGCGGCGCGTTCCTGTTGCTGTTGGCCTGGGGCCTCCGGCGAAGCGACGACGACGAAGCCTACGCCTTCGGCTTCGCGCCGTTCTTCGTACTCGCGACCGCCAGCTACTACTACTACGTGACGCGGGCGACGCTCATCCTCGCCCACGCCGCGCGTCGCGACTCCTGGCGGCACGCCACCGGGCTCGCCATGCTCTTCGCGATTGACGCCTTTTCCAACTGGACTGAGGTGAATCGACCGGGGCACCGCGTGTACCTGATCGGGTGGCTCGGCTGGATGCTGGTGGTCTACCTGCTGGTGATGACGGCCTGGCTCTTGTGGGAGGGCCGGCGCCGACAACCGGACACGATTACGATCCCCTGATGGCGGCCCCGACGCTCGCGCAGCTCCTGGACATGTTGGTCGAGGCGCGTTTGTTGCACGCGGGGCAACGTCAGGACGTGCTCAACCGCGGTCGCGATCAGGCTCGCCATCTGCTCTTGGACCGGCGGGCGGAACTGCGCCGGATGTTGGGCCGCCAACGCGTCAGCTACTCGGTCAGCGACATGGAGCTCATCGCGTCGTTCCGTTTTCGACGCGTCGACGCGACTGAGCTGGTCTTGGACGAAGAGACCATCACCGAAGCCGTGGCCAAGCACCTGGGCTTCGCGTTCATGCGCCTCGATCCGCTCAAGCTCGACTATCGGTTGGTGGTCGAGGCCTTCGGCGGCCCGTTCGCCGAGAAGAACCTGGTCATCGCCGTAGAAAGCAAGCCGACGATGATGACGGTGGCGGTCACCGAGCCGTGGAACACCGCCCTTTTGCAGCAGCTCGCCGAGTTCAAGAAGGTGCCCATCCGTCCGGTAATGGCGCCCAAGTCCGAAGTATTGCGGGTCATCACCGAGTTCCATGGGTTCCGGCGCTCGATGCGGGCGGCCGAGGCCGAACTCAGCAGCACGCTCCCGGATATTGCCAATCTCGAAGCCCTGTATCGGGTGGCCGGCGCCGGCGATCTCGAGGCGAACGACCAGCCCGTGGTGCAGGCGGTCTGGTACCTGCTCAACTACGCCGTCGATCAGCGCGCCAGTGACATCCACATCGAACCCAAACGTGAGGACGCGCTGGTGCGCATGCGCATCGACGGCATCCTCCACACCGTCCATCGGATGCCGCGCACCGTGCATCCAGCCGTGGTCTCGCGGGTCAAACTACTTGCCAGGCTCGACATCGCAGAGAAGCGTCGCCCACAGGACGGGCGCTTCAAGACGGAAATCGGTCGCGACGAGATTGAGCTACGGGTGAGCACCATTCCGACCGCGTTCGGCGAAAAGGTCGTGGTGCGCGTCTTCGATCCCAGCGTGCTCAAACAGTCCCTGCCCGACCTTGGTTTTTTCCCGCGCGAGCTTGCCCTGTACGAGTCGATGATTCGCCAGGCCAACGGAATGGTGCTCCTGACTGGGCCCACCGGCAGCGGCAAGACCACGACGTTGTACTCGACGATGCACCACCTGGCCTCGCCGAGACTGAACATCTGCACCTTGGAAGACCCGATCGAGATGGTACACGAGGCCTTCAACCAGATGGCCGTGCAGCCCAAGATCGGATTTACGTTCGGCACCGCGCTGAAAAACATCCTGCGCCAAGACCCCGACGTCATCATGGTCGGTGAGATCCGAGACTCGGACACCGCCGAAAACGCGGTCCAGGCCGCACTGACGGGGCATCTGGTGCTCAGCACGGTCCACACCAACGACGCCGCCAGCGCGGTCGGTCGCCTGCTGGACCTCGACGTCTACCCCTTCCTCATCGCCGGCGTTTTGACCGGCATCGTCGCGCAGCGCCTCGTGCGCAAGGTGTGCGTGCACTGCGCCGCCGAAGAGGTGCTGACCAACGAACAGATCGACGCTCTCCGCATCCGCGGCGTCGAAGGTCGGCAGCTCAAGGTCAAGCGCGGCAAGGGCTGCATCAAGTGTCGAGGCACCGGGTACCGCGGCCGCACCGGAATCTTCGAGGTCCTCCCCGTCACCCCGCGCATCCGCAGCCTCATCCAGGCCAAGGCGCCGGCCCAGGAGATCAAGCGCGAGGCCCTCAACGACGGCATGTTGACCCTGCGCGAGTACGCGATCAAGAAGATGGCGCGAGGCGAGACCACATTCGAGGAGATCGTGGCGGTGACTGAGGAGCATGCGTTGTATTAGCGCTCCCTCGCCTTCCGGCGGCTATAGTCATCCTCCCGATGCTTCTGGTGCTCTCCCTCCTCGACGCGTGCACCTCGACCGTCGATGACGACCCCGTCGTGGCCGATGGCGCGGCGACCGCACCGCGGCACCCGGCCGCGGTCTGGACGGCCGACGAAGCGGCGACGGCGATGAAAGAGGCGGTGCGCTTCGGCATGCCCAACAGCTCAACGTTGGTGGCGACGTTTCGCGACATGCTCTCTCACGGCTCGGACGCGTGCCCGGGGCCCGGCTGGCAGCAGGGCGGGCTGAGCTACTTCCCGGTTGACGGGTGCACATCGGACGACGGGTACTGGTACCAAGGCGTGGGCGGAACCACGATCACTTGGCTGGACGAGGACCAGGACGGTCGCTTCGACAGCTTCCTTGAGGGCATGAAGACCGATGGCACGATGCGGACTCCTGCCGGGACTTTGTTCACCTTCGGCGGTGCGGTCAACTTCGAATACGCCGGCACGCCCGAAGGCGGCGGAACGTACGAGGCCGAGTTTCTAGGCACCTACAAGTACGAGGACGCCGACGACTTGTGGCTTGCGTCGGGGACCAGCACGGGCATGTACCTCGACGGGACACTGTCGCCGACGGCGCCCCCCACGCTGGTGGCGGAGGGTGGATTCACGGTGGATGGCGTGTCGGTCTCGGCCCAGGAGTTCACGATCGGGGGCGCCTGTGGCGAGAAGCCGTCGGGCATGTTCGGCGTGCGCGACGACCAGGGCTACTGGTACGATCTCACCTACGACGAAGGCACGTGCGACGGGTGTGGCACCGTCCGCTTCGACGACGGCCGCGAGGAGCTCGGGCAGGCCTGCGCCGACGTGAGCCCTGCTTTCTTGCTGGGCTTGGACCAGATTCGGGTCGACATGGCCGACGCCCTGGGGGCTCAGTGACCGCGCTTTTCGTCTTCGCGCTCGTCAGCTGTGAGACAGCGGTGGACGACACTCCGGCCGCAGCCGAACCGGTTGAGTTGGTGCCGCTCGACGCTCCCCGACTGTTACGTCGGATTTCGCTCGATCTGCGGGGTACCCTCCCCCCGACCCAAGAACTGGACCGCGTAGAGGCCGACCCCACCCAGGTTCCGGTATTGGCCTCCACCTATCTGGCGGATCCGAATTTCGAAGACCGCCTGGTCTCACTTTTGGCCGAGCGTTGGCACACCGTGATGGACACCTACGAGGTGAATTTCGCCGATTACCGGCTGAGCCCGGAGTTCGCCGATGGGTTTGCGCACGCCGTTGGCGAGGAGCCGCTGCGCATCATCGCCCACGTCGTGGCCAACGACCTGCCTTACGCCGAGATCGTCACCGCCGACTACACCATGGCAAACCACATCCTCGGCTCGGTCTGGCCGTTGGAGCGCGCCTCCGAAGACCTGGGCTGGACCCAGGCCTGGTACACCGACCGCCGACCCGCCGCGGGCGTGCTGGCGACCAACGGCTTCTATTGGCGGTATGTCACCAACGTGTCCAACAAGAGCCGGGGACGCGTCGCCGCGATCTCCCGCCTGCTGCTCTGTACCGACATGCTGGGCCGCCCGGTGAATTTCGAACGCAGTCAGAGCCTCGACCCCGAGGAGGCGATCCGCACCGAGCCAGGGTGTGTCACCTGTCACGCGACGGTCGACCCCATGGCGGCCAGCATGTTCGGGTTCTGGTGGACGATCCAATACAACCCCTACGAAATGCAGACGTACCACGCCGAACGCGAGCGTCTCGGTCCCGAGTTGCTTCTGACCCCGCCGGCCTACTATGGCACCCCGATGGCGGGGCTGGTCGATCTCGGTTGGTACCTCTCCGAAGATCCGCGGTTCAACCGGTGTGCGGCGGAAAGTTACGCGGAACAGCTCTGGCGCCGCCCCTCCGACATCACCGACTACGAGACGATCGAGACCCTCCGGGCCGACTTCGAGGCGCAGGGCACCCACCCGCAAGCGATGATCCTCGATGTGTTGGCGACGCCGCAGTATGCCGCCGGGGGCTTCACAGCCGAGGCGAGCGACGACGCCCGCCAGCGCGAAGTGGTGGAACGGTTGTTGTCACCAAACCAACAGCGGCTACTCTTCGAAGAGTTGGCCGGCCTTGAGTTCACCCAGTTCGATTTCGTTGGCTTGGAAAACGACGCCGTGGGCTACCGGGTATTGGCCGGCGGGGTGGACGGGTACAGCGTCACCAGCCCGCAGGCCACGCCAGGCCTCACCTGGGCACTGGTCAACAAACGAATCGCCCAGGCGTCCGCCCAACTCATCGTCGAACGTGACCTTTCGTTTGAGGGGGGGGCCATTCTCTCGGTGCCGGCCGGCGCGCGGCCGGGCGAGGCGGCGTTCGACGATCAGTTGGCGGCGCTGCACTGGCGTTTCTTCGCGATTCGCGCTGACGATGTCTGGGTGGCAGAGCTGGGGGCGCTGTGGACCAGCGTCGACGCAATCGAAGGGACGACCGCAGCCTGGGAGGCAGTTTTGGAAGCGTGTTTCCGCGACCCCCTCTTCGTGGCCTACTGATGCGCGGTCTCAGCCGTCGGGGGGTGCTGGGGCTGGGCGCCGCCGGGCTCGGCGCCGCAGGGTTGATGCTGCCTCGTTTCGGCTTCGCAGACCCCGTGGTGGGCAACAAGCGGCGCTTCTTGTTCATCCACTGTTCCGGTGGGTGGGACACAACCTACTGTTTTCAACCCAACTTCGCGTCCAGCATCGTCGACATGGAGGCCGACTCCACCGCGGCCGAGGTCGGCGGCATCCGCTTTGTCGACAACGCCGCACGGCCTCACGTTCGAAGCTTCTTCGAAACGTACGCCCCCCGTACGTGTGTCATCAACGGGATCGAGGTCCGCAGCATCACCCACGAACGGTGCCGCCGCATCATGATGACCGGCCTCGCCGAAGGGCAGACCGACGACTGGGGGGCCATCCTCGCCGGCAACGCAGTGGACCGGCAGTTGTTGCCCTACTTCGTGCTCAGCGGAACGGCCTTCTCCGCGAAATACTCCAGTCGCATCGTCCGCGTGGGCGCGGCCGGACAACTCTCGAACCTCGCCACCGGCAATGCCCTTCGGCGCACCGATCACGTATTTGCCATCCCTTCGGACGATCGCGATCTCCTGGTGGATGCGTACGTGCGCAGCCGGATGGGCGCAGCCGCCCCCAAGAGCGCCATCGCCACGGCGGCGGCCGGAGCGCTCGACGACGTCCAGGGGCTCAAGGCCTACCTCGATCGGCTCGACATCGGAACCTACAGCCAGGGTTGCTATACGCTCGACAGTCACATCTCGACGGTGTGGGACGTGTTTGAGCTCGGCCTCGCACGGACCGCCCTCATTGAGTACCGCGGGTGGTGCGCCGAGGGCTGGGACACCCACTCCAGCAACGAGCGGCAGGGCCTTCATTTCGACGAACTGTTCGAGTTCCTCGCCCTGGGCATCGCCGATCTCGACTCGCGCCAAGCGGCCGCCGGTGGCGCGCTCGCCGACGAGACCGTGATTGTGGTCTTCTCCGAGATGGGCCGCACACCCCAGCTCAACGGGGGCAGCGGCCGGGACCACTGGACCTTTACCAGCGCGATGGTATTCGGCCCGGGCGTCCAGGGCGGGCAGGTGGTCGGCGGGTTCGATGACAGCGGCTACGGCTCGGCGGTTGACTTCGCGACCGGCGAAGTCCTCCCCGAAGGAACGGGTGTGTCTGCCGCCAACTTCGGGGCCACCCTCTTGGCGCTCGGCGACGTCGATCCTGGCGAGACCGCGCCGCTGACCGCGGTGTTGGCTTGATTCTCGTCGGCCTTTTAGCGGCCTGTGTCACCGACGGAGAGGACACCGCCGAAGCGTGGTGCGCCGACCAGCCCGAGGTCACGTGGGACTCCTTCAGCCACGGGTTCATGCTCGACTACTGTACGTCGTGCCACTCGGTCAACAATACGAGCAGCCGCTATGGCGCGCCGGAGGGTGTCAACTTCGACGCGGAGTCCGATGTGGCGGACCAGGCGGATCGGGTGTGGACCCGGGTGGTGGCGGACGAGGACATGCCCGCGGCCGGAGGCGTGTACCCGGACGACCTGTACCTGCTCGACATCTACTTGACCTGCACGCTGGATCGCACGCCCTGAGCGGCGACGTCGCAGGTGCGGGCGGCCACGTCGCAACGGACCACGAGGTCCTTCCGATCGGCCACCACCAGCGCGCCCGCGGGTGAGGTGTAGAACTGTCCATCGGTGAACTCCACCCGGAACGCGTAGCTTCCCCGCGCCATCCACCCCGCCGGCATCACATTCTGCCCGATCAGCACGCCAAGCGTACCCGGCCCTTCCAACGACACCTTGGAGCCGGGCGGGTAAAGCGCCTGATCCATCTGGTCTACCACCGTTCGGTCGTCGGTCAGCGCCTGGATACCCCCGACCACCAAGACCACCACGATCGCGACGGCGGCCACGAACCAGACGGGGATGGTCTTCGAGGCGCTGAGCATCTTTCCGAGCCCTAACCGGCTACCCTCACCTGGTGGGAAACGAGCTCCTCTTCCGGCTTCGCGAGGCCGCCCCCTGGTCTTGGCCGGCACCATGTCCGGGGCCGAGCACCCTCGCGCACCTTGTCGGGTGGCCGGCCGCGCGCGCGGACGAGCTGGCCGTTCGCTACGACCTCGGTCCGCTGCTCGCCCACACCGGTCCCATCGAACGCGACGAGAGCCTGTACACGCTCGATCTGCTCGATCGCTTTGCGGAAGCGGGGACGAAAGGCCGGGGGCTGGACGTCGGCAGCAAGTACGGCGGCTACCTGCCCGGACTTGCGACGCATTCGGCCGGCGGCTGGGACTGCATCGAACGGGATGCCCATCGCCGCTACCTCGATGGCACCACGCGTAGAGCGGTGGGCGAGGCGATCGCGGCGCGATTCGCGGGGTGTCGCTTTATCGCGGGTGACGTACGCGAGTTGGAGGGCCGCTACCGCCGGATCACCTGGTTTCTGCCCTTCGTCGTCGAGGTGCCGCACCTCGCGTGGGGGCTGCCAAGAAGCCTGTTCGACCCCGTCGCAACGTTGGCGGCCGTCTGGAGCCTGCTGGAACCCGGCGGCGAGCTGCTCGTCCTGAACCAGGGCGAAGCGGAGCGTGATGTTCAAGGTGAACTGTTCGCGGGGGCCGGAATCCGGGCGGAGTCCCTCGGCGCCATCGAGAGTGTGTTGTCGCCCTACCGCAAGTCCCGCTTCGGGTGGCGCGCGCGGCGTTAACTGGGCGCCCATGCTCCTCGCCCTGATTCTGGCCTGTTCGACCCCTGACGCTCCCGCCCCTCCGCCGGCCCCCGTGGCGACGGAGCCCACCGCGGACGGTGGCTTCGCCAACGTCGGTCCCGCCCGGGTGGTGGAGGCGGTGCATGGCGACGGGCGCAGCTACCTGCACATCGAGGAGGCTGGCTACGACTTCTGGGTGTCGGTGCCGAAGTTGGAGGTCAAGGCCGAGGATCGGGTGCTCCTGGGGCGCGGGCCACTCCAGGCGACCCTGACCAGCGCCGAGCTTGGCCGCGAGTTTCGGCCCATCACCGTCATCGAAGCGGTGAGGGTGGCCGCGCCGGACGAGGGGGCCGGTGCTCTGGCGCCGCTGCCGGGCGGGGTCTCCATCGCCGACGTGTACGCCCGGAAGGCCGAGCTTGCCGGGAAGACGGTCAAGGTGCGGGGTCGGGTGGTCAAGGCCAACAAAGCCATCTTCGGAAAGAACTGGTACCACCTGCGCGATGGCACGGGCGTCGAGGAGACCAACGACCTCGTGGTCACCGGCCTCGCCGACGCTGAGGTGGGCGATACCGTCGTCGCGCAGGCGCCGCTGGTGCTGGATCGCGACCTTGGTTTCGGGTACTTCTTCTCGGTGATCCTGGAGGATGCCGAGATCACCGCAGACGGGGCCTCCGCGCCTCCCCCAGCGGACCACGCGCCGGTCCCGCCCCCGCCTCCGGCAGAACCGCCGCCGTCGGGCGCGACGGCTCCTGGGGAGGCGCCGGCAGCCGCGCCGGCAGCCGCGCCCACCGCCGCCCCCGCCGTCGTCGCTCCGTTGGCGGGCCCGGCCGAGTCCACGCTTCCCAAGGCCCCCAGCCGCAACTTCCTCGGGGTGGACATCGGCACCACGAGCGCCCCCGCCCTCGACGCGTGGCTGGCGGAGAAGAAGCTGATCTGCAAGACGGACCCTGCGTCGCGACGTGCGACGGTGCGTACGCAGTGTGAGAAGGACATTCCCGTCGGTCTCCTGGAGGGACGGACGGTGTCCGGGAAGGTGACCCAGCTGCTTTTCTCGCGCGGGGACGATGGCCCAATCCACTACGCGGCGACGTCGCGTCGGTACTCTCTGCCGAACGACGCCGTCCTCGACTTCGAGAGCACGATGACCACGTTGTCCACGCTCTTCGGCGCTCCGGCCCGCGTGAAACCTGTCGACGCCACCAAGCTGGACGGCAAGGTCGTGCGCTTCTCCGCGGACTGGACCTTTGCCGATCTCGAGTTGAGTCTGTCACTTTTCCGCGCGGGCACGGCCTATTGGTCGGTGAATGAGAGCTGGGCGGTTCCTGGTGTAGAAGCCGGGATGAAGGCCCGTCCCGGCAGCCGTGGCCACGGCGAGGTCGAATCGCGACCCGAGGGATGGAACCCGCACGTTGTCACCGCGCCTTGACACAGCGCCGACAAAAGGTAAATATTCGCCGACGGTACTGATCCGCGAACCCACGCGGCCCGTGCCGACTCACCTACCAGGAAACCGCATGTCACGCTTTGCCTTCGCAGCCCTCCTCCCGCTCGCCCTTCTCGCGTGCGACACCGCCAAGGACACCGCGGACACCGCGGCGGACACCGGGGACTCCGGCATGGACAGCGATTCCGGCATGGACAGCGACGACACCGGTGACACCGACACCGGTGAGGCCACGCTGTACGAGAGCATCGGCGGGGAAGCCGCGGTGCACGCGGTGGTGCAGGAGTTCCTGAAGCAGGTCAGCTCCGACATCCGCATCAACTGGTTCTTCGCCAACACGGACCTGCCCAAGCTCGAGGGGAATCTCGAAGATCAGATCTGTGAGGCCACCGGCGGCCCCTGCACCTACACCGGCGGGCAGATGGCGCTCGTCCATCAGGGCATGGCCATCACCGACGCCCAGTTCACCGCCCTGGTCGAGGACCTGCTCAAGGCCCTTGATGTCCTCGGCGTGCCCTATGCCCTGGACGGTACCGCGACCATCGATCCGCTCCTGTTCGCGCTCGTCGGCATGCAGGCCGATATCGTCACCGATCCCGCGGGCGACACCGTCTACTTCAACCAGCTCGGCGGCCACGCTGCGGTCGAGGCGGTCGTCGACGGGATGATCGGCTACATCGCGGCGGATGTCCGGATCAACAGCTTCTTCGCGGAGACCGACATCCCGGTCCTGCGGGGAAACCTTGTCGACCAGGTGTGCGCGGCGACGGGCGGGTACTGCCTCTACAAGGGCCGGACGATGCTCGAGACGCACGCCGGGATGTGCATCACCGACGCCCACTTCGACGCCCTGGTCGAGGACCTGTTCATGTCCCTGGATGACCTTTCCGTCACCCACAGCGAAACGCTGGACGGCAGCGGCGCCGCCGACAACCTGATCCTGGCCCTCGCCGGAATGCGCGGCGACATCGTCGAGAACTGCGCGATCTAGCGATCAGCGCAGGCTTTCGTGGCCTGACAGCAGCGGCGTCACCCGGTCCCGCAAGGACTCCGGGAGGCGCCGTTTCAGCGTCTGGGTCACCTGTTCGGGGCTGTAGCGGGCGCTGAAGTGGGTCAGCAGGATGTGCTCACTCTGCAGCAGGTCGGCGCGCTGAATCAGCTCGTCCAGGTGGACATGACCGCTACCGCGCGCCTTTTCGACCGGGACGCGGTCGTCGAGGAAGGTGCACTCCATCACCAAGAGCCGCGCCGTTCGCACCAGCTCTTCCCGCTCGATCACCTCCGGCAGGGTGTCGCCGGTGAACGCGATCTCCACGCGCTCGACGGTCTCGGTGACGACCTCGCCCGAGAGTCGTTTCGCGCGCACCTCCGCCTCCGAAAGGCCGATGAGCGCTGGGAGAAGGTGGGTGTACCGGCGGCAGAGCGCGTACCCCTGACAGGCGACGCGGTGGGGGCTGCGGAACGGGCGGGCGATCCAGCCGCCCCCCAGCTCCAAAACGTCACCCGGCCCGCAGGGGATCAGGGTCGCGGGCAGGTCAGACTTGTCGAGGCGCCGCCAGACCTCAAGCAGGGCCTCGAGGTCGGCGGCGTTTTCGTTCGGCACGTACCAGATGGGCTTCGCGGCTTTGATGAGGTCGCGGGTGGCCGCGTGGTAGGCGATGCCGCCCGCGTGATCCATGTGCGTATGGGTCAGGAGGATGCGCTTGCGCTTGACCGCGGAGTGCGGGCACCGACCGATGTCGAAGGCGAGGTCCAGCTCTGGAAACTGGATGCAGGTCTCGATACCGCCCACGCTGATGGCGTCGATGAGGTGGCCACAAAGGCGCATGGCCGCTCTTATGGCGCCCCGCGACACCTCGCGACAGGCGGTGACTCCCCGATCGCGCCGCAGGTGCATAATCGTGGCACATGCGCGCACTCCTCGCCCTCACCCTCGTCGCCTGCACCGCCACCGCGTCGGAAGCCCCTGCTGTCGCTCCGCCCGCAACGTTCTCGCCGTCGGCCTCGCTCGCCCCGCTCGTCGCCGTCATCGAGCCGGCGGTGGTCAACGTCTACACCACGCAGCGCCAACAGGTGCCCCACTTCTACCAGTACGCCTACGGCATGCCCGCGGAGCAGGTGCAGCAGGGCCAGGGGTCGGGCTTCGTCATCAGCCCCGATGGCTACATCCTCACCAACAACCACGTCGTGACAGGGGCGACGGAGGTCAAGGTGAAGTTCGACTCGGGCGAGGAGTTCCCGGCCAAAGTGGTCGGCGCCGACCGCGGTAGCGACGTGGCCCTGCTGAAGATCGAGGCCAAGCGATCCTTACCCTGGTTGAAGCTTGGCTCCAGTGAGAGCGCTCGCGTGGGCGACTGGGTGGTCGCGGTGGGCAATCCACTCGGGCTCGGCCACACCGTCACCGCGGGGATCATCTCCGCGAAGGGACGCGAAGTGCCAGAGCTTGAGGCGCTGGAGGCATTCATCCAGACCGACGCCAGCATCAACCCGGGGAACTCGGGTGGGCCGCTCATCGGGTTGAACGGGAGCGTCATTGGCATGAACACCGCCATCGTCAGCGGGGCCAACAGCGTCGGCTTTGCGATTCCGTCGGATCATCTGTCCTGGGTCGTGCCGCAGCTTCGGGAGAAGGGCAGTGTCGCGCGCGGCTGGCTCGGCGTCGGCACGCTGGCGCTCAACGCGCGGGGGCTACGGGAGTACAAGGTCGAGGGCGGGCTGCTTGTCACCCAAGTGAGCGACGGAAGCCCTGCCGATGGCTTCGGCTTTGTTCCCGGCGACGTCATCGTGAGCTTGGGCGGCAAGTCCACCAAGACGCCGGAGGACCTGTACCGCGCGGTTGCGTCGCGACTTCCAGGCGATGAAATCGCGGTGACCTACGTCCACGCCGGGAAGACCGTGGAGTCGAAGGTGAAGTTGGGGGTTCGGCCGGCGAAGTAGGGGGGCGAACCTTCGGTGAGCGGCTCGGTTCCCCCTCTCGTTGGCCGTGGGCCGTCGCGAGCCAGCGCTACCGTCGGCGCCCGGGCGCCGGGCTGGCGGTACGACCGGCAAAGTAGGATGGTAGCTCGGCTATGATACGAGGATTGGGTCTGGCTCCACCATGCTTCTCGTCTTCCCCGTAGCCCTCGCCGCCGCGCCGCCGCCGATCATCAATGGCGACGCGGCGGATGAGGCGCGCTACCCGATGACCGGGGGGCTGTTGATCGACGCTGATTGGGCGCTCGGGGGCACGACCTACGAACTCGAAGGACTGATGTGTTCGGGAACGCTCATTGCGCCGGATGTGGTGCTGGTCGCGGCACACTGCCTCGACCCTGAGGTGATCACGCTCGGCCAGGGCGAGCTGACATCGGTGGAGTTTCTGTGGTCCCGTCAGGCTGATCTCACCGCGTGGGACCGGAACGCGCCGGTGGCGGGGTGGCCCGCGGACGCGGTGGTGGCCTGGGACACGGTGATGCACGAGGCGTACGATGGCGCGACGCTCACGTTTGGCATCGGGGTCCAGTTCGACGTGGGACTGGTCTTCCTCCGCGAGCCGATCCTCGACGTGACGCCCGCGGTGCTGGTGACCGAAGCCGAGTCGGAGCAGATTGTGCCGGGCGCGGCGGTCGAGGTCGTCGGGTGGGGGCAGCAGGTGTCGATGCCCCAGGGCGTGAGTCCACCGGCGGGGACCTTCGGTGTCAAGATGTGGGGGCAGTCCACGATTGGCGAGGTAGGTACGGCCGAGTTCGTGGTGGGCGCCTCTCCCGAGGCGGTCCGTAAATGCTACGGCGACTCCGGCGGCCCCACGTTCATGAAGTTCGACACGACGTCGCCCTCGATCCCGCGCCAGATCGGCGTCACGTCGCACCTCTACGACGACACCTACTGCGACTCCCGCGGCGCCGTCGACACGCGGCTGGACGTGTACCTGGACTGGATCGACGTCGAGATGCGGTCGCGCTGCGATTCGGGCGGGCGCCGATGGTGTGATGAGCCGGGCATCCTTCCGGTTCCGAGCGAGGTGGCCGCGGAGACGGCCGACGGAGCCGCCGACGACAACATCGAAGCCGTGGTCGCGACATGCGCCGCCGTGGGGCCGCCGGTGGCTACATCCGCGGCGCCGATCATGCTCCTGGCCCTGCTTCGGCGCCGCCCCCCCCGCGCGTCAGCCCCCCGCCGAGGCTACGGGAGTAGCCGGCGCCCGCGGTGAGCGGCCGTAGAGCTGCTTCCCAGGACCCCCAGGGCCACCACGAAGCGCGTTTCACCAGGCTTTGAGCGGACCTCAACGCTGCCGCCGTGTGCCTCGGCCACGGCCTTGACCAGCGCCAACCCCAGGCCGGTGCCGCCCCGGTCTCGGTCGGTGGTGAAGAAGCGCTCGAAGAGTTGGGCGAGGTGCCGCGGGTCGATGCCGGGGCCGTCGTCGACGACGTCGAAGCCCGCAAGCTCCCCGCGACGCCAACGCTCGACACGCACGTGGGGACCGCCGTGGCGCTTGGCGTTCTCCAGCAGGTTGGTCACCACCGCGGTCAGCTGCTCGCGCACCCCCGCCACCGAACCGGCCGACCCGCTGGCGACCACCCCTCCCAAACGCGCCGCCACCTCGTCTACGAGCGCGTCTACGTCGACATCTTCGTGGGGCCCACCCTCTTCGGCGCGGGCGAGGCGGAGCAGGCCGCCGACGAGGTTGGAGAGCCGGTCGAGGTCGGCGAGGGCGTTGTCCAGGAAGCGGGCGCGCTGCTCGGGCGGCATGGCGTCGTCATCGCGCAGCAGCTCGATGGTGCCGCGGAGCGAGGAGACGGGCGTCTTGAACTCGTGCGAGACGTTCCCCGCGAACTCGGAGATGTAGGCCATGCGGGCTCGCAAGCGGGCGGCCATCGCAGCCATGGTCTCGGCAAGGCGCGCCGTCTCCAGGATGCGCGAGCCCTTGGCGTCTTGCAGGGCGGCCTCGTCGGTCTGACCGGCGGTGATCCGCTCGCTGGCGCGCGCGAGCAGGCCGAGCGATCGAGCGGCCCGCCAACCGACAAGCAGGGAGAGCGACGCCGCCGTGAGGAGCGCCAGGACCGCGCCCCCCGACAACCGCGGCGCCATTTGCCAGAAGGTCTGCCACTCGTCCCGCGGGGTGCGCGACAGGATCACCGCGCCCACGACCTCCTCGCCTTTTCGAATCGGCACCGCGACGAAGACACGAACCCCCGCATGTCGCGACTGTCGGCCGTCAATCGCATCCGTGCTTCGTTGGCGGAACGGCACTGGTGCCCGCGGCTTGATCGCCAGCCCCTTGCTGCCTGCCAGCGCCGCCCGAATCTCGGCGTCGTCGCTGAGATCTTCGCCCACGCCCTCACCGCTCGACGCGATCACCACGCCCCCGCCATCGACGATGCGGATGCCGGTCAGGGTCTGGGCCTTGGCCTCGGCCAAAAGCGCGCTCATCTCCGCGGGGTGCTCCATCCGCAACGGCGCGACCATCGCAATGAGCGCGCCCTGGTGCTCCAGGTCCTCTTTGGTCTGCTTCACGAGATCCCACGCCAGCGCGCCGGTGCCGATGACCGCCGCCACCGGCATCGTCAGCACCAAGACCGTGCTCCCGAGCAGCCAGAGTTGGAGGGGCAGCCGGGGGAGGTATTTCACGCCGCGCGCTTCACGTGGCCAGCCGGTACCCAAGCCCGTGCACCGTCTCGACCGGGTCGATGCCATGCTCGCGGAGCTTGGCGCGGATGCGACGGATGTGGCTGTCGAGCGTGCGTTCCGCGAGGTGGTAGCCGTCCCCATAGGCGCGGTCCGTCAGCTCCTCGCGGGTGAACGCGCGCCCCGGCCGCCCGATGAGGACGCGGAGCAGCGCAAACTCGGTGACGGTGAGCACGATTTCATGGGCGCCGCCGTCGTTGTCGACCCAGGTGCGATGCTCGACCGTATCCATCCGCAAGCCGCCGCTACGGAGCGTCGGGGCCTCATCCTCGTCGCGCACCGCCGGTCGCGCTCGTCGCAAGACAGCCTTGACCCTGGCGCACAGCTCTCGCGTCGAAAACGGCTTGGTGAGGTAGTCGTCACCGCCCATCTCAAGTCCAAGCACACGATCCAACTCCTCGTCGCGACTGCTCAGGAACACGACCGGGATGGTGCTCTTCTTGCGCAGCTCGCGGCAGGCCTCGAGGCCGTCCATCCCGGGCATGACGATGTCGAGCACCAGCAGCTCCGGCGCCTCGGCTGCGGCCATGCGTAGGGCCTCGGCCCCGTCCTTGGCCTCACGCACGTCGTGGCCGTCGCGGGTGAGCGCGTAGCGGAGCACCTCGCGGAGGTGGGGGTCGTCGTCGACGACGAGGATGCGAGCCATGGGGAAGTCTAGCACGGGGCCCCCCGGACGCGCCGACGGCGGCGCCCAATGCACGCGCGCAGGGCGGAGGTCATGCGACCTCCGCCAAAGCCCGCGCCCGCGCCGCCAGCTCCGCCAGGTGCGCGCGCACCGGGCCGGTGTCCCCCGCCAGGGCGACCAGCCCCACCTGCACGCGCACGGTGACAAGCTGGCGCAGCGTCGCCTCGATCTGCTCGGCGGCGTGGGCGCGAGCGCTGACCAGGCGGCCGGCACCGTCGTCCGCGGCGACCGCTGGGTCGGCCAGGAGACGATCGGCAGCGGCCAGGCGCAGGTCCGCCTGGCGAAGCGCGACCTCGACGGCGGTGATGGCGACCGGGTCGAGCACCCCGGCCAACGCGGCGTCGGCAGCGGCGGCTCGAAGGGCCGTGAACGCGGCGGTGATGTGGGCGCCGTAGGGGCCGGCGATGTCCCGCAGCGCTGGACCCGAGGCCAAAAGCGACACCATCGCCGGCCACACCACCACCGCTGCAAGCGCGGCGGGAGCGCCCGCGCCGCGCCGCAAGAGCGCCGCGCCGACCACCAGGCCCACCGCCAGCCAGGCCGTCGCGACACTGATGGCGAGCGTCGAGCTGGTCATTCGGCGCGCCGCTCGCGCCACACGCCGGCGCTCTCCGGGGCCCAGGCGTCGTCGTAGTCGCCCGTCGCGCTCCGGGTCGTGGCGCCGAGCGCCGAAAAGACGTCGCCTTCCACGGCGCGGAGGAAGGTCGGCGCGACGGTGGGGCGGGCCACAAACGGCCGCAGCACCCATCCCGTCTGCGCGATCAGCAGGCCGAGCGTCAGCGCGGTACCGACGAGCGCCATCGGCCGGAGTGTGCCCCCGCGAGGAACGGCCCGCGCCACGGTCGACAACGCCGGGAGCAGTACGGTCATGAAGCTCGCCACGAATAGGAGCACGGCGAGGTGGTAGGGGGTTTCGACGGACAGCGGCAGCCACAAGACCGGCGCAGCGGCGGCCGCGAGCAGGCCACTCCGGGCGAGCCCAGCCAACGTCGCGACCGACAAGCGCGACCACGGCACCGACGCGCCGCAGGCTTCGGCAAAGGCGTGGACCAGCGGCAGCACGACCAGCGGGGGCAGGAGGAAGAGGACCGGCATCTTGACCGCGGCGTAGGTGGCCTGGAGTGGGCCGCTGCCGGCACCCGCCGCCAAGCCGAAGAGCGCGGCGCCCCCGACGGCGAGCGCCAGGAGCGGCGGGGCGAGCCGCCCGAGCGCGGCGGAGGCTGCGGAAGACGCGACGGCATCGGGGTCGCGGAGCACCTGGGTGGTGAGCGTGAACAAGGACATGGCGGACCTCAGAAGGCGAAGGTGTAGAGCAGGCGGAGACCGATGAGCGCCGCGAGTCCGGTCCAGACCAGCGCAAAGCCGGTCGCCCCCTCGATGGCACCGCCGGCGGCGCGCTCAACGTCGTAGAGGTTCGCGATCACCCGGCACAGCGCGAACGCGCCGATGCCGAGAAGGCCGAGCACGCCGAGGGTCGGCCCCATCTCGCTGGTGGCCGCGAGCCAGAGGACCGCAGGCGCGCCGCCGAGCGCGACGATCCCCGCACGGGCAAACGCGTCGGCCACCGCTGAGACCAGCGAGGCCGGCGCCGCCTTCATGCCGAGGAACTGGTGGCCGACGATCAGCGCGGGCGTCGCCAGAAGCACCACGCCGGCGCCGACCGCGAGTCCTGCGGGCGCTCGGGCCAAGGCCTCCGTCTGACCCGCGAGCCCCGCCGCGAGGCCGAGGGCAGCGACGCCCCCGATGGCGCGGGCGTGGACCCAGGGGCGGGTGTGGAAGTCGGGGGTTGCGGCGGCGGGCGTGACCGCGGGGGGCGGCTCCACGCTGAGGATGAGGGAGGGCAGGGTGGCGACGGACACGTTCACTCCGGGAACGCACTGAACCTACGGTGGGCGTGTGCGTGCGTCGGGGTGGGAGCGTGCGCGTCGGGTGGGCGGATGGTGCAAGGAGGGTGCAGGGCGAGGGACGCGTTGGCGAGCCTGGGCGAGCCCAAGCGTCCCGACCGGTGGCGAGGGACGATCTCTTCGGTCGCGACGCGATCTCAGCGCCACGCGCGTAATCGGATGGATTTTTCTCGAGAAAGGGCTGGTAGTGGCGGAGCGTGAGCGCTACGGCCTCCAACAGCGGGCCCTCCAACAGCGGTGAGGCAGCGATCCAATGGCCCACTATGTTGAAACAGCGAACGGAAGCCTGATTGCGCGTATCGACAACATCAGCGCGTCCGGGCTGCGACGAGTCCTGGTCGATCATCATGGGGGAGGTGCCGGGAACGAGCTGTTCGAAGTCTACGAGAGCGGTAGCATCAAGCTTTACGGGCGGCTTCATCGCACTGCCCCCGTGCAACTCAACAACATCCAGGCAGGGAACTCATCAAGTTCCAAACCAACGGTGTCATCGTGTGCAAGATCGACGGCACCGGAAGAGGTGACTTTTCAAACGGAGGGCTGAACCTCCGGATACTCACCACCACTAGCGACCCAGGGCAGGACGGCGACCTCGCGCTCTGGCCGGAAAGTGCGTCGAGCTACCGACTCCGTATCTACATCGCGACTGCATCTTCCGTCTGGCAGAACGTGAGGTTCAGCTAGCGATGCCGTCGGGCCTCCCGCTGGCGGCCTTGCTCTACGGTTGCGAGACCTCGTCGAGCGCGCCGGTGTCCGAAGCCTCGGATTCCGCGGAATCGCCGACGGACGCCGACGGTGACGGCTTCGTAGCCGCCGTGGACTGCGACGACGACGATGCTCGCCGCCACCCCGGGGCGCTCGAGGTGTGCGATGGGCTCGACAACGACTGCAATGGCGCCGTCGATGACGGCATTCCCGACCCGCCGGTGTGGTACCTGGACGAGGACGGCGATGGGTTTGGCTCGGGCGAGCACCTGGCGCCCACGTGTTTGTGGCCTGACGCCGATGGGGGCGGCGTGCGGGACGCCGGCGCGACGCCTTCGAGCGCCTGCCTCGCCGTCGGCGCCGAGGTGGGGAACGGCGACGACTGCGACGACTGCGACGACGCCGACCCCGACGTCCGACCATCGGCCCGCGACGTCTGCAACGATGCGCGCGACCAGGACTGCGACGGCGCCCCGCGCCTCTGTCCGTTCGAAGGGGCCGCCGCTGTGGACGGGGCCACGGCCGTGGTGTTGGGGAGCGGCCTGTTCCACCAGGAGCTCGACGCCGCCCGGCGTGTTCGACGTCGACGCCGACGGTGACCTGGACCTGCTGGTCGGCGCTGCCGCTGGCGATGACGTCGTCGCGGTGGTGCACGACCTTGGCAGTCGCACCGCTACCGTGACGCTGTCGGCGAGTACGCTCCAGCTCACCGGCGGCGGAACGCCGAACGATCTGTTCGGAAGCGGCCTCGGCGGTGGTGGGGATGTCGACGGGGACGGTCTGGGCGACGTCTTCGTCGCCGCCGGCAACGACTGCCTCCCGCGCCGACGCCCATGCGAGCGTGGTCGGGGAAGCGGACGCCGATCAACTCAGTCAGGTGCTCTTCTCCGCCGACATCGATGGGGACGGGATCGACGAGTTCATCTGTGGGACAGCCCGTTCCGGCGACTACGAAGGCGCGGTTTACGTCGAATGGGGGCCAATCCAGCCGGGCACGTGGAGCGCTGGCCAGGCTGACGTGCGCCTTCGGGGTTCCGTCGGCTCGTGGTTCGGCGCCGACGCCGGAACGGCCGATCTCGATGGGGACGGCCGGACCGATCTGGTCGTGGGCGCCGCTGGCGATCACGGCCGCGACGGCGCGGTGCACCTGTTCTCGGGTACATCGCTGACGGGCGCCCCGGCGGAGGGTCTCGCCGCCGACGGGCTGCTGGTGGGCGAGGGCGGCGGCTTCGGCGGAACAATCGACCCGGGGGGCGACCGCGACGGCTCAGGGCTTCCCGATCTCCTGGTCGGGGCACAGGGGTTCGGAAGTGGATTCGCGGTGCCGGGCAGGACCTATATTTTCAACGATTTCGGCATCAATGACGACACCTACGCAGCGGCAGCAGTGACCCTGGAGGGCGAAGGAACCAGCGCGTACAACGGTGCCGCGCGCTGGTTGGGCGACATCAACGGGGACGGCTATGAGGAGGCCCTCATCGGTCAGGGCGGCCTGGTTGGCGGTGCTGGCCGGAGCTTCCTTTTCTATGGCCCGATCAGCCCTGATTTGACTATGCACTCCGAGGCGGATGCGAGCTTCGACGGTGAGATTAGCGATCGTCTCGGGGGCGGAGGTCTTTCAGGCCCGCAATTACCAGAGTATCGGGCTGGCGACGCCGACGGTGACGGCTACGACGACTTCATGCTTCCGGCGTTCGGCAACGGTACGGACCATGGTCGCGTGTATTTTTTTCGCGGCGCCTCCGGACCGTAAGAGCAGTTCCGCCCCAATCACCCCACCGCCGGCGCCAACACATGGAATCGCGCCACCAGCTAGGCCCTAACTCCGCAACCACTCCGCCCCCAAAAAGCGCTCGGCATCCGCGGGCGAGAGGTTCGCCGCCAACGCGCGCGCCAGGGCGTCCCCGATGCGCGAATGGCGCGCCACCGCCGCCTCGTCGGTGGAAAGGGTCGCCGCGAGGATGTGCCCTTTGAGCACATAGAGCCGGTAGCCGCAGGCGTCGGCGCGGCGGATGGCCGAATCGGCGTGCCGGGCAGCTTCGGCGCGATCGTCCAACAGTGCGTAGACCCGGGACAGCGCCAGGTCCAAGCGCACCTCCTGGTACGGCCACCGTGGCCCGGGCGTGTCCCGCGCGGCAGCGACCTGGACACGCGCCGCGGCCGTATCCCCCGCGAGCGCGTGCACACGGGCCTTCCAGGCGTGCACGATGCCCGTCCATCCCTCGTGATCGACCTCCTGGGCCAGCGCCAGCGCTTCGTCGACGAGCGAGGCGGTGGCGGGGTCCCCGCCCTTGGCCCACGAGGCCCGCGTCAGCGGGATGAGCACCGACAGCACGAGGGTCGGATCGGCCAGCTCTCGCGCCATCGTCAGCGCGCTCATCGCCTCGACGACCGCCTCCCCCGTGCGGCCGAGATGGGTCAGGACGTCGGCGTAGGCCGCGCGAGCCAACACGATGCCGGCGGGTTGGTTTACCTCGCGCGCGTGGGCGAGGGTCTTCTCGGCAAGCTCGATGCCGCGCCGCAGATTGCCGGTGCAGACGTGCACCTCGATGAGGTTGCCGCGCGCGAAAACCAGCGGCGCCGCAAGCCCCAGCCGCTCGAAAACCGCCGCCGCCTGCTCGAAGTTGCGCCGGGCCTCGGCGGCCTGCCCCCGACAGGCAGCGACCATTCCCAGGCCGTTGTAGCCGTACCCGATCGACCGTTCGTCGCCGGCGCCCTCGGCGACCGCGAGGCCTTCGACCCAATGCCGACGCGCCGCCTCCAGGTCGCCGCACGACCACAGCACCGTGCCGAGCTGGTTGAGCACAAAACCGCGCGTGGTCTGATCGTTGGCGCGCTCGGCGAGGGCCAGCGCAGCGTGGAAGTGTTCTCCGGCCAGGACGAGATCGCCCAGCTTCCGGGCGCGCCGGCCGAGCGCTGCCCGAGCCCGGGCGCCCAGGCCGTCGTCGCCCAGCTCGTCTGCGAGGCCGATGGCGCGGGCCAGATCGAGGTCGAGGCGGGCCCACTCTGACAAGGCCTCCAGCGCCTCGGCGCGCTTGAGCAACAGGTCGCACAGCAGCCGATCGGCGTCGTCCAGCGGCATCAGCTCGCGGGCTTCGTGCTCCAGCGCCACCGCCCGATCGAAGGCGGCCAGCGCTTCCTGGGTGAACGAGCGGCCCAGCAGGCGGGCGCCCGCGCGCAAGAGGTAGCTGTAGGCCTTCCCGGGCATTTCGCCGGCCTCGAAGTGCAGCGCGACGGCGTCCAAGACAAGGTGGATGCGACCGCGGCCCAGACGCTCCAGGGTGTCGCCGAGGCGACGGTGGAGGTCGACGCGCTCGTCGTTGCCAATCTCCCGGCCGATCACGTCGCGGAAGCGCCCGTGGGCGACATCGAGGTGCGTGGTCGTCTCCACCCGTCGTTCCCGCACGAGGCCCGCGGCGCCGAGCTCCTCGACGGCGCCAACGAGCTCGCTCTGCGAACCGCCGACCACCAGCGACACGGCTTCCAGCGAAAGTTCTTGCCGCGCCAACGACAGAACCCGCAAGACCGTGAGCGCCAGCGCGCTCTGTCGCGACAGTTGCGTGAGCAGGGCGTCGCGGGCGCTTCGCGGAATGGGCAGCGGCACGCGATTGACGGCGGGCTCGTCCAGGAGCAGCCGCCACCCGTCGGCCTCGGTCCAACTCAGCACCCGCTCCTCAGCCAGACCGCGCACCATCTCCACGATGAAGGCTGGATTGCCCTCGCTGTCGCGATGCAGGCGCCGGGCCAAGGCGCGCGCGGCGGGCCCAGAGCCCACGAGGTCGCCCAAGAGCTCCTCGACAGCCTGGAGGGCCAACGGGCCGACGCTCAGCACGTGGGGGCGCACCCCGGTGGCGGTCCCAGTGACGAGTCCTCCCGCCGTCGCGGCGTCGGCCGCACGTGTCATCAAAAACAGGATGGACTCATCCGCCAACGAACGCGTGGCCCGAATCAGGTACTCCAGGAACTCCAGGCTGGTGGCATCCAGCCGATGCACGTCGTCAATGACGATCAACCGCGGCGGGCTGTCGGCCAAAAGCGCGCGCACCGCGGAGAATACCGCAAAGCGCTCGACGACCGCGCCGTCTCCGAACGCGCCGAGCAGCGCCCGCAAGACCTCGGGCGGATGGGGCACGCCGGCAATGAGCGCCTCGATCAGCGGGCGAAAGGCGTCCAGGGCGTTGCCGGCGCCACCGCCCGCGATGACGTGAACCGGGAGCGCCGCCGCCTGCGCTTCCTCGCATGCGAATCGGGCGAGCGTGCTTCGTCCCAGCCCCGGCGAGCCCTCGATCACCACGGTGTTGCCGTGCCCGTCGAGGCAAGCGGCCACCGAGCCGAGGATGGTGCCCCGCTCGGCAAGCCGGCCGACCAGGGCCTCCGGCCAACGCGCGAGGTTGGCGCTGGCCCTCGGCGCTTCATCGAGCGCGACCAAGACGTGGTGGGCGCTTGCGTAGCGCCGCGCGGGCTCTTTCTGCAAAAGCCGAACGCAAAGCTCGTCGAGCTCGGCGGGAATCGCGGGGTTGAGCTCCCGCGGGGGGCGGACCGGCCGATGCAGATGTTTGTCCAGGTAGCCGGCGATGGTGCGGGCGTGAAACGGCCGCCGCCCTGTCAAAAGCAGGAAAACCAGCGCGCCGAGCGAGTACAGGTCGGTGCGCGCGTCGACCGTCGATCCGCTGATCTGCTCCGGCGACATCCACGCCACCGTGCCCAAGAGCTCGCCGTGCGACGTCAGTTCGTCGTCGTCGGCGCCCGCGCTCTCCTTGGCCACGCCGAAGTCCATGAGCACCGCGCGGCCATCGTCAGCGAGCATGACGTTGCCCGGGGTCAGGTCCCGGTGCACCAACCCGGCGCCATGCACCGCCTCCAACGCGCGCGCAAGGTCCGCAGAGATCCGGCGGACGGCGGCCCACCGGTTCGTTGGCGGCTCGGTCTCCCACAAGTCCACCTCGGCGCGCAGGTCGCGGCCCGAAACCAGCTCCATCACGAACCAGTCGGTTTCTTCCCACCGACCCGTGTCGAGCACGCGGACGATGTTGGGGTGATTCAGGCGCGCCAGCGATCGCTGCTCCCGCCGAAACCGCTCCTCGGCCTCGGAACGGCTGCCTCCACGGGGCTGGACGAGCTTGAGCGCCCCGACGCGGCCGTCCTCGTTCCGCACTTCGTAGACCACGGCCATGCCGCCCCGACCGACCTGACGCACCACCTCCCACGGGCCCACTCGGGCCCCGATCTCCGGAAGCGTTCGGACTGTCGGGTTGCTCACGGCGCCCTGCATCTATACTCTTTCCAGAGCGCGAGGCGGCAGGTGAAGCTGGAGGCATATGCATGGACCGATCCCGGTCCCGTGCGGGACAACAACGAAGATGCGTTCCATCTCGACGAAGATGCCGGCCTGTTCATCGTCGCCGACGGCATGGGCGGGCACGCCGCGGGCGAGGTCGCCTCGCGCCTGGCGGTGGAGACGCTGCGGGAAATGCTCTCCGGCGATGAGCTGGATCCCGACGAAACCCGGCTGGATCGCCAGGTAGGCGACCCTGGCGATCTGCTGCGCGAACGACTTCGTTACGCGATGAATCAGGCCAGCGCACGGATTCGCCGTGAGGCGCTCGCCAACCCGAGCTGGGGCGGCATGGGCACCACCGTCGCGGTGCTCCTGGTCGAGGGCGGGCAGGCTCACGTCGCGCACGTCGGCGACTCGCGCGTGTACCTGTTTCGCGACGGGCGATTGTCCCGGTTGACGCGAGATCACACCGTCGTGCAGCAGGAAATCGACGCGGGGCGGCTGACGCCGGAAATGGCGCGGCGGGTGACGCACCGCAACTACCTCACCCAATCCGTAGGCTACCACGGTCCGGTCGAGCCCGACACCACCACCCGCACCCTCGAAATCGGAGACATCTACATCCTCTGTAGCGACGGCGTGACCGACCCGTTGGACGATACGCGCATTGCCGAATTGGGTAACGAGGCCGATCCGCCCGACCTCGCAGAACGTCTGGTCCGCGACGCGCTCGCGGCGGGGGGGGAAGACAACATCACCGCGTTGGTCGTCCGCGTCGTCGACGACAAATAGGCGATGTCGGGCGCCATCCAGGTTCTGAGCGACTGCCCCCACTGTCGCGTCGAGAGCGCGCTTGTAGAGGTCATCGACAATCGCGCCCGGGTCCACCTTGCCCGCTGTCGATTGTGCGGACTGGAGCTCAGCGAGGGTGCCGAGCTTCGCGCCGGCGACCGATTCACCAGTCACGACGACGTTCGGGCGGCGCTGGCTATCTGGGCGGGTGACGAGGGCGAGGAACTGGCGGTCTTCGTGGCGGCAAACTTCGCCGCGGGGACAGTGGATGGAGTCAGTGAGGCGCTGCTCGCCGGCAGGCCGGTCGGGACCAGTTTTGATGTGGTGGCGTGGTTGTTCAAGAACCGGGTGGCGGGGGCGGTGGCCCTGGGGGCGCCGATGCGCGAGTCGGCACCTGTAGATTTTCGATCTGGGGACGGGGGGGGACCCCCCGTAACGCCCACCGAGTCGGGCTCCCTCCGGCACGAGTTCGCCGGTCCCGCGGCGCCCGCTCTGGCGCCGCCAGAGCGGGATCCACGCGCCACCACCCTGGCGCTCATCGCCACCGCGCTCGCCGACGGGCGGGTCGCACCCGAGGAGCGTGCGCTGGTGGACAAGCTGTGCGCCAGCCTGGGTGCGCCGCTGCCCCAACCCGAGGACTGGCGGGCCTGGCGGCCAAACGAAGTTGGCCTCCCGCCGGACCCGGTCGCGACGGTAGCCGGGATGGTTCGGGTGGCCCTGGCGGACCACATCGCCGATCTTGGCGAAGAGCGCGTGATCCGCGAGTTCGCGCGCTCCTGGCGGGTGCCGCTTCCGGATCCGGTCTTGCCGCCGGTGACGGTGCCGCAGAAGGTGGCGGCAGCATGGTTGGGGTTGTTCTCTCGGTAGCGCGAGGGCCGCGTTGGCGAGCAGCGCGGGCCCAAGCCGCCCGACCGAGCAGGCGCGGGAACCGACATGCATGGGCATGGAAACGCGACGGCATGCGGAACGATCTACAGATCAACCACGATCGGCGCCTGGATCGGGCGGTAGTCCAGGTTGCAGGAGCAGGCGTTCACGAACGTTGTGCCGCCGCGCTCGACGCGCCCGTACGCCTCGTGGATATGTCCGAAGACGTGTAGGCGTGGGCGTTTCAACAGCACCGCCTCCAGTAGATCGTCGCAACCCACCGGTTCTCGCCGGTCGGTCTTGTCCAGGATTCCGCGTGGAGGGCCGTGGGTCAAGAGCACGTCGAGGTTGGACGGGATGCGGCTCCACACCTCACGGAGCAGCGGGCCCCGGTCGAGGTTGAACGCCCAATCGTAGAAGCGGGGCTGCCAAGGGCTGCCCCAGAATTGCAGGCCAGCAACCGCGGCGCCGGAGTCCTGGAGGTAGATCGCATTCTGGATCCAGTTCCGGGCGTCCGGATCCTGCTCCAACGCGAAGTCGTGGTTCCCCGCGATGACCACCTTGTGCGCATGGGGCAGGGACCCCAGCCAGCCATCAAACGCTTCGATCTCAGCGCGGCGGCCGCGTTTGCTGAAATCACCCGCATGGACGAGGATGTCGCCGTCCGGCACGACGATGCTGTCGTGCTGGGAGTGGGTGTCGCTTACACAGACGATGCGCATCCGGTTTGATATACGACGGATGTCGCGACGAGGCAAGTGCCGCGATTGGGGCCCACCGATCAGGCCGCGAACATTCGGATGGACGACGCCGCGTCGCGAGCGAGGTTCAGACAAGTGGCGTTGTCGGGGTGCCGCACCACGATGTTCCCGTCGGCCAGGAAGGTCTGGGTCCAATCCCGGCGCGGCGCGCCGACCGGGAGCAGGTCCACGCGCGCAATCCACTGCTGGTGCCGGGCCACGAAGGCCTCCAGACCGTCGATCTGACGGATGTTTCCCTGGCCCTGCGCCCGCTTGAAGACGATGGCGCTGGACCAGCGGCGGGGCGCCCGATCCGGCACGGTCCCGGTCACCACGGCCCGCGCCCAGTCGAGGTACAGGTCGCCGTCGTCCGCGTAGTTCATCAGGTCCACCATGTTGGCCCCTGGCGGCCGACAAGCGATCTCGCCGAAGATGGCAGCGCCGTCGGCCTTGCGGAACCACTCCATGTGGGTGATTCCCGTCCCCATACCGAGCGCGCGGATCGCCTCGCGGCCAAGCTGCACCCCCGCGGCTTCCCCCGGTTCGTCCGCAGCGCGAAGCGCTTGGATGATCGGGCTGATCCATTCGTTCCGGCGCGCGATCAGCACCACGGGTTCGTACCGACACACACTCTCGTACAGGATCCGCCCATTCACGCACAACGTCTCGTAGGTCAGCTCCTCGCCGTCGACAAATTCCTCGACGGTCGCCTCGGCGACATGGCGCATGCTCGCCACCGCCGCTTCGAACGCCGCGAGGTCGTCCACGCGGTGCGTGTCGGCGCTCCCCGCCCCGTCCACGGGCTTGAGGATCGCGGGGAAGCCGACCTCGGCGAGGGCCGCGCGGGCCTCGGCCACGGAACGCACACGAATTGTCTTGGGGATGCGGAGGCCGGCCCGCGCCACCCGGGCGCGCATCAGCGGCTTGTCGCGGAAGCCGCGCACCGTGTCCGGCGCCATGCCGGGCACGCCCAGTTCCTCGCGCAGCTCGGCCGCGAGCATCGTCATCGGCTCCCACAAGGTCTCGACGCGATCGGGCCTCCGCCCGCCCAGCCAGGTCGAAATCCGGCGGCGGACGTCCTCGATGTCACCCATCGCCGGCGCATGAAGGTAGCTGGCAAGGCTACGCCGGACTTCCGGGGACAGCTGATGCACGGGCGTGTCGCCGACGCCGTGGACCCGGGCGCCCGCCTCGCGCAGCCCGCGGGAGAACTGGCCCATCTCTGGGGGGTAGTTCGGCGACAAGAAGAGGACGTCCATTCGGCCGGGAGTGTAGCCCACCGCGACCTCAACTCACCCGTCAGGCTGGCGGCTCGTCGGCGACAGCAAACTCCAGGTCGCCGAGATCCACGCCGGCCGGCAGCCCCTCCAGGAAGCCCGACTGGCGAAGGAGGCCAGCAAGGGCCGAGTCCTCCGTAGCCGCCGCGTCCACCTCCGCGGCCTCGGCGGGAGCGGGCTCCTCGGGGCCCGCGATCGCGCGTCCCAACGTCGCCGTGGCCAGCCGAAGCTGGGTCTGGAGGGTGCTGAGGATCGACTCTTGCCACCAGATCGCTGCGGGCCCTTTCAGCGCGCTGCTGACGGTGGCCTCGAGGCGATACGCCCAGCCCGAGGTCACCGCAACACACGAGGCGGTGCGCACTCCGCCGGTAACCAAGGCGTTGACGCCGAACAGATCGCCGGGGTTGAGCTGGGTGAGCCGCTCCGCGCGCGCACCGCGGACCTGCCGAAGCACGTCCACGACGCCGTCGGCGAGGATCCACGCGGAGTCAGCCTTGTCCTGCTCCAGAAAGAGAATCTCTCCTTCGGCGAAGGACACGGGGGTAAACGCGACTCCTAAGCGCATGACCGTGCCCGGGTCGGCGGAGCGGAGCCGCGGGAGCGCACGCAAAAAAGGGTGAATCGGGGGGCAGGGCCGCACCGGCCCGCCGGGCTTCAACGCACGCCACAACCGCGCCAGCGCCGACGGGTCCTTCCGGACCGGCCGCTCGTGGCTGCCTTCCACCAATCGACTCAGTCGGTCATTGGCGCGGAGCACCCGCCGACCGAGCTCCTCGCAGGCCTTTTTGAGCAGCGCCGCGTACACCGGGCTCTCCCCCGCCCGGAGTCGCGCCAGACGGTCATTGGACAGCAGGTAGAAGCGCGCAGGCGTATCCGCGACCAACGTTGCCGAGCGAAGATCACTAGAGAAGAACGCTGATACTTCTCCGACCAGCTCTCCGGGGAGGATGCGGTTGACGACCACGCCGTTGACCGACACCGCACACTCACCACTCGCGAGCAGCGCGATCGAGTCGCCCGGGTCCCCCTGCCGGCAGAAGGTCCCGCCGGCATCGACCTGGGTGATCGACCACAGCGGCTCTGTTGCGTCGAGCGCGGCACGAGGAACGCCGGCAAAGACCGGGGAGCGGGCGAACTCAGGGGGGAGCTTGGGCATCCTTGTCTGGTAGCCGGTTTTGTTCTCGCGGTCGCGGGTGTGGTAGCGTTCGCACATGGAGAGTCGCCCGCTCGAAGGTGATGTGCTGAGCCGCGTACTGCCCGAACTTGCGCTCTCCGCCATGTTTCAGAGCCTCTCCGCCAAGCAGCTGAGTCAGCTTGCCGCCCACGGAACGTTGTGCAGCTTCGAACAGGGCGAGCTGCTCATGGAGCAGGGCGCGCCTTCAGACTCCTTCTTCGTGCTGCTGCGCGGGAGCGTCTCCATCCGCATCAGCAGCGCCGGCGGCGAGCCCGTCGAGATCGCGGCCCACGGCCCGGTGACCACCCTCGGCGAGACCGGACTTTTGCTGGAGCATCCCCGCTCGGCGTCGGCGGTCGTGACCGAGCCGGCCGAAGCGGTCCGGTTCGACGCGAAAATCTTCTCGGCAATGGTACAGCGTTTTCCTGCTTTCGGGCTGGCTCTTTGTCGGGTGCTCGCGTCGCGAGCCAAAGGGGCGCCGGCCACGAACTCGGACGGCACCGTGCCGGACCCGGTGGCCGGCGCGCTCCTCCCGATCGAGTTGATGCAGCGCCATCAGATGTTGGCGTTGAAACTATATGGCAACGTCCTCACCATCGGTTTTGTCCACGAGCCGACGCCCGCCGCGATCAGCGCGCTGCGGATTCACACGCCGGGCATGGAACTACGCACCTGCGGCACGAGCGCCCGGCTCCTCGAGGCCGCCCTCGCCTCGCGCGTAGCGACTCCTGGCTGGACCAGTGTCGCGACCGCGGCTGCGGGGACGGGGGCCGTCGCCGCACCGGCGCCGGCGTCAACGGCGCGCTCTCCCCGGTTGGATGCGCTGCTGCGTCGAATGGTCGCCGAGGGGGCCTCTGACCTGCACCTGTCGGCAGGGCAACGTCCGCGGTGGCGCGTCGACGGGGACATCCGCGAGCTCGCGGATGTCGCGCCGCTCGCGCCCAACGAAGTGTTCGAGTTGCTCAAGCCGATCATGAAGGACCGGGGCCTCGAGGAGTTCGAACGCGACAACGACGCCGACTTCGCCTACGCGCTCCCGGGCACCGCGCGCTTCCGCACCAACTTGTTCCGCGATCACCGTGGCGTCGGCGCGGTCCTGCGCCAGATTCCCGACAATATCCTCACCTTCGAGCAGCTCGGCCTGCCTCCGGCCGCCAAAACCCTCTGTGAGTTTCCCAAGGGCCTCGTCCTGGTCACCGGGCCGACCGGCAGCGGCAAATCAACCACGCTGGCGGCGATGGTCGACTTCATCAATCGCACCCGTCGTGCCCACATCATCACGCTCGAAGACCCCATCGAGTTCGTGCACGCGAGCCAACTGTCGTTGGTCAACCAGCGCGAAGTGGGCGCCCACACCACGAGCTTTTCGCGCGCGCTGAAGGCCGCGCTCCGGGAGGACCCCGACATCGTCCTGGTGGGGGAGATGCGGGATCTGGAGACGGTGTCGCTCGCCTTGGAGACGGCGAACACCGGTCACCTCGTCTTCGGCACCCTTCACACCTCAACCGCGGTCAGCACGGTCGACCGGATTGTGAACCTCTTCCGGGCCGAGCAGCAGGCTCAGATCAGGGCCACCCTGGCGGACGTGCTGCGGGGGGTGATCGCCCAGACTCTGTGCCGGAAGATCGGCGGGGGGCGCATCGCGGCGCTCGAGATCCTGATGTCGAGCGCCGCGGTCGCCAACCTCATTCGTGAGGGCAAGACCCAGCAGATCCCCACGGCGATGACGACGGGAAAAGCGGCTGGCAACCAGATGCTCAACGAAGAACTGGCCCGCCTCGTGCAGACGAAGAAGGTCGAGTCCAACGAGGCGCTGCACAAAGCCGTCGACAAAGCCGATCTGGCGCGGCGCCTGGGCTGACTCCCGCCTGAACGCACGAAGGCCCGCGCGCTGAGGAAGCCCTCCGCGCGCGGGCCCTGGACAAAAGACTAGCGCGGGGCCGCTGGGGCTGGCTCCGCCGGCTTGGGCTCCGCCGGCTTGGCACCGTCCTTGCCCGCAGCCTCGTCGATTTCCTTCTGGGCGGCCTTCGCCTCGGTTTTGTAGTCCTCCACCAGCGCAACCTCTTCGGCCTCGTTGGACTGGGCCACTACGCCCAGCCACGCGACGAGCAGCTCGCGTTCGCGCGGATCTCCACCCTTGCCCCTGATGATTTTGAGCTGGGCATCGATCTTCTTCAAGTGCACGAGCGCGGCGTTGATGTGCTGGCGCGGACTGAGGCCTTCCTCGTCCGGAAGCTCCATCGCATCGTTGAGAATCGCGTCCACCCGCGCAACCGCAGCGTCCGCGCCCGCCTGCAGCGCATCCGAGGACGTGTACTTGGCGTTGGGATCGCCGGCACGCGTCGCAAGCTCCGTCACTGCCGTACTCGCGAGCACCGTCGCCACCTCGTGGAACACGGGGTCGATCTCTTCCTGGAGCATCAGTCGATACCCCGGAACCATCGCGATGATCTGGTCCGATCCCGCCCGCACGAGGTCGGGCGCGCCGTCGACGACGAGGGCGCGGACTTCTTTGGCGGCCTCAGGGACCGCCCCGATCGCGAAACCGCTCGCCGCTTGAGCCAAGCCCGTGGGGTCGAGAAGCTGCGAGATCGCGTAGGTGACCCACAGGAGGTAGGCGCCTACGAAGACGGCAAACCCGCCCCCGACCTTCATCGTGCGCCCGTTGGCGGCGGTTTCCTTCGCGACCTCTGCGGCCAGCAGCCCCTCAATTTCCGTGACGGCTTCGGCGTTCATTTGCCACCCCCTTCAAGTCGCGCGTTCATGATTTCGAGAAACAGCTCCATGACCTGGGTGGCCTCCGGGTCGCCGCTCTTCGCGCGCTCCTCCGCAGATACCTTCCCCAACAGCGCCACCTGCTCGTTGATCGACTGAAGCACATCGATGTGCTCCTTGAACGTCGAGTCCAGCTGAGCCTGCGCCCAATGCTGAGCGGCGACGTTGAGCCGCGCCACCAGCTCGTCGTAGCGCGTCTGATCATCCGCAAACTGCGGGAACCGCGCCTTGAGCTTGTCCATGTCCTCTTTGGCCGCCGTCGTGAACGCGGTGTCCAGGGACAGCTTCATCTGCGCGTGAAGGTGCTCGGAAAAGGCGATTGCCTCCACGGCGATCTTCTCGGACAGCTTCGGGCCGAGCGCCGCCGCTTCCGCGGAGAGCGCTGCGCTCAGCGCCGGGGCCGCATCGCGTGCGATGGCGTCCATCTCGCGCTGGACCAGAGGCCACACCGTGGTGCTGGTCTCCTTGTCGAGCACGGCCACGAAGGCTTCGGCGTCAAAATTCTTTACCTTGAAGTACGCATTACCTATGGCCAGGGCAAACATCGCGAGCACGGCGTACGTAACGCCACGACGGATGTTCGCGCCCTTCTGCCGTTCCGCCGCCAATTGCTCCAGCAATTGGCGAGCTCGGCTCGCATCACTCATGATCGCTCCTGCGGGTTGTGGCCCGACGGGAGCGTCGGGTGGCCGGACTGTACAACGACTTGCCGATCAATTGTTGCGGTAGCTCAACACAGTGGTGTTGGCGCCGGCACAGGGCCACCATCGTCCGCGGCGGCCACGGGATGGCGCTCGTTCCCGGGGACATGATATCCGCCCGCGTGTCGAAGCTCGCCGTACACCTCCCCGCTGATTCCCTTCGTTTCGCCGCCGCCGCGCTCACGCGCATCTCGCGGGAAATGCAGGGCTCTCTGATCCTCGGAATCGCCGCTGAGGTGCGTGCGCTCGCAGCTTCGGGGCAGGTCGTCTGCAACCTCACGGTGGGCGATTTCGACAGCAAACAGTTTCCGGTGCCGAGCATCCTCTCGCAGGGCGTCAAGGACGCCCTCGACGCGGCCCACACCAACTACCCCCCAGCGGAGGGCATCCCCGAGCTGCGCAAGGCGGTGTGCGAGTGGTACGCGCGCGCCCTCGGTATCGAGGTGGCACCGGACTGGGTGGTGATCGCAAGCGGCGCGCGCCCGGTGATGTATGCCACCTACCGGCTTTTCCTGGAGCCCGGGGACACCCTGGTGTACTGCGTTCCCAGTTGGAACAACGGGTACTATGGTCAGCTCACCGACGCGGTGCAAGAGACCGTGGCGACGCGCGCGGAAGACGATTTCATGCCCACCGCGGCGGCGCTCGCCGAGCCGCTGACGCGGGCGCGCCTCTTTACGCTGAACTCACCGCAGAATCCGACCGGCACGGTCATTCGCCCGGAGCGGTTGGCGGAGATCGCACAGCTGGTCGTGCGCGAGAATGTTCGTCGTGCTGAAAGCGGGGCGCGGCCGCTTTTGTGGATGTGGGACCAGGTGTACTGGACACTCACCTATGGCGACGCCGTGCATGCTCACCCCTGCGCCTTGGTGCCCGAGTGCGCACCCTATGTGGTGACGGTCGATGCGATCAGCAAAAGCTTCGCCGCCACCGGATTGCGGGTTGGCTGGGCGGTGCTGCCCCCGGTTTTCGCGGAGCGGATGAAGGCGCTGATCGGGCACGTCGGCGCCTGGGCGCCGAAGCCGGAACAGGTCGCGACGGCCGCACTGCTCGGAAACGACGCCGTCATCACATCGTTCACGCGGGACTTTCGCGCCGCGCTGCGTGAGCGGCTGACGGTGCTCGACGAGGGGCTCAGCCAGCTCGGGGTGGAGCATCTGGTTCCGCAGGGGGCGATGTACCTGTCGGTGCGCTTCGACCTTTTCGGCCGCCCGGGGATGGACGGAACGCCGATGTCGACGAACGAAGAAGTGCGGCGGTGGCTGCTTCACCGGGCCGGCGTGGCGGTGGTGCCCTTCCAGGCCTTTGATCTGATGGAGGAGACCGGGTGGTTCAGGATGTCGGTCGGTGCCGTCAGTGTGTCGGCCCTGCGGGCCGCGCTCGACCGGCTCGGGGCGGCCTTGGCGGGCGGGTGACGGGCGCTGCTCAGGGGGCCGACGCCGCAACCCTGCCGCCGCGCGCCCGCCGCGGCGGGTGACAGGCACCGAGCCCCGCTACTCCGAAATCGGCGTCATCCACAAGTATTCGGCGGGCACGCCGAGGCGCGCGAGCGCGCTGTCGTAGCGGTCACCGATCGCGGTGTCGAACACGACGTCGGAGGCCGCGTCCACGTAGACCCAGCTACCCTCGGCCAGCTCTTTGTCAAGCTGACCCGGACCCCATCCGGCGTAGCCCAAACACAGGTGAAAGTCCGCGCCGGCGCCGATCAGTGCGGCCAGCCGCTCCTTGCTGGGCGAGACCGCCACGTTTCCGGCGCTCCAACCCTCGGGCGCCACCCCCCGGTAAAGGACGAAGCCGGAGCCACGTTCAACGGGCCCGCCCCACAAGGCCGGCCGGTTGAGCCGCGGGTTGGAAGGGATGTCCAAGTGCCCGACGACTTCCCCCACGCGGACGCTGGCCTCACGGGTGATGACCAGGCCGAGCGCGCCCTGCACCGTGTGCTGTACCAGCAGCACGACAGCACGCTCAAAGTTGGGATCGCGCATCTGAGGACTCGCGACGAGAAGGCCGGGCTCCACTACGCTCCCGGCGCGCCGGCAGCCTGCGTCCGCTCGATCCGAGGCTGCCCACCGCAGGTGACGACGTCTTCGGTGATCTCCACTTCTTTGATGTCGTCCTGACTGGGCAGCTCGAACATGATGTCGAGCATCACCGATTCGAGGATGGTGCGCAGCCCGCGCGCGCCCGCCTTGCGGGTCGTGCCCCGTTCGGCGATTGCCCGGAGCGCTTCCGGGGTGAAGCTGAGCTTGACCTTCTCGAACTTGAAGAGCTTCTGGTACTGCTTGACCAGGCTGTTCCGCGGTTCGGTGAGCACGTGGACCATATCATCGACCGTCAGCGCGTTCATGCACGCGATGACCGGGACACGACCGATGAACTCGGGGATCAATCCGAACTTTTCGAGGTCTTCGGGCTGAACGTGCTTCATCAGTGCTTCGGGCTTTTCGCCCGCTTCACCACGGTCGTGCGTAAACCCGACGGTCTTGCGACCCAGGCGGTCCTGGATCAACTTCTCGATGCCTTCGAACGCGCCGCCGCAGATGAACAGGATGTTGGTGGTATCGACCTGGAGGAACTCCTGATTAGGCAGGCGTTTGTTGCCCTTGATCTGGATGTTGCAGCTGGTGCCTTCCAGGATCTTCAGAAGCGCCTGCTGCACGCCTTCGCCGCTGACGTCCCGGCTGACCGCGCTGGAGAAGCTCTTGCGCGCCAGCTTGTCGATCTCGTCGATGTAGACGATGCCGCGCTGGGTCTTTTCCACGCTGTTCCCCGAGGCGTGGAACAGGTTCAGGACGATGTTTTCGACGTCTTCACCGACGTAGCCGGCCTCGGTCAGGGTGGTGGCGTCCGCGATGACAAAGGGGACGTCGAGCATCCTGGCCATGGTCTGGGCCAGAAGTGTCTTGCCGGTGCCGGTGGGCCCCAGCAGCATGACGTTGGACTTCTGAACCTCGACCTCATCGCCGGGCTTGGTACCCTTGGTAGAGTTCGCTTCCAACCTCTTGTAGTGGTTGTAGACCGCCACCGCAAGGCGCCGTTTCGCCGAATCCTGGCCGATGACGTACTGGTCCAAGAAAGACTTGATCCGGGACGGCTGGGGAATCTTCCCCGTACCGAAGTTTACCCCGGTAGCACCCTTGTTTTCACGGATGATGTCGAGGCATAAACGAATGCACTCGTTGCAGATGTAGACATTGGGCCCGGCAACGATCTTCTCCACATCCCTCTGGGGCTTGTGGCAGAAACTGCAGGAGAGGCCCGCGGGACTGGAATACTTCGGCATGGGCTCCTCGAAGAGCACGCGTCAAACAACACCATAAGCGTGGTGGGAACGCCCCGTCAATCCGCTTCGGCCCTGAATCGTCAGGCTTGAGAGCGCTATGATGCAGAAGGGTGACGAGGCATGGCGGATCTGGGCGACTACTACGCGGTCCTCGGGGTGGCGCGCGATGCGTCCGACGCCGAGGTCAAGGCCGCGTTTCGCAAGCTGGCCCACGAGTTCCACCCCGACCGGGTGGGTGACGACGCCTCGAAAATCGAACGGTTCAAAGCGGTAAGGGAGGCGTACGAAACCCTCGCCGACGCCAAAAAGCGAGCGGCTTACGACCGGCGCCATGAGCGGCGGAACTCCCAGAGCCCCTTCTACGGCAGCCACTGGTGGCACGCGGGCCAACCCGCCACGGGCGATGGGGTGGGGACGCGCAAGACGGCCGCGGCTGGCAACGACATCAACCTCGAAGACATCTTCAACGACTTCGGCGGCGTCGACCTCGGCGCCGGTCGCCGTGGACGCCCCGAAGCGCCGCCGAAAGCGCGGTCCAAGGGCGCGGGGTTCGACCCGATGCGCGACGTGACGCGTGGGTTCCGCGAGGCGGCGGAGCGGGACAGTTGGCCGGGTGCCGGCGAAGGCGGCGGCGCCCCGCACCCGGCGCCCACTCCCCGGGCGCAAGGCTTCGGATTCTCCGATGGGGGCTGGTCCAGCGGCACCGGAGCGAAAAAGCCAACGCCGCCGCGGGACAATGCGCGGCGGGATCCCGAGGCGGGCGGCGACGTCCGGGTCGATGTCAGCATTGCCAGTACGCTGCTCGGCATCGGCGGGCTGGTGACGGTCGAGTACGAGCGTCACGTTCGCGCGGACGACGGGGTGACGCTCCTGTCGATTCGGGAGCTGCACGAGCTGCGCGTCCCGCCCGAGGTGCGCGAGGGCGAGGAGCTGCGCGTGCCGAAGCACGGCCATGCCGGCGCCAGTGGTGGACCCTACGGCGACCTCGTCGCCACCATGCACATCGTTGGCGTGGGGCCCCGCATGAAGATGCCGAAGGCCGAGACGGCCAGCGCGCCCACGGGTGATGTGCTCGTCGTGGACGTGCCCTTCACCGACGCGATCCTCGGTGGCCGGGTCGAGGTCGAGACGCCGCAGGGTCGGGTGCGGCTGTCGATCCCCGCTGGTAGCTCGTCAGGGACGCGCTTTCGGCTGCGAGGCAAAGGAAAGGCAGACGCGACGGGCCAGCCGGGGGACGCCTACGCCGAAGTGCGGGTGACCGTGCCCAAAGGGCTCGATGAAGAGTCGCGACAGCTCATCGAGCAGTTTGCGCAGCGGAACCCGACGACGGATTGATCCCGGTCAGCCGCCGGTGTCCTCGTCGGTGTCGCCGCCGTTGAGCATCGTGAAGTCGGGGGTGGCAGGGCACACCGCGGGTTCGGTCTCGCAGTCGCCGGTCGCGTCTTCGTGTCCGCACTTTTCGCTCGCGATGCAGGTCGCGACGGTGACGGTCGGCACCACCAGCAGGGTCCCGAACCACGCCGCATCGAGCGCGCAGCTTTCTTCGGCACAGGGCAGGATGTCCGCGAAGACGACGGTGCCGTCGACGGCGACGCCTTGCACGTGAAGGCCGGTCTCACAGGCGGGCGCCGTGTACTCCCATGCGATGATCACCTGCTGGGTGTCGAAGTCGAGGGGCTCGTGGGCACCGAGCACGACACCCACGGCGTCGAGGCGGGCTTCGAGGATCGTCCAGTCGTGAAAGACCTCCACCACCGCGTCGCTGGTCTCCTGCTCGGTTGGTGCGGTGGCGGCCTGCACGGAAGGGCCCGCGTCGGACACGAGGAATCGAAGCGAAAGCACGGCGTCGTCATCCGGACAGGACGACCACTCGGCAAACCAGCACCGCTCGGCTTTGCACGCCACGAATGGCGGCTCGATGATGCAGCCCGCGAAGAAAAGCATCATCGCGTCGGGTCCGCTGGCGGTGGCGAGAGGAGATCGGGACTGGCGCTGGCGGGGTGTCCCATCGCCACAGAATAGCCTACGCCGGCGTGTCCGGGCGCGTCACTCCAGGTAGCCGAGCGTCCGAAGCCGCTTCAGCGTCGGGTCGCGCTCCTCGAACTCCACCGCATCGGGGCCGGCGTACCCGAGAGTCTCGAGCCTCTCGCGCTCCGCCCCCGACAGCGCGTCTCCAGCGCCGCGCGTCCCCTCCTGAGCCAGACCCTCCAGCGCCGCCCGGGCCCGCGTCTGGGTGCGAGGGTTGGCGTTGTCCCCGGGCTCGATCGCGAAGGCGTACAGCCGCGAGGTGCCGTCATCGTCCTCCGTGGCCGCGGAGCCGGCGCAGAAACGGCGACCGGCGGCGATGCGGTCCAGCGGCACTTCGTGGAGGTGGTACAAAACCAGCACTCGCCGCCACACTTCCGGGAGGTGGGAGCGCGCCCGCCATGGGGCCGGCTATACCTATGAAGATGCGCATTCACCCTACCGATGAACCCGCGAGGCAGGCTCAGACTTTCCGAACGCGGTGGGGCGCGTGCGTGGTGGATGCGGACCGGCTTGAGTTCACCGTCTCCGGCGCCCGAGATTGGGTGTCGGCGGTGATGGATGGTGGGTCGATCGTCCCTGGAATCCTGGTTTACGTCCTCATCGGGGGCGCCAGCTTCGCGTTCGGATTGCAGGCGTCCTTGGCTGGCCGCTGGTCGGATGGGGCGTTCGACGTCGGTCTCGGCCTGGCCGTTCTGGCGCTCGCCTGGGTCGACCGTCACCGATCCGCCGCCCCGCGCATCGCGTTGACCTCCATCGAACGCATCGTGCCGTTCGCGCCCGTGACACCGCACGTTCCGGGCCGGTTCGACATCTGGTTCGAAGATGGGCGGCGGCGGCGCTGTCGCTACCTGGTCTTGCCCCGGAGCGAAGACGGCGGAGATGTGGAGTTTGCGAAGGCCTGCCGACTCTTTCGGGCCGCGGGACACCTCCCCCCGGTGTGATTTATCCCACGAACCGCTGCCCGCTCTTGTCCAGTTCGGCGGTGAGCGCCTCCAAGCGCGCCACGCGCTCGCCGGTGCTCGGATGGGTACGGAACAAGCTGAGGAAACCGCCACCGGTGAGCGGACTCACGATGAACATGTGGGCGGTGGCGGGCTGTACCTGGTTGGGCACGGCGTGAACGCCGACTTCGAGCCGCCGCAGCGCGCGCGCCAGAGGCCGACCGTCCCCGATGAGGCGCGCCGCGTAGTCGTCTGCGGCGTACTCGCGCGACCGGCTGATCGCCAACTGAATCACTGTCGCGACAAATGGCGCCAGAAGGATGGTGGCGAGGCCGCCCAGGACGCCGCCGCGCTCGTTCTCATCGCTGCGACCGCCGCCGAAGATCAGCGCCCACTGCGCCCAGTTGGCGAGCATCGAGATCGCGCCCGCGGCAACGGCCGCCACCGCCGAGATCAGCGTGTCGCGGTTCTTCACGTGGGCCAGCTCGTGGGCCAGGACGCCGCGCAGCTCGTCGATCGGCATGATCTGGAGGATGCCTTCGGTCACTGCGACGGCGGCGTGGGCCGGGTCGCGGCCGGTGGCAAACGCATTCGGCATCGCGCCGGGGACGACGTAGACCTTGGGCATGGGCAGGCCCGCCCGGTCGGCCAGCTCGGCCACCATCGCGTGTAGCTTCGGGGCTTCGCCCGCCGTCACTTCCTTGGCGCCGTACATCGCCAGCACGATGCGATCGCTGAACCACCAGCTGCCCATGTTCATGACGATGGCCAAGCCGAAGGCGAGCATCATGCCGGCGTTGCCGCCGAGGCTCCGGCCCACCACCACGAGGAGCGCCGTCAGCAGCGCCAGAAGAACCGTCGTCTTGATTGTGTTCAGCATGCCCTGATCGTAGGGACGGCGGAGCCGATCGAAAAGGGGATCGCCGCCGCTCAACTATTCGTGACCCTGACCGATGGGGGCACGATGGCCACCGCCGGCGCAGATCCTCGCACCCGTTCCGTCTCTACGTCCACATCGGTGATAGGGACCATCCGTCGTAACTCCGACGCGGTTTTGGCGTTCGGCGTCTTCGGCGTGGTCGCGATCATGATGGTGCCGCTGCCGCCAGTGATCCTCGACCTGCTCCTCGCGGCCAGCATCACGGTCTCGCTCCTCATCTTCCTCGTGGCGCTCTACGCCAAGAAGCCGGTGGACTTCTCCGTCTTTCCGACGGTGCTCCTGGTCACCACGCTCTTTCGGCTGAGCCTCGGCGTGGCGAGCACGCGGCTGATCCTCACCCATGGGGCCGAGGGTCCCGGCGCGGCCGGCCACGTCATCGAGGCGGTCGGCAACTTCCTGGTCGGTGGCAACTACGTCGTCGGCTTCATCATCTTCGCGATCCTCGTCGTCATCAACTTCATGGTGGTGACCAAGGGTGCGGGCCGCGTGGCCGAGGTCGCCGCGCGCTTCACCCTTGACGCGATGCCCGGCAAGCAGATGGCGATCGACGCCGAGCTCAACGCCGGGCTCATCGACGAAAAGGTGGCCAAGCGCCGCCGGGCCGAGGTTGCAAGAGAGGCCGACTTCTACGGCGCGATGGACGGCGCCAGCAAGTTCATCAAGGGCGACGCCATCGCGGCGATCCTCATCATCCTGATCAACATCCTCGGCGGCATCATCATCGGCGTGGTGATGAACGGCCTCGACATCGGCACGGCGCTCGCCAACTACACCATCCTCACCATCGGCGACGGGCTCGCCAACCAGTTCCCAGCGCTCATCACCAGCGCCGCGGCGGGCATGTTGGTGACGCGGGTCAACGACATCGACGAGAGCTCCCTCGACACCCAGGTCAGCCGGCAGGTGCTCGGAAACCCCCGGGTACTCGCGATCCTCGCGGTGATCGCCGGCATGTTCGTCTTCGTGCCCGGGCTGCGGCTGGTGTTCTTCGTCATCTCGGTCGGGCTGGGACTCGCGGCGTGGTTCTTCAAGGACGGCGTGCCCCTCGCGCCGCCGGAGGAAGACGACGCGCCCACGGTCGCGACGGAAGCGCCGATCGAGGACCTGCTCAAGATCGACCCGGTCGCCGTCGAGCTCGGCCTCGATCTCATCTACCTGGGCGACGAAACCCGCGGCGGCCAGCTGGTCGAGCGCGTGCAGCGCATCCGACGGCAGCTTGCCCAGGACCTCGGCCTGATTCTCCCGACGGTCCGACTACGCGACAACGTAAAGCTCGGCGCCGGGCAATACCGCGTGCTGCTGCGCGGCGAGGTTGTCGCGACCGGAAACGTCGTCGCTCGGCAGAACCTCGCCCTCGATCCGGGCGGCGTCACCGGCACCCTTCGCGGTACCGAGGGCCACGATCCGGTCTTCGGGATGAAGGGCGTCTGGGTCCCCGACAACAGCCGTGCCAAGGCCCAGCAGCTTGGCTACACCGTGGTCGACGTGCCGACGGTGCTTACGACGCACCTCGACGATCTCCTCAAGCGCTTTGCCCACGAGTTGTTCGGGCGCCAGAACCTCGCCGAGGCCCTGGAGCGTGTCTCCCAGGCCAATCCCAAGCTGGTGGAGGAGCTGACGCCCGACCCGCTTCCCCGCGCCGTCGTGCTCCGTGTCTTCCGCAACCTCATCGCCGAGGGCATCGGCGTGCGCGACACCCAGGGCATCCTCGAAGCGCTGGCCGAGTTCGCGCCCCGTACCCGTGACGCCGACGTCCTGACCGAGTTCGTTCGCCAGCGTCTCAACCGCGCCGTCACCGCACGCTTTGTCGGTGACGACGGAACCCTCCGCTACATGGGCCTTGCCGCCGATGCGGAAGACGCCGTCAGTCGTGGCCTGCAAGGCGGCGACGGTGGGGCGATGACGCTGGTTCTCGACCCCGACACCACCCGCAAGCTCATCCAGGCCGTCCGCGCCGCCACCGATCGTTTCGTCGGTCCGGGCGAGGCCGTGCTGCTCGTGCCGCCGCTCGCGCGCGGTCCGATGCGCCGGCTGCTCGAAAAGGTCCTGCCCCGCGTACCCGTTCTTTCCCCTGGCGAGATCGTTCCGGGGACCGGAATCGAACGCGTCGGCGAGATCAGCCTTGGGGGCGGGCGCCCAGGGCCTGCGGTGGCGAGGGCCTGAGGGGCGGTGCTTTCGGCGACCGTGCTTCTGAAAAGCAGCTCGCAGCGTGCTCACGGGGGTCGCTGGCTACTCCCGTAGCCCGGGGTGCGGGCGGGGTTGGGCGAGCAACGAGAACCCAACGGAACGCTGGCGTCGGGGAGGTCTGGCCTGGCTCCCCGCTCGCCCAGCGCCACGCCCATCGGCGCTCGCGACGCAACCGCCGAGGAGCGGTGCGCGACCGCCGCGACGGAAGTGCGAAACATTTGGCCCTGCTATCTCGGCCGCCAGCGATCGCTTTGGCGCTCCACCCTCAACTTCCCCCCGCGCCGACCGATGGGGGGGGATGAGCGATGGGGCAATGGTCGTAAACATGATTCCCCGGGCGTACTCCGCGCCGCGCGAGCGCCTCGTCGACGGGATGACCCGCGACGACGCCTGCCGCCGCTTCCAGAAGAAGATACTCACCGTCGCCCGGAAGGTCTGGACGCACGTCCGCGACGACGCCGGCGTGGACCTCGAAGACCTGACGAGCTTCGGTGTGGTGGGCCTCCTCGAAGCCTTCGAGCGCTACCAAGACGGCCACGGCATGGAGTTCGCGGCGTTCGCCGACTACCGCATCCGCGGGGCCATGCTCGACGCGCTGCGGACGATGGATACCTTCACCCGGCGGCGTCGCGACACGGCGCGGAAGCTGAAAGCGGCCGAGACAAAGGCCCGGACCGACGGCAACCACAGCCCCAACCACGACCCCTCGCCCACCGAAGTGGCGGCCGCGATGGGCGCCAGCATGGAAGAGTACTGGCTGGCCCTCGAAATCGCGACGCCAGTTTCGCTCGTGCCCATCGACGACGTCGTGGACGTCAACGGTTTCATCCGGATGGCCTTTTCGTCGGACGGCGAAAACGAGGCGCCGGCGCGCATCGCCGAAGAAGAGGTGCGGATCGCGCTGCGGCGCGCCATCCAGGGCCTTCCGGAGCGTGAGCGTCAGGTCACCTTGCTGTACTACGGTCGCGACATGAGTCTCGCCGAAATCGGTGACGTGTTCGCGGTCTCGCCCTCACGCATCTGTCAGGTGCTCGGCATCGCTCGCGGCAAGCTCCGCGCCGTGTTGCTGCTCTCCTTGGATGCCGACGGGCAGCGGGCGGCGGGATGAGGGACCTTTACGTTGCGCTGAGCGGCGCGGGCGCTGCCTGGGACAGCATGTCCGGCATCGCGCAGAACCTCGCCAACAGCAAAACCCAGGGCTACCGCGAGCAGCGCACCAGTTTTGAGCTGGTCGGCCCCCCCGGCGGCGAGCTTTACGCTGGTGTCGGAACGGTCTCCTACTCCACGGCCGACGGCCCGCTGGAGATGGACCAGGTGCCGACGCACCTTGCCCTCCGTGGCGACGGCTTTTTTGCGCTGGAAGACGGCACCTACACTCGCGACGGCAGCTTCCGCATCGATGGCGAAGGGCAGCTGGTCACTCACGATGGCGTTCCGGTGCTCGGGGACGGTGGCAGCATCCAACTCGAGCCGGGCGAGACCTTGACCGTCGGTCCGGACGGGACGCTCGCCGGCAGCAAGTCCGGGGCGTTGGGCGCCGTGAAGATCGTCATGCTCAACGGGGCGGAGCCCCTGGGCGGCAACCGCTGGGGTGGGATCGAGGGCGATCCGCTCCCCGAGACGACCATCGTCCAGGGCGCGGTCGAAGGCTCAAACGCCGACATCATGCGCGGCATGATCGACATGATGGAAGCCACCCGCTTCTTCGAAGCCCAACAGAAGGCCATCCAGGCGAGCGACGAGACCCGCGCCCGCCTCAACCGAATCGGAGGAAGCTAATGCGTGCTCTCTACACCGCGGCAAGTGGCATGACCGCTTACCAGACCAAGATCGACAACATAGCGAACAACCTGGCCAATGCCAATACGACCGGCTTCAAGAAGGTGCGCGAGCACTTCGAAGACCTCGTGTACCAGAGCATGGGCGCGCGCGGCGGGGCCAACGGCGCCTCGGCCACCAACCCCCTTCAGATGGGCAGCGGCGTGCGCCTCGCGTCGTTGATTCGCGACACCCGCACTGGCGACGCGACGATGACCGGCAACCAGTTCGACATGATGATCAGCGGCGACGGGTTCTTCGTCGTCGAGACCCCTTCCGGCGAGGAGCTCTACACACGAGACGGCGCCTTCACCGCGGACAGCGAGGGCAACCTCATCACCGCGGCTGGCTACCGTGTCTCCCCGGGAATCCAAGTCCCGGAAGGCACCACGGAGCTGTTGATCGGGGAGGATGGCAACGTCACCGCGCGCGTACAGGGCACCTCGGGCATCGAGGACACCGGGCTCGGTCAGTTCGAGCTGGCCCGCTTCCCCAACGCCGGTGGCCTCTCGGCGACCGGTGGCAACTACTTCCGAGCGACGGTCGCCAGCGGGGAGGGCCAGCGGGGCGCTCCAGGCGGCGAGGGCATGGGCATCATTCGCCAGGGTGCGCTCGAAGCCAGCAACGTCGACGTTGCCGAAGAGTTGGTGGGCATGATCACTGCCCAGCGCAGCTTCGAGCTGTCGTCCAAGGTCATCCAGGCCGCCGACGAGATGATGTCGACCGCCGTCAACCTGAGGCGCTGATGAACCCGAAGTGGCTCGAACTGTGGCCGCTGCTGATCCTCGCGGGGGCAGGGGCGTTGGCGCCTGCGGCGGCGACGGCGGCGACTCCCGAGGCGGCGATTCGCACGGCCGTCGCAGCGCGGCTGGGCATGGCGGAAGCCGACGTGCTGTTGACCGACCTCGACGCCCCCGCGGGGCTGCCGGCCGACGCAGACTTCACGGTCGAGCTGCCTGGCTACTCGCTGCGGGAGGGCCACATCTCGGTGGAGCTCAAGTCGCTCAAAGGCAGCTGGCGACTGCGTCCTGACTTGTCGTTGTGGGTCACGGTTCCGGTCGCCGCGCAGGCGGTTGCGCGCGGCGAACGGGTCGAGGCCACCCTGGCGCGGGTGCGCCAGCGCGACCTACGCGGCAGCAGCCCGGTGGACGCGAACTTGTCGTGGGAGGCGACGACGTCAATCGCGGCCGGGCAGCCCGTGACCATCGGCCGCGTGCGGCGATTGCCGGATCTGCGCGATGGCGCTCGCGTCAGCGTGGTCGTCAGCCGGGGCGGGATTTCGGTCCGGGCACAAGGTGAGCTGCTCGCCGACGCCGTGATCGGCGAGACGGTCGCGGTGCTCAATCTCGCGACTCGAAGCCAACAGATGGGCGTGCTCCAAGCCGATGGCACCGTCACCCTCGGAGGTTCGTGATGCTCGTTCTCCTCGCGATGTCCTGTGCTGTGGGACCGATGGGCGCGCTGGCCGCGCCGCCCCCGCCGCTTCCCGAACCGGAGGAGTACGTCGACGAGCCGGAGCCGGGGTCCTCGCTCTGGGCCTCCGCCGACAGCCGCGCCGTGCTCGGCAACAACAACGTGCGCTCGGTCGGGGACATTGTCACCATCAACATCGACGAGTCGGTGGTCACCCAGTTGGGGGCTGACACAAATACCGCTCGCGACAGCAAGTCTGAGTTCGCGATCACGACGCTACTAGGACTGGACACCTCGATCCTTCGCGACAACCCCAACATGGGCGCGGCCATCGGCCTCGGCGGCGCCAGCGGGACGTCGCTTGCCGGCAGCGGCCGCACGTCGCGAGACGGCTCGATGCAGACGATGCTCTCGTGTACCGTGAAGGCGGTGAACCCGAACGGGACCATCCTGTTGGAGGGGCGCAAGCGCGTCGGCGTCAACAACGAAACCCAGTACGTGACCTTCCGCGGGGTCGCCCGTCCCCGCGACATCAGCCTCAACAACGTCATCGAGTCCTACCGCCTCGTCGACGTGTCGGCCGAGGTCACGGGCGGTGGCGTGCTCGCCAACCAGCAGGGCCAGGGGTGGGCGGCGTCCATTGCCAACGTGTTGTGGCCGTTCTGACATTATCGTCGGGCGATGTTCCTGTTTCTCGCCTGTACCGCTGCCGTCGATGATCCTGACCTGGGCCAGAGCGGTGACGACTCCGGCGCCGCCGGCCGGCTACCCCAGCAGCCCCGCAATCCCCGCCTGCTCCGACTCGGACAACAGAAACTCCCCACAAGCAAGGTCGAGCCGCATGTGGGCAGGGTCGCTGGTGCCGGTCAGCGGGAGGATGCCCAGGTGCATCGCGTAGCGGAAGAGCACCTGGGCGGGGGCGCACCCCAGGCGCCGCGCGATCGGGTGCAGGGCCTTGTGACCCCAGAGCTCCCGGTTCGCGGTCAGCAGGGAAAAGCCCTGGTAGACGACGTCCTGGGCGCCGCATTCCTCTCGCATCTCCCGATCGAAGCCGGTTCGTGCGTAGCAGCGGTTCTGCACGAAAGCGGGCTGCACGCGCGCGCCGGCGCACAGCGCCCTCAGCTGATCGACGCCCACGTTGCTCACCCCGATCAGGCGCACCAGGCCATCGTCGTGGAGCGCTTCCATCGTCCGCCAGACCTCCCAATCGCCCGCCGTCAGTCCCGGCTTCGATTCGGGGCCGTGCAGGAGGTAGGCATCGATCCGGTCGACCCCCAGGTGAACCAAGGAGCTCGCGAAGGACTGCCGGACCTGTTCGGCCAGCGGAGCGTCGGGATCGTAGGGCAGGCGCGCGTCCTGGCCGCGACGGTAGGTGAACTTGGTCTGGAGGAACGGCGTCGTGCCACTGGCCACGACCGCTCGGCCCACGGCAGCTTCATCGTAGTGTTTGCGTTGGTTGGCAGTATCGATGCCGAGGAAGCCCGCTCGGAGCGCTTGGGCGGTGAGCGCTTCGGTCTCGCCCTCCTTCCAGGCCGTTCCGTACAGCATCGTAGGCACAATCACGCTGCGATGGGCGAAGCTGGTGCAGGTTCCGAGGTCCATGGTGGTCCGAGCGCGAGGAGTTTGTCGGGGCCGGTGAGCCGCGCGAACCGGGCGAACCGGGCGAAGCACGGATATCCTCTCGCCTACCGCCAATCCCCCACCAAAACAAGCGGCGCCCAGTAGAACGGGTGCGCCATGACCGAGTCCGCGTGGTGGCGACCGCTTCGCCCTGAAGTGCCGCAGGGGGGGTCACCCCATCCGCCGCGGGTGCGTCACCGCCCCGACGCGGTGCGCGCCCACGGATGCGCCTGCATGGCGCTGCAATCAGTGGCCACAAGCTGACCGGTGAGATCGGTCCACCGGGCGCGCAGCTCCAAGCGCTCCTCGGTGTCGTCCCAGCCCCGCGCGCGGACGAAGCGAAGGCGGTTTAGCGCCCGCGCAACGCGGGCGGGCCGCGCGGACTCGACGAGCAGCCACTCGTTGAGCGGGGTCCAGATGGGCTCGACGAGCGCGGCATCGTCGATGACGAAGGTGGCCAACTCGCCCACGCGCGCCATCGCGCTGAGCGCTCCCATGTCGATGAGCTCGCCGAGCGCCGCTGCCAGGTCGATCCAGCCGACGTCGGCATGGCCGCTGGCGCAGAGAAAGACGCCGCGGGCGGCGCGGACCTCGGCGGCACCGCCCCTCGCCACGGCAACGCCCGGGCTCATGATCGCGTCCTCGGCCCACCGGACCGCGGCCTGGGGGTCGCCGCTGTCCCACGCCAAACGCGAGCGCAACAAAGCGACGCGGGCTTCCAGGCGAGCGGGCGCTTCGCCGTGGACGGCGTCGAGGGCCTGATCGAGACGCTTGCGGGCCAAGCCGTGGCGCCACTGGCTGACATCGACCTCCGCCAGCGCCAGTTGCAGCGCGGCGAGGCGGTGCCCGGGCGCCCCCGCCCGCGCGGCACGCTCGGCGGCCTCGCCGACCTCCCCCGCTTCACTGAACCGACCCTGCGCGGCCAGCACCACCACCAGCCCCGCCAGCGCCCTCCAGGCGTTCTTTCCGTCCGCGCGTGCCCCGGCCTCGGCCGTCCGAAAGGTCAACTCCGCGGCGCCGAGGGACCCCGATGCGAGCTGCGCGTAGCCAAGCGTCGTGCCGTACGCGGTCAGGTCGTCCGCGCCCCCGCGAAGCGCCAGGCCTGCCTCGGAGACCGCGCCGTGAAGGTCCCCGGAGCGCACCAAAAGGTCAGCCAGGTGAGCGCGGCCCTGGGCGGCGCGCCGGTCGGGGGGGCCCACGCCCGCATCGAGGCGAGCGATGGCCGCGTGCAAGAGCGACCGTTCGGCTTGGGGGTCCGAACGCGCGCGGGCAAGCCGCGACGCCGCCAGCTCCACCTCCGCAGAGTCGGACGCGTCCTGGGCCAAGGCCGACGCGCGTCCGATCGCGTAGTTGGCAGCGGCGGGGGACATGCGCAGCTCGGCCAGGCACTCGCCGTACAGCGTCCAGAAGCGCACTCCGACCGCCGGTTCGAGATCGGGATTGGCGGCCGCCAGCCGCTCCAGGAGCGGGAAGGCCTCGTCGCACGCACCCGCCCGGACCAGGGGCCAGGCCCATCGCACGGCGATCTCCGCCGCCTCGCGCAGCCGCCCCGAGACCTGACAGGCGTCGGCCACCGCCTCGCTCGGGGGCAAGTCCTCCGCGACCGCGGCAAGCCGGCGATGCAGCAGGTGGCGCCGGGGCGGCAGGGTGTGCCGTCGCAAAAGCTCGGCCACGAGCCCGTCCCGGAGCCCCCAAAACCCGCCGCTGACGGTGACCAGCGCGGGCAGGGACTCCAGGCGCGCCAGCGCGACGTCCTCCGGCTCGTCCACCAGCCAGGCCACGCGAAGGGTGTCGAGTTCGTGATCCGCGAGCGCAATCGCTTCGAGTACGCGCCGCTCTGGAGCGCCGACCGCCTCGATCCTCGCTAGCGCGTCGTCGCGGAGGTTGTACGGAATGACGATGGCGGTGCTGGTCAGCGCGGCAGGGAGCGCGCGGACCAACTCGGTGAGCGGTCCGGGGAGGCCGCCGGACGCCCGGAGCAGCCGCCGCGCCAGCTCTGGCGGAATGCTCGCGACGCCCAGCCAGTGGGCGGCAATGGTGGCCGCCTCCGAGCCGGTCAGCGGCCGCAGCGCCACCCGCGAGGATCGCGCCAGCGTCGGGCTGACAGGGCCGGTCGCCGCGAGCAGGAGCACCGGCGCCCCGAGCTCCCCCGCGGTGCGAAGCACCCCCAGGATCGCCTCCTGCACCGGGGCCGCGACCGCCCAGAACGACGGGGCAGCGAGCAGCGCCACCTTGTCTTCCGCGAGGGCCCGTGAGGCCAGCAAACGCCCAACCGAACGAATCGACTCCGGAATCGGCGAGGCGGTGGTCGGCTCCGATTCCAGGCCCTCATCGGTCGACTCACCTCGGAGGTCCTGGACGGCCCACACCAGGCGGCGGAACGCGTCGTCGCCGCCGCCCAGCGCCACCACCCGCGCCCCACGTCGAAACGCCTCCTGGGCGACCAACTCGATGAAGGTACGGCGTCCGTGGCCAGGTTCGGCGGCCACGAAGAGCGCCGAGCCGGGCTCCGCCGCGGTGAGAAAGCTCTGGGCCTCGACGAAAGCACGGTCGCGACCCAGAAGCGGGGCGTGCCCCAGACCCCGACTGCCAGGCTCGGCAACGAAGGGCGCCAGCGCCTCGACGACGGTGCGTGCGTCTTGCGGGCGATCGGCCGGCAGCTTCGCGAGAAGGTGCAGCGCGAGATCGGCGAGGGCGCGGGGCAGGTTCGGCGCGAGCACGCCCGGGTCCGGGGGGGGCAGGTCGAGGTGGTTGCGGGCGAGCTCCACCGGATTGTCGCCTTCGAACGGCCGTCGACCGCACAACATCCGAAAGAGGAGCACGCCCAGCGAATACAGGTCCGACCGGGCGTCCACCGCCCCCCCGGTCAGCTGTTCGGGACTGGCGTACGCGAAGGTGCCCACGAACTCGCCGAGCTGGGTGATGGGGTCGTAGGCGTGGACCAGCCGTGCCGTGCCGAAGTCGAGTAGCTTCGCCGTCCCGTCGCTCAGCACCATCACATTGCTCGATTTGAGGTCGCGGTGGATGATGCCCCGGGCGTGGAGGTGGCCCAACGCGACGGCGATATCGTGGGCGATTCGGGCCGCCTCGGCGGTGCGTAGGGCCTCGCCCGGGCGTCCGGTGGCCTTGACACGAACCTGCGCCTGGACCCCGTCCAAAAGCTCCATCACCACAAAGGGAAGGTCCTCATCGGTGGAGCCGAACTGATATACTCTCACGATGTTTGGATGATCGATGCGTGCCAGCGATCGGTACTCCTGCAAGAGCCGCTGCAGGCTGGCGCCAGGCTGCGTCAGGAGCTTGATGGCGAACCGCTCGCCCGACTCGGGATCGACCACCGCGTACACCGTGGCCATCCCGCCCCGCGCCAGGGTGCGCAGCACCCTCCAGCGGCCGATCCGCTCCGGTTCCGTGGGGTCGGCGTGCACGGCCCACAGCTTAGCAGGTCGGTCGGTCGTCGCGCCTGGAGCCGCGGCACGGGCGCTCGTGTTAACTGCCCGCCCTTCGAGAGTCCTATGCTCAGTCTCATCGTCGTGATCGCCTGCCAGACCGGCCCGGAAACCACGTCGGCGCTCGTGCCCCCCGGCCCCTCGCCGGTCGCTTTGGTCGCGCCCGCCTACGGTGCCGAGCCCGCCGCGGTCGCCGCGTACTGGGAAGGCGGCTCGCTCACCTACGCCGAGGTGACCACGCCGATGCAACGTCAGCTCGACCAGATGCTCTCCGAGTACCTGATGGGCCGCTACGACGCCGAGTATCAGGCGGCCCAGCAGCTGATGGATGAAAGGCTACTCGACGCCGAGGTCAAGAAGCGCGGCATGGCCGCGGTGGAGGATCTGCTCAAGGCGGAGATCAACGACAAGGTCTCGGCGCCGACCGAGGCCGAGCTGGCGGAGGCGTACGAAGCCCTCAAGCGGAAGCTCCGCGGCCAGACGATGGAAGAAGCCCGAGGGATGCTCGGCACCGCGGTTACCCAGAAGAAGCAGGGTGAGCGCTACACCATCTTCATCGACGACCTGCGCAAATCCTACAAGGCAACCGTACAACTGAGCTTCCCGGACGTGCCGCGCATCGAGGTCTCCGCCGACGACGACCCCTTTGTCGGCCCGGTCGACGCGCCGGTCGTCATCGTCCAGTTCGCCGAGTTTCAGTGCCCGTACTGCGGCAAAGCGCGGGAGAGCGTGGACCAGGTCCTCGCCAACTACGAAGGCAAGGTCAAGTTCGTCTTCCGCGACTTCCCCCTGGACTTCCACGCCAACGCCATCCCCGCCGCCATCGCCGCGAACTGCGCCGGCCAGCAGGACAAGTACTGGCAGGTCCACGACGCGTTCATGAAGAACCAACAGGCTCTGGCCGAAGGTGATCTGCTGCGCGCCGCGCGGGAATCGGGCGTCGACATGGAGAAGTGGGAGCTTTGCCGGAAGGACCCAGCGATGGAGGCCGAGATCAAGAAGGACGCCGCCGACGGCGCCGCGGTCGGTGTCACCGGAACGCCCGCCTTCTTCGTGGACGGCGTGTTCATCAACGGCGCCCAGCCCTACGAGAAGTTCAAGGTCATCGTCGAGGCGGGGCTGAAGAAGCGGGGGTAGGCGGCGGGCGGCGCCTTTCTTTGTGAGGTGGAGATTCGGGAACGCAGCTCTACGGCCGCTCACAGCCGGCGCCGGCTACTCCCGTAGCCTCGGCGACTCCACCCTGGCCGGCGTCCGCCGCAGCACGCCGCTGCGGAAGCCGCTACGCCTCTGTCGCCTCAGCAGGAGCGACCTCTACCACTTCAGGAGCAGCCTCCGCAGCCTCAGGAGCGGCCTCCGCAGCCTCAGGAGCAGCCTCCACCGCTTCAGAAGCAGCCTCGCCCCCCGCGACGCCGTCCGCTACTGCAGCGCCTTCCCCCTCGGCCGGGCCCGCCCCACCGCGACCACGCCCGCCGCGACGGCGTCCGCGCCGTGCGCCGCCCTCGGTCGCCTCGCCCGCCGCGACGACGGCCTCGCCCTCGGCAACTGCGACCGCCTCGCCGCCCTCCGCGACTGCGACCCCAGCGGTGCCGTCCACCGGCGCCGACACGGCCTCCTCGCCCCCGCCCTTGCGACGCCGACGCGTCGTGTTGGCGTTGGGATTGCGCTGCGGAAACGAAGCCGCCGTCTGCGTCGCGATGAGCTCGGCGTTTTCGTTGGCCTTGGCCATCTCCTGGGCGGCGCCCGACGCGATGAGCTGGGTGCAGCGCTCGATGGCCGCGTCGATCAGCGCGAGGCTGGTGCCAGTCGCGCGTTCCATCGCCTTCTGGTACTCGGGCACCGCGTTGAAGATGAGGCCGCGCATCTCGAACATCTCGCCGCGGGCCGCGAAGGCGTGGTGGCCGTTGGGGTCGGACTTCTGTGCTTTGTCCAGCATCGCCTCGGCTTCGGGCCACAGGCGCTTCCGGCCTGATATCCGGGCGCGCTCGACCAACGGGGCGGTGGCGTGGTCGTCGATCTTGGCCGCCGCCTTGAGCAGCCACTCGGCGCGCTCCAGGTCACCACCCCGATTGATGAGCAGCCGCCCCAGCAGCAGGTGTGCCGGGTAGTTCTTCTTGTCGGTGACGAGCGCTTCTTCGAGCAGGCCCTGGGCCTCGTCGAGGAGCGCGCCGTCGCCGGCCGAGGTCTCGATCAAGAGCGCGCCGAGCCGTGCCATGTGCAGGGTGTTGGCCGGATCCAGTCGGCGCGCTTCGGCGAGCGCGTCGCGCGCGGCGGTCCAGTGCTCCGGGCCCATGCCCAGGTACACCTCGCCCAAAAGGCCGTAGGTGTCGGGCATCATCGGCTCAAGGTCCAGCGCCGCCTTGAGCAGGTCCGCCGCCGGCTCACGCCGTCCGGCATCGACCAGCAGTCCGGCGAGGCGGCGCTTCATCCGGGCGTTGTCCGGGAAGGCGGCGACACCACGTTCCAGCGCCGCGATGGCGCGGTTGCGCCCGCCGCCGCGCTTTTCGCAGAAGTTGCATTCGAGGTGGAAGACTTCCGGCGTCGGCGCGCGGGTCGCGAGGTCCTGGTAGACCGCGGCGATCTCCGCCCCCTTCAGGTTCTTTTCGACCATCAGCTCGCAGCCGAGGAGCGCCACTTCGGTGTTGGCGGCATCCAGCTTGAGCACCTCGGCGATGCGCTGCTCGGCAAGCTCGAAGTGAGGCTTCTTGCTGCGGACCATGCCGCGGATCGACTCGAGGGCGCCGTCGTGATCGGGGTAGGACATCCGCGCCCGGTTGCGGGTGCGGTGGGCTTCGTACAGCAGGCGATTGCCTTCCTGAGCGAGCGCCAACTGGGCCTGACCCCTTTCCTTGACCGAGGCGGCCACGTACTGGTCACCCAGCGCTTCGAGCAGATCGAAGAGGCTGGTTTCGCGCACGGGAAGCTGCCCGGCGACGAGCCGGTGGACGTAGAAGGTGCGCTCGCGGCCTTCGTCGGGGACCATCTCGATGAGGCCCTTGCCCAACAGGTTCAGCCGTGACTCACGCTTGACGCGGAGGATCTCGGCGTCGCCCGCGGTGAACGGACGGCGGAAGTGGGCGAACAAGGCGAGGTCATGGCGTTCTTCTTCGGTCAGCTCGCGGATCGTCTTTTCGATGCGCCGACGCGGGGCGTCAAGGTCCGCGACGTTTTCCATCGCCAAGAACTTGTTGGACTCCATCAGCTCTTCGCGCGTTTCCGGGTCCCGAACGGCGACCGCAAAAAGCCGTGCCGCGAGCGGGTGGCCGTGGATGCGCTGGTTGACCAGGCCGAAGTTGTCCCGCGCGAAGTCTTCGACACGGTAGGCGTCGAAGATCTCGTGGAGGTCTCGGCCCTTGAGGCCCGCCAATTCCAAGACGGGCAGCTCCAGGCCTTCGCCCTCGCGGTAAAACCGGGGGCGGACCGTGCTGAGGAAAAGCATGCGCGCCTTGTATTTGCCAACGAGCAAGGCCCGCAGGAGCAGCTCGAACCGCGATTCACGGTGGAACGTTCCATCGCGACGCATGACTGCATCAAGACGGTCGATCACCAAGGTGACGTCGAGGTCGCGGAGCGATTCCACGGCGAGCGCCGCGAGCGCCGAAGGCACCGGCCGATCGGCGGGGCTCGTCAACGCGTCCGCGAGGCGCTTGTCTCCCGCCTCTGCTGCGAGCGCCGCGATGCGGGCGTAGAGCGAATCGGCCTCGGAGCCCCAGCCCACGATGAAGTCTGGGAGCCGGTTGGTGCAGCCGGCGAGCGCCTTTTCGACCAACCAACGCTTGCCGATCCCCGACGGGCCGGCGATCACGATCGGCCCCTCGGTGCGCTCTGCGAGCCAAGCAAGCTCGTCTTCGCGACCGACGAAGCTGATCTTCGGGGCGCCCTTCTTCTTGGAGTCGGCGGCCGCGGCCACGGCCACGGGCGCGACCGGCGCCGGCACCGGCAGCGTGAACAAGAAATCGCGTGCTTTGAGCTTTTCGTGGTCGAACTTCAAGGTGCGGAGCGCCGACGGGAGCGCGAACGGATTGAAGTTGCGGGCCACAACGACCAGCCGGGGCTTGTGCGAGGCGGCCGATACGGCGTCCGCGAGCTGGCCGAGGCCGACCGAATCGACACCGTCCGCGTCGATCAGGCAGATCAGACCGCCCTCACGGGTCAACGCAGGCGCCAGGGCCTTGGCATCGAGCTTCACGGCGGGCGACGGCGCCAGGCCATCGAGGACTACTGCCGGAACCGCGTTGCGACGGCGGAGTTCGCCCAGGGTCTCGGCGTCCGCGAGGACACGACTACCGAAAACAAGCACACAGCGCCCTTCGTTGATGGCGACTTCTACGCGGGTCATCACAAGCCTCTTTTTGGAGCAGCGCGCGCTATCAAGAAACGGAGGAAAGGGCTCGCTCCCCGGACAGTGCCGGCGCCCTCCAGCCCGACCGCACGAGCCCTTCCGGCCTGCAACCTGCGGTTTCCGGCCTGCGGCGCCGCGACCGCTCGCAGAACTAAACGAGCGCGGGAAATTCCTTCCCGGCGATCGCCCCCACGGTACGCGCCACGCGGGCGTGACGAAGCAGCGGAAGATCATGCGCGGTGTCGCCGATGGCGAAAACCGGAATCCGGCCGGTCATCGCCCACGAAGCCTCGACCTTGCCTTCGTCGCAGGTCAGGATGCCGAAGGTCTCGGGCAGAAGCCGATCGCCCGCCAGACGCAGCCGAATGCCGCGTACATGCCGAATTCCAAGGCGATCGGCCATGATTCGGCCCACCACCTCGGGACTGCCCGTCAAAAGCCACACCCGATGCCGCAGTGCGACCCAGTGCGCCAACTCGCAGACCTCACGCACCGGGGCGCACTCCCCCGCGTCGAGCGCCGCGTCCACGAGCTCCTCGACCTGCCCGATTCGCAAACCCCCGAGGGCCAATGCGGCGAAGCGACATTGCTCCCGGTAGTCGAGCACCGCCTGGTACGCCGCAAAAACGCTGCTCGCCTTCTCGGTGACCCGGTTGCGATGGCCCATGCGGTCGATCCCGCGCAGGCAGGCCTCGGCGATGTCGTTGGTGATGAGCGTGCCATCCATGTCGAACAGCGCCTCGCCCGGCGGCAGCGCGTCAAGCTCGGCAATCATCGGGTGAACCCCTCGACAAGGCGGGCCACTTCAAGCTCGGCTGCGGCCGCGGCCTGCTCCTCCAGGCCTTGGGTCTCCAGGCGCCCCACGTCGTCGTCGAGCCGATCCATGGCGCCCGAGGCGAGCTGGTGATCGACGGCACCCGCCAAATCGTTGAGCCGTCGAATCGCGGCGTCGACCTCTGCAAGCAAGTGCGCAGCGCTCTCGCCGTGGGGCCCCCCCGCTACGGCGACGACATCGTCATCCACCACATGGAGCGTCCCAGCGTGGTCGCCGAGCCAGGTGAGGTTGTCGGCGAGCCGGTCCATCCCAGCCAAAAGCTCGATGTGGGACGCCCGCGCCCGCGCCAGCTCCTCGTCCACCACCGCACGCATGGCGCTCTCGACCTCGGCCGCCGCCGGGGACGCGGGCACGATCGCGTCGAGGCCATCGAGTCGCTCGCGCACCTCCTCCAGGTAGTGGTGGATAGCCGCGGCGGCAAACGCGTACTGTCCGGCGGCGCTGGCGAGGGCTTCCCTGGACAAGCGTTTCCCCACGCCTGTCTCGGGCAACGCGCCGAGGTCGGGCCGCCGACGCCCGGTCACGGCAAGGTGGACCCGAAGCAGCAAAACCGCCCGCGTCCGCCAGACCAGCGTGATCACCCGGCGCATCGACGCCGCACGACGGTCAAGGTGGCCAATGTCCTCTTCATACCGGGCGACGAGGTCGGCACGATCGGGCTTGGCGCCGAGGTCGATCCGCCGCTCGGTCAGCACGCGGAGCTGGTCTTGGACCGCGCCATGACGGTCGATCAGGCGAAGCTCCAACGCAGCAAGCCGCTCCGGGTAGGCGTTGAGGTCGGCGTCGATCGGTGGGGCTGGCTCGACCTTTCCGAGGAGCGGGAGCCGACGCACCACCGGCAGGCGACGGGCCACCGACACCGTCTTTTTTGCCAGTCGATAGGCCCTGACGGCCGCGTACCCCGCCGCGAGCCCGCCGAGGGCGGCAAGGGCGGCGCCGAACAAGAGGAGGTTGGCGATCCAGCCCATCGGCACGCCGCCTAACCTTGATACCGGCCCGGCGTGAAGCACCACCTCGTCGCCGCCTTCGTGCTCTGGCAGGCGCTGGCAATGCTGGCGTCGTCGCTGCCGTCCCCGGGCCGCGGCGTAAATCGTTCGTACTGGTCCGAACCGACGGTGCAGGCTGAGTTTCAGAGTTGGGCCGACATGCTCGGAACCGATCTGGTCACCTTCCAGGACCGGCTCTACGTGGTGGCCGTGAAGCTCCAAGCGACCGTTCGTGCCGCCAACGCCCCGTTTCGGGAGTGGCTGCGGGTCACCAACACCGTGCAGAGCTGGAAGATGTTCGTGGCTCCCCATCGTTTTCCCACGCGGCTGCAGCTGCGCGCCCGGCACGCAGACGGCTCGTGGGAGGTGGTGTACGAGGAGGGGGCGAATGACGCACCGCGTTGGCGCGGCGAACGTTTTGCGACCGAACGGATGCGTGCGGCGGTGTTTGCCTGGGGCTGGCCCCAGAACAAGAAGCGCTGGTTCTCAGCCTGCTCGGGCTTCGCCGGGGAGTACTTCGCCGAGACGACGGACGTCGATGCCTTCCAGTGCCGCTTTGGCAAAGGGGCCAGCCTCTCGGCGGCGCAAGTCCTGGCGGGGGAACCGCTGAAGGAAGAGTGGGTTCTGGAGCGCACCGTCAACCGACCGGTGGCTCCGTGAGCGCGACGCGGCCTTGGTTGTGGAGCCGCTGGGCCGACGCGACAGCGCGGCGGGAGCCGGCCAACGCCGTGGCCGTGGTGCGCATCGTGATCGGCCTGTCGATCGTCGCGCACCTGCTTCGTTTGTTGTGGACCGAAACCTGGCGGTGGGTATGGCTGCCGCCCGTGCACGGGGGGCTGGTGCCGCTCAACAGCGGGCCGCTCGACTGGGTCGGAGGGGCGACGCCGCCATTGGTCCTGGGCGTCATCGTCGCCACGCTCGTGTCCAGCGCTGCGCTCGCGATTGGGGTCCTGACGCCCGGCGCGGCCGTCGTCACCGCGCTGGGGTGGGCGGTCCTGGTGGGGTTGGGTCCCAACGCGGGAGGCTCTTACGACTTCCTTGGCGCCAACATCCTTTTTTTGCTCATCTTCGCGGGGTCGGGCCGGGCGTGGTCCCTCGATGCGTGGTGGCGGGCTCGACGCGGGCCAGCGCCCCTGGACGCGCCCGTCTGGCCGCGGTGGCTCATGGTCTGGCAGCTGGTGGTCATGTACGACACCACGGCGTGGCAGAAGGTGTCCTCCAGTTGGGTCCTTGGCGGCCCCGCGGACGCCCTTTGGTACATCCTGCAACAGCCCACGTGGCACCGCTTCGAGATGGCGTGGTTGGCGCCGCTCTACCCGCTGACCCAAGTCATGACGGTGAGCACGTGGTTGTGGGAGCATGCCTCGCCGATCATCCTGATTGCGGCGTGGTTTCGGGCGACGCGGGGCCGCGCCGGGTGGTTCCGGGCGCAGTGCAACCGGGTGGACGCGCGGCTTCCGTACCTGGCCTTCGGGGTGCTCATGCATCTGTCGATCGAGGCCACGTTGGACGTCGGCTGTTTCTCGTCGTTCACGTTCGCGTTGTATGCGGCGTGTTTTTCAGGAGACGAGTGGAGCAACATCAGCCGCGCTCGCCGGACCAAAGGGCCGCCTCACGTCAAACCGGCCACGGTGACAGCACCAACCCTTCAGTCCAGGGTGCGGTGATGTCCTCGCCGATCATGTGGATGCAGTAGGGCTCGGCGTCTGGACAGGGGATGCAGACGACGCCGAAGTCTGTCGCGAAGGAGCAGACGGCGTCGTCGGTGTCGGGGAGGCTCAAAAGGGGTCCCAGGCCGCGCGAGTCGACCAGGGTATCGACATGTCCGTACTCGATGGCGCTGCCGTCGGGCGCGAAGACCCCGTCGAAGAGAAAGTCGTACAGCTTGATGTCGGTCTTGGGGATTGACGAGTTCTCGAAGACAATGGTCAGCGCGTCGATCGAGGTGGTGAAGAATGGCGCAGCCGTGAAGTCCGCCGTCGGGAAGTCCCAGGTGTCGGTCTCGTCGAGCTGTTCGAGCCCATCGGAGTTGTAGTCGAGTACAGCACCCAACAGTTCGAGCTGCGTGTCGTCGGCGAACTGGACCATGAACCCCAAGGGCGTGACCAGGCTGGCGTCCCCGAGGATTTCCAGCGCCGGCGGCTCGACGATCTCGGCGTCGCGCAGCGCGAACGAGAAGGTGCGGTTGGTGAGCTCGTCTGGGGTCACGGTAAGCGGCGTGCCGATGGACGACGTGGTGAACGCGGTGTCCGTCGTGACGTCGCACAGCTCGGCGTGGATCGTGTACGTCGTGCTTGGCGTCAGCACGCCGGTCAAGGTCAGCAGCGTGCCCGCCGCGTCCCAGCTTGCGGCCAGGGGCGCCGCCGCGCCGGCCGAATCGCGCACCTCCACCACCGCGGCGGCACCATCACCATCGAAGCTGACATACACCGGCTCGCGGTAGTACACCCCGACGGCGCCGTCGGTGGGCGACAGGCTGATCACGTGAGTGAGGCACGCGTTGGAGTCGGCGGTGTCGTCGATCCCGGCGCTGTCGTTTTTGGCCCCGCTGTCGTCGGTTTCGGTGGGGCAGGCGTTCAGCAACAGAGTGGCGAAAGCGAGTCGCATCATTTGTCCTGGTTGGAGAAAGAACACTCGAAGGTGTACCAGTGAAACATCGAGCCTGCGCTTTCGTCGTAGTCGTGGACGCGCATATTGAAGGTGCTGAAGTCGATCGAGCCGGCGGGCCAGTTGTCCGGGTCGTTCAGACGGTCCTCGGCGATGAAGGTCTCGGCTCGGGTGATCAGGTGAGCAATATCATATTCGAACCAGGCATCTTCGCTGCCGGTCCGCGCGTCGACCCCCTCGTCCCAGACCCGCATTCCGAGCGTTCCCCCCCAGAACAGCTCCATCTCCATGTTCGCGGCGGAGCCGTACTCCATGGCCTTGGTGCCACAAGCCATGTGAGTGGAGTCGGCCGGGATCGTCATCTGGTACCAGTCGTCGTCGCCAGGATCGCTGAGAACGCCGGCGTAACGGGCCCCTTCGACCAGGGGCATGGCCTCCGCGACTCGGTCGTTGGGCTCAAGCTCGGTGAGGTCCGTGCTGATGGGCGCCTTGATCTCGGACACCCGCAACCACCAGCCGTATTCCTCGCCAAATCCGCCCCCCCGCTCCCCGAGGAAAACCAGGTATTCCCCTGAGACCTCCGCGTAAAAGACGCTGAGCGGATCGCCGCTGCCGTACCGGCCAATCTGTTTTACCGTCTCGTCGGCGTCGGGCATGCTGACGATGTGGTCGATGTCAGCCGACGATCCGCGCGCTTCCGCCTGGGTGTCGACGCGGAGCCAACCGGTCTGGTCGGTGGTGAAGTGGTAGTACTCGCGGTCCCCGGAGACGTCAACATAGCCACAAGCCCAGGTTTCCAGCGGCAGGGTGACGATCTGCGTGTAGTCGTTGTCGAAGTTCTCGTCTTCGACTTCTTCGAGCTGACATCGGCCCGGAAGCGCATCGCCGGTGTCTTCGGCCGCGGTGTCGCCGGTGTCGTCCGCGCTGTCGGTGTCGGGGTCCTGGGGGGGCTGCGACACGTCCGCATCGCTCTCCGAGGGGAGTTCGAAGCAGCCGCGGCAACCGATGAGCAGGAGCCAGATCACGCCTCAGCTTACCCCGACACCGCGGGCTATGCTGGTTGTGGAGACGGACATGAGGGACGCCGTGCACTTCTTCGCCCTGGCTGTGCTGGTGGGCTGTGACAGCAGCGACCAGGCGGTCAATCGGGTCTACCCGGACATGGTCGTCGCCCCGGCCTCGGTCGACTTCGGCGACGTCGCGGTCGACTTCACCGGAGCCACTTCGATCCAGGTGATCAACGCGGGCCTCGCCGCCTTGGAGATCGAGTCGGTCACCCTCAGCGGCGCCGATGCTGACGCCTTTTCAGTGACGGTCGAGGTGCCCCTCAGCCTCGCCAAGGACGAGGTCGCCTCGCTCGGTGTGGTCTTCGCTCCGGCCACATACCTTCCCTACGCGGCCGAGTTGACGATTGTCAGCAACGACGAAGAGCACCCGACCCTGATCATCCCGCTGAGCGGGGTCGGCATCTACGCCCCCACCCCCGACATCGCGGTCGATCCCCTCTCGATAGACTTCGGTGCGGTCGCCGTCGGCACCACCGCGGTCGCCACCCTCGGCATCGCCAACGCGGGGCAGGCCACGCTCACGCTCACCAGCGCCGAGCAGCACGGCAGCGGCGCGTTCGCCATCATCGGCGCCAATCCGTCCGGCTTCTCGATCCCGCCTGGTCAATCACAGCAGTTGGTGTGGTCGTACACCCCATACGTCGAAGCCGGCGACAACGGTACGTTCATCATCCAAAGCAACGACCCCGACGAACCCGAGCTCATCGTGTACCTGCTCGGCAACGGGGGCGGCGACTTCGTGTACCCGGAAGCGATCATCGACTGCAACACGCCGATCGAGCCGCGCCGACTGGTCTGGCTCGATGGACGCGACAGCACCGATCCGGAGGGGCTGGCGCTCACCTACGCATGGACCCTCGAAGGGGTCCCCGCCGGCTCTGCCGTCAATGCCATCACCGACCCTGGGCAGAACCTCGCGTCCTTCATCTCCGACATCGCCGGGGAGTACACGGTCGGCCTCGTGGTCACCAACACCTCCGGCATCTCCTCGGCCAAACGGTCTTGCAAGATGGAGGCGATCCCGCAGGAGGAGTTCCATGCCGAGCTGTCCTGGAACACCCCCAACGCCGACCTGGACCTGCACGTGATGTGGGAGGAGGCCGACTTCTTCTCGGTCCCAGGCGATTGCACCTTCTGCAATCAGGTCCCCGACTGGGGCGTGCTGATCGACACCACGGACGACCCGTCTCTGGACATCGACGCCACCAGCGGCTTTGGACCGGAAAACATCAACATCGACCTCCCGATCGATGGCGCCTACTCTCTGCTGGTGCACTACTACGACGATCACACCGACGCGAGCGTGCTGGCGACGGTCCGGTTCTACGCCTACGGGGTGCTCGTCCACGAGGCTTCGCAGACCATGGCATACAACTACACCTGGGAGGTCGGGCAGGTGAACTGGCCCGAGGGTACCGTGGGGGTCACCGGGGTGTACCGCAAGAACTACGAATACGACGAAAACGGCGACGCGCTTTTGCAGGAAGACGGCGTCACCAATGTGGCAGGGCCGCGGAACTGTTCGAGCGAGTAGGCTACGGCGCGACGTACCGCGGCGTTGACCCGGTTGGTGAGGAAAAACCCGGTGCGGCCGCGGGGCGCCGACCTCGTCGGCGACGCGGTCGATGAACTCGAAGAGCTTGGGTTCGTCCGCCCGCTTGACCTCGTCGGAGGTGTCCGGGCCCTCGCCCTTGACGAAGAACAGGCCCTTCACCAGGAACGCGAACAGGAAAAGCGCCGGAATCGCCGCGAACCAGGCCCAGAACGCCTCCCCACCCCGCCCGGTCTGGATGAGCACACCACGCGGTGTGGGCGAACCACCACGCCATGCCCAGGTACAACAGGACGAAGGCGGCGAGCGTGGCGACCGCAACGGCAACGTGCCGCTGGTAGGCTCGGGTAGGCGGGGTGAATTCGGCCGGGACGGACGGCGGCGCACTCGGATAGGGGAAGTCCATGGTTGGCAAGTATCTTACGACGTTCAACGAGGGCGACGCCCGGTGATCCCTCGGGTCTTGATCGTCTACGCGAACCCGGCGGTGACCGCATCCCCGGTGCCGCCGTACGGCGCCGAGCGCATCGCGCAGGCGATGAGGCTGGCCGGGTGCGATGCCCGGGTGGTTTCGCCGTGGATGGAGCCGGGCGCGCTGGCTGCTTTTCGACAGGCGGTGTCGGCGTTTCAGCCCCATCTGGTCGCTTTCTCCATTCGCAACCTGGATGATGCGCTGGTGGTGCGCAGCGGTGACGGACCGACCGCGCTCGACACCACGTTCTACCTGCCGGCGATCCGCCCGTTGGTCCAGGCGACGAAGCGGCGCGGCTTGCCGATCCTGCTCGGCGGGGCGGGATTCTCGGCGTGTCCGGACGGCGTGCTGACCTATCTGGACACCGAGGTGGGGGTGGTGGGCGCGGCCGATGACCTTGCGTGGCGACTGGGACGAGCGCTGGTGCAGGGCGTCCCATTCGCGCAGGCGCTTCCGGATGATCCTCGGGCGCTTCGTCGCGGTGCGGCGGTGGCGCTCCAGGCTGACCGCGAGACCCCGTTCCGCTCGGTGCCCGGCCCCACGCCGCGCGACGCCAGTTGGCTGACCCTCGCCCGCCGTCGCGATGGCCGCGTCCCGGTGGCGCTGTCCGCCGGCTGCGACCGTCGCTGCCACTTCTGCGTCGAAGGGAGCTTCGTCGGGGGCGCCGTCCGCCCGCGTCCGCTGGATGAAGTCCTCGCTGAGCTTCGCCTGCTCCGAAGCGCCGGCGTGCGCCGCATCTGGCTCGCGGCCAGCGAGCTCAACGTGCCCGACGCCCGCCACGCCACGGCCGTCCTCCGCGCGATCGCGACGACCGGGCTCGACCTCGACGTCAGCGGTTTCTTGCAGCCGGCGCCCGTCGACGACGCGCTTCTGGACGCGTTCGAGGCCCTGGGTGTCGACCCGAGCACGCTGTCCTGGGAGCTGGGCCACCTCGACGACAGGCTCCTGCGCGCCGGCGCCGGCCCCACCAACCGAGCCAGCATCGACGCCCTGGTGGACCGTTACCTCCGCCGCGGCCACCGCACCCTCGGGGGCAGCGTGCTCCTCGGCGCCCATCCCATAGAGGACGACGCGAGCATCGATTCCGCCATCGCCGCGGCCCGCGAGATTGACCGGGCCCTTCCCGAGGGGCTTGGCCTCGGGTGGGCGGCGGGGGGCCGGGTCTACGCCAATGCGCCGCTGGGCCGGTGGGTGGCCGCGCACCTTCTGGAGGCACGCCCGCACCTGGTCGGAAGGCTGACGCCTGGCTTCGCGGCGCCGCTGGTGTACTGCCGGCCGGGGACGCCGCGGGCGCTGTTTCGGCGGGTGGCGGCGGGCCTGGCCGGCTGTCGTGGGGCGATGCAGTCGCTCAACGCCGAGACGGTGCTGGCGCCCGCCGCGTTGGAGGTGGAGCGCTGGGTCAACCGCGCAATCCTAGCCGCGGAAGCGGGGAACGTACCCGTCGCGGTGCGGGCGTGCCGGGCGGCGCTGCGCCGGCGGCCGACCCACCCGGAGGCGCTCAAACAACTGGGTCTTTTGCAGGCGAACGCGCTGGGACAGCGAGCCGCGGCGGCGGCGACCTTCGGCCGCCTCCGCGCCCAGCTGACCGGGGCGGCCGCCGCCGAGGTGGACGAGGTGCTAGTTCGCTTGCGGTGAAACTTCCGCGAACGCCCGCTTCCACGCCGCGAAGCTGCCGCCCGCCTCGACCGCGCGCAGGACCGCCTCGCCCTCGGCCGGGCCGCCGCTGGCCAGCCGATGTTCCACCCACGCCCAGCGCGCCGACGTCGGCCTCAGCTCGGCACGGGTGCCGCGAAACCCCGCCCGCACCCGGTCCAGCCGCGCCTCCACCACCTTGATCCCCGCGAAACTAGCGCCGTCCAGCGGCGTGTTCACCTTGGGCACAAAGGGCGCCACGCCCAAGGCCACGGGATGGATCTCCGCCAGTTGGCGGGTGAACCGCACCAGCTCATCGATGTCCTCGTCCGTTTCGCCGGGCACGCCCAGCATCATGTAAACCTTGAGGGTGCGGTACTTGTGGAGGCGGGCGGCCTCCGCGCACGCGACGAGGTGGGCTTCTGTGGTGCCCTTGCTGATCTCGCGGCGCAGGCGCTGACTCGGCGCGTCGGAGGCCACGGTGAGCGTCTGGTAGCCGGCCTTCCGGAGCAAGCGGGGAATGTCCGGTTTGAGCGCAACACGGTCGGCGCGCAACGAAGAGATGCCCACACCTTTGCCGCGTTCGATCAGCGCCTCAAGCAGCCCGACGAGCTGCGGATGGTCGCTGATCGCCGCCCCTACCAGGCCGACGCGCGGCGCTTCGTCAGGAACCAGCTCCAAAAGTCGCTCGGGCGTCACCAGCCGCATACCTCCGTTGGTGCTTCGCCGCATCACGCAGAAGGTGCACGAACGGTGGCAGCCGCGCTCCCCCTCCAACAAGAACATGTCGGTCAGCTCGGCGTTGGCCGACCACAACCGCGACCTCGCCGGCAGGTGCTCGTCCTCGGCCTTGGCGACGGGTACCCGCACGACGCCCAGCTCGGGAATCCAGCCACCGGGGAGCGCCGCGACGTGGTCAAAGTCGCCCGTCTCGAAGAAGCCTTCCACCGCTGGAATGACGACGTCGTCGGCCTCTCCGGACAGCATGGCGTCGGCATACGGCAAAAGCGGCAGCGAGTTGGAGAAGGTCAGCGGCCCGCCGAGGAGCAGCTTGGGGTGCTCCGGCCCTCGGTCACGCCGCAGGGGGGGAATCCCCGCAAGTCGCAACAACTCTACAAGCCCCGCCAGCTCCAACTCATAGGCGACTGAAACCGCGATGAGTGGAAAACTCCCCAGTGGCGTATGTGACTCGATCGACATCGGCGGCAATCGCGCCTTGCGCCACGCATCGACATCGTCTGGCAAGAACACCCGCTCCACCCCGAAGCCCGCGTCTGACAACAACGAGCTGATCCATTGGAAACCAAGGCTACTCATCCCGGCGCGGTAGGGGGAGGGGTAGGCCATCGCGACACGGTGCCGGCCCTTCGCGAACGGCCGTCCGCGCTCGGCAGCGCGCAGGGCAGTCAACGAGTCGCGGAGGGAGCGGGGGGGCAAGAGCGCGTGCTATCTCGCGGCTGGACGCCGCTCCGTATTAGAGCCCACCGCCATGCTGTTGCTGATCGCCGCGCTGGCCAAGGCCGACGAGACCACGATGATCTACGACCTTTTCCTCGGCGGGAAAGACGTCGGCGACCGCACGGTGACGGTGCGCTACCTCGCGCGCGACGACGGCGAACGACGCGTGCTCAGTGTGCTCACGACGGCGGAGACGCCGCTTGGCCCAGTAAAGTGCCGTCAATCCGGCCAATCAAGTCCCCGCGGCGCCAACTTCACCACCTCGCTGCAGGTCGGCGACGAGGTCTCGGAGGTGCAGGGTATCGAGATGCCTTCCGGGGGCTGGCAGCTCGTTCGCGCCGATGCTGTGGGGGTTCACGAGGCCACAATTCCTCCGTCACAGGTCAAGCTGACCAGCCTGGACCTCTTCGATCCGGGCCGCACCCGTCGGCTCATCGACGCGGGTCACGTCGGGCTGTTGCTCAGTGAAACCGGGGCGGTCGTGGAGGGCGAGCTGGCCTCGGGTGAAGTCACGACGGTGAAGATCGGCCGCCTGACGGTCCCCGGCACCCGCTACGCCTTGCAGACCGCCGAGGGGCGGGCCGAGTTCGTGGTGGACGCCGAGGGCGTCCTGCTCAGCTCGGAGCTGACGTTTTTGGGCGGCTCGTTCCGCACGGTCGCGAGGACGGTCCCACAGCTCCGAAACTACGGCACCATCGAGGTCGTGGACAGTCCCGGAGCGGGGACCAGCGAAGCGGAGTTGTAGGGAAAGACCCTACGCGTCGCCCTTTGCCCCGGGATGCCGGCGCACCAGAACCCGCGCCGGCGGCATGTTCAGCGGCACGGTCGTTCTCCCCAGGACCAACGGCTCCAGGGCCTCTTCGATCTGGAGGATGCGCTCAATCCGTTGCCGCGCCTGTCCGGTGGTGAAGGTGTTGAGGAGCTCCCGCCCCATGACGTGTTCGAACATCACGAAGCTGCCGTTGAACTCGAGCAGCTCGAAGATCCGGGCGTAGATATTCTCCACCATTTCCGACGGGAAGTTTGCGAGCGGCAGCCCGCTGACGATGTGGTGGTACCGAATCCCCGGGGCAAAGTCGAGGATGCTGACCTGATGCACGGCGGGCTCCACCCCCGCACCGGCGAAGCGCTGGCGCAGCACGGTGCAGAACTCGGGGTTGAGCTCGACCACGTCGAGCCGATCACCCGGGAGTAGCCGCGCCACCAGCTCTTCGGTGACCGGACCGACGCCCGCCCCGATCTCCAGCACCCGAAGCGGACCGTCCCGATGCACAGACGAAAAAACGGGCCGGACCATCGCCCGTGCGAGGCCTCGACTGGAGGGCCATACCGCGCCTACCGTATTGGCCTGACGGAAAGACTGGCTGAGAAAACGAAGGGGGTTCGCACGTTCCAACGTTCTAAGCCCCACGGTAGGTGAACACCGACGAGCCGACGCGGACCTCGTCGCCATCGTGAAGCACCTGCCGCGCCACGGAGCGACCGTTGACGTACAGCGGGATCAAGAACGATCCCCGGAGGGCAACCACGCCTTCCCCTTCGGGCTGAAGGCTCCCCGCGCCCAGGAACGGGAGGACGCCCGATACGGGAAGATGCTTTCCGAAGGAAAGACCGCTGCCGACCTCGCGGCGCACGCCATCTTTGTCTTCCACGGCCGGTGCGCCGTGGCCGCTCGACACCGAAGCGACCGGCGCGGAAACCACGCCGGGCGTCCCGATACGCGGACCGTCCTGAATCGTATCCATCTCGCCGATCGGCACGCCGGGACTGGTCACGTAGTCGCCGCCGCCCACGTGGGGGTCCGTGTACTCGGGGCCATCGGCCTCGTCGGTGTGGAAGGTGAGGACGAAGCGGCCAATACTGACCATGTCGCCGTGTTTCAGTTCGTGCCGTTCGGCGGCGGACCCGTTGACCGTCGTGCCGTTGGCGCTGCCACTGTCGGTGATCACCCAGGTGTCGCGTTCGCGTTCCACCAGGGCGTGCTTCCGGCTGACCCCGGTCTCCGGCAGGACCAGATCAGCGGTGTCGACGCGACCGATGATCACCGCGTCGGTTTGGAGTCGGAAGCTCCGGGTGGGGCGGCCCTCCTCTGCGATGTCGAACCGGGCCATCGGCACACTCCTCGTCCCGTCCGACGTATCCCCGCGTGGCCGGCGCGGCGACGGCGGCGCGTTCAGCTCTCAGACGGGGTGTCCTGCCCGAAAAGCACCCGGCGCGCCTCGGCGTCGAGGGGCTTGCGCAGGTCGCTGGCCACGCTGCGGCCCCGCGCCACTGCCGGTCGGGCCGCGACCGCGTCGAACCATCGTGATACATTTGGTGTGTCACTGAGCGTCTGTCCTTGCATCTTCCACGGTGCAATCCACGGAAATATCGCCATATCGGCGATGGAATACTCCCCGGCGACAAACTCCCGATCGGCCAATCGGGCGTCCAGCACGCGATACAGTCTTGACACTTCCGTCGTGTATCGCTCGATCGCATAGGGCACGGGCGTCGGCGCGTATTGGCGGAAGTGATGCGCCTGGCCACACATGGGACCGATGCCGGCCATCTGCCAGCTGAGCCACTGCAAGACTTCGTAGCGGGGTGCCCCACTGGCCGGGAGAAAGGTGCCCGTGCGTTCTGCCAGGTAATGGAGGATGGCGCCCGACTCAAAAACCGAGGTTCCAGTTTCGTCATCGACGATGGCGGGCACCCGATTGTTGGGCGAGATGGCCAAGAAAGCGGGAGTGTGTTGCTCGCCCCTGCCGATGTTCACCAGGTGCACCCGGTACGGGAGCCCCATCTCCTCCAGGGCGATGCTGACCTTGATGCCATTGGGGGTGGGCCAGAAGTAGAGATCGATCACGGTGCGTCCCCGATCGCTGATCGCAGCGCAGAAGTACGCTTGACCAGGGTGGCGGCCCGGGTATGAAACTCCGCAAAGCGCACCGCACGGCCCTCCTGGGCGATCTCGTCCCCCAGGTCCGCGAGCAGCAGTGCGGTCCGCGCCACCTCGGCGGCCGCGGCGTCGCCTCGGGCAAGCCACCCGTCATCGGCAGGGACCTCGGCGTGGGAGAAGGTCCATAAGAGCAGGAGCATCGGCATCGGCGCAGGACCGCTTATCCGTTAACGGGCGACGTGCTTCCATCTGGACTTTCTCTACGGCCTGTCACTGGCGACGACGATGTCGTAAGGCATATTTCGGCGATCTACAAAGAATATGACCTTGTTTACGACCCGGAGTTCGAGGACGACTTGTACGATGTGGGCGCCAGCTATTCCTCGGGCGCCTTCTGGGTAATCGAGGATGAAGACGGGTTGGTGGCGACCGGCGCAGTGGTTCCCAACGGTGCCGCCCGGCTGATCAAACGGATGTACGTGGCCGCCCGCGCCCGGCGGCTCGGCCTGGCGCGGGGTTTGTTGCACCAGTGCCTCGGGTGGGGCGACTTCGCATGGAGCGAACTGTGGAGCGACGTTCGATTCCCAGCCGCGCATCAAATGTATCAGCGGGAGGGCTTCGTGCCCGGTCCAGTCCGGGTCCTGACCGACCCGGATGCGAGTGTGGAGAGGTATTTTCGGCGAGGGTAGGGGGCCGGCTCCGACCCTACAAATCCTCCTCATTGTCGAAACGAGCTTCCGGTAGCGTCGGGTCGCAGAAGACCACGAACCACTTTCCTTCGCTGAACTTGGACTCCTGGTTCAGCCACTCAGACCAGCGCGGCAGCTCGAAGTCCTTCTGCTTTTCGTCGACGCGCACCAGACGCGGCTGCGCCTGACGGCTGCCGACACACTGCTTGAACCGGGCCGCGCGCTTGCCGTCCAACGAGGCGCCCACCTCTTCCCGACAGGTGGCGATGCGCTTGCGATTGCCCTTTTCGCACACCGAGAGGATCACCTCGCCCTTGAAGCCGGCCCACTGGGCATCCACCGTTTCACCCTGCGCCACCCGTGTCTCCTCGCGCGCGCTGCGCGTCTCTTCCTTGCTGACGGTAAGGTCTTCGCGGAGCCGCCCCTGCTCGGCCTCGGCCTCGACCAGCTGGGCCTGCAGCTCGGTGAGCTCGGCTTGTTTGGCTTCGAGCTCCTTCTTGAGCGCGGCCGACTGACCCTTGGCCTTTTTGACCTTGAGTTCGAGGACCTTCACCTCGTCTTCTTTGGTGGAGACGCGCCCCTCAAGGTCGGAGACGCGGGCGGACGCCGACTCCAGCTCGGATCGGGCGGCCTCGTCCTTTTTGGCGCCTTCGCCTAGCAGCGTCGAGTACTTGGCCTCGGCCTCGTCCAGCCTCCGGATCAGCTCGGCGCGAGACAACGACCCTTCCGCGCGTGCGAGCGTGTCGGGATCGCGGGCATATTCGACCGCCTGTGCGCCCAGCACGCCGACCACCGCACCGAGCACCAGCGCGACGCCGTGGGTGACGATCTGCATGAGGCAGCCACCTGTGCGGCCTCCGGATTGGGCGTTGTCCAGCTCAGCATCAGACATGGGTCTCCGCGGGGGAACAGCCGAATAACCAGCGGCAGCGGCGTGCGCTCGCGAGCGGAGGTGGTCCGTGATCCGCAGATCACGATTCGATGCAGGCGGGAGGCGATCCGGGCGCCGTTGTCGCTGATCGTGGCGGACGTTCAGGGGTCATATCTAACAATTGCAGCGGGTTACCTATTATGGCACGGTTCCTGCACTAGTCCTTGGGGCAACCCCGGACTTCCAAATGCGCCAGAGTCTTCTCGCCCTTTCTTCGATTCTGTTCCTCGTCGGCTGCCCCGAGGAGACCGTCATCGTGCTGCCGCCTGAAGAGGCCAAGCCGATCAAGCTTGACAGCGGCGAGTACAGCGTGCTCGTCACCGATGTCGCTGTGGTCGAATGCGACGGCATCGCCGCCCAGGACCTGTTCGGCATGCAGCTTCCGCTGAGTCTTCGCCAAGGCAAGCGAGGCCAGGCCAGCGGGGACTTCGCTGGACTGCCCGTGGCAGGCTCCAACTCTGGCGGGACCCTGTTCCTCGAAGCGGTCGAGGTGATCGCCTGCGAAGAAGGCAACGAAGGCGGCAGCCAAGGCGACGGTGAAGACGGCAGCGAGAGCGAGGATGGCGATGCCGGCGAGCCGACCCACGACGAGGACTGCGTCGAGCCGACCGAGGGCGAGGACGAGGACGAGCGCGAGGACGGCCGCGGCGATTGCGGAGAGGAGGACATCGCCATGCCCGAGCCCGTGGAAATCGAGCTGTCCATCGCGCTGAGGGCCAGCCGACCCGACCACGCTGAGGGGACGGTCAGCTACCGCTTCGATCGATGCGAGCTCGAGTTGCAGGTGGTCGCCCAGCGCATTGAGCGCGGCGATGAGGAGCTGGTGCCGGTCTACGACGAGGAGACCGACTCCGACAAGCCCGCCGTCCCGGAAGAAGAGTGACTCCGAGGAGGATGACTGTGGTGAACGTGGGAGTGCCGTAGTCGTCTGCGGGTCGCCACCAGCTTGATCGTGAGCGACCTGCGCCGGTCCGGGGGAGTGTCTCCTCCTGGGCCGGCGCCTCTTCGTTTTGGTCCGGTACGCCGCGGCCAGCTCGAGGGCCTCCGGGCGAAACCGTCGTAAGCTCGGGCGCCTGCCAGGACGTAGTGCCATACGGGTGGTTCGCGAGGATTCCGGGCACCTGATCGGCGAGAAACGCGCGCACGCGATCGTCGCCGCGAAAGGTGGCGAAGTCGACGACGACGTGGGCGAGGGCGCCAATGCGGCGAGCGCGGGCCAACTGGCGCAAGAGCTCCAACACAGCCTCGGTGTCCGGCCTCTCGGCGGCCTCTGCGACCAGCGCGTGCTCGCTGCCGTCGAGCTCGCGGGGCGGGTCGGCGCACCGCGACACGACGCGCAGGCCAGGGTACGAGAGCACACAGGCACGAGCGTGCTCGGTGAGATCGGCAAGATCTTCATGCCAAACGGGCACGAGGCTCGTGTACAGATGCAGGCGGATCGCGGCGTTCGCGAAGCGGAGCGTGACCGGGAAGGCCTCCGGCGGTCGCATCCGCTCCGCCATCGCGGGCACCGTTTCCAGATGAGCACGCGTGGACTGATCGCGGACGACTACATCGAAGGAGCTGCGCACCGGGTTGCCGCCCGGATCCACCGCAAGGAGCCGGACTTGGAGATCACCGGGTGGCGCGGCGAGCCTCGTCTCCCAGCATCTGGACGTGCCGCCTGTCGGCAACGAGCTGACCGAGCTCGCCACGCGGCTCGTCCTTTCCGCCGAGGACGCAGCGTGAGCCGTTCCCCGACTCCACGGGCGCCGGTAGGTGCGCGACGCGAACGCGGGGACGCGACGGGGCCGCGACGGGGCCGCAGGGCGGTGAACGCACCTTCGCCAGGTCCGCGATCCTGCCGGTGGTATGAGGAGTACCATCCGTATGGCACTACGAGCTGGCATGCGCCGGGGTTGGTGAGCGTGAGCTTGAAGAGGTATCGCTACACAGGGATGGAGCGGGATGATCAATCACGAGCAGGAAAGCGGAGCAGTAGAGGACTCCGGCTTCATTGACGTGGGCGACCGGGATGTGGGGTGCTTTTCGAGTCGGGCCGGCACCACGTTCACGTGCCACGCCTGGCGGGACGCGAAGTGGATCGCGGTGGGTGGGTGGGTGACGTAGCAACCGACGGCGCGGCCGGGCTAAGCCCCCCCATGCTTCACGCGTTGCTTTTCGGCCTGTGCCTGCCCTTCGTCGTCCGGATGAACGAGTCCCTCTCCCGCGTGATCGGTCATCTGCCCGGCGCTTGGGCGGTCCACGCCACGGGCGCGGTTTTCGGCGCGGCCTTGTTGCTTCCGTTCGCCGGCCGCCAATGGGTCGGAACGGTCACTGCCGCCCCTTGGTGGTCCTGGTTGGGGGGCATCATCGGCTGTGCAATGGTCGTTTTGGCCACCCGGGGAGTCTCTACGCTGGGAATCGCCTCGTTCACCGCGCTCACGGTTGCCATTCAGTTGGTGGTCAGCGCCGGCATCGATCATTTCGGATGGGTGGGTGCAGAGGTGCACCCGCTGACACTGACACGTTCGGCCGGCATCGTTCTGTTGGGCCTGGGCGCCACGTTGGTCGTGCGCGGGTGACAACACTTTTCGTGTTGTCCCTCTTACCCGCGTGCTCGTCCTCCGCAGGCGTCGCCGCGCCCAAGAGCCTGCCCTTTGCCCTGGTCGAAGTCGGCCGCGTGGCCGAGCCGACGGCGCTGGCGACGACGCCCGGCGGGACCGAGGCGCTCTGGGCGACCGAGCAGGCCGGGCGGATCGTGCGCGTCACGCCCACCGGCGCGGTGTCGGTGCTGGACATCCACGATCACGTCCGCAGCGGCGGCGAGGCCGGACTCCTGGGCATGGCGTTCGCGCCCGCGTGGCCCACCGACCCGCGCGTTTTCGTCAACTACACCTTCAAGAACGCCGACGGGCTCAACACGCGCATCGCCAGCTTCGCCTCAAAAGACGGCGGCGCCACCCTGGATGCCGCCTCCGAACGGAGCCTCCTGGAGTTTGCCCAGCCCTGGTCCAATCACAACAGTGGCCCGCTTCAGTTCGGCCCCGACGGCATGTTGTACGTCGCGATCGGGGACGGTGGCAGCGGCGGCGACCCGCGCGAAACCGGACAGGACCGCAACGATCTATTGGGCAGCATCCTCCGCATCGACGTGACGGGGCCAGGCGCGTACACGATCCCCGCTGACAATCCCTTCGTGGGGCAGGCTGGCGTTCGCACGGAAATCTGGGCCTATGGGCTCCGCAACCCATGGGGAATGCACTTCGACGGCGCGACCCTGTGGTGGGCCGACGTCGGGCAGAACAAGTGGGAGGAGATCGACCGCGGGGTCGCCGGTGGCAACTACGGATGGAACCGTAAAGAAGGCAGCCACTGTTACGAACTCCTCACCTGCGGGGGTTCCTTCGTGGAGCCGGTGGCCGAGTACTCCCATGACGAAGGCGTCTCGGTCACGGGCGGCATGGTCTACCGCGGCCCGAGCATCCCCGCGATCGATGGCAAATACGTCTTCGCTGATTTTGCCACCGGTCGGTTCTTCGCCGTTCCCGCCGCGGGCGGCGCCCTGGAGCGGTTGGGTGACTCTGGCAAGAACCCCAGCGTCTTCGGGCGTGGGCGCGATGGCACGCTGTACGTGGCCGACTACGGCGGTGGCGTCTACCGCGTCAGCCGCCCAGCACCTTCGCCATGAACAGCCGGCGGTCGGTGCGGAAGCTGCCGTCGTTGCGGCGACTGGCAACTTCGGTGTACACGCCGGTGTCTTCGAAGCCCAGCCGCTTGTACATTTCGTAGGCTGCGTTGCGGGTGGCGCTGGTGCGTAGGATGACGTGGGTGAAGCGCGTGCGGTCGATGAGTTGGAGGCGCAGCTCGATGAGTTGTTTCCCCAGCCCCGATTGGCGCCACTGTTCCATGATGCCCAGCTCGGCGAAATAGAAGGTCTCGTCGATGGGCAGCAGACCACGGATGTCACGGACCACGTCGACCTTGCTGCCGACTGGGAACGCCATCGCAAAGCCGGCGACCACGCCGGAGTCGCGTACGGCAAGCAGGGTGATTTGCTCGGCGATACGGAGCGCGCGGGGAAGGACGGCGCCGGCCTCCTCACTCGAAAAGCGCTCGTTGTACGGGGGCTCGCTCCACACTTCCTGGTAGGCCCCGGCGAAGGCCGCCCGCCACGGCTCGCCTGTTTCCGGCGTCGTGATCCGCAGGATATTGAGGCCGTCGGGGCGCTGGGCGAGCGGTTCCATTCTTGGCAGCTATCCGGTCAGGCCGCGAAGATGGCGGTGGCGACGATCCTTCCGGCCCGCTCGCTCACACGCACCCGGATCGGCGCGCCCCCCAGGGCGGCGTGGCGCGCCGCCACCTCGCCGCTCAGGGTCACCTCCGCCCGGCCCGCTTCGACGCGGTGCACGTCGATCTCGCGCGGGGACAGCGCCATCCCCGTGCCCAGCGCCTTGAGCACTGCCTCCTTGACGCTCCACACCGCGGTGCGGTCTTCGGGGGTGTGCGCCCACGCCCGCTCGGCCTCGGTGAACCACTCCGCCGCGAACGCGTCCGATCGGGCCTCGATGGCCTCCATGTCGACGCCGGCGTGGGCGCCGCGCACCGCGAGGGCCAGGGCTTCACCGTCGATGTGGGTGATGCTCACGTTGACGTCCCGCGCCCCCTCGACCACCGGCTGGCCACTCGCCCGCCGGCCGATACTGAACTCGTCCGAGACCAGCGCCGCGACCGCCCGATTCGCGGCGACCTGCCCGGCCAGACGGTCCGCCTTGCGCTTGGGTGTGCCCCGCGTCGTGAGCGAGACCGCCTCCGCTCGGGGCAGCTCGGCCTGCGCGTCGGCGCTCACGGCCAGCGATGCCGACGGCCAGCCGCCCTCGGGCGGGGTCAATCGGTCGCTCGGGTCCAGCGGACCCTTCTCGACCATGCGGAAGCCGCGCACGCGCAGCACCCGCCCTTCCGCCCCGTCCACATCGATGTCGTAGGTGGTGCCGCGGGCATGCACGACTACCTGAAGCGACTCGCCCTCCACCGCGGAACGCACCAGCTCTACGGCGTCGATGCTCTGCGGGAGCGCCATCAGCCCGTCGATGGCCATGCGGTGCAGCCCAGCGGCCTGGAACGCAGCTTCTAGCACGAGCGGCTCGGTCAGGAGCCCTTCAGCGATCGGGCCGTGCTCTACGGACGCTGCGGCGAGGAGGCCCTGGACGGCGACCGCCTCGGCGCCGCGAAGCACCTGGAAGCGCGGGCCGTGGAAATACCGCCGGTAGATCTCCTTCTGGCTGATCCGCTCTTCCGGGAAATACGCCGACGGCAGCGCCGGCAAAAGCGGCATCTCGGCAAGTTGGATGCGGGCTTCGAAGTGGGTGGTCGTCTGCTCGCGACCGTTCTTCAGCTTGCGCGTGCTGCGGAGCACGCAGGTCCAGGTGCCCTCGTCGTCGGGGGCGGCGATGATCTCGATGTGCACCGGCTCATCGCGATGCAACTTCAGCGGCGCGGAGAAGGTGATGTCCTCCGCCCCCGCGTAGCGGCCGCGGGGATGGGCGGCGAGGGCGGCGCCGGCCATCATCTCCAGCCCGATGACCCCGGGCAAGACCGGGACGTTGTCGATGGCGTGGTCGGCCATCCACGGGTCGGACGACAAGGACATGGTACGGCGGGCGATGGCACGGTCACCGACCAGCTCCACCGAATCGAGCAGCGGGTGGATCGCCGGGGATTGGAAGTCTCCCAGCCCGCCGGCGATGACCAGTTCTCCTGAAACGCCCGCGGCGACGAGGTCGCAGAGCACGCGCGCGCCGGCCAGCGGCGGCAATAGTTCAACGCCACGAGAGGTCAGGAGTTTCTCCATTCCACCGCGCACCGCCATGCCGACGCCCGCCCATGCGGTCCACGCGATGTGCAACGAGCGCGGACGCCGCAAGCACACCTGCGCCATGGCTTCGTTGGCGGCGCTGTAGTCGACCTGCCCAGCGTTCCCGAAGCGGCCGGCGATGCTGCCCATGCTCACGAAGAAGCTCGGGCCGTCGAGCGCTTCGGCGAGGGCCAGTCCACCTTCGGCCTTGCCGTCGTAGACCCGGCGGAAGGCGACTTCGTCCTTATCTGCGAGCAACCTAGACTCTTCGACACCAGCGCCGTGGATGACCAGGTCCAAGCGTGGGTGGGCTTCGCGCAGCTCGGCGACCAGGGAGCGCACGGCCTCGCCGTCGGCCATGTCCACCGTGCGGACGGTGACTTCGGCACCGAGGGCCCGCATGTCTTCCACGTTCTGGCGCGCTTCTTCGGCGACGCGGAGCGGCCGCAGTCGCTCGTCGATCATCTTCGGGGTGACTCGTTTGGACTCCGCGCTCAGCTCCGTGCGAATCTGCGCCCGGGCAGCTTCTTCGTCGAGCGCGTCAGCGCCGGGAGCGGTCCGCGCGACCAAGATCAGGGTGCACGGCCCGCGACGAGCCAGCTCCAGGCCCACCTGGGCGGTGATACCCCGGGTGCCACCAGTCAATACGGCGATGGGATGTTCGGGCCAGTGGCCGAGAGTGGGCACCGGCTCGACGGCCAGCGCGGCCACCTCACGTTCTCCGGGGCCGACCCAGACCTCGGTGGCGCGGTCGGCCTCGCCCAATTCGTCCACCAGGGCCCGAGCGGCGTCGACCTCGCCCCAGCCGGCACGGGTGGTGACGACACGGGCGCGGCAAGCGGGCCACTCGCGACCGAGGGCCTTGCACAGGCCGGCGCGGGCGCCGTTGTCCCTGGCACCGCGAAGGTCCGAGGGGGGGACGATCGCGGCGAGCCACTGGCGCGGCCGCTTGGCATCGAGCGCCCGCGCCTGGGCGAAGAGCTCCAGGAGCGGAACACCACAGTCGATGACGACGTCGGGATCCCCCCGCGAGCGCGCTCCTGCCTGATCGATCTCATCCCGCAGTGCGGTGGCCAGCGGCCCGCCGCCCAGCACCCACACCACCTGCCCACGCAGTGAGCTGACGGGCAGCTTCACGTGGCTGACCCGAACCACACGGCGGACGCGGAAGTCGGCCGGAAGCTCTCCGGGCACGGGCGCGGAGGTCGGCTCCGCGGCGACAGACTCGGGCCCTGCGTCGGGGGCGGCCGGCGCCTCGGGGGCGCGCTTGCCGGCGCTCGGCGGAGGAGCCGCCTCCGTCGCCAGGGCCAACGCTGCCGAGCCGGCGGCCTTCGCCGCGACCCGCTCGGCCATCCATCCGGCGAGCTTTTCGACCGTGGGGTAGTCGGCCAGCTTGAAGCTGTCGTCCCGATCCAGGGCGTAGGCGTCACGCACCTCGGCGAATATCTCCGCCTGCTTGACGGTGTCGATGCCCAGGTCGGCTTCCAGCTCGTAGGCCGGATCGATTTCCGATACTTCGTAGCCGGTTTTGGCAGCGACGACGGCCACCAGTCGGGCAAGGACCTCCGCCGTCGGCGCCCCAGCCGGCGAAGCGGCGGCCGCCGCTGCAGCGGGCGACGCGCTCGCGGCAGCCACCGGGCCCGCCGCCGCGCTCCCCGCCTTCTCCGCCACCTTGCCGGCCATCCAGCCGGCCAGCTTTTCCACGGTCGAGTAGTCGGCCAGCTTGAAGGTGTCGTCCCGATCGAGGCCGTACGCCTCACGTACTTCGGAGAAGATCTCCGCCTGCTTCACGGTGTCGATGCCGAGGTCGGCCTCCAACTCGTAGGCGGGATCGATCTCCGAGGTTTCGTAGCCGGTCTTGGCGGCGACCACCGAAATCAGCCGGGCGAGCACCTCGCTGGCGTCCACCGCCGGCGTCGCCGCCGCGGGTGTCACGCCCGTTGGGGCCGCCGCCGTCGCCTGCTCCACGACGCCCGCCCCGCCGCCCTTCTGGGCGACTTGTCCCGCCAGCCAGCCCGCCAGCTTCTCGACGGTCGAATAGTCGGCGAGCTTGAAGCTGTCGTCCCGATCGAGGCCGTAGGCCTCGCGCACTTCGGAGAAGATCTCCGCCTGCTTCACGGTGTCGATGCCGAGGTCGGCTTCCAACTCGTAGCTGGGATCGATCTCGTCGATGCCGTAGCCGGTCTTGGCGGCGACAACCGCGGTAAGCCGCTCAAGGACGGCCTTCCGGCTCGGCGTTGACGATCGTTGCGCCTGCGACGCCCCCGGGGAGTTGGGCGCCGACCTGGCGCCCTTCTGCACGCTGGGCTCGACCACGAGACGCAGCTGCCGTGCCTCTACGACCAGCTTCCCGGGCCCACCACCGACGGACTGCAGCCACGCCGCGTGCGCCGCCGCGTTGACGATGCGGGCATCGCCGTTGGCGCCCTTCTTCCACGCCGCGAGCGCAAGCTGGCTGCCGAAGCCGGCTGCCAGTCGCAAGGCATAGGTGAGGTCGTAGTGGCCGCCAGCGCTGAGCGTGAGCTGTCCCAGGTCGGGATCAGGCTCTTTCAAGTTGGGGATCGGCGGGACAAGCTGGTATTGGAGCGCCTTGACCGCGACGGTGTCCTCGAGGCCAGCGCCCATCGGGTGGCCGGTGTAGCCCTTGGTGTTGGCGATGACCATCTTGGATGCAGCCGCGCCAAAAGCATGGGGAAGGCTGGCCATTTCAGCGGCAGCCGACCCGCCACGGGCCGGGGTGTAGGTCTCGTGGCTGAGGAAGACACAGGACTCGGCGAATCGGGCGTGGCTGACCCCAGCTGCAGCGACGACTTTGTCGGCGAAGGTCTTGACCTCTCGGGAGATGTGGGACGCGTCGAGTCGGGTGCCGTGGAACGCGCTGTTCGCAATGTGGGTGCCGAGCAGCTCGGCGACCGGCGCCATGCCCCGCGCGGCGACGTCCGGGGCCTTTTCCAGCACCAACGCCGCGGCCCCCATGCCGAGGATCATGCCGTGCCGACGCCGATCGAAGGGGAGCGCGGCCAACTCTACTTCAGCAGTGGTGGTGGCGGCCCCCGCGGCCAAGAAGCCGGTGCCGATCCACTCCATCAGGTCGTCGCTGGTCACATCGTCGGCGCCAACCACGATGACCCGGTCGCACCGGCCCACGCGGATCCAGTCCTCAGCGATGGCAAGCCCCTGCGTGGTGCTGGCACAAGCGGCGTTGATCGCGGTGTTCGGCCCGCGCGCGCCGAGGAACTGGGCAAGCTGGCTGTGACCCATCGCCAGGATCTGGAACAAGAACCGGCGGTCGAAGTGACCCTCGCCGTCGCCACCGTTTTTCTTGAGCTTGTGGACGAGCTGATCGTACCCGGCAAACGCGCTGGCGAAGACCAGCCCCGTCGTGTCGCGCAGCGCCTCGGGAAGAGCCCATCCGGTCGCGACATCCTTTCCGGTCGTAGTCTTCCGCCAGGTGCGTACCAGCGGGATTCCAGCGTCACGCAGGGCCTCCAGCGCGGCCGCAATCGCGAGCTGGGTGGTGATGTCGAGGCTGCGGGCGAACGACGCATCCACGCCGTAGTCGGCGACCAGGTCGAAGTGAGACTTGCGCCCGGCAAGGCGAATGACCTGATCGCGACGTTCGACCTCCTGGAAGCCGCCTTCGCCCGTGACCGGATCCTTGGTCAGCCGCACCACGTTCTTGGCCAGGATGCGGTCCTGATCGGCTTCGGACACCTGGCCGATGCGGTTTTCCCCCTTGAGCATGCGCTGGATGCCGTCGGGCTCAAAGACTTCGGTGCCGCCGGGGAGGCCGAGCGATGCACCCGAGCAGACGATGCGGAGGGTGCCGGCTTTCGGCGCGCTGGCGGGCGCAATCGGCGCCGGACCCGCCGCAATGGCTTGCGACGCGATCGGCGCAGCAATCGCAGCGACCGTCAGCGGCGCCTGCGCCGACTGGAACGCCGCCCATGCCGCGCCAAGGAAGCCCTGCAACGCCGGTAGCATCGCGGTCGCGAACGTTGCGGGATCGACCCCGCGCGGGTCCTGCCCGGCGATCTGCGCCAGGAAACGTGCCGCGCTGTCGGCGGGAAGCATCGGCGCGCCAACCGTGGGGGCCATCACCGGCACGACAGCCGCAATCACCGGCACCACCTCCGTCGCGGCGCGCCGTTCGCGCATCGTCGACGGCTGCGTGGCTCCGGTGATCCTGGCCGCGTAGTCCACCAGCTGCCGCAGCGTGCGGTGCTGGCCCAGCTTGTAGGTCGGGTCGGCCTCCAACCGGAGGGTTTCCCGGACGGTGGCCATGATGTCAGCCGTCTTGACCGTGTCGATCCCGAGGTCGGCCTCGATGTCGTGGTCCAGGTCCAGGTCCTCGACCCCGAGCCCTGTTCGTCGCGACACGATCTCCAGGATGATGCGCGCCATCTCTGGGGTGCCGACGCGCTCGACGCTGGTCCCGGCGGGCGGGGCGGGAGCGCGTGCGGCCAAGAGCGGGGTGGTGCTGCGACGCGGTTCGGTCGGTGCGAAGATGTCGGTCGTCGCTTGGGGCCTCGCGGACACCGGGAACCCCAGCACGAAGAGCTCGGCAAGGGTGTCCAAGAACGAGCTGACGCCGCCCCGCTTGGGCTGGTTGGTGTAGAGCGCCCGATGGGGGCGGTGCTTCAGTATCTGGACGACGAAGCCGGAGAGCGCACGTTTGGGGCCGCACTCCACGAAGATGCGGGCCCCGTCGGCGTACATGCGCTCTACCTGTGCGATCCACTCGACCGGAGCCGCGACCTGGGCGGCGAGGTTCTCGATGATCGCGGCGCGAGCGCCTTCCCCGGTGGGGTAGTAGCGGCTGTCGACGTTGGTCGTGATGCGACGAACCGGCTCACGGACGTCCAGCCCTTCGAGCACCCGCTTGAGAGGCGCGCTGGCCGGGGCGACGATGCGACTGTGGAACGCGTGGCTGACCGGCAGCGGGTACACGGTGATGCCGCGGCTCTTGAACAGTTCGCCCGCCGCTTCCACGGCGTCCGTCTCGCCCGCGATCACCGTTTGCGTGGGGCTGTTCTTGTTGGCGGGGACCACGTAGCCGGGCACTTCGGCGAGCACTTCCATGACCACGTCGGTGCTGGCGGCGATGCCCGACATCTTGCCGACGTCATCGAGCTTGACCCCCGCCATTTCGCGACCGCGCGCGCTCACCGCGACCAGCGCGTCCCTGAAGGTCAAGATTCCGGCCGCCACCAGCGCACCGTACTCACCAAGGCTGTGCCCCGCGACCATGTCAGGGCGCACCCCGTAGGCGGACAGCAGTCGTAAGAGCGCCACATCGACGGTCAGCGTGGCCGGCTGCGAGATCGCGGTGTCGCGAAGTCGTTCGAACTGGTCTTCTTCGCTCATCGCCTCGTCGCGACGGATCAGCGCAGTCAGCGGCTTGCCAAGCAGCGGTTCCATCACCGCATCGGCCTCGCGGAAGGTCTCGGCAACGATGGGATAGCGGTCGCAGAGGTCCAGGCCCATGCCCAGGTATTGCGAGCCTTGGCCGGTGAAGATGAACGCAATCTCGCCATCGCACGGCACGTCTTCCAGCGCAATGCCACGCTGCCGGAGCAGGTCGTAGCCCTTGCCCTTTTTGACGGCAGCGACCACCTTTTCGAGCTGGGCCAGCTGCTCGTCACGATCGACGGCATGCGCCGCCACACGCAGGGGGGCGTCGGCCTCGTACGGAGCGGAAACGGCACGTTCGACCAGCGCCGCACAGCGTTCGACCATCTCTTCGGGGGAGTCGGCGCTCAGCGCCCAGAGGCCGGTGGGGACGGGAATCGCGGCGACGGTGCGGTTGGGGGCGCCACCGGTCCTCGTCGACGCCGGGCCGTTCGCAGGCGCAACGATCCGCGGCGCGTCGCTGGGGCCTTCTGCGACCGAGGTGGTGACCGGGGGCCACGCAGAGACGGCCACGGTGGTCGCCGACGCCTTGGCCATCCCGGGCCGGAAACCCTCCAAGACCATGTGGAAGTTGGTGCCGCCGAACCCGAAGGCGCTGATGCCCGCAAAACGGGGGCCGGCATGCTCCCACGACTCCGCTTCGGTCTGCACCTGGAGCGGAACAACGGAGTAGTCGATGTCGGGGCGGGGGCTCTTGTAGTTGATACTGGGGGGCAGCACGCCGTGGAAAAGCGCCAGGCTCATCTTGAGCGCGCTGGCGGCGCCCGCGGCGCTCTTGAGGTGACCGATGTTGGACTTGATCGAGCCGATGCGCGCCGCGCGCGACCGGCGGCCGGGCCCGATCAGGTCGGCGAGCGCGTCGACTTCGACCTTGTCGCCGACCACCGTCGAGGTGCCGTGGCACTCAAAGATGTCCACGTCCGCGGGATCGACGCCAGCGTTCTCATACGCCCGTCGGAGCGCGCGCTTTTGTCCTTCGGGATTGGGCGCGGTGATGCCCTTCCCCTTGCCATCCGAGCTGCCGCCGAAGCCGCGAACCACGGCGTACACCCGGTCGCCATCGCGCAGCGCGTCCGACAGCCGCTTGAGCACCAGGATGCCGACGCCCTCGCCCATGACAAAGCCGTTGGCACCGGCGTCGAAGGGGCGGCTGCCGTCGGGCGACAGCGCCCCGATCTTGCAGAACTTGGCGTACGTCGCGACGCCCATGCTCCGATCGGCGCCGCCGGTCAGCGCCATGTCGAAGTCCCCGTCCTGGAGGCCCTTGACCGCCGCTTGGATCGCCGCCATCGAGCCCGCACACGCCGCGTCTGTCGTGAAGTTGGGGCCGCCGAGGTTCAATGCGTTGGTGATGCGCCCGGCGACGACGTTGGCCAGTTCTCCAGGCATGGAGTCTTCGGTGATCGGGGGCAGGTCCCGCTTGAGCTCATGCTCGTACGCAACGAGGATTGCCGCCCGGTCATCTGCCCGCAAAGCCGCGAAGCCGGGCACCTCATTGAGGGCCTTACGCATCGCGGGGAACATGACGCGGAGCGTGTACTCGTCGGTGATCTCGCCACCCATCGAGTTCCCGAGAATCGTCGCGACGCGTGAGCGGTCGTACTGCCGGGAGTCCCCGTACCCGGCGTCGTCGAGCGCGTCGGCCGCCGCTTCGAGCGCCATCTGTTGGATCGGGTCCACCAGACGCGCCACGGACGGCGGGATGCGAAAGCGCTTAGGGTTGAAAGTGAAATCGGTGACAAACCCGCCGATCTTGGCGTAGGTCTTGTCGATCGCGCTCTTGTCCGGGTCCCAGTACAGCGCCGGAGCCCAGCGCGCCTCTGGCACCTCCACGATGCCGCTGAACCCGGCGATCAGGTTGTCCCAGAGCTGTGCGGCGGACGCGCAGCGCGGGAGTCGACACCCGAGCCCGATGATCGCGATGGGCTCGTGGGGATGGATGGACGCGAGGACGTCGGGGGCAGCAGGGGGCGTTGGTACCGGCGCCGTGATCGTCGGCCGCGCGTCCGTGGGGACCCAGGCGCGGACGGCGGCCAGCAGCGTCGGGAAGCGTCGCGCGATCCCCGGCGCGTGCATCAACCCGGCGCCGCCTGGCCACGCTGCGACGAAGGCGTCATCGGCCTCGTAGAGCCCTCGGGCCGCGTCCTCGACGCCCTCGCCCCCGACCACCCGCCGGTACGCCTGGCTGGCCAATGACGCGACGAAGTTCTGGTCCGCGACGCGCCGGAAGTCGCCCGCAGCGATGCGTGCCAGCCGCCCGCCCAGCTTGGGCCCCAGCGGGAAGTAGCCCCCCAGGACGTCGCCGAGCACCACGCCGGCCGCCCGGGGCACCACCACTTCGGGAGGGTGCGGCCAGTCGAGCAGCAACGCGCCCAGTCCGGCGTAGGCCAAAGCGAGCTCACGAACGTCATCGGCGCCCGCGCGCCCGCCAGAGCCCAGCCCACGGAGGTACAGCCCCGCGAAGCCGGTTGGCACCTCGCCCGGGGTGGTCCTTTCCAGCCAGGTCGGCCGCGCCGGGTGCGGGGGACCGTCCATGACGATGATCGGCCCCGTGCCGGGCGCCCCTTCGGCCTGCCGGACGCGCACCCACGCACCCTCCGGGACGGCGGCGTGGTCGGCAGTGAGGTCCACGATCACCACGATTCCGGCTGCAAGCAGCGGCGTCGCCGAGGCGACAAACGCGGCTGGCAACAGGACGAGGCGGCTCGGAACCGACATCAACGTGACCCGGGGGTCCGCTTCCTATCCGCCCACCGCGGGCAGTGCCCGTGACCTGCGCGTTACATACCCACCGAGGCTCGCAGATGGTGTTCGCGTTGTCGTTCGCGCTGTGGAGTCTCGCAGCGCCCAGCGCCGAGGCCGCCGAAAGTGCGTTCGCGCTGCGCCCGCGCGTGAACCAGCGGTACCAGGACGTCATCCTGACCACCAACGGCACCCGTTGGCGCGGACGCGTCACCGATCGCGGCGAACTGTACCGCATTCGGTTGGCCGACAACTCTGAGGTTGTGCTGCGCAAGGACGATATCGTTTCGGTCACACGAGAGCTACACCCGGCGCTCCTTCACAACGAACAGTGGTGCGCTCGCTTCACGCCCGGGTTTGAAGTAGCATTTGTCATTGCCGATGCAGACGGCGGCACGCAATATGGATTTTTCGGTGAGTTCTCGGTGGCCCGAAACTTCGGTGGCGCATTCGAACCCGAAATCACTCTTGCGCTGAGCCCGGTCGGGCCCAAGGACGGCGCGCTCAACGCGCAGCTGGGCCTCGGCATCCGCTACTACTTGCAGCCAGACAAGAAGGCGAAAGCATACACCAACACCCAACTGATTCTGTTCGGGACGCGCGGCGACCTTGGTCTGCGGACAGGCCCTGGTTTCATGTGGGATATATCGCCTGGCCTCGGCCTTGGCACCCACCAGGGTGTCACGTTGCTCATTCAAGATTCGCCCGAGGCGGTTGCCGTCGGCTACCACGCGGGTTTGACGGCGCAAGGCAGATTCTGATAGCCTGAGTGGGCTGGAAACGGGAATGCCTCCTCCCCACCGAACTGTGTCGCCCCCCATGCGGGGTGACCGCATTCTGATCGTCGACGACGAACCACTCAATCTTCAGGTTTTCGACTACAACTTCTCCGACGAATACTCGTTATTGTTCACGGCGTCAGCCGAAGAAGCGCTGGAAGTCCTTCGGCGGGAACGGGTTGCGGTGGTCATCGCCGACCATCGGATGCCGGGGATGTTGGGCCTCGATCTTTTGGCTCTTTTGGCCAAAGAACAGCCGCAGGTCGTGCGCATGTTGCTCACCGCACACACCGACGTGCCCCTGTTGTTGGATGCAATCAATCGTGGGGTACTTTTCCGATACATTTCCAAGCCTTGGAACGCCGACCAGATGCGGCAGGACATCAAGCATGCCCTCGCACGCCACGTCCAGGAGGCCGAGGCGCAGCGGCGCCAGGGGCTGTCAGACGTGGTGCACGGCGCGGGGGCGATCGCCGCAGCCCTCGAGGGCGAACTCGCGGCTGCCCTGGCGGTGATGGACGCGCTTTCAGGTGGCGAGGGCGCCGATCGAGTGCGCGCCCTTCACCACAACGCGGGACGGGCGGCGGGCCGCGATCAGCTGTCCTGGCAGGCGTGCGAGCCTCGGGCGATCGTGGACGCGGCGCTCGCCTCCGTTGGCCGGCGGGTGCGGCAGGCTGGCGTCGTCGTCGACGTGAACCAGGTGGGTGCCACCCGCATCTTCGGAATGCATGGGCGCCTCTCCGAGGCACTCGCCGCCGTGATCCTCAACGCGGTCGAGTCTCTGGAGCGTCGGCCGGCGCCGCGGCTGCTCAGGGTACAGATCGCCGCGGCCGCCGGGGGGGACGTTCGCATCGCCGTCAGCGATGGCGGCACCATCCCCGCGGCCGTCCTCGCCAAGGCCACCCAGCTTTTCTTCAGCGGCGGCGACGGCGAGGGGCTTGGGCTTCCTGTTGCGGCGGCCATCCTCACCGAACACCGCGGCCAGCTGGACCTCTCCGACGGCGGGCGCGGTGAGGTCGCGCTGGTCCTCCCGGGCATGCGGTAGCGTGGACAGCGCGCTCCCCAAACGCACCAACCCGCGGCGACGCACCCTTTTGCGGCTGGAGGCGGGGTCTCACGATCGCGAACGGGTGACCAACCTCTCGGTCAACGGGATGTTCGTCACCGGCGCCACCGTGGCCGCGGCGGAGCGGGGCGCGCTCTGGATTCCAGGAGAAGACCGGCCCTTCGAACTGACGTTCCGGCACGTGTACCAGCGGCCCTCGGGCGTCGGAGTGCACTTCGAGCCCGTCGATCGGCGAACCCGGACCGAGCTTCAGGCCTACGTCCATCATCATCACGAACAAGCGCGCCTCCAAGCGATCGAGGCGCAATTGCTCGGCTCGCCCGCCAACCTCAAGCCAATTGCCGAGCGGGAAGCCACCCACAACGTGCTGCGGCCGATCGAAAAGTCGCGACAGACTTTGCGCATCCATCCCTCGGTTGGCCACCCCGGCGTCTTGTCGCGCATCGCGGCGATCGATGAGCATAATGCAAGAATCACCGTTTTATTGGAGGGGCCGGCGCAGCTAGACGAGTTCGACCCCGTCTTTCTGTCGATGAACCAGGGGCAGGCGCTCTACCTGGCCGATACCGTCGTGGAGAGCCGGACGGGCGCGGTCGCGACGCTGATGCTCCCCGAGCGGCTTTTCCGCCCCGAGCGGCGACGGCTGGAGCGCGAAGGAGTCGACGCGACTCAACTCCGGTTCACCGTCGGCAGCCAAGAATGTCGTGCGCAGGCCGTTCAGTGCGATGCCAACGGTATCGCGGTGCTGGCGGCCCCCGAAGAGGCTCTGGGCCTTTCGGTGGGGGACATCCACGAAGGCTGCCGCCTGGTCAACGCCGCCGGGTCCCGAGACCTGCAGCCGCTCCGGGTGGCTTGGCGCGAGCGGCGGCCGGACGGCGAGGTCGCGATCGGCTTCGAGCGGGTCTTCTCCCGAGCCCCCCTTTCGATTGCGGAGCACGCCTTTCCGCTCCACGCGCCCACGCGGGCACAGAAGGCGGTGGCGACCATCGAACACCTGGTGGGAAGCGCCCTCGGCAAGGTCGGGATTGGGGACACCGCGGCCGCGCAGACCTGGGTCATGTCCGACAAGGACGGCCGCCCGGTGGTCCACCTCGTCAACGCCACGTTTGACCTGGCGCGCCCGCCGGCCGAGTTCACCGTGGTACTGATTCCGCCGCCGTACGGCCGTACCAAAGAGACGCCGAGCGTGCTGGCGCTCACGTTGGTCGAGACCTTCCGGGCGGCGCGACTCCCGGTTCTGGTCTTGCGATGGGACGGTATCAATCACGTGGGCGAGTCGTGGCGCGATGAGCGGTGCAGCGCACCGGAGCACGCCATGCTCCGCTACACCCAGTCCCAGGCCGTGCGTGACATCGAAACGACGGTGACAACGCTCGGATCGAGGTTCGGTCTACAGAAGATGCGCACGGTCGTCGTGAGTTTTTCTCTCTCCGCTGTCGCGACTCGCAGATACCTGGCTGCCGGCGGCGCCGGCATCGACTACTGGATTTCGGCGATGGGCGCAGCCGACGCCCGAGACACCATCCAAAACGGCAACGGCGGCGTGGACCTCGTGGGCATGAAGCGCCGCGGTGAGAGCCTGGGCATCCGGCTGATCCAGGGCCACCTCGTCGACGCCGACCGGCACTGCCAGGACCTGCTCGATCACGGGTTCGCCGACCTGGAGGACGCCCGCTACGACATGGCGCGGGTGTCCCAGCCGGTGACGTGGTTGTGCGGCCGCCACGACTTCTGGGTCAACGTCCACCGGGTGCGGGACGCCATGACCGTGCCGGCCAGCGGGGCTCGCGAAGTCGTCGAACTCCCGACCGGCCATTTCGTTCGGACGAGCAATGAAGCGCTCGCTACTTTTCGGTTCATCGCCGAGCGCTGCCTCAAACAGCTCCACGGCCGGGAGATCAAGGGCGTCACCCCTTCGACCTGGGTGATGGAACGCACGCTGAAGCGTGAACGGGCGCGGCTTCGGGAGACGCCGTTCGACGCGGTCGCCTACTGGCGAGACTACCTCCTTGGCAATCGCGACAACCCGCTCGGCTTCGACCTGCTCGCCTTGACCGACGAGTACAACGAGCTGATGGGCCTCCAGATGGAGCGTCTCGAGCTCACCTCCGGCATGCGCGTGGTCGATCTCGGCTGTGGGACGGGGAATGCCGTCGCGGCCATGGTCCGGACCGTCGGTGACCGCGCCCCGGGTCTGGTGATCGACGCGGTGGATCTGGTTCCGGAGGTCTTGGAGCGCGCGCGGCGAAATGTGGCGGCAGCAGCGGCGGAGATCGGAGTGGCGCTCCCGACGGTCCGCTATCAGGTGGTGGACCTGACGTTGCGGGAGCGGCCGAACCTCCCGTTCGCGCATGGCAGCGTCGATGCCGTGCTGATGTCCCTGGTGCTCCCCTACGTGGGCGAGCCCGGACCGCTCTTGGATGAGGTCGTGCGGATCTTGCGCCCCGGCGGTCGTCTCGTCGTCTCTACACTGCGCCCGGATGTCGACATGAGCGGCACCGTGGCACGCCTTCGGACGAAGTTGGAGCGCGGAGACACCCAGGTTTTGGAGGGCTGGGGTGCGGCGCGCCTTGGCAGCGCGCTGCGCGACTACCTCAACCGGGCGGCGAGCCTGCTCGAGTTCGAGCTGGATGGACGTTTCCGCTTCCACGAGCGAGAGGACCTGGAAGTGCGGATTCGCCGGCACGGGCTGGTCATCCAGTCGGTCGAGCCCACATTCGGCGACCCACCCCTGGCCTTGGTGCTCACGGCGATCAAGGATGGCTGAGCCCACGCTGACGTCGGCGTTCAGAGCCGACGTCAGCGCGGAGATGGTCAAGAGCCTGCGCTTCGCGGCCACCCTCGGTGTCGTCGTGGTGCCGAGCTTCTACGTTCTCGATCGCATCGCGCAACCGGAGCACGCCGGGCTCTTCCTGACTTGGCGGCTGGCCGCCTCGGGGGTCTTGGCGCTGGTCCTGGCTGGTGTGTACACCCGGCGCGGGCGCCAATCCGTGACCGCCCTTGGGTACCTGGCGCTTTTGTCGGCCGCGCTGCCGGTGTCGGCGATGGTCTCGTACCTCGACCCGGGGGTTTCGCCCTACTATGCCGGTTTGACACTGGCGATGTTGTTCAACGGGGTGCTCTTCCCCTGGCGTCCGGGGCACACCGCTGCCGTCAATGCGGTGATCGCCGGGAGCTTTCTCCTGCCGCCGCTTGTGCACGGTGGGCCCTCCGACCTCGCCGCCTTCACCAACAACAGCTTCTTCGTCGTGGTGACCGCCGTCATCTCCACGATGAGCGCCTGGGTGCTGTTTCAGGAGCGGCGGCGGCGTTTCGAGCTGTCGTGGTCCTTGGAAATGCGCTCCGCGGACCTCTCCGCCGCCAACGAGATGCTCCGCCAGGTCGACAAGCTGAAGAACCGCTTTTTCGCCAACGTCTCCCACGAGCTTCGCACGCCGCTGACGCTGGCGTTGTCGCCCTTGGCCGCTCTTTTGGAGGACCCGGCGCTACCCAGCGCCCTCCGGCCCACCGTCAAGTCGCTGCACCTCGACATGCTCGCGCTGCGGCGCCGCATCGAAGATCTGATCGACCTCGCCCGCTTGGACGCGGGGCGCCGGGACATCGGCGCCGCCCCAGTGGACCTCCGCGCGATCCTATCGCTGGTGGTGGCCGCTGCACGCCCGTTTGCGGAACGCCAGGGCATTGACCTTCGTGTCGACATCACGACGTCGGTCCCCACCAAGGGTGACGCGGGCATCCTTGAACAGGTGGTGTTCAACCTGCTCTCCAACGCGCTGAAGTTCACACCACGCGGCGGCACGGTGGGGTTGAGCCTTCGAGAAGCAGGACCCGAGTTGGTGTTCGCGGTCGAGGACACCGGGCCGGGAATCGCGCTGGAGGACCAGGAGGATCTTTTCCTGCGGTTCGGGCGCTCCGCGCAGACGCCCAGCGCTCGAGGCGCCGGCCTCGGCCTGGCGTTGGTGAAGGAGTTCGTGGAGCTTCACGGAGGCACGGTGGCCGTGCGTTCGCGGCTTGGGCTGGGAACCACCTTCGAGGTACGGCTGCCCGCCTCGGACGGTGTGCCCGAGGCACAACGGAGCGCCCATGCCCGGCAACTGCTCCTCGATTTCGAGAGCGAGCTCGGCGCCGCCAGCCTCGGGCCCACCGGGGTCGTGCCGACAGAAGACGGACGCGCCTTGGTGATGGTGGTGGAGGACAACGCCCGCCTCCGTCAGTTCGTCAGCAGCTCGCTCGCCGACGACTTCCGCGTGGTTGAGGCAGCCGATGGGCTGGAGGCGCTGCAGCTGCTCCGGTCGGTCCTGCCGGTGGTCATCGTCTGCGACATGATGATGCCTCGGATGGACGGCCGCGGGCTGGTCAGCGCCGTGCGCGGCGACCCGGCGCTCCGTACACTGCCGGTGATTCTGCTGACCGCGCACGACGACGCCGAAGTGCGCGACGACGCCTTGGAGCTGGGCGCCTCCGACTTCCTCACCAAGCCCTTCTCGGTGCGCGAGCTGCGCGCCCGCGTCCGGAACTTCGTGGTGCTGCGTTCCGCGGAATTGTCGCTGTCGAACACCAACGCCGCGTTGGGCCGGGCGCTTGGCGAGGTGCGCGACGCGCAGGTCCGGGCGGTTCGCGCGGAGAAGCTCGCCGCCATCGGGCAGTTGGCATCCGGCATCGGACACGAGGTGAAGAACCCCGTGAACTTCTTGCTCAACTTCGCGAGGCCTTCGCGCAGCCGCCTGCAGAAGATCGGAAGCTCAGTCGAGAAGTTGGACGGAGGGGCCCCCATCCTGGCCGAAGTGGCGGCGGTGGCCGAAGCGCTCGACCGGATCGTCGAGGGCGGCGAACGCATCGTGACCATCGTCAACGGGCTTCAGGCGTTCGCGCGTGGGGGTCAGGCGCGGGTGCCGGTCAGCGTCGATGACGAGGTGCGCGGCGTGCTCCGCTTGGCGGAGGGCTCGCTGCCCGCTGGCGTGCGGCTTGAGGTGAGCCTCGGCGCGGTCGGAACGGTGCTGGGCAGCCCGGTGAGCGTGGGCGCGGTCACACTGAACCTCGTGTCCAACGCGGTGCAGTCGCTTTCCGGGCCGGGCAGGGTGTGGGTTGAGACCTCGGTGGAGGGCGACCATGTCATCTTGGTCGTGCGCGACGAGGGTCGCGGCATTTCGGCGGCGGACCGGGCTCGGATCTGGGATCCGTTCTTCACCACCCGCGCGGCCGGGGAGGGCCTCGGGCTGGGCCTGGCGTTGGTGCACCGCATCATCCACGACGACATGGGCGGGCAGGTCGATCTCGAGAGTGAGCTGGGCGAGGGGACGACCTTCCGCGTGCGCATGCCCCGGGCTGGAGGGGACAACGTCACGGCGTGGTCTGACCTGAGCCAACCGGCGTTCTGATGCCGCGCACCTAACCGCCCTGTCGCCACTCCAGCGTCGGGCGGCCGAGGTGGTAGCCCTGTAGATAGTGGGCGCCGCATTGAACGGCCGTCGCCTCTTCGGCGGCGGTCTCGACACCCTCCGCGATGAGCTCGGCGCCGGTCGCCGACGCGAAGCTGGCCAGGAGCTGGAGGAGTCGCTGCTTGCGCGGCTCGCGGTCGGCGTTGCGGACGATGGACATGTCCGCCTTGATGAACGCCGGAGCCAACTCCGCCAGGACGGAGAGGCTGTTGTAGCCGCTGCCGATGTCGTCCACAGCGATGCGGAAGCCCCGACGGCCCAGTTCTTGGAGCGCGTCCTCCGCGCCGTGGAAGTCGGACAATGGTGCTCGCTCGGTGATCTCAAGCACCACACGGTCCGCCCAGGGCTCAAGCGCCGCAAACCCCTTGACGCCCTCTGCCGACGCGAACTGCGCGGGGTGGGTGTTCACGAAGACCGTCAGACTCGGCGGGACCCGCTGCAGCCACCTTGCCGCCAGCCCGCTGACCAGTTCCCCGAGGTGTTGCACCCGATCGCATCGTTCGACGGCGTCCAGGATGCTCATCGGCCCGTCCAGACGCGGGTGTCGCGAACGGAGCAAAAGCTCCGCGGCGTAGAGGCTGCGCGTACCTGCCCGCACGATGGGCTGCACGGCGAGCGAAAGCAGGTCGCCGTCCAAGCACTCCTGAAAGAGCCGGTAGTGCAACGCGGCGTCGGTCGCGTCGCCGACCGCCTGCCGGACGTGGGCCACCGTCTCTTCGAGGTGCCGGACCTCGGCCTCGAGCTGTTCGGCCTGAAACGGGCGCCGCAAAACGCGGTGGGCCAGCCCCGCGGACAGCGCGCGGTCGGCCTCCTCGGTTGAGGCCGCCGCGACGAGGACGCGCATCGCGCCGGGCGCGCAGTCACGCGCGCGCGAGAGCAGCTCGATCACTTCGGTGACGCCAAGCTCGTCCGACGCCAGCAGCACGTCGACCCGCAGCGAGGCGATGTGGTCCATCGCCTCGGCCGGGGTGGCCACCGCAACCACAACATGGCCCGCCTGCGTCAAAACGCGGTACACGGAGCGCCGCATCGCTTCGTTGGCGTCGGCGAGCACGATGCGAGCCATCGTGGCCACGATTAACTCGCCGGGCGCGTTGGAGGCCGCAAAATCGTCGCTACTGGTTCCAGGGATGCCATGGCAGCACGATAGAGCCCTGGAGTGCGCGGCGTCGGGGACGGGATGATAGCCGTGCCGGCCGGAGCTCCCCATGCGCATCCTCGTCGCCGACAAGCTCGCCCCGTTTGTGAAGGGGCACCTCCAGGACATCGGCGCCATCGTCACGATCGACACCACTTCGCGCGATGCGGCGCTGACTGCGCGCATCGCAGAGCTGGACCCGGAAGTGCTCATCGTGCGCAGCACCAAGGTGACGGCGGCCGATGTCGCCGCCGGGCGCTCGCTTTCGCTGATCATCCGCGCTGGCGCCGGCGTCAATACCATCGACCTGGTCGCCGCTTCGGCCAAGGGGGTCTACGTCACCAACTGCCCCGGCAAAAACGCCGTTGCAGTGGCCGAGCTGGCCATCGGCCACATGATCAATGCCGACCGCCGCATCAGCGACAACGTTGCCGCGCTCCGCGCCGGAAAGTGGGACAAGAAGAACTTCGGCGTGGCGCGTGGCCTACGCGGGCGCACCCTCGCCATTCTCGGCGCCGGGCAGATCGGCCGCGAGGTCGCGGTCCGCGCCGCCGCCATGGGCATGAAGCTCGTCGCGTGGCAGCGCACCTTCCCCGACGCCGACGCCGCCGCGCTCGGCGTGGTCGACGCCCCCACGATGGAGGCTGCGGTGCAGTCGGCGGACGTGGTCAGCGTGCACCTGGCCCTGGTGAAGGAAACCCGTGGTCGCATCGGGGACAGCGTTTTTGCGGCGATGCGCCCCGGCGCCACCTTCATCAACACGGCCCGCGCCGAGGTGGTCGACAGCGACGCCCTGCTGCGCGCGGTGCGTGAGAAGAAGCTCCGGGTCGGCACCGACGTCTTTCCGGACGAGCCCACCGCAGCGCAGGCCGACTACCACCACCCGCTGGTGGACGAGCCCACGGTGTACGGCACCCACCACATCGGCGCCAGCACCGACGAGGCCGAAGAAGCCGTCGGCGAAGAGTGCGTCCGCATCGTCGCCGCCTACCGCGACGGAGCGCCGATCCCCAACTGCGTGAACCTTGCGAAGCGGACCGCCGCCACCCATCTGCTGGTCGTGCGCCACGCGGACCGCGTCGGCGTGCTTGCCCACGTGCTCGGGGTCCTGCGCGAGGCCGGCGTCAATGTCCAAGACATGCAGAACATCATCTTCTCGGGGGGTGAGGCGGCCTGCGCCCGCATCGCCATCACCGCGCCGGTCTCGGCCGCGGCGCTCTCCCGGATCCAGAGCGATTCCAACATCTACGCGGCGTCCTGCGTCGCCATCTCGGAGTAACCAATGGCTCGCATTCACAACTTCTCCGCCGGCCCCGCTGTGCTTCCCGTGTCGGTCGTGGAGGCGCTCCGCGCCAATCTGCTGGACCTCAACGGCTCGGGCATCGGGCTCATGGAAATCAGCCACCGCAGCAAGACGTTCCAGGCGGTGGTGGACGGCGCCGAGGCCCGCGTCAAGCGGGTCTTGGGCGTGCCCACCGACTACACGGTGCTCTTTCTGCAAGGTGGCGCCTCGCTGCAGTTCTACATGACTGCGCTCAACCTGCTCCGCCCTGGCGACCAGGCCGACTACCTGGTCACCGGCACCTGGGCCCAAAAGGCGATCAAAGAGGCCAAGCGCATCGGCGACGCCAAGGCCATCTGGGACGACGCGCCCAACAACTTCAAGCGAGTGCCCCAAGACGGCGAGTACACCGTCCGTGAAGGCGCGGTGTACCTGCACTACACCAGCAACAACACGATCTACGGCACCGAGTACCACCACCAGCCCGACGCGCAGGGCCACCGGCTCATCGCCGACCTGAGCTCTGACATCGCTGGCGTTCCCTGCGACATCGGCGCCCACGAGCTGATCTACGCGGGTGCCCAGAAAAACCTGGGTCCCAGCGGCGTGACTCTCGTCGCTCTCTCTCCGTGGGCCCTCGCCCGCGTGCCCGAGGGGCTGCCGGCCATGCTCGACTACAAGGTCGCGGCCAAAGACGGCAGCATGTACAACACGCCCAATTGTGTCGGCATCTACGTGCTGGATCGGGTTTTGGCGTGGATGGACGGCAATGGCGGCATGCCCGCGATGATCCAAAAGAACCGCCAAAAGGCGGGCACGCTCTACGCTGAGCTCGACCGCAGCGGCTTCTGGAGCCCCCACGCCGAGGTGGCCAGTCGCAGCGTCATGAACGTCACGTGGCGCCTCCCGAACGAAGCGCTCGAAGACACCTTTGTCAAAGAGTCCAAGGCCGCCGGGCTCGACGGGCTCAAGGGGCATCGTTCGGTCGGCGGGCTTCGCGCCAGCCTGTACAACGCCTTGGAACAGGACAGTGTCGATGCGCTGGTGCACTTCATGCGCGACTTCGAGCGTCGCAACGGGTAGCTCGGGCGTTGCCGCATCGTCGCGGGCGGTCTTGGGCGTGACTGGATAGCACCCGCAAACACCCGAGAGCCCCATGTCCGCCAGCGACGAAGACAAGACCCACGACCACCAGCACGAACACGACGAATCCTGCGATCACGAAGAAGGCGACGACATCGTCACCCTCATCGATGCCGACGGCAACGAGGTCGACAACTACTGGTTGGGCCTCGTCGAGCTGGACGAAGAACAGTTCGCACTCTTGTGCCCGGTGTCCGAGATGGATGAGGACGCCGAGGCGACGAACGTCTACGTCTACCACTACAGTGAAGACGAGGACGGCGCCGAGTCCTTCGAGGCGGTCGAGGACGAAGAGCTCCTGGCGCGCGTCCAGCTCGCCGCGGAAGCGATGTTCGCCGAGGGCGAGGAAGAGGAGGCTTAGGACCAGGAAGTTGGGATCGACGCCCGGCGGCTACCCCCCCAGATTCTCGTTCATGAACACGTAGACTTCGCCTTCCATCGTGCTGGTCGACGAGAGCTTCTCGGGGTCCCCCGCCGCGAAGTCGTCGTCGCCATCGCCATCGATGTCGGCGCCGCGCGGGGGCATGCCCCACCCCAGCACGCCGTTTTCGTTGTCGCTGAGGCCTTCGGCCGAGCCGCCGAAGAAGTCTTCGATCGGGTACGACAGCGTCGCGGTGTCGGTCGAGCAGCACAAGTCGGAGCTGACGTACATCACCCCGCCGTAGGTCTCGTCCGGCAGGCCCAGGAACATGTCGTCGATCCCGTCCCCGGTGAAGTCCCCGCCGCGGCGGAGCACCTCGACGTCGGCGGTGCTGGAGTCCCATGTATAGGTCACCAGCGCGTCGTCGGTGTCGAGGATCGTGGAGCGCAGGTAGGCGCCGCCTGCGAAGGCGTACAGCGCGGTGGCCTGCTCGAACACCCACAGGTCATCCACCCCGTCGCCGGTAAGGTCGTCGCCGGCCTGACTGGCGAAGCCGAAGTTCTCCGACGCGGCGCCGTAGCCGAGCGTGCTGGCGACGCTACCGAAGGTGGTGCTGCCGCTGTAGCGGGCCCCACTGCCCCACACGACCCACACCGCCCCGGAGTCGGTGCTCGGGGAGTCCACCGTGCCGTCGGAGAAGAGCATGTCCTGGTAGCCGTCGCCGTCGAGGTCCGAACCGGCGCCGAGGTTGCGGTAAAACACGTCCGAGGTGCCGCTGTAGCTCCACTGGGCGTCGGTCGAGGAGGTGCTGAGGGCGCCGGTGCCACCGCCGTACTCAAGCGCCACCGCGTTGTTGCTGCTGCTGAGGAACGCCAGCATCAGGTCTTGCAGGCCGTCCCCGTCCAGATCGATGTCGGTGGCGATGCCGCGACCGGCGTACTGGCTGGACGAGCCAGCCACGGTGACCACCGCGTCGCTCAGGTCGCGACCGCGCATGGCATCGGACCCGTTTAGGACGTAGACGGCGCCGCCGTTGCTGTTGACCGGCACCGCGGACATCGCAAGGTCGTCGACCCCGTCGCCGTCGTAGTCGCCGAGCACGCTGACGAAGAAGCCCAGCCCGTCTGCCGAGCCGTCGCCTTGGATATCGTAGACGGCGTCGCGGAGATCACCGGGAGAGGTCGGCAAGGTGGCCCCGCCCTGGAAAAGCGCGACCAGGCCGCGACCATTGCTGCCCGCGGAGCTGGCGTTGTAGTAGGGCGCGCCCACCACGAGCTCGGCCAGGCCGTCGTTGTCGAGGTCCCCGATCGCGATGCTGTAGCCGGCCTGATCGTAGTTGCCGCGCCCCACGTAGAGGTACTCGCTCTGGTCGATCTCGCAGGACGAATCGATCGTGCCATCGCAGTCGTCGTCTTTGCCGTTGATTTGCTCGTCGGAGCTGATGTTGACGTCGGCGTCGTTGTCGTCGCAGTCCAGGCCGGCGCCGTAGTCGGAGGAGCGGGAGCCGTCGCCATCGTAGTCGTAGTCGTCGGCTTCGTCGCAGTTGGTGTCCCGGTTGTCGTAGGGGACGTCCGGAGCGCCCGGATAGTACTCGACGTTGGAGTCCTGGCAGTCGCCGCCCCCCGCGGTCTCGTCCTCGTTGTGGTCGTCGGTTTCGAAGCCGTCTTCGTCCTGGTCGTAGTCCGACTCGCCGTCGCAATTCTGGTCGATGCCGTCGTACCAGAGCTCACTGGCGCCGGGGTTGACAGCATGGTCCTCGTCGTCGCAGTCGTCCCCACCCGCGTCGAGGCGGTCGTATCCGTCATCGTCAGCGTCGATGATGGTGCTCGCCGTCAGCCGCACCACGAACGTGCCGTCGTCCGGGTCGTTGCTCTCGAAGATCAGGTCCGCAGCGAAGTCCTGGTAGGCATTGGACGTGACCGCCACGGTGATCTGTGAGGTACCGCCCGGAGACACGTTCACCGAGAGCGGGTTGGCCGAAAACGGCGCCTCGGTCGTGACGCTGGAGACCTCCAACTCGTCCGTGCTGATGTTGGTGACGCTGACGAACTGCTGGTAGAGCTTGCCAAATTGTACATCGCCGAAGTCGAGCACCGGGTCGGTGTCCCCCGCTTCGATGCCGGTGGCGGTGACGACGATCTGCGGGTCGGGCGAGGCCGCGGGGGAGGTGTCTTTCCCACCACCCACGTTGTCGTTGATGATGCCGCCGTCACAGGCGAGGAGCAGGAGCAAGATCGAGTACCGCACGTCACCACCCAAGGAACAGGCGCCAGGATACCGTTTTGGGCGCCCTCGCGCCGCCCGTATTTTCCGATGGAGCCGCCCCGTGTCCGATCGTCTCGCTTTTGTCCGCGACTACGTAGCCAAGAAACCCGCTGATCGCTTCGGGCTCTACACCCTGGGAATGGAGCTGCGCAAGGTCAAAGAATGGCCGGAATGCTTCGCAACCTTCGAAACGCTGCTCGGCCTGCACGCGGGCAACGGCCCCGGATACTACGCCTACGGCATGGCCAAGAAAGAGTCCGGAGACCGGCCCGGTGCGGCGGTGGTGTGGCGGCGCGGTCTGGACGCGATCGGCAACACCGACCCCAAGACCCACGCCGAGCTGGAAGAGGCGATCGAAGGGGTGGAGGAGTAATCTGAACTGCGAGCGGTTCATGGGCCTGGGCGGCGCGGCGCATGCCCAGGGGCGCGCTCAGCGCCCCGCCAGCACCCCCATCAGCCCCCGCGCGATCTCCGTCGCATCACACCGCTCCGCGGTGACGTCCCCCGACCACTCGCCGAGCGTGAACTCGATGCCGACGCTGTCTTCCTCCGCGACCACCGTCGCCTCGCCGGTCGCGTCGTCCACGGCCTCCCACTGCGTCGGGTTCCAGGTCGAGATCGCGCCAACCCGATCGGTCAACTCCGCTTCGAACACGCGCCACGTAAGCCCTCCGGGACCGACGCCTGGGGCCAAATCTGTCGTGACCTCATCGCCGTTTGCCCCCTCCGGGAACCACAGGATCACCAGCGCCGCGCCTTCGCGGGTGGCTGCGGACCCGAGCTGTCCCGCCCACCACGCCTCGGCGCTGGCGATTTCGTCCACCAAAGTCCGAGGGTTTTGGGGGGTGTCGGCGGGCTCACAGGGCAAGGGCGAGTTCGCGACCACCGCAACGGCGAAGCCAGGGAGGTTGGCGTAGACCGGCTCGAACCACAACGCCCCCCGGATGCGCTCCTCTTCGTCGCCGATGGTGAGCCGGTCGCAGCCCGTCAAAAACACCAACCACATCAGAAGGCGCCGGCCGGACGCGGCGGCGGTTCCAAGCCCACTGACAAGCAAGCGTCGGCGTGCAGCGCGTCCGCGTGGGCCTGATCGCCGGTGTTCCAGCGCCGCAGGTAGACCGCGTCCCGGTCCATCGGTGGCCAGTCGCCCGTCAATACGGGGTGGCGACCGAGCGCGTCGAGTCGGCTGCGCCAGTGCTCGACGAAGGGCACGACCTCGTCGGTGTTGCCGTCCTGGACCACGAAGGCGAGGTGGGCCACCGGGCGCCGGGCATCGCCCCGCAACGCCAGGAACCGCTCGACGTTGCGGAAGACCACGTCGCGACGGTCGGCACCTTTGACCTTGGCGTAGGTGTCCGCGGCGAACGCGTCGATCGAGAAGTGCACCGCCAAGAAGGTGTCGGGCGCCGCGTCGGTGCGCCCCGCCAGCTCTACCAGGAGCCGCGCGCGCTCCTCGGGGAGGATGACCGCGTTGGTATGCAGCTTGAAATGGCGGAAGCGCCCGTTACCTTCATTGTGATCGAACGCGTGGCGCACATAGCGGTCGAACTCCGGATGAAGGGTCGGCTCGCCGAGCCAGTGGGGGCATAGCGTCACCTCGGGCATGCCGGCCAACCCCTCGATGCCGGCCTCCCAGACCTCGAAGGGCATGAAGCGGTGAGGGGCGCCGTGGGCTTCGTCCCGGAGAGATTGGCTGCACATCGTGCACCGCAGGTTGCAGTGATCGGTCAGCTCGAGGTTCACGTTCATGCGAGCGCCATCGGCAGGCGTGCCGAGATGGCGCGTTCGTGGACGAGCAGGTTCTCGCTGCATTCCACGCACCGCCCCGTCGGCCGACCTTGGAGCATTCCCGCCCGCAAGGTTTGCAGGAAGGGATCGGTTTGCCACACCGACGCCAGCGAGGTTTCAGCGACACTCCCGCCTTCGCCGGCGAGGACACAGCAGGCCGCCACGCGGCCGTCGGCAGCGACGGTGAGGTGATGCCACGCTTTGAGACAGGGGGCGCGCGCGAAATCGGGGGCGTCGCCAGCCACCACGGGCGCGGGTGGAAGAAGTTCGCCACGGGCGCGGGCACCGGGGTCCAAGAACCGGGCGTAGGTGGTGCGGATCCCCAGACGCTCGGCGACGGCGATGCCCGCGCGCAAACGTTCGCCGAGTCGGCTCTCGTCCTCGGGTCCCAAGGCAAACGCCAGCTGCTCGGGGCGGTAGGCGACCAGGGCATCGAGCTCGACCGCGTCCGCGCCGAGCGCGTGGGCGAGGTGGATCAACGCGTCCAGTTCGTCGACGTTGTCGCGAGTCAGGACCGTGTGTAACGACAGGCGAGGGCCGCTTTGGGCCCGATCCCGTGCGGCTCGCAGCGCACAGACGTTCCGCACCGTGCGCGCGAATGCGCCCGCGTGCCCGCGAAGGTGATCGTGGGTGCGGGCGCGCGCGCCGTCGATGGAGATGTGCACCTCGTCCCACGCCATCTCGACCAGCGCGGCGCGCACCGCCGGTCCCATCAGCGTGCCGTTGGTGGTGAGGCTCCCCCACAATCCGCGGGCCTTGACGCGTCGCATCACGTCGATCGTGTGCGGCGCGATCAGCGGTTCCCCGCCGCCGAGCACCATCACCCGTCGTGCGCCCATCGCCGCGGCCTCGTCGACGAGCGCCAGCATCCGCGCCGCGCTCAGTTCCCCGCTGGGGCGTTGGTGCCGCAGCGTCGTGTCGCAGAAGCGGCAGGAGAGGTTGCAGACCAGGGTAGGGTACAGCTCCAGGGTCCACGGTCCGCGGGCCCCGTCGGGGTCGCGCCCGACCACCCGCGCGGCGATGGCGTCCAGCTCGTCCACAACGACACCGTAGCATTCTTATCCAGAAACAGGGGGAAGGGGCGAGGCCCCTTCCCCTACCGGGCCGTTCCATCATATATCGGGTAGGGACCGGCAGTTGCCTGGCGGCCCCTCCCACGGAACCGTACTTGTGCTGTTCACACACGGCTCTTCGGGACGGTGCGTTTCACGGGTGTTCCCCGCAGCGCCGGCCGGTTTACGGCCTCGACCATCCTCCGAACAGCGGGAGCTGCCCAAGGAGGGCTTCGATGGGGGACGCGGCGTGAACCGCATCCCACAGGTTCGCCAGGGACACGAGCTTCTTCCGGGTGAAGAACATCCGGTTGAGGGCTCGGTCCACGGCGGGGCGATGGGAAAGGTGCCAGATGCTGCGGCGGCCGTCGTACACGGTCGCCCATGCGGTCTTGCTCCGGATGCCCATCGCGATGAGGTTACGGACAATCGTTGGGCCTTTCTTCCAGTGTTTGAGCTGGATTGCGCGCAGCCGTCGCCGGATGTGCGCGTCCAACCCCTGCATCGTCCGCGTTTCCCCGGTGCAGACCGAGAAGAAGCCGAACCAGCCGCGAAGGTACACATTGAACCCGGAGATGCTGCGGTCAAGCGAGCCTCCCCAGTTGCGCCTCGCGACCATGGCGTACAGGTCGAGGCGACATTACGCTCCGCACCCACCACTTGTCCGGGGGAAGCCTATGCGGTCAATCTCTGCGAGCGTCGCCTTACTGGGCACCCTGTCGGGGTGTTTTCTCTTTCCCCCCGGAACCACGGCCGACGAGACGGGCGCCGCCGATGAGCCCGACGAGTACGAAGACGTCGGCGACTTCCGCCTGCGATGGGGCAGCGACGGCGGCTACGAGGACTACGCCGATTGGACCAAAGAGTGGTTGGAGGGCTCCAACGACTACCTCAACGAGCAGTACCGGCTCCCCATCGACATCGACATTCGCCATGAGAAATGTGGCATGGAGAATGCCACCTGGGATGGGGAGCGCATCACCATGTGCTACGAAATGGAGGCCCGGGTCGTCGAGCTCTTCGACGGCGCGCTGGAGACCGAGGAGGACATCCTCTCCGCCTCGTCGGCGGCGTGGGTCTTCATCCTCTTTCACGAGGTTGGTCACGGACTGATCGACGTGTACGGGCTGCCGGTTCCCGGAAGAGAGGAGGACGCCGTCGACTCGTTTTCCGCTGTGGCTCTGATCGATGGCGGTGCGCCCGACGCTGTCGTCTACGCTGCGCTCTTCTGGCTCCTCATTGAGCAGGATTCCGGCGGCGAGCCCAACTTCGCTGATGAACACTCGATGAACATGCAACGCTTCTACAGCCTGTTGTGTTGGGTCTACGGCTCCGACCCTCGTGGGTACGAGTACCTCGTGGAGATTTTCCCCGATCTGGAATCGCGGATCGCCGGGGGGCGCTGCGAGGCCGAGTACGAGCAACAATCCGACTCGTGGCACGAGCTGCTCGAACCCTGGTATCAGTAGGCTCGCACCGAGCCTGCTCAGCGGGCGGGTGTCAAAGCCTCCGCCCGCAGCTCGGCCACCACCTCTCCCGGGAACGGAAACCACCTCAGACTGTCGCCGCTTACCAAAATCGCCAGGGTACTGCTTACGAAAGGTGTACCACCCCAGCGCGTTCAGCGATCTCGATGCCGTCTACCTCGCGCTGGGATCGGGTGTGGCCACGTTCCCGTGAGCGAGGGTATGGCGATGTTCGTGAGCGGCCACACCCGCACCCGTTCTCGACGCGCTCAGCCCCGGCAAAACCGTCGCGAGGTGCTTTCGCACGTACGTCACGGTCTGCCGGTCAGACCCGCTCCCCCTCCCTGGCCCTACCTAGACTCGGCGACGCCGGAGGAGGAGCCCCGCCGCCAGGAGCCCGGCACCGACGCCGGCCGCCCCACCGCCGCTGTCACACCCGCAGCCGGCGGCGGGTGCATCGCCCTTGCCGTCGCCATCGGCGGGCTCACCGGTGTCATCGGCAGTGGGGGTCACCTCGTCCACCCCGTCACAGTTCTGGTCAATGCCGTCGTCCATCTGCACGGGCGCGTCGGGGCCAATCGTGTCGTCTTCGTCGTCACAGTCTTCGCCACCGCAGGCGTCAGCGTCCGCGCCGTCGCCGTCGACGTCGCAGAGGTCGGCGCCATCGCAGTCCTGATCGACGCCGTCATACGGCTCCTCGGCGGCGCCGGGGAAGGCCGCGGCGTCGTTGTCGTCGCAGTCGCCGTCAACCTCCGACCATCCCTCCCCGGGGCTCTCGCAGAAGGTCTCGGCGACCCCGCCGTACCCGTCGCCGTCGACGTCCGCGTAGAAGGTCGCCGGGCCAAGGGCCATCGCGTCGTCGTCGTCGCAATCGTCGCCGCCGCAGAACTCCCGCTCGTGGCCGTCGCCGTCGCGATCGCATTCTCCCAGCCAGGCTGCCGAGTCGTTGATCAGGCCGAGGAACTCCGGGCTGTAGGGGTCCTGCCCCGCGTAGGTGCCGGCCACCGCCATGCCGACGATACGGCCCTCGTGCCATTCGCGAGCGACGACGGCGTCGTAGCCGGCCATCGTCATCAGCACGACGCTGGGGTCGGTCTCGTACACGCGCGCCAGCCCATAGTTGCCGATGCCGCTGACGGCGATGCTGCCGCCTGCCACCACGGGATGCCCCTCCCGACCGGGCACGACGGTCCAGGTGCCCACGTCACCGGCCGAACCTCGGACGAGCAGGGTGAGGTCCGCGAGCAGCTGGTACTTCAGCGCCTCGTCGTGGGTGTAGGCGTTCCACTCCTGGTGCAGGAAGCCCCCGCCGGCGGCGACGAAGTCCACGAGCGCCTGCTGTCCCGCCTCGACCATGTCGTAATCGTACGTGTCACCATTGAGGTGGATGACGACGTTGAACCCAGCCAGCGGCGGGTTCGTGCCGTCGAAGTCGTACTGGATGGTATCCGAGAGGGTGACGGTGTGCCCAGCGGACTACAAGGACGCCTGGATGGCCGGCACCCCCGCCGTGGTGCTGTCCCACAAGATCAGGACGTCGGAGGCGAGGGCGGAGGGGAGCAGGAGAGACAGCAGCATGGCAGGCTCGGGGTGAGGCGAAGGGATACCGCGCCGCGGCTGTGGTCGCATCTCACATACATCTCACACGGGGTCGTCAGAGCTCTCCATCCCATCCACCATGCCGGAGCCGGGGTCGTCCATGCCGATCATGTTCTCGGTGCTGACACTCCGCCGAGGGCGGCTCGGACTCCAGCAACTCCCCGGTGATGCCGAACGTGGCGCTGCCGTCCTCCGCCGCCCACTCGTAGCGGTAGGACTGACCCACCACGGTCGCCACCTCGCACACGGGCATGGTCCACCCCTCAGGACCCAGCATCCAGCGCTGCACCGGGAGGCTTCCGCGGACGTCACGGGCGGAGGGGGGCTGGACGCCGCTACTGGGGGTGGCCCTGGAGCGCACCAGCACCCCGTGGCCTTGGCGGGTGGGGATCGAGGGGTCGGGACCGCACACCGCCATCGTTTCAGCGGCCCGCGGCATGGGTGACTCCTCGTTCAAAGCGCGGTAAGCTGCCCGGATGATGTCTCTCGTTCCGGTACTGCTCTTCGCTTCCTGCGCGGCCACCGACACCGAAACCGCCGAGCCGGAGCCGGAATTCTGCAGCGACGCCACCTTCGACGGCGCCACCTTGGAGGAGGAGGGTGGCGACGCCAACCCTGGCAGCGGCACCCTGAAGGTGCGCGTGATCACCGATCAGAGCGATGACGTCAACGACCCCTACTACGTCGCCTATCGGACCTACGCGCTGGAGCCCGCCAGGACCGGCGGCGTGCAGACCATCGGCACCACCAGCGGGGACGGGCTGGTCGAAAAGACCCTGGGCGCGGGCATCTGGGATTTCGAGGCGAGTTGGACCCGCGGCAGCCGCACCTGCCTCGCGGTGAACGAAGAGATCACGGTCCGGGAGGGCAAGATCACCCAGGCTTGCGTGGTCTTGACCTGCCCGCAGGATTGAGGGTTTTCGGTTAGCAGCCCGGCGCTTCGGAGTCGCTTTGGCCATCATCCCGGTCCCGTCCTACGCCGACATTCCCGCCCCGACCGCGGAAGAGCTGGCGTTGGCCTATGAGGTGGCCTCGCGCAGCCGCTCCACCGAAGAACAGATCGTGCGGCTGGTCAGCCGCGGCGAGGTGAAGTTCGCCATCTGGGGTCCCGGCGAAGAAGTGCACGGCACCGCGACGGCGTTGGCGCTCCACAAGGCCTGCGATCGGTCCAAGTTCGGCATCGTCCCGCACTACCGCTCCGGTGCGCTGTGCGCGATGTGGGCCAAACTTGGCGGCTACTCTGACTTTACCTTGGACGTGCTGCGCCAGCAGTTCAGCAAGGACACCGACCGCATGTCGCGTGGGCGACAGATGGTCTACCACCTCGACATGCCCGAGCTGGGCATTCTCCCGGTACAATCTCCGGTTGGGATGCAGCTTGGCAAGGCCGCCGGCTACGCGAAGGGCTTCAAGGTCAAGGGCGTTTCGGGCTCGTTGTCGATGGCGATCATCGGGGACGGCACCACCGCCGAAGGGGACCTGCACGACGCCATGAACGCGGCGGCGGTGTGGGAACTCCCGACCTTTTTCCTGGTCACCGACAACCGCGTCGCCATCTCGACCCAGCCCCACGAGGGGCGCGGCATCCGCGACTTCGGGGTGTACGCCGAGAGCTTCGGCATGCACTTCATCTCGGCTGACGGGCGCGACTTCGCCGATGTGTACCAGGCCACCTACCGGGCCGCGCGCTTCATCGTGGAGACGGGAAAGCCAGTCTTCATGCACGTGCACGACCTGCCGCGCTTCAACGGCCACTCCTCCGCGGCCGACGTCACCTACGACCTGAAGCAGGACGATCCTCTCATCCGCTTCGGTGGGGAGTTGGTTTCAGCAGGTCACCTCACCACGCGGGATGTGCTGTCGCGCGTGATCGGCGAGGGTCGCGATTTCTTCGCCCACCACGAGCTGGGCAACGTGATGGCCCGCCAGGACGAAGAGGTCCGCGCGCTCATCGACCAGGTTCGGGGCGAGGCCGAGCCCCCACCGGAGAGCGTTTTCGAGCACATCCGCGCCCCCTTCCCCGACGTTGCAGAGCCAGTTCCAGGGCCGGGGCAAACGAATATCACCTACGCCGGCGCCATCCGCGCGGCGCTCAAGAACATCATCACCGACCACAACGGCGTGCTCTGGGGCCAGGACGTGGGACGCCTTGGCGGGGTCATGACCGCCACGGCGGGGCTCAAAAAACTCTTTCCCGATCGGATCATCGACGCGCCCCTCAACGAGCCGCTCATCCTGGGCACCGGATGCGGAGCGGGTTTGCATCGCGACCTGTTGGCGCTACCAGAAATCCAGTTCGGCGACTACACGCTCAACGCGTTCCATTGGCTCGTCCACATGGGCAACCTGTACTGGTGCACCAACGGACGCAGCAATTTTGCCACCATCCTGCGCACGCCGGTCGATCCCTTCGGCGGGGGCGCGGTGTACCACTCGATGTCGCTCGACGGGTACTTCACGCCGATTCCGGGCCTGACCATCCTCATGCCCAGCACCAGCTTCGACGTGTACGGGCTTTTGATGTCGGCGGCGCGGTATCGTGGTCCGGTCATCTGCCTTGAGCCGAAGTGGATGTATCGCCAGGCCCTCGGTCCCGCCTTCCCTGGCGAGCCCACCGAGCCCGATGCGATCACGACGCTCAAGAAGTCGATCATGCGCGGCGAGGTGCCCGACCTTCCCGCGGACCTGGCGGTTCCTATCGGGAAGGGGATCGTGCGCCGCCCAGGCCGCGACATCACGCTGGTGGCGTGGGGGCGCGCGGTGTGGACGTGCATGGGCGCGGCTACGACGTTGGCCAAAGAGGGCGTCGAGGTCGAGATCATCGACCTGCGAACGCTGGTCCCGCCGGACATGGAGTTGGTGTACGAGAGCGTCGCGCGCACCGGGCGGCTGTTGGTCGCCGCGGAGGATCGCACCTTCTCGGGTTTCGTCCGGCAGATCCAGGGCGATGTCATCGAGCGCTTCCCGGGGTTGCCGGCGGTCGCGCTCGGTCAGAAGTACGTTCCGGGCGTCGCTCAGAACCTGGCTTTGGAAGAGGCGGTGGTGTTCAACGCCGAGGATGTCCTGCGTGGCGCACGCGCCATCGTCGCGACGAAGGTCGGGGTGTCCAGGACCAAGGTGGTCGAGGTCGCGCCGAGGTACTTCTTGGTGTGAGAGCGGCTACCGAAGCGGATTCACGACCCGAACGCCACCGATCACCTGGCCGGCCCTACTCCTCATCGCCTCCCAGCTTCCGCAACATCGCCAAAAACCCGCCCAGCTCTGCGGGTGTCAGCGGCAGCACCAACTCGCCAGTGACGACGCCGTGATGGACGCCGAGGGCGAGGCTGACGGCGTCCCCGAGTCGCTGCGGCTTGCCCTCCGCGTCGAGGATCAACCACGAACTGAGCACCAGCGGGAAGCGCGCCGCCTGGTCTGCAAAGGCGGCGCCCGCCCAGTTCGCCCCTCCCCCTTGCTCCATCTGGGACACCGCCGCCTGACCGGTCGAGCCGTACAGCGCGCCTGGCCGGCCGGCGAACCAGAACCAGTCCTCGTCCACCTGGGCCCGAAAATGGGTCGCGTCCAGCCGCTCTACCTTCAGCTTCATCGCCCGGAGCGCGCGCGCAGCACGTCGGGCAACGACCTCCGCTGAAAGCACGGCGCCATCGACGTCTGCGAGGGGCAGCACCGCGGCAAGCTGCATCTCGGCCGGGCCCTCGCCGACCACCGCGAACATCACCCCGGCGGTGATGGGCAAGAGGCGTTGGAGCGCCCGCGCCCGCGCGAGGTCGCCCCCCTTGAAGAACAACCGCAAGTCCACCCGATCGAAGGCCACGCCCAAGGACAAAACCGCTGCCGGCGCAAGCTGGGTGTGGATATCGACCGGTGCGCGCGGCGCCAGGGGAATCACGCTCGCGAGCTCGGCCGAAGTGCCCGCGATGGCGAAGCGGATGGGCTGACCAGACGCCAGCGGCACGTGGACACCGAAGTCGCCGGCCAACGCGTCGCCTTCTTCGGTGGGAAGCCGGCCTACGAGGAGGCAGCCGTCGTCGCCCGGCAACGCGTCGAGCAGCGCGACGGGCGCCTCGTGGACCGTGACGTCAGGCGCGGCGGGTCCGATCTCGACGTGGGCCCAGCCGTCATCGACACGGAGTCGGTACTCTTCGTCTCGACGCCGCACCAGCCAACCGGTCGGCGCGAGCACTGCGACCGCGGTCGGGTCGTCAGCCGTGAGCGCGGCGGCGACCGCTTCGGTGCTGCCTGGGGAGGGGAACGCGAACTCGTAGCGGTGTGTCTTGGGGTCGATCGCCGAGACGACGGGCGCGCCGGCGGCGAAGATCGGCGCCCAGCGTTCCCGCCCGACGCCCCCGGTCCCCAGCATTCCCGAGAGCTTTGAAAACTCGGCCCACGCGCGTTCCCCGTCGGCGCAGCTGACCGCGAACCCGGCGGGGCTGCGGTCCACGCGGGCGAGGTTGTCGCCCAGGGGCGCGGCGACGGCAAGGTCGATGAGGAAGAGCACAGCGCCCAGCATACGGCGCCGGCGGGGAGTTCGCTCTACCGAAGCGGATTCACGACGCGAACGCCGCCGATCACTTGTCCGTGATTGAGGTGCTCGGTGTAGAGCCGAGTCGCCCCAAGGCGAGCCGCGCACACCACGATCATCGCGTCCCAGAACGAGAGCTGGTGGGCGGAGGCGCTTGAGATCGCGGCCAGCACATCGTCTACCTCAGGGCGCCACACATCCCACGCGCGGTACGCGCCGACGACCCTGAGGATCGCCGCGTCGGGCGCCGCCAGTTTCTTACGCGCGTTGACGGAGAACTCTTGGAGCACCTGGGTGCTGAGCACTCCGGCGCGCGCCTCCCACAGCTCGTGGAGTGCGGCAGCGGCCCGCTCGTGCTTTGCCCCGGCGCCGGGATCGTAGGCATAGAGGAGCACGTTGGTATCCACAAACGTGCGCTCAACGGTCATGGGCCTCCTCTCTGGTCAGCCACGCCACGCCTCCGAGCGGGAGCCCGGCCTTGAGGTCGTCGAGCGCGAGCCGCTTACACGCCTCGTACGCTTCGTCTTCGGCGGCGAGCCGTTCGATGGTCGCCGCGACGAGCGCGCTGATCGAGCTGCCCTGCCGCGCGGCGAGCACCCGCGCGTGCTCGATCACGTGCTGCGAGAGGCGAACGGTCAGGTTCTGAGTCATTGGAGCGGACCCGTTCGCGCCGCTGCGTGCCTACCCGCTCCTACTCGTCCACCAATTCCGCAGATCAGTCCGGCAGCCACTCCACCACCAGCGCCACGCTCTCGGTCACCGGATGGCAGCCGGCCTCGTCCAGCGCCACGATCACGAGGTCGAAGACCTCGGTGTGCCCCGAGGCGGTGCCACGCACGTCGAACGTGCCGGTGAGCTCCTCCGCACAGGTCCAGCCTTCCCCCGAACCCGAACAGTCAACCCACGCAGTGTCGTCGATCATCGCATCACGATACTGCACGATCGGGGTGTCGAGCGTCTCACCGCCGCTGCCGGTCAGGCTCACCGCGATCCCCGCCACCGCCTCCGCGGTGCAGTCCAGCGGCTCCAGGGTCAGCTCCACCAGCTCGCCCACCACGTGGCACTCGCCCTGGGCGACGTCCACCTCGACCGTCTGGTCGGCGAATCCCGGTGCGCCCGCGGTGATGGCGAAGAGGCCAGCGACCTCGACACCGCAGGACCAGGTGCCCCCAAAGGCGTCGCAGGCGCCGACCTCGACACCGTCCACCGCGTAGGTGACCGCGACGTCGGGAATGTCGGCGCCATCGGCATCGACGATGGTCAGCGTGGTGGAGTAGGCGGCCATGGTGTCACAGGCCAGGGGTTCGCCGCCGTCGCAGGCGGTCAATAGGGCGAACAAGAGCATGGTGGGAGACCTCGGGAGGAAGGGTAGCAAAGGGCGTGCCAGCTCGATGGGGCCCGGATCGTAGCGTCGGGCCGCCGCACACCGCGCCGGCGCGATCGCGGCTACCGCACCGAAAGTGAGTGCCACACGTGGACGTTCGGACCGCCGTACCCTTCGAGGTACCCGGGGTAGGCGGCGGCGTCGACGTACTGTGCCAGCGGCAGGATCTGCATCCACCAGCACCCGACGTAGTCGGTGGAGTCCACGTCGCTGACCATGCAGTGGGTGCCCGCTGACAGGTAGTATTGGTCGTGGAGGCCGTTGAAGCCGGTGCAGGTCGGGGTCCAGCCAATACAAGCCGTCGCCCACCGACGAGCCATCGTCGAGGACCGCCTGGCACGACGCCAACGCACAGATCACGTCCGCACCCAGGGCCCCGTCGTCGGCGCCGTCGGCGAACCAGGCGGCCTCGGTGCAGGGATCGGCGCGGCACGAAACGAGGAGTAGGGCGACCAACATGGGGCGATCATAGGCCATGCCGCCGGATACCGGGGGCGCATGTGCGGTCGTTTTTCGCTCCACCACCCCACCGACGATATCCACGAGCGCTTCAACATCGAGCACCCGGTCTTCCTGGTCGAGCCTCGCTACAACATCGCGCCCACCCAGCCGATCGCGGTGGTCACCCCGGCGCGGGAGCTGGTGGAGATGCGTTGGGGGCTCATCCCGCGGTGGTCCAAAGACGGCAAGCCCTGGATCAACGCCCGCGGCGAGACCCTGGCGGAAAAGTCGTCCTTTCGCGTGGCGTTCAACCAGCGACGGGTCGTCGTGCCCCTCAGCGGCTTCTACGAGTGGCGGCACCAGGGAAAGCTCCGGGTGCCGCTGCACATCCGCCTCCGCGATGGAGCGCCCTTCGGGGTCGCGGCGATCTGGGAGCCGCCCAGCTCGCAGGATGGGCATCCCACCGTTGCCTTGGTCACGGTGGCCGCCAACGCGTTGATCCAGCCGCTCCACCAGCGCATGCCCGCCATTCTGAGTCGCGAGGATGAAGCGCGTTGGCTGGACCCTGTGAACGAGGCGGCAGCGGGCCTGTTGCGCAGCTACCCCGCGGAGCTGATGGAGTGTTTCACCGTCTCCACCCGCGTCAACGGCGTCAAGGACGACGATCCTGGGCTCATCGTGCCCGAGCGGCAGGGGCTGTTCGGATAGCTTGGGCCGATGATCGAACCGTACGGCGAGCTGCGCCCTGACATCCACCCCAACGCCTGGCTACATCCGGGCGCGCATGTGCTCGGCGACGTCCAGTTGGCCTCCGGAGTGAGCGTCTGGCCGACGGTCGTCCTTCGCGGTGACCAAGGCCGCATCAGCATCGGCGAGGACACCAACCTCCAGGACGGCACCATCGCCCACGGCACCGGCGGCGTCTCGGTGGTGACCATCGGCGCCCGCTGCACCGTCGGCCACCGCGCCATCCTCCACGGCTGCACCGTCGAGGACGATGTCCTGGTTGGGATGGGCAGCATCCTTTTGGACCACGCCTACGTGGAGAGCTGGTGCATCATCGGCGCGGGAGCGCTCGTTCCCGGCGGGATGCGCATTCCGTCGGGGTCGCTGGTGCTCGGGGCGCCGGCAAGGGTGGTGCGGACGCTGCGAGAGGCTGATCGGGAGCGTATCCGCCACGGGTGTCGCGAATACCTCAGGCTGATGGCGGGCTACCGGGGGTGAGGATGGGGTGCGGTGGGGCGCTCGGGCGGGTCGATGCGCGTCGTGCTTTCGCTGGTTTTGGACGCGGATGGGACCGGTTCGGTGACCCCTCTACGGCGATCGAGGCCTGCGAGCCGCCCGTCGGCGCCTGTGTGGACGACAGGACCGACTGCGACGGGCTTCTCGATGACGCGGACGACAATCTGGCTGCGGCCACCCGGAGTCCCTTCTTTCCGGACGCTGACGGCGAGGGCCGCGGCGGCGAGGGCGGCGAGGGCGGCGAGGGCGGCGAGGGCGGCGAGGGCGGCGAGGGCGGCGAGGGCGGCGAGGGCGGCGAGGGCGGCGAGGGCGGCGAGGGCGGCGGCCGCGGCAGCGCCCGACCGACGGGTCGCGACTCACGGCTCGCGCGGCCGTGCGCCGGCCGCCCCCCCCCCCCCCCCTACTCGAAGCTCTTGGCCCCCGGCGTCGCGCTCGTAGCCTTGCTTCGACGCGCCGCGGCGGTGCGAATTCCCTCCGCCGTCGTCGTCTTGCGCGTACGCGCGGATCGCAGGGCCTCCCCCGTGTCGAGCTTGCCGCCCGCGGCAAGGCGCTCAACCTCTGCAAGCAGGTGACGGTCGCGGTCGGTGACGAGGTTGAACACCCGGCCCTGACGACCCATGCGACCCACCCGACCGATTCGGTGCATGTAGTCGCTGGCGCGTTCCGGCAGCTCCCAGTTCAGGACGAAGGCGAGGTCGCTCAGGTCGAGCCCACGACCAGCCAGCTCGGTGGTGACCAGCACCCGACCGACACCCGCGACAAAGCCCTTGATCGCCTTCTGACGCTCACGCGGGAGCAGGCCCCCGTGGACCACGACGACATCGTGTCCGCGTTCTTTGAGCGCGACGGCGGCGACGTCGGCGGTCTCGCGGCGGTTGGCGAAGATGATGCCGCGCGCTTTGGGGCCGATCGAGACCAACAGATCGCTGGCGGCGTCGGCGCGGGCCGACGCCTTGACCGGGATGTTCTTGACCTGGAGGCTCTCCGGCGCGGTGTGGGCGTCCTTCGAGAGCAGGAGCGCCGGCTTCTCGGGGCGGACGCTGAGCCAGTGGCGGATGGGCTCGGGGAGAGTCGCCGACATCCACCACGGGAGCGCGTTGGTGGCCACGGCGATGATCGCCTCCACAGGGCCGCGTTGCCCGGGCGACAACAGCGTGTCCGCTTCGTCCACGACCAGGATGCGCACGTCCGTGAGGTCTACCAGCCCGTCGGCGACGAGGCGTGCCAGCCGAGGGGGGTTCGCCACGAGGATGTCCATCACCTGCCGCAGCGTGATGTTGGTGTCGTGCCCGGATTCTCCGCCGGCCACGGCCCGAACGCGCAGTCGAGCCGCGTGCGTCAGGGTCTTGACAACCTTGGTGGTCTGGGTGACCAGCTCGCGGGTGCTGGTCAGGATCACCGCGCGCGGGCGGGCCGGGACGGTCGCCTGACCGTCGGCCTCTTCGACCGCCTTGATTCGCTGGACCAGCGGCACGGCGTAGGCGAGGGTCTTGCCCGAGCCGGTACGGGCTACAGCGACAGCCGACTTTCCGTGGAGGAAGGCGGGAATGGCGAGGCGTTGGACCGGGGTCGGGGCGCGGATCCCCGCTGCCTCGAGTACCGCGACGAGCTCAGGGAGGACCCCGAATTCCATGAAGTTGGACATGGCGGCCCCGTAGCCGATCGCGCGGTGCTTGTGCTATTGCCACCGTCCATGCCCCCCCTCCTCCTCCTCTCCAGTGCCCTCGCCGCCTCGCTCGCAGGGGTCACCCTGCCCGATCAGGTCAAGGTCGCCGGGCAGGCGATCACCCTCAACGGGCTCGGGTTGCGCGAGAAGTACTACATCGACATCTACGTGGGGGGCCTCTACCTCCAACACCCCACGCACGACGCCGCGGCGGCCATCGCAGCCGACGAGCCCAAACGCATCGTCATGCACTTCGTCTACAAGGCGGTCACGCACCAGCAGATGCTGGCGACCTTTCAGGAGGGTTTCGGCGACCGCTCGACAGGACCGCAGGGAAAGAATGTTGTGGAGATGGGAAGCTGGGTCCCGGCGAGCGGCGTGAAGCGTGGTGACGAGCTGGGTTTTGACTACACGCCCGGCGTCGGCACCACGATGACACTCAACGGCGCGGCCCTGGGCACCATTCCCGGTGCCGACTTCATGAAGATGGTCTTCGGGATCTACCTGGGCCCCAAGCCGCCGACTGCGGCGCTCAAGGCGGGGATGCTCGGGGGCTGAGCGCTCCACCCGCGCGTATCCCCAGCCGACGGGCTAAGTTGCCCTATGCTGCTGCTCCTCGCGCTCGCTGGCTGCGCCACCGACCCGGCTGACTCTGCCGACACCGCTGCGGTCGATCCCGGCTGCCAGGCCCTCCTCCCTGACCCGACCGTGCTCCGCTGGGACGGCATCGAGCCCGGAAGCGTCGTCACCGCCTCGTTCACCGTGACCAACGTGTGCGCTGCAGGTGACGACGTTCTCACGTTTGCCGCGTCGTCGACCGAGTCCGCTTTCGCCGTCGACCTCACCAACGAGACCACGCTCGCGCCGGGGCAGGCGGCCACGCTCACGGTCACGTTCACCGCGATCGACAACGCCTCCCACTACGGCACCATCGCGCTGGTCAGCAACGACGCTGGGCAGCCGCAGCAGTTCGTGTCGCTGGAAGGGGTAGTGACCACCGATGCCGACGGCGACGGCTTTGCCAACCTCGGTGCGGGCGGCGACGACTGCGATGACGTCGATGACGCCGTGCATCCCGGGGCCAACGAAGTCTGGTACGACGGCGTCGATCAGGACTGCGATGGGCAAAGCGACTACGACCAGGACCAGGACGGCTGGCCGGCGCTCGCCTACGGCGGCAACGACTGCAACGACACCGACGCCGACATCCACCCTGGCGCTGACGAGGTCTTCGACGCCGTCGACCAGGATTGTGACGAGATGGTCGATGAAGACTTCGTGCTTCCCGGCGAGGTCATCGTTGCCGAGGTGATGCCCTCACCGGCGATGGTGGACGACACCCTCGGCGAGTGGTTCGAAGTGGAAAATGTCGGCGACAACCGTATCGATCTGTACGGATGGGAGGTGGTCAACGCCGCCGGGGCGACCTTCGTGGTCGATCGGCACGTGGATCTGGTGGGGGGTGGCTCCGCGCTGCTCGGCAACAACCAAGACGCGACCTCCAACGGCGGCGTCTACGTGGATGCGGCCTACGACGGCACCACCTGGATCCTCACCGCCAGCGACAGCATCGAGCTTCGGGTCGATGGCCGGGTGATCTCGTCGATGTATTGGCGCAACGCCCTCGACGGAGTGGCCCGTCAGCTGGACCCCGACCACCTCAACGAGGGCGACGCCGCCGAGCCCGAATGGTGGTGCGACGCCCGCACCTCGTACTCCGACGCCGACCTGGGCACGCCCGGCCTCCCCAACGACCAGTGCACCTCGGTCGACGAAGACGGCGACGGCTTGTCGGAGGACGCTGGCGACTGCGATGACACCGACACCACAGTCAATCCCGACGCTACCGACGCCTGGGACGGCGTGGACAACGATTGCGACGGCCTGCTCGACAACCCGTTGGTGACCGACGTCGCGACTGCATTCATCGAGGGATCGGCCTCGACTTACCTGACCGGCAGCGCCGGCATCGGCGCTGGCGACGTCACCGGGGACGGCACCGACGACCTCGTGCTCGGCGCCAACTACGCCAGCGGGTACGCCGGAAGCGTCTGGGTGATCGACTCCGCAGACGTGATCGGAGCCTCCGGCCTCGTCACCAGCCTCGACCTGGCCACCATCAACGGCGAGACCTACAGCTACTCGGCGGCGCTGCCCAGCCGCCTCGCCGATCTCGACGACGACGGCACCGCCGATCTCGTCGTCGGCGGCTCGCCCTACACCTACTATGGCGGCTACGCGGCCACGCTGTACACAGGCGGCGCCACGCTCTCCGGGATCATGGACAGCGACGACGCCTACGCGACCGTGGTGAACGACTCTGACTACGGGTACGGCACCGCACGCATCAGCACCAACATCGACGTCAACGGCGATGGGGTGCCCGAGCTCGTGCACACCGACCCCTACTACTACGACGCCCCGGCCACCTCCTACTACAGCGGTCGCATCGCGGTCTACGACGTCAGCGGGGCCTCGGGTGCGTTGACCGAGGATGACGACGCCCTGGCGGTCTTGACTTGCCCCCAGGGCAACGGGCTGTTGGGTTGGAACTCAGGCGGCGGCGATTTGACTGGCGACGGCTACGACGATCTCGTCGCGGGCGCGCCAGGGGTCATCGGCGCCGTATCGGGCGGGGGCGTCGTCTACATCGTGAGCGGCGCCGACCTCGACGGGGAAAGCGACGCCGACGACGTCGCGAGCACCATCATCTACGGTTCCACCGCCAGCGCCGGCATCGGTCGCGGCGGTATCGTGGTCGCCGACTTCGACGCCACCGGCGGGTTGGACCTCGCGGTCGGTGGTCCCGGCGCGGGGGAGGTGTACATCTTCCTCGGCGCCGGCTCGCTCCCGGACGAAGAAGAGACGAGTAACGCCGACACCACGCTGGACGGACCCAACACCTTCGGGTTTGCGCTGTGGTACGACGACCTCGACAACGACGGACAGAACGACCTCGCGGTCGGCGACCCGGCCGTCAACCCCACCTTCGCCAGCAGCTACGCGTGGTACACGGCGCGAGGCACTGACGTTGGCCAGGTCTTCTTGTACGATCGCAGCGTGCTGACAGCGGGGGGTACCCAGCCCACCACCGCTGCATTTGCCGGGTTGACCGGTCCCGCCAGCGGCGACCTTTTCGGCGCGGTCCTGGGTGGTGGAGACTTCAATGGCGACAACGCGGCCGACCTCGTCGTGGGAGCGCCGGCCACCGACGGCGCCGCCTACGTGGTGCTCGGCAACTGACCCGCATCGCCGCGCTTTTGACGGTGTGGTTGGTGTGGGGCTCGACCTACTACGCCATCCGCGTGGCGCTGGAGGGCTTCCCGCCCTTCGGCATGGCCGCGGTGCGCCTCATCGCTGCCGGAGCGGTGCTCTTGGCCTGGGGGCGGTACCACGGTGAGGCTTGGCCGAAGCGAGCGAGTCTGGGGCCGCTGGCGCTGGCCGGGATGCTGATGTTCCTCGGCGGCAACGGCTCCGTGGTCTGGGCAGAGCAGAGCGTGTCCTCCGGACTGGTCGCCGTCCTCGTTGGTGTGGTGCCGCTGTACACCGCCGCCGCCGGACTCTATTTCGGGGAGCGGGTAAGCGTCCCCCAGTGGTGCGGCATCGCGCTCGGCGTGGGGGGCATCGTCGTCTTGCAGGGGGATCGGCAGCTCTCCGGTGATCTACTTGTGACCGGCGTCCTCACCATTGGCTCGATCACCTGGGCCCTCGGCTCCCTGGCGAGCAAGCTGCAGAAGGAGACGACGCCGACGATGTCGAGTGGGATGCAGATGGTGGCCGGCGGTGTGTTCTTGGGGGTGGCGGCCATCGCGACTGGGGAGCCGATTCCGACCGAGTACCCGCTGCGGAGCGTGCTCGCGGTGCTCTACTTGTTCAGCTTCGGCTCGGTGCTGGCGTTTTCGGCGTACACGTGGTTGTTGCGGAACACTTCGTTGGCGCTGGCGACCAGCCACGCCTACGTCAATCCGGTCGTCGCCGTGCTCATCGGCATCGGCTTCGGCGGCGAGACCATGGCGGACGAAGGGTGGATCGGCCTGGGGATGATCGTTTTGGCGGTGGGGTTGGTGAGTCGGAGGGGGTGAGTCGGGGGATCCGCGGGCTGTCCCATCCGGCGCCGTGGAGTCCGAGGAAGAGCAAAAGCGCCTCGTCGATGGCACGCGGTCTACTCCGCCTCGCTGACCACCCCTGGCCGGCGATCCAGGCGACGGCAGTTCCGCCGTCGAGATCCAAGAGGTCAGCCGCTTCGTCAGGCAGCGCTGGCCCCCACGCCGTTCCCAGTCCGAGCACCTCCTCGCGGCCAGGATGCGGATTCTGGAGCGAGCAAAGAAGCCCCTCATGGCGCCGACGCCGGAGCTCGTGCCGGACGGCCTCAAATGGAGAGCTCACCGCACCCAAACCTCCACACTCGGATCCTCATCGGGCCGCCCATCGTAGCCGTGGATGTAGGTCCCGACGATGCCGGCGAAGACGTGGTCCCCGTCGTGACTGGTGCCAAATTCGCTGGTGACGCCGCAGTCCGCTGAAGTCAGCCCGTAGTGCCAGGCGCAGGGGTTGGACAGCTCGGTCCAGGCGTCGAGATCGTAGGTCTGGTAGGCGGCGGTGCACGCGCCCGACGAGGTAGTGCCAGACGAGTAGACGCAGGCGCTGTCCCAATACAACGTCGTGTCCACCGTGCAGGCGCCAGTGCTCCGGTCTTCGAGCGTGCACCAACTGGCGCGCCCGCGCGCCCGGTAGCGCACCGACACCAGCGCGTTGATCTCGCTGTCGTCGAGCTTGAAGGACAGAGTGCGGTCTGTGGTGCCGCTGCCGACCGCGCCGCCGCTGGTCCAACCCGCGACCCCGCCGGGGTTTCCTGGCCAGACGAAGTTGGCGACCAGGGTCCAGCCGCCGGTGTCGCGAGTCATGTCACACACGACCTCATACGCGACGCCCCCCACCGCGATCCAGTAGTTGCCGTCGGGCGCGCCGGGGCGGAAGCTGCGCAGCTCCAGGCAGCTGGCTGCGGGGCAAGCGGGGTCGGTGCCGAGGACGGCGAGGTCCTCGTCGACCTCGCCGTCGCAGTCTTCGTCGATGGCGCCGTCGCACACCTCGCGCGCGCCGGGACTTCGGTTGGCGTCGGCGTCGTCGCAGTCGCCATCGGCCTCGGCGTAGCCGTCGCCGTCGTCGTCCACCGCGTCGGTGCCTTCGTCCGTGGCGCCGTCACAGTTGTTGTCGATCCCGTCTTGCACCTCGGTGGCGTCGGGGTTGATGGTGGCGTCGGTGTCGTCGCAGTCGGCGCCCAGCGCGTAGCCATCACCGTCCTGGTCGTCGTCATCGCCGCCGTCGCAGGCCTGGTCGATGCCGTCGTGCCAGACCTCGTCCGCCCCTGCGTACACGCTGGCGTCGGTGTCGTCGCAATCCCCGTCCGCTTCCGTCATGCCGTCGCCGTCGTCGTCGGTGTGGCGGTCATTGGCGGCCGAGTCGTCCGCGGACGTGTCGGTGGTTTCGCCGTTGCCGGTCTCGTCGGCTTTGACGACGGTACCCGGCTGACAGGCCAGGAGCGCGGTGAGAAGGACCGAGATGCGCATGGGGTAGGGTATCCGTTACTTCCCGCGCGGGACGACCGCTTTCGCGTCCGTTTCCGCCCGCGTCCGCACGGCCACCGTCCCGCCGTTGGCCTGAAGGAAATTCCGCGCCTCCCGCAGCTCTTCGATTTTTCCGGCGCCGAAGAAGCCGTCATGGTGGCGCGGGAACACCAACCCCACCCCCGAAGATGGGTGGCGGAGCGGGCACCAGGCGGACTCGATCTGTTCCAAGAGCATCGCCAGGGCGAGCGCCGCATTCTTCCACAGCCGCAGGGTGATGCGCGCGGGTGCGGCGAGCTGGCCCGCGTAGTTCTGCTCGTGAAGCAGCGCGGCGCCTTCTGCCCAGCTGAAGCGCGGCATCCGGAGGCAGCGGGAGATGATCACGCCGTACAGGAAGCGCACCGTGTAGAGATCGAAGAGCACCCAGAAGGGCGCGGTCACCAGAGCGGCGACGCTGGCGACGCCCCAGCGCCAGCCGCCAGCGCGGGGAGGGAGCCCTGCCAGCGCGTCCAACTGTCGGTTCAGCAGCGTGCAAAGGCCGTTGGCGTAGCCACAGAACTGGCAGTTCAGCCGATCCAACCAGAAAAGATGGGCGATCCGCCCGCGATCGAGGAAAACGTGGTCGGCCCACGCCAGCCGCGGCAGCGCGAAGCTGGGCAGGAGCACGACCTGGAAGAGCGCGACGACCAGCGTGAGGTTCAGCAGAATGAGGGCCGGGAGGCTGAGGTACATCGTCCCGCCGCCAACGAGGCAGCGAGGCCAGCCGTGCGTGCGCACCTGCGCGATGCTGATGGAGACGATGATTGCACGTGAAGCGGCCACGGGCAGTGGCTATCGTGCCCGCACGTCGCGTGCGGGGAGCCTCGCGCACACGCCTATTCTCCGCCCTCGACGTAGACCTCGCCGCCTTGCTCGGCGAACTCTTCGGACTTGCGCGCCATGCCCTCCGCGGCTTCTTTGCGAAGCTGGTGGGTGATCTCCATCGAGCAGAACTTCGGCCCACACATCGAGCAGAAGTGCGCCGTCTTGGCGCCGTCCGCGGGCAGCGTGGCGTCGTGGTACTGCCGCGCGATCTCGGGGTCGAGCGCGAGGTTGAACTGGTCCTCCCAGCGGAACTCGAAGCGGGCGCGGCTCAGGGCGTCGTCCCGGTCCTGCGCGCCGGGGTGGCCCTTGGCGAGGTCGGCGGCGTGGGCGGCGATCTTGTAGGCGATCACCCCCGCTTTGACGTCCTCTTTGTCGGGCAGGCCGAGGTGTTCTTTCGGGGTGACGTAGCAGAGCATCGCGGTGCCGAAGCTGCCGATGATCGCGGCGCCGATGGCGCTGGTGATGTGGTCGTAGCCGGGCGCGATGTCGGTGGTGAGCGGCCCCAGCGTGTAAAAAGGCGCTTCGTGGCAGTGTTTGAGCTGCTCGTCCATGTTCTCCTTGATCTTGTGGATCGGCACGTGGCCGGGCCCTTCGATCATCACCTGTACGTCGCGCGCCCAGGCCACCTTGGTGAGTTCCCCCAGGGTGCGCAGCTCGGCGAACTGCGCTTCGTCGTTGGCGTCGGCGATGCAGCCGGGGCGCAGGCCATCGCCAAGCGAGAAGCTGACGTCGTAGCGCGCGCACAGCTTCGCGATCTCGTCGAAATGCTCGTAGAGGAAGTTCTCTTTGTGGTGGGAGAGGCACCACTTGGCCATCATGCTACCGCCGCGGCTGACGATGCCAGTGATGCGCCGCGCGGTCATCGGCACGTAGCGGAGGAGCACCCCGGCGTGGATGGTGAAGTAGTCGACGCCCTGCTCGGCCTGCTCGTGCAACGTCTCCAGGAACACGTTGATGTCGAGGTTTTCGGGGCGGCCTTTCACCTTTTCGAGCGCCTGGTAGATGGGCACCGTGCCGATCGGCACCGGCGAGTTGCGGATGATCGCCTCGCGGGTGGCGTGGATGTCCTTGCCGGTCGACAGGTCCATGACCGTGTCGGCCCCCCACTTCACCGACCAGTGCAGCTTCTCGACCTCTTCCTCGATGCCAGAGGAAACCGCCGAGTTGCCGATGTTGCTGTTGACCTTGACCAAAAAGCCGCGGCCGATGATCATCGGCTCACTTTCAGGGTGGTTGATGTTGACCGGGATGATGGCCCGGCCGATCGCGATCTCGCTGCGGACGAACTCGGCCTCGACGTTCTCTCGCAGCGCCACGTACTGCATTTCAGCGGTGATCACGCCGTGGCGGGCATAGTGCAATTGGGTATTGCAGGTGCCCTGGCCACGCGCGGCGATCCACGGGGCGCGGAGCTTGGGAAGGCCGGTGGCGCTGGGGTTCGCGGGCCCGGTGGTGTCGTATAGCTCCAGGCGTTCGCCGTTTTGAAGCGTCACCTCCCGCATCGGGACCCCGAGTTCGCCCTTGAGCACCCGCCGCGACCCCGACTCGACTTGATCTTTTGGCATGAGGCCGGAGCTAATCTGGGGGCGGCTTGATTCCCATGCGGGGGTGGTCAAACGGTAGGCTGCGGGGCACCTCATCGCACCGCCGGCTCGGACAACTGGGCGGGATGTCGCTCCGCCGCCGCTGAAGAAGACGGCTACGAAGCGCGTTTGGGAGGGAATTCGATATCTTACCAGCATGCGCACCGCCATCTCCACCAAGGGTCAGATCGTCCTCCCCGTTGAACTGCGTCGACAGGACGGGGTGTTGCCCGGGCAGGAGTTCGACATCATCGGCATGGACCGCGGGGACTACCCCCTGATCCGTCGCGACCCACCCAGGAACGAGGGCGTGGTCGACAGCGAAGACCCGGCCCCGAAGGCGGCCGCCCTCGCTTTGCGGTACCATCCCCGGATGCGTCCGCTCGCCCCCCTCGTCGTGCTGCTTCTGGGCACCGCCTGCAACGACTACGAGCTGGCCCAGACTGTGCAGCCGCAAGGTGTGGACGAGGCCTGCGATGATGACGATGCGCCCGATGCTGAGGATGTAGAAGCGGAGGACGCGTGTCTGCGCGAGCCGACGATCGGCAGCTTCGCGCCCGTGGTCGAGTGGCAGTGGAACAACAATCCCATCTTGCCCGAGTACGACGACATCATGACCACGCCCGCGGTGGGTGACGTCAACGCGGACGGCATCCCGGATGTAGTTTTCGCGAGCTTTGCCGCGGGTGCCTACACCTCGCCCGGGGCGATTACCGCGGTGTCTGGGAACAGCGGCGCCACCTTGTGGAGCGTGGCACCGGGCACCTACAGCAGCGCGGGCATCGCCCTCGGAGACCTCGATGGCGACGGCACTGTAGAGGTGTGTACCGCCGGTACGCAGTACGCGGTCGTGTGCTTGGATGGGGCGGCCGGCAACCTGAAGTGGGCGGCGGGCGCGGAGGTGTCGTACATCGGCTCGCCGGCCATCGCCGACCTCGAAGGGGACGGCCTCGCAGAGGTGATCCTGGGCCGGCAGGTGTTCAACCACGACGGGAGCGCGCGCTGGAGCGGCACCGGCGGCGTCGGCTACAGCCTGAGTTTTGCCGCCGACATGGACGCCGATCCGGCACTCGAGGTCGTGGCGGGCAACACCGTCTATGACACCGACGGCTGCGTGCTTTGGAGCTCGGGTGGCTTCGACGGCATCCCCGCGGTGGGGGACTTCGACGGCGACGGACTGCCCGAGGTGGTGACGACGGGAAATGGCACGATCACCCTGACCGGGAACGATGGCGTCATCCGGTGGACCGTGCCGATGCCCGGCGGCGGTGGTGGCGGTCCGCCCACGGTGGCGGACTTCGACGGGGACGGGTCGGCTGAGATCGGAGTGGCCGGCGCCTACGCCTACGCCGTGATTGAGGGCGATGGCAGCACGTTGTGGTCGATGCCGGTCCAAGACTGGTCGAGCTCGGTGACCGGCAGCGCGGTGTTCGACTTCGAAGGCGACGGCGCCGCAGAGGTCGTCTACGCCGACGAGATCACCCTGTGGATTTTCGACGGCGCAACCGGCGTCGTCGAGTTGGCGATGGACGGGCACGCATCGGGCACGCTCTACGAGTACCCGCTCATCGCCGACGTCGATGCCGACGGCTCCACCGAGATCATCCTCGCTTCGAACAACTACGCCTTCGAGGGCTGGAACGGCATCACGGTCATCGGCGATGCCAACTCGTCCTGGGCGCCGAGCCGTCCGGTGTGGAATCAGTTCGCCTACAGCATCACCAACATTGACGACGACCTGAGTGTGCCGGCGACCCCGCAAAAAAACTGGCTCAGTTGGAACAACTTCCGCGCCGGGGGCACCCTCGAGGGCCCCCCGAATTGGCTGCCCGATCTGGTGGTCGAGGCGTCGAGCTGCACCGACACCTGCGGGGGGATGCGTGCCAACCTGTATGCGACGGTTTCCAACGAGGGGCTGTCCACCGCTAAGCGCGTCCGCATCGAGGTGTTGGGGCCGGGCGGAGACGTGCTGGTCAGCGCTACCATCGACGAGATCGAGAGCGGCGAGAGCGAGGTTGCGGGCCCCTTCGAGCTCGGCCGCACCGAGTGGAAGGCGGGCGTCCGCGTCCGGGTGGACGGCGCCGATCTCACCGAGGAGTGCGACGAGGACCACAATACCTCCGCACCCCTGCCCTGGCCGTGTGAGTAAGCGCGCATGTTCCGTTCGCTCAATGTGCTCGGCCAGCCGCTGTCGCCCTGTTCCCACGACCCGAAGACGGGCTGGTATCGCGACGGTTGTTGCAACTCTGACGCCAACGATCGTGGGCTGCACGTGGTGTGCGCGCAGGTGACGGCGGACTTCCTCTCGTACCTGCAAAACGCTGGCAACGACCTCGTCACCCCCGCACCAGAGTACGGTTTTCCCGGCCTCGTTCCCGGGGATCAATGGTGCGTCGTCGCGACCAGTTGGCTTCAGGCGGCGCACGCCGGCCGCGCCTGCCCGGTGGTTTTGGAGAGCACCCACCAAGCCGCGCTCACCGTGATCCCCCTCGAAGTGCTGATGGCCCACGCGGCCGGTGGCGCAGATGCTTGACGGGCTCCTTCTCGTCGCTGGCATCGCGCTCGCGGAGGAGGTGGAGGGGCCGTGGAAAGGCGGCGCGTATGTCGATCTGGCGGTAGCCGGCGCCGAGGTGCACGCGGTGTGGCTGAAGAAGGATGCGCTGTGGTACGCCGCAGGCAAGGGCGCCCCAGAGCTTGTCGCGACCGGCGTTATGTCCGGGGACGGCGGCGGAATCCGGCCCGAGGTCCTCGTCAACGCCGGGTCGGTGACCGTGCTCTACAGCACCGCGGGCGCGCTGATCAAACGGCTGAAGGCCGGGAATGGCTGGACGGAGCAGACGGTTTCCCCGCCGGACGTCGCGGGGCCCTTCCTTGCTGCGATCGCGCCCGTGGCGGGCGGGGGCGCGGTCGTGGCCGGGATCGGCGGCGGCCACCACCGCAGCACGGTTTTCGTGGCGGGCAAGACCGTCTACGAGGGCGGCGACGACGGCGTGTGCATGTGCTGCAAACCTTCTCTGGTCGCCGACGGCAGCGGCTACCAACTAGTGTTTCGCGACGCCGACGGACGCCGTCGCGACAACAGAAGGCTCGTGTCCGAAGATGGCCTGACCTGGACCGACGCGGGCGAGGTCACCCACGGGGGCTGGAGCCCCGGCGGCTGCCCCAGCGACGGGCCGGTCGCGACGGCGACAACGGTCGTCGTCAGCGATGGTCGCACGGGTCGGCGGATCGTCTACGAGATCGATCGCGCCGGGGAGAAAGCGCTGTCGGCCCTGGACCCCAAAGCGGAGATGTTGCAGCCGCGCACACTGCCGGACGCATCGCTCACGACCTGGGTCGAAGCGGTTCCTGGCAAAAGCACCCTGGTCGTTCGCGACGGGCCGGGGCGGCCCCAGGCGGTCGCGACAACCGCCGGTCGCATGGAGCCCGGCGATCCGGTGGCCGTCGGCAGCGAGGTGTGGATCCCCTGGCAGGGCGACGTCGCCCACGTCACCCGCTGGGAAAGCCAGGCCCCCCCGGGCATGTAGGTGGGACGAACTCGCCGCAGTGCTCCCCCGGTGTCGGAGCCGCCCGCACCTGGCGGTGACGTCGCGCTGGGCGCCTTTCTGGCGTGGCTCAACGCCGGCGAGGTGCCCGCGTCGGTGGACCGCTGGTTCGGCGACTGGCTGCCGAGTGTCGGGCTGGCCCGCGACCCGAAAGCGGGAGAGATCGCCGACTTTTTGGACACCGCCGTTTCCTGGGGAACCCTCGCGGCGTTTTCATCCTTTCGCGGCCGGGGAAGGGCCGCGGACGCCGCGCTGGTGAACTACGCGGCGGCGGTGCGGCGGCCCCGGGACCTGCTGCAACTCTGGCGCCGCGCCGATGCCGACTTTGCCGCCCGCGTGCGCGCGTACGGCGTCAGCGAGGACCCCCAGGGCGACGCCGCCGCCCTCGATCGCATCGCCGCCGACTCCCCCGACGACGAGGTGCGGCTCCTGGCGCGGCTGGTGCGCCATGGCATTCCCCCCTGGCACGCGCCGGCGGTGCGGAAGCGGGCCGCCGTTTCTGGGGAAGATTGGCTCGCACGGTGGCTGCCGATGCAGGCCCGCCGGCCGCCGCTGTGGCTGCGGGTCGCCGAGCCGCGCAACGCGGCCGTCGTCCGCGACATGCTCGCCGCCGACGGGCTCCGCGCCGTGCTCCAGGACGGCGCCGCCCTGGCGATGATCGGCGCGACGCCGATCTTTCGGAGCCGGGCCTGGCGTGAAGGTCGGGTGGAGATCCAGGACCTCGCCAGCCAACGCGTGGGCGAGGCCGCCCCGGCGGGACCGGGGCAGTTGGTGTGGGACGCCTGCGCCGGGAGCGGCGGCAAGACCCTCCATCTGTGGGCGCGGCTGGAAGGGAGGGGCGCCGTCCACGCCTCCGACTCGTCGCCCTCGCGGCTCAAGGAGCTACGCAAGCGGCTGGCGCGCGTCGATGGCAAAAACGTGCGCGTGTGGCCGTGGAACGGCGCCGCGCCCGTGGAATTGCCTCTCGAAGTGACGGCCCGCCGCGGCTTCGACATGGTGCTGGTCGACGCACCGTGCAGCGGCTCGGGCACCTGGCGCCGACGCCCCGACGCGCGCCTGCGCTCCGTCGCCTCGGCGATCCCCCGCTGGGCGTCGCAACAGCGGAATCTGCTCGATGCCGCTGCGACCACGGTCAGACCCGGCGGAGCGCTGGTCTACGCCACGTGCAGCACTTGGGTGGAGGAGAACGAGGACACAGTGGCCGGTTTCCTTGCGGGGCACCCGGGGTGGACCTGTGAGCGGGCGGGGCTGGTGGGCGCTCCCGACCTGGATGCCGACACGCTCTTTGTCGCGACGTTGCGGCGGGGCGCCACTGGACCTCAGCCCGGCGCCGGCCGACCCGGCGGCCTTCGGACATGACCTACGACACCCCCGCTCACTTCAAATACGCAGCCAACGCGTCGATGTCGCCAGCCAGCTTCGGCAGCGGCTGCATCACCGCCGAGGGGCGCTTGGGCGTGTACCCGGGCGGGTAGGTCGCGGTGACCACGCGCGCCTCAAGCAGCTCGCGCGACGAACCCTTCACTTCGGGGCCGAGTCCGCCGGCCTTTGCGGGGTCGATGTTGTGACAGGCGATACAGTTGCCGAGGTAGACCGAGCGGCCGCGTTCGGCCTCGGCGGAGAGGGCCGGGGTGTCGGAAGGGCCGGAGGAGCAGGCAAAGAAGGCGTTGGCCAGCAGAGCGGAAAGCATCGGCGTTGCCTAACCGCGTCGCCTCGACTCGGGATAGCGTGGCGCATCCCCCGGAGTCCCCATGTCGCTCTTCACTCAGGATGGCTCGCTCTTCCTGCTGCGCCTCACCCACATCCTCGCTGGCGTCACCTGGGTCGGGCTGCTCTACTACTTCAACTTTGTGCAGGTCCCCTACTTCGGCGAGACCAAGACCGGCCTCGGAACCGGGGAATTCCGCAAGCTCGTCCAACGCGCCCTCTGGTACTTCCGCTGGGCGGCGATGCTCACCTTCTTGTCGGGCCTCACCATCTACATGATGAGCCTGCACATGGGGCTGGAGGCGATGGGCAGCTGGGGCACCAAGATCAGCGCGGGAATGACCTTCGGCATCCTGATGTTCCTCAACGTGTGGTTGGTGATCTGGCCCAACCAGAAGATCGCCATCGCCAGTGCCGAGTCCGTTGCGGGCGGTGGTGCTGCAGATCCGAACGCAGCGGCCGCGGGTGGCAAGGCCTTCCTCGCGTCGCGCACCAACACCCTGTTCTCGATTCCGATGCTTTTCTTCATGGTCGCGGCGGGCCACTTCCCGGGCCTCGACGCCGACAAGGGCATGGCGGGCCTTGGGGTGGTGACACTTTTGGCGCTTGCGCTTGAAGCGAACGCCATCTTCGGCAAGAAGGCCGCCGGCCCCTCCAAGATGTTGGAGACCGTACCCGCGGTCGTGCACTCCGGGCTCGCGCTGACGGTCATCTGCTATCTGGCGATAGAACTGACCTGACGGGATTTGGGCAACGGCGCCCGGCGCGCCCTCCTCATCAATCCCTGGGCTTGACCGAACCGCCGACGCCCCCCACCGACACAGCCACGCTGACCTGATGTCGCACGCGGTCGTTCCCCGCGGTGAAGTTGGCGCCCTCCACCGACGTCAGCGTGTACCCCCCGCTGAGCCACCACCCCTCTACGAGCACGTCCGCGCCGAGTCCGCCGCGCCACTGCTCCTCTTCGGTCAACAGGGCCACGACGGCGTCGGCGCGAACGTCGATGACCCCCACCCGGCGCACATGGTCACCCCAGGCCCGCGCCCGCCAGGTGTCGCCCCACACCGAAACGCGCCCGGCGTAGGTTTCGCTGTCGGGGCCTCCGTAGTGCCCGAGCACGCGGCCGTTCTGGGTGAAGCCCTCGTGGTAGACCCGGTGGCCGACGTACCAACGGAACAGGTCGTCCATCAGCCGCGTGTACTCTCCGGTCACGACCACCGGCCCCATCGCCAGCTCGCCCCCGTACTGATTGCCGACCCCCGCGAGCTGGGGGAAGTCGAGCCCGTCGGTTTCGGGGACGATCATGTCCTCGCCGCCGTACTCCCACCAGCCTGACAGGTGGCCGAAGGGGGCGCCGATCCACTTCTGGAGGGGCAGGTTCACCTTCACCACGACCGTCGCGAGCTCGTCCTGGTCGGGCAGGAGCTTGTCGGGATCATCTGCGAGGTGGGGTTCACTGGGGACGAGGAGCTGGCCGAAGTCGGGGACGGGACGGCCTTCGCCGGCGAAGATCGAGAGGCGGTTGAGCCCTAATTCGAAGACCGGGTACGGCGACCAGCGGAAGTCCATCATCAGGAGGCCGGGAAGGGTGACGTCGTCTCGCGGCTCGGTGAGCAGGCCCACGCCGACCTCCGCACGGAAGCGGCCAGCCTTGCCGAGCACCCCTGGAAGGTGCCCATCCACGCCGCCATTGACCATCCAGGGCGCCTCAGCGTTGTCCGAGAGCAAGAGCGTGCCGCTACGCCCGGCGCCCATCCACCGGTCCTGGTGGCCCAAGCCGAGCCAGCCGCTGCCCTTGTCGTAGCCCACCCACAGGGCGTCCAGCCGACCGACCGTCGCCACACCCGGCCCCGCGTCGAAGCCGACGCTCGGCGCCGCGCGGAGCACCATCGGCCCCGCGTACAAGGCACCGCTGACGCCGGCGCGAACCCCAACCATACCGGCAACGGTTTCGCCGGAAACGTTGTCGGGGGTGGCGTCGCCCACGTCCAGGACCAGGGTGGGGCGCAGTTCCCAGCGGGGGGTGGCCGTGCGGGCACACGCGGCGGCGAGCAGCTCGCGGATCCATGCGCTGCCCGTCTGGCAGTCGCCAAGCTGCCAGGCGGCGCGGGCGTCGTTTTCAGGGGCGAGCCCGGTGAAAGCGTCGATCCCGTTGTCCAGGACGCGGCGGGTGGCCTCGGCGCGGGCGACGTCGTCGTCCGGGGCAGCGGCAGCGAGCGCAACGACCAAAAGCACGGCCCGCGGGTATCACCGGTGCCCAATCGGGGCGCGTCCGCGCTACGCTGGCGGATGCTCCTGACCCTCATCTTCGCCGCCTGCACCGGCATGCCCGCCAACCCGGACGACGACTCCGCCGCGTCCGGCACCGACACCAGCGACACCGCAGAGACTGGCGACACCGGCCTGCCGCCCTCTCGCTGCGACGAACTGGGCCTGACGGAGCGCCCGTGGGACCCATCCGCCGTGACCGCGGCCTTCGACGAGGTGGTGCCCGACCTTACCCTCGAAGGCCTCGACGACACCAGCATCACCCTCTCCGAGCTCTGGTCGGGCTGCGAAAGTGTGGCCTTCGTGGTGCTCCGGGCCGACTACCCGAGCCTCAACACCAAAGCGCAAATCCGCCAGTGGATGAACGGCGCTCCACCGACCACGCACTGGGTCTTGCTGGCGGACGAGACCAGCGACGCGGCGCGCGTCGAAAAGCTCGATGCGTTCCGCGCCGAAGTCATGGACATCGCCGACAACGACGCCGAGACCGAGGCCTTCTGGGCCACGCACGCCCACTACAGCCCCGAGAAGTTCACGAGCAACGACACCTGGATCGACGACATCGAGGCCGAGTGGGACGGCTACCCGCTCAACCTTGGGGTGGACCGCTTCCAGCGCTTGCGGGAATTCGGCTCGATCGCGGATCCCGCCACTGGCTGGGAAAGCGCGCCAGCCACCTTCCTCAACTACGAAGCGCGCCATTGGGCCGCGGAGGCCGTGCTCCAGGACCGGCTCGATGCCCAGACTGCGACCGTTGTTCGCGCGTTCGACCAAAGCACCGAGCGTCAGGTGTACGTGGAGTTGCCCGACGTGGCGACGATGGCCACCTTCGACACCCTCGAACTGGACATGCAGTTCATCTGCAACGGCCATCCCGACACCGTAGGCTGCGGCGAGTGGGATTACCTCGCCTATGCGTACCATTGTGACGAGACGGACACCTGCACCGAGATCGCCCGGTACATCACCGCGTATGCGCGACCGGGCCGCTGGGTGGTCGATGCCACCCCGTTTTTGGCGCTGATGCAGTCCGGTGGCACCCACAGCATCCGGGTCGACAGCGCCAACGCTCCGTTCATCACCCTGGACCTGCGTTTCAGCAACCAGGGACGCGGCGCCCGACCGCTGGGCATCGAGTACCTGTACGCCGGCGGCAACTTCAACGAAAGTTACAACACCACCCGCGAAGCCCACACCTTCACGCCCCCCGAGGGGACCACGCGGGTCGAGCTGATGGCGCTCATCACCGGGCACGGCTACGGCAAAGACCGCGCCAACTGCGCCGAATTCTGCAACCACGAGCACGAATTCACGGTGAACGGGGCGGGTAGTTGGACGCTGGAGTTTCCCGAAGCCGGCTTGACCTACGGCTGCGCCGACCAGATCGATGCGGGCACGGTGCCCAACCAATACGGCACCTGGATCCTGGGACGAGGCGGTTGGTGCCCGGGTAAGCAGGTGGATCCCTGGAGCGCCGACATCACCGCGTCGGTAGACCTTAGCGGCGCCAACGAGGTGGTCTACCGTGGGCTCTACCAGGGCGAGGACTACGTTCCCGAGCCCTACGACTCCGGCTCGGGCTTCGGCGCGGTGATCGTCGCGAACACGTGGTTGGTCTATTGGCAATAGGCCGCGTAAGTTTCGGCGTTGGCGGGATGCATTGCGGATCCTGCTCCGCCCGGCTCGAACGGGTGCTCGGCGAGGTGGCGGGCGCAACGGCGGTGACCGTGAACCTCGCGACCGAGACCGCCACCGTGCGCGGCACGGCCGATTTGAACGCCCTGTTCGGCGCGACCCGCGCCGCGGGTTTCGAGCCGTACGACCGGCGCCAGCGATCCACCAACCCCCAACCGATCGCCGCCACAACCTCCTATCTGCCCGTTGCCATGGCACTCACAGCGCCACTGGCCATCCTCGGCATGGCCCACCTCCACGACGAGCCGGCCCTCTTGATCCAGTTTTTGCTCGCGACCGCGGTGCTGGTGACCGCAGGCCTCGACTTCTACCGGCAGGCGTTCCTGCTTGCCCGCCGCGGCACCGCGAACATGGACACCCTGGTCGCCCTCGGGACCGCCGCCGCCTGGGGCGCCTCGACCTGGACCTGGGCGCACGGCGGCCACGACGTGTACTTCGAGGTGGTCGGCGTGGTGATCACCCTGGTCCTCGCGGGCCGATGGATGGAGCGCCGAGCCCGGGACCGCGCCGGCGAATCCCTCCGTGCGCTGGCGACCTTGGTGCCCGCCACCGCCCGAATTCTGGACGGGGACGAGGAGTTGGAGGTCGCCCTCGACAGCGTGGCCATCGGCGAAAATCTCGTGGTCCGCCCCGGCGAGCGGGTACCTGTTGACGGGGTTGTGGTCGACGGGGTCTCGGCGGTCGATGAGGCCGCGCTCACCGGGGAGTCGGCGCTCGTCACCCGCGGCGTGGGCAGCACCGTCCTTGGCGGTTCTCTGCTCCATGAGGGCCGGCTGGTGGTCGAGGCCCGGCGCATCGGCGCCGACAGCGCGATCGGCCGCATTGTCCGCCTCGTGGAGGATGCGCAGGCGGCAAAGGCGCCGATGCAACGCCTCGCCGACCGCATCTCGGCGGTTTTCGTCCCCGTCGTGGTGGTGATCTCCGTCGCAACCGCAACGACACACGCGCTCTTGGGGCACGGCGCGGAAACCTCGCTCCTCGCCGCGATCGCCGTCCTGGTGATCGCCTGCCCCTGCGCCCTTGGACTCGCGACGCCTACGGCGATTCTGGTCGGAACTGGACGCGCCGCCCAGCTGGGGGTGCTCGTCCGTGATGTCGCGGCGTTGGAGCGGGCACGACGGGTGGACACCCTGGTCATCGACAAGACGGGCACCCTCACCGAGGGGCGACCGTCCGTCACCGCGGTCGCGTGCGCACCCGACGTGGACGACGCGCTGCTGCTGACCCTGGCGGCGGCGGCCGAGCGCTGGAGCGAACATCCGCTCGGCCGCGCGATCGTCGAAGAGGCGGCCCGGCGTGGCCTGCCGACCCTTTCTTCCGAACGCTTCGAGGCCCCCATCGGCCGCGGCGTGTCCGCGTGGGTGCAGGGACCCGCGGGCCTCGTCGAGGTACGCGTCGGCGGGCGGGCGCACACCCAGGCACCGGACGGCGCCTTCGCGGGCGAGGCCCGAGCCCACGGCGCCGCCGGCTGCACCGTGGTCTGGGTGGCGGCGGGGGGCCGCACGGTGGGCATCGTCGCGCTGGCGGACACCCTCCGTCCGGGTGCCCACGACGCGGTGGGTGCGCTCCGAAAGCGCGGTGTGGACGTGATCCTGGCCACCGGAGACCAACCCGCAGCGGCGGGAGCGGTCGCCGCCGCCCTGGGCCTGACGCGGGTCCACAGCGCGCTGCAACCCGCGGACAAGGTCGCGTTGGTGCGGAGCTTGCAGGCCGAGGGTCGCGTGGTCGCGATGGTAGGGGACGGCGTCAACGACGCCCCTGCTTTGGCCGCCGCCGACGTCGCGATCGCGATTGGCGGGGGGGCAGACGTCGCGGGCGAGGCGGCGGCGATGACCCTGGTCGGCGGCGACATCCGCCGCATCGTCACCGCGCTCCAGATCAGCCAGGCCACGGTCCGCGTCATCCGCCAGAATCTGGTCTGGGCGTTCGGCTTCAACGTCCTGGCCATCCCCATCGCCGCGTGGGGCCTGCTCAACCCGATGATCGCGTCGGGCGCCATGGCGAGCTCCTCGGTGCTGGTTGTCGCCAACGCGCTCCGACTCCGGCACCTCGGAGGCCGCCCGGATAACCGCGGTTGATGCCGGCCCTGCCGATTCCCCCCTTTGTCAAGCTGATGACCCTCGGGGCCTCTTTTGGCGGCTTTGCCACGGGCCCTGACGACTACCTGGCGGAAGACACCGGTCTTGGCCTGCGCGGGGGGGCGCTCGTCCCGGACACGATCTTGGAGCTGGAGCTGGCCTTCTTGTGGACCAGCGGCACCACCCGGACAGGCGGCTTCAACGAGGCGGCAACCTTGGTACAGTTCGAGGCGTTGGGGACCGTTTTCGACCGGGAGCGCGTGGACTTTTTCGTGGGCGCGGGCGTTGGATGGCGCCACGTGCGGCTGGACACCTTCGCTGGCATTGTCGCCGACCCCAGCCAGACGTTGTCCTTTCGTGGAAATCCTACCTTTGACGCGTTGTTCACGGGCGGAGGGGGCGCACGAGTGGCGATCTGGGGCCCGGTGCACGTGCGTGCCGACGTGCGTGCGTTGGTTTTCGTCGGGGAATCCCCGACCACCCAGCCCACCCATGCCTGGCCCGGCGCCGAGGCCTCGATCGGGATCGACCTTCGCTACGAGCCCCCTCCCGACCGCGATGGCGACGGCGTCCCCAACAGCAAGGACAAGTGCGCCGACAGCCTCGAAGACTTCGACTATTACGAAGACGGCGACGGGTGCCTCGATCCAGATGACGACCAAGACAATATCCCCGACGTGAGCGACCGCTGCAAGGGCCAGGCGGAGGACCTCGACGGCTACCGGGACGAAGACGGTTGCGAGGACTCCAACAACGACAGCGACGCGCTCCCCGATGCAACCGATCGGTGTCCCGACCAACCCGAGACCGAAAACGCGTGGGAAGACGGCGACGGCTGCCCGGACGCCCTCCCGACCCTTCTGGCGGGGGTGCTCGGAAAGCAGCCGACGATCACCTTCGGCCCAGACGGTACGTTGGCGCCCTCCAGCGAGGCTCAGCTCCAAGAAATCGCGGCGCTTTTACGGCAATATAGCGATGTGGTCATTGATATCCGAGTCGCGACCGATAGCCGCGGCGGCTCCACGGCGGCGCGGGCGCACACGCTGGTCCGATGCCTGGCGCTCCATGCGTGGTTCATCGCCCACGGCATTGCTGACACGCGCTTCGCCATGAACTCCCTCGGCGCCGCGGCGGCCGTAGGCACCGACCAGACCGACGCCGAACGGGCGGCCAATCAGTGGGTAGATGTCGCGCTCCGCGACAGCGCGGGGTCCGACGGCAAGCCGATTCCCTTCACGCCGAGGCCGTCTCAGGAGTGGTAGATCGCGCGCGCCGTGGCACACGCTACGTTCGCGCCGCGATTCCCACGCTACCCTGAAACCAGGGTACCCCATGCGCATCACGCTCATCAATCCCCCGATCGACTCCGTGCTGGAACTGGGCAGCGTCAGTCCGGTCACCGCCTACCTGTTCTACAACTCCGCTCCGCTCGGCATTCTCTATGTCGCGGCGATGTTGGAACAGGCGGGACACACGGTCACGGCCATCGACGCCGCAGCTGAGAAACTGGACGTCAAGGGCACGGTCCGGCGGGTAGAGGGCACACGCCCCGACATCGTCGGCATCGGCAGCACCACCGTGGTCTTCGAGACCGCAAAGCGCCTCGCCACCGCACTCAAAGGCGCCATGCCGAGTGTTCCCGTGGTTCTTGGCGGATATCACGTCACGCTGCTCCCGACCGACGCGATGCAGCACCCGGCGTTCGATGTCGGGGTGATTCACGAAGGTGAGTTCACGATGTGTGAGCTGGTGGAGCACTACGCCGGTCGGCGTTCCATCGACGACGTGCAGGGCATCGTCTACAAGAAGCCCGATGGCACCATGCACTTCACCGCGACGCGGGCGCGGTTCAAGGACCTCGACAACCTGCCGTTCCCGGCCCGGCACCTGCTGCCCCACGACCTCTACAAGCCCATTCCGATCGATGAGCACGCCTCACCGAAGTTCGCGATGATCACGTCGCGGGGCTGTCCGCATGCCTGCGCCTTCTGCCAAAAGGCCAAGTCGGGCTACCGAAGCCACAGCCCCGAGTACATCGCCGACGAGGTCGAGTACCTGGTGCGGGACTTCGGCGCGCGGGACATCGCCTTTGTCGACTCGCTCTTCTGCGCCAGCAAGAAGCGGGTCATGGGGATCATGGAGGAGTTCAAGCGTCGCGACATCGCGTCGAAGGTGTCGTGGACCTGCTCGTCCCGGGTCGAAGTGGTCGATCGTGAGCTGCTCCAAGCGATGAAGGACGCTGGTTGTTGGCGTACCCGCTTCGGGATCGAGTCGGGCTCCGACAAGGTGCTGGAATTCATCAGCAAGGGCATTACCAAGGACAAGATCCGGGCCGCCGTCACCGCGGCGCACGAGGTCGGACTCCGCCCCAAGGCCTTCTTCATCGTCGGCCATATGCCTGATACCAAGGAGACGATCTCCGAGTCGATCGAATTCGCGAAGTCGATTCCGCTCCACGACGTCACCGTGCAGATCAACACCCTTTTGCCCAAGACCCCCCAGATGGAAATCTGGGAGCGCGAAGGCACCAAGTGGGGCCGGCTGGTCAACGAATCCAACGAAGAGAAGAGCTTTTGGGAGCCGACCTTCGTTCCTTGGGGACTGGAGCCCGAGGACATCATCGAGTTCCACCGCCGGTTCTACCGCGAGTTCTACTTCCGGCCGATCACCCTGGCGCGGCACTTGGAAACCATCAAGAGCTGGCGCGACGTGTACAAATATGCGAGCGCATCGAGCTTGTTCAGCTTCTTGTTCTACAACCAGGACAAGCTGTCGCTCGACACGATCAAGAGCGCCTTCGGGACCACGTCCAACGCGGATGAGGCGGCTTAGTTCAGCTCGATCCTAATGACGGTGGTGGTGCCGAGCGCCGCGCCGCCGGTCTTGATGCAGAGTCGCCACGAGGCGGCCTCGGGTGGGGGCGTCCACCCAATCGACGCCGCACCCATCGCGGTGGCGGTCTTCCGAGACGCCAGAACCTTGGCCTTGACGCCGGGGAGCGCGCGCCGATCCGCGCCGAGCGGGCGGGCCTCGATGCGCGAAAACGTGGACTCGCCGGCCTCGCCGACGTCCACCGCCCGGGTCACCGTCCCCGACACCGGGGCGGACCCCTGAAGCGGCGGCGAACACAATGAGCTGACGCGCCCGGCGCCGTCGCCAATCACCACCCCGCCGCCGCCGGAGCCAACGGCGCCCTCGACGACCCAACCGACGGGAACGCCGTCCGTGAAAGACCACGAGTGCCCCGTCAAGGCCGGTGGTGTCGGGGTTGCCGGGGGGGGCGGCGCTACCATCGGCTTCGGCTTTTTCGTCGGCGCTTTGGCCGGCGCGGGGGACGCGGCTGGCTGAGGAGATGCCTCGGCTCCGGGAGTCGCGATGGGCTCCGCAGATTCGACCACGGCCGCTGGCGAAACCGGGTCCGCCTCGACCCCAGCCGCCTCCCGCTTCGCACGCCGCTTCTTCGCCGGTGGCTCGTCCTCGGCCGCGGCCTGCTCCTTGTCGTCCAGCCCCTCCGCGGGGCGGGTGGCCCAGGCCATCGGTCCCCCACAAGCCCAGACCGGCTCACGATTGGTGGCACACTCCGCCGCCTCGGCCGCGGTCGCCGCGCCGGCCACGTCCCCCGCGCGCTCGCGGAGCCGTCCCAGCGCCTTCCACAGGCCCGCGGTGAGCTTGCCGGGCGGCTGAAAGGCCCGCGCCAACCGAAGCGCCTCGCTGTACGCCGCGAGCACCCCCGCGTCGTCCTTCTGCGCCTCGGCCAGTCGCGCCGCCAAAACATACGGGCCGGGCCACCGCTGACGTGTGGCAAATACCCGGTCCATGTCCGCGCTGGCCTCGTCAAGCTCGCCCGCATCCAGATGCCGGACCGCACGCTCAAGGAAAAACCATGGGTATCCGGTGAGATCGGCCTGCCTGGCCAGCGCCGCCAGCGTTTTTTCGCACTGGTCCTCGGGTGGGGCGAGTCGAATCCGGAAGGAGTGGAGAATCAGACACCCGCCGCCGCCAGAGGTCAGAAGCGCCCAATCGGCGTCGCGGCCGGCGATCCGGTCACGGAGTTTCGGCGCGTACCGGGCAAACTGCTCGACCACGTAGGGCGGCTGGAAGCGGATGCGAGCGTCGGCTGGGATCACCGCGTCGAGCACCTGCGCTTCGACCCGGTAGTCGTGGCCCGCGTTGAGGTCCTGCGGGTGGAATGGCTCGGTCAAAAGGCGGGCGGTGAGCGGACCGGCCACGGCCAAGGCCGCGACCGCCGGCACCCAAGCGCTGAAGCGCCGAAGCGGCGCCATGAGCGCTTCGATGGCGACTCCGGCGAAGACCGCCGCCATCGGGAAGAAGCCGACGTAGTTGCGTAAAAGCCGCGCCGGTACGTTCTGCGACGCCGCGAAGGGGAGGACCAGCATCGCCACCAGGAACGTCGCGGCAGCGATCCGCAGCGACCGGGAGCTGGAGGATCGCCGCATCGCCAGCCACACACCGCCGCCGAGCCCAAGCGCCAAGGCCACGAAAGACAGGGGCGGGATCGATTTGTCAGGGCTCCAGAACAGGTAGGTCAGCACCTCCCAGACCATGGCACCCTTGGGCGTCTTCTCGGCGAACTGCGCCTGAAACGGACCGAGCAGCCACGGCAGGCAGCCCGCAACCACGGCCGCCCCGGCGCCGGCGAGCGGAAGGAGACGACGCCGCGCGCCGCCAGGAAGCCACAACGTAGCCCCCGCGGCCGCGAACGCGGCGATGCCGACCAACGCCGCCGCATAGTGTGTCCAGAACGCTGCAATGCCGCCCACAGCGAGCACCCAGCGGCCTCGTCGTGACCGCACATCGTCATCAACACCGGCGTCAAGGGCACCCCAGAGCATCGCCGATGCCGCCAGCGTAGCCATCGCATACGGGCGCAGGGTATGGGCAAACAGCGCCGGCACCGCTGAGGCCGCGAACCACGCGGCCACCACCATCGACACACGCTCTGACACATGACGTCTCACGGCATCGACGGTCAGCGCCAGCGCGCCGAGCATCGACAGTCCCGAGACCGCGCGCAGCCAGTTGTCGCCATTGTCCAAAAACGCGAAGCACCACGTGGTCAGGAAGAAAAGCGGCGGATGGCGGTCCTTCGCGACGCCATGCATCAACCCCGAGAACTGCCGCTCGGCGAGCCCCGCGCTGAAAAACTCGTCGGTCCAGAGTGTCCACGGGACCGGCCAAAGCCACAGCACCGCCGCGAGCAACAGGAACGGCCAGACACGACGCATGCTGCCGCGAACCTATCCCGTGATAGCTCGCGCCGATGAAAGAGGACGTGCACGTCGTCGTCCCCGAGGGATGGCTCAGCCGCGGCGAAGCCTACGTCTCCGGGGATGGCAACCAGATGGCCGTGTTCGGCGGAATTCCCGGGGAAGCGGTGCGCGCGCGCGTCTTCGGGCGCCAGGGTCGGCAAGTGCGGGCGCGGGCAATCGGTCCTGCGGATCGCCCGCACCCCCACCGCGTGCAGCCCACGTGCGACAAGTGGGGGCCGTGCGGCGGTTGCCCGTGGATGCACCTCAGCCCGCGGGGCCAATACGACGGCCACGAGGCCCTCTGGACCGAAGCCGGGCGCACCTCCGGCATCGACCTCGCCCCCGGACCACTCCATCGCTTCCCGGGGAACGTCAGCGATGTGACCGTGCACTGGGGCAGCTCGGACCTCGGCTACCCCCGCGTCGGCGTGCACGCGCGCGAGGGTCACGGCCTGGTCGCGATTCCCGCGTGTGAAAAAGTCTCGCCGCTGCTGCGCTCGTTCATGGGAGCGGCGGCCACCTCCCTCCGCAACGCGGAGATGTGGACCGAAGGCGTCATCGACAGCCTCCGCGCCCGTGAGATCGATGGGCAGCTGCTCGTCGCGGTGCGCATCCCCCGCTACGCGCCGGCGGTCGCCGACTGGGCACCCATGCTGGCCACGACGTTGGTCGAGCTGCGCGGCGTGGTGATGGAGCTGCCGGTCGAAGAAGACAAGGCGGGAATTGGGTGGCAGAAACTCTACGGACTCGACCACTTGGAGTGGTCCGTGGCCGGGATGCATTGGCGCGTCGGTACCGAGGAGCACCTGCCCCGGCAGCTCGATGCGTACGTGTCTCTGGTCGAGGCTTCGCCCAGGCTCCTCGGCGTCCAACCGGGAGATGCCGTCCTCGATCTCGGCGCGCACATCGGGCTCCGCACTGCGGTCCTCGCCCGCGCGGCCGGCTGGGCCTACGGCGTCGAGACCGACCCCCGCGCCCACCAACGCGCCGTTGAAAACACGGCGCACAATCGAGTGCCCGCCGAGTTCTCGTCGTTCAGTTGGCCGGAAGCCATCGAAGATGTCACCCCTCGGCTTGCCGGCCGCCGGCCGCTGGTGTGGATCGACACCGGGCGGAAGGAGCTCGGTGGGCGCGTCGTCGAAGCGGTGACCGCGCTCGACCCCCGTCGCGTTGCCCTGCAAGGCAGCAACCCCCACGCCCTCGCGCGTGAGCTGGCGAAGTGGCTGGCGCGCGGCTGGATTTTCACGGGCATGGAGCGCTGGGACGTCGACCCCCACACGCCGTTTACCGAGGGGGTGGCGGTGCTGGCTTCGCCGGATCAGAGCCCGCCGGAGAAGCGCGGGCCGCGGCGGAAGATCGCGCGGTAGGGGCGCACGGCAGCGACGCTGTCGCGACAGAGGGCTTGCCCGCGCTGCACCGTGCCGCGAGCCATGCACCCCGGACCTGGCCGAGGGTCAGCTCCGGCACGCTCACGCGTTCATCACGTGTACCGCCTGACCGATCGCCGCCTTGGCCGCCTCCATCACGCCTTCTCCAAGCGTTGGGTGGGGGTGGATCGTCAGCCCGATGTCCAGCGCTTCGCAGTCCATCTCGATCGCCAACGCGGCTTCGCTGATGAGGTCACTCGCATGGGCGCCGGCGATGGTGACACCCAGCACCCGCTGGTTCTTGGCATCGATGATGACCTTGATGAACCCGTCGGTGTCGTTTGTCGTCAGCGCCCGCCCGATGGCGGCGAAGGGCACCTTGCCCACCTTGATGGTGTAGCCCTGGGCCCTGGCTTCGTGCTCCATCAGCCCGGCGGTGGCGATCTCGGGGTCGGTGAAGACCACGGCGGGCACGGTCTTGGCGACGTTGTGGGTGCGATGGCCGGCGATCACCTCGGCGCAGATCTCCCCCTCGTGGGTGGCCTTGTGCGCCAACATCAGCCCGGTGGTGCAATCACCGATGGCATAAACACCCGGTACGCTGGTCTTGAGTTGGGTGTCGGTCTTGATGAAGCGCCCTTCCATGGCGACACCCGTCGCTTCCAAGGCGCAGGTGTCGGTGTTCGGACGCCGCCCCACGGTCACCAGGATGTAGTCCACCTCGACCGTGGCCTTCCCCTCCGCCGTCTCGTACTGGAGCAGCGCGCCGCCATCCCCTTCTTCCCATCCCAGCGCCTTGGCCTTGCACACCACCTTGACCTTGTCCTTCTTCAGCCGGCGCTCGATGACCTTGACCGCATCGACATCGAAGCCCGGGAGGACCTGGTCCGCCGCTTCGATGACGGTGACCGCGCTGCCAAGCTTGGCGAACATCCCGCCCATCTCCAGCCCGATGTAGCCGCCCCCGATGACCGCGAGCCGCTTGGGAATCTCGGGGAGCGCCAGAGCCTTGGTGCTGTCGAGAATACGACCGTCCGCAAACGAGAACCCTGGAATCTCGATGGGGCGGCTGCCGACGGCGATGACCACGTGCTCCGCCTCGACGCGCACCACGCCTTCGGCCGTCTTGACCTCCAGCACCCGCGGACCGACGAAGGTGGCCGCGCCCACCATCATGTCGACCTTGTTGGCCTTGAGCAGCGTGCGGACGCCGCCGGTCAGCTTGTTGACCACGCTTCCTTTCCAGGCCTGCAGCTTGGTCATGTTCACCACAGCGGTGCCGGAGACTTCGATGCCCATCGCGTCGGCATGGGTGATCTCTTCGAGCCGCTTTCCGGCCGTGATCAGCGCCTTGCTGGGGATGCAGCCGACATTGAGGCAGACGCCGCCCCAATATTCGCGCTCGATGACCAGCGTCTTGACGCCGAGCTGCCCGAGGCGGATGGCGCAGGGGTAGCCGCCGGGGCCCGCGCCCAGGACGACGGCAGTGTAGGACTTGGATTCCATGGGGCTCACCGGAAGGCGCGCGGCCTAACCCGGAGCCGCGGCCCGGGCCGGGGTGCTACCATCGCGGCAATGTTCATCCTGACCCTCCTGGCCAGCTGCAGCTGGATCGAGCACTACCGGGCCTGCTCGGCGGCCCAGGACGCCGATGCTGCCGCATGGACCAGCCTCGGCAGCGCGCTCGACGGCGCCGGCACGCTGGCCCGCGCCCAGGCCAGCGCGTCGTTGGCGGCGGCACAGGCGGTCGACCTGGCCTCCAGCGCCGCCGGCGCGCCGATGGTGACGCGCGACGTGAACCGCGGAGAAGCCGCCCAGGACGCATTCACCCGCGGCTCGCGGAGCCACGGGACCGAACTTGGGCTGGCCCAGGCAAAATGGACGGATTGGTCGCTGCGCACGCAGGAGCTGGTGGCGGAGACCGACGTGCTCATCGAGTCCGGTCGGAGCGTGACCGAACGCCTCTCGCTCTGGGCACGGGCGCGAGCCGACAGCTCGCTGGCGGTGGCGCTCGCGTCGACCCGGTATGAGGCGGTGGTCCGGTCCGGGCCCGCGCGTTGGACCCTCGCGGTGGCGTTGGTGACGCCCCCGACCCCCGCAGCGGCCCCGGACGCCAGTGCATCCCACCTGGCCGCGGCGGAGGCGGCGATCGAGGCGCACGCCGAGCGTTCCCGAGGCCTCAAGGAGGTCTTGGGGGTAGCGGACAAGGTGGCCTTCGAGGTCGAGCGCGCCGGCCTGACCGCGCAGTCGACCGCCACCAACTACCAGTTCTTGGGGTTCCCACCGGAGGCCCAGGTGGCCCAGGCCGCCGCGCTCGCCGCCGAGAGCAGCGCCAAGCGAGCCGCGGACGCCGGGAAGCGGCTGCGGGCCGCCATCCTCGCCGCGCGGGCCGAAGAGATTCCGGCCCCGGCGGACGAGGTGACCCGCGCCCTGGTGGCCGCTGTCGGCCTTGCACATGCCGCCGACGACGCCTGTCGCTGAACGACGGATAGGAGCTTGCGGGTCGCTGCCATCGTCGTCACGCACCGGGGAGGGCCGCTCCTGCAGGATTGTATCGATTCGATCCGGGCGCAGACACGACCCGTAGAAGAGCTGCTCGTCGTCGTTTCCAATACGGAGCTGGCGGTAGACGCCCCGAGCCTCCAACTGGGCGAGAACGTCGGCTTCGCCCGCGCGGCAAACGCGGGTGCCCGGTCAACCCAGGGCGAAGTACTTCTCCTCAACGACGATACGCGACTTGATACACAATGTGTCGAACGACTCGTCGACGCATGGCGAGGAATCGGCGTGTATCAGCCGCGAATCCAACTGGCGGATGGCAGCGGGCGCCTGGACAACGTCGGTCTCGGCTTCTTGCCAGATGGAAGCGTGTGGGCGCGCGGACGCAACGGCCCCGACACGCCCATGCAGGGGGCCCTGGGCTCCTTCTCCGGGGCGGCCGCGCTGATGGCGAGGGAAGCCTGGCACAGCCTCGGTGGCTTCGACGAACGAATGGGCAGCTTCGGAGAAGACGTCGATCTTTCGCTCCGCCTACACCGCCGCGGGGTGCCGATCCGCCCCGTCCCCGAGGCGCTTGTCCTCCACCATCTCGGTGCATCCTGGGGCCGGGCGTCCACAGAGAAACTACGCCTGATCGAGAGGAATCGGGTTCGTGCCGCGGTGCGTTCGATGCCGATGAGCGCGCTCTTGTGCTTACCCGTGACCACGCTTGTCCGGTACTCGATCCTCGCTGGGCTCGCCGGGCGCGGACGCGGTCCCGGCGCCGAGCTGCCCGACGGCGCCCGACTCGCAGCGCTGCGAGGCTTCATCGAGGGGCTCGGCGACGCCCCAACCTGGCTCGCCGACCGCCAGCGTGACCGCGATAGCTGGACTGCAGGCGAGTGGGCGATGCTAAAGCTGATGTGGCACGGTCGCGCGCGATGGGAGGATGTGGCGCGATGATCGCCGTGGTTTTGCCCACCCTCGACACGCCAGAAGCGCTGGCTCGGGTCCTGACGGAGCTGCCGGCCGACGTGCTCGCCATTGTGGTCGATGACGGGAGCGCAGTGCCCGTCACCGGATCGCGTCTGCACACCCAATGGCTCCGCCACGCGCGAAACCGCGGCTATGGGGCGGCGCAGAAGTCGGGGTACGCCGCAGCCATCGCCGCGGGCGCCACCCACGTGGTCCTCCTGCACGGCGACGGTCAATATGACACACTGGCGACGCTTGCCTTGGTCGATGCGTTGGCCGACGCGGACGCCGCCCTGGGAAGTCGCTTTTTGTCGGATGCCACCGTGATCCCAGCATGGCGACGGCTCGGGAATCGCTTCCTGACCGGCGTGGCCAACCTGCGTTTCGGCACGTCCTTCTCCGAGCTGCACACCGGCGCCCGCGCCTATCGGATCGAAGCGCTCCAAGAACTGCCGTTAGGGAACTACTCGAACGACTTTCTGTTCGACCAGCAGGTGATCGTCGGGCTGCTGCGACGGCAGCGGCGGATTGCGGAGCGGGCGGTGGCGACCCACTACGCCGCAGGCTCGCGGTCGATCTCCTTCCTCCGCTCGTTGTGGTACGCGCTGGGATGCCTCCGGGTGATCCTCGGGACCTCGGCCGCGTGATATCGTGCCGGAGCATGAGTATCGGCACAATCGGCACCTCGCCGCCGCGACGCGACGGACCGGACAAGCTCACAGGTCTGGCGTTGTACGCTGACGATCTACGTCCGGATGGCGTTCTTTATGGCGCCACCGTCCGGAGTGATCGGGCGCACGCGCGCATCCTTTCCGTCCGGCGCGACCCGACATTCGACTGGAATGGCATCACTGTATTGACTGCCGCGGACCTACCAGGGCCGAATGTGGTCACGCTGATGACCGACGACCAGCCCATCCTCGCTGACGGGTTGGTTCGCCACGCCACCGAGCCGATCGCCCTGGTCGCCGCGCCAACCCGTGAGCGTGCGCTGGCCGCCGCCAAGGCCGTTTTGGTCGAGTACGAGGATCTCCCGGCCCTTTTAGACCCGCTCGCCGCCGAGGGCCACGCGATCCGCATCTACGGCGATGACAACGTCTACAAGCGCATCCGCATCCAGCGCGGGGAGCGGTGCACCGTTACCGGCCACCTCGTCCGCGCGCGCTACACGACTGGGCTCCAGGAGCAGCTGTATATCGAACCACAGAGCATGATCGCCTCGCCGCGCCCAGACGGCGGGATCGCGCTGGTCGGGTCGATGCAATGCCCGTACTACGTGGATCGCGCGGTGAAGCGCATGGTTGGGCACGACCGGGTCAACGTCCTGCAGGCCGTCACCGGCGGCGGCTTCGGTGGCAAGGAAGAGTATCCGTCGATCCTCGCCTGCCACGCCACGCTTTTGGCCATGCGTACCGGGCGGCCGGTCAAGATCACCTACCGTCGCGACGAAGACCTGCGCTGCACCACCAAGCGGCACCCCGCCGTCATCGACCTTGCCACGCTCGTTTCCCAAGAGGGGCAACTGCTGGAGTTGCACGCGCGGCTCTGGATGGACGGTGGCGCCTACCACACGCTCTCGACCGTGGTCCTCAGCCGCGCGATCCTACATGTCGGCGGGCCCTACCGGTGCCCGTTTGTCGACTTGTCGGGGACGGTGGTGGCGACCCACACACCCCCCAACGGAGCCTTCCGCGGGTTCGGCGCGCCTCAGGCACAATGGGCGATGGAGCGCCACATGGACCGTGTGGCAAGAACCTTGGCGTTGGACCCAATCGAGCTTCGGCGGCGCAACCTCTACCGCGACGGCGACATCACGGGTACCGGCCAGGTGCTCGTGGCGCCCGGTGGCTTCGCGGTGCTGGAGTCGGCGGAACGGGCGGCGGCGGCCCCCTTCACCCGAAACACGGTTCGGCCTGGCGTCAGCCGCGCACGAATGGCTGCGGGCCGCGGATTGGCGCTGGCGTGGCACGGCTGCGGCTTCACCGGCAATGGTGAGGCGAAGATCAAGGGCAAGGTCGGACTGGAGGTTCGTGGCGATGACATCGCGATTCTGTCCTCGTCCACCGACATCGGTCAGGGCACCGAAACCATCTTTCCGATGATCGTCGGCGAGACCCTTGGGATTCCGGCCACGCGGGCGTTCAATACGCCACACGACACCGGCTTCGTTCCCGACAGTGGTCCTACGGTCGCCAGTCGCACCGCGATGGTGGTGGGCGGAACCTGTCAGAAGGCGGCGGAACAGTTGTTGTCACTGCTGCGGAGCCGCCTCGGCGACGGGACCTTCGATGCGTTGGTGGGGCGATGGGACCCAAGCTGGGGCCCGCTCAAAGTCGAAGAGACCTACGAAGTCGATCCCAACATTCAATGGGACCCGGAAACTTACCAGGGGGACGCCTACCCTACCTTCGGTTGGTCCTGCGTCATCGTCGATCTGCGGGTCGATCTCGACACCGGCGAGGTGCTCTACGACCGCGTCGTCACCTCAACCGACGTGGGGCGCGCCCTCTCCCCGGTGCTCGCCGCCGGCCAGATCGAGGGCGGCACGCTCCAAGCGTTGGGGTGGGCCACCGCGGAAGAGGTGGTGCTCGACGCCCGCGGCTGCATGCGCAACGACCGGCTCACCAACTACATCATCCCCACCGCGCTCGACGCCCCGGACATGGTCACCATCTTGGAGGAGATTCCATACGCAGGGGGTCCGTTCGGCGCCAAGGGCATCGGGGAGATTCCAATGGATGCACCCGCCGCCGCCGTCGCTCAAGCCATCGAGCGAGCCACTGGCGCCATCCTCGACGCCCTCCCGATGACGCCCGAGCGCGTATTTTCCGCCTTGGTGCCCCGATGATGATTCGCTTTTTGTGCAACGGCAAAGCGGTGGAGGTTGAAACGCCGCCCATGGCGCGCTTGCTGGACGTGCTGCGTGAGGACCTGCGCCTGACCGGTAGCAAGGAAGGCTGTGGAGAGGGTGAGTGTGGTGCTTGTACGGTGCGTATTGACGGCATGACGGTGATGAGCTGCCTCGTTCCGGTCTACCAGGTCGATGGCACCAAGGTTCAGACCATTGAGGGCTTGGCCGACGACGTCGTGCACCCGGTCCAGGCGGCGATGCTGGCCCACGGCGGCGCACAGTGCGGAATCTGCACCCCGGGGCTCTGTATGAGCGCGGCTGCACTTCTGGAGAGCGACCCGAAACCGTCCCGAGAGGCCGTCCGGGTGGCCCTCGCCGGCAACCTCTGCCGGTGCACCGGCTACCAGAAGGTCATCGACGCGGTGGCCGGCAGCCTGGTCGAGGACCGCTGATGTTGCGGTGTGAAGCGCCCGTCCATCGCCCGCACTCGCTGGAGGATGCGCTTGCGCTGCGGATGGAGCTGCCGGGCGCGACGATGCTGGCTGGCGGCACGGACATCATGGTGTACCTCGAGGCGGGACAGCTGCAGCCGACCGCAATCATCGACCTCTCCGGGGTGCCGGCGCTTCGGGTGCTCCGGTCGGTCACCGGCGGCCAATACTACGGCGCTGGGCTCACCTGCACCGACGTGGTCGGCTCAGCTCACGCCCACCCGCTGATCCGCGAGGCGGCACTGACGGTCGGCGCCGTCCAGATACAGAACCGCGCCACGCTGGGGGGCAACATCTGCAACAGCTCGCCCGCGGGGGACACGCTGCCGGTGTGGTTGGCGCTCAACGCCGACTTCGAGTTGGCGAGCATACACGGTCGCCGCCGGGTTCCCGCCGCTCGCTTCTGGCGCGGGTACAAGAAAACCGAGATGCGACCCCACGAGCTGCTCGTCGGCATCATCGTGCCACCACTCGCTGGACACATGCACTTCCGCAAAGTCGGTACGCGCCTCGCCCAGTCGATCGCAAAGGTGGTTTTTGCCGGCCGCTATGTTCCCGCGGTCGACGCGATGCTGGCGTTCGGGGCGGTCGGACCGGTCCCGATGCGGTGTCCTGAAGCCGAGAGCGCGCTGATTGCCGGGGCCTCGCCGGCCGCGGTCGCGGCGCTGGTGGAGAAGGAAATCTCTCCCATCGACGATGTCCGATCGACCCAGGACTATCGCAGGAAGGTTGCGGGAAATATTGTGCGGACTTGGCTGGAGGGGCGGTAGTTTACCCAGGAGTTCTATACGCCAGGGTAACGCCGACGCAGGCAGCGATTGCGCCGTCTCCGGTCTGGCCCCCCATGGCCCACCGGCGGGTCCGCAAGTGGGCGCTGCGCGCGGTACCCGCCGGTTCGCTCGCCGTTAGTCACCCCCTCCCCCCAACCCCGAAAAAATCCTCGCCGCCAGCGCCGGCCCGAACCCCTCCACCGCCGCGATCTCCACCGCCGTCGCCGCCTTCACCGCGGACAACGAGCCGAAATGCCGCAAAAGGCGAACTCGGCGGTCTTTGCCGATACCGGGGATGTCGTCGAGCGCGCTGGTGAGTCGCGCCTTGGACCGCGCTTTACGGTGAAAGCCGATGGCCACCCGGTGTGCTTCGTCGCGGAGCTGCTGGAGCAGCCGCAGCGTGGGGTCGCCCTCGCGCAGCCGGATCGGCTCCTCTCGGCCCGGCAGGACGATCTTGTCGGTTGCGTCGCGATCGCCGCGCGCGTGCTCAGTGCGCGGTTTGGACAGCCCGATCACCGGTTGGTCCTCAAGGCCAAGCTCGCGGAGCACGTCCAAGGCGGCGGAAAGCTGCCCACGGCCCCCGTCAACGACGATCAGATCAGGGAACTCGCCCTCGGTCGCCGCCCGGCGCATCCGCCGAGAAATGATCTCGCGCATCGTCGCGTAATCATCGGGTCCTGTCACTGTTTTGACGTGGTAGGTTCGATACTCGCCTTTCGCGGGGCGGCCGTCGATGAACACCACCTGACTGGCGACGGGCTCCTGCCCAAGCAGATTGCTGTTGTCGAAGCACTCGATCCGCCAGGGAGGACCGTCGAGACCTACGATCTCGCCGAGCCCGTGCAGCCCGCGGGCGATCCGGTCGGACTCCGAATGGGTGGTCAGGAAACGGACACGCGCCGCGTTGGCGGCGATGGTGATGAGTTCGACCTTGGGTCCGCGCTTGGGCACTCCGAGCCGGACTTTCGACCCCCGACGCTCCCACAACAACTCGGCCAACGCCTCCATGGCGGGGAGCGGCTCGGGCACCGAAACCTCCGCCGGCACGTCCCCGCCTGCGTCGTAGAAGGTGTTGAGCACCGCTGAGAGCAGCTCGGCGTCATCGACGATCTCCCCCTCGAAGGGAAAGGTCCGGGGCTCGAGCACCTGACCCGACCGGGTTGGCAGACACGCCACCACCCCGCGATCGGCCTCTCGATACACCGCCCATGTGTCAGATGCGTCGGTCTGAGAGTCGGCGACGAACTGCTTTTCGGTCGCCGACTGCATCGCCAACATCACGTCGCGGACTCGCGCGGCGCCTTCGAAGTCCTCGGCGCCGGCGAGCTGCTCCATCCGATCACGCAGCCTCGGGACCAACTGGCGGTTGCTCCCTGCCAAGGCCAGCGCGGCATCCTCCACGATCTCAGCGTACTGCTCTTTTGATACATACCCGACACACGGCGCGACGCACCGCTTCATCTGGTACAAAAGGCACGGTCGGGTGCGGCTCTCCAAAACCGCATCCGAGCAGGTTCGAAGTGCAAAGTGGCGTTGGACGAACGCGAGCGCGCGACGGGCGCTGGTGGCGGATGGGTAGGGGCCGAAACTGCGAGCCCCATCGCTACCGGCGCGACGTGTGGTCGTAAGCCGAGGCCATTTTTGGCGAATATCGAGGCGAATTCGCAGGAAGTTCTTGTCATCGCGAAGCTTGACGTTGTAGCGGGGCCGGTGCTGTTTGATCAGCGAGTTTTCAAGGAGAAGCGACTCTTTTTCACTTCCAACCGGGACCGCCTCGACCCGGGCGGACGCGGCGATGAGGTACCGGACCATGAAGCGTTCGTCGTGGCCGGCCAGATACTGCTTCACTCGGGCGCGCAGGTTCGTCGCTTTGCCGACGTAGAGCACTTCGCCATCGCGATCCTTGAACAAGTACACCCCCGCGGTGGTGGGGAGCGCCTCCGCTTGGTCCGTCAGCGTCACTCAGCCTGCCCTGAGCCGAGCGACCTCGTCCGCGCGCCCGAGCGCCGTCCACGCTTGGCAGGCCAAATCCAGTACCTCCTTCGACCGGGCCGCAAACCCCACGCCCCGCCCACGAAGCGCCACTGCCGCCGCCGAGAGAGCGCGCGCCACGTCTTCTGAGAGGCATCCCCACGCCGGAAGCCTCGCCGCGGCTTGTGCGAGCCGCTCCACCTCACTGGCAACGCCCGTCTTCCCCTCGGAGGCAAGCGCCAAGGTGCTGAAGTGCGCGTAGTGCCCGCCGGCACCGCGTGCGAGAGCCTCGGCCCGACCGGCGCCGATCACCTCGGCCGCATCGGCCGGCCGCGCCTTGGCCAAAAGCAGCGTGGCGAGTCGGCCCATCACGGTGAGGACCTCGACGTCGCCGAGCTCCTCGAACATCTCCAGTGCACGACGGTACCCGGCGACGGCCGGGTCGACTCGACCGCGTTGACGCTCCAAATCGGCGAGGACGACGAGCGCCGCGGCGGTGGTGGGCCGCTGCGTACGGGGGCCGGCCAGGGCCAGGGCCTCACGGGCCAGGCCCTCTGCGAGTGCCGGCTGCCCACCGACCAGCGCCACCTGAGCCAACAACACCCCCGCTTCGCCACCCAGCCGACGGTCGCCCAGACGAATCGCCAGGGCCCGCGCCTCTTCCAGGCCGCGGACGCCCCCGGGTTCGCCCCGGCGTAAAGCCAGCTTCGACAGAGCCAGATCCGCGTAGGCCACCCGGACCTCGTCCCCCAGCGACCACGCCGCCCCGCGGGCCTCGCGCAGCCGCTCCGCCGCTCCGACCCCGTCGCCGGCAAGGTCGAGCACCTCGGCGCGGGCAAAAAGCGCCTCGCTCAGCGCGTCTGTCCACCCCCGACCGCGCGCGTCCTCGACCATTCGCTCGAGCACGCGCCCAGAGCTCTGCACCGCGTCCGCGCCGGGAAGACCTGAGGCGCCACGCATCTCCGCCCGGGCCCGCCACACCTCGAAGCGCAGCCGGCGCTCGTCATCCGGAGCAGTGGGCAGCGCCGACAGCGCCGCAGTGGCGGCCGTGACCACCGCCTGCACGCCCGACCAATCGGCGAGCGCGGCGCGGCGCTCGACGGCCTGCAACCAGACGTCCAGCGCCGCGGAAGCCGCCCCCGAGGCAAACAGGTGTGCCGCACGACGGGCATCGTCCACCGTGCCCGTGCCGCGCTCGACCTGCGCCTCCAGGCTCGCCGCGATGGCGCGGTGGAGCTCGGTCATGCGCGACGGATCGCCCACCCGCCGTCGCAACGCCTCTCGAATCATCCCGTGGGCGAAGGCCCAGTGAATCGCGTCGTCTTCGCCCTCCAAAAGCACGACCAACCGCTGCCGGACCAACTGTTCGACCAGTCCGACCGGCGGGGCGCGGCCGAGTCGGCGGCACACGGCGAGCCACTCCCTCTCCACGATCCGTGGGCCCAGGAGCGCGGCGACCCCCAGGCTCTCCACGGCAAGCCCCAACGACGCGCTGGAGGCCAAAAAGCGATCGACCCGGGCGATCCACGGCGCGAGGACCGCCTCTGGAAGATCGATAGGCGCGCCGGGAGGGGAGTCGAAGCCCGCCGGCTCCGGGCGAAGGGCGCCACGTTCGGAGAGCTGCCCGACCACCGCCACGGCCATCCCCGGATTGCCTTGGGTGACCTCCGCCAAGCGATGAACCAGCGCCGGAGCAAGTCCCAGACCATCCTTGAGGAGTTCGTGCTCTTCCAACGCCGTGAGCGGGCCGAGATCCAGCCGGACGATCTCGACCCGTCCGGCAAGCCCGGAAAGCGCCTGCGCAATCGCGGGCGCCTCGGCCAGCCCCTCCGCGCCCGCGACGAGCAGCAAGAGGACCGGGGTCGCCAGGGCATCCGTCAAAAGCGACCACGCCAGGGCCACCGCGTCCATGTTGGCGTGCACGTCGTCCACGACCATCACCACCGGCCGCTCGATTGCCACGCCCTCGACGAACCGCCGCATCCGCAGGACGCTCAGGTCCTCGCCCTCGCCGGCGTCGGGTGGGCGGCCGAGATGACGGGCCTGACAACGCAAGTAGGCCTCGGGTCCATCGTTGCCGTCGAGCTGCAAGACATGCGCCGCGCCCAATTCGTGCGCCCGCTCCGCGACCCACCGGGCAAGGCGCGTCTTACCGACGCCAGCCGGACCGTGCAGCAGCACCGCGCGGGGCGACCAGGTCGCGTTGACCTCCCGCAGCAGCGCCCACAATCGGTCCCGCTCCCGCTTGCGACCCACCAATGGAACCGGCCGGAGCGCGTGCAGACCCAGCCCAGCGTCCACCAGCCGGGCCGGAATGCGTCCGGGCTCGGTGCGCTGCCAGCTGGCGGGGACGCCGATCCCGGCGCCGCGCTCCCCCTCCAGGGCCTGGAGGGTCAGGGCGGCGTCGGCCGCATGTTGAATCCGCCGCACGGGCCGTTTCACCAGCAAGGTCCGCAGCCAGTCGTCCAAACCGTCCGGCACCGCGAAGCGCGGCCGAAACGTCGGCGGCTCCAGCTCCAGGTGGGCCATCGCCAAGACAGCAGCAGGGCGGTCGGTGCCGAAGGGTGGAGCACCCGTGCACAGCGCCCACGTCAAACAAGCAAGCTGATACAAATCGGTCCAGGGGCCTTGCCCTCCCAACTCGCTCTGCAGCTGCTCCGGAGCCATGTAAGCAGGAGTCCCGACAATGACCCCTGGCTCGGCCCGGCCGAGGGGCGTGGAGAGGCCGAAGTCGGTGAGCTTGCGACCGGGCCGGGCGTCCTCGGGCGTCGCCAACAACACGTTGCCAGGGGTGAGATCGCGGTGCAGCACGCCGCGGGCGTGGGCATAGGCCAGCGCAGCGAGCACGTCCGCGACGATCGTCCGGGTCTGCTCCCAGTCCGCCGGAGGTGCGGCCGCGAGCGTGCCCCCGGAGCAATATTCCATCGCCATCCATGGGCTTCCCAGCGGCAACCGGGCCTTGGACGTGGCGTGCGCTGCAGCATCGACCCGCCCACAGTCGAGGACCGTGATGATGTGCGGGTGATCGAGGCGGGCCACCGCCCGCATCTCGGCGAGGAAGGGCTCCGCCAACTCGGGCCGGCCATCCTTGATGAGCTTCACCGCCACCGCGACCCCGGTGCCTCCGTGCACCGCGTGCCAGACCTGGCCCATCCCGCCCTGATCGATGCGGCCGGTCAGCCGGAAGGCGCCAAGCGGGATGCCGATCATCGAAACGCGTGCTCCGGTCCGCCAAGTAGCCCGGCCCCGGCTACGTGGGCCTATGCGGTGCCCACATCGCCCGTTGTGCCCGGGCTGCCCGTTGGCCGAAGCCAGCTACCCCGACCAACTCCAGAAAAAGCAGGAGCGTCTGGCTCGGGCATTTGCTCGCTACCCGCACCTGCCCGCCGCCCCCGAAGTGATACCGGCGCAACACACGGAGGGGTATCGCCACCGGCTCAAGCTTCCGGTCCGGGTGGACGGTCTCCGCGTTGCCGTGGGCCTCTACGACAGCGCTGGTACCAGGGTCCTCGACACCCCCGACTGTCCCGTGCTGGAGCCGGGTTTGCGCGCCGGGCTCCAAGGCGTGAGGGCGTGGCTCTCCGGACGCAGCGAGGTCCACAGCATCGATCTACGGCGGTCGCAGGCGACGGGGGAACTCCAGCTCGTGCTGGCCGTCAAGGGTGGAACGGACGTACCGGGCGGCCGCAAGGCCCTGACGCGGCTGACCGAATCGCTCCCACACCTCGCGTCCATCGCGGTCAGCCGGGCGGACCCCGATGGCAAACGGGTCATGGGCGCGGCGCCGAGACTGGTGTGGGGAAAAGCAACGATTGAGGAGAAGATCGGCGATACGCGGTACCGGCTCCACCCCGGAGCGTTCTTCCAGGTCGATCCCCGGCAGGCGGAAACCCTTCACCGTCTGGTCAAGGCGGCCGTGGGGGACGCCCAGTCAGTCCTCGATCTTTACAGCGGGGTCGGCGCGTACGCGCTGATGCTCGCACCCGGCCGCCGACGCGTGTTGGCGGTCGAGGAAGTGCCCCAGGCTGCGCGCGCCGCGGCCGAGCTGGCGCCTCGAAACATGGAGGTCCGGGGCGTACGGGTGGAAGATCTGGATGTGTCAGAGCCTTTTGATTCGGTCATCCTGAACCCCGCTCGTCGGGGCTCCGATCCTCGGGTTCTCGTACGCGCGGCGAGCTTGGCGCGACACATGGTATATGTGTCCTGTGGTCCAGAAACACTGGCGCGGGACCTCGACATCCTGGCCGCACACGGGATGCGCGTGCGGACCGTCTCCGCCATCGACCTGTTTCCGCAGACGCCGGAGGTAGAGACGGTGGTGTTCTTGGAGCGGGGGCCGGAGATCCGGCAGTGGGCGGTGCCGAGCGGGCGGGCGCAGGGCCCGTGGCATGACGGGCCATCGGGTGCGGTCGGCCAGCCCGAACGCGTTGTCGCCTTGGTGCTCGGCGAGACGCCGCCGTCGGGGAGCGTTCCCGGTGGCCGCTTCCGGCGGGTGGCGATGGTCGCCTCGCACTCCCTGATCCGCATCGAGTTGCAGGGGCCGCTGGCCCCCGCGTTGGCGGTGTTCGCCCGGCAGGGGCACCCGGTGGCCGGGCAGGACCCCCGCACGGCACGATTCTTCTCCGAGAAGGCTGGTCTTGTCCGGCCGTTTCTCCACGTGGAGCGGGCGGGTGGAGCGGTCGCGCCCCTGCATGGCGACCTTGGCGCGGCGTTGGATGCGTTGGGTGCGCCCTCCGAGACCGTTTCCAGCGGTGGAGCGGCCGCCCGCGCGGCAGCCGGAACCGTATCTGGGGGCCGGCGCTCGGGTGGCCCGCGCGGGGAGGGGCGTAGACGACGGTGAGGTGTCGCGACGTGACAGGGATAGAGCGAAGGGCCGCCAGCCCGCAGCGATAGCCCGGCGCCGCGCAGCGGCGGTCGCCCCTGGCTCAAGGCAAGAGGAACCGGATCCGGGGGCCGGCGGTGACCGTCAGGACCTGCCCGGCGGGGTGGAAGTCGCCGTCGACCATGAACGTCATCGGCGTATCTGAGCTGAGCACGACGCGCTCCGGAATGGCGCTGTAGACGTCCTTCGCGTCGATCGGCATCGCCATGCGCACCCGCGGCAGGCACCGGACCATGCCGAGCGCATCGCAAGCAAAGCCCACGACATGAAGCCGCCCGGCATGCCGGAGCGCCTCGTAGAACGGTCGAAACCCAAGCCCGATGTCGTCGACCGTCCCCATCGTCACGGTCAGATAGCTGTCGCCGGGCCAGGGCCGGCCATCCACCTCGACCCGACAGCGAGCGCGCGCAGACAACCGCTGGATCAACTCCCCATTGTGAAGCGCCGACACACACGCCCGAATCAAGAGCCACGTGGCCGACAGCGGCGACGGATCTGGGTGGCGGTAGTGCTCCTCCAAAAAGTTGCTCAACAGCCCGTTGCCGAACAGGAAGCCATACACCGGACGCTCGCCACCCTCGATCTTGAGAATATTGCGCTCCGCCCAGGGAATGGGCTGATTGGTATGGTAGCGCAGAAGCACGGACGAGAGGATTTCCCCTGGGCTCCCCTTGATACCGAGGCCATGGGCGATGGTGTTCATCGTGCCGCCCCGGAGAATCGCGATCGACGGGAGCGGGGTGTCCTCGTAGGCCTCGATGAGCGCGGTGAGCACCATGTGCAGCGTGCCGTCGCCTCCGTTTACGGCGAGCACATCGATGCCTTCGTCCCGAAAGATGCGTGCCTGCGCCACCAGCTCGTCGCGCGTCTGAGGCTGGGCGAGCTGACCGCGCGCCCCCAACATGAACGACATCTGCCCGCTGAGGGATGGGTCCTTGCGGTTCTGTCGCGAACGGGGATTGGAAACGACCGCGATGCCGGGCATGGGTCAGTCGTATCACGGGGACGTCACGGCCTGGTGCCACGTTCCACGTGGAACGCCCGCGGCCGCTACATGTGGACGATGGACTGGAAGCCTCTTTTCCCGCTCGCTGAGCTCCCCGCGGGGTCGATGAAGGCCCGCGGGGGGGTATTGGTTGCCCGTGGCAGCGACGGCAGGGGCCAGGGGCGGCGCGCCTTGCGCTGATGGTGGCGCAGTTCATCCACAGCGGGCGCGCGCTGGACGGGGTCGAGCCGGCAGGGTTCACGCCACCTGACGCAGACACGCTCCGCGAGCGCGTGCTCACCGATCAACGCGCGCGCGCCATCTTCTTCGCGCACGACGTCAAGACGCTGACCGCGGCGCTCCTGGAGACAGAGTGGCTGGGTGACCCGCTGCCGAGTTTGGCCACGGTGCGCTTCTTGCGCTCGCCCGTGCAGGAGCGCGTGGTCCGTCGCCTCGCCCACGAGGCGGTCCGGCTGGTCGATCACGGAAAACCGCCGAAGCCGGTCGCCGGCTGAAGGCGGCGGGCCCTACGGCGTCGGGGTCGCCGCACCTTCCGAGCGGGTCACGGCCTCGCTGATCTCGCGCGTGAGCTCGGTGTAGAGGGTGGTGTCCGGCACCCCGCTGCAGGTGGTCCCCATCCGTTGCGCGTCGCCGAGCTTGCCTTCACGGGCGAAGAGCACCCCTTCCATGCAGTCGAAGGCCGGATTGTTGGCCGCCACACGAGCCGTCGCCAACATCGCGTGGGCCTCGTCGTGGCGCGTCTCCTCGCGCAGGACGCCCTGGGCCACGCGCTGCGCATCAACATTGCCGGGTTTGATAAGGATTGCCGCCTTGGCCTCCGCCAGTGCCGTCGGCCGGTCGCCGCTGGCCGCCGCCGCCTTGGCATGCCACAGGTGCGCCTCCACCTGATCGGCGAAAAGCCGAGTCGCCGCCTGTAGCGGAGGCAGCGCATCCGCGGGCCGCCCCTGCATCACCAGCGCGCGCCCCAGACCGGTGAGCGCCTGGCCGCACTCGGGCTCAGCGACGAGCACCAGCTTGAAGCTCGCCTCTGCCGCGGCCCAATCGGCGCTCGTGAGCGCAGTCATGCCCTTTTTGTGTTCGTCGGCCACGGCGTCGCCCACGCGCCACGACGCGACCGGGGGCGGCTTTTTCGCGTCGGCAGGGGGGGAGCCGAAGGTGAGGAGGAGTAGGAGGAGCGTAGACACCCACCGAGTATACAGAACTTCATGCTCCCGACCACACCCCCCTCACCGCCTCGTGATCCTGTTGATGACTGGGGCCCATCGGCGGTGTCGGAGCGCCGGCGTTTCTTGGGCGCGTCGCGGGAGGGCTGGGTGCACGATCACCTGGGCGGCGCCTCGGTGCCCGTCGGTACGGCGCGGGGCAACATCGAGGGCCTCATCGGCTATGCGCAGGTGCCGGTCGGCGTCGCCTCGCCGCTGCGACTGCGTGGCGAGTTCGCGGGTGACTACGCCGTGCCCTTCGCGACCACCGAAGGCACGATGGTGGCGAGCTACCAGCGCGGCTTCCGGCTTTGCACCGACGCGGGCGGGGTCTCGGTCATGGTGCTCCGGGACGGCTACGCTCTTTTTCCGCTCCTGGCCTACGATGGTGTCGGTGGCGCGCTCGCAGCGGGGCGCTGGGTGGATGACAACCGCGACCAGCTTACGACGATTGCCGAGGCCACCACGTCGAAGGGGCGAGTGACAGAGTTGAGCTGGGAGCTGCTGGGGCGCCGGCTACTCCTGACCGTGCGCATGACCACTGGCGATGCGCTCGGCGCGAACATGGTGAACCGCGCCGTCGCTGCTGTGGTCGCTGCGATCCCTGGTGGCCCGCGGGTTTCGCTCCACGGCTACGACCCCGAGAAGCGCGCCAGCACCCGGCATTGGCGCGGCAAGTGGGTGGTCGCCGAGGTAACGATTCCTGGCGCCCTTTTGCGCGAGCGACTTCGGACCAGCGCCGCCGCGCTCGCCGAGCTGTGGAACGACTACCACCTTGCCTACGCGCGCATGGGCACCGCAAACCACGCGCTCCAGATCGCCAACGGTCTCGCCGGGATCTACATCGCAACGGGACAGGACGCCGCTTATGTGGCCGAGAGCTGCGCGAGTACGCTGTCGTTGGAGGCCCGCGGCGACGACCTGTACGGCTCGCTCGATCTGCCGTCTTTGCACGTGGCGACGGTGGGGGGCGGCACGCAGAAGGGGACCGCGGCAGAGTGTCAGGCGCTCATTGGTACCCAAAGCGCACGTGAGTTGGCATGTGTCACGGCAGGCGCGCTGCTCGCGGGGGACATCAACCTCGCGGCGAGCTTCCTTGGCGACGATTTCGCGGCGGCGCACGAGCGCTTGGGGCGGAATCGGGGTTGAACTGGATAGAGCGGCGCGATGAGCTTCGACCCCGATGCCCCGGCTGCGGAAGGCGCCCTTTTCGGGCTGCCGTTCACCCCCGAGACCGCGCGCATCCAGGTGCAGCTCGTGCCGTGGCAGGCCACCACGAGCTACCGGCGCGGCACCCGCGACGGACCCGCAGCGATGGTGACCGCCTCCCTCCAGGTCGATCTCTACGATGTCGAGTATGGCGACTTCTGGCAAGCTGGCATCGCGCTCCTTCCCGAAGACGAACGGATTCGCGCTTGGGACGCCGAGGCGGAGCCAGACGCGCTGCGGGTGATTGACAGTCTCGGTACCGACTCCGACGCGGCGGCGCGCGTGAACGTCATCTCCGAGCGGCTGAACGAGGTGGTCTACGCTGCCGCAGTGGCGACGCTCGATGCTGGGAAGATTCCGTCCCTCGTCGGCGGCGACCACTCGAGCCCCTTCGGGCTCATCCGCGCCGTCGCCGAACGTTTCCCGGGGGTCGGCGTGCTCCACATCGACGCCCATGCCGATCTTCGCGACGCCTACGAAGGATTCACCTGGTCGCACGCCAGTATCATGCTCAACACATTGCGATACATTCCAGACGTGTCAGGCGTCGTCCAGGTCGGCATCCGAGACGTCGGCAGCGCCGAGGTGGCGCTCATCCGGTCGGAGTCACGCCTGCGTACGTTTTTTGACGCGGACCTCGCGGCCCGCCTCGCGGACGGAGAGCCCTGGAACGGGCTGGTGGACGAGATCATCGCCGCCTTGCCGCCTCGGGTCTACGTCTCGTTCGACGTCGATGGGATGGAGCCGGCGTTGTGCCCCACGACCGGGACTCCGGTGCCCGGTGGTCTGGACTGGCGTCAGGTGCAGCGGCTACTGGCTCGGCTGGCCGATGCGCGGGAAATCGTCGGCTTCGACGTCAACGAGATCGGCCCAGGCGAGTGGGATGGCAACGTTGCGGCGCGGCTGTTCTACAAGCTTTGCGGCGCGACGTTGCGGAGTCAGCGGGCATAGGGTCAGGCGCACACCGCCCAGAAGTACCCCTCGCTCCCCCCCGGCTCGGGCCACAACGTCGTCCCCTCCCCAGCAACCTCTTCGTTTTCACGACGGGTCAGCGCGCACGTAGCGTAGACCACGCGCCCCCCCATCCGCCGCGCCTGGACCAGCAGCTCGCGCTGCGTCGCGACCGGGTAGCTGAGCTTCCAACGATTTTCGGGATGGCGGCGGAGCACGCCCGTCCCACTGCAAGGGGCATCCACCAGCACCACATCGTAGGTGCCCGAGGGCTCGGCGATCCGGATCGAGAGTCGCGTCCGCCGGGCCCGCTCGTCCAACTCGCGCAGCGCGCTGGGGCGCACATCCCAGGCCGTCACCCGCGCACCGAGCGCCGCCAGGGTCAGCGACTTGCCGCCCGCGCCGGCACAAAGATCCAGAACCGTACACCCTTGCGCTACGAACGCCGCCTCTGCGATCCGCTGGCTGCCGAGGTCCTGGAGCTCCAGCGCCCCATCGCGGAACGAAGGAAAGGTCTGCACGTTTGCTCTGGCATCGAGTCGAATCGCCGCCCCTGCCCGGGTGTGCGCCACGGGAACGTTCGCCCTCGCCCGCAGCTCCCGCAGCCACACCGGAGCCCGTCCCGCCAGCGTTTTCGCCAACTCAAGCGCGCGCTCGGGACCCAGGCGCTCCCACCACTCGTCGGCGAGCTCGCCGGGCACCGACAGCGCCATTGCGTAGGCATCCACAGGATCATCGAGGTCGGGAACGCCGTCTTCGGCCAGCAGGAGCCACGCCCGAATGGGGTCGGGGTCCATCCGGGCCAGCGCACACTGGTGGCGCACCAGTCCCAGGAGCATGTCCCCGGCGACCGGACGCTCCTTGCTGCCGAGCGTTCGTTCTTCCCGCATCGCCCGCGACACAATCGGCCCGGCCATCCGAGGCGTCGCCAACATCGCCGACCACACCCGCTCCACGACCCGCAAAACGCGCGGGCTCGGAACCGGCGGCGCCGGCAACGCGCAGGACCAGAGGCGGGGCATGGTGCGGGCTTACCACGGCGTGCACGTTAGCTGCCGGCCCATGAACGACGCGCTGATCGTCTCCGCGCTCTCCCTCGTGCCCAAACACGCCGCTTCCTTCGGCATGGGCGCGCTGGCGCGGCTGCGGCTGCCGGGGCCTCTCTTGCGGGCGGCACTGCGCTTCTACATCTGGAAGTACGGGGTGAACCTGGAGGAAGCCGAGCACCCACTCGGGTCCTACACCTCCCTGGTCGACTTCTTCACCCGTGCGCTCAAGCCGGGATTGCGGACCGTTGACACCCTCGCCGACTCGATCGTCAGTCCGGCCGACGGCAAGGTCTACGCCTGTGGGATCGTGCGCGACGATCGGATCCCGCAGAGCGACACCCAGCATTTCTCGGCGAAGGAGCTCCTCGGCGGCGAAGAGGGCTACGAGGGCGGGGCCTACGCGGTGATCTACCTCTCCCCGCGGGACTACCACCGTGTCCACACCCCGGCCGCGGGGTCGGTCACGCGCTTTCAGTACCTTCCCGGTGCACTATGGCCGGTTTTCCCGGCGGCGACGCGACAGATTCCGTATTTGTTCTCTCGAAACGAACGGCTGTGTGCGCGAATCGCCACGGGGGCCGGGGAGCTGGCGTTGGTCATGGTCGGCGCGTTCGGGGTCGGGCGCATCCGCGTGGTGTTCGACCCGATCGTCAGCAACACCAGCGGTGAAGCCGTTCCCAGCCGTGTCGTCACGCCCCCGCACGCACTCCAGCGAGGCGACGAGTTCGGCCGGTTCGAGATGGGCTCGACCGTGGTGCTGCTCTTTCCCCCTGGCGCGGTGGAGTGGACCGTCAACGCCGGATATCCAGTCCGTGTCGGCGAGCGCATCGCCCGCGTCCTTCCGGCAGGCCCGCCCAAGGTTTGACAGGGCAACGATCTCGGATAGGCGCGGATCATGTTCTTCCCCGCCACGCCCGAATCCCCGCCGATGTTCGAGAACAAGTTTCTTGACGGGTTTTCCCGGGTACCCTGGTACGTGGTCCCGTTGGTCTGGGTTCCGGCCGCGACGGCCTCGTTCGCGTGGGGCACCGCTGGACTGAACCTGCCGCTGGCGCCGTCGATCGGCGCCGCCCTCGCCGGTCTCTTCGTCTGGTCTCTGGCTGAATACTGGCTGCACCGGACGCTGTTCCACTGGACGCCGAAGTTCTCGTGGGGTGCTCGCATGCACTTCTTGCTCCACGGCGTCCACCACGACTACATCGACGACAAGTACCGGCTGGTGATGCCGCCGGCCGCTGCCGCCGCGCTGGCCGCCGGATTCTACGGGCTGTGGTCCCTGGTGCTCGGCCCGTGGACCTTCGCGTTCATGGCCGGGAAGATCCTCGGCTACATCAGCTACGACATGACACATTACTACGTGCATCACGGAAAGGTACAGGGAAGGTGGTTCAAGCGCCTGCGGGCTCACCATATGAACCACCACCACAACAAGGACGGGCGTAAGTTCGGGGTCTCCATGACGCTCTGGGACCACGTTTTCCGCACCAACTGATGCTCCTCCTGGTCGCCGCGGTCCTGGCCGCCCCTACGCTTCTGCCTCCGCCCGACGCCGTGGTGACGGTGGGCGACGGCGTGACCATGTCCCGCACAGGCGATGCGGCGGAAGGCGAAGATCCTGCCTCGCCGAACTACGGCGGCGAGAGCGCGCAGGACAGCTGGTCGTACGAGATGGAGCGGCGGCGTGACCGTCGCATCGATCTCGTAGCTTCCGACGCGATCATGGCTGATCACGCGCCGCTCATCGCTGCGTGCGCGATGGCTGCGGGCGGGACGGTGGGCGCCAAAGCCTCCGCCACGGTCACCTTCGCGTCCCCCACCAGCTTGTTGTCCGTCGCGGTCATGCCTGCGGGAGACGCAGCCCTGGCCGAATGTGTCCGATCGACGCTCCACAAGCGACAGGTCGGAGGCCTGTTCCATCCGGTGGCGTACCCCCGGGGATCGATGCCGACGATCAGCCCGACGTGGTCCTTCACCTTGGTCGGCGCGCCGGTGGCGATACCCGGTCCGGTCGATATCGAGCTGAGCCTCGGCGGCGTGCGCTTCGGCCAGAAAGGCTCGGCTATCGCCGAGCATGCGTCACCTCGCTACAACGGAAACCTGGCCGTCTACAGCCGCGCAGTCGACGACAATTCCAGATATATGGGCATTCCATGCAGCTTGGGCTGGCTGGCAGACGAGGACGACGTCATTCTCGGCGTTCGTCTCCGCGTGGACGGGGACAGCTCGGCCCTGCTGCTGCGCGACCGCCTCAAGGCGAGGTTCGGCACGGGCAAGTATGACACCAGGATGAAAGGTTGGTATTGGCGGGGTGCGCGCTTCGTCTACGTGCTCCAGCACGTGCCCGACGGCGAAACCGAAGAGCTAGTCATCTTCGACGTCGTCCCGGCGCTGCGCTCGGGCGCGGCCAAGTTCATCCCCGGCGACGTTCCAGCCAGCCAGGTCGATTCTTCAACACGCTTGCCGAAGATCTTGAAGGACGACTGAGCGGGGCGCCGCCGAAACTCATATCAGCTGTCGCGAAGCAGCTTGTCGACCGTCTGCTGGTCGGCACCGGGAAAACGGTAGTCGCCGAACTGGTCGGGCGCCACCCAGCGCACGTCCGCCACCCGAACCGGGCCCGGGGTCCCCACCACCGCGCAACGGTAGACAACCATGTCCAGGGTGTACTCCCCATACGCGTGGGTGACGTGCAGCACCCGGTGGCCCACCTGCGTCTCGACGCCGAGCCGGTCCCGCAGGGAGCGCCGCAACGCGTCGATGTCACTTTCGCCCTCCCGAACTCGGCCGCCCGGGAACTCCCACAAAAGGGGCAACTCAGCCTCGGCGCGCCGCTGGGTGATCAAGAACGCGCCATCGACTTCCACTTCGGCAGCGACGATGCGAACGTGCGGGAGGGACATGGGGCACCGCGAGAACGGGCCGCGTATCACGCAGCCTCCGTGCGACAGACTACCAGCGGATGTCCGGACTGCGCTTATACTGGGCGAAAGCGCCCGAGGCCCCATGATTCGTAGCTCTCTCAAGTCCGGACTCAAGCGCCTCTTTGGCGTCGAGGTCCGGCCGGCCGCCGCACCGCCCCCACCCGCGTGGCGCGATGCCCCCCCGGTGAAGGTCGAGCCCCCGGCCGCAAAGGCCGCGGTGGTCGAGCTAGCGCCGCCGTTGGTGGTCGTGGAGGTGGAGGTGGAGGCGGCGCCGGTGATCGTCGCCCAGATCGCCCCCGTCGCCGTCGCGGAGGTCGCGCTGGCGGCAGCTGCCGTCGCTGAGATCGTGGAGGTCATTCCTGCCAAAGCGCCGAAGACCAAGAAGAAGGCAAAGGCGGCGATTGAGGCCGCGCCGGTCGTGGATCCCGCGCCCGTGGTCGAGGCGGCTCTGGCCGTCAACCCGTTCCCTGCGGTCGAAGCCACGCCTGCCCCTACGACGACACCCGCCACCGACACCGTCGGCCCTGCCGCCTACTCGATGGAGCAGGTCCAGGAGATCTTCGACGAAATGGTGCGCCCCGCCCTGCAGGGCGACGGCGGCGACATCACCCTCTTGCGCATCGATGGCAACGACGTGATCGTGAAGCTGGTCGGCAGCTGCTCGACGTGCCCGTCCTCGATCATGACCATGAAGATGGGGGTCGAGGCGCTTTTGCGCGAGGAACTCCCGGGTTTCGGGAACCTCATCCAGGAAGGGTGATCCAACCCGCATCCAGCCAGCTCTGGACGGGGTGATCGAGCCCGACCTTTCCCACCCAGAGCGTCCGCGTCGACCGGCCGGCGGCAAGCCAGGCCGACACGCGGCACCACCCTAGCCAGTAGACACGATCCTTGGCGTAGACGCCGGGCTCCTCCGGCTCAGCGAGGCCGCGTTTGAGCCGCAGGCAGGTGACCCAGGCGTTCCGGGGGCCCACCAACGGCTCGAGGCCCCGGTAGACCCCGCTGAAGCCCTGCTCTCGGGCCCGTCGCGCCGCGGCGGCCAAGAGCGCCAGGCGATCGGAGGCCCCCACCGGTAGCCCGCACGCCTGGGCCTCGGCATGCAGCGCGAGCCCTTCCTCCGCGACGAGCGAGCCCGCCAGGCCCAACGAAAACAGCGTCAACGGCTGACCGGCGCCAGCCTCGGCGCGGGCCACGTGCACGCCGACCTCGTGCGCCACCAGCGCCACCATGTCCGTGGGCGAGATGGTCGCCCGCGGGTTGACGCGGAGCAGACGGCGCGGTGAATCCACCACCACTCGAGCGGACATCACCGGGTCGGCCTCCACCCGCCAGCGATGAAACCCCCGCGCGCCCAGCGCCGCTCGAAACGCATCGAGCACCGCCGCCAACGCCAAGACGTCCCCGTCCTTCTTCCGTTCTGGAGGCGGTGGTCCCGACGGCGCCTCGGCACTCTCGAACCAGCCCGCGGCCACGCCCAGACGCTCGAAGGCCACCCCGGTCCGGTCCCGCAACGCGAGCACCGACAGCCGCAGCTCCTCGACTGCGGCGGCCACCTCTAGCCCGAGCGGGTGATCAACGGGCGGGCGCACTGCGTCGCAGGCGCGCAACAACTCGTCGGCGTCGTTCAGCGGAGCGTAGTGGAAGCTCGCGCGGCCGCAGGCCAGGAAACGCGCGTGCGCCTCGACCTCATCGAGCGGATTGAGGTGACGCGACGACGCCAGCCGCTCGTGGATCGAGTACAGGGCCGTGTCGGCGTCGAGAAGATCCTGCGGCAACTGCACGGCGGCGCTGTAGCCGACCGGGCCCCGAGCGGGCTAACGCCTGCGGCGATGGAACTGTCAATCGAGACGCTCGCAGCGCTGCCGACGACCCTCATCCGGTCCGCGCTCGCGGTCTGGGTGGGTGACCACCTTGATTGCCCCGATGCAGACAAAGAGGCCCTGCGCCACCGCCTGCAAACGATCATCGATGCCGCCAGCGACGCGGACATCGAGCAGATGCGCGCGACCTTTCGGACGGCCGGGGATGAGTGGCGATTGTACCCTGCAGATCCACTGGCGCAGCGGCTCACCCGCACGTATATGTCAGCCGTCGCGACACCGTACAAAATCACCGGCGAGGCGCATCTGCACGCATTCTTGGCTTCGCCCGCCCGTCGTCGAATGGTGGTCTGCAACCACCTCTCCTACACCGACACCCAGGTGACCGACGTGGTGCTGTGGCAGGCCGGACTTGGCGATTTTGCCGGCCGGCTCGTTGCGGTCGCCGGACCCAAGGTCTACACCGAGGCGTGGCGACGCATGGCCTCGATCGCGCTGAACACCCGAAAGACGGCCCAGTCCAGCGTAGTGGCCAGCGAACAGGACGCGCTGACGCCCCGTGAGTTGGCCAACGTCGCGCTCCAAACGCTCGCGCACTGCGCCGAGCTCATGGATGCCGGGATGATCGTGCTTTTGTACCCCGAGGGCACCCGGGCCCGCGACCGTCGCCTCCAGCCCTTTCTGCGCGCTGCGGCACGGTACCTGAACATCGAGGGGGTGCAGGTGTTGCCGCTGGCGCAAGAGGGCGGCGAGACCATGTACCCGGTGGATGCACCGCTGATGTACCCTGCCGAAGCTCGGCTTTCATTCGGCGAGCCCTTCACGCCGCGGGACTATCCCGGGAAGATCGGGTCGCTGACCGAAGCGCACCTTCGGCTGTCAACCCTGCTTCCGGAGCCGTTCCGACCCCGCGAGCAGGCAGCGCGGGTCGCCTGACGTGGTCAACCACCCCCCGGCGCGCGTAGGCTCGGGCCATGTCCACGCCCGCCCAGCTCCTCCCGCGCGGTCCGCTCCACGCGGAGCAGCTCCGCTCCGGCGACCCCTACGAACTCTCCAACGGGCACGCGATCCTCGTACTCCCGACCGGCCGCCGCGGCTCTTGCCCTTATTCTATAGGTTCGCGGCCTGACGCTCCCAGCCGGGCAGCGGTCTCGACTGCTCGCCTCGGACGCGGGGCGCAGCTCGAAGCCTGGCTCACGGCGGCCGCTGGTGGTTCGGGTGCCGGCGCCCTGCTTGGTGACTGAACCGCGCTAGCTCCCGGAGAATTCCAGCTCATCGAAGAACAACGACGGGCTCCGACAGCCGGACCAAGTCCAGACGTCCGACGCGGGCTCGACCAGTCTACCGAGCACCTCCTCGATGTTGCCCGAGACGTTCATCTCGCTGAGGTGGGCCGTGACCTCGCCCCGCTCCATCAAGAGGCCCTGCACTCCGAAGCTGAAGTCCCCGGTGAGGCCGTTGCTGTTCCCGCCGAGGAAGCCGGTGACCACGATACATTTTGGCACATCGACAAGTATCGCGGCCGGCGTCCGGGTTCCCGGAGCCACCACCCAGTTGCTCCGCCCGCCGGTCGTGGCCGGCAGGTTGAGCTTTCGTCCATAATAAGTGTTGATGTAGTAGTTCCGGAGCACGCCCGCCTCGATGACCGGCATGGGGAGAGCGACCAGCGCATCGCCGTCCCACGGGCGGCTCCCCGGGCCGCGCGGAATGTTCGGAACGTCGGTGAGCGTGAGCGCTGAGTTGGTGATCCGGGTACCCACCCGTCCCGCCAGAAAGCTTCGCTGTTGGTGCAGCTCGCCGCCGGACAGTGGTCCGCCGAGGACCCCCAGGATTCTGCCCGCGACCTGATTCTGTAGCAACATCGGATAACGACCGGACGCGATGGCGCGGCTGTCGAGCCGCTCCGCTGCCTTCGACCACGCTTCCGCGGCGATGAGCCCAGCAGCAGGCAGGTCGGAGCGATGATTCGCCGAATAGTAGGCCATCGCTTCCGGACGACGACCTCCCGGCTCGATCAGCGTCATCTCGACGCCCAATCCGAAGCCGGTGGAGCGACGAGCGCCTTCGAAACCATTGGACATCACCCGCACGCCTTCGTCCGCGGAGTCCCCGAGGTGCATCGTCGCGCTCAGCACCCGAGCACGCTCCGGAAGGGCCTCGACGGCCGCCTCAAGCTCGAGCGCTGCGGCTCGACGGTCTTCTACGGTGAGGGTGGCGTGGGTAAGATCGAGCCCGTCCAGCTCCTCGTCGGTGGCGCCTCGACCGCAAAGGGAGATGTCTGCTTGCCGGCGTTCCGGCTCAGGCTCCAAAACACGGGTGGCGGCGACCGCCTTGGCCAAGAAGGCCTGCACCGCGTCGGGACGAAGATCCGAGGTGCTGTGCACCGAGAACCGATCATCGACCAGGAGGGAAAGCGACAAGCCGCGGCTCTTGGCCTGCGTGGCCTGCTCAAGTTTTCCTGCCCGGCGAACCAGTGAAAGCTCCGAGCCGGAGGACACCGCCACCGACACCTCGCCAGCGCCGAGCTTTCGGGCATCCTCGACGGTACGTCGCGCTAGATCGAGGAGGCTCATGCCGTCACCCCACCCACCGACAACTTCGATACCTTCACCGTCGGCATTCCCTGACTCACCGGGACGCTCTGCCCGTCCTTGCCGCATGTCCAACCGCCCTCGTCAATCTTCAGGTCGTTCCCCACCATCTCGATGGTCGCCAGCACCTGCGGACCATTGCCGATGAGGTTGACGTCCTTGATGGTGCGCGTCAGCTTCCCATCCTCGATCAGGAAGCCCCGCCGCACGTAGAACGCGAAGTCTCCCGCCCCGATCTGGACCTGCCCGTTGGCAAAGTCGGCACAGTAGATGCCGCGCGAGACGCTGGCGATGATCTCCTCCGGAGGGAAGGTGCCCGACTCCATGTAGGTCGTGCGCATGCGCGGGAGCACCACGTGGCGGAAGCTTTCTCGTCGGCCCGAGCCCGTGGGTGACACACCGTAATGTTTCGCGCTGATTTCATCCTGCAAGAAGCCGCGCAGAATGCCGTCCTCGACGAGGACCGTCCGTTGGGCATCGTTCCCCTCGTCGTCGGTGTTGATCGTGCCGCGAGCAAAAGGGATGGTGCCATCGTCCACCACAGTGACGCCCGGCGGAGCGATGCGCTGCCCCAGCCGGTCGGCGAAGATGCTGATGCCTTTCCGATTGAAGTCCGCTTCGAGGCCGTGGCCGATCGCTTCATGGAGCAGAATCCCGGAGGATCCGGCGCCCAAGACCACCGTCATTTCACCGGCGGGAGGCTTGACCGCGTCGAAAAGCGCGGTGGTGTCGGCCACGGCGCGGTGACACATGCCTGATACACGTTCCTCGGTGAAGAACTCCAAGCCGGCGCGCTGGGCGAGGTTCGCACTCGCGGACTCCTTTTTCGCCCCGGACTCGGCCGTGCAGACGACCCAGCCACGCGTCATCGGCTGGTAGTCGTAGACCAGCCGCCCATCGGGCCGCGCGATCAGGATGTGCTTGAAGCTGTCGCCCAGCGACGTCTCGACCCGGATCACCCGTGAGTCCTCGGCAAAGGCGCGCTTTTCCCAGTCGCGGACGAGGCGCACCCGCGTCTGTAGATCGACCCCCTCCCAAGGCTGGCTCGCGTGGTAGCGACTGGGCAAGGCCTTCAGGGTGAGCGCTACGGGCGCCGTCGTGCGTGTGCCCTCCGCGATCTCCGCGGCCACCTTCGCGGCGGCGATCATCGCCGGCTCGCTCAGGTCTTCGGTGTAGGCGTACCCAACCTGATCACCGACCACCACGCGCACGCCAACGCCGAGATCGACGTGGGTGCTGGCCCGGTTGACCTTGCCGTCGGAGAGCGCGACCGACGTGCTCCCCGAGTGCTCGAAGTACAGGTCGGCGTCGTCGGCGCCCCGGGACAGGGCCACGCTCAGCACACGGCGGCAGACCGCCTCGTCGATACCGAAGGATGAGAAATGGGTCAAGCGTTACTCCGCCCGGTCACGTAGCGCGGGCGGCGAGCAGCCGACGGTGTCCTAATGCACACGGCCGAGCCAGTGGTCCATCAGCACGAGGCAGGCCATCGCCTCGACCATCGGCACTGCCCGCGGCAGGACACATGGGTCATGGCGCCCACGCGGGACCAGCGTGCGTGGCTGGTTGAGGACATCGACGGTGTCCTGCTCGCGGAAGATCGTGGCCACCGGCTTGAACGCGACCGAAAACAAGATCGGCATGCCGTTGGAGATGCCGCCCTGGATGCCGCCGGAGTGGTTGGTGCGCGTCCGGGGACGGCCGTCCGGACCCGGCACGAAGGCGTCGTTGTTCTCGCTGCCGCGGAGTGTGGCCCCCAGGTAGCCGCTCCCCGACTCAAAACCTTTCGCCGCGGGGAGCGAGAGCATCGCCTTGGCGAGGTCGGCCTCCAGCTTGTCGAAGACCGGGCTGCCGAGCCCGGGGGGCACCCCTCGCGCGACACATCGGATGATACCTCCGACTGTGTCGCCTTCGCGGCGGGCCTCGCGGATCACCGCTTCCATCCTGGCTGCGGCCGTGGCATCGGGACAGCGCACGGGGTTCCGATCCACGTCCGCGCGGGTGAGAACGTCGGTGTCGGGCGCTGGCGCGTCGACGTCCGCCACGCGGCACACCCACGCCACGACCTCGATGCCGGCTGCGCTGAGGAGCTGGCGCGCGACCGCCCCGGCTGCGACCCGCCCCACGGTCTCGCGCGCGCTTGCCCGGCCCCCGCCGCGCCAGTCGCGGGTGCCGTGGCGGGCCTCGTAGGTATAGTCCGCGTGTGAAGGGCGATAGACGTCCTTCATCGCCTCGTAGGGGCGGGCGTCAGCGTCGTGGTTCCGAAACAACATCGTGAGCGGCGTACCCAGGGTGACGCCGTCGAGCAGGCCGCTGAGCACTTCCGGGACATCCGCTTCGTGCCGCGGCGAGGTCAGGGCGCTCTGCCCTGGGCGTCGCCGCGTAAGATCTTCTTGCACCGCCGCTATGTCGAGGGTGAGCCCCGCTGGCACCCCGTCGATGACCACGCCGAGGGCGCCGCCGTGACTCTCGCCGAACGTCGTCACCACGAAGGCCCGTCCGAAGCTGTTTCCGGACATCAGACCCTCGACCAGGTCATAATGACGTCGGCCTGGTCCGTGCCGGGCCAGCGCACTTCGCAGCGGAGGTGGTCCGATGCGAAGTGCCATTCCACCGACGGCTCGCCTGGCGGCGTGATCCAGACCAACCCCGAGGGGGTCCGCTCGACCGGGTACTCACGCACCGTTGCGCCGGCGAAGAGATGCATGACGCGAAGGCTCATGTCATCAACTTCGAAGCGGTATAAACAGCGATCCTCGTGCCCATCGACCCGCTCGCGCACTTCGACGTGGCTGCCATCGAGGATGGCTTCACCGACCAGCTCGCCCGTGGTGGGTTCGCCGTGGGCGTGGCCCGAGCCCGTCCACCGGCCGACAAAAGGCGCGAACGCCTGGGCCTCGGCCCGGGTGCGCTCCAGTCGCGGTTCCCACTCCAGCTCAGCCACGGCGGCAAGGTAGCCCGGCGGCTGGCGCGTAGGGGATGCTCGGTTGTGGTGCTATCATCACCCCCCCTCCGCCCTCGCACACCGAAACCCGCTCGTCTTCCGCCGCAGCTCGACCGGAAACGAGTTGTGACCGATGCCCAGGTTCGGCCTGGGATCCGCGAAATAGCTGAATCCTCGGGCCCCGGCGTACAAGCCGAGTGTGGTGGTGGTGGGGTCGCGGAAGGTCGCCGCGTCGGCGAAGCGCACCTCGCCCCAGTTGCGCATCCGGATGTCGCCGACCCACTCCCAGGCGTTGCCGAACAGGTCGTTGGCCCCGTAGCGGCTCTTTCCTTTTGGGTAGTTGCCTACCGGCGACGTCGTGAGGTAGCCGTCGGCGTCATCGTAGTTGGGCAGCTCCAACTTCCCTCGATTCATCCGCCCGTCCTCGTAGCGCCCTCCCCACGGATACGCCCATTCGTCGCCCGCCGGGCCGTGCGCGGCAAGGTGCCATTCCGACTCGGTGGGAAGCCGGGCGCTGCGCCACAGGCAGTACTCGCGCGCGTCGTACCAACTGGTCAGCACGGCGGGGTGATCGCCTTTGCCAGCGGGCGGCGTGGTTCCTTCCCAATTCCACTCCTCCGCGGCCCAGGCCTCCTCGACATGGGGGGGGCGGTAGCCGGTCGCAACGAGAAACGTCGCGTACTCGCTGTTGCTGACTTCGTTTTCGTCGATCCAAAAGGCAGAGACCTGGACGCCGCGCTTCGGCAGAGGATCGTGCTCGAGCCCCGGACACTGACCGGCTACAACCTCGGTAGCCGCGCACTGAAAGGTGGGAAGCGGCAGGCTGCGGCTCATCGGCGGCGGACGCATCTGCCCGGCGGGCGCCCCCGCCGAGACCGCGGCTGCGGGAACGTGGACCATGCCGGCGAACGCCCCCGTCCCGCGCATGATCGTCACTGCGACCTTCGGCTTCGGTCCGCCGGGGGGGGAGGACCCGCACCCCGCGACACATCCAAAAAGTATCGCTATGGGTAAACGCATCGAACCCCGACGGTCAGGCGCGGCTCGTCAGGACGGACGGGCTCCCGATGCGAACATCCAGCGTAGGATGGGAGGTTCATGTAGGATCCGCCACGAACCGTGCGCCATGGTGTCGGGACCGTCGAGACCGGGTCCTTGGCAGGCAGACCGGCGTACCCATCGGCCCGATACGTGTCGCGCGTCCACTCCCACACGTTGCCGACCAGGTCGGAGAGTCCGAACACGTTGACCGGCGAGGTGTTGACCACCGGGTGGGTGAAAACCCCCGGCAGATTCCCGTGCTTTCCCTCCTCGAACCACCAGGCCACACCGGAATCATCCGCCGGCGGCGCCGGACGAGGGTCGACCCCGCAGGCGGCGCGCTCCCACTGGGCTTCGGTGGGCAGCTCGCCGCCCCTGCACCCACAAAAGGCCTCGGCCTCCCAGAAGGTCACGGCGACAACCGGATGATCGGCCGCTCGCCCGGAGGCCCGCGCCGTCGGGCCCGCCCCGTTGCCGTGCGTCGCGCGCCACGCCCGACCCCCTTCCGACCAGCATTCGTCGGTGTTCCAGCCCGGTCCTGCGGCAAACGCCTCGTACTCGGCGATGCTGACCTCGGTGCGATCGATCCGGAACGCCGAGACCTCCACGTCCCGAACCGGACGCGCATCGGGCATGTCGGCGGCGCCCATCGCAAATTGTCCTGCGGGAATCGACACCGCGGCGTCGGGCATCGAGGCAATCAGCAGCCAGAGCGCCAGCATGGTGGCGGAGGGTATCCCGTGGCGAGGCCGGCTCGGGTTAGCCACCGCCGATGAAGTCCCTCGTGACCCTGCACGTCAACGGAGAACCGCTCTCCCTCGCCGTGCCAGCGTCGTGGACGCTGCTGGAAGCGCTGCGCTACGGCGCGGGGCTCACCGGGAGCAAGCAGGGTTGCGACAAGGGCGACTGCGGGGCGTGTACGGTGCTGCTCGACGGCAAGCCGGTGCTCTCCTGTCTGACGCTTGCCCACGGCGTGCGCGGCGAGGTGACCACCATCGAAGGCTTGGCGACGCCCGCGGGGCCCGACCCGATTCAGCGCGCCTTCGACGTGTGCGGGGCCCTGCAGTGCGGCTTCTGTCAACCGGGCATGATCCTCAGCGCCCGCGCGCTTCTGAACCGCGTCGGGAAGCCCACCGACGGCGAGATCCGCGAGGCCCTGTCGGGAAACCTGTGTCGGTGTACCGGCTACACCAAGATATTTGAGGCCGTTCGCATGGCCGCCGACGGGTGTGAGCGCCACGTGCCGATTCGTTACGGCACGCCGAGCGAGGGCTTCGACGTGATCGGCGCTCGCGGCCGCAAAGCCGACAGCATCCAGAAGGCCACGGGGGAGGCGATCTACACCGACGACATCCAACTGCCCCGGATGGCCCACGGCAAGATTCTCCGCTCGCCACACGCGCACGCCCGCATCTTGTCCATCGACACCTCCGCTGCGAGCGCCCTTCCAGGGGTCTTCGCGGTGATGACCGGCGCCGACCTGCCGACGGCCTACTGCATCATCCCGTGGACGCCCGACGAGACCGCGCTGGCGGTCGGCAAGGTCCGGTACATCGGCGAGGGAGTGGCGGCCGTGGCCGCCGTGGACGAGGAGACCGCCAATCGCGCCATCCTCGCGATCAAGGTCGAGTATGAGCCGCTTCCCATCGTCAAAGACGCCGAGGCCGCCATCGCTCCGGGCGCCCCGCTGGTGCACGAGCTGGACTGGAAAGGCCGCCCGTGGGCCGACAACGTGTGCAAGGAGGTCGATCTCCGCTTCGGCGATGTCGAGGCCGGCTTTGCCAGCGCCGATGCCATCGTCGAGGACCGCTGGTTCTACGAAGGCAGCACTCACGCCGCCATCGAGCCGCACTGTGCCATCGGGCAGTGGTCGGCCGACAACAAGCTGACCGTGTGGTCGGCGACGCAGGTGTCCCACTACCTGCATCGTGAGCTCGCCAAGGTTTTGGGTGTCGGGACCGAAGATGTTCGGGTGATCCAGCCGGTGGTCGGGGGCGCGTTCGGCGGGAAGTCCGAGCCCTTCGATCTCGAGTTCTGCGTGGCCGTCCTCGCCAAGAAGGCTGGTCGGCCCGTAAAAATCCTCTACACGCGCGAGGAAGTTTTCTACGCCCACCGAGGCCGCCATCCGATGGACATGGCGTTTCGGGTCGGGGGCACCAAGGACGGCCGCATCACCGCGGTCGAAAGTGACATCCTCATCGACGGTGGCGCCTACCATTCTTTTGGATTGGTCACCACGTACTATGCAGGGCAGTTGTTGACAGGGCCTGTCGGCTTCGAGAGCTACCATTTCAGGTCGCGACGAGTCTACACCAACAAGCCGTGTTGCGGGCCGAAGCGGGGGCACGGGAGCGTGCAGCCTCGATTCGCCTTTGAGTGTGCTATCGACGAGCTTGCAGAACGACTGGAGTTGGACCCGATCGAGCTGCGTCGCAAGAACATGGTGACCGCCGGCGAGCGGACCGTCAACGGCCTTTTGGTGACATCCTCGGGCATTGCCGAGTGCCTCGACGCCGTCGAGCGGGCCAGTCGCTGGACAGCCCGTCGCGGGAAGTTGCCCTACGGGCGGGGGCTCGGCGTGGCCGCGTCGATGTACATTTCGGGGACCGCCTACCCCATCTACCCCAACGAAATGCCGCAGTCGGGGGTGATGCTCCGGGCCGACCGCAGCGGCAAGATCACGGTTTTCTGCGGCGCCAACGACATCGGCCAGGGCAGCGACGGCATGCTCGCCTACATCGTCGCCGAGGAGACGGGGGTTTCACCGGAGGACATCACGGTCGTTTCCGGCGATACGGAGCTGACCCCGGTCGACCTGGGCTCGTACAGCAGCCGCGTGACCTTCATGGCCGGCATCGCCGCTCAGGAGGCGGGTCGCACGATGGGGACCGCGGTGAGAGAGGCGGTAGCGGCGCTGTGGAAGGTGCCGACCGACCGCGTGGCCAAGGGCTTCGGCGTGTACACCGACCGGGACGACTCGACGCGAAGCATCGGCGCCCGCGAAGCGCTGATCCTCGCCGAAGCGGCGGCCGGCACGCCGCTGGTGTCCGCCGGCGGCTACCGCACCCGCAAGGTGGGCGGCGACTACCGGGGGGGCACCATCGGGGCGTCGCCGGCCTACTCGGCGACCGCGCACGTCTGCGAGGTCAGCGTCGACCCCGAAACCGGCATCGTCCGCGTGGAAAAGGTGTGGGCGGCGCACGACTGCGGACGGGCGCTCAATCCGCAGCTCGTGGAGGGCCAGATCGAGGGGTCGGTCTACATGGGCTACGCCGAGGCCTTGATGGAGGCGCACACCTTCGACGAGCGCGGCCTGCATTCGGGTCCGAACCTGTTGGACTACCGCATCCCCACGTCGATGGAGTGCCCGGACTTCATCGCCCAGATCGTGGAGTCGATCGATCCGGGCGGCCCCTATGGGGCCAAGGAAGCAGGAGAGGGGCCGCTGCATCCGGTGATCCCCGCCATCGCCAACGCCATTGCCGACGCCGTGGGCATCCGGCTGCGCCGCATCCCGTTCACGCCTGACCGTGTCCTTGCCGCGATTCGCGCTGGGAGGGCCTGATGCTCCGAATGGACGGGTTTGTGTATCGGCATGCATCATCCTGGGAGGATGCATTGGCGTTGTGGCAGTCTAATCCGGAAGCACAATACATCGCTGGTGGCACCGACCTGCTGCCCAACGTCAAGCACGGCCTCTTCGCTCCCAAACTCCTGGTGGGCATCGGTGGGGTCCCAGCCGGCGTGCGCCGCGAGGCCGAGGCGATCGTGATCAGCGCGGCGACGCGGCTCGACGACCTGGCCGTCGACTCCTCGATACGCGAGCACCTCGCGCCCCTGGCCCAGGCCGCGGCCCTCGTCGCGAGTCCTCAGCTTCGCGCGATGGCCACACTCGGTGGCAACGTGATGCTTGATACACGCTGTATGTATTACAACCAGACGCTCTTCTGGCGGCAGGCGCTGGGGTACTGCCTCAAGGCCGAAGGCACCTGGTGCCATGTGATCGCGGGCCCGAAGACCTGCGTCGCCAGCCAATCGAGCGACACCGTCCCCGTGCTGCTGGCGCTCGATGCCCGACTGAGACTCCTGGGGCCAGAAGGCAGGAGAGAGCTTAGTATCCGTGAGTTGTATCAATACAACGGCATGGACCACCTGCGGCTGACCGCGGGGGAGCTGCTGACCGACGTGGTGATTCCGACGCCGGGCCCGGGGTTCCGCGGCTCGTACAGCAAGCTCCGCACGCGCGACAGCATCGACTTCCCACAGATGGGTCTTGCCGTCTGTGGCCAGTGGGAGGGCTCGACGCCGCGCACACTCGAAATCGTGGTGGGCGCGGTCAGCCCTCAGCCCAAGCCCGTGCGCGGGCTCGACGCGTTCGTGGGCGCGCCGCTGGACGACGCCGCCATCGGTGCGATTGCGGACCTCGTGCACAAGCAGACGCGCCCGCAGGGGAGCGTCCACGGGGACAGCAATTGGCGCCGCCAGATGGCGGCGGTGTTTACGCGACGGGCGCTGACAGCCTTGCGGGGGTGAGGCGCCCCCGGCGCGTCAGTGCTGCTTCTTGAGCGGGGACCGGCCCTGCTTGTGGGAAGGATCCGGGGCTGTCGGCGACTCCTCTTTGGGAGTGGTCTTGACCTCCACCTTCTCGACCGGAGCGGGCGTCGCCGGGACCGTGGCGGAGGCGGCGCCACTGCCGCAGGTCGGCGGGATCGACGCGAGCGCGGCTTTACAGCCCATCGCCAGACCGGCCTTGCCCTCGGGCGTCACCGCGGCGGCACGCCACGCGGCGGTCGTCTGCTGAAAGCCGCTTTCGGTGGCGGCTTTCACCGCGGGGTCCATCGTGCCGAGGCAAGCGGTCATCTTGGTGATGTAGTCGTCGCACTCCACGACGCCCACGCTGCCATCGGCTGCGGAAGGCGCGGCGGGGGGCGGAGGAGGAGGGGGAGGGGGAGGCGCGGCCGGGGGCGCGGGCGGCGCGGCTTCGGGGGTGGAACCACCGGTGCAGGCGAGCGCAAACGCGAGCGCCGCGGCGAGGGGGACGAACAGGCGGACGGACATGCAAAGCTCGGGGTGAGACCGGGATGTTACCGCTACAGTGTTGCCGGGTCAAGAGGCTGGGCCCCGACAACGCGCGGCGCGCACCAACGCCCTGCCTGACGATCTGCCGGTTCTGGCGCGCCGCCCACCCAGAACGCTTGCTTTCCGGGCCGATCTCCGATAGCCCCCCGCCCGCTCGCGGACCCCTGTTCCGCGGATACGAATTCGCCCTTCCTGGGAGCCGCCGTGATCACCGACCTGAACCTGATTCGCAACATTGGCATTAGCGCCCACATCGACTCTGGCAAGACGACGCTCACCGAGCGAATCCTCTTCTACACCGGCATGATCCACTCGATCCATGAGGTCAAGGGCAAGGACGGTGTCGGCGCCACGATGGACTCGATGGACCTTGAGCGCGAACGCGGCATCACCATCCAGAGCGCGGCCACCCACTGCAGTTGGAAGGACACGCAGGACGCCGCGGCGCCGCTGCACCACGTCAACATCATCGACACCCCTGGGCACGTGGACTTCACCATCGAAGTCGAACGCGCGCTGCGGGTGCTTGACGGCGCCATCCTGGTGCTTTGTGCAGTTGCCGGCGTGCAGTCGCAGTCGCTGACCGTCGATCGCCAGATGCGCCGGTACAACGTGCCGCGTCTCGCGTTCGTCAACAAGTGCGACCGGCAGGGCGCCAACCCCTACCGCGTGACCGACCAACTCCGTGAAAAGCTGAACCACAACTGCGCAATGGTCACGCTCCCCATTGGCCTGGAAGACAAGCTCAAGGGCCTGGTCGATCTGGTGAAGATGCGCGCCTTCTACTTCGAAGGGGACAACGGCGAGATCATCCGCGAAGAGGCGATCCCCGAAGACATGGCGGACGATGTCGCGAAGTACCGCGAAATCCTGCTCGACAAGGCGTCGATGTTCTCCGACAGCCTCATGGAGCAGATCCTCGAAGAACGCGTCGAAGAAGACACCTTGAACAAGGCGATCCGCGATGCGACGATCGCGTTGAAGCTGGTTCCGGTCTTCTGTGGGTCCGCGTACAAGAACAAGGGCGTCCAGATCTTGCTCAACGGCGTGGTCAAGTACCTGCCGTCGCCCCCCGAAGTCCCAAACGAAGCGATCGATCTCGAAAATGGCAACGTCAAGGTGCCGGTGCCGTCGGACCCCAAGGGCCCGCTGATGATGCTTGCGTTCAAGCTGGAAGATGGTCGGTACGGCCAGCTCACCTACCTGCGCGTCTACCAGGGCACCGTGCGCAAGGGCGACTCCATCGTCAACGCGCGCGGCGGCAACAAAATCAAGGTCGGGCGCCTCGTCCGCATGCACTCCAGCGACATGGAGGACATCGAGGACGCCTCCTGCGGGGACATCATCGCCATCTTCGGCGTCGATTGTTTCTCGGGTGACACCTTCCACGACGGTTCGCAGACGTTGGCAATGTCGTCGATCCACGTGCCCCACGCGGTCATCGACCTGACCATCAAGCCCAAGACCCAGGCCGGGCAGTCCAACCTGTCCAAGGCGCTGCGCCGTTTCAGCAAGGAAGATCCCACCTTCCGTGTCTCCTCCGACCCCGAGACCGGCGACACCATCATCTCCGGCATGGGCGAGCTTCACCTCGACGTGTACGTCGAGCGCATGCGCCGCGAGTACCAGTGTGAGGTGGTCACTTCGCCGCCGCGCGTCGCCTACCGCGAGGCGATCAGCCAGCGCGCCGACTTCAACTACACCCACAAGAAGCAGACGGGCGGTTCGGGTCAATTCGGCCGGGTTGCCGGTTGGATCGAGCCGATTGAGGCCCCGTACGAGTTCATGGACGACATTTCCGGCGGCTCCATCCCCCGTGAATACATCCCGGCTTGCGACAAGGGCTTCAAGAAGTGCCTCGACAAGGGCGAGCTTATCGGCGCCCACATCGTCGGCATTCGCTGTGGTGTCAACGACGGCGCGTTCCACGCGGTCGACAGTAGCGACATCGCCTTCCAGCTTGCGGCGATCGGCGGCTTCAAGGAAGCGTACTTCAAGGCCAAGCCGGTCGTGCTCGAGCCGATCATGAAGGTCGGCATCGAAGGCCCTGCGGAATTCCACGGTTCGATGGTCGGCACGCTCATGCAGCGGCGCGGAATCATCATCGGGACCACCGAGTCCGACGGTTTCTCGCAGATCGACGCGGAGGTGCCGCTGGCAGAAATGTTCGGCTACAGCACCACCCTTCGCTCCGCGACGCAGGGCAAGGCCGAGTTCACCATGGAATTCGAGAAGTACGACCGCGCGCCAGGCAACGTCACCGAAGACCTGATCAAGAAATACCAGCAAGAACGGAAAGAGAAGCAGGGGTAGGGTTGGCGCGCGTCGATCAAACACGCGCGGCCCTGCGCGCCCTGCAAACGGTGCTTCCCGGGGGCTTGCGCGCCGGGCAGGTGGGCTCGCTCGTCTCCCATCCGGGGGTGGGCAAGAGCCAGCTCCTGATCTATGCCGCGCTCGATCGGCTCTTGGCGGGGCAGTCGGTGCTGCATGTGGCCCTTCGTGAGCGCGTGTCGGTCGTTCGCGACGCCTACGACAGCATCCTCACCGGCTTGCTGGCCAACGACAGCGCGCAAGAGCGGGTCACCGCGCTCGTCAGCGTCGAACGCCATCGCGTGATTCACAGCACGCGGGGCAACCCGGTGGACGTCGCGCGGCTCCGCGCACTGCTCGACACCCTGACCGAGGTGATGGACCAAAAGCCCGATCTCGTCGTGGTCGATGGCCAAGAACCTCACCCGGATGAGCTGGCCGGATTCCGCGCCCTTGCCCTCTCCCACGGCCTTGCACTGTGGTTCGCCTGGACGCCCGATGGCCTCAACAAGCCCGATGGCGACGTGGTCCTGGAGATGTCGTTCGCCGACGGCAACCTCTGGCTGCAGCCCCTCGCCGGCGCCAGCCACCAACGCGTGCGCATTCCCCCCGGCAGCCTCGCCTCGCCCGAACCGCTGGGCACCCCACTCGCGATTGACGAGAGCGGGTCGACCGGGTGTCGCGTCTACTCAGGCGGCGCCCACGGAACCGAGGCCGCGTTCGGCGCCGCGGCGGAGCGCCACGGTATCCACGAGGTGAACTTTACCTTTGACGGGCATATCCAGGCGCGAACCCGGGGCGCCCACCCCCTGACCGAGCGTGAGCTTGCCGAGGGCGATGTCTCGCTGGCGTACGTGTCGCGCCGACTGCGGCGTTCCTACAGCGAAAGCGCGATGATTCGGCGGGTCCTGCAGAGCTTGTGGCACCAGGTCAAAAATGCCCAGATGATCTTCGTCGTCGGCACCATCCAGGAGGATGGCACGGTCACCGGCGGAACGGGCTGGTCGGTCGAGCTTGCCCGCATGTGGAACAAGCGGTTGTGGGTCTTCGACCAGGAAAAGGACGGATGGTACCGCTGGGCCAACGACGAGTGGTCGCCCGGCGTCCCGACGATCGACTGCTCGGCGGTGTGTGGCACTGGCACGCGCTACCTGTCGGATGCAGGCCGCGCTGCGATCGACGCGTTGTTCGAGCGCTCGTTCCCCGGCTGATCGCTCAAGGTGCGGCGGGAAGCGTACGCTCGACCCAGAAGCCCTGCTCGTCGCGGACCCGGCACCGAAGCAGGTCGCCCTCCTGCACGATCACCTCGCCGCGGGCTTCTGGCGCCCACGCTCCATCGACGAGCCCAGCGGGGAGGACGACCACGCGCCCCGGTCCGCCCGCGGGCATCGTGACGGCGCCGGCGCCGCCAATCCCGGACGACAGCGACACCGCCCCCGAAAAACCCTGCTCACGCAGCCAGTGCGCCACCCCCCAGGAGCGCGCCCCGGCCGCGCAGTAGACGGTGATCGCCCGATCGCGAGGCAGGCGCGCCAGCTGGTGGGGGACCATGTCCATGGGGATGCAGAGTGCACCCGCGGCGACGCCACCAGCCAGCTCACCCGGCTCGCGAATGTCGAGGAGGAGCGAGCCGGCGACGGGAACTTCGACCTCGAGGCCAGCGGTCAGCGGGTCTTCGGCGTCATCCGCGGCGGTAGGAGGCGCCTCCGTCCAGCGCGGGGCGGTCCCCCGTGTTCCACGTGAAACAACGGGGCGCGGACCGACGAAGACGCGGTCAGCGAGCTCGCGCAGGACGCGGCGGATCACGGGGGAGCCGGGGGCATAGGGGACGGCCTAACCCCCACGACGCGCGCTCAACGCTGGCAAGGAGGAGCGGAGGCCAACAGCCAAGCAGCCCCCCCCCGCGTTACCCAGCCCCCGTGATGTTCACCGTCCTCTTGATGTCCGCCTGCACCCCCGCGATGATGGCCCGCGCGCGCGAGGACTTCGACAAGAAGTTCCTGGGCGAGGCGGTCGACGGCTATTGGAAGGCCGCCCGCTGGGGCGACGCCCCCGGCCTGTCGGCGTTCCTGAGCCGCCCCGAAGACCAGCTCGCGGTCGCCCGCATCCTGGCCAACCCGACGCTGCGCGTCACCGATGCCCGGATCCTGCAAGTGGTCGTCGGGCCCGAGCTGGTGGTCCGCAAGGACCGAAAAATGCAGGACCTCGACGCGCGCTGGCGGGAAGGCACGGCCCTGGTCCGGGTCGAAGCGTGGACGCTCGCGACCGAACGCGTCGACGCGGACACGGTGGAACAGGCGTGGACGCTCGGCCCGCGAGGGTGGACGATGAACACTGCGGTCTCCGCGATCGACGCCGATAGGCCGTGGTAGCGGCGATCTGACGCGGATATGTCGCGACAGGCGGCCGCGACCGAATCGACCTATGGGAGCGGCGCGTCGAGGCGCCGGGAGGCGGCGGCGGTCGCCGTGAGCGGCTGGAATGGCTGCTTGCCTAGAACGGAATGTCGTCGTCCCCACCCTGAAACGGCGGCGCTTCCTGGGGAGGAGGACCGCCCTCGTCCCGGCGCGGGCCACCACCACCACCACCACCACCACCGTACCCGCCGCCACCGCCCGACCGACCACCGCCACCGCCACCGCCACCGTAGCCGCCGCGACCGCCGCCGCCGCCCTCTTCGGAGGCCGCCCCGCCGGCCCCGCCGAGGAAGCGGACGACTTCAGCCACAACCTCAGTGCTGTACCGGTCCTTGCCCTCTTTGTCCTGCCATTTCCGCGTTTGCAGCCGGCCCTCGATGTAGAGCTGCTTGCCCTTCTTGCAGTATTTGTGGACGTTTTCCGCATCGCGGCCCCACACCACGACGCTGTGCCATTCGGTGCGCTCCTGAAGATTACCTTCTTTGTCCTTGAACTTGTCGGTGGTGGCCACGCGCAGTGAGCCAACGGACTGGCCGCCGCCCGTGGAGCGCAGCTCCGGGTCCTGACCGAGATTGCCGATGAGAATGACCTTGTTGACCATAGATGCCCCAGGAGAGGCTTCCGTTGTATCATCGCGGCCAGCCAGATTTTGGTTGGATCGGCAACCGCCGGGCAGGCTCTCCCAGAGCGCGGTACGATCGCCACGTGGCGTTTCGCGTACTGTTGATCGAAGACGACTTGTTCTCGGCCGCCAGGCTCGCCGACGCCCTACGCGCGCGCGGATGGGAGGTGGACCATGTGGATAGCGGCCCGGAAGGACTGACCCGTGCGCTTCGAGAGCGCCCCGCGGCCGTGATCGCGGACCTGTCCCTGCCGGGCATCGATGGGGCAACCATCGCCGCATCGCTGCGACTGGCGCCCGGCCTCCGCACCCCGGTCATCCTGCTCTGCGATCGAGACGCCAGCGCCGAATTCGCGGCCGCATGTGGCGCCGACACGATGGTCGAAAAACCGGTGGCCGCGGAAGAGATGCACCTGCGCCTTCGGGCCCTCGTGGACGAGTCCACCCGAGACGAAGACTCCTTGGGGCCAGGCGCCATCCGGGTGCCTGATGCCGATGTGCTCGCGACCGGCCGGCCAACTGCGCCCCTACGGGGAGGATCGGTCACCCCGGGCTGGCTCCGCGACATGGTGGCCGCACACTTCGATCGGCGACAAAGCGGCATTCTCCAGGTACAAACCAGCGCGGGGCGCACCAAGCTCTACTTTCATCGCGGAGCGCCAGCGGCCGCCCGTTCGTCGGAGCCGGGCACGGAGTTGGGTCGGGTCCTGGAGCGCCTTGGCATCCTGACCGGCGACCAGGTCGAGGCGGCGGTCGTCGAGGCTCGCCGCAAGCGCCGCCCCCTTGCGGACGAGCTGATGGCGTCGGGACAGGTTGGGCGCCCCACGGCGGAGCGCGCGCTCCGCGAGCAGATCATCGAACGGATGCAGCGGCTGGATGGCTGCACCGAAGGACAATGGACGTTCACCGCTGCAGAACCGTTGGGCTTGCCTGGCTACGAGGTGCCCGCGGGCGTGGTCTGGTGGCGGCTGGGCGGCGGGACGACGGGCCCCGCGGCGGACCGCGACCGACACGTGCGCCTTCTGGCGACGCGGTGGGCCTGGGCCGTCCTTGACCCCACCGGCGAGCTCGCCCCTTTGCACGCCCTCTTCGTTGCTGGCGCCTCGGTGGCCGACTGCCTTGCCCTGGCGCCCGAGGTTGGGGAGCGATTGATCAGGGTGCTCCACCGGTTTGCTCTGCTGGCGCTGCTCGATGAGGCGCCTACCGACCGCCAGCGCGCGGACGGCGCGGCGATGATGGACACCGCCGCGATCGAGGCCCAGTTGGCGGTCCGAATTCGGGCCGTCGCCGACGCCAACCACTACGCCATGCTCGGGATCGCGCCCGACGCGCCTCCCGCCGAGATTCACGCCGCCAACGCGCGCTGCATGGCCGAAACCGACCCCCAGCGGCTGCCGACCGGGGTGTCGGCAACGACACGCGAGCGGGCGCAGAGACTGTATGCACGGGTGCTTGAGGCGGGGCGGGTGCTGATGGACCCAGAACGCCGCGCCCTGTACGACGGCCTTCTCGGTCGGCGTGTCGGGTGGCACCCCGGCCCGCTCAACAGTGAGGAACACGCCGTCCTCCTGGCCGATCGCGCGCAGCAGTGTTTCCGGCGGGGGGAGTACGTCACCTCGGCCAGCCTCCTCAAATCGGCCTTACACCTGGAGGGTCTGGACGCGGACGTCCTGGGAATGCTCGGCCGCGCCCGTCGACTGGCCTGCCCCGAGGATCCAGCGGCCGGTGAGCAGGAGCTGCGTCAGGCGATCCAACTCAGCCCCGATGCGGAGTTCCCCCTTTACTGGTTGGGCCGCCTGCACTACGAGCGGGAGGAATCTGACGATGCGCGTCGACTCCTTCGCCGGATCCTGGTTCACAACCCCGAGTTCGAGCTGGCCCGGCAAACCATGAGGCTCTTGTCCCCGTGACCTTACCCCCCCTTCACCAAGCGCTCTGCGGGCGTGCCCTCGAAGGCGCGACCGGGGCACTGGACTGGACTGATGCCAAGCGCCGCCGCGTTTTCTTCTTCGTTGGCGGCCAGCTGTCCCTGGTGCAGTCCAATCTCCGTAGCGAATCGCCCGAGAAGTTGGCCGAGCTCGACCCCACGCTCGTCGGCCCGGCGCTGGCCACAGCGGTAGGGCGCGCGCGGGTGATCGGAGCGCTCAAGGAGGCCGGCGGCGAGCTCCGCTGGTTGTCCGACGCCACCGCACCAAAGGCCGAACCGGTCGACCTTGCGGCAGCGGTGTACGAATCGGGAACGCGACGCCCGGGGATCAGCTCGTGGCCGAAGCTCGCCGGCGCCGCCGGCGCGTGGTTGTCGCGACAGGACATGCCGCGCGAACTGCAGGCCTATCTCTCCGATCTCGACGGCACCCGCACCCTGGACGAGCTCGTGAGCTTTGCGCCCGGCGGTCCGGAAGCCGCCGAGCGCTGGATCCGGATCGCGTTCACGATAGGCGCAATCATCGACGCCGGGATCGAGTCGTCGCCGTACGAGGTGCGAAGCGTGAAGAAGCGCGGTGAATGGGCCACCGGGGGAGGCGGGAGCGTGGACGACATCGCGTCGTTGATCTCAGAGGGTCTGGGCCAGGAGCGCCCCCCCCCCACGCCCATCGCCCGAACGACGGATGCCGCGGGGATTCGGTTCGGCCCGGTCCTGGCGAGGATCCGAAACGCGCCGGACTTCTTTGCGACCCTGGGCGTGCAGTGGGACGACCCCACCGAGTCGATGCGCCGGGCGTACTTCACCCTCGCCCGCGACCTGCATCCGGATACCTTCACGCGCGAAAGCCTCGAGACCCAAGAGATCGCGGCCGAACTGTTCGACAAGATTCGCGCGGCATGGGAAACGCTCGGAGACGACGCCCGGCGTGAGGCGTACATCAAGCGTGTCATTCACGGAGAGAAGACCGAAGAAGAGCTGGCGATGGAGCAGGTCCGCGCGATCCTGGGCGCCGAAGAAGACTTCAAGCGGGCGCTCAACGATTTTCACGCCGGGCGCTTGAGCGCAGCGCACGAGCTTTTCCTCAAGGTGAGCGCGGCGGTCCCCGAGGAGGTAGAGTTCGCCGCCTACGCCGGCTATACCAGCTTTCGTATCCATCACAACAAGGACAAAGGGAAGGCAGATGCCGCCGCGCAGCAGGTTCGCGAGGCGCTGGAACGCAACGAACGATTGGATGGCGTCTGGGTGCTTTTGGGCATGATCCAAGCGGCCCGTGGCGACACCGCTTCCGCGCGCGAGTCCTACGTCAAGGCCCTGCGCCTCAAGCCGTCCAACCCAGATGCCGTCCGCGAGATGAAGCGCCTGGAGCGTGACAAGGGGGCAGAACCGGCCGGTGGGGGCCTGTTCAACAAGCTCTTCGGCAAGAAAAAACCCTAGCCCAGAAGTGGCCGGGCCCCCTCTGGACCCGCCAACGACAGCCCATGCGCCGCAAGTACGCGGTCGCAGCGATCGATGACCTGACGCACGTAGCGGCGCTTTTCCGCATAACTACCAGGGTAGAAGCTGCGCTTGAAGCCATGTATCACGATGTCTCGCAGCTCTCGCGGGGTGAGCTTCGCGTGACGCACGGCCAGCCCCAACTCACGGGTGACGGTGGTGTGGGAAACAAGCCGATTGTCGGTGCAGATGGCGACGCTGATGCGGCTGTCCAACATCTGCCGGACGGCGTGGGCCTCCACGGTCCCGATGGTGGGGTTGGTTTGGAGGTTCGAGGTGATGCAGACCTCGATGGTGACGCGCCGATCCGCGACGTATTCCGCCAGCCGACTCGCAAACCGGTCGCGGTCGGCGATGCGCGGATCCACGATGCGCTCGGGGGAAAAAAGCAGGTATCCGTGGCCGATGCGATCGGCGTGAAGTGCGGTGATCGCCTGGAAGATCGACTCCGCGCCGTAGGCCTCGCCGGCGTGGACCGTCTTGTGCAGGAAGTTGGCGTGGGCAAACGCATACGCTTCCTGATGATCGATGGCGGGGTAGCCGTCTTCCTGACCGGCCAGATCGAAGCCGACGACCGGGATGCCGGCCTCATCACGCGCCCAAACCGCCTCCCTTGCCAACTCCAGACTGGCAAGTCCCGCCAGTGCCCGCCGGGGGGCGCTGGGCAAGGCGTGGAGCAGTTGCCGGTAGTAGGCTGAGAAGTGCTCGGTGAACATGCGCAGCGCACAGACGATGATCCCGTAACGGAAGTCAGGCTCACCCGGCTCCACGGTCGGCGCGATCTCCTGCTGCGCTCGGGCGAGTCCCGCATTGACCGCGGCGAGCACAGCACGGGTGCCGAACCCGTCGCGCTGATGGAGTTGCGGTGCGAAGCGTACTTCGACATAGCGCACCCCCTCCGCCCAATTGTCGAGTGCGAACTCGTAGGCCACGCGCTCCAACGCCTCCGCGTCCTGCATCACCGCGCACGTCCACGCGAACCCCGCGAGGTACTCGGGGAGGTCGACGTAGTGGGGTTTGAACACCAGCTCGTTGAGCCCCTCAGGGGTCTGAGAAGGAAGCGCCACCCCGCGCTCCCGCGCCAGCTCGATGAGCGTGCCCAGCCGGAGCGATCCGTCCAGGTGCACGTGGAGATCGGTTTTCGGCAGGGCCGCGAGGAGCTTGTCGAGGTCGAGCGCCATGCAGCCGGGTATCATAGTAGTGCCCATGTTCCTTACCCGTGTTGCTGTGCTGTTCGCGGTCGTCGGAGCGGCGACCTTCGCCGAGGCGCGGCCGCGCCATCGCCCGCCACCCCGCTCGATCGTCCTGGGGCCGAGGGTTCATGTCGTCGTCAATCCCTGGCAGGCGGACTGGGTTCCCGCAGCGCGTGCTGGGTGGGTGTGGATGGACGGGGCCTCGCTCGGAACCCGGTGGCGGCCGGGGCATTGGCGACCGGCCGCGTTGCGGGTGGGGTGGCTTTGGGTACCCGGGTTCTGGACTCGGTCGGTCTACGTCGATGGCTACTGGCGCGAAGAGGCCCGTCAGGGACAGGAATGGGTCGATGGCTATTACGACGACGACGGGATCTGGATTCCCGGCTACTGGGGGCCTGCGGTCGTGCATCACGAGTACCAGTAGTGTCAGTCCGGGCCCCCTCTGGTAGTTACGTGGTCATCGAGACCACGAACCAGTGCAGCCTGGCGTGTGTGCACTGTGCCGTTTCGGAAGGGGACGCCCACCCACACAACCATGGAACCGGATTCATCGCGCCGGCCCTGTTTCAACGAATTCTCGACCAACTGGTGGCGATCGGCGCACGCTTCGACACTCTGATTCCCTTCTGGTTGGGCGAACCGCTGATCCACCCGGAGTTCGGTACGCTCTACCGTGCAGGGCTGAGGGCCGCCGCGGAGGGTGGCGTTTTTCGCCGTGTAGAGTTGCATACGAACGCAACACACCTCGGTCGCGACAGGCTTCAGGTCGCATTGAACGCCTCGCCGGTTGAGCAGGCATGGCACTTCTCGCTCGATTGTGCCACACGTGAGCGGTACCACCGCATCAAAGGGCGAGACCTGTTCGAGTCCGTGGAGGCCAACCTCCTTGTCTTCCTGGACGAGGCCCGCCGAACCGGCGCGCGCTGGCCGAGGCCGGTGTTTCAGATGATCGTCGGCGAGAACAACGCCGATGAGGTGGAAGCCTTCGCCGCCCGCTGGACCGATGCGTGCGCCGCACGCAAGCGACCGGTCCGCCTCGCCGCGCAGGTCGTGCCACCAGGCGAAGACGCGATTGTCTTCTTCCGACAACTCGACGCACCGACTCCGGCCGCACAAGAACGCGCGAACATCGCCTTCCGCGCTAGCATGTCGCGCGTGGGGCTTAGCCTGCCGAAACCCGATGCCAGCCCCGAGGCGCTTGGCGGTGGTCCCGGCGTGTGCAGCTCGTTCTGGAAGAGTCCGGTCATCGGTTGGGACGGCCGGGTCACCACCTGTGTTCGTGACAATCGTTTCGAGAACGTCCTCGGCAATGTTTTGGACACCCCGTTCGCGGTCCTCTGGTGGGGCGATCGAATGCGTCAGGGGCGGGTCGGCGCGGCGTCTGGCTGCTACGACGGCTTCACCGCCTGTCACGACTGTTACATTCCCCGTTCCTCAAACTACACCGACATCACCCCCGCGGAGATCGCAGCGTGCGCCTAGGCAACAACCCACTCGCGGAGCGTCTGCTCGCGGCCGCTCGTCTGCGTGCGGCACCAGAACGGCCCACCCAGGTGCACCTGTCGGTGACCGATCGGTGTTTTCTGCCCTGCGGCCACTGTGACATCTACAAAAACGAGACGACCGACCTACCCGAAGAAACCTGGGCCAGAGTCATCGACGAGTTGGCCGTCTGGTTGGGGCCGGTCTCCGTGAACTTCGTGGGAGGCGAGCCACTTTTGCGACCGGACCTGGAGCGTTTGATGGGGCGCGCCACCGATCGCGGCATGACCGTGACCTTCAACACCAACGCATGGTTGTTGAACGACAAACGGGCGCAGGCGTTGTCCGACGCCGGTGTGAGCGTCGCCTACCTGTCGTGTGACGGATTCAACGAAGCGACGGTCGACCACAGCCGGGGCCGCGCCGGCAGCTGGAAAAAGGTGCGGGAAGCGTGCGACCGCCTGGACGCCCTCCCCAACCCCCGCGTGGTGATCTCGTGCATCCTTCACGGGGGGAACGCGGCGGAGATCGGCTCACTTTTGGCGTGGTGCAAGTCGCGCGGCTACGAACTCGTCGTCCAGCCGCTCTACCAGAACTTCGGGAACAACGCCTACGATCCGTCGTGGTGGCGCCGTAGCGACATGTGGCCGACCGATCTGGCCCCTATCGACGAAGCGCTCGACATCCTGGTGGCCGAGCGGCAAAACGCCGGCAAGGTGTGCAATGCCGTTGGGCAGTTGGAGGCCTTCCGTGGTTATTTCCGGAACCCGAGCGTTGAGAACGGACAGGTCTGCAAGGCCGGCCACACCGACCTCGCTTTCGATCCCGCCGGAAACGTGCGCCTCTGCTATTTCCTGGAGCCCATCGGCACGCTGACCGACGGGCGGGCGCTCTCGAAGATGTGGAACGACGCCACGACCTTGCGACGTCGTTACGAGGTTCACACGTGTACCCGGACTTGCAATTTGCTCAACTGCAACTTTGGCGCCGAGTGACCCTCATCCAATCCGCGTCAACCCACCCATGTACGGCTGAAGCGCCTCCGGAACCAGGATGCTGCCGTCGGCCTGCTGGTAGTTCTCGATGACCGCCACCAGGGTGCGCCCGACCGCGAGTCCGGAGCCGTTGAGCGTGTGACACAACGTCGTCTTCTTGTCACCCTCGCGCTTGAACCGGAGCTTCAACCGCCGTGACTGGTAGTCGGTGAACCACGTGCACGAGCTGATTTCACGGTACGCCGATTGGCCCGGAAGCCACACCTCGAGGTCGTAGCCCTTGGCCCCCCCGTTGCCGACATCCCCCGCGCACCGCGCCACCGTCTGGTAGGGGAGCCCCAGGCGCTCCAAAACCGCTTCCGCGTGGTGAGTCAGGGTCTCCAGGGTTGCCGCGCCGTCTTCGGGCCGGGTGATCCACACCAGCTCGACCTTGTGGAACTGATGCTGGCGGATGAGCCCACGAGTGTCGCGACCGGCAGAGCCGGCTTCGCTGCGAAAACAGGGGGTGAAGGCGAAGTAGCGGATCGGGAGCGCCTCATCCTCCAACACCTCGTCGCGGTGCAGATTGGTGACCGGCACCTCCGCCGTGGGCACGAGGTAGGCCGGCTGCCCGGCGAGCTCGACCGTCAGCTTGAACAGGTCCTCCTCGAACTTGGGAAGCTGGCCAGTCCCCACCATGCATTCGGCGGTGACCATGTACGGAACGAGGACCTCGGTGTACCCGTTGGCTTCCGCCATGTCGCAGAAGAAGCTGGCCAACGCCCGCTCCATCTTCGCCAGGGCGCCACGCAGGACGTAGAAACGACTGCCCGACAACTTCGCGGCGCGGCCGGGGTCGTAGAGGCCCAACGCCTCGGCGAGGTCGTCGTGGGCGCGTCCAGCCATCTGCCTCGTATCGGCGCCCCACGTGCGCACGACCACGTTGCCGCGTTCGTCGTCGCCCTCGGGCGTGTCGGCGTGCACCTGGTTGGGAAGGTAGAGGATCAGCCTTGACTCTTCTGCCTGAAGCTCTTCGATGAGCGCGTCAAGCTCCGCCGCGCGCTCGCTGGCCGTCCGAACCTGGACCTTGAGGCCCTCGGCCTCCTCCCGCCGCCCCGTCTTCATCAACCCGCCGATCTCGGGCGAGAGCCGGTTCCGGAGCGCAAGCCGTTCGTCGCGCTCGGTCTGGGCGGCGCGGCGTCGGGCGATGACCGATACCAGGGCCTCGACGTTGGCGAGGGTGGTTTCGGTGGCCCCCCGGCGGCGCAGGCTGGCGCGCACGAGGTCGGGCTGGGTGGCGACAAGGTTGGGATCGATCATGGCGGCACGGTATACTTCGCCACCATGCCCGCGACCGCGCTCGATCGAGTCAGCTACGCAGCCTACCTGGAGTTGGAGGCCACCTCCGACATCCGCCACGAGCACATCGACGGCGTGGTGCTCGCGATGGCGTACACCCTGCTCTCGGAGCGCGCGATCGACGCGGAGAGCGCGGTGGCGCCCGGGTGACGGCGCCGACGACTCCAGACCCCCTGGCCATCCACCGTGAGCTGCTCGAGTCCTGGCGAAAGGCCATGGACCTCGTGGGTCCCGGTCCGGTGGACGAGCACTTCATCGACGCGGAGGGCGCGGTGCGGGGTCTCGACGCCTCAGGCCCGTGGCTGGACCTCGGCTCGGGCGCCGGCTTTCCTGGGGTGACCCTGGCGGTACGCTTCCCCGACGCGAAGGTGACGCTGGTCGAGCGCCGCGAAAAACGGGCGGTGTTTCTGCTGGAGGTCGTGGCCCGCACTGGCCTCCGAAATCTGACGGTGCACCAGGGCGACAGCGCGTCGCTGCCGCGGGGGGTGTGGTCCGGGGTCATCAGCCGCGCCTACAAGCCCCCACCCGCCTATCTTGCCGACGCCATCGACCTCCTGGAGCCGGGAGGGCTCGCGGTGCTCTTGACGGCGGGAGACGCCCCGACTCCGCCGCCGCCGCTCGGGTTGTTCCACGTGGAACGTTACACCGTGGACCAGAAACCACGGGCCTCGGTGCGCTATCGGTTATCTTGACGTCCCCCCGCTCGACGGCGCGGCGCGATCCCTCGCGCCCACCCCGGGCACCCTCCCCAGAGACAGCACCGTGACTCGCACCATCGCGATATCCAATCAGAAAGGCGGCGTCGGCAAGACGACGACCTCCGTAAACCTCGCCGCCGCCCTGGCGCGCGCTGGGCACCCCACGCTCCTCATCGACCTCGACCCACAGGGCAACGCGTCCAGCGGCCTCGGTTGCCCGCGCGAGACCACCGCCTTCGGCATCGCGGATGCGCTCCTGGGGCTTGAGTCGCTGAGCCGAACGATCGTGCCGACGGGCCAGCCGGGGCTCTCCCTTTCGCCGGCCACCCGCAGCCTCGTGGGCGTCGAGGTGGAGTTGGTGGGCCTGGCCAACCGCGAGCATCGCCTGTCCCTGGCGCTCGCCGGGCTCGAGCGGAACTACCACTACGTCCTCTTGGACTGCCCGCCGTCCCTGGGGCTCGTCACCATCAACGCCTTGACGGCCGCCGACAGCGTTTTGGTGCCGCTGCAAGCCGAGTATTACGCGATGGAGGGCCTCGGCGAGCTCATCCGGTCCATCGCCGCCGTTCGTCGCAGCGCCAACCCGCGGTTGGTGCGCGAGGGGATTGTGCTCACGATGCACGACAACCGTACAAACCTGTGCCGCGACGTAGAAACACAAGCTCGCGCAGTTTTCGGCCGCGAGGTCTTCACCGCCGTGATTCCGCGTTCCGTGCGTCTGGCCGAGGCCGCGAGTCACGCCAAGACCATCTTCGAGTACGAGCCGACCGGGCGAGGGTCGACCGCGTACGCGGCCCTGGGCGCGGAGCTGATCGCACGCGTTGCGGCGCTCGGCGGTCGCAGCGCGGCGGTGGGCTAGTGGCCTCGCCACCGCGGGGCGGGCTCGGACGGGGGCTGGCCGCGCTCATTCCCGACGACGCCGACGCGTCGGCGCCCCACGCGTTGACGTCGGACAGCTTGCGACGCATTCCCCTGGACCAGGTGCGGGCCAACCCCCAGCAACCACGCCATCGGTTCGATCTCGCCCTGCTGACGGAGCTGGCCGCCTCGATCAAAGAACACGGCGTCATCACCCCGATCGTGGTCCGTCGGGACGGGACGGGCTGGGTACTGGTGGCCGGCGAGCGCCGCCTGCGCGCGTCCAAGTTGGCGGGTCTCATCGACATTCCGGCGGTGGTGCGCGGCGCGGATCTCCTCGGCGACGGGCAGCTGGTCCTGGCGCTCTTGGAAAACCTTCAGCGCGTCGACCTCGACCCCATCGATGCGGCGGAGGGCTACCAGCGCCTGATTCAGGAGTTCGATCTCCGACAGGAGGACGTCGCCCAGAAGGTGGGCAAGGATCGCGCCACCATCGCCAACGCGCTCCGGCTTTTACGGATGCCACCGGCGGGCCGGAACGCCGTCATCACCGGGCAGATCACCGCCGGCCACGCCCGGGCGCTGGTCCCTTTGGCCGAGGACGGGGACCGCTTCGCCCAGGCGCTCGCGCTGGTCGTCGGTCGGGAGCTCAATGTGCGCTCGACGGAGTCGCTGGTGCGCCAGATGTTGGCCCCACCCGAGCCGAAACCCCGCCCGGACAAGGGGCTGGAGCGGCTGGGGCGTGAGCTGGCGCGGGCCGTAGGGGTGAAGGTCCGCATCACGGCCCGGCGCGCGGGCGGCGGGCGGGTCGTGCTCGATTATGCCGATGGTTCTGAGCTCGACGCGCTCGTGCGCCGGCTACGGGGGGACTAATGCCTCCCCGCGACCTTCCCCTCGCCGCCCTGCTCGGCAAAGGTGCGCGCTACAGCGGCGAAATGAGCTTCGAGGGGCGGGTTCGTGTGGACGGTTCGTTCCAGGGTCGCATCTTCACCGAGGATGTTTTGGAGATCGGCGAGAGTGGCGTTGTAGACGGCCAGATCGACGCCGCCACGCTCATCGTGGCTGGTCTCGCCAAAGGGGATGTCCGCGCGCGTGACAAGCTGATCCTGCACCCGACGGGCCGGTTGGAGGGCAAGGTCGACGCGCGCGTGCTCGACGTCCGCCCCGGTGGCCGAATCTCGGCGCAGGTTCGCTCCGGAGAGCCCTGAGTGCAGCCGTTCATCGTGGGCATCGCCGGGGGGACCGCCTCGGGAAAAACGACAATCGCGCAACGTGCCGCAACCGAGATCGGCGCCGTCGTGCTCACCCACGACCGCTACTACCTGGACGCGCCCTTCCCGAGAGGCCACGACTTCGACCGGCCCGAATCCTTACAGACGTCGCTCCTGGCCGAGCACCTCGTTGCGTTGGCGCGAGGCGAAGGCATCGACGCCCCTGTCTACGACTTTACCACCCATTCGCGCTCGCCCCAAACCCAACGCATCGAGCCCGCGGAGATTGTGTTCGTGGAGGGCATCCTCGTGCTGGCCGAGCCCGACCTGTGTGTCAACTTCGACTATCGGGTTTTCGTACACTGCGACGACGACACCCGCCTCGGGCGGCGGATCCTGCGTGACACTCGGGAGCGGGGCCGGGTATGGGACGACGTTCTGCGACAGTGGTTCGCGACGGTTCGACCGGCCTACAAAACACACGTCGAACCATCCCGCCAACACGCGTCGCTCGTCCTTGACGGCGACGGAGTTCTTGACACTCAAGTCGGTTTCCTGGTCGCCGCGGTCCAAGTCGCGTTGGCTACCCGCACCTGAATCAGCGCGCGACACGCCCACGGTCGGTCCACCACACGCCGCCATAGCTGACGAAAAGCTGTTCCCCGGCGGGGACGTCGCGAGTGGTGACGTATTCGAACAGCCGCTGTTTCAACCGCAACTGATAGTGCAGCGAGGGCTCGTCGGCGTGATTGTAGAGACTCCCCCAACCCAAAACCAACGCGCGCTGTTCGTAGTGCGGCGATTTCGCGTTGTCGGTCAAGCGGAAGCTGTAGTCACACAGCGGCGGGTGCTGCGCCGAGGCGAGGTCCAACAGGAGAAACGGGGCGCTCTCGACGAGCGTATCGGCCGGGAGCGCGGAGAGGGTGAAAACGCCCCAGCCGAACGAGCACGGCCGAACCACCAGCGCCGGGTGGCGGAAGACGGCTATTTGCACCAACTCACGGCGTAGCTACCCGTCCCGGTCCGGGAGTACACCCGCACTCGGTAGGTCCCGGCGGTACCGGTGTACGACAGGGACTCCGTGGAGGTCGAAGTGGTGACGGAGGAGGCGACGCTCGACCAGCTGCGGCCGCTGGACTTCTCGAGGTACAGGTCGAAGTCTGCGGAACTCGGCCCGGTCAAGCTGGCGGTCTGCGCGGTGACCGTGACGGCGCTGCCGGCCGAGCTCGGTTGATATTTGCTCTGCCCCTTCTTGGTGATCGACCCCGAATAGGCGGTGGTCGTGCACGTGGTGGCGGCGCCGGTGACCCCAACGGCGGTCCACGCGTCGCCAACCGCCGTGTACTGCGTGCTGGACGCTCCGTACAACGACGACGCCGCCGACAGCGTGGCGGTGCGCGCCGCCGAGAAGTTGGTACTCGACGTCATGTACGAGGTATTGGCGAGGTACCAGATGTCGGCCGCGTCGTCGGCGCCGATCGCGGTGACCACGGTGGACGAGGTCCCACGGGGGTGGGAGCCACCCTCGCTCAACAAGTAGAACGCCAGATTGGCCACGCCTGAGCTGTAGTGCACATCGGCGCTGGCGATCGAGGCGGTGTAGTATCCGTAGCTGACGCCATCGTCCTGGGGATCGTTCATGTACCGGAGCGCGTCACCCGAGGTCCCCGGGGTCCACGCTTCTTCGCCCACAAGCCAGGTGTCCGCCGACTCGCCGAGCACCGACCGCTCGACCATCGCGCCGAAGATGTCCGACATCGACTCGTTGAGCCCGCCCGACTCCCCACTGTAGGTGAGGTTGGATTCGTACTGGGTGACGCCGTGTGTCATTTCGTGGCCGCCCACGTCGAGGGTGGTGAGCGAGCTGGCGTTGACGCCATCCCCGTCGCCGTAGAGCATGTACAAGCCCGTCGGATCCCAAGACGCCCCGACGTAGCTGGTGGAGTAGCTGGTGCTGGTGGTGATGAAGTTGTAGCCGTGGGACGTGACCGCGGCGGGGCCGCCCAAACCATCGATGCCGTTGCGGCCGTGCACGGTGCTGTAGTAGTCGTAGACCTTCTGAGCGACATAGGCCGCCTCGACCGCGTTGATCGTGCGCTGGGTCGTGGCAAAGGTGGTGGTGGCCGAGCTGACGTAGCTCAGGGTGGTGGTGGTGCCGTTCCAACTGTAGGTGCCGAGCAGATCGGCGGTGTCTTCGAGGTAGTTGGCGCCGGCGTAGGCGTAGCAGTCAACGCTGACCGTTCCGTAGTAGTTGGTCGTCCCCGAACACACCGACTGCAGGTTGTCGTACTGCCACACGGTTTCCCCGGTGTGGGCGTCCACGAATACCACGGGAAGGGCGTCGCCCTCGCCGAAGTGGACCTGGTGAATCTGCACGCGCCACGCCAGGTGGTCGCGACCGTGCTGGCGAAGGATCCAAAGCTCGGAGGTCGGCTCATCGCTTAGCGTGGCCCAACCGCCCGCACCGGCGACGGCCCGCTCGATCGCGTCGTCCGCGCTCACGGTCGGGGTGCTGTCGACCTGGACGCCGCCAAACAGATCGTCGGTGACGCCGACTACGCTGCCAGCAGGATCGACGTGCACGATGGCCTCGGCGCCGAAAACGGGCACGCCGCCCGCGTATTGCTGGACGCGCGTGTGGATGCCACCCACGAGGTCGTCGACCCGCACGCGCATGGTACGCAGCTCATCGACGCCCTTCTGGGTGGCCTCGCCGTCGGCCGCGAAGAGCCGGGCATAGGCCGCATCTTCGGCGGAGTCGGGGGTGACCGCCGGCGCCTCGACCCCATCGGGAGCGCACGCGAGAACGGCCAGCAGGCTCAGGGGAAGGTGGCGCATGACACTCCGGTGGCGGGGCTTGTCCGATGCTATCGCGCGCACTACGGCAAGGCATGATCCGCTCCGGGAGCGTCGTGGTCTGCGCGGATCCGGGCGTCCCGGCCTTGGGTCCGTCCGGCGCCTCTGCGCATGTGCGGGGAGTCGCGACCGCGCTGCGTGCGCCGATCGTATGTGTCCACGCCACCGACCGCCGCGGGATCGGCGGAGAGGTTGGCGTGCCGGTTCACGGCGTCGGGCTGGCCGGCTGGCCACGATGGGCCCCACGGCAGGGCCTACGCGAGGTGCGAACGGCCCGTCGGTGCGCCGAGCGGGCGTTGGACCTGGAACCCACGCTGGTGTGGGAGCGTCACAGTCTCTACTCCGACGCGGGCTGGAAGGTTCACGCGGCCTCGGGTGCGCGTTGGGTCCTTGAGGTCAACGCCCCGCTCGCCGACGAACGTGAGCGCTATGGCGGCTTGCCGGATGCGGCGTTCGCACGGGCGTGGGAGCGCGATGTGCTGCTGGCCGCGCCGGAGATCGTCGCGGTCAGCGCGTGGTTGGTGGAGTGGCTTCGGTCGTTGGGATGCCAGAAGGTGCGGCACCTCCCCAACGGCGTCGCGCTGCACGTCGGCCGGCGAGCGGAGACTCGGGCTCGGCTGAGCCTCGACGACCGCTTCGTCCTCGGATTCGTGGGCTCGATGCGACCGTGGCACGGGGTCGAGCGGATGCCGGCACTCCTGGATGCGCTGCCGGATGCGGTGGGAGTGATCGTCGGGGAGGGGGGGCCGACACACCCGCGGCTGGTACGACTCGGCCACCGCGGTGAGGCCGATGTGGCCGATGTCATCGCGGCGATGGACGTGGGACTGGCGCCCTACGGAGCCGACGCGCCGCCGTGGTTCTGCCCGCTGAAGGTGCTCGCGTACCGGGCCCAGGGCACGCCGGTGGTCGCCTCCGACATCGGGGATACGCGGCTGCTGGTGGGTGATGGGGGCACCTTGCTTTCAGCCGGGAGCGGCGCCGCAGCATGGGTCGAAGCCATTGACGCTTGGCGGGGGCGGCGAGCCGAGCCTTGGGTGCGCTCGTGGGGGGAGGTGGTTGCCGAGGGCTTGGGGGCCCGCGATCAAGGCGCGGAGCTCGAGGCTGACCCGGCCACCGCCTCTCACGGCGCCGGCGCCAACCACGCCCCCTGAGCATCCGCGTAGGCCAGGCCAAAGGGCCCCACCGACCACAACGTCGTCGCCTCCCGCCACGGCGCGCCATCCACCCACAACCAACCGTCGGCGCCGCCAATCGGCTCGACATCTCCGTCCCCATCCGCATCGATCACGCCGAGCCAAGCCGAGGGGACCTCCAATATTCCCACCAGCTCCGGGCAAGCGCCCCCGGCCACAATCCTCGGACCCCGGGCGCCGCCCACGAGCGCGTCAAGGACATCGTCCCCAGTGAGCTCGACCCCCACCGCGAGGGAGCTCCCGAGCGCCTCCTCCGGCTCGCCGTACCACTCCACCAACGCGACCGCATCGGCCTCGTAGACCCCCTGCGCCAGGCCGCCGTAGACGCTGACTCGACCCCAGCCGAAGTAGGCGGCGCTGCTGCCCCCGACCAGATCGGCGAGGCCGTCCCCAGTGATGTCGGTTTCGCCGGGGCCCGCCAAGAGCGCAAGCGTCGGGTTGGTCCAACCATCCGGGAGGTTCAGGAGCCAGGCGGCCTCGTTCAGACTCTGGTCGCCCTGGACCGGCCCCGTGAACAACCCCACCGCCGGGTGCCCGCCCGCATCCATCGCCATCACCGCCAGCTCGTCGATGCCGTCGCCATCGAAGTCCCCTGGGGTGCCGAGGGTGCCGTTGCGGGAGAGGCCGGGCCCGTCGCCGACCCGCGCGAGCGCGACAAACTCCGGCGCGCCAAAGGCCCCGAGCGGAAGGACCGCCGCGCCCGCGTCTTGATGACCGAGCAGGAAGGCCGACCCGGCGCCCCCGACGCTGCCGCCCCAGGCCAGATTCAGCAGCCCCGAGACGTTGGTGGCCGACCACTCGCCATACCCGGTCGCGACACCGTCCACGCCCAGCACCACCCCCGTCTCCACGCCGAAAAGCACGACATCGACCACGGCCGCGCCGCCGGCGGCCGGAAGCGCCAACTCCAGCGGGTGATCGACCCGGCCATCACAATCCTGATCCAGACCGTCCGCGACATCGTGCGCGAAGGGGCGCCGTGTGGGGTCGGTATCGTCGCAGTCGCCGGAAGCGGCGCTGATCCCGTCGCCATCGATATCGCAGGGCGTCACAAACGTGCGCGCTCCCGACAACACCGCCGCGCCCCCGGCCACAAGCATCCGAAGCTCCGGGACCCCGTCGCCGTCGAGGTCGGTGGCTGCCGCGAGGTTTCGTTCCCCCTGAAGGTTGCCGGCCAGGGGCACCTCACGCAGGCCGGGGACGAGGATCCCCGCCGCCGTCTCGACTACGAGCTCCGCATGGCCGTCCCCGTCGATATCCCCGCCGTCGCCAAGCGACAGCGCCTCGACGGCCATAGACTCGAAGGTGTCCAGCCGGACCGGGGTGGTGCCGCTGAGCGACCAGGGCACGCCGTCCACCACCACCAACTTGGCGCCGAGCCCCGGCCAGCGCGCGTCCGACCACGTGGTGGTGACGCCCGTCGGCGACGCGCTGGCGATCAGGCCCACGAGCCCCGCACCGCCTGCGTAGGTGTCCATCCCGACCAGCAGCTCCGCGCGGCCGTCGCCATCGGCATCGGGGAGCGAAGCGTAGTGCCACGCGCCTCCACCGGTGTTCAACTCGATGTCCAAAAAAGCATCCTGGCGTCGAGCCGCCACTTGCGGCGCCCCAGAGAACACGAGCGTGTGCCGGTAGTAGCCGACGACCAGCTCTGCGAGCCCGTCCCCGTCGAGGTCGGGCGCCAACGCGAGCTGTCCTCCCGGTTGCCCCTCCAGTTCGCCACCCTCGAGGTAGCCGACGGCGTCAGCCAGGGCTGTCCTCGCCGACAACGGGCCGGCAAAGACAAAGACGCGGCCGGAATTCGGACCGTCGTCCGTCGTCGCGAACGGAGCCGCCACCACCAGGTCGTGGACGCCGTCCCCGGTGAGGTCGCGTCCCGTTGCGAGCTGCGACCCGAAGGACGGCGACTGCCCGATCCCGTCGATGCGGACGAGCAGAACCCCGTCGAGGCCAAATACCGCCACCGCACCCTCGATGCCGGGAATCGCGCTGGCCTCCCCGACGACAAGCAACGGCGCCCCCGCCGGGCCCAGCGCGCCGACCGCGGCCACGGACGCCGGGCCGACAACCAGGGTCAAGAGCGGGTCGTCGGTCAGCCCGTTGCAGTCGTCGTCCACCCCGTTGCAGACCTCGACACCAGCGGGGGGGCAGGGGGCATCGCCAGTGTCGGGGTCGCAGTCGCCCGCCGCGGTGTCCTCATCGTCGCAATCCCGACCGCCCGCCTGCCGCACATGCCAGCCGTCGTGATCGGCGTCGGGCGTCGTCCGGCACGCGTCCGGGAGGGCGACCGCTTCCACCTCGACACGCCGGGGAGGCTCGGGCACCCGGCACGCCATTCCCAGCGCCAGCGCGAGCGAAAGCACCGTTAGCGGAAGACGATCTGCCAGCCGTTGCCGCTGCGGGACATCACGAGGCGGTAGGACACGCTGTCGGAGCGGCCGGGGCAGTCGCTCTTCTTGGTTTCAAGGTTCACCGTCGCTTTCTCTGTCGACTCCGCCTTGTCCATCGTCCACCGGCCCTGCTCCACGCAGTCCACCGACTCGCCAGCGGCCGTCAAGGTTGCCTGCGCCTCCCAGTGGTTCTTGGGACCAAAGGACACCGACTTCCACCGGATCGTCGCCCCGCCGCCGTCGGACGGGGAGAACTCGTTCATCGGGTTCCGCACGAGGTAGTCCGCGAATTTCCTGGAGTCCTTGTCCGCAGGGAGTTCGGTTTCGGGAGTGATCCCGCCGTCCTGGGCGACGACACCCCCGCCCGACTTCACCGGGGGACCTTCTTTGGCACAACCGATGAGGACCAGCAGAGACATCAGGGCAAACGTACGCATCCGGGACTCCTGTTTCGCTGCCGCAGCTAACGTCTGCGCGGCGGCCTCGCCAGCGGCCCCCGAGCAGCCGTAGTTTTCCATAGCGGCCGATACGCCCCCTGTGGCAGCTCAGAAACGACGAAATCGCTAAGTGCCCGTATTTGCTATGCAAATGCTGTGCTCAAGTTTTGAGCACACCGCGAGAAGGGTCCGTTCAACCGAGCCCACCCCGGCCAGCAGGGGTGAGTTCTCCATGTGGTTATCCATAAGGCGTGGGGAGAAGTTAGGCCGCCGCGTGGCCCCCCCCTCCAGACTCCGCCGCTGGGTCGCTCCCGCAGCCTGGTACGCGGTACTGGCCGTGGGGCTTTTGTGGCCGGCCATGCTCCAGCCGATCGCGGCCGTGCCCGGGGCCCCTCGGACCGATCTCGCCGACGCGCTGTGGACGTCGTGGTTTGTCGCGATCCGCCTGGGAAGCGGGCAACTTCCCGACTCGGTGGACGGGCTGCTGAACTTTCCGGACGGCGGGGCGCTGTGGCCCGCCGACCCGCTCAACGGCGTGATCGGCGCCCCGCTGGTGCTGACCATCGGCGCCGCCGCCACGTGGACTGTGCTGGCCCACCTCCATGTCATCTTCGCGGGCCTCGCCGCGCACAAGTTGGGCGAACACTTTCGCGCCCAGGGCTTCGTCGCCGGCACGCTGTACGCCGCTGCGCCGATCACCCTTTCTCACCTTCACAACGGCGCCACCGAGGCGGTAGGCGGGACCGGTTGGCTGGCACTGGCCGCGCTCACCGCGGTGCGACTCGTGGATCGGCCGAACTGGCGCACGATTCTTGCCTGTGGCGCGGCCACCGCAGCCGCAGCGGTGGCCCATGCGTACAGCGGCGCGCTCGCCGCGATTTTCGTCTGCGCGGCCTCGGCGTTCGCCCCGAGTTGGCGGAGCCGGGCCCACCTTTTGCTGGCGGGTGGCGTGGCGGTGATGCTCGCGGCCGCGCCGCTGACGATGGCGCTCGAGCGCGCCACCGCCGCAGACAACGTCGTCGGAATCAAGACGGACAAGGAGCTGGCGACAATCCGGCGGACGATCGGCCCCGCCGATCCGGAGGGTTTTTTCCACGCCGGGGAGTTCCGCTCGCCCGACTTCCACAAGCTCTCCCGGTACGGCGAGGAGATGGTGCACTGCGCGTATCTGGGGTGGGTGCCGCTTTTGGCGGCGGCCCTCTCGCTGAGGCGGCGGCGCGGCGCCGGCGTTTTGTGGGTCGCCGGCGGGGTGGCGCTCTTGCTCTCGATGGGACCGGTATTGGTAGAGGACGGCGGGCCGGTCATCCTCGCCGGCCGGCGCGCCGTGCCGCTGCCGTATCTTTTGGTGGAGGGGCTGCCCGGTTTCCGCTCGTTGTCCCTTTTGTGGCGCCTGGCCCAGTTGACCGCGCTGTGCCTCGCGGTCCTGGCGGCACGGGCGCCGGGTCGATCAGTCGGGCTGGCATGGGCGCTGGTGGTGGCAACCCTGGCGGAGACCCGGCTTGTCTCCCCCGCGCGCGATCTTCCGTGGCACATGTCGGGCGCGCTGGCCCCGGAGATCGCGGCGTTGTCGACAGAGCCAGAGGGCGCGGTGATGAACTTTCCCGTCGTGGGGGGACGTCCTTACCTCTACGAGCAGACCGCCCACAAAAAACCGCTGACCGGCTCGTTGAACTTCCCCAACAACGGCGCGTCACGCAAGGTCTGGAAGACGGCGATCGACACCGCCCCGGGCGACGTCGATCGCTTCCACGACGCCGTCGTGGCCACCGCCCAGGCGGAGGGGGTGCGGTACCTCATCGTGCACGTGGACGCCCGCGCCTACGACGACGACCTGCACGCCGACGCGGTGCGGGCGATGAAGGACGCCTTCACCCCGATCGCCGCGTCCAGCGCGGTTCGGGTGTACCGGTTCTGGTAGGCTGCCGCCGTGGACACGTTGGAGCGCGAGTCGGAAATCGAAGCGGTCGAGGGCCTGGGGGCCTTCGTCGAGCGGACCTTTCTCGATGGCACCCTCGCCGACTGGACCTCGCGCTCCCCGCATGTGGTCCTGCCGCCGCACACCATCGCCGCGAAAAAAGCAGTCGCCGCCGCACTCGCAGCGGCGCGCGCCCGAGGGGGCGATGTCCGCGCCGCACCGCGGGGGTCGGTCAGCAGCGTGGGCGCGACCATCTTCGCGGCCCTTGACGGTGCCCCCACCCCCGAACGCGTAGCTGCCGCCCCGCTTGTAGAGTTCGACGCAGAGGAGCGGGAGCTGCCTGAGCTGGCCGGCGAACGTTTGCGCGTCGCGGACGCCTGGGTCTTTCGGGTAGAGCACTGGTCGGACCTGTTGTGGGCCAATCTCCTGGCGATGGGGCCGTGGTTGTGGACCGAGCTCGCGACCCCATGGCGCCTCGGACTGTCGGCGCTGTCGGCGCTGTCGGTACGTCCCGAAGCGGTGGCCGGCGGGCTGGTCCGGTGCGGGGCCGACGCGTGGGTGCATCCGCGGGCGGCGGTGGAGTTTTCGGTGCTGGGGCCCGGGGTGCGGGTGGGCGCCGGCGCGGTGGTGCGCGGGTCGATCCTCGGGGAGGGGGCGGTCGTCGAGGACCTGGCCCTGGTGGAGGGCTGCGTCGTCGGCGCGGGCGCACGGATACAGCGGCAGGCGATGGCGAAGTTCAGCGTGCTTGAGGCCGGCTCGGCGCACGCCGGCGTGGTGCAACTGGGGGTGCTCGGCGCCGGAGCCCAGGTCCGCCAGGGCGCCGTCCTGTTCGATCAGTCGCTGGGAAAACCCGTCCAGGTGCTGCGTCGCCGCGTCCTGAGCCCGGCTCCCCGCGGGATGATCGGCGTTTGTGTTGGCCCGCTTGCCGTCATCGGCCAAGGGGTGCGCATCGCCGCGGGTCGCGCGATCCCGCCCGGGCTGTTGGTTCTGCCCGAAGCCGGCGCCGTGCTGGCGGACCCGGCAGTTCCCGCGGGTACGCAGCGGGCGCGCGTGTCGGGGGGCCGGTTGGAGCCCCTGTCGTGAAGTGGGGGGATCCCGACTTTTCGTTGGTGCTCCTGGGCGGGTACCTGACGGTGCTCACCCTGTTGTGGAGTGCGCTTCTGGCAGGTGTGGGCTCCTGGCACCGCCGCTTCGCGCTCCCTGACGAGACGCCTACGGCGGCGCTCCCCAAGCTGACGATCTGCATCCCGGCCCGCGACGAGGGCCATCAGATCGCGGCGTGCGTGCGCGCCGCGCGCGCAACGGACCATCCGGACTTCGAGATCATCGTCGTCGACGACGGTTCGACGGACGGCACCGCCGAGGTCGCGCGGGACGCGACCGGGGACGACCCTCGTGTGCGGGTAATCCGCGGCACGCCGCCCGCCGCCGGGTGGGCCGGCAAGCCATGGGCGTGCGCAAGAGCGGCAACCGAGGCCCACGGCCGACACCTTCTCTTCATCGATGCTGACGTGGTGATCGAGCCGACGGCGGCGCGCCGGGCAGCGGCGGTCCTTCAAAACCGTGGCCTGGGGCTCCTGAGCCTTTTCGGTACCTGGCGCTTGGAGGGACTCTCGGAGCGCATCGCGATCCCGGTCATCGGCTGGTTCATCCGCGGCGTCACGGACATCGCAGCGGTCAACGCGCCGGGGAGGGCCGAGGCCTTCGCCAACGGGCAGTTCTTGCTCGTGGATCGTGAAGCCTACGACGCCGTCGGCGGGCATGCGGCGGTCAAGGGCGAGGTCCTGGAGGACGTGCGTCTGGCGCAGACGATCAAGCGCCGCGGCATGGCGCTTGGCCTGTACGCTGCGCCGTGGGCGTTCAGGGTTCGCCTGTACCGCAACCTCCTTGAGATCTTTTCCGGCTACACCAAGAACTTCTACGAGGGGATGGGTCGTCGGCCCCACATCGCCCTCGCCGCCCTCCTTTTCTTGGCCATCGCCTCGTTCCTGCCCTACTTCTTGCTGCTGGTGGCGATCCTCGCGCCACAGCTGATCCTCACCGGCGTCGAGCACCCGTGGGCCTGGCAACTCTGGGTGGGCATCGTCTGCGGCCTCCCGGTGGTCTTCCGGTTCCGGTTGGACCGCAGCGACGGGCGCTCCGGCACCCTGGCGTGGACCCATCCGCTGGGCAACCTCGTACTGGGCGCGGTGCTGGTCGGCTCGGTGCTGCGGGTGCGTACGCGGTGGAAGGGGCGCACCTTTCACGACGGCCGGGCGGTGTAGCTACGGGCTGAAAAACCGAAACGCCGGCGAAAGCCCGAGGACCTTCGCCGGCATCAAGATGGAGCGGGAGACCGGACTCGAACCGGCGGCAACAACGTTGGCAACGTTGCACTCTACCAACTGAGTTACTCCCGCGCCGGGCCCACCCTCTTAATCGCTCATCCGGCGCCGTCAAGGATCGGAGCGTGTCCTGGTGTCGGGTAGACCGAGACCCCCAGCACCTACCGGCCATTTCGATCAGCACAGCACTCAGGTGCTGACGATCGTGCCTGGGCCGGCTACGTTACAGCTCCTTTCCCTCGCCCCTGGAGCGACCCATGCGCCTGACCCTTGCCCCGCTGATCCTGCTGTCCCTCACCGCGTGCACCCCGACCGACACCGAAGACACGGGCAAAGAGGACTCCGCTGCCGACACCGGCGAGGACTACGTGCCCCCCACCGACGAAGACGGCGACGGCGTCACGCCCAACGACGGCGACTGCGACGACACCGATCCCACGCGCTTCCCGGGCAACGCTGAAGCGTGCAACGGCATCGACGACAACTGCAACGGCGCGGTTGACGAGGGCCTCCCGGACACCGATAGCGATGGCATTGCCGACTGCCAGGACACCGAAACCTGTGACGGCATCGACAACAATGGTGACGGCCTGACCGACGAAGGCTTCGCCGATGACGATGGCAACGGCGTTGCCGACTGCGTTGGCACCGAAGTGTGCGACGGCATCGACAACAACGAGAACGGCCAGATCGACGAGGGCTACGATGCCGACGGCGACGGGTTCACCGAGTGCGGCGACGCCAGCGTCGAGGGCGATTGCGACGACAGCGATCCCAACGTCTTCCCCGACGCGGGCGAAGTCAGCGGTGATCTGGTCGACAACGACTGCGACGGGCTCGTGGACGAGGGCGACTGGGAAGCGGGCGACCTCGCCATCAACGAACTCATGAACAACCCCTTCGACGTGCTCGACCCCGACGGTGAATTCGTCGAGGTGGTCAACATGTCGTTGCGCACGCTGACCCTCAATGGCCTGATCCTGGCCTCGGACACCGACGGCGACTGGCACCAGGTCGAAAGCGACACGCTCCTGACCCTTGAGCCCGGTGCGTACTTCATCTTCGGCTCCAACAGCACCTACGTGACCAACGGCAACGTGAACGTCGACTACCAGTACTCAGACCTCGTGATGAGCAATGAGACCGACGACCTCAAGCTCATCGCCGACGGCATCACCTTGGATTCACTGTCGTGGGACGATGGCGCCACCATGCCCGACCTTCAGGGCGCGTCGATGGGCGTGGACCCCTGGTACATGGGCGCGACCACCAATGACGATGTCGTCTACTGGTGCGCTGCCACCTACGAATGGGGCAACCCCGGCTCGGACCTCGGCAGCCCCGGCGTCGAAAACGAGCTGTGCTCCAGCTGGGACCATGACGGGGACGGCTTCACCGGCGACGAAGGCGACTGCCTGGACGACAACGCCGACGTCTACCCGGGCGCGTTCGAAGCCACCGATGGCCTCGACACCGACTGCGACGGCGTGTCGGAATCGGCGCCCACCGCGCTTCCCGCCTACGACACCGCGTCCGCCCTCGCGACGTGCTCGCCGCTGACCCTGGATGGCACCGGCTCCTTCGATCCCGAAGGCAACGCCCTGACCTACAGCTGGGAACTCGCGGGGGCCCCGGCCGGCTCGTCCACGACCACGGCCGACATCGACGCCACAACCGACTCCAACCCGGTCTTCCATCCGGACCTGCCCGGCGACTACACGTTCACCCTCACGGTGAACGACGGCGGAGCCGACTCGCTGCCGGTCTCGCTCACGGTGGCGATCGTCGACCGTGGCTACAACAACGACCCAGTTGCGGCCGCCGGCGACGACCAGTCGACCACGGGCACCGCGACCTGCACTCCCATCAGCTACGGCGTCAGCTACGACTGCGACCCCTGCAGCGACTACTACTTCTACGTCGATGCCAGCAGCAGCACCGACGCGGACGGCGACGAGCTGACCTACACCTGGAGCGAAGTGAGCGACGCCAACGGCATCGCCTCGATCACGACCACCGCGGCCACCACCGCGCAGGTGTTCTTCGACGACCCGTTGGCGACCTACGGCTCGGCCGACAACAACACGGTGGTCATCGCGGTGACCGCGACCGACTGCTACGCCGCGTCGGCCTCGGACGAACTCACGCTGACCTACGCCTGTACCGGGTCCTGATATCGGCACCACGCTCCGCTCTGCGGCTGGGCGCAAGGCCGCGGTAGGGGAAGGGGCCGCAGGCTTCCCCCTTTCAGGATAAGACCGCGGCCCCCGTGGCGAGGCCGCGCGCGGTGGCTTCGCCCTTGCTTACCCAGTGGATGCACGTCACCGGGCACGCCTCGATGGCGTCCTGAATGAGGTCCATCGGGCCGTCCTGCGCGATGGGCGAAGCCTTGGCGTCGGCGGGGAGCACGAACACCTGCTCCGTCTGCTCGACGCAGGTTCCGCAGGAGATGCATTCCCATTGGTCGATGGCCAGCAGTTTCCCCGCGGCTTTGGCCCGCGAGGACTCGTTGTCCAGCGGACCCCAGTACGCCTCGCCGTCGCCGGCGTGGTTGAGGCCAACGGCCCCGGTGATGGCGCTGACGTCGCGACCGTTGGCCTTGGCGCGCGCGAGGTAATGGCCGAGGTCGGTGGAGCCGGTGTCGGCATGGACGATCTTCGCCGCGGCCACCGCCGCCGCCGCGGCCGCCAGCGAGCCGGACCCGGCCAGCGGAAGGGTCGGGCGCTCGGCGTAGGCGGTGTGCTCGATCACCAAGGTGGGCGGCTCCTCGTGGGGAACGACCACCGGGGTCGAGACCCGTTCGACGGGGGGCAAGACGACCGGCGGGACCGGAAGGATCGTTGCGCCTGCCGAGTTCGTCGCGACGCGCAAAGAGTCGTTGGCGCCCACACGCCGTTCGGTCAACGCCGACTTGACGGTCTCGCGGAGGCCTTGCCGAAAGCGCGACAACATCAGGCGTCTCGCAGGACGAGGCGGGCCACCGGGCGGCCGCCGTGCAGGTGCTCACGCACGATCTCGGCCACGTCCGCGACCGTGACGCCCGCATACCAGGTGCCCTCGGGGTAGACGACCAGCGTGGGCCCCTGACGACACGGCCCGAGGCAATTGGTGGTGTTGAGCTTCACCGTTTCCAAGAGCGCGTCGTCAACCTCGATCGCCGCGGTCAGGGCGTTGGAGACGTCGAGACAGCCCCGGTCGGCGCAGGAGCCCTTGGGATGACCGAGGGGGCGGCGGTTGGTGCAGACGAAGATGTGATGGCGCCAGGACGGCATCCGACGACTATAGCCGCGCCTGACCCAGTCCTGACGTAGTCGATCCCGCCAAACTCACGGCAACACGAGCGCCAGGAGCGCCACCGCGCCCGCGACGACCATCGGCCACCCGAACTCCACCGCCCAGCCGAACGAAAGGGCGACCATCGCCAAGCCGTTGTTCAGGGCGTGGGCGAGCATCCCGGGGATCACGCTGCGGCTGCGAATCGAGACAAAACCGAGGAGCAAACCCAGCACCATCGTCGGGAAAAACCGGAAAAGGCTGAGGTGGAACATGCCGAAGGCGAGCGCGGTCACCACGACGGCCACCCCCGACGGGCCGCGGCTCCGCCACAGGCCGAAGAACGCCCCGCGGAAGAGCAGCTCTTCACAAATGCCCGGAAGCACCGCAAAGAAAAGCAGAAGCTGCCAGAGCGGCATCGCGTCTGGGAACATTCCCTCGAACAACGACGTCGGCGCCGGCAGCACCAGGCCCACCAGCTCCCCCACGCAGAGCGCCAGCCCGGGCATCGACACCCCAACCACGACGGCGCGGAGCCACTCGCGGAAGGGCGCGGTGTGCAAGCGGAGCGTGCCGACGACGGGGAGGCCGAGCCACCAGGGCGTCGCTAGCGCCAGCGGCACGAAGAGGCCCAGCTGGGTGAAGGCCATCCCGGCTCGGATGTCCAACGCCTGGGCGGTCTGGCCCAGAAACCACAGGCACAAACACGCGATCGCGAATAGCGTCAACGCATCGGCTCGGTAGTCGCCGCGCAGCCGCCGCTGCGACGACCCCCGGCTGCCGAGGATCACGTCCTCCCGGCCGATGAGGCGGGACCCGAAGTACAAGGCGGCAGCCGCGAATCCGGCGTGCGCCGAAAACGCCAGCGTCAGGAGGAGCGGGTCCACCCGCTCGCAAACGACCTCTCGGAGGGCGAGCGCCAGCCCGGTGACCGGGAGCACGGCGGTGATCGCGGTCAATCGGATGCCCGGAAGCAGCGCGGCGCCAGCGAGCAAAAGCGGCACGATCAAAACCGGCATGGTGAGCACCTGACCGGACTTGAAGTCCGAGGCCCAGGCCGCGGCCGCGCACAAGACCGCGGACAAGAGCACCGCCATCGGCAAAAAGAGCAGCACCGCCAGCGCAACCGTGGTGGCCGGGAGGTCCATGTCCAGAAGAAATCTGGCGCTCATCCACGATGAAAAACCAGAGAGCACGGTGCTGAGGCCGGTGAAGACCAGCACAAGGAGAAACTTGCCGCCGAGCACCAGCCGCCGATCCACCGCGGTGGTCAAAAGGGTCTCGACCGTGCCCCGCTCTTTTTCGCCGGTGACGACGTCCAGTGCCGTGTAGAGCCCCCCGGTCAAAAGCGTGAACAACAGCAAAAGCGGGAGCATACCCGCCGCGGTCTGCCGTGTTTTCTCCGCCTTGGTCATCGTGTCGTGCGTTTCGACACGCCGGGTCGCCGTGGCGGTCCGAAGGTCGTCGAGCGCCGCTCGCAGGCGGGCACGCGCGTCCAAGCTGTCGGGCTCGCGGCTGTCCCACCACAGCTCGGCGCCCTCGGTCGTGCGCCGCGCCGCGGCATCCACCGTGCCGTCCCGGACCGCCGCTTCGAGCTCGGCGACGTCGATGCGACGGAGATTGTCGGGGATCGCAAATGCCGGCTCTATCGCGACGACCAAGACCTGGGCGTCTGCCCTTTCCTGGGATCGACGCACGACCTCGGCGCCCACCGCGCCGAGCAGCGGGTACACCACCAACGGCACCACCACCATCAGCAACAGGGTGAGTGGGTCGCGAAGGTGCTGACGCAGCTCCGCCGCGAGGATCACCCGCAAGATGCGCAGGGCCTCCTTCACGCGGGATCGCCCCGGACCAGCTGAACGAAGACGTCTTCGAAGCGGTCGCGACCCGTTTGTGCGCGCAGCTCGGCGACCGTTCCGGTAGCGAGCACCACGCCACCGTGGATGACCACCACCCGATCGCAGAGCCGCTCGGCCTCGCCCATGATGTGCGTGCTGTAGAGGATGCAGCGGCCACGGGCGCGAGCATCCTCGAGGAAGCTGAATAGGTCCTGGGCCACGAGCACATCGAGTCCCGACGTAGGCTCGTCGAAGATGAGCACCTCGGGGTCGTGCACCACCGCGCGCGCGATGCTGACCTTCTGCTTCATGCCTGTGGAGAGTCGATCACAGGGCACGGTGCTGAACCGGCGGATGTCGAACCGATCGAGCAGGGCTTCGGCGCGCTCGGCCGCGTCGGTGCAGCCTTGGAGCGTCGCGATGTAGACCAGCACTTCCCGCGGCGTCAATCGTCCGAAAAGGCCTGTGCTCGCGCTGAGATACCCGATGCCCCGGCGCACCGCGGCCGGGTCGAGAACGACGTCGTGACCGGCCACACGCGCGGTCCCGGCATCCGGGGCGATGAGCGTGGCCAGCATCCGCATCGTGGTCGACTTTCCCGCGCCGTTGGGCCCGAGCAAGCCAACGATCTCGCCGCGGCCGACCTCCAGGCTCACCCCGTTCACGGCAACCACCGGCTGCCCTTCAGCGTTGACGAAGGACTTGCGCAAAGCCGTTGCGACGATCATCGAAGCTCCTCTTTCGACAGCGTGCGTGCCGCCCACCCGCCGGCGACAAATCCGATCACCAACAACTCCGCCACCGCCACCACGCCCCAGGGTCCGATCGGGTGGCCAAGCAGCACTTGTCGCATTGCCAAGACGGCGTTGGTGATCGGGACGAAACCGAGCTCCGGCCCGAGCTCGGCGCGCGGCAACATCCCGAGGAGCGCCAGCACCATCACCACCGCCGCGGCCGTGGAGGAGGTGTTCTGCGCCTGTTTGAAGCTGCGCGCCGGCGCCGCCGCGACCAAGGAGATCGCGGCGCCGGCCAACGCGGTCAGCGCAGCGAGCGGGAGGAGCGCGAGGAGCCGGCTGGGCGGGAGACCAATCGGGGCGTCAAGGAGGAAGGCGAAGTGGAAGAGGGTCACCAACGCGCCGACCAACGTTGCTGCCATCGCCAAAAGCGTGATGAGCCCGACGGTGACGAGTTTTCCGGTGACGAAGACCCACCGGGGCGCCGCCGTGACCAGGGTCGTCTCCAGCGTGCCGCGCTCCCGATCGGCGACCACCGCCTCCATCGCCGGGTACATGCTCGCGATGACCGCGAAGGTCACCAAAAGGCCGGGAAGCAGCTGGGCCAGGACGCTGGCCAGCGCTTCTTTGGCGGGGGCGACATCGTGGTTGTCGATCTCCCAGGGTTCGTCGAGAGCCTCGACCAACCGACGGCGGGCGAGGTCACTCACGGCGTCGCCGGCGCGATAGCTCACCGTGACCACCGCGCCGTCCACGGCGACGACCGCATCCGCATCGGGACCTTCTACCCGCTCCAGGGTGGTGGGCAGCTCGGCCGCGAGGGCCTCAGGAACGATCACCCGGGGGCGCAGCGACTCCTCCCAGCCATCCACCAGCGCCTGCCCCTGGGAGAACAGGAAAAGCATCAGCGGAAACAGAAAAAGCGGGGTCAGGACCGAAAAAAGAAGGGTGTTGATGTCGCGGAGGAGCTGACGCAGCTCCGCGTCGAGCACCGCGAAGAGGACGCGCACGCGCTACTCGGCCGCCTTCTTGTCCGTTCCGGCAACCACGTTGGCTTCGAGCGCCCAGCCCTGCGCTTTTTCGCCATCCTCGTCCGCCGGGGCCGAGAGCTCCAACCGCGTACGCTTTTCTTCCGAGAGCTTCAGCACGTCGGTCTTGGCGACGAGGATCGACCACGTGCCGTCCGCAAGGACTCGCACCTCGCTGATTTCCACGCCGAGCTGCCACCCACTCTTTCGCTTGGCCACCTCGAACATCACCCGGGCCTGCTTCCCGTCGAACCAAGGCACGAGCAGCGCGCCGGGGACCAGGCCGGGTTCGAGGTGGGTAAGGCGGACATCAAACGCCGGCCCCGCGGGGGGGGTGACGGTCACATCGAAATCGACCGCGGACGCGGTTGCGAACAGGGCGAGCCACATCGAGGAAGTCTACCCGATAAAGACCGCGGACGTGCTCCTCACCCCCGGCCAGAACGTCGACGGCTTCGTCGTCGCCTCGCTTTGCGACGACGGCGGGACCGGTCAGGTCTACCGGGTCCGCCGCCCCCGGAGCCGACAGGAGCGCGCGCTGAAGGTGGTGCCCGTCGAGAGCCCGGAACACCGGTTGACGCTCCTCGACGGGGTGCTGCTCGTAGCCGAACTGCGCCACCGGTGCCTCATCCCCATCGAGGACGTTCTCGAGTTGCCCGACGCGCTGGGGCTCTTGACCGAGTTCGTCGACGGTCCTTCGCTGGCGGAGGTTCTTGCCGGCGGGGAGCCCCTTGGCGCGGAAGATGGCGCGACGCTCGGGGAGCAGCTCGCTGCTTTGGTGGGGGCAGCGCACGCGGCAGGGGTCGCAAACCTGGGTCTGAGCCCCCGCAAGGTCCTGCTGGCCGAGGCGCCCGAGGGCATCGGCGTACGTGTCGTCGGCCTCGATCTCGCTCGACTGAAGAGCGCGGACCCGTCGGGGATACAGGCCGATCTTCAGGCGCTCAGGGGGCTTTTGCAGGCGCTCGGCGGCGAGGATTCGCCCGTCCCGGAAGCGGCGATTCCGGCCGTGGCCGCGGAGTCGGCCACGGTAGCGCCCAGCACCAGCAGTTCCACGGCGCCAGCAGAGGCCCCCGCCGACCCAACGCCGGGAGTGGCAGCGCCGTTTGCCGCGCCCAAGACCGCCGCCCCGCCCGCCAGCTCGACGCTCGTGAGGCCCTGGCGCCTCCTCGGCGTTGTCGCTACGATCTTCTCCACCGCGACGCTGTGGCAGGCCGCCGAGCGCGCCGACGAAGTCCACCTGGCCGAGGCCCACTTCGTCGCCCTCGCCAACACGCTTGATGGACCCTTCCGCACCGTTCCCGCCCCGCTCGGGGGGGTGATCGCCCGCGCGGAGGGCGGGCTCATCGCGCCGGCGGCGGCCTTCGCGTCGGCGCGCGACGCTCGCGCGAGGGTGCAGCGCGGACGGGACCTGATCCGGGCGATTCGGGCCGAGTTGGCGCGGCAACGGGCCGCCGAGCTCGCAAGCGGGGGCGAGTTGGCCCTGGCGATGGGGCAGATCGAGCCGATGGACGACGCGGTCAGGGAAGCCGAAGTCGCGCTGGAGACGGCGGAGGCGCTCAGGGGGCAGTGGGCCGACCGTGTCGCGAGCACCATCGGTTGGCTCGACGCTGACCACGCCGTCGGCGACCTGCCCGTGGCCAGCACCGGATCTCTCGCAAGTTTTCAGTAAATCGGGCCGATTGGGGGTTGGGTGCGGGTGCGCTGCTGGGCCTGCGGGAGGGCGACGCACCGGAGTGGGCCAGTTTGCTCGCGCACCTCCATCACGACGACGCCGCGGCCCTTTCGGGGGCGATCGATGCGGCCCGCGCGGGCACGGGACCCGTTTTCCGAGTCGAGACCGCCGTCCCGCTCCCTGGGCTTCCGCCGCGGCGACTGGTGTGGGACGGCCTGTCGGCAAGGGGTCGTGCTTATGGCTCAGCTTTCCGACCAGCTCCGCCCCGAACTGAGGCCTACAGCGCGCCCGCGACCTCCAGCAGGGCCAGCGCGGCAAGATCGCTCCGCATCCGCTCCTGCATGACGCCCAGTCGCGACGCAGCCTCGCCGAGACGAGCATCCTCGAGCTCCAGGAAGGTGATGGCGCCTGCCTCCCAGGCGACCTCGGCCAACCGCAGGTTTTCCTGGGCGAGGCCAAGCTCCTGCTCGACCGTCTCAAGCGCCTTCTGTGCGCGGGTCCACGCCTCCCAATTGACACGAACCTGCGCGCCGGCCTGGTCCTCTTCCAGGGTCTGCGCCAAGACCGCCATCCGCTTCTGCGCCGCCGCTTCGACTTGCTTGGACAAGCGGTAGCCGCCGTCCCAAAGCACCCATTCCCCCTCGACCACGATCATCCAGAATTCGTCGCGATCCGAGAAGGCGCTGACGTTTTCGGTCCAGACATAGGTGAAGCGACCGTTGACGTCCGGCACCCAGTCGAGCGCCCGCGCCGTCGACGCTAGCTCGGCGGCCCGCACCCGACTGCGCGAGGCGCGCACGGAGGGACGATTCTGGAGCGCGGCGTCGACGATCTGATCGGGCGATGTCCACGGCAACGATCGACGAGGCGGCAACTCCACAGGAGTATCGGTTGCAAGTCCGGTGAGCTGAGCGAACGCTCCCTCCGCCATGACCCGGGCCTCGTCGGCGCGAGCGAGGTCACGCTCGGCCCGGGACTCCGCGATCTGCGCCTGTAATTTGACGGTCGGCGCGGCGAGACCCACGTCCACCGACTTTTGGGCCAGCACCCGATGTTTGGTGGCGCTGTCCCTCGCTTCGGCGCCGATGGCCACGCCTTCCCGCGCGACGAGAACGCCCCAGTAGGCCTCGGCGACCCCTCGCTTGATCGCGGCTTCACGCCCGGCAAGATCGTCCCGCGCCGCATCGACCGTACGATAGGCCGCGGTCAGCAGGGGCAGCGCCTTCCCCGAGAAAAGCGGCTGAATCACCGAGAAGTTCGCGTCAAACCACGTGAGTTTCTGAAGGACCACCGGATCGGTCTCGCCGAGGAGCGGCGCGAGATTCTCCGGGATCAACGCCGCTGGATCGAGAGTCAGCTCCTCGTCGTTATGGGTGTAGTTGCCCCGAAGCACGAACTTGGGCGAGACCAGCGACCAGGCGGCTGCCGTCAAGGTCCGCTCCGCCGCAAACGACTCCCGCGCCAGCTTCGTCTGGACCCCGTTGGCGTCAGCCGCAGCCCAGGCTTCGTCGAGCGTCAGGGCGTGGGCGAGACCAAGAAGAAGGAGCAGCATGGCGTGACCGGCGCGCGCCCCCCCTACCGCGGTTCGGGCCTGGGGTGCCACCCTGGGCATCGGTTACGCCGGGCCGGTGTTCGCGCTGCTGCTCATTTTGTCGTGCGAGGCGGAGCCGGCCAGCGACGAAGACTGTCCGCTCACGACCAATCAGCCCGTCCAGACCGCCGATCACGCGACCATCGCCCTGCACCACCACCCGGGCCGCGGCGCGCCCGTGCTGCTCGTGCACGGGGTTTCGAGCAACGCGCGCTTCTGGGACCTCGATGCAGAGCACTCGCTGGCGGTATGGCTCGTGGGCGAAGGTTTCGACCCCTGGGTCATGGACCTGCGCGGGCATGGTCGCGCCCGGCGCGATGCGGACGGCACCCCGCAGCTGAGCGGCTGGACCGTCGATGAGTACGGTACCGCCGATGTTGCAGCGGCGGTAGCCTACGTCCGATCCGTGACCGGCTACCAGAAGCTAGGGTACGTCGGCCACTCGATGGGAGGCATGGTGGGCGCGATCTACGTCGCCTCGGGTCACGACGATCTGTCGGCAATGGTCATGGTCGGCAGCCCCGCGACCTTCGACCGGGACGCACCGCTGGTGGAGAGCGCGAGGGTTGCGCTGGGCGTCGCCGGCGCCAGCATGTTCTGGATTGAGTCCGGGGCAGGCGGGGAGATCGCAGCCGCCTTCGGCACCCGTTCCCCGGTGCAGGTGCAGCGCCACCTGTACAATGCCGAACACTTCGCGCCCGAGACCGAGCGCCGTATGCTCCGCACCATCGCCTCACCGATGTCGCGACAAGAAATGCAGCACTTCGCGCGTATGCTCACCCACGAGCGCTTCGAGAGCGCCGACGGCGCGCTGGACTGGACCGCAGAGTTCCGTAAAGTGGCGCCGCCGACCCTCGCCATCTCGGGGAGTCGCGACAAGGTCGGGCTGAGCAAGATCGTCGCCCCGTGGGCGGAGGGCTTGCCAGGACCGGCGAAGTACCTGGATATCGCGGACTACGGCCACCTGGACCTGGGGCTGGGCGAAGACGCCGAACGCGACGTGTTTCCCCACATCGCCGCGTGGCTGGCTGCGTATCCGCCGTCATCCGGAGGGGTTCGGCCGTAGGGAGGGGGTGGGAACCGAGTCAGCGGCCCGGCGCAGCCTACCGAGCCGCCGGGAGGCGGCGGCTGACCCCGCGAGCGGCTGGAATGGCTGCTTTCCCCCTCGTCCCTCCCAAAACATCAAAGTTTCGGCGCCGACCCCTCGATCGTTTCCTCTATCGTTGGCAGAAAAGGCACCTCGGGGCTGACCCGACGCCGAAAAAGTCCCAGCAGAAGCACCATGATCGCGCCGGTCAAAAAGACGGGGATGGAAACCACCTGCGACGTGGTGTGCACCGGCCAGTCCGCGGGGAGGAAGTCCAGGTAGGTCGTCCCGCGGACGGTATCGCCGCGAAGGGACTCGTTGAACGGCCGCCAGAGCGCGTACATCATCAACGAGACGCCGAAGACCTCGCCGTCGAAGTGCCGGTGTCGCCACAAGAGTGAGCTGACACCGAACATCACCAACGCCGCGGTCACCTCGTAGAGCTGGGTGGCCATGACGACGGCGTTGTTGGTGCCGACCCCATTGTGGGTGAGCTCCAAGAGGAACGGCGGCCCTGGCACCAGCCACAGCTGCCCGCCAGAGAAGCTCTCGGGAAAAAGGGCAATGGCGTTGTCCGGAAGGGCGTGCGCGGCGCCATGGCAGCAGCCGGCGAAGAAACACCCGAGGCGACCGAGCGCAATCCCGAGGAGCACCGCCGGAAAAACCGCGTCGGACATCTTCAGCGGATCGATGCCGCGCACGATGCCGTAGGTGATGCCAGCCACCCCGGCCATGATGATGCCGCCATACAGCGCAAAACCGCCTTCAGACAGCCGGAAGAGCGCCATCGGATCGGCGAAGAACTTCTCGGGCGTCGCCATCGTGAAGTGGAGCAGGCGCGCCCCGGCGAGTCCGCCCACGATGGCGATCACATAGAGCCACACCATCTTGTCGGGGTCGATCCCCACCTGCTTGACGCGGCGGTGAACGACCCAGGCGGCGGCGGCGAACGCGACCGTGATCATCACCCCCCAGGTGTTGATCGCCATGTCGCTATTGGGTTGCTGGTACAGCGTCTTCCACATTTGGCGTCCTAACCAAACCCACCGAAAAAAGGCCCTTGCGCAAAAAGTGGTGACCAACGTCGCCGGACACTGACCGACGTCCGTCAGCGGCATCCCCAAAAGTCAGCCTTTCTCCGTCGGCACGCCGATTGCCCGACGGTCCGCGATGACCCCAACGCCCTACACCCGCTACGGCCCCGATGAGCTCGGCAGCGTCGATCTCCTGACCATCGCCCTTGGCCACCGGGGCCTTGCCACCTCGCTCCTGGAGCAGTGCGGCGACGCGACCGCGCTGCTCGCCGCAAGCCCGGCGACCCTCGCGCGCACCATCGGGGCCACCCGCGCCAGCCGCCTCCACGCGAGCTTCGCGCTGGCCCGCCGTGCGCTCAGCGAGCCCCCGGTTCGGGCGCGGATCCAAAGCGCAGCCGACGCCGCGGCCTGGCTGGTGCCCCGACTGACGGGACTCGGGCACGAAGAACTCCACGCCCTGTTCCTGGACCGCAGGTGCCGGGTTCTGGCGTTGCGGCGGATGAGCCAGGGCTCACCCGTGCACACGATTTTCGACGTTCGCCACATTCTCGGGGAAGCGGTTCGGGCGGGCGCCTCCGCCATCCTGATCGGACACAACCACCCCAGCGGCGATCCAGAGCCGTCGACCGAAGATCTCCTCGTCACCAAGCGCCTTGCGGAGGGGGCAGCCCTCTTGGGACTGGAGCTGCACGACCACCTCATTGTGGGCGCGGGGACGTGGGTGTCGATGGCCACGCGGGGCGATTTGAGCTGCCCCGCTACTCGATTCCCAGCCGCTTGAGCTTGTACAAGAGCGAGGAGCGCGGGATGCCCAACAACCGCGCCGCGGCCGTGCGATTGTCGGAGACGCGGCGCATCGCGTCGGTCACGACTGTGCGCTCCGCCTGGTCGATCGCGCGCAGGCCGCTCTCGGTCTGCGATTGCCCCTCGAGCGGGGTGAAGATGAGGTGGGAGGGCTCCACGATCGGGCCGGTGAGCACAAAGGCGCGGGTCAGCACGTTGCGGAGTTCTCTCGCGTTGCCCGGCCAGGCGTAGCCCCGCAAAGCGGCCATCGCTTCGGGGGTGATGCGCATCTGCGCGTGGATCTTCTGCGCAATCGCCGTCGCCATGGCGGGAATGTCATCCGGGCGCTCCCGAAGCGCGGGAAGACGCACCGGCAAGACAGCCAGGCGGAAGTAGAGATCGCCCCGGAAGCGACCATCGCGCACGTCCTCAGGAAGATGCCGGTTGGTTGCAGCGACGATGCGAACATCCGGGAAAGAGGGGTCCGCGCCGCCCACGCGGCGAACCTCACCGGTCTCCAGGGCACGCAAAAGCTTGGCCTGCGCCTCCTCGGGAAGCTCGCCGATCTCGTCGAGAAAGAGTGTGCCGCCATCCGCACGCTGGAAGGCGCCGTCCCTCCGCTCGTTCGCCCCGGTGAAGGCCCCCTTTTCGTGCCCGAAGAGTTCGGACTCGAACAACGAAGCAGTGATCGCCCCGCAATTGACCGCGACAAACCGGGTCGAGGCGCGCGGCGACGCGTCGTGGATACCGCGGGCGGCCAGCTCCTTGCCCGTGCCCGACTCGCCGATGAGCAGCACCGGCGCATGATGGGCTGCCATCCTTCGCAAAAGCCCGAACGCGGCCCGCATCATCGCGCTTTCCCCGACCATCTCGCCGAAGCGCTCGGCGCGCGGATTGTCGGTGCGGGTTTCCCAATCGATGCGGAAAAGGGTGTCGCCGGCCTGGACATCCTCGCCAGAGAAGACTGGTTGTAGCTCCCGTACCCGCAAACCACTCACGAAAACCGCGCCCTGACCGGGCTCCAACATGGTGCGGCCGTTGACCAGCCGGATGCGGAGGTGATCTTTGACGAGGCCCGGGTCCGGAAGGACCACGCGACTCCCCGGTCCGCCAACGCCGATCCGGGCACCGCGAAGTCGGAAACGGGTTCCTTGCCCTGGGCCTTCGACCACGACCAACGACGCCTCCGCAACGACGAGGCCGTCGACCGCGTCCACGATCTCCTCGTGACGCGCTTCGGGCTGGGCCTCCTCGGTCGGGGGGACGGGCTCGCTGGGTCGAAGCTCCACGCGGGCACTGAACGGGCCGATGCGGACCACGTCGCCGTCCACCAGCACGGCGCCGCGACTGCGTTCGCCGTTGACCCAGGTGCCGTTGCTGCTACGGTCGGTCATCACGACTGTGGTGTCACCGACGTCGAAGATGCAGTGCGACCGACTGACCGCGTCGTCAGGCAGCACCACGTCGTTGTCGTCGGTGCGGCCGACACGGGTGCGGGCAGGACGCAGCCGGTAGGCGAAGATCGCCTCCGCGTTGGGCGAGGGCTCACCTCGGAAGAAAGTGAGGCGTCCGTTCATTCCTCTTTCCCCTTGCTGCCGGCGCTGATGTCGAGCGGCACCTCCATCCGGCCTTCACCGCCATGGCCATCATCAATGAAGATCTTCATCCGGAACGAACCGCCCTTGGCGGCCTCCGTACCGGCATAGTGAAAGTACCCGCGCGAATCCAGCGTCACCCCCGGGGGGGCGTCCTCCACACGAAAGCTCACCGTGTCCCCGTCGGGATCATCCGCTTCAAGCAAGAAGCCGTCCAGCCGCTTGATGTCTCCCGGCTTTACGCCGAATCGGGGATTGGCATTGACGATGGTCAGCGCCTCCGACGCGGCCGTGGCCACCTTCCCCCCGGCGTCGGTCACGCGGATGGAAACCTGCACCGTCGACCCGCGTTCGTAGTCCTCCAGGACCAGCACCGGATCGCGCTTCCCGGGCTGTTCGCGGCCATCGACACTCCACTCGTAGTCGATGTCGAACGACTTCCCCTCGGGGTCGGTGGCATCGACTTTGACGGTGACGCTTTGGGTGCGGTCGGCGCTGCCGGGCGTCATGCGGATGGCGCGGATGATGGGCGGGCGGTTGCCGCCGATGACCTCGGGTACGTCGCCCACGTCGTCCTCGTTCGCCTCGACGACGTGGTGTTTGCGTTCGGGGCCGACGTTGGACGGCGTGACGACTGGCGCGTCGGAGCCACAGGCGAGGAGCAGGGGAAGCAGGAGCATCGTTGTCTCTAGCGCGACGGTGAGTATAGACAACCTGGAGCGGACGCTTGCTGGTTGAAGTCCAAGATCGAGTGGAGGGCCGCTGGCACATCCGGGTGGTTCCGCCCCCGGAAGTGGCGCTGCGCGGCTTCACGGTCGGCTTGGTCGGCGAAGACGGCGTGCCGCTTGGACCGGCCGTGGTGGCGGCGCAGGACGCCGGCCCCGCCTGGCTTCTGGAGGTGCGAGGGCCATGCACCCTGCCACCGGGCGCGATCGTCCGCGTGATCCTCCACGGCGATGGTCGCGACGTCATGACCTTCGACACTGTGGTGGCGCTTCGGCAGGGCTTGCACGCATGGCTGAGCGCCGACGCTCAACTTCCCCTGGTTTCTCGTGCTGAGTTCGAGCCGCTGGGGCCGGAAGATCGGGCGCGTCTGGCGGCGCGTTGGTGCTGGTTGCAAACCCGCGCCGAGGCCGAGAAGGGCGCGTGCCCTCCGCTGAGCGCCGAGGTGCAGGACATGCTGTCCGAGATGGGCGTCGACGTGGACGACGTGCGGTAGGCGTTAGATCGCCTCGATGCTCCCGGCCGTGCTCCTGTCCGCGCTTGCCTACGCCACCTGTGGCGCGTGCGGAGCCGAGGGGCGCGCCTACCAGGTCTACGCAGCTGAAGCGCGGGCGGCCTCGGGGCCAGACCATCCAGAAGAAGCCTACCTGTTTGCCGCTGATGCACATGAACGACTTGCGACGATCGCCGGCGAACGCCCGGGCGTGGTGCAACCCTTTCGGGTGGGCACCTCCGGTGCGGACCGACCAATCTGGGCGCTACGGCTGTGCGATCCCGCCACCCCGCCCCGGGGTTCGCTGCTGATCTTCGCCAACATTCACGCGTTGGAGTGGGTCCCTACCGAGGTGGCGGTGGCGTTTGCCCTTGATTTTGCCTCCGCCCCCATCGCCGGCGTCGAGATCGTGCTGATTCCCAGCCTGAACGTCGATGGTCGCGCCTTGGTGGAAGACGACCTCCGCGCCGGTCGCAACGTCTACCGCCGGGGCAATGCGGCGCGCGTCGACCTCAACCGCGATTTCGCAGTGAATCGGGAAAGCCGGGCGATCTGGAAGGCGCTGATCCCCAGCCGGTACGTCGTCTCGCCCGCGCCGCTGTCCCAACCGGAGAGCCGGGCGCTCGACACCTTGGCCCAAGCGGAGCGCTTCGACGCCGCGGTTTCGCTCCACGCGTTCGGCGGCTTCTTCTACTCGCCCTGGGCGGGGCGGTGGGAACGTCCGACGGACCACGCCGAGTTCGGGCGCTTGGGCATCTTGATGCAGAACGCCATGGTCAACCATCCGTACAGGCCGCGGCAGCTGAGCCGATGGGGCTTCTTCTTCCGCGGCCTCGGCATGGAGTTGGATCACCTGTACGCCAGCTACGGCACCTACACCTTTTTGGTCGAGACCACCCGCTCCGGCGTGGAAACGCTCGCCGACCTCGATTCCAGTTTTCGCATCTACAACCCCCGCGACCCGCGCTCACACGCGACAGAAGGCGTGCGCTACCTTCGTGCGCTCGCGACGGAAGTCGCCTCGGGCCGCGTGCAAGCCAGGGGGGCCCCGTGAACCCCCAACGCCGGCTTGCGGCCCTGGCGCCGCGCCTGTTTCCGCCCCTGGTCTGGGCCGTCGCCGCCGCCGCATCCTTCACCTTCACCGCGGTCGTTGCCATTGAAGGGCAGCACCCCCTGGCCGTGGCGACGGCGATGATCACCCTGCTCTTGGCGATTGCCGCCGCGACCTATGGCTACCTCGTGGTCCTAGCGCCCGACACTCTCCGCTTGTTGTTCCGCGAGCGTACCGGGGACGGTTCGATGACGGGTGACGACCGGCAAGTGGACGACGCCCTGGCGAGGTACTTTTCGGCAAAGGTCATCCAAGTGCTCCGCGAGCAAGGCGCCGACGCCCTACGACCGGTACGGCGTGAGATCTCGGTGCTCTTCGCCGACCTCAACGGTTTTACCCGCTACTCCGAGATTACCGCGGCGGAAGAATCCGTCGTGACCCTGACGCACTACCTCGACGAGCTGGTGAGGGTCGCCCACGTCCACGACGGCACCGTCGACAAGTTCATGGGCGACGAGGTCATGGTGCTTTTCGGAGCGCCGTTGGAGCAGCCAGATCACGCCATGCGAGCGATCGCCTGTGCGCGGGACATGACGGTGGTTGTCGGGCTGCTCAACACCGAACGAACGCGGCGTAAGTTGCCGACGCTTGGGCTGACGGTGGGCGTGAATTCGGGGGAGTGTGTCGTTGGCAACGTGGGCGGGGAGACCCGCGTGCAGTTCTCGGCCATCGGCGACACCGTGAATGTCGCGAAGCGGATCCAAGGACTCGCATCGCGAGGCGACATCGTCGTGGGCGAGCGTTCTTTGGAGCTGGCGAACCTGCCCCTCGACGGCTTGGAGGAGCACTTTGTCAAGGGGCGCGGGCGTTCGGTGAAGATGCGCCGGATCGGCACGCCCGAGGCGCCCGAGCCGTTCGCGTAGGCCGGTATGACGATCGATGACTCGGCGGCCGGTGGCGGGCGAGCGTCCCGGGCCATAAGCCCGCCGGTCCAACCCCAGTATCCCAGATGATCACCGTCTCCGGGCTCACCCACTACTATGGCAATCGCCGCGCGGTGGAGGACCTGTCCTTCACCATCGCGGAGAACGAAATTGTCGGCATTCTCGGCCTCAATGGCGCCGGAAAAAGCACCACGCTCAAGGTGCTCGCCGGCCTCGTAATTCCCACCGCGGGCACCGTCACCGTGGACGGAACCGACCTGGTGGCAGCGGGCGCCGAGTTCCGGTCCCGCATCGGCTATCTGCCGGAAGATCCTCCCCTCTACAAGGAAATGACCGTCACCGAGTTCTTGCTCTATGTGGGGCAGCTCAAGGGTCGGTCCGCCGCGGATGTTCTGGCCCGTCTGCCCGCCGTGCTCAAGACGTGCCAGATCGACCAGGTGGCCGACCGGGTCATCGGCGAGCTCAGCCACGGCTACAAAAAGCGCGTGGGCATCGCCCAGGCGATCATCCACCAGCCCCGCCTCGTGATCCTGGACGAACCCATCTCCGGGCTCGATCCCAAGCAGATCGTAGAGATGCGGCAAGTGGTGCGAGCCCTCGGCAAGCAGTGCACGGTGCTCATCTCCAGCCACATCCTGGCGGAAATCAGCGAGACATGCGACCGGATCCTGGTGCTCAATGGCGGGCGTATCGTCGCGTCAGGTGTCGAATCCGAGCTGGCGGCCGCGGCGGGCACGCAGGGGACGCGGGTCACCCTTCAACTGCGCGGCAGCCGCGAACAGATTGAGGGCGCGTTGCGCCACGTGACTGGGCTCCAGTCCAGCAACCTCGCTGAGGAGCCGGGCGGCTTGTGGAAGGTGCACGTCGCCCTGGGCGCCGATCACCGCGAAAGCCTTGTTGCGGCGCTGGTCACCGCAGGCGTCGGGGTGCGGCGCATGGTCGAAGACGAATCCGAGCTCGAGAGTATCTTCCTCGGGCTTACGCAGGGGGCGACGGCATGAGGGGCATCTTCCTGGTCGCGCGGCGAGACTTCGCCGCCTACGTCAACACCATCTGGGGCTGGGTGATCCTGGCGCTGGCCCTGTTGCTCGACGGCATCCTGTTCAACGTCCTCGGGATGAAGGGCAACGCGCTCTACAGCTCCGAAGTGCTCAAGCAGTTCTTCTATCTGTCCGGTGGCGTCACGCTTGCAGTGGGCGTGTTCATCACCATGCGGCTGTTTGCGGAAGAACGGCAGACCGGCACCATGGTGCTGCTCGAAGCCAGCCCGCTGTCCGACGCGCAGTTGGTGGCGGGCAAGTACCTCAGCGCGATGATGTTCATCGTGCTCTTCCAAGGGCTGAGCCTCTACATGCCGGCGATGATCTTCGTCAATGGCAAGGTCAGCTATGAAGAGATCGCGGTGGGCTATCTAGGAATGACCGTCCTGGCCTCGGCCGGCGTGGCCATCGGCACCTGGGCCAGTTCGATCTCGCGAAACCAGATCCTCGCGCTGGTCGTCGGCGCGGTGGTGGTGCTTTTCTTCATCGCGTGCTGGATGATCTCCCGCAAGAGCGACGCCCCCTTCAAGGAACTGTTTAGCTACATGGCCTTCTATGACAAGCAGTACGCCCCCTTCCAAGAGGGCAAGATCAACACCGAGGGGCTGGCCTACTTCGGCTCGGTCACCTTCGCTTTCCTCCTGCTCGCAACGCAGTCGCTGAGCGCCCGGAGGTGGGAATGAACCCGCAAACCATCCTGTATCTCGTGGGTAGTTTCGCCATCTTCCTGGGCGAACGCCTCTTTGGCGAAGGCGACATGAGCCGCTGGGCCCTCGACGGGCTCGGAGTCTTGCTGGTCGTCCTCTCCTTCCTGGGCCGCGCCACCTCAATGGGTCGCCACCCCGTCGCCACCCGGTTCGGACTCGGATTCCTCGCCCTGTCCGCGTCGAGCGCGATCTTCTACGTCTTGCAGATGAAGGACGTCGTCGGGGGCTTCGGCTTCGACGCCGACGGCGCCAAGCACGCTCGCACCGCGCTGCAGGCGATGGTGCCGATGGCGTGGTTCGTGGGCGCCATGCCCGCGTTCGGCATCAACCGCACCCTGGCCGCCAGCCCCCACAGCGTTCACCCGCTCCGGGTGCGCCACGCCTGGGAATCTGGCCTCGCGATCGGGCTCGGCATCGCGATGCTCTTCCCGCTGAACTACTTGGCGCACGTGTATAACGAGCGTTGGAACCACAGTTACTTCAAGGTCACCGAGGTCGGAGAGGCCACCCAGCACGCGGTGGATGCGCTGCCCGAGCCGGTGCGCGTGGTGCTTTTCTACCCGCCGGCCAGCGAAGTCCTCGGCGAGCTCCAGCCCTACTTCGAGGCCTTGGAAGGGCCGAACCTCAGCGTCGAGGTGATGGATCACGCCATGGATCCCGAGCAGGCCAAGGCCTGGAAGATTCGGGACAACGGCAACATCGCCATCGTCTTCGGCGAGAAGGTGGAGACCATCAAGATCAACGAAAAGATGGACTCCGCCAAGAAGGACCTGCGTAAGCTCGACAGCAAGGTGCAAGCCGCGGTGCTGAAGCTCGCGACCGACAAACGCACGGTGTACTTCACCGTCGGCCACGACGAACTGTTCTGGAAGAACGCGGCGGACGACCAGACCAACATCGAGACCTTCAAGAAGGCGCTCGAGTCGCTCAACTTCAAGGTCAAGGAGCTGGGCATCGACGACGGGCTGGCCCAGGCCGTTCCCGACGACGCTGCGGTGGTGTTCGTAGTCGGCCCCAAGAAGCCCTTCTTCGCAGAAGAGGTGGCGGCACTCGCAGCCTTCCGTGACCAAGGCGGCGCCTTGTTCTTGATGCTCGAGCCGACGGTCGAGGACATGGGTCCGTTGGCCGCTTTGGCGGGTGTCAGCGTCGACCTCGCGACCCCCGTCGTGTCCGACAAGGCCTACCTGCCGATCGCGCGCGGCATCATCGACCGCATCAACATCGGCACCAACAAGTACACCTCGCACGAGTCGGTCACCCAGCTCGGCAAGCACAGCAACGAGGCGGTGCTCATCATCCCCGGCGCCGGCTCGCTCACCGAGGCCGAAGGGCACCCGGGCAAGGTCACGATCACCGTCAAGGGCATGCCCGACTGGTTCCACGACCTCGATGGCGACTACGAAGCCGACAAGGACCTGGAAAAGCGTGGCGGCCTCGAAGTGGCGGCCGTCGCGACCGGCCCGACCTCGTCCGGCGACGAGTCCGAATGGCGGGCGGCGGTCATCACCGACGCCAGCTTCCTCAGCAATGCGTTCATCCGCAACCCCGCCAACGCGGCCTACGCGGTGGACACCGTCGCTTGGCTGACCGCCGATGCGGCGCTGGGCGGCGACACCCAGTCCGAAGAGGATGTGCGCATCCAGCACACCAAAGACGACGAAGGGCTCTGGTTCTACGGAACCAGCGCGGTCCTGCCCGCCTTGGTCTTTGTGCTCGGCGCATTCCGCGTCCGCAACCGTCACAAGAAGGGTGCAGCATGATTCGGCCCTGGATGATTTTCGGCGGCGTTCTTGCTTTGTCGCTCGGCGCAAGCTGGATGCGGCTCACAGGCGATGAGATCACCGAAGAAAAAGACGGCGTGGTGCTGCTCGCCGAGAAGCCCGACGCGCTGACCTCGGTGGCCTACACCTCGGCCGATCTCGACGTGCTGGTGGAGATGCGCTCCGACGCGCTCGGCCGCTACGGCTGGGTGACGGTCACCGATCACAAGCAGAAGAAGGCCAAAGAAGGCGAGGCGCCGCCGCCGGTGGAAACCAAGATCACCATCTTCAAGGCGGGTAGCGCTGGGGACAAGCTCCTGGATCTGATGGCCCCGATGCGGGCGATGCGCGAGCTGACCGGCGTGGACGAGCAGAAGCTCGGCACGTTCGGCCTCAAAGACAGCGTCAGCTCTCTGGCGGTCACCGCCGGCGGCACCACCGCCACGCTCGACCTCGGCGGGGAAACCTACGGGGCCAAGGACCTGTACGCTCGTTATCGCGAGACGACCCGCTACTACGTCGTGGATGACGAGCTGATCAAGCCTTTGAAGTTCGCCGCGACCCGGCTTCCCGAGCGCAACCTGTTCGGCGCCCCGATCGAGACGATCGACCGCGTCTCCCTCGGCCAGGGCGGCAAGACCGTCGTCTGGACACAGCACAACAAAGAAGACCGCAACGCCGACTGGTGGGAACGCATGCCCACCCCTGGCACCGACGAAGTCGGCAAAAAGGACGAGACCTTCGCCAACTGGCTCGAAAAGGGCCTGAAGCTGAAGTCGCAGTCCTACGTGCAGACTGCCGATGTGCCCGCGACCACCGCGCCGGTCTTCGACCTCACGTTCTCGATCACCGGCAAGCCCGACGAGACGCTGCGCGTCACCCGCCTCGAAGACAGCTGGTACGCGACGAGCGACTTTACCCGGGGCCTCGTGAAGCTCACCAAGTCCACGGTGGAGGACACCGCCGACGAAGTGGACGACATCATCGAGGGCCGTGAGCCCCCGCCCAAGGAAAAGAAGACCCTGCCCGAGGCTGGAGCGCCCCCCCCCATCGGCGGGCCCCCTGGGATGCCGCCTGGGCCCCCGGGGATGCCGCCGCACATGCGGCCGCCAGGGTTGCCGTCGCCAGGGAAGCTCAAGGCTCCGGGGTAGGGTCCGGCGCTCGCCGCCTCAGTCCACAACATCCTCGTCCACGGGGTCCGGAGCGGCCTCCTGCACCCCCGAGCCGGCCCGCGACCACAGCGTCGCGAAGCCTAGCGGCACGAGCACGAAGCCGGCCACGGTGACGGCCACCTCACCGAGAAGCACGAGGAGCCCCAGCGAGCGGATGCCCTGGCTGCTGCCGAGCGACAGCGCCGCGAAGGCGACCACGGTCGTCGACGTGCCCAGTGCGCTGGCCCACCCGGTGGTCGCAAGCGACTTGATGATCCCCCCCGGGCCCTCCTCTTCGATACGATGGAGCAGGTGAATCATCACGTCGATGCCAATCCCGAGCACGATTGGGAAGCCGACGAAGCTGACGATGGACACCTTGATGTCGGACATCGCCAGGAGCGCGAACCACCAGGCGACCCCAGCGACCAGCACGCCCATCGCGCCGAGCACGGGGCCCACCCTACGCAGATCCAGGGCCGTGAAGAAGAGCACCAACAGGAAGGCAACCGCCGCGATGATCGGGCCGTCACGCAACATCAACCGGTACAGCACCCCCAAGGTGACGTACTCGCTGGCGATGACCTGGGTGGGGAACTCCTGCTCCATCACCACCGTGAGCTTGTAGGCCTCCCGCATGTCCCACATGTTGCCGGTGGGAATCATCAGAAGTCGGTGTTTCCCGTCGAGCGCGCCGAGCGCATGCTGGAGCCCGCGCGGGAGCTCGGCTGCGGTCATCACGTGGGGATCGGCCTCGGCGACACGCTCCAGGTTCTTCCGCGCGGCGATGGGCAAGAACACGGCGTTGGGATCGGTGTTGAGCGCGGCGATGTCGCGAAGAATCTTTACACGGGCCTCCTGATCGCGCGGCAACACCGAGCGGATGGAGAGCACCTGCGCGATTTCGGGCAGCTTGCCAGCGGCGACCTTCTTCGACACCCGCTCGTGTTCCGCATCCAGCTCCGCTTCGGTGTCGTAGCTGATGACCAGCGGCGCGTAGGACTCCCGCACCTGGGCGCGCTCGGCCTCGTTGAGGTCCGCCCACGCGAGGCCCTGGGAGCGCAGCTCGGAGAGGTCGTACTCGAACTCGACATCCCTGCCGAGAAGCCCGGCCACCAGCGTAAACCCGCCCAGGAGGACGAGCGTCATCGGCGCGAGGCGGTACACCGCGGGGAAGCGCCCGACGAGGCCACGACGACCTTCGCGGGCCAGCCGCGGGCCCCGTTTGTCGATCCACACGAAAAGCAGCGGCATCAAGACCATGGCCACGACCAGGGTCAGCACGAGGCCGATCGCCAGGAGCCAGCCCAACTGCCGGAAGCCCGCAAAGTGGGCGACCAGCAGCGCTGCAAAGCCAGCCGAGGCGGTGAGCGCCGCGCTCATACACGCGCCCCCGACGAGGTCCCATGCGCGTACGATCGCGTCCTCCACGGGCTCGCCGGCGTCCACATGCTCCCGCACCCGCGAGTACAGATGCACCCCGAACTCCACGCCCAGGCCGATGAGCACCGCGTTGACGAAGCTGGTGAAGCTGTTGAGGCCGCCGATCGTCGCGCCGGCGAGGCCCAAGGTCCACAGGTTGCCGATGACCAGCGGGATGAAGATCACCGCGAGCGCGCGCGGCGTCCGGAAGGCCGCGGCCATGATCACCAGCACCAACAGCAGACTGGCGCCGGTCGTCCAGACGATGTCCCGCTGAATCGCGCGGTAGTCCTCGACATTGTGCCGGTAGGCGCCCCCCTTCCAGAGAATGTTCACCTCGGGGTGGCCGGCCTCGACCTTGGCCAGGATCCGATCGACGTCGAGCATGAACCGCTCGGCAAAAGGCAGGTCGTGTGCCGAACCTTTGGGACGAATGATGATCCGGGCCACCCCCGACTTGGACACCAGCTTCAGGTTGCTGCCGCCTTGCTGCAGCTTGTCGGTGATCGGTCCCAGGTCCAAAACACTGGCCGCAATAAACGGATTGGCGAGCGCCGAGCCCAGGGAGAGCGCCGCCTTGACGCGGTCGTGGATGGTTTGAAGTTCTTCCTCGCTGAGGAGCATGAGCCCGAGCTTCAGCTCTGTGGCCGGATCGAGTTGGTACAGGACGTAGTCCACGTCCGGCAGGGCCTCAAACGCCGTCTGCAGCTCGCTCATGAACGCGTCGCGATCAGCCGGAGCCTCGGCCTCCGCAGCGATCGTCAACACATTGACGCCACCTTCCTCGCGGTCGAGCCGCGCCAACGCCTGCGTCGTGGGCTCCTCCGGCGGCATCAGATGGAGGATGTCGCTGTCGACCTTCACCTGACGCGCGAAGAAGCCGGCCAACAAGGAGATGACCGTCAGAATTCCCACGACGGCGGCTCGGTTGTGGAGCACCCATCGGGCCTGCCGGCCGAAGAAACCCCGCGGGGTGTAGGTCATGGCGCGCGCTTAGCCGGTTGACCGGCGCCTTGCGCGCCGCCCGTCGGCGTCGTATCGTGCTCCCCGAATGCCGTTCTCCCTCGCCGAGCGCGATGCCCTGATCCTCGCCCATCTCACCCTGGTTCGGATCATCGCGGGCCGCCTCGCTCGCCGCTTGCCCTCCAGCGTCGATGTGAACGAGCTGATCAGCGTCGGCACGGTGGGCCTCATCGACTCCATCGATCGCTTCGACCCGACCCGCGGCGTGCCTTTCAAGGGCTTTGCCGACATTCGCATTCGGGGTTCGATGGTCGATTACCTGCGCGGAATCGACCCGGTCTCCCGCGCCGTGCGGCGCAAGTTCGACCGCCTGGAACACAAACGTGCTGAGCTTCGCAATCGCCTCGGCCGCGCCCCGACCCGCGACGAAATGGCGCGGGGGCTCGAGCTTTCCGTCGACGCGTACGACAACATGGTCGATCAGGCCCGGCTTTTCAGTGTGGTGAGCATCGACGCGCCCACCGACGACGACGGCGGCACGACCATCGTCGATCAGGTGGCCTCCGGCGGCCCGTCCGTCGTGGACACCTGGGTGGAAGCCGAACTGACCGAAGAGATCGTCACCGCGATCGGCCACCTCCCCGAAAAAGAACGGCTGGTCGTGACCAAGTTCTACCTAGAAAGTCGCACACTCAAAGAGATCGGCGCCGAGCTCGGCTTCACTGAGTCGCGAGCCTGTCAGCTGGCAAAGCAGGGCACCACGCGGATGCGCCAGCGGTTGACTGCTCGAAACTGACGCCTACGGCTCGTCGGTCTCGTCGAGTTGCGAGGCCTCACGGGGCTTGCTGCCGAAGAGGCGCACCTGGACGCCCGCGACCACGGCCACGCCGATCGCCGACGCGCCGGTCGGCGATTGGAGCCCTTCGAGCGACGCGACGGTCGTGGCGCGCTCCTCGAGCACCCGGTCACCGGCCACCAGGAACGAAACGGGAATCTGGAGCCAGAAGTCCAGGTTGTTCCCTATCCGGGCCTCGCCTCCTCCGAAGACCTCAACGTTCCACAGCGGCTGAGCTCCGTAGGCCGCAAGCTCGTCGGGTGGAAGAACAACGCTGTCGATTCCGCTGCCGCGTAGGTAGTACGCGCCCAATCCGAAGGTGGGACGCACCGAGCCCGCCGGCAACGGCGCGATGGTGATGCGTGGCCCTACGAGGATGCTGGAATGGCCCTGGACGGTGGGATCAGGGACGATGTTGGTCGGCGACTCGACAACTTCCTGGCTGATGACGTAGCTGAACGACCCACCGGCCACGCCGAACTGCACCGCGACATCGACGATGGGGTGTACGCCGAACCCGAGGGCAACGACACCGAGCCCGCTGGAGCCCGTCTCCACGCTCTGGGCGGCGTAGGCGTCCACGGTCTGCACGCCCTGGACCGCGTACCGTCCGTAATACTCAACGTTCACCGGACCATTGATGAACCCGGCCCCGGCGCGCAAAAGCACTTGGAACCGCCGGCCCTCGGCCCGCTGTCGCCAGGTGGGCAGATCGAGGGTCGAGTTCTTGTAGCGGAGGTAGTCCGACGGCGTCATACCGAGGCGTTCCCACGGCTTGGACCCTTCTTCTTCGGACTTTTCGGCGATGTCGGCTTCGGTCAGCTTCGGCCGCTCGATGGGCACGTCGGTTCGCCGGAGATTGGTGGTGAATCCACCCATTTCTTCCTCAAGCACCGCGATCTCCGCGGCCACCGCCGCATCATCGGTCGGATCGGCTGGCGCGTCATCGTCCTTTTTTCGAATGTCCTCCTCTCGCCCGACTTCGCCGGCCACCGCAGCCACGAGGACACGCGCGACCCCCTCGGCGAAGGCTTCGTCACGCCCGCCCGACAGCTCACTCCGAAAGCTGACCGCGACCCGGGAGCCCTTGATGTCGACGATGTCAATGTCTACGGTCGTGCCTTTGACCAGGGACTTGACCGAGCCCGTCACCGCCCACTGAGCCTCGACCCGCTCGCCGATGACGAAGGTACACCCCACGATTTCCCCGGGCGCGCAGCTCTCGATGAACACCCGGGCGGAGTAGTCGTCGAAGTCAGCGCTGTCTTCGATGCGAAGGAGTTTGAGTTCCGGCCGCTTCGCCAGCTTCTCCGCGACAAAGCCTTCGATCAAGGCCGCCAGCTCGACCGATTCTTCGTTCCGCGCTTGCAGCGCGGAAACCAGGACGGGGACGCGCTCGCCCGCGGCGGCGGTTGAGAGGAAAAATAGGAGGGTCGTCAGCAAGGGGGGGAACCATAGCAGCCGCGGGGGGGCTCGGTCCAATCCCCGGTCACTCCGACCGCACCGCCCCGTAGCGCCAGTCCATCACGTACACCGCCGCGCCGCCGTGGTTGCAGTCCAAGACACCGGCCGGCTCGACGTAGCGGCCGACCAGCACGTGCACGTCGCGGTTGGACGGCCAGTCTTCGGTCATCGACGCCGGGACCTCGAAGCTGCCGTCGTCCACCAACGCACAGAACACCTCATCTTCGAACTCTTGTCCAGCGGAGTCCATGAGCGCAACCTGCACAACGACCGCCACCGCCCCGCTACCGGACCACTCCAATGCGAGCGGGCTCACCACCGTTGGCGTGAGGGTTGCCCCGTCGATGCGGGGTGCCGCCAATTCCCAGGCGGCAGGCGTGAGCATCAACTCGGTGGTGGCGAAGCTCGGGAACCCGTCGACATCGACGCTTTGGAGCTTCCAGGGCTGGGTGGTCAGAAGCGATCGAACCGGGAACTCCGAGTGGACAAAACCCTTGAACGAGGCATCCCACGGCGCGGTCACCTCGGCCGTGGGGGCCGTCAGCGTGGCGGTCACCCCGGGATCGGCCGCGCCGAGATCGTACGGGGTCTCGGCGTACGTCACGCAGGTATCGAGCGTCGGCGCCCAGTATTTCCAGTAGTCATAGGCCGGCGCCGGTTCGATCAGCCTGAACGACAACGCCGGCAGGCACGGCGCGCATCCGTGTCGGGGAAACCGCGACGATCGACTGCTCTGCCGCGTTTCAGCTCTGTCGAACCCAGTAGGGAACGACGGTCCGCTCACCGCCGCGCGCGGGACGCGGCGACCCCGGCCACGATGGCGCCGACCCGTGCGAACGGCCCCCCTTCCCGGAGCACCTGGGCGGCGTGGAGGGCAGCCACCGACCACGTCCGCCACCCCGGCGCGTACAAAAGCGCCTGGCCGGTGACCGCGTGTTGGGTCGCCAGCGCCGACCGCCGGCTCAGCGTGCCGCCGCCTTGGTGCCAGCAGCGCGCCCCCACCACCAGCCGTGCGCCACCCAATCGTCGGCAGAGCTCCACATCCTCAAAACCGTGGGGAAACCGCTCGTCGAACCGGGCGCCGCTCGGCATCAACAAGCAGGCGCCGCTCAGGGCATCGACGGTTCGGTCCTGCGCGGGCACGTCGGTCCGCTGGCGCACCCGACCCCAACCCGACACGCTGAGCCCGGCGGACTCCACGCCTCGCGGGCCCGTGAGCACCGGCCCGCACAATCCTCCAGCGACAACGAGGCGATCCAGACAGTCCCCCTCCGGGAGCGCATCGTCGTTGAGCAGAATCGCCACCGGTGAACTGAGCGCCGCCAGCCCTCGATTGGCCGCCACGGCAAAGCCGCGCCCGCCCCCCAGGCGCAAGGTCGGCAGACCGACGCTGACCCCGTCATCCGAGTCGTCGACGATCAAAACCCTCCAGCCCTCCAAGCGCGGCACCAGGCGCAGGAGCGAGGCAACAGCGCTCCGATGGGGCACGACAACCGTGACCGCATCGCGATGGATCACGGCTTTTCGAGCGCCTTGGCCACGGTCTCGGAAAGCTGACGCACGGTGTACGGCTTCTGCAAGAAGCCGACGATCCCATCCAAAAGTCTCCGTCGTCGGGCATCCACCAGGGAATACCCGCTCGAAAGCACGATGCGGACGTCCCGATCGCGGAGGCGCAGGGCACGGTACACCTCTTCGCCGGTCATGATCGGCATCGTCATGTCCAGCAGCACCAGGCGGATCGCGGCGCGGTGCCGATCGAAGGAAAAAAGGCCCGTCCGACCGTCCTCGGCTTCCAGCACGTCGTAGCCGAGCGCCTCGAGCATCGCGCGTGCTGTCGAGCGCACCGCGGCCTCGTCGTCGATGATGAGCACCAGCCCGGTCCCGACGCGGAGCTCGGTGGCGAGTTCGACCCGTGACTGGGCGCGCGCCGTACTGGCCGGCAGGTAGACGTGGACCGCGCTCCCTTCGCCCTCGACGCTAACCACGTCCACCGCGCCACGATGGGCGCGGATGATGCCGTGGACGGCGGCCAGCCCGAGGCCTCGACCGGTCTCCTTGGTCGTGAAGAAGGGGTCGAAGATCCGGCGCCGCGGGGCCTCGGACATGCCGGGGCCGTCGTCTGTTACCGACAGGACCACGTACGCCCCGGGGGTGAGCTTCAGCGCGGCCGCCGAATCGACGTCCAGGCTCTGGAAACTGTTGGCGATCCGAACCTCTCCGGTGCGGTTGCCGAGCGCTTCCGCGGCATTGCTCGCCAGGTTCATGATGACCTGTTGCAACTGGGCTCGATCCCCCTCGACGGCCGGCACCATGGGGTTGATGTCGAGTTCGAGGGTCGCGGACTTGGGGAGCGCGGCGCTGACCAGCCCCCAAAGCTCCCGGAGGACCGCGCCCAGGTCCAGGGTCTCCATCGTGAGCTGTACGCGCCCGGAGTAGGCCAGCAGTTGCCGCGTCAGGTCGGCGGCGCGGTGAGCGTTGGAGATCAAGTCGTCGATGGCTGAGCGGGCACCGCCGTGTTCGGGCAGACGCATCGCCACCAGGGAGGCGTTGCCGAGGATGACGGTGAGCAGATTGTTGAAGTCGTGGGCGATGCCGACCGCCATCACCCCGAGGCTCTCGAGCTTCTGGAACTCGACCATTTCTCCCTGAATGCGGCCACGTTCGATTTCCGCCTCACGACGCATGGTGATGTCGAGGATCACGCCGCGCAGGACCTGTACCCGTCCAGCGTCGTCCCGGACGGCGCGTACGGAGTCGTGAAGCCAGACAACGCGACCGTCCGCCGCGTAGGCGCGGTACTCCAGATCGTGGTCCCCCCGCTCCGCACCCGATTCGGCGACGACACGCTCCCGGTCGTCCTCGTGGAGCACCGTTCGCCAGAACGCCGGCTCGGCCCAGCGCTCGATCGGGTAGCCCAAGAGCCCGACGGCGCCCTCGCTCACGTAGGTCCAGGCGGAGCGGCCCGGCTCGGCCTCCCACACGATGCCGTGGAGGCTGGCCAGGATCTGATTCTGGCGGTCCTCGACCGCCGCGCTGTCGCGCTTGAGCCTCTGCTGCTCTCCCACGTCGTGTGCGAAAAGCGCCGTCCCGTCGATGGTGCCCTCCTGGTCGTGGGTCGGAATGATCGTCACGTCGGCAACCACCAGCCGGGGCGGATCACCCAGGCGCACCGAGAGCCCGGGAAGGCGGACCGCACGGCCGGTGCGAAGCACCTCGTCATAGGTCCGGTACACGCCCGACTCGGCCACGTCGGCCTGGTCCCTCAGGCTGCCGACTTGTAGCGAGCGCCCGAGCATCCGCCGAGCCGCCTCGTTCGCGAACGCGACACGTTGCAAGGGGCCAGCACGCACGACCACCGCCAGCGGCATGGGATCGATGACCTCGCGGAAGAAATTTTGCGCGCTTTCGGCACGAGCCCGGGCCTCGTCCAGGATGGCGGTGCGCGCGGCGTCGTGGAGCCCGAGGGACAAGACGGAGAGAAAGGTTCGCACGCTCCCCTCGTCCACCGCGCCGAGCGCAGCCCAGCGCGCTCGGACAAGCAGCGCGACGGGCGCGTCCACACTGAGCTCGACCCAGTCCGGGGGCAGACCAGGATCGGCGTCCGCGGCCAGCCCCACCCAAAGCTGCTCACTGCCGAGCGCCAGCCTCAGCGCGTCGGTCGCCTCGCCCAGAAGCTGGGCGCCGTCGGCGCCTTGCCCGATCGCCGCAGCGATCCGCGTGACCGCAGCCCCGAGACTCTCCACACCACGCTGCACCGAGCCCTCCGCTGAGTCGAGAGGATACACACATGTGGATGGTCCCTGAGCGTCGGCTACGTGACGAGTTGGTCCTCTTTGGTCGGCTCTGTTATGAACGAAACCTGCTCGTCGCGATGGACGGCAATCTCAGCGCGCGGCTGGAGGATGGCTCGATCCTCTGCACAAAGGCAGGCTGCCACAAGGGTTTCCTCACCGACGACGACCTGGTGGTCATCGACCCCAAGGGCCGCAAGCTGCGCGGCCAGGGCGAACCGACCAGCGAAATGGCCATGCACCTGGCTTGCTACGAAGAACGTCCCGACTGCCGGGCGGTCATTCACGCCCACCCGCCCATCGCCATCGCGTTCACCATCGCGAATGTGAGCATGGCGCGGTGTGTGCTGCCGGAGGTGGTCCTGACGCTGGGCACCGTCCCCACCGTCGCCTACGAGACCACGGGGACGCGGAAGCTGGCCGACTCCCTGCGTCCCTATGTGCGCGACCACGACGCCGTGCTGATGGACACCCACGGCGCCGTCTGCCTCGGTACCAGCGTGCTGGAAGCGTTCTGCCGCCTCGAGATCGTGGAGCACACCGCGCTCATCACCAAGACCGCGCGCGACCTGGGCGGCGTCAAGGAACTCGACCCGGCCGAGGCCGTGCGGCTGCGGTCGATGGGGCTCAAACGGTACGGGGGACCGCCATCCGCCGTGGCGCGTGCCGACCAACCTGGCGCGGACCTGCCGGCGCCTTGCCTCGGGTGCTCAGGGTGCGCCAATCCCCACCCCACCGGGGTCGCGCCCAGGGCGGACCTGCGGATGGCGAGGGTCGTCAGCCAGCCGCTCCTCGTCTCGCCGCTGGTCGAAGCCGCCGTCGCGCAAGCGGTGATGCGCGCGCTGTCGACGTAGCGGCGATGCGCGCGGCCGCGCTCGCGACCAGCCTGGGGCTCGGCGTCATCCCGCTTCGAGAGGGACCCAGCCGCTACGATGCCGTCGGTGCGCTGACCGTGATGCGCGAGGACCACAACGCCATCGTCCTGGGGGGCAACAAGGTCCGCAAGCTGGAGTGGCTCCTGGGCGCCGCCCAGACCGGAGGCGACGTCCTGACCCTTGGTCCGGCGGGCGGCCACCATCTGCTCGCGAGCGCCGTGTACGCTCGGCGGCATGGCTTTCGGCTGCACGCGGTCGCGTGGCCTCAGCCGCACACACCCCGTGCCGAGCGCCACCTTCGGGCGTTGCATGCCCACGCCGAACACATCTGGCCGAGCCCCTCTCGCCGCGCGGCGGTCGCGGTCTTCGCGCGCGCATGGGCCACGATTCGGGTGGCCGCCGGCTACCCGCCCACCGCCTGGGGGCCGGGGGGGAGCGATCCGCTGGGGACGCTCGGCTGGGTGCAAGCCGGCCTGGAGATCGCCGAGGCCGTGGCCGAGGGGCGGCTGAACCGGCCGCCGCGGGTGTGGGTGCCGAGCGGCAGCGGCGGAACCGCGGCGGGACTCTGGCTGGGGTTGGCGCTGGGGGGGCTCGTGGTCGAACTCCACGCCGTGGACATCACTGGCTTCGGCGAGCCCCTGATCCGCGCACAGGCTCTACGAGCGCGACGGATGCTGGCCAACAGGGGGGTTGCCATCCCCGTTCTGGGACCGCTGACCGTGGTGCGGGAGGCGAGCGCCTACGGGGTGCCCACCGCGCCGGGGGAGGCGGCGGCGGCCTGGGCGCACGGTTCCGGGATTGAAGTCGACGCCACCTACAGCGGCAAGGCGCTCGCACACGCTCGAACCTCCGGACCTGGGCTGTTCATCGCCACCGCCAACGGTCGCCCGCTCGACCCCCTTTCGGCCTCCGGGCTCACCACCCTGCCCGCCCGCCTGGCCGGGCTCTTGGCGCCCCGATGATGCTGCTTTTGGCATGCCTGGCGCCGCGGCCCGGCGCCGAGCCGAACTCCGCGAGTCGCGCCGCGGAGTCCAGGACGGCCGCGACATTGCGCGTGCCCGATCCGGCCCGCGGCGGACCTTTCGTGGGGCAAGGCGCGAGCCCGCTGCCCCCCTTCCTCGGCGTCTCCCGCGCGTCCGCCCGCTATGTGGGCGTCGAGGCCTGCGGCCCCTGCCATGCCGCTGCCACCGCCGTCTGGACCGCGTCAGCCCACGCGCACGCCCGGGCGACGCTGGTCGCCGCGCAGAAGGGCTACGACCCGGCCTGCCTCAGCTGCCACGTGACCGGGCTCGGCCACCCCGGCGGTTGGAGTGGAGATACCGACCTTGCGCGCGGACAGGTGGGCTGCGAGGCCTGCCACGGGCCCGGCAGTGACCACGTCACCGCACCGGCGGCCGGCTACGGCGTGCTCCCCGCCGATGCCAGCGCGTGCGTCGCCTGCCACACGCACGACAACTCACCCGACTTCAGCTGGGTGCGCTACTGGCCGGAGGTGCAACACCGCCGGGGTCCCGCCGCGGACTAGACCCCGTCTTCGCCGATGGCTTCGACCGGGCAGTTTTCCATCGCCTCCCGGCACTGGGACAGCTCTTCATCGTCCGACGGCTGCTTGTAGCAGATGTCGTGATCTTCGGCGTCTGACATGCGGAAGTTGTTCGGCGCCGCGTCCGAGCAGACTGAACAGAGAATGCACTCTTTGTCGACAAAGAAGCCGACCTTCTTGCCGCCGACGACCGCAGTGCCGCCGATGTTGTCTTCCCAACGATTCTTGAAGTCGGCCACGAGATGCTCCAGTACGAGACGTGCCCGTAGCCTGTCCCGCTCCCGCCGCAAGGTCGGCAAGGCTACGAGACCGCATGGCAATCCTCCAGGTGGCCCGGATGGGCAATCCCGTGCTGCGCGAGATCGCGGCCGCCGTCGGCCCTGACGAACTCGGCTCTGACGCCTTCCAGGGCTTTCTCGACGACTTGTACGAATCGATGCTCGACCAGGACGGCGTCGGCCTCGCCGCGCCCCAGGTGTACCGCAGCCAGCGGGTCGTGGTCATTCAACTGGACCCGGATGAGGAGCCGATTTTCCTGATCAACCCGGTGATTCGTCCGATCACCGACGCGCAGACCTGGGCCTATGAAGGCTGCCTGAGCGTGCCCGAACTTCGCGGGCGTGTACAGCGCTGGGTCGACGTCCGGGTGGACGCGCTCGATCGCGACGGCCACGCCCTGGTCTTCGAGGCGCACGATTGGGCGGCGCGGGTAGTGCAGCACGAATGCGACCACCTCGATGGCGTATTGTACGTGGACCGCGCCCAGGTCGGCTCGCTTGCATTCTTGAAGGAATACCGGCGTTTCGGGCCACCGATCCGCGGCGAAAGCGCCGACGAGGATCAAGACGACGACGACGACGACGACGACGACGAGGAAGAGGAAGAGGAAGAGGAAGAGGAAGAGGAGTAGGGCGACAGCCCACGGCGGCGCGGCGCGCCACGGTCCCAGTCGCACCGATCGTCAGCGCTTCCCGGCCGCGGTCTGGCGCGCACCGACAAGGTTCGCGAGGGCCAGGACGGTGTTCCAGTTGCGGCAGGTGGCCGTCCCCCCAAGCTGGCGTTCGAACCAGTCCACCGTGAGGCGGGTGTCCCGAATGCCCGACGGGCAGTGGAGGTAGACCGCCGCCCCGCACACTTGAAACTGATCCCCCGGAGACCGTGACGAGTCCAGGGTGGAAACCCGCCGAGACGCAGGCTCTGCCGATAAGAAAGTGACGTGAAGCGCGCTTGGCGCACACGACGCAAGGTAAGGGTTTTCACGTCCGATCTCAGCCAGCACGTCCCCCGCGACCACCACCACCGGGACGGCAAAGCCCATCCGGGCGCCGATGGCCGCGGCAAGCCGGGCGGACAGGTCACGGTGGGGCTCCTCGGTCGAAAACACCAGGTTTCCACTCTGGATGTACGTCTCGGGCTGCTCCCAGCCCAGCTCGCTGGCGACCGCCCGCAGCTCGGCCATCGGCAGCCGGTGTTTGCCGCCCACGTTGACGCCTCTGAGCATGGCCACGAAGATCGGCATGAATTTCTCTATCCTCTGCACGAGCGGTCTGGACATGTCAAGAGCAAGGCGCTACGATTCGGCTCCCCACCTGCGCTTCCCCTCGCAGACCCCCGCCCGGTGAATCCCATGTCCGAAGCCCTCGCCGCCGATCTCACGACCTTCGACGACGCCGCCCGCCCTGGACCGGCCCCCGACGGAGACGCCCCGGCCCGATTCGGGAAAGTGCTTGGCGAAGCAGGAATCCACGTACCGAGCACCCTGTACAACGAGGCGCTCGCCCTGGCGCGTGAGGGCCACCTCGGCCAGGCCCAGGCCCGGCTACAGATGCTCAGCTGCCTCGATCCGGACGACGGGGAAGCGCTCTTGCTCCTGGCCAAGGTGCATGCGAATCAGGGACGTTGGACCGAGGCCCTTGGTCGCCTCGACGGAGCGCTCGCTGCGGGCGTCGTGCCCCCTGCGGGCCTGCGGGAAAGCCTCGAAAGCCAGATCCGGACCGAGCGGCTCCGCGAGGAAGAACACCGCGCCCGGATCGCGGCCCGCGAGCTCGGGGAGCTCAAGGCGCTCCGGCACGAAACCCGAAACCTCCGCGGCGAGACCATCCGCCTCGAAGTGGAAGTCGGCGAGACCAAGGACCGGGAGCGCGCGTGGAAGGGGGTCGCCATCGCCGCGGGAATTTTCGGGTCGCTCATCATCGTCGTGCTGATGCTGACGGCTCCGAAGTCGAGTCCGGTCGTGGTTCCACTGCCGACGCCCCATGAGGCCGCCGTGGTCGTCGCCCCCGCCCCGGCGGCGGTTCCCGGTCCGGTGCTCGCTCCCGCGCCTGCTGGCCCGCGCCTCCACACGATCAAAAAGGGCGAAACGCTCGGACTCTTGGCCTCGAAGTACTACGGCAAGAGCTCCCGTTGGCAGAAAATCCTCGACGCCAACCCCCAGCTTGGCAAAGACGGCGCAAAGCTGGCCCTGGGCATGGAGCTCACGATTCCGGAGTAGGCCTCGGGCCTCAGCCGCCCGCCGCCAGCAGCAGATCAAGGTAGGCCTCGATCTCCCCGGGGGTCTTCGGGTCCGGATACGCGCGGATCTGGCCAACCTTGTCGACGAGCAGAAAGCGGCTGCCGTGGAGGACCGTCTCCGGCTGCGTGGCGGTCGCCGGCGACCGCTCCATCAAAAGCTTGAAGCCATCGACGACCACCCGGCGCATTTCCCCGGTGTCTCCCGTCAAAAAGCGCCAGGTCGGGTGTTTGGCGCCGAACCGAGCGCCATAGTCCGCGAGCTTGGCCGGGGTGTCGGTCCCCGGATCCACGCTGAACGACAAGAACTTAAGCGTCTCGACGTCTTCGTACTTTGCGGCCACCGACGACATCCGGGCGCTCAACGTCGGACAGATGTCGGGGCAACTGGTGAACATGAAGTCCGCAATCCAGGTCTGACTGATGAGGGTTTGGCGGGTGACCGTCGTTTGTGTCTGGTCGACGAGGGTGAACTCCGGCACCGCGCCGAGATCGGCCAGCGCCAGCCCTGGCGTGGACGGACCCGTGGCACAGGCCCAGGCGAGAAGCAGCGTCATTTCAGCTTGACCAGCGCCCGTCGCGCCGCCTCGTTCTTTCCGACGCTCACCGCCTGCTCGTAAGCCGACTTCGCGTCCGGGGTGCGCTGTTGCGCCGCAAATACCAGACCGAGTCGGTACCAGGCCTGACCGCGGAAGTCGGCGGGCGCGTCCTTGAAGTTGACGTAGGCGCGAAACTCTCGCTCGGCTTCGGGGTGTTTGGACTGCCGCGCGAAGACCACGCCGAGGTGGTAGTGCGTCCGCTGATTGTCCGGCGCCGTCGTCAAAACCGACCGATACATCGAGATCGAATCGTCGTAACGTCGCATCTGTGACAACACTCGGCCAGCGGTCATGTTGTTGATCACGTTGTTCGGGTACTTGGTTCGCCCGTACATGGTGCGCGCCAGCGCGTTCTTGAGGTCGCGCTCCTCGATGTAGGAGTAGGTCAGAGCCAGCGTGGCCGCAGGGCTCATCAGAACGCCGTCCTTTTCGACCTGTTTGATGAGCCTTTTCCCTTCGTCCCGGTCGTCAGACCCATCCGGCAAGAGCGGCGTGGCTCGGGCGATGACGGTGCGCCAGTACAAGTACATGCCGTCGCCGAGCACCGGGTCCACGAACCCAGGAGCCGCCGCCTTCACCTCGGCCAAGGCGCGCACGGCATCGACCCCATCCGACAACGCCGCGAGGAATTCAGCGCGCCGCATATGATGAATCGCGCTGATTCCTTCCATGCCCGCAAGCAAGAACGACTCGATCGCTTCGTTGCCTGGCACCTGCCGCCCCGCCGCGATCTGCCGCAGCGCCGCGTCGCTGGCGGCGCGGTACTGGCTCTCGTACCGAAAATCGAAATTCTCGAACATCAGCGCCTGATAGATCACCGCGCTGCCCGCGGGCCCGATGCCGGTCGTCGGGTACTCCACCGTGAGCTTGTCCAGTTCTGCCTTGGATTCTTTATAGCGGCGCGCGTAGATGCCATCGATTGCCTTCCGACACCGATCGGCGAAGCTGACTTCGAGGCGTAGAACCTCGGCCGCCTTGTACGTAAGCGGGGAGTAGGCGCGGTTTCCCAGGCTGTCATCGGCCACGACAGGAACATCGAGCGCGGCCTCTTTTTCAGGGCCGCGGGCCCCGCCAACGGTGTTCTCGTGCAGGTCGCCCTCCTCCTCGCCAGCATGGGCGAACGGCGCGATGAGACCGATGAGACCGATGAGAGCGACGAGAACGTGCATCATGCGAGAGCTCCGTGGCGACGGAGCGCGGCGTCAAGGATGCGCTCCTCCACAAGGGTGCCGTCAAAACGATTCACCTGCCGAATTCCCGTCGGGCTGGTGACGTTGATCTCAGTGAGCCACCCCCCGATGACGTCGATCCCCACGAAGAGCAGCGCCTCAGCCCGCAGGGTTGGCCCGATGCGGGCGCAGATCTCGAGCTCGCGGGGGGTCAGCGTCGTCGCGTGGGCCGTGGCGCCCACATGAAGATTTCCGCGATGATCGGCCTTTCCCGGCACCCGCAGCACGGCACCGACGGGCACGCCGTCGACCAACAGGATGCGCTTGTCGCCCTCGGCGATCTCGGGGAGGTGACGCTGAGCCAGGATGAACCTGCGTCCATCATCTGAAAGAACCTCGACCATCGAGCGGAGATTCGGATCCCCCGCCTGGGTGACCAGCACCCCGCGCCCGCCGTTGCCATCCCACGGCTTGATCACCATCTTGCCGGGCAGCGCCGCCGCAAAAGCCATGATTCGCGCGATGTTGTTGCTTATCAACGTCGCCGGGGTGAGGTCCTCGTACGCGGCAGCAAAGAGCTTCTCGTTGCGCGCACGGAGCCCAGCCGGGGCGTTGAGCACCAAGGTGCGCGGAGCCACCATGTCCAGCAGGTAGGTGCAAAAGATGTAGGTCATGTCGAACGGGGGGTCCTTGCGCATCCACACCACGTCGAAATCGGACAGCTGCACCTCCGCCCACTCCAGTCGGTCAAAGGCCGTCGCCCGCGTCTCTACACGCTGCGCGCGCGCGAACGATCGCCCCCCTTCGCCCCACATCGCCGCCGGGTGGCACCACCACACCTCCCACCCGCGGCCGGTGCTAGCCTCCATCAGCGCCACCGTGGAGTCCCCGGGGAGGTCGAGCGTGTCCAGCGCATCCATCACAAACAGCGATCGCATTCCCCCTCCTACTTGCCGATGCAGAAGCGCGCGAACAATCGGTCGAGCACCCCCTCCCGAACGGTGGAACCATCCAGCTCACCGACCGATTCCAACGCCGCGTAGATCAGCTCCACGGCCACGGCGATCCCCGCTGTCGACAAGGCGGCAGCGGCCTCGTGGAGGTGCTCGGCGACGCGGGCAAACAGCTCCGCCTGCCGCGCGCTGACCAGCACCAGGCCGACATCCCCTGGCGTCTCGGACTCAAGAGCGGCCACGATTCGCCCCCGCAGGTCCTCGATCCCTTCGCCCGTCCGCGACGAAACCGCCCCCGGACGCGGCGCGACGTCGCCCATGGTGGGTACGACCAGTTCCCCTCGCGCACACCCTCGCGCGGCGGCGCCGGGCGGCACACACCACAAGACCAGGTCAGCAGCCGCGCGCGCGGCGAGCGCGCGGGCGACCCCTTCCGCCTCGATGACATCGGCGCTGTCGCGCTCCCCGGCGGTGTCCACCAGCACGATCCGCACTGCGTCGAGTTGCATCGAGGCCTCGACCACGTCCCGCGTCGTTCCCGGCGTCGGGGCGACGATCGCCCGATTCGCGCCGAGGAGCGCGTTGAAGAGGCTCGATTTTCCGGCGTTGACCGGCCCGGCCAGCACCACCCGGGCGCCTTCGACGGCGATCCGTCCGCCGGTCCAGGTCGCCGCCACGGCGGCGGCGCGCGTGGCCAGGGCAAAAAGTCGCTCGGCCAACGCCGCGTCAGCAGGGACCAGCAGGTCCTCGCCCGGGTAGTCAAGCGCCGCCTCCAGCTCCGCGGCCACGTCGGTCAGCGCGTCACGCAGGGCGTCGACCTCGGCGTTGACCACGCCGTCCGCCGCGCTGCGGGCGAGCGCGAGGCCACGTGCCGAGGTGGCGGCGATCGCGGCCAGCACAGCTTCAGCGCGCACCAGGTCCAGACGTCCACGCAAGAACGCCCGGCGGGTGAACTCGCCGGGGCGGGCAGGGCGCGCGCCGAGCGCGCGGAGGAGCCGCTCCACCAAGAGCACGTTGCCGTGCCCGGACAGCTCCACCAGGTCCTCGCCGGTGTAGCTGCCGGGCCCTGGAAAGTAGACTACAAGCCCATCGTCGAAGGTCCCGACCGCATCCGCGAAGCGACGATGTCCGGCGTGGCGCGGGGGCGGGAGCGGTCCGCACACACGCTCAGCCAGGACGCGGGCGTCCGGTCCGCTGACGCGCACGACCGCGACCGCCGCCGGCCCCCAGGCCGTGGCGCAGGCGGCGATCGTGTCGCGGTCAGAGGCCACGGCGCCTACTCGGCGGGCGCGTCGCCCTCGCGCGGGACATAGATCTCGACGCGGCGCTCGAAGCCTTCGCCCACCGAGCGAGACGCCACCCCAGTGATCTCGGCGATCTCCAGGTGCACCAGGCGACGATCAAAACTGTTCAGCTCACGACGGATGACTTCGGGCTCGCCGGTCGCCAAGACCTGCTCGGCCAGCTTGCGCGCCAAACCCTTGAGCGCATCGCCATCGTTGCGACGGGGCCGATCGCCACCGGGGCGGGGACCCCGATCGCGGTCGCCGCCACCGCGGGGGCGATCGTCGCGGCCACCGCCGCCGTACCGGGGGCGGTCTTGCTGATCGCCCCGAGGCCGGTCGTCACGAGGGCGATCATCGCCACGGGGGCGATCGTCACGAGGGCGGTCGGGCTGATCGCCACGAGCGCGATCCTCGCGAGGAGGACGATCATCGCGGCGTTCACCACCGTCGTCGGGGCGGGCGATGTCGATGCGGAAGCGGGCCTCGGGAAATTGGCCCATGTTGCGCTCAAGCAGGTGCTGAATGGCGCGCAGGGTAGTGCCCTGGCGGCCGACTAGGTGGCGCGCGTTCTCCTTGGCGTCAACGGAGACCACCGCCGTGTCGCCCTTCATCTCGGCGCGGATGGTGGCGTCCCGGCTCATGGTGGCCAAGAGCCCACGAATCCACGCCTCGGCGGCGATGGCGGGAGCGAGGCTATCCATGTTCTTCGCCCACGCGAAGATCTTCACCGTGGCGGCACCGGCGCTACCCGAAGCCTTGAAGTGAGCAAGATCGAGCTTGTGTTCGACGGCCGCAAGCGGGACGCCAAGTTGGGTGGCGGCCAGCTCGCGGGCGGCCGAGAGGGTGCGCCCTTCGGCGACGACGTGATCTTCAGGCAGGGACATTTCCGTCTCCATCGAGGGCGACCAGGGGGATCGACCGCGTGTTGTACCACTGTTGCAGGATCGCAAGCACGGTGTTGAGTGAGTAGTAAAGCGCGAGGCCAGCGGGAGAGGTCCACATCAGGACCCCGAAGACCAGCGGCATGAGCTTCATCATCTGGGCCTGGGTAGGGTCCATGCCCATCGTCGGCATCATCAGCTGCTGTACGTACATGCCGCCCATCACGAACAGGCTCAAGAGCCCGTACGGGTCTTGCGCGCTGAGGTCACGGAGGTACAGGAACTGCGCGTTGAACAAGCTGGGCTCGTACTGCAACGCGGTGAAGAGCGCAAAGAACACCGGCATCTGGATGAGCATCGGGAAGCAGCCCCCGACGGGGTTGACGCCGTGCTTGGAGTACAGCGCCATCATTTCCCGGTTGAGCGTCTCTTTGTCGTCCGCGTACTTTGCCTGGAGCCCCTTCATCAGCGGTTGCAACGCCTGCATGCGCCGACCCGAGACGACCGCCGCGCGGGTGAGCGGGTAGGTGACCAACCGGACTAGCAGCGTCAACGCCAGGATGGCCGGTCCCCAGCTCCCGATCGCGTCGTGGATGAGGTGGAGGGTGATGAGCAAGAACTTGGCAAAGAGCCCAAAGATGCCCAGGGACACGGCCTCAGAGAAGCCGTGTCCGGCCGTCTCCAAGCGTCCGAGCTCGCGGGGGCCCGCGTACAGAGTGTACGTGGTCTCGATCGGAGATCCCGGCGCGATCGACTCGGCGGGAAGGGTGTAGAACGCGCCCACCCGCTCGCTGTCCACGCGCGCCCACTGCATCCGGGCGCCGGTGGGGTCGGTCGGGGCGACGGCCGCGATGAAAAAACGATTGCCCGTGCCGAACCAGCCGACCGGCCCCGCGAACTCGGTGGTGCGCAGCACGCTGGCCGGTACCATCAAGGCCTCGAGGTCGCCGTCCACCACCGCGACGAGCGACGTATCGGAGCTGTAGGCGCCCACTTCGTTGAGTCGGTCCGCCACCCCGACCCAGAACGGCCCCAAGAGCGGCCGGTCTGACTCCATCCGGATGGTGACGTCCCACAGGTCGGCGCTCGCCCCCGGCGTCACCGTCCGCCGCACGCGGAACCCGTCAGCGGTCGTCCGTTCTTGCACCAGCGGATCGGCGCTGGTGACCGTCCACGTGCCGCCGAGCGCAAAGGACCCGCGCCCTGCGGCGAGCAGTTCGCCGCTCGCCAAAAGGTCCAGCTCCCCTTCGCCGCCGGCGTACGGTTGCCAGGGTCCTGGATTTCCTCCCGAAATCAACTGCCAGCCCCACGCCCACCACCCGGTCACCGTCTGCGGCGCCTTCACCCCAGGAAAGCGGACCGAACGCACCGCGCCACAGTCGCTGACCTCGAGCTGGGCGGTGCCGCCGGAGGTCGCAGCGACCTTTCCCGTACACGCCGCCTCCGCGGTTGGCAGCACCGAGGCGAGGACCGGCGCGGCGGCGAGACCTGGAGCCGACGACTGCGCCGCCACCGCGACCGGTTCGGCAGGCAAGTCGACCGGGAGGGGCGGCGCGAAAAAGAACTGCCACACCCACACGATCGCGAGGCTCACCGCCACGAAGGTGAACATCCGCCGTTCTTTTTCGTCCTTCACGCCGTCTCCGAGGGTGGGAGAGGCACCGGATCGAAGCCCCCAGGATGGTAGGGGTGGCAACGGGTGATGCGCCGCGCACCAAGCCACCCGCCCCGGACCGGTCCCCAGAGGCCAATCGCCTCGGCTGCGTACCGACTACACGAGGGATAAAATCGGCACATCGGGGGGAGAAAGCGCGACACGAGGCGCTGCCACCCACGGATGATCGTGAGGAGAAACCAGGTCATCGCGGGTACCGAGACAAAAGAGAGCCGAGCTCGTGTTGTAGGGCGCGGAGGTCAGAATCCGCCGCCGCGGGTTGAGCGATAATCACCGCGTCGGCCGCCGCCGGGAATTCCGCTGCCAGGGCACGCGTGGCCTCGCGGAGCCAGCGCTTGACCCGGTTGCGAACGACCGCCCCGCCGACCTTGCGACTGACCGCGAAGCCGACGCGACAACAGTCGCCCGTGCCCGGCGCAAGCACCAGGCAAAGCAGACGAGCACGTTGTCGGCGACCCGAGCGCTGGACGCGTTGGAAGTCGATCGACCGCCGTAGGCGATCGGGCGCTTCAACTACGCTTGGACGCAATGGTCGCGGCGAGGCGCTTGCGCCCCTTGGCCCGACGGCGAGAGAGAATGACGCGGCCCGCGGGCGTGGCCATACGGGCCCGAAAGCCGTGTGTGCGCTTGCGGCGCTTGTTGTGGGGCTGGAACGTACGCTTCATATCGGACTCCGGTTGCGGCCCGCGCGGCTAACCCGCCAGCGTCCCCGGGGCCAAGCGCCAATCGGCGATCCTCAGAAACCGAAGAAGTCGATCATGATCCTGCATTTTTCCAAAGTGCAAGACCAAAGCGGTCAAGATCGACGTCGGCAGCCCCTCCAGCCGCCCTCAAGCTTGAAAGCGATCCGCACAGTGGGGTAGGACTCGTCGGGCAGGCGGTGAGCAGCGGACACCACGAAGTCGTGGCGCGCCGAACCGCACCTCCACCGAGCGGGGCGACGGAATGGACAACTCGTGGCCGAGTTTCAGCGCAGCGCTGGAACGTAGGATCGGCGCCCAGAACATGGAAATCTGGGTGCGCTCCGGTGCCATCCGGCTGGAGCACGAAGAGCCGGGTCGGGTGCGGCTCCGCGCGGAGAATCGCGTCACCTACGAGTGGATCCGGGACAACTTCCTCGCCGATATCCGCGCCGCCTGGGAAGAGACGCAATCGCGGGTCGTGTCGGTGGACATCACCTGGGATGGGGCCCCGCCAGAAGTAGACGCTCCTCCACCCGCGCGAAGCCTCCGGGGCGCCAGCCACCTCGAACGGACCATGACCTTCGAGAACTTCGTGGTCGGCAAGTGCAACGAGTTTGCCCACAGCGTCGCGTGCGGCGTCGCTGATGCGCCGGGCGTGGCCTACAACCCCCTTTTCATCTACGGCAGCACCGGCCTGGGCAAGACCCACCTGATGCACAGCATCGGCAACCGAGTCGACCGGCGCCTGGGCGGGGGCGTGCTGTACATGACCGGGCAGCAGTTTTTCGACCAGATGGTCTCGGCGTTCCAGAACCGGACGATTCCCGAGTTCAGGGAACGCTTTCGCACGGAAGTGGACGTGCTGCTCTTGGACGACGTGCAGTTCATCGCCGGTCGCGACCGGACGGCCGAAGAGGTCTTCTACGTGTTTGAGACCATGCTCAGCGCGCGCAAGCAGATCGTCCTCGCCGCCGATCAGCCTCCGCAGGAGATCGGGAAGCTGGAGCCCAGGCTTCGAACCCGTTTTTCCCAAGGTCTACTGGCCGACGTCCAGCCGCCGGACGTTGAAACCATGACGGCGATCCTGGCAAAGAAGGCGGAAGCCATGCACCTGGTCCTGCCCTCCGACGTCCAGTACACGATCGCCCAACGGGTTCGCAACAGTGTTCGGGACGCCGAGGGCGTCCTCAACCGACTCGCGGCCCTTCACGCCTTCTACGGGCGGCCGATCACGATGTCCTTCGTCTTGGAGCGCATGGCGGACGTCCTGCCCCGCGAAGCACCCCCCCCTTCCGCTGACCTGATCATCGAGCGGGTGTCCGACCACTACCACATCCGCGTGGTCGACATGCGGAGTGAACGTCGTCCCGCCAACATCGCCCACCCGCGCCAGCTCGCGATGTATTTGTGCCGTACCGTCGCCCGACTGTCCTTCCCTGAGATCGCCCGCTCCTTTGAGCGGGACAACTCCACGGTTCAATACGCCTGCAAGAAGGTCGCTGCCGACGTCAAGCGCGATCCCAACCTGCGTGCCGAGGTTGACCTGCTCGAGAAGATCGTTCGAGGCGGCGAATGATCGAATCGGGCCTATGGATAAGCCTGCCGGTTGAGTATGGGCAACCGGCGGACCGGTTGGGCATGACTCGACGACGCCTCGACCGGCCGGCCGCTGCCCTCCGTCGCTATGGAGAACTCGGGGGGGTTTGCGGGGGATATCCCTGGAGTTGTACAGGGTACCTAGCCGGCTCAAACCTGCTCAATTCTCGTTATCCATACTCTCCCCAGCCCTTTGTTAGTAGTATCAACTGATCACAGATCAGTATACAAGGAACCCCTTGACTCCCGGACTCCAATGGACCTGCTGATTCACCGCGACGAACTGGTTCGTGCGCTCGCTCGTGCGCAAGGTATCGTTGAAAAACGTCCTACACACGCCATTCTGAGCGCCGTCCTGCTCCAGGCCACTGCGGATGGCCTCCGGGCCACCGCCACCGACAAGACGATGACCGTGATCGCCGACTACACCGCGACAGTCCGCACCCCGGGCCAGGTGGCGGTCGATGCCGGCAATCTGTTTCAGGTGGCCAAGGTGCTCTCGGGGGACATCGTCACCCTTGCGCTGACCGACAACGGGCGTCTCGAAGTGCGGGCGGGGGCTTCTGTCTTCAAACTCTCCACGTTCAATGCAGCAGATTTCCCAGTCACCCCCGCGCTGGACCAGGCGCGCGCGCTGACGATGGACGCGGCAGGCCTTCGCCGGGTCATCGATCGGGTCCACTTTGCCGTGGCGCCGGACGACAACCGATACGGGCTCAACGGCGCCCACGTCGAGGACACCGCCTCGTCGACGGGACCGGTCGTCCGCTTCGTCGGCACCGATGGCAATCGGCTTTGTTGGGCACAGGCCCCGTACACTGGCGAGTTGGGCATCGGACGCCGGATGTTGCTTCCGCGAAAGGGCCTCGGAGAAATCCGCAAGCTGATCGATGGATACGACGGTGAGGTCAGCATCGCGTTCGGCGATCGGGCGGCGTTGGTGCAGCACCCGGGGGTGATGGTCCATGTCCGCTTGTTGGAGGCGGACTTTCCAGACTATCGACAGGTTCTTCCTACCGGGTTCAAGCGCCGTGCGCTGGTCGATCGCGATGCGCTGCGCGAGGCGCTCCGGCGTGTCTCCATCCTCGCGACCGACGCCACCAATTCGGTTCGATTCCAACTTTCCAGCGAAGGGCTGGTCCTCTCCGCTCGCAAGTTGGACGCGGGTGATTCCCGTGAGGACGTCGCGGTGGAACTCACGGGAGAACCCATCAGCATGGGGTTCAACGCACGCTTCGTCATCGAAGTGCTCGGAGCCATGGAAGGGAGCAGGGTTTCGCTTGAGCTCGGCGACGCGTTGTCTCCATGTATCCTCAAGGACATGGACGATGACAATGCGTTGTTTGTCGTGATGCCCGTCCGTTTGGACTGAGGCTGACGCGCGTTGCGCCTTCTGCGAATCCAGGCACAGGCCTTCCGAAACCTCGGTGCAGAGGTGTTGGATGTCGACGCCCCGTTTGTAGCCTTCTGCGGCGGGAACGGGCAGGGGAAGACCAACTGGCTCGAGGCCATCGCCGCGCTCGGCACGCTTCGAAGCTTCCGCACCACGAAGACCGCCGAGCTCCTCCGCTTCGGCGCCGTCGACGCGTTGGTGGAGGGCGTGGTCCGCTCCGAGGGGATGACCCGGCGGTACCGGGTAGCCTGGACCGAATCAGGCCGTTCCTTGAGGCGCGAGGACCGGACTGTGGATGCCGTGAGCTGGCTGCGCAGCTTCCGGGCGGCGTGGTTCGTTCCTGGGGACGTGGCCCCCATTCGGGGGGAGCCCGCGTTGCGGCGCGCGATGCTGGATCGTGCGGCACTGACGCTTGAGCCCAGCTACCTTTCGCTGGCCCAGCAATTGCGGCGTGCGCTCGACCACAAGGGAGCGCTTTTGCGCAGCGGCCACGTAGATGGTCCGACGTTGGATGCCATCGACGGGCAGTTGGCCGCGCTTTCCGTCCGGACGGTGTCGAGGCGAATGGACGCCGTCGCGCAGATGGCACCGCACTTTCGGTCGTTTTACAAAGACTTCTGCGGCGAAGCCGACGACGTGGCGGTGCGCTACCGTCCGCAGGGGGTCGGCGACGAAGAACATCGGATGCAGGCGATGTTGGCCGCTCGGGCACAGGAACGCGAAACACGGCGCGTGCTCGTCGGTCCACATCGCGACGATCTGGAGTTTGTCCTGCGGGGGCGACCGGCGAAAGCGTTTGCGTCTCAGGGTCAGGCGCGCTCCCTCGTCATGGCGTGGAAGCTGGCAGAACTCGCGTGTGCGCGCACCGCCGAGGAGACACCGCTTTTCCTCGTCGATGACCTCGGGAGCGAGCTGGATCCCGAACGGACCAGCCGACTGGTTCGGGTGGTCAGCGAGCTCGGGGCCCAGGTGTTCGTGACCACAACGGACGCGCGCTTTTTGCCCCAGGCGGTCGCGGAATTGCGCGTGTTTCACGTAGAGGCCGGCGTAGCGAGCGTGTGAGCCTTGGACGGCTACCGTCACGCCAGCCCGCCGCCCATCCCCCTGGGAGCCGGGTTACCCACGGGCGCGCCCGCAGGGGCAGGAGACCGGATGCCCGACCCGAAGGACCCCTCACCCGAACCCATTGCGTCGGAGCTCCCCTCCGAGCCGGCGGGGGAGGGATCGTATGGGGCGTCCAGCATACAGGTTTTGGAAGGGCTCGAGGCGGTGCGCGTCCGCCCGTCGATGTACATCGGGGACGTCGCGAGTCGCGGGTTGCATCACCTCGTCTACGAAGTGGTGGACAACTCGGTGGACGAGGCCCTGGCTGGCTATTGCGACCACATCAGCGTCACCCTGCACGAGGACGGCAGCTGCTCGGTGCAGGACAACGGACGTGGCATCCCCGTCGACATCCACCCCGAGACGGGTCGGCCGGCGGCGGAGGTCGTGCTCACGGTGCTGCACGCCGGCGGAAAGTTTGGGGGTGGCGGGTACAAGGTGTCGGGTGGCCTGCACGGCGTCGGGGTGAGCTGCGTCAACGCGCTGTCCGAGGTGCTCTACCTCGATGTCTGGCGGCAAGGCTTCCACTTCGCGCAGCGCTTCGAGCGTGGGGCTCCGGCGATAGACCTGCAAAAGAAAGAGGCCTCGGCCCTGCGCGGAACGCGGGTGCGCTTCCTCCCCGACCCCACCATCTTCCAGGAAACGACCAATTTCGTCTACGAGATCCTGGCGAATCGCCTTCGCGAATTGTCGTTTCTCAACTCCGGTCTTCGCATCGAGCTGATCGATCTTCGCGCCGATCGTCGCGACGATTTCCGCTACGAAGGCGGCATTCGCAGCTTCGTAGAGTACCTGAACCAGGGTCGCGAATCCGTCCACCCGCCGGTCTACCTCAAAGGTGGGAAAGAAGGCCAATTGGAGGTGGAGATCGCCCTGCAGTGGAACAACTCCTACACGGAGACGGTCTGTAGCTTCGCCAACAACATCAACACCGTCGACGGGGGGACACACGTCGCTGGGTTCCGCGCCGCGCTCACCCGCACCGTCAATGCCTATGCGACCGCGAACAACCTCCTCAAGACCCAGAAGGGCGAAGTTGCGGTCAGCGGCGACGACATCCGCGAGGGCCTGACTGCCGTCGTTTCGGTGAAGATCGCCAACCCGCAGTTCGAGGGCCAGACCAAGGGCAAGCTCGGCAACAGCGAGGTCAAGGGCCTCACCGAGAGCATCATCAACGAGCAACTCGCCATTTGGATGGACGAGAATCCGGTGCTGGCCAAGCTCATCGTCAACAAGTCGGTCGAAGCCGCCCGGGCGCGGGAGGCGGCCCGCAAGGCCCGTGATCTGGCTCGGCGCAAAACGGTGCTCGACGGCGGCGGCCTACCCGGAAAGTTGGCGGACTGCTCGGAGCGGGACCCCGCGAAGTGCGAGCTGTACCTGGTCGAAGGGGACAGCGCCGGTGGCTCGGCCAAACAGGGTCGCGACCGGAAGTACCAGGCGGTGCTGCCGCTGCGCGGAAAGATCCTGAACGTGGAAAAAGCCCGCCTCGATCGCATGCTCGCGTCGGAGCAGATTCAGATCATGGTCTCGGCGCTCGGCTGTGGTATCGGGGAAGACTTCGATCTGACGCGGCTGCGCTACGGCCGGGTCATCATCATGACCGACGCGGACGTGGACGGTAGCCATATCCGCACCTTGCTCCTCACGTTTTTCTACCGGCAGATGCCGAAGTTGGTCAACGGCGGCCACCTGTACATTGCCCAGCCCCCGCTGTACCGAGCCCGACGCGGCAAGACGGAACTCTACTTGCGGGACGAGCGAGCCAAGGAAGCGTTCCTCCTTGATCAGGGCGTGAAGCACCTGTCGGTTTTCGCCGCCGGGACCGAGATCACCGACGACGCCCTGGTGCCGATCAACGAGCGCCTGGGGCGCCTGGTCCACAAGCTGGAGGCGCTGTCTCGGAGTGCCCATCCAGCGGTGCTCGAGCAGTACCTCCGACTCGGCGGCGCCGTGCCGGCCGACGAAGAGGGTGCGCGGGCGCTCGCGACCGAGTTGGCGACGGCGATCGCGACGGTTTCGATCGACATCGAGGTGGTCGACATCCGCGTTGTCGTGGAAGACGACGGCAGGACCGTCTTGCAGGTTCGGGTGATGCGTGAATCGGCGGAGCACATCACGGTCTTGGGCTCGTCGTCTCGCGATGTCGAACACGCCCAGCTCAAACGGCTCTATGAAGAGGTTTCCGCGCTGCTGCCCCTGCCCGCCAACGTCGGCAATCTCGCTTCCCGGATCAGCTACGCTGTTTTGCGGCGCGACTTCCTCGCGGCGGCCGAAAAGGGCTATGAATTGCAGCGGTACAAAGGACTGGGTGAAATGAACCCCGAACAGCTGTGGGACACGACACTCAACCCTGCCAACCGCACCCTTCAGCAGGTGGATGTGCCGGACCTTGTCGCGGCCGACGAAGTGTTCAACATCCTGATGGGGGATGCGGTAGAGCCGCGACGCGACTTCATCCAACGGAACGCACTCAACGTGCGCAACCTCGACGTCTGAGGAGGGGAACGGGCATGGCGCGCAGTCGTATCGCCGGCATGGGCCACTTCGTACCGGAGCGCGTCGTCACCAACGGCGAGCTCAGCCAGTACATGGAGACCTCGGACGAGTGGATCCACCAGCGTTCCGGCATTCGCGAGCGCCGGTGGGTTGACGGGAACGTCGGCGCCAGCGAGCTTGCCGAGCCGGCGGCGCTGGCGGCGCTGGCCGAAGCGGGCCGCACGCCGGCCGACATCGATCTGATTCTGTTCGCGACGCTGTCGCCCGACCTGAATTTCCCCGGCAGCGGTTGTCTGCTCGGCGCCCGCCTCGGCATCCCCGGGATCGCGGCGATGGACATCCGCACCCAGTGCACCGGCTTCCTCTACAGCCTTGCTACCGCCGATGCGATGGTGCGGTCGGGCATGGCCAGGTGTGTGCTTGTCGTCGGCGCCGAGGTGCACTCCTCCGGGCTCGACCTGAGCACCAAGGGTCGCGATGTCAGCGTGCTCTTCGGGGATGGGGCCGGCGCGGCAGTGGTGGTGCCGAGCGACGACGACTCGATGCTCGTCGACCACGAGTTGCACGCCGACGGTCGGTACGCCGAGATCCTGATGGTCGAGGTGCCGGCCAGCCGCATCCAGCCGCGCCTCACCAAGGAAATGATGGATGAAGGCCGTCATTTTCCAAAGATGGACGGCAAGGCCGTGTTCAAGCACGCCGTCGAAAAGTTGCCCACGCTGGTGCATTCCATCCTGGGTCGCAACGGGTACACCCTCGACGATGTGGCGGTGCTGGTCCCCCATCAGGCCAACATGCGCATCAACGAGCTGGTGGCGAGGAACCTGGGTCTTCCGCCGGAACGGGTGGTGCACAACATCCAGAAGTACGGAAACACCACTGCGGCCAGCATCCCGATCGCGCTGCACGAAGCGGTCGTCGAGGGGCGCATCCGAAAAGGGGACCTGGTGTTGCTCGCCGGGCTCGGCGCGGGGCTTACGTGGGGCGCCAGCCTCGTGCGCTGGTAGCATGACCGGCGACGCGAGCGCGCTTTTCCGCTCCCGCGTGCTCTTCGTCTCGGGAAAGGGCGGCGTAGGAAAGACGACGACGGCGGCTGCGGTCGGTCGCGTCGCCGCGGCGATGGGGCGCCGCACCCTGGTGATGGAGGTGGACAACCAACACCCGAGCTTGCCGGCGATCTTCGGGAAGCCCGCCACCCACCAGCCCACCGAGGTTGAACCCAACCTGTGGATCGCCAACACCGAATGGAAGCCAGCGCTCGAGGACTGGGTGGAGAGCATCGTTTCGATGCGACGACTGGTCCGGCTCATCATGAAAAACCGCGTGGTCTCGCTGTTTCTGCAGGTGACGCCCGGGGCGCGGGACCTCGTCATGTTGTGGCGGGTCAGCGAGGTGGCCAAGGTCTTTGATCTGGTGGTGGTCGATATGCCCGCCTCGGGAAACGCCGTGGCGATGCTCAGCGTGCCGCTCACTGCAGAGCGGCTTTTCCCGAGCGGCCCGATCCGCGCCTGCGCCGATGCGCTCCTGGCGCTTGTCGCACGCCCCGACACGGCCCTGGTGCTGGTGGCCCTGCCGGAGGAGATGGTGGTCAACGAGACCCTCGAGACGCTGGGACGGCTGCACACCGGCATGCCGACGTTGCGGGTGCCGATCATCTTGCTGAACCGCGCGTCGATGCCGACGCTGTCTGAACGTGAGCGGTCCCTGCTCCGTGCGCTTGAGCGCGAGTTCACCGAGGGTGTCGCGGTGGAGGTGCTTGAGGCCGGCGCGTGGGAGGAGGGGCTGGAGGCCGCGACCGGTGAGGCGCTGTCGCGCTTGCAGGAGGCCCGGCGTCCGGTGATCGCGCTCCCCGCGCTTCCGCGAAACGACGGGGCTCGGCGCGTCGTCGCCCAGGTCGCGTCGGCGTTGGCGCGGGGCGCCGGTCTGCGCATTGCGCTGCGTGGGGCGGGTTGATGCGGATCGGCGAGCTGCTCGAGACCCGGAAGCTGCTCGTCTGCGTCGGGTCCGGAGGCGTCGGGAAGACGACCACCGCGGCCTCGTTGGCCTTGTCTGGCGCGAACGCTGGTCGGCGGGCGCTGGTGCTGACCATCGACCCGGCTCGACGCCTCGCAAACTCACTCGGACTTTCCGAGATCGGGAATCAAGAGCATCGGATTGAGCTCCCCGACGACTGCCCCGGCGAGCTGTGGGCGATGATGCTGGACGCGCCGTCGACCTTCGACGACGTCATCCGCCGCGTCGCGCCCAATGCGGCGACGCGCGACGCGATCTACGCGAACCGGATCTACCGTTCCATCGCCGCGAGCTTCTCCGGAAGCCATGAGTATATGGCGACCGAGCGCCTCTTCGATGTCGTGCAAAGCGGTCGCTACGATCTCGTCGTTCTGGACACCCCTCCGGTGAAAAACGCCCTGGACTTCCTCGACGCGCCCGGACGCCTGGCGCGTTTCCTCGACAAACAGGTCATGAAGCGGTTCCTGACGCCCCACGAAGAAGACGCCGGATTCCTGGGTGGCATCGTCGCCGGTACCACGGCCGTGGTCTACCGCCTGCTCGGGCACATCTTCGGTGAGGCTTTCCTCGGCGACATCGCGGCGTTCTTCTCGCTGTTCAAGGATCTCTACGACGGCTTCCGCGCTCGACACGAGGCGGTCGAACGGATGTTCGTCGACCGCTCGACCGCGTTCATCGTCGTGGCGGCGCCCACCGAGCCCTCGATGGAGGTGGCCAATTTCTTCTTCGCCGAGCTGCGATCCCGGAACCTGCCGTTTGCCGCGCTCGTGGTGAATCAGGTTCATTGCGCCGCGTTCGCGACCCCGGATGTCGACGTGCTCATGGGCGCCCGGGCCCGCGAGCTCGATGCTGGCGTGGCAGGTCCTCTGCTGGCGCGGTTGGGCGCCGCCCACAGTCGACTGGTGGCCTTGGCCGGTTTGGAGTCGCGGCGGGTCGCCCAACTACGGGGACAAGCGGGTCGCGGCGTGGCCGTGCACGTGGTTCCGAGGATGCCGGAGGAAGTACACGACCTTCGATCGCTGGCCGCACTTCACCCGTTCTTGGTCAGCTGAACGACCGATGCCGTGGCATGTTAGCAGCCCCACCACTGCGGAGGCGCCGTGCTTTCTTCCCTGCTCGTAGCGATTTCGTTGGCCTCGGCGGCGACATTGGAGCCCCAAGTGCGGCTACACCTGGGCGCGAACTATGTCGGGGGCCCCGCGCCCTTCGGGGTGTCGGCGGGCATGGATGCCCGGCTTACCCGGGTGGTCGGGATCGATCTCGGCGGTTTTGTGACGCCGGGCGCCATTCCGGAGGAAGATCGGATCGCGCGGTCCGACAACGCCGACTACTTCACCCTTCGGCACGGAATCTACTTCGCGCCCGGCATCCGGATTCCCCATCCCCAGCCGCGGCGGTGGGCGTGGGAAATCTTCATCCGCGCCGGCGCGGGAGCCATCTGGTACGCGGACACCAAACCGGGTGCCTACTCGTTGGATGGCGATGAATACCCAACCACCGCGGCCATCGGGGGCCTGGGTGGCGCCGATGCCTTTGTCCGCGTGGGAATTTGGGGGGTACGCCTGGCCGGTCGGGCGTGGGTGTTCGAGGGCCAGCACCCTCAGGCCTCGACCCCGGCGCTTTTGGTACAGCCCCAAGTCAGCTTGGAGGGCATTGTTCAGTTCTGATCACGTCGGACACTTGACAAGTCGTCGTTGATCGATCAATCTCTGCATACGCGGCGGTCTTTTTCCGTCGACGTATGTGCGTGCTTCTACAACAACCCTGGACTGATTCCGCGAATGTCCCGAAACGTGTACGTGGGGAACCTCCCCTACCGCATCTCTGACGACGATGTACGAGAGATATTCGGCCAAGATGGCCGAGAAGTCGTAAGCATCAACCTGATCATCGACCGGGAAACCGGGAAGCCGAGGGGCTTCGGCTTCGTCGAGTTCGCTTCCGAGGCCCAGGCCGAGGCCGCGGTTCAGGCCCTCGACAACTTCAACGTGGCGGGGCGTCCGCTCAAGGTCAACATCGCGCGTCCGCGCGAAGGCGGCGGCGGTGGTTTCGCGGGACCGCCCGGCGCCGACCGTGGCCCACGCCGTCCGCGCGAAGGTTTCGCACCCCAGGCTGTCTACCGGACCGGAGGTCCGCGCGGCGGTGAGGGCGATGCAGGCGGCGGGGACGGTGGCCCGACCGGCGGCTATGGTGGTGGTGGCGGTCGGCCTGGCGGCGGCTACGGCGGCGGCGCCCCTCCTGGCGGCTACGGCGGCGGCGCCCCTCCTGCCGGTGGCGGGTATGGCGGCGCCCCTCCTGGCGGTGGCGGGTATGGCGGCGGCGGTCGTCCCAGCGGTGGCGGCTACGGCGGCGGCGGCGGCGGCCCCTCCGGCGGCGGTGGCGGCGGCCCTTCCGGCGGCGGCTACGGCGGCGGTGGCGGCGGCCCTTCCGGCGGCGGCTACGGCGGCGGTGGCGGGGCGCCCTCGGGCGGCGGCTACGGCGGCGGCGGCGGTCGTCCCAGTGGCGGCGGTTACGGCGGCGGCGGCGGCGGCGGCGGTCGTCCCGGCGGCGGCTTTGGCGGTGGCGGCGGCTTCGCAGCGCAGCGCCGGCGGCAAGAAGAGGCCAAGTTCGAAGAAGAACGCAGCCGCAAGGCCTCGGAATGGGAGCGCCGCAAGGGCAAGCGTCGCCACGACGAGGACGACGACGGGAGCGGCGGCACCAGCGGCGTGCCCGACACCGGCGGCGGCGAGGAGTGGGGCGAGTGAGTTGAGCCAGACTCCCGGGTTTTCGCCCGGGGGTCTCTCCCTCGAGACCGGCGACGAAATCGCTGGCGACCACGGTTGTACGTCGGCTTTCGGGCGAGCACGGGCCCCGTCTGCGGGTTAGCTTCGCGCACGCGTAGGACACGGATATGGACCAGATCGCCCGGAACCTTGTAAAGGTACAGATCGAAGAGGAGATGCGCTCCTCGTACCTTGATTATTCTATGTCGGTCATCATCGGGCGCGCCTTGCCCGACGTCCGTGACGGGCTCAAGCCCGTGCACCGTCGCATCCTCTATGCGATGTTCCGCGAGGGCCTGCTCAGCAATCGTCGGTACACGAAGTGCGCCGGCGTGGTTGGTGAGGTGCTCAAAAAGTACCATCCGCACGGCGATCAGGCGGTGTACGACGCGCTGGTGCGCATGGCGCAGCCGTGGAACATGCGCTACCTCCTGGTCGACGGGCAGGGCAACTTCGGCAGCGTGGACGGGGACAATGCTGCGGCCTACCGGTACACCGAATGCCGGATGACCAAGCTCGCCGAGGAGCTGTTGGCCGACATCGACAAAGAAACCGTCGGCTTCGTTCCCAACTACGACGGCGCCCACAGCGAGCCGGAGGTGCTCCCGGCGGCCTACCCCAACCTACTGGTCAATGGGGCGGAAGGCATCGCGGTGGGCATGGCCACCAAGATCCCGCCGCACAACCTGGGCGAAGTGATCGACGCGTGCTTGGCGATGATCGACAACCCCGCGATCGACATTCCGGAGCTGATGCGGATCATCCCGGGCCCCGACTTCCCGACCGCCGGCATTCTCTGCGGCCGCGCCGGCATCAAAGACGCCTATGAGACGGGGCGGGGGTCACTCACCATTCGCGGTAAAGTGCACTTCGACGACGTCGAAGGTCGCGAGGCGATCATCATCGACGAGCTTCCGTTCCAGGTGAACAAGGCCAGGTTCCAGGAGCATATCGCCGAGTTGGTGAAGGAAAAGCGGATCGACGGGGTGCACGGGGTGCGCGACGAGTCCGACCGCACCGGCATGCGCGTGGTGATCGAGCTCAAGCGGGATGCCATCCGCGAGATCGTGCTCAACATGCTCTACAAGCACACGGCGCTCCAGAGCAGCTTTGGCGTGATCCTGCTGGCGATCGTGCACCAGCGGCCGCGGGTGCTCAATCTGCGGGAGATGCTTTCCCACTACCTCTCGCATCGGCGCGAAGTCACGGTGCGGCGTACGCGCTACGACTTGCGCAAAGCGCGGGAGCGGGCCCACATCCTCGAAGGATTGCGCATCGCGCTGGACCACATCGACGCGGTGATCGCGCTGATTCGGGCCTCGCGCACGACCGATATCGCTCGCGACGGGCTGATGGCGACCTTCGGGCTCTCCGAAGTGCAGTCACAGGCGATCCTGGAGATGCGGCTCAGCCGACTCACCGGGTTGGAACGCGACAAGATCGAGGCGGAATACCTGGAGGTCCAGCGGCTCATCGATTGGCTGGCCAGCGTGCTTGGCGATGAGGGGACGTTGTGGGGCGTCATTCGCAGCGAGTTGGTCGAGCTTCGGGCGACCCACGCGGACCCTCGCCGTACCCTCATCGAGGACAGCGCATCCGACATCAATCGCCTGGACCTGATCGCCGAAGAAGATCAGATCGTCACGATGTCGAACCTCCAGTACATCAAGCGGACGTCGTTGACGGAGTACCGCACCCAGAAGCGCGGTGGCGTCGGCAAGACCGGGATGAGCGCGCGCGATGGAGATTTCGTTCGCAACGTGTTTGTGGCCAACACCCACGGGCAGATGTTGTTGTTCACCAATACCGGGCGGATGTTTTTGCTCCCGGTGGTGGATGTTCCCGAGGCCGCTCCGGCCGCCCGCGGAAAACCCATCCAGAACCTGATTACCTTCGGCGAGGGCGAAAAGGTCCAGAGCGTCGTGCCGATTCGCGGCTTCGACGATGGCGGGGACCTGGTCTTTGCCAGTCGCGGCGGCCTCGTGAAGCGGACGGAGCTCGCGGCGTACAGCAACGTGCGCTCGGTAGGCATCAACGCCGTCGATATCGTTGATGGCGACGAGCTCCTCAGCGTGGCCCATGCGACGTCCGACGCGCAGTTGTTGTTCGCGTCGCAGAAGGGCAAGTGCATCCGCTTTCAGATGGATGATCCGGACAAAGGGGTGCGGCGCATGGGGCGTGTGTCTCGGGGGGTCAAGGCGATCGAACTCGACCCGGGCGACAGCGTCGTCGATTTCGCGGTGGTGCCGCCAGAGATGGACGGGCGGTATCTGCTCACCGTCACCCAACGGGGCTACGGCAAGCGGACGCTTCTGGGCATGGGCGGTCGCGACGAGGGGCTGTACCCCCTCCAATCGCGCGGTGGTAAGGGCGTCATCGACATCCAAACAGAAGCGCGCAACGGCGATGTCGCTGGCAATCTCATCGTCGTCGCCGAGGATCAGATCTTCCTCATCACCAACACCGGCCGCGCCATCCGCACCCGCGTCAGCGACGTGCGCGAGGTCGGTCGCAACACCAAGGGCGTGCGCATCATGCGGCTTGAGGAAGGTGAGCGCATCGTGGCCCTTGCGCGCGTCGAGGACGATGCGGGCGACGAGGGCGAGACCCTGGTGCCCGAGGGCGAGGGTGAGGTCGAGGGTCCGGCCGAAGAATAGGGAAAGCGGGTGGCGTGAGTCGGGCCTTGGGCGCTGTCGGCTCCCGCCTCCCCGGAGCCTTGCGTTAGGCTTTGCCGTCCACCAGCGTTCCACGTGGAACGTCCAAACGCGGCGACCGTCGCCGCCTACAACGCCGCCGTCCCCGATGATCCCCGCGCGGTCAAAGGCGCGATGTTGGGTCATCCCTGCGCTTTCGTCATACGTGCAGCTGGAGATCGCCGCTCACCCCGGAGGCGTGCTTCGCGCCTACGCGACAGAGGCGTTGGCGCACACCTCGGCGATGCCGCCGAAAGTGAAGAAGGCGCCCAAGGCGAAGAAGGCGTCCAAGGGCGGCTGACGTCGCTTCGCGTCCTGCCGAGCGCGCTACGATTCGCCGATGTTGCTCGTGCTCCCGCTTCTGGTCTCCTTCGCCACGGCCGCGGGCCCCCGACCGCCAGCTGCGGAGCAACGGCAGACGTCGGACCCCTGGGCCACGATGTTGGCCGGCGCGACGCCGGCCGTCCTCTCCATCGACGTCGTGGAGACGCGCGCCTTCGACACCGAGAACGCCCGCCACAGCTACGCCACCGGCTTCGTCGTCGACGCCGCGCGGGGCATCGTCCTGACCAATCGCCATGTGGTGACGCCCGGTCCGGTGCGCAGCGAGGCGATCACCCAAGAGAACGAGGTGATCCCGCTGCGCGCGATCTACCGCGACCCGGTCCACGACTTCGGCTTCTACCAGTACGATCCGGCGTTGGTGAAATACAGCCGCTTACCGGCGTTGGAACTGGACCCCGGCGGTGTTGAGATCGGCCAGGAGATTCGCGTCGTCGGCAACAACGCCGGCGAGAAGTTGTCGATCCACTCGGGCACCATCGCCCGGCTCGATCGCGCGGCACCGCGGTACGGGCGGCAGTCTTTCAATGATTTCAATACGTTCTATATTCAGGCGGCTGCCGGGACGACCGGAGGGTCCTCCGGCTCACCGGTGCTCGACCTCCGCGGGAAGGTGGTGGCCCTCAATGCCGGGGCGCGCAAAGATAGCTCCGCCTCGTATTACCTTCCTCTGGACCGGGTTAAACGCGCCTTGGCGTTGATCCAGGCGAAACAGCCGGTCACCCGAGGCACCTTGCAGGTGGTCTTTGCGGCGGTTTCCTGGGACGAGCTGCAACGACAGGGGCTCCCGCCCGAGGAAGAGGCCCGAGCGCGCGGTCGCAACGCCACCCTGGCGGGACTTTTGGGCGTCAGCGAGGTGCTCCCACTCGGCCCGGGGGCGGGGCGCTTGGAAGTCGGCGACATCGTCCTGACCCTCGACGGTCAGCCCTTGGACGCGTTCGTACCCCTGGAGGTGGCGCTGGACGATCGGGTAGGCGGGAGCGTGCTCCTCGGGGTGCACCGCGCTGGTCAGCACGTGGAGGTCTCGCTCCCCGTGACCGATCTCCACGCGATCACGCCATCGTCGTACCTGGAGATCGGTGGGGACCTGGTGCACACGCTCAGCTTTCAGCAAGCGCGCAACGCCAACGTGCCCGTGCGGGGGGTGTACGTCGCGTCGGCCGGGTATTCGCTCCGGCAGGCCGGCGTCCCCGAGGGCGCGCGGATCGACGAGGTCGGTGGCCGGCCTACGCCTGACCTCGCGGCCTTTCGGGGTGCGGTCCTGGCGATCGCAGACGACGCGCGCGTGCCCGTCCACTTCGTCACCCTGACCGAGCCCAACCGCACCCAGGTGGTGAGCTGGCGGATGGAGCGGACCTTCTTTCCGGCGCAGCTGTGCACCCGCGACGACGCGACCGGGGAGTGGCCGTGTGTGGCGCTTCCGGCGCCGCCGCCCGCGCCACCGCTTGACGCCCAGGTGGTGTCGTTGCCGCCAGCGCCGCCCGGGGTGCCGGGCAAGGTTGCGCACTCGTTGGTTTGGGTGGAGGCGCGCCTGCCGTTCGTGCTCTCCGGCAATGAAGGCGACCAGTACTCTGGGGTCGGGCTCGTCTTGGACGCGGATCGGGGGCTGGTGGCGGTCGACCGCGACACGGTCCCCCAGCTGCTCGCTGAGATCAGCGTGATCGTGGGCGCGGTGCGCGTCCCAGCGGTGCCGGTCTACGTGCATCCAGAGCACAACCTGGTCGTGATTCAGTTCGATCCTGGGCAGCTCACCGGCGCTTCGCTCACCTCAGCGCGCCTGCAGTCCAAGCGCCCTGCGACCGGCACCCCGGTCTGGCAGGTCGGGCTCAACGGGCGGTTGGAGTACGCCTGGGGCGAGACGGTGGTTCAGGGCTATCGCCCCTTCGTCCTGTCTCCGCCTGGCGTGCCGCAGTACCGCGATCTCAACGTGGACCTGCTGGCTACCGCCGCGCCCCCGCTGGAGCGTGGCGGAGTGGTGGTCAACCGAGCGGGCGAGGTCGTGGCGTTTTTGGGCTCCTTCCACAGCGGCTCCGGAAAGAGCGCCACCTCCGCGTTCTACGGACTGCCTGGTGACATTCTGGCCGAGGTCGGGAGCGCCCTGGCCGCGGGTCGGAGTCCGCCGGACCGGAGTCTCGGCGTGGCCTGGTCCCCGCTTCCGCTCGCGCTCGCGGTGGATCGGGGGCTGCTCGCGGGCGAGGCCGCAGCCCTGGTGAAGGCGGGCGCGCTCCGGGTGCTGGTGGCGACCCACGTTTCACGATCGAGCGGCGCGCACGGGGTCGTCAAGGAGGGCGACCTGTTGCTGGCGGTGAGCGGAAAGCCCACGGCCAGCTGGCGCGTGCTTGAGCAAGCGGTGGCGGATGCCGCGGTGGTGAGCCTGACGCTTTTCCGGGGGGGTGAGCGCTTGGCGGTGGACGTCCGGACGTCGGCTGGGCGGGGCGCGCTGGCGATGCGGGCGTTTTTCTGGGCGGGGGCCATCGTGCAGGACCTCCCGCCGGAGCTGGCGTTGCAGCAGGGGGTCGGCGGCGGCGGCGTGTACGTCTCCTGGCGCTGGTTCGGCACCCCCGCCGACCGCTACGAACTCGCTCCGACCTATCGCATCACCGCGGTCGACGGGCGCGCGATTGCGACGCTGAGCGACTTTGAGAAGGCCGTTGCCGGACGGGCGGACCGGAGCACGGTGCGGCTGTCGGTGCTCGACCTGGACGACCGACCGCGGGTGCTCGCCTTGCGCCTGGACCTCGCCTACTGGCCGAGCGCGGTCATCGAACGGACGGAGGCGGGCTGGGTCCGGCGCCCCGCGGACTAAGGCTCATTCACAGTAGTGTCACGACGAACGTGACCATCGTGGTGTGGTCGAGCGGCTGGTACCCTTCAACCGGGGCGTTGTCGAACGCGAGCTGGTGGCTCAACTTCAAGCTGAGCTTCGAGCCCAGGGCTGCGGTCAGGGCTGCGGTGTTGTTCAGCCGCAGGTCGGTGAAGTCCAAGACACTTTCGTAGACCTCGACGGTGTCTTGGGCGCTGACGTGTTTGTTGAAGGCGTACGAGCCGCCGACCAGAAGCCGGGCCGAAACCACCGTGGCGGTGTTGGGGTCGATCCCGACGACGAAGTCCTCCTGCGCCACATCGGCCCCAAGCTCCGCCCGCAGCGAGGCGGTTTCGAGCTGCACGAAGCTGTGCGACCAGCCGACCTGGCCGTTGACGCGCGAGTCGTACCCGGCGAAGGGATCGGTGAACGCGCCGGCGAGTACGTAGATGCTGTCGCGCTTTCCGAAGAATCGGTCGTACCTGAGCGCACCGAGAACCCGCTCCGCGGTCTTCACGAAGTCGTCCTCGCGCTCGGCTGCGGACAGCTTGCCGTCGCCGTCGGCGTCGAGCCGGGCCTGACCCCAGTTGACACCGAAGCTGCCGGAGATGGCGTTGGCCTGCCACCGGTACGACAGGTTGCCGAGCCCCGTCAGGGCCATGGTCTCGGTGTTCCCGGAGCTGAGGGCACCGCCCAATTCCACACCCGCATGCGCTTCGGTGACCATCTTGGTCGGAGCGGCGCCCTTGGCACCCTCGAACTTGGACGCTTCGGCAAATGCGAGCGTAGAGACGAGGATGAGCATGGGGCTTCCGGTGGGTGGGCGGTGGCTATCGTTGTAGGAGGGCCGATGCCCGCTTGGACTCCCGGCTCGCCCGAATTCAGCGCCCGTTGGGCGCTCGATCCCACCATCGACTACCTCAACCACGGCAGCTTCGGCGCAACCCCGCGGACGGTGCTGGCCCGGCAATCCGAGCTTCGCGCCCAGATGGAGGCGGAGCCGGTTGAGTTTCTGGCGCGACGCCTCCCCGAGCGGCTGGACGCCGTGCGTGAGCGGGTGGCGGCGTTCGTCGGCGCCGACCCTGAGGGCTTGGTCTTCGTGCCCAACGCCACCCATGGGGTCGACGCGGCCCTCGGCGCGATGGACTGGTCCCCCGGCGACGAGGTGGTCCATGCTGATCACGGCTACAACGCGGTAAAGAAGGCGCTCTTGCGCCTGCGGCATCGATATGAGGTCACGACGGTTGCGGCGGTGGTGCCCTTCCCGATTGACGACGCTCAGCAGGTGATCGATGCCTTCGCCCGGGCGATCGGGCCGCGCACCCGGCTGGTCGTGATCGACCACATCACCTCGGCCACGGCCCTGATCTTTCCGGTGACCGAGCTGGTGGCCCTGTGTCGCACACGCGGGGTCACCGTGCTGGTGGATGGCGCCCACGCGCCAGGGCTGCTCCCGTTGGACATCAGGGCGATCGGTGCCGACTTCTATACGGGGAATCTCCATAAGTGGGTCTGTGCGCCCAAGGGGGCGGCCCTTTTCTGGGTTGCGCCGGCGTGGCGAGACCGCACCCATGCGCGGGTGGTGAGTCATGGCTACGAGCTGGGTCTGCGCGCCGAGTTCGAGTGGGCGGGCACCTTTGATCCGACGGCGTGGCTGTCGGTGCCGGCGGCGCTCGACCACCTCGATGAGCTCGGTGCGAGCGCGCTGCAAGGGCACAACCACGCCTTGGTCCAGCAGGGGCGGCAGCACCTGGCGCGGGCGCTCGGCGTCAGACTCCCGCATCCGGACCATCCGAGCTGGTACGGACCGATGGCGGCCGTGCTCGTCCCGTGGGCCAACGCAGCCGACGCCCCGGGGCTCACCGCGCGGCTGTTCCAAGAGCACCGGATCGAGGTGCCGTTCACGGCCTACGACCACCGCTGTTTCGTTCGCATCAGCGGTCAGGCCTACAATCGCCCCGCCCAGTACGAGCGCCTCGCGGAGCTGCTACAACGTTGGCGGTAGGGTCGGAGTCCTATCCGCCCCGGTAGGCCGCGAGCGCCGCGCCCAGCACCTCGACGCCGCGCCTGACGACGGCGGGTTCTTTGACGGCGGCAAGGCGAATCTCGCTCCTACCCCTGGAAGAATCGGCATAGAAGCCCGGACCTGGCGCTACGACCAGACTCTCCGGGCGACCGGTGCTGTGGTCTCGGAAATCGGTCACGAGGAAGCGCGCGAAGTCCTCGGTGTCCTGCACCGGTAGCCGCGCCATCGTGTAGAACGCACCCTCGGGGCGGTGGAACTGGACGTCCGGGATGCGCGCGAGCGCTTCCATCATCGCGTCCACCCGCGCACGGTAGGTGCTGCGGAGCTCGTCGTAGAAGACGTCCGGCAAAGTAAGCGCGGCAATCGCCGCATTCTGGGCCCGCGGCTGCGGCCCGAGGCGCGCCTGGCCCAGCCGCTCGATGCGTTCCATCAACGATCGGTTTCGCGACAGCAAGAATCCAATGCGCAGGCCGCAAGCGGAAAATGTCTTCGACGTGCTGTCGATGACGACCACGTGGTCCTCATGTCCTTCGAGCTGCAGCGCGGACATCGGCGGGCCGGAGAACCAGATGTGGCGGTACACCTCGTCGGCCACCAACCACAAGCCCCGCGACTTCGCCCAGGCGGCCACCCGGCGCAGATCGGACTCTCCGTACACCGCACCGGTTGGATTCCCTGGATTGGCGAAGAGAAAAAGTCGAGTGCGGGGCGTGACGTGGCGATCAAGCACATCGTTGGGAGGGATGCGGAACCCGTCGTCGAGGCGTGTCGGGATCGGCACCACCGTGGCTGCCGCGACCGTCGCAAACCCGTTGTAGTTGGTGTAATAGGGCTCTGGCACCAGGATCTCGTCGCCGGGGTCGCACAGGGCGCAGAACGCGAAAAGCAGCGCCTCGGAGCCACCTTGGGTGACGACGCAGTGTTCCGGTCCCAGTCCAGGCGACGTGCGCGAGTGGAAGGCCGCCGCGGCCTCTCGACACGCCGGGAGACCCGAGGCCGGACCGTAGGCCAGAACCGGGGAGTCGGCGAGGGCCAGCGCGGCCATCATCGGGGCCGGCGTGGGCACGTCGGGTTGGCCGATGTTCAGCTTGTGAAAGTGGACCTCGGGCGCGGCCGCGACGTAGCCGTCGAGCTTGCGGATGGCCGACTCTTGAATGGCTTCGGCACGAAGACTTAGCCGCACACTCGCCCCTGGCTGTCGTGCGGCTATCATGGTTCGGGGGGAAAGCCCGGGGCGGCCTCTCCCCCTACCGCGCCATTCCCTCGGGCCTCCAAGCTACGCTTTCCGGCCCGCGGCGCGCGGCGCGGCGCGGGGCCCGTTCAACGCGCCGCGGGGTGGCGCTCGCCCACTCTCGACGCACACTCGCCTCTGGCTCGCGTGGTTCCTCGGTCTTCACCCTCCGATCGCGAGCCACCGGCGCTGAAGTTCTTCCTGCTCCAGCCGCCGCAAGATCGCCTCCGCCCGTGCCACCTCTTCGGCCTCCCACCGGGCGAGCTTCACCGCCGCGCGACGCTTCCGCTGCCACGCGGCGAGTGCCAGAAAACCGGCCGCCGTTCCCCACCACAGGCTCCCGTTGGTGACCCACCGATACCAGTCCTGGCTGATCGGCAGGCGAGCCCGCCATACCGCATCGGCCTCGTCCACCGACAGCCCGATGGCTGCCCGAAGCGCATCATCGGTCGAGCGCCCGGCGACCAACTCGCGGACGAGCGTCCGCAGACCGTCCTCGCCGGAGCGCCCCTCCACCCAGGCGATGAAGTCGGCGCTCTGGGCGTAGGCGAGGTGGGCCCACGCTTCGTCACGCGGAAACCCGGTGGTGATCGTCGCCAACGGAAGCGGCTCCAGACCGTATTCGTTGCTGGCCAGCGCGATCCGGCGTTCCCAGGTCGCTTCGCCTGCGTAGAACTGCGCCATCCCTTCCTGGAGCCACCGAGGCACCGGCCGGGCGCCGAAGGCCTGGCCGAGGAGCACGTGGACCAGCTCATGGTCGAGGACGGTCTGCAGTGAGGTCGCAGCTCCATCGCGGATGGACGGCGTCTTCAGGAAGATCAGCGACCAGCGCGGCCAGGCGGTGCCGTCCGCCCAATCCGGCGTGGCCCCCGGCTGGAGCGTCCGGAACGCCTCCTCCGAGGGGACGACGTAGACTTCGGTCGTCGGTCCCGGAAGCACGCCCAATCGTTTGGAGATCGCGGGGATGCTGGTGGCGGCGTGGTTCGCGAGGCGGACAAGCGTGGCGCGATCGGACCATGTTCCGTGAATGTCGGCGTGAAGGCCGACCTCCGTGGTCCAGCCGCCGGGCGGCTCTGCGACCGTCGGACGCTGGACTTCTGGCGCCGCTTCCCAGCGCGGGCCTGCCGCGGGTGCGGCGGTGGCGAGCCCGGAGCCGGCCAGGAGCCAAGCGAGCGCGAGGGCGATGGCGCGGAACCACATGCCGTCGATCCTAAGCGCGGGCTCCGGGAAGTCACCCAGGCGGTGCGCGTTGGTCCGCGGGGATAGGCCCGCGCGTGCGCCGGATCGACAAAGGACTCCTGTTCTCGCTGGTGCTCGGCGCGGTCTTGCGCCTGCTCCCGCTTTGGGAATGGTCACGCCGCGCGTGCATCCGCGACGAGTGTACCTACCGCGAGCTGGCGGCCGGCCTCGCGCGCGGCGACGGGATGGAGGGGACGCGCGGCTGGCTCTGGGCGCCGGGCTATCCGAGCGTGATCGCGGCGCATGCGGAAGTTTTCGGGTGGATCAACAGCGTGAAGTACACGCAAGTGGCGGTCGCGACGCTGACCATCTGGCTTTTGTGGCGCTTCACCCGCGCGCACTTTGGCGCCCGCGCCGCCACGATCGCGGCGTGTTTGTATGCGCTCAACCCGACGCACATCTTCTACGCCTCCAGCCTGTGGAGCGAGTGCTTCTACACGGCCCTGTTGTTCGGCACGGTCAATGCCATCGGTTGGGCCCGGGGCGAGGCGCCTGGCGCGGCGTCGGACCCGCACGCGGGCCGGTGGCAGCGGGGGGTGGTGGTCGGGGCGCTTCTCGGGGCTTGTGTGCTATTCCGTGGCGTCGCGACGTACCTGTTGCCGTGCGCGCTTCTCGCGATCTTGTGGGGCCGATGGCGGATCGCGAAGGCCTGGCGGACGGGTTTGGCCGCGGTGGTGGCGGCGGCGGTCGTCGTGGCGCCCTACAGCGCCTACGCGACGCAGAAGTTCGGCGCGTTCGTCGTCAGCGATCGTACGCTTGGTCAGATGATGTGGCTGGGCAACAATGATTACCAGCCGGTCACCTTCGACTTCGGAAACGGCGTGCTGAGCGACAAGCTCTTCGACCGGATCCAGGCCACCGGTCGCCCGCACTGCGCCTATCAAGCCGACCCGGTGCGGCAGGACGCCTGCGAGCTTGCCGCGGGGGTGGCCTGGATTCAACGGCATCCGGCTGAGTTCCTCAAACGGATGCCCCTGCGGGTGTCGCAGATGCTCACGCCGCACAGTCTGTTGACTCGGAACCTGCGCACCGGGCGGTGGCATGGCCTCCCAGAGTGGTTCGACGAGCTGCTGATCGGCGCGGTGGCAGTGTTTTCGTTCACCGTCCTTGTCGGCGGGACCGTCGGCCTGTTTGCCAGGGGGCGCGGCTGGTACGCGGTCGCTGCGGTCGTGGTCGTCGGGTACCACGTGGCCGCCATCGCCTGCCTGGCGGGGCTCTCTCGGTACCGGGTGCCGTTGGAGCCGCTGTGGATGGTCTTCGCCGGTGGCCTTTTGGCGGACCCACGCGGCGCCTGGACCGGGCTACGACTGAGTCCCTGGCGCTTCTTCGGCATGCTCGTCGTCACCGGCATCTTGCTCGCACTGATGCTACGGTTCTTGCCGGCGGGCTGGAGGGGGTGGCGCACATGGTGATGGTCCTGTTGATGGCCTGCTCTTGTGGACCGTCGGGGATGATCGCGCTCTCGTCGGGCGACCCGGATCGACCCGACGTGATCCTCGTCTCCATCGACAGTCTTCGGCCCGATCACCTGGGCGCCTACGGCCACACCGAGGCCACGAGCCCCTTCCTCGATCGACTCGCTGGGTCCGGACAGCGGTTCACCGAGGCGCGGAGCCACTCTCCCTGGACGCTACCCTCGCACGTCACGATGTTGTCGGGCCGCGGCCCGTTGGAGCACGAAGTCATCGAGGACACGCGCCGAATTCCTGCGGACCTTCCGTTGGTGCAGGAGGCGCTGGCACGGTCCGGGTATGCCACGGGTGGGTTTGTCTCGACCATCTACGTGTCGGACACCTACGGCTTCGCGCGGGGCTTCGATCGCTTCGAGGACTTCGACATCACCAAGGCCACGAACCTCCAGCACGCCGTGCGCGCCGAGCAGGTCATCGACGACGCGCTCGCTTGGGCAAAAAGTATAAAAGACAAGCCGATCTTCCTGTTCGTACACCTCTACGACGTGCACTACCCCTACCTTCCGCCCGAGCCGTGGAATTTCCAGTTCGACAAGCTCGGGACGCGGAAGTCCACTCGATATCGCAACTACCAGTACTACCTGGACAATCCGGTCAAGGCGGCGCGCTGGAAACACCTCAACGCGCAATATGACGAGAGCATCGCCTACGCCGATGCGAATCTGTCGCGACTGGAGGCCGCATGGGCGCGTGCCGGGCGCAAAGTGTCGTGGGTGGTAACGGCGGATCACGGTGAAGAGCTCGGCGAGCATGGCGGCTGGGGACATGGCCACACCCTTCACCCCGAGGTGATGCGCGTGCCGCTGATCGTGTCGGGCGATGGCGTGCCCGGTGCCGCGGTCCGCGCTGAACGGGTCGGCGGCATCGATGTGGCAGCGACGGTCGCGGCCCTGGCGGGGGTGCCGTTCCCTTGCAGCGGGCTCGACGTTCGCGCCGCGCTGCCGCCCGCCCGGGACCTGGTTTTCGAGACCAGTCGTTTCGACAGTGCACGCCTCGGCCTTCTCACCGCCGAGGCTCGGCTCGAGCTGGACCTCGCCACCGGGCGCGCGACCACCTTTGACCTGGGCGACCTGGGCGAACGCGCCGGCGCTCCCCTGGTTTCTCCTGAGCAGCTCGCCAGGGTGTGGGCGACGGTGGGGGAGCGGTGGAGCGCGACGGGTCCCGTCGTGAGTTCGGGTTGGATCCACGCCGCCGGTGCGCTCCAGGGGCACGCGTTCTCCGGACCCGGGCCGTTCGCCGTGTACCCGCCCGACGCCACTGTGGACGGGTTGGCCGCGCGCCTTACCCCTGCGCCTCCCTTTGCCGAAGTGTCGGACCAGACCAGACAGCAGCTCGAAGCGCTGGGGTACGAGCAATGAACGGCGTGGTCGTCGGGTGACGGTGGCGGAGGCGATCGACGCCCTCGCCCGTGGTGACGCGCAGTTCTGGGCGGGGGCGCGGCCGGCTGCGGTCGTGGAGTGGCGGGCGGCGTTGGCGGCGGCGGAAGGATGCGAGGAGGTGGCGTGCCGTGCGGTGGAAGCCATGTCGCATTTGCGCTTGGTTGGCCGCGAAGGCAATCTCGCGCCCATCTGGCACGAAGGCGGCTGGACCCAGGCCCTCGCCGATTGTCCCATCGACGAGGCGGTTTGTGTGCTGGCTGAGGCCGACCGTCGGTTGACGGTGCCACCGTTTGCCGGCGGCGACGTCGCCTCGGTCCCGGGCCTCGTCGCCCCGCTCCTGGTCGAGGGTTCGCCTTGGGCCGCTGCCGGTGCCGCGCGCCAGCGTCTCGCCGTGGCCCGTGGCGCCCCCGGGATCGCGGTGGCATGGCCTTCGCAGGGGGATGACGGGCTGTCCCGCGCGATGAAGTCGAGCGCCCACCCGGACGCCCCGGATCCCGGAACCTGGACGCTGTCGCTGGGCGTCACTGCGGCCCCGTACGCCGGTTTCGGGGGCTTGCTGCGCTTTGTCGAGCCGGATGTCGGCGGCGATGGCCATCGTCTGGCGCTGATCGCCGCGGCGGACTCGACCGGCACGGTCGCAGTCTCGTCGGCGATGACCTTGCGATCTCCGGCGAGTCCTTCGGTGGTTGTCGGGTACAGCCGAGGTCCCCTCTGGTCCTGGGCTGGGGACGATCCCGGCGCGACCCTGGCCGAGCGGGCGGACGCCACAATCGGCGTCGCGAGATCTGCGGGTCCGGTCACCCTCAGTGGTGGGGCAGCGGGCCTGTGGTTCGATCCTCGTAGCACCCACCCCGAGCGGGTGGTCGGCGTGGGGCCGCACGCGAGTGTTCGATTTGCCGATCGAACAGCTCGATTTTCTGCTTCCATTTCTGGTCGCGACATCATCGACATGGATACGGTAGGCCACCATCTGTTGGTCGATGCCGATCTGCGGAAGGTGGTTTCTATCGGTCGATTCGAGTTGGCGACGCGCCTGTACGGCCAGGGCGCCCCGGCCGAGACGGCCTGGTATCTCGAGCCTGCATTGGGTGGCAGCACGCTGCTGCGCGGAATTCCGTACGGGCGATTTCGCAGTGAGTGGCTCGCTGCAGCCCAGGCAGAAGCCAGATTTCCCATTGTCGGGCCGCTCCACGCCGCGCTCTTTGCCGATAGCGCCTGGGCAGACGGTTTCCACGCTTCCGTTGGCGGCGGGATCCGACTTGTGTTGCCCCCGGAGCGCGAAAATGTCACACGCGTGGACGTGGGGTTCAGTCCCGACGGGTGGGGCGTGGTGCTCGGGTGGGGCGAGGCGTTCTGAGCTCGTCTGGGCGGCGCGCCGCGACCGCGCTGGAGGCAGGCCGGGTTCCCGCGCGCGCCCGGAGCCGGTGGCTATTCGACCGCGATCGCCAGCGCCCACAGCTGCGCGCCGAGGGCCTCGTACTCCGAAATTGAACGGTCGGGGACGGGGGGTCATCCCCATCCCCGACCGGCGCGTCGGTCCGCCTCCCCAGATGGACCTCCGCGCAGCGGGCGTACCCGATCGCCTATTTGCTCGACCGCCAGACTGTCGGGAGCGGGCGACCGGTACGCACGACGTGTGTAGTGTTTCAAAGATTCGGGCCGCAGGCGCAGCTCCGCCAAGCTGACAAGAACATCTTCACTCTATTGGAGTGTGTGGGCTCCCGACACGAAGTGTGCGGGGGGCGACCGGGTGATGTGAGTAATGGAAACACCAGTGTGCCCAGCGTCAAGCTGAGCGTCCGTCTCCGAGTGTCACGACCCTCTACAGGCCGCCGCAGTCGCGGACCCGGTACAGCGACAGCCGCACCGGGGCGTCGCCGAAGTCCACCCAGCCGTCGCTCAGCGGTGCCACTTCGGTCTCGTGCAGGACGTCCAGGCCGCAGTGCTTGCCTTGCCACCGGGCGGCCAGCCGATCGGCGGTGCCGCGAAAGACGAGATCCTCGGGGCTCGGGGTGCCGGTCCCCCACGGGTGCCACGCCATCCCGGTCGAGACATTGAGCCAGGCGCGGAAGGCCCCGTTGGGGTCCTGCCCATCGTCGTACCAGCCGCGCTCAGGGCTCTGGGGGGCGAGCAGCGGATCACTCTGGGGGACAGGCAGCGCCTCGCGAAGAAATTGATATTCGCGCTCCCAGGCCCAGGGCCGCGGGTCAGTGGGCACGGCTGGGCGCAGCTGGAGCGAGGCGATCGCCACTGCGGCGACAACCCCCGCCCCGATGTGCCAGTCGCGCTTCGCGGCGCGCGCACCCCCGAGGAGGCCGATGGCGGCGAGCAAGAAGAGCCACGCGTCCGCAGGCAGGGAGAACCGGAGCGGGTCCGCAGCGGGCAGGTCCTTGGGGAGGTAGGGCAAGGTGGTCGACGCCAGGATCAGCCCCAGCCAGGCGACGCGCGCACGCGGGGGCAGGCCCGCGCCTCGAAAAACCGCGAATGACACGCCCAGCGTGGCCAGCGTCGCGAGCATCGGCGCCAGAACCCCGCCGGGGGCCAGCCAGCACCTAAGCATGGTGGCCCAGTCGCCCGGACGCAGCAGGCGGGCGAAGTCGATGGGGCTGTGACCGCTCGCGGGGGGGAGGTACGCGAGGCGGCTGCCGATCAGCGCGGCACCGACCGCGAACCAGACCCAATGGCGGCGAGCCGCCAGCGGCAGGAGCAGGAGCGCGGCCACGGGCAGCTGATCCGGGCGCAGGTGGGCGAGGAGCGCCGCGGAAAACACGGCGAGGGCGCGCTCGGAGCGGGATTCCCCCAGCGCGGCGACCGCGGTCAGCAGTTGCAGGAAGCCGACGAGAATCGCGTGATCCTCGCTGCGCGCCAGCCCCACCGCGTGCGGCCAGAGCGCCAGCGCCGCGCCCACCAGGAGCGCTGCCCGCTCCCCCAGGCCGACCCGTCGGGCCAGCAGGAAGAGCAGGACCGGCGAAGCGGCCGAGGCGACGAGATTGACCTCGTGGGCCAGCCCCGCCGGGCGGGCGCCGACCCGCCCGACGAGCGCCAGCCCTTCGTGGGCCAGCCCCAAAAGCGACAGCCAAGTTTCGCCGTAGTAGTGATCGGTGCTGCCGCGGCCGAGGGCGCTGAGCAGCCGCTCGTACGCCGCGTCCCCTCCCAGGATCACGGTGACCGGCGCCCAGGCCAGGCGCGCGCCCAGCGCGATTGCGCCGAGCGCGAGGCTCCACGCCGCGAGCCGGGGCCGCCATCCCGTGCCCAGCGCGATCAAAAGCGCAACCGCCCAGGACACCACCACCGCGTGCCCGGGCCGGAGCCCGGCCACGGGCACGGGCGCCGAGGCGCCGACCTCCAGGTCAGGCGGCGGCTCGCTCGCTGGGGTCGCCCCGAGCATCGCACTGCGCAGCAGAGGCGCCGCTCGCGCCAGCGCCTCACAGGCCGCGGCAACCGGAGCCGGGAGGCTCGGCAGGTCGAAGCTCTCGCGCGGATCGTCGAGGCGTTGACGCAGTTGCAGGGCCAGTCCGCCGCCAGTGCACAGCGCGGAGCCGCCGCGATCGGGGGTCAAGTCGATCCAGTAGTGGCGCAGCTCCGGGCTCTCCCACTCGAAGCGGACCAGGTCCGGTCCGACCGACTCGGAGATCAGCCGATGGCCCTCAGGGACTGGACCGAACGGCGCCCAGGCGCTCGCCAACGCGGCGGCGATCCAGCCTAAGAGAAGCATGCTTGCTCCTATCTCGCCGTGGACAGGTGCCCGCCACTCCCGCTATGGTCGCGGGCATGACCCCTCTGCTCCTCCTGGCGCTCGCCTGCACCGCTTCCGATACGCCGGTCGATACCGCTCCCAGCGCCGATGCCGACACCGACACCGACACCGACAGCGACACCGACGCCGACACCGATGCCGACACCGACGCCGACACCGATGCCGACACCGATGCCGACACCGATGCCGACACCGACGCCGACTCGGTCTTCGAGCGCGACGTGTTCCCGGTCTATGAGGCGTACTGCAACGACTGTCATCACCAGTGGGGTCCCGGCGACCCCGATCGCCTCTACGACACCTTGGTGACCAACCCGCCGGAGCCCGACATGGTGGTTCCCGGCGACCGCGAAGCCAGCTACTTTTACGACAAGATCGCCCACGACCGGCCTACCGACGGCAAGTCCCGCATGCCCCCGGAGCTTTTCCCGCTCAACGACGACGAGCTGGCCGCGGTGGCGGGGTGGATCGACAACGGCGCGGCGAAGGACAGCGAATTCGATCGGTTCTTCAGCGATATCTGGATGCGGCGCGACTGCAAGAACTGCCACGAGGACTGGGGCGGAGTCGAGAAGACCGCGGTTCACACCTTCCTGACCACGCAGGATGGGGTGGGCGGGCGCATCGTGGTGGCGGGCGATTCCGAAGGTTCGCTGTTGTTTGCCAAGCTCAAGGGGGTCAGCGCTCTGGGCGTCCAGATGCCGATTGTGTATGAATACCTGGACGCGGCGACGATCGAGGCGGTCGGGGCGTGGATCGACTCGGGGGCGCCGCGATAGCCACCCGCGCCCGGAGCCTCCGATGACCACGATGATGACCGCGCTGACCTTCGACAGTAAGCGCGACGGCTGGGACACCTCGACTGGATTGGTGAAAGACCGCGTCCCGGTCCCCGACTTCGACGCGGAAGCGGATCACGCGTCGGTGCTCATCAAGGTCAAGTACGCCGGCTTTTGCGGCAGCGATCGCGGCATCTGGTGGCGCAAGGCCTTCGGCGACATGATCCAGGGTAGCCTCGCCGAAGAAGCGCGCACCACGCGGGTCGTGGGGCACGAGCTGCTCGGCGAGATCGTCGCTGTCGGGGTCAAAGTGACCGCCAAGTACGGCTACAAGCCCGGCGACATCGTCAGCACCGAGTCGCACATCATCTGTGGCACCTGCTACCAGTGCCGTGTCGGCGACAGTCACGTCTGTCAGAAGGACAAGATCATCGGCATCTCGATGGACGGGTGCTTCGCCGAGTTTTTGAAGCTCCCGGCCAAGGCGCTGTGGCCGACGGACCTGTCGAAGATCCGCCCCGAGGTGGCCGCGGTGCAGGAGCCCTTCGGCAACGCGGTCCACGCGTGTCAGGCCACCGATCTGCGCGGCAAGACGGTGGCGATCATGGGGTGTGGCACCATTGGCCTTTTTGCGGTGCTGATCGCCCGCGGCATGGGCGCCACCAAGATCATCGGGGTCGAGGTCGATCCCAAACACGCACAAATGGCGCGTGATCTCGGTTGCGACGTGGTCCTGACGCCGAGCATGGGGAACCCCGCCCGGCCGCACGCAGCCGACCCGGAGCTGCGCAATGCGATTCGCGAGCTGACCGGCGGGGTCGGCGTCGACGTGGCGATGGAAATGGCCGGCTTCAACAGCTCGATGAACAACGCTATCAAGGCCGTGCGACGCGGCGGGCACGTGGTGCTCTTCGGTGTCAAGAACGGCGATGCGGTGATCGAGGACGTGCACCGGGTGGTCATGGATGGCATCCAGCTTCACGGCATCGTGGGGCGCCGCATCTTCGGCACCTGGGAAATCACCCAGCGGCTGCTCGAAGATCGCGCCAACGGCATTCAAGACGCGATCTGGAACACCATCTTGGAGCGGGGTGACGATACGATCGTCGATCTGGTCAACTGGGAAAAGGCTTCGTTCGAGGGTGTCATCTCTCGCCACCCCAAGGCCGTCATCCGCATCGCGGGTTGAATCGCTTGTCAGAGGCGTGACGACTTCGCTACAATCGCGGCGTGACGCTACTGCTGCTTTTGGCCTGCCATGCGGGCCCCGTCGTGGTGCCGGCTCATCCGGACGCCCATGACGTCGTGGGCGATTCCGCTGGCGAGACAGCCCACACCGGCGAGACCAGCGAAACTGCGGACGACAGCGCCCAGGAGACTGGGGACACTGGCGACGGGGCGCCGACCTTCGAGCGGCACACGCAGGTGCTGGTGGTGGGCAGCGGGCCGGCGGGTGTCGCCGCGGCGTTGACCGCGGTAGAGGCGGGCCGCGAAGTCCTGCTTTTGGAGAAGTCCACGACGCCCGGGACCGGGATCCGGCTGGGTGGCGGGGCGTACGCGGCGATGACCCGCTGGCAGGCGGAGCAGGGTTTTTCCGACACGCTCGAAGCGGCACAGGCGGACTGGGTCACAGCTACCGGGGAGGATGGCACCCGACCCAGCGTCACCGCGTTCATCGAGGGCAGTGGCGACACCCTCGTGTGGCTGGCCGACGCGCATGGCGTAGAGATCGAGTCGTCGTCGGTGAGCGCAGGGGAGGGCGAGATGCCCCGCACCCACCGGATTGCGTGGTCGCCCGCGGTCGCCCCCTTCGACTTTCTGACCGAAGGGCAGCCCATCACTGTGGAGACCGGCGTCGAGGTGACGGGACCGGTGATGTGGCGGGGCGCTGTGGTGGGGGTGCGGTGGAAGAACGCGGCCGGTGAGGAGGGCACCATCGGCGCCGATGCCGTGGTCTTGGCGACCGGAGGCTTCCTCCGCGACCTCGCCCAAGTTGAGGCCCACGCGCCCGAACTGGCGAGTCTGGACCCGGTCTTCGAGACCAACCCCACCAGCAATGGCGGGGGCGTTCCGTTTCTGACCGAGGTCGGGGCCGCCTGGGAGACGCCCGGGAACATCGGCGCCTACCTTCACGCCGTCCAGGATCCGGTGCGCCCGGACGGGGAGGCGCTGATCTTCAGCTCCGCAGTTCCCTACATCATCGTCGGTGCGGACGGCCGCCGCTTCACCCGCGAGCGTGAGCTCGGGAGCTTCCTGGTGGCGCCCGAAGTGCCCGACACCGGCGCCTGGCTGATCACCGCCTACGACGACCCAGAAACGCCCGTCTTCCAGCCGCCCGGCTACAACTGGGCCGACCCCGCGGTGCCCGAGGGTTACACCCCTGTCGAGGTGATCACGGCGGGTTCCGTGGAAGTCTTTCTCTCCGGCGATGCCGAAGAATCGATCGCATGGGCGGGGCTGCCTGCCGACGCCCTCGACGAGCTGGAGAACTACAACAACCTCGCGGCGACGAGCGCGCCCGATCCTTTTGGCGCCATCCTCACGCCGGCCCAAAGCGTCGACGGCATCCGCTGGTTGGTGGTCCAGCTCCACCCGGGTCTGGCGAAGAATTTCGGAGGGGTCGCGACAGACCTCGACGGCCGCGTGCTGGATGCCACGGGAGCGCCGGTGGCGGGTTTGTTTGCCGCCGGTGAGGTGGCGGGGATGCTGCCTGGAGGCGGAGCCGGCCGCGGCTTCAACGGCAGCGTAGGCGCCTGCTACTACGGCGGTCGTGTCGCGGGCGCGGCGGCGGCGGCCTACGTGCTGGCGGAGGGCGGGGGGTAGGCAGTCGCCATCTGAGGCGCCTCGGCGCCTCAGATGGCGACTGCGTCCTGATGATGCTGGGCGTCGCGAGTGGCGAACTCACCCAGGCGGGGCTGGTGGTGTGGCTGCGCGAGCGGGTCACTGCGGGTTAGCCCTCGCCCCCGAATTGGAGCCCCGATGTTCGACACCGCCCGGCCTGCCGTCCAGAGCACCCTCGATGCGATCCGGGAGGCCGGCACCTGGAAGAAAGAGCGGGTGATCCTCTCCGCGCAGGACGCCACCATCCGCGTGGCGTCGGGCCAGGAGGTGCTGAACTTCTGCGCCAACAACTACCTGGGCCTCGCGGACCATCCCGAGCTCATCGCCGCGGCGACGGCCGCGCTCGACAGTCACGGCCTGGGCCTGGCCAGCGTGCGCTTCATCTGCGGCACCCAAGACATCCACAAGGAGCTGGAGGCCTCGGTCTCGCGTTTCCTCGGCACCGACGACACCATTCTGTACAGCTCGTGTTTCGACGCGAATGGCGGGCTGTTCGAGACCCTCTGCGGCGAAGGCGACGCCATCATTTCCGACGAGCTCAACCACGCCAGCATCATCGACGGCATCCGGCTCGCCAAAGCTGAGCGGCTCCGGTACAAACACCTCGATCTCGCGGACCTCGACGCGAAGTTGACCGAGTGCGCGGGCGCCCGCATCAAGCTGGTGGCGACCGACGGCGTCTTCTCCATGGACGGGGACATCGCGCCGCTGGACCAGATCTGCGACATCGCCGAGAAGCATGGCGCGTTGGTGATGGTGGACGACAGCCACGCCACCGGGTTTGTGGGGAAAACCGGCCGCGGCAGCATCGAACATTGCGGGGTGATGGGTCGGGTGGACGTCATCACCAGCACGCTCGGCAAGGCGCTCGGCGGCAGCCAAGGCGGCTTTACCAGCGGCCGTCGCGAGATCATCGAGCTGCTGCGCCAGAAGAGCCGTCCTTACCTGTTCTCCAACACCGTCGCGCCCCCGATCGTCGGCGCAGCCATCAAGGTGTTCGAACTCCTGTCAGCCAGCACCGAGCGTCGCGATCGGCTGGAGGCCAACACCTTGCACTTCCGCCGATCGATGGTGGCGGCGGGGTTCCAGATTCGCCCCGGTGTGCACTCCATCTGCCCGCTGATGCTGGGCGACGCCCGACTGGCCAGCGAAATGGCCGACCGGATGTTGCAGAAGGGCATCTACGTGATCGGCTTCAGCTTTCCGGTGGTGCCGCGCGGGCAAGCGCGCATCCGCGTGCAGATCAGCGCGGCGCATACGACTGCGCACATCGACCAGGCAGTCCAGGCCTTTGCCGAGGTGGGGCGGGAGCTGGGCGTGCTTGGGTAGGCGCGCGCCGCCCGGGTCATGGTCGGTCATGCCGGCCAAAACGCGACTGGGCAATACTGCCGGGACGGGACAATCAGGGGAGGATGGCATGTGTTCGGCGTAGCATGCCGCGGCTGCGCCCCCGCGGGGCCGCGCGCTACGGCAGCGCGCTGATGTAGCCGGAGTCGCCCGGATAGCAGTCAGCACAATCCGCCGGGGCCCCGAAAATGAGTGTTGCGCCGGCCTCCACGGTGATGGACGGCGTGTAGTTCGAGCACGGCGGGGGACTGTCGCTGCAGGCGTTCAGGTGGCGGAAGTACACCGTTTGCTCGGCGCCCGACACCACGCTCTCCGAGATGCTGCGGTCCTCCACGTTGGGCCGCTGCTGGACGAACAGCTCGAAGTCGCCGCTGGTGGTGGTGTTGTCGGTGAAGCGGTTGCCCCAGATGTGGTTTGCCCACCCAGCCTGGCCAGCCTCGGTGATCAGGAAGGCGTCGGGGTAGTGGTAGCCGGGCCGCTGAAAGGGGTCGTACCAGCCGGTCGGATCGGCAGCGGCGTTGTACGCCACCACCTCGTTCCGGGCGATGTCGTTCCGCACGCCCGACACCATCATGGAGCCGTTGCGCATCTGGAGAAAGCGATTGTCGCTCACCGAGCCGTCGCTCAAGCCCGCGAGGCTAAGCTCGGGGTTCGGCTCGTAGCTGAAGCCAGCGAACTTCACTGCGCCGTTGCCCACGCGATCAAAGGTGTTGTCCACGATCGCGGTGCCGCTGGCATCGCCCAATACATACACGGCGTGGTCGTAGATGGTGGTGAAGGTGCTCCCGCTCACGCTCAGCGAAAATCCGTCGGCCGACATCACGATCCCCTGAACAAAGCCGGTGAACGTGCTGTTCTCCACCACGGTGGGCCCGTATGCGTAGGCGCGCCGGATGCCACTGTGGAAGTCCATTCCGGGTGAGGAGCCCCGCTCGGCTGAGATGGCGTCGTACAATGCAACGGTCGCCGCCTCGGGGTCGGCCACTTCGGGGGCCGGCAGCGCCCCCTCGAAGCTCGAGTTGGCGACCGTGAGGAGCCCCACCGCGCTGATGGCGCTGCCGTTCACCCGCTCAAAGTTACAGCCATCGAAGGTGGCGTGGTTCGCGCCCCCGTTGAGGCCCACCATCGCGGCGCCCCACTGGCCAGTGAAGTACAACGAAGCGTCCTGTTCGTGCAGGGAGCGCGCCGCCTCGGTGAAGGTGGCGCTCTCGGCGTCGCCGCGGAAGGTGAGCCCCTCCACCCGCACATCGGTGGCGCTGCTGTCGATGAGCAGGAACACTCGCCCGTGGTGCACGCCGTCGGCGCCCGGTCCGCTTGCGGTGAGCACGGGCACCGCGCCGTCGACCGCGCGCCGGATCGTGACGCTGTCGCGTCGCACAAACAGCTTGGGCAGCAGCGGCGTCTGGTAGAAATCTTCCGGCGGCACCGATGCGTGCGGCGCGTTCAGGCCAGTGAAGTCGTAGGTGCCATCGGGCACCAGAACGGCCACCGTGCTGGCGGAGAGGGCATTGACAGCCACGAAGGCCCACTGAAGCTGCTCCGCCCGCGCCACGGGATCGGTGAGCGCGTCGTCGCGCAGCGCCGCGGGCATGGTCGCGATCGCGGCGTCGAGCTCGGCGCGGCTGGTGGCGTCGAGGTCCTGCGCCCAGAAGCGGTCTGCACAGAGGGTCACGCTGGCCTCGGACTCCGGCACGCAGTCGTCTGGCGCCGGCCCGGTGTCCACGGCAGTGTCTTCGCCAGTGTCTGCGCCGGAGTCATCAGCGGTGTCATCGGGAGGGGCGGTGTCGGCGCTGGTGTCGCCGCCCGTGTCCGCCTTGGGGTCTGGCGCGGTGTCGGCCGTGGGCTCGCAGCCCGCGAGGCTGGCGGTGGTGAGGAGGAGGGCAGCGCAGATGCGCGCGGGAGAGCGGCGGAGCGTCATCCGGTCCATCATGCCATAGCCGAGCCGCCGGGAGGCGGCAGCCGCCCCCGTGAGCGGCTGAAACAGCTGCGCCCTTGGCCCCTCAAACCCCCCGATACATCGCTACGATCTGTGCCTTGTCGTCTAGCCGTTCCCACACGGTGTCGAGCACCCACCGCGAAAAACGCTCGATCACCGCGACGTCGTCGGGCCCCACGCCCAGGCCGAAGCGCACGCGGTCCGCCACCTCGGCGACGTCGTCAAAGCCGTGTACTTCCACTGGCGACAGCGCTTTGAGTACCGGCGCCGCTCGCCTCGCCAACCCCGCCGCATCTTCTCCAGGTCGAACATGGACTCCGGCGTCGCCGAGCGCGATCTCCACCAGGCGCCAACACTGGTCGATGCGGGTGCTGGGGGCCACGTCCCACAACGGATCGCGGAGATGTCGAATCACGAACAGCCTTTTCAGCGGGCGATAGGCCAAGAGCGCGCCGATCAGCGCCAGGATGGCGACGGTGATGAGCGAACACAGCGTCCCGGCCGCTTCCTTGGCGGCCTCGCCCATCTTCTTCATCATCTCCTTGACCCGCTCGGAGGTCTCGGACTCGGGCTCACCCTCGTTGGGCTTGCCATTGCGCTCGTTGGGATCGCCCTGTTTGCCCGCCCGATCGGACTTGTTGAGCTCCTGCTGCGTGGGCTGGCGCTCCCCCTCGCCCGTGGCGGCCGTCGTCTCAGGGCCGTGTTCGTCCGGGGCGCCGGTCCTCCACAGATAAGGCGCCACCAGGGCCGTAGCGCCGGCCACCGCCACCGCCAGGGCCAAGAGCGCGACCAGCCCGCCGATGGTCAGCCGCGGCCGGGACACCCCGCGCTCCTCCATCTTGGGCGTCAGCGGAGCGGTCGGACCGCGCTTCCAGGTGGCAAGGCGGTGGGTTTCCCGCGTCACCAGATACAGGAGGAAAAGCCCGACCGAGGGGACGAACATCAACAGCGAGACCAGGTCCCAGATCTCGTGTTTGGCGCCGGACTCCCACGCGCCGATGCCGACCTCGCTCTCGATCCACACCAGGCAGGCGCCGACGGTCCACACCATCGGCAGCCAGGTGGACCAGAGGGCGCGGTTGGTTTCGAGGCTCCACAAGCCTCCGGTCATCGCGACCGGGCCGAGGAAGACCACCCCGATCACGAAGGCGGCGACGATGTCGTTGTTCATCAGCGCGTAGCCGCCGGCGAGGATCACCAGGAAGAAGAGCGCCCACATCAGCGCGCCGAGGGTGACCAGAACCCAACTACGCACCCCCAAAAACGCGCAGAGTTGGCCGAGGAGGACCCCACCCACGGTCGCGAGGCCGAACGCGGTGAGGAAGGCGACGTCGTCCCCGCCGATCGAGTTGGTCATCGCGATCGCGATCGCGAAGATGCCGTAGGCGTACAGCACCCAGGCCCAGTAGACGGCCATCGGCACCAGGGCTTCTTTGACCTGACCCCACAGCGTCAGCGAAGAACGCACATCCAGCGCGCCGTGCCAGCCGGTGCCCGCCGCCGCGCTCATGCGGCCTTCCCGCCGTTGTACTTGGCGTGTCCCGTCGTGACGCCGACGAGCTTATGGGTGCCCTGGCCGGTCTCCAGTCGGTAGACCGTGTCGCCGCGAGCCAGAAGCTGCCGGTACACGCGAGCGCCGTCTTGGGTCGCGATGGCGCGGAGGCGTTTGCGGGCGGCGAGGCGACCGGCTTGCTCGCGGAAGATCTTGAGCTGGGCGAAGAAGCCGTTTTCGTCGCTCCCCACCGGGTACGGCAGGCGGAAGAACCACAAGAACGCGCGGGTCGGCGAGCCGGCCAACGCTTCGAGCAGGCTCGGTTCTTTGCCCATGAGCCCACGTTCAGGAGGCAGGTAGATCCACGTCAGCGACTCCCCATCGAATCCGCCCGGAGGCGGGCTCTGGAAGCGGCTGGACACCACGACGCCATGCGTCTGGTCGCCCCCTTCTTTGAGCAGCCCTGGGATGTCCCAGCGGCCTTGCCAGATGGCGCGCGCACCCAGGTCCTGCCACAGCACATGACCACCCTTCTGGCAGGCCTGCGACTCGACCTTCAGCTCCCCGTCGTTGTCGCGCGCCGCGCAAACGAGGGTCACGCGATCCCCGCGCTCCACCAGCTCCTTGGCCAACGAAATCCAGGTTTCGACGAGCTTGTCCAGCACCTCCTCCACCCCCACCGCGTCGTCGAGCATGCGGCCGGCCGGCAGGTAGCTGTCGAGCACCAAAAGCACGTTCTTGGTGCTGATCTCGCGGGTTTCGGGCGTACGAAGCTGAATCTGGCCGGTCTTGACCGACAGTTTCCAGTGGATGCGGCGGGTGTCGTCGCCCGATTGGTAGTCGCGAAAGCGGAAGTGGTCCTCGGTGGGAAAACGGTGGGGGCGGGTGAGGATGTCGGGGCGCTCGAGCTTGCTGCGCGGCGGTTCGAGGATTTGCAGATGGCGAAAGCGGGGGAGGATCTTCAATTCGGCCGTCGCCATCGATGCGACAGAGACGCGGGTGAAGCCGAGCGCGTCCTGAAAGTAGATGTGCGCGGGGCCCAGGCGGTACATGCCGCGGGGCGTGCGTCGCAAGCGTCCAGCGACCACCAGCTCTTCTTTTCGTGCGCCCGCACCGACGGCGTAGCGAGAGGTGGTGCCCAAGCGCGGCGGGAGCGGGTCCTTGATGAGCAAGAAGTACAAGGGCGGCACCGGCACCCGTCGCAAGGTGAATCGTTCCTCGGCCACCTCGCCAGCCAGGATCACCGCCGGGGACATCTGCCGTTCGATGCTCGCGCGCTTGCGCAACTGGGCTTCGAATTGCGAGACGATGAAGCCGCTCAGGAAGGTGCTCAGCCCGAGCACACCGTAGAAGAGCATCAGCGCCAGGACCGCCACCATCGACAGGTCGGCCCACTTGGCCCCGAGCGACAACACGATGAAGAACAGCCCAGTGATGAACACCGCCCAACCCCGCGAGGTCACGACGGACACATGCCGGTGCACCGTCGCCAGCGTGCTCCTGAGGTCCTGGCGGCCGTCGGCGCGCAGCAACTTCAGCTCGCGCCGGGTCTTCCAGATGACCCCGAACATCAGCATCAGAAAGCTGGGGGTGATGAGCAGCGCCGCGATGGCCAGCAGAAACGGCGCGGTGTCGGCGACCTGGCTGACCTCGAAGAACAGCGCGCAGCAGAACGCCACCACAAACGGGAGCACGAAGAGCCCCACGAAGTGAAAGACGATCCCCAGCGCGTGCCGGATCATGCCTGCGGCACCTTCTCCAGGATGCGGGAGACGTAGCTGTGGCCGGCCTCATCGCCGGAGATGATCATGCGATGGGCCAGCACGTCCGGGGCCAAGGCGCGCACATCTTCGGGGGTGACGTAGTCGCGGGCCTGGGTCATCGCGTGCACCTGCGCCACTCGCGCCAACATCAGCACGGCCCGCGGAGAAGGTGGCGCCAACGCCACGGAATCACTTCGGATGTGGTCTGCCAGGCGCACGAGGTATCGTTTGACCTCCTGGCTGATGAACACCCGGGTGGCGAGATTTTGCCACGACAAGAAGGTTTCCCGATCGACGACGGGCCGGACATCCTCGACCGGCGGGCGGGCGCCCAGGTGCACGTCGAGCATCTGCATCTCGGCGTCGGCCGCTGGAAATCCCATAGTGAGCTGGGCGGTGAAGCGGTCGAGCTGGGCTTGCGGCAGCACGTAGGTACCGTCGTGATCGAGCGGGTTCATCGTCGCCATGACCAAGAACGGCGGCGGCAGGCGGTGGGTGACCCCTTCGACGGTGACCTGACCCTCGGCCATGCTCTCCAGAAGTGCGCTCTGGGTCTTGGGCGTGGCGCGGTTCAGCTCGTCGGCCAGAAGCATGTTGCAGAAGACCGGCCCCGGCTGGAAAACGAACTGTTTTTGACGCAGGTCGAAGACGTTGGTCCCGGTGATGTCCATCGGCAACAGGTCGGGCGTGAACTGGATGCGTCGGAAATCCAGGGCGATCGAGGCGGCGATCGCCCGCGCCAGCATTGTCTTGCCGGTGCCGGGGACATCCTTGAGCAACACATGCCCCCGCGCCAGGAGCACCACGAGGCACTTGAAGATGACGTCGTCTTTGCCGAGGATGACGGTGGCGGCCGAAGCTTTGACCGCGGCGAAGGTCTGGACGAACGCGTTGATCTCGGCGGTGAGCGCCGGATCGCGCGTCGGGGGGGCGTGCAGCATGGTCGGAACGTAGCGCGGCGACCCCGCTCGGCGGGCGCTCCGGTGCCGGCCCACCCTTCATGTATTGCCTAAGCGATCTCTTGACGGTACAATAGCTGTGCTCCCGCTGGTTCGATGGCTGCCGCCGCTCCGCTGCTCTTGCTTGCGCCCTCGCGTTTTACGCTCCCACGCCCCTTCCTCAAGTGGGTCGGCGGAAAGGGCCAGCTTCTCGGTCGATTATTGTCGACGATGGCCGAGGCCGGCAACTTCCGCACCTACCACGAGCCCTTCGTCGGGGGTGGAGCGCTGTTCTTCGAGCTCCATCGGCAGGGCGCGCTTCGGAACGGCGCGGTGCTCTCCGATCGGAACCCCCACCTCATCGAGGTTTGGGAGGCCGTCCGCTCCGACGTGGATGGGCTGATCGAGCGCCTGGCCGAACATCGTGAGCGTCACGACGAGACCTACTATTACCGCGTGCGCGCCGAGGTTCCGGAGGATTCCACCCGTCGCGCCGCTCGGGTGATCTACCTCAACAAGACCTGCTTCAACGGCCTGTACCGCGAGAACAGTCGCGGGCGCTTCAACGTGCCGGTCGGCCGCTACACCGATCCGCCCATCCTCGACGAGGACAACCTCCGCGCTTGCTCCTTGGCGCTGGCCGACGTCAAGCTGGTCTGTCAGGGCTTCGAAGAGGCCGCCGCCGCTGTGGGTCGTCGCGACTTTGTCTACTTCGATCCTCCCTATGTCCCCGTCAGCAAGACCAGCGTGTTCACGTCGTACCAGAAGGGTGGCTTCGGTGAGGCCGACCAGCGCCGCCTGGCCCAGGTCTACACCGACCTTACGCAGAAAGACACCAAGGCGATGCTCAGCAATTCGTGGGCCGAGCTGGTGTTGGACTGCTACGGCGCCTTCACCATCCACGAGCTGAGCGCCTCGCGCAACCTCAACAGTCGCACCGACCGTCGGGGCGCGGTGTCTGAGGCGTTGATCGATAACTTCCAGCAGTTGCCCTCGGCCCGGAAGATCGCGGTTTAGGCGCCACTGGCGCTCTCCCCCTTGATTTCAAATTCGTTGAACATGCATGTGATTCAACAGGCCGATCGCATTCTTGCCGGACGAATCACCGGTCCCCGGCTGACCGGAAAAACGACGCTCGCGCGGCAGAAGTGGCCGGAGCTGCGCTACCTGAACCTTGACGCCATCGAAATCCGGGGGGAGCTCCGCGGCACGCGCACCGCGAGTTGGGCCCGGGTGGTCGGCAACGCGGTCCTGGACCAAGCGCGGAAGGAGCCCGAGGTCTTCGAGAAGGTGAAATATGCTTACGCCGCTCGGGACATCTCGTTCTCGGTGCTGCTGGGCCGCTGTGCGTCAGCGCGGTCGTCAGCGCGAAACTCGCGCTGACGTTCGGCGCTGGACTTTGCACGGCCCGTCCTCGGCCGGCCCGGTCACTCTTGAAAAGCCACCGGCGACCACGTCAACGTCGCGCCCGCACCGAACTGCGCCGCCGTGGTGTAGACGCCGTACCCGCGGAGCAAAAGCCGCGGCTCGTTCCAGCCCAGCGACAGCGCCGGCCCCCCCGCGAAGAGCGCGTCCGACGACAAGCGCGTGTCGCCCGAATCGTCGTGGGTGCCATGGGCGCCGAAGCCACGCAGCGTGCCGATGCCGCCGGCAGCGAAACTGAACTTCTGGTTCACAATCACCCCCTCCAGCACCAGCTGCCCGCCGAGAGCGAGGTCGGGCGTCAGCTCGGAAACGTCGGTGGCGTAGGTATTGGAGAGGACGGGGCCGAGGGTGAAGAGCGCGGTCAGGCGGACGCGGTCGCGCTCAAACGCGAGCCCGAGGGTCATTGCCGGGAAAGCGCTGCCGACGTAGGCGGTGGCGGTCTCCCAGCCTTCTGCGGTCACGCACGTGGTGGTCTCTTCGGTGCCGAAGTCTTCGTCGAGGGGGTCGAGCTCGGTGGCGCTGGTCGTGGTGCAGACCGTCTCCGGCACGAAGGACAGCTCCGGGTAGGGCGTCCACGCCGCATCCACGCCGATGAGGAGCACGATCGCGGCCGGGGTTTCCATGGGGTCGGATAACCCGCGAGGCATGCTCGACCTGACGCCACCCACGCTCGCGCGGTGCTGCTTCATGCCGCTGGCTTCGACCGGAGCTGGTCAGCGGGCCCCGCCGGCGTTCACGAGGACCGCTCGCGAGTCAGTCGTTGGGTGCGCGAGGTCGGGTCGAGCCGTTTGCCGAGACGATGGTGCTCGCTCGCGTCCGGAGGGCGGGCCTCCGTTCCCGGGCGGGCGGACCGCTGTGGTCGATGCTGGCGTCGGCGCGGACGGACGGCACCGTCGAGCGGTTGATTGCAGCGGGGCAACTTGCGAACGTGCGTATGGGGCGGCGGCCCTACCTGGCGCGGCCCGAGGACCTCGATCGCGAGGTTGCGTAGGTGCTCGGCGCGGTGGATGGGGTGGCCGAGGTGCTGGGCCCCCTCGACCCGCTGGTCTGGGATCGGGCGCTCGCGCGACTATCGGCGCTCGACGACTGCGAAACCGTGGACACGTCAAGTTGCGATCGGCGGCGATCCACCTTCGGCGGGGATCGTGCGCAAGTTTCTACGCGGTGCGTAAAATATTGCGCACCGGCGCTTTACGGGAGGCGTCGAAATTGGTACAGTGCGGGCTCGTTTCGGAGACGCGCTCTTGATTTTGCCGCTGCTTTCCATACTTTCTGCGTTTGCGGCTGAATATGGTCCAACGATGGAAGGGGACGTGGTGGTGCTCGAATCGAGCGGGCCGGCGGACACTGGGGTCGTCGGCTGCTCAGATGACGTGCTTCATGATGGCTCGCTCCTCCCCGACCTGCCACTTTTTTACACGCGCATGCAGGCCCCTCACGCCTGGGGCACCCGCGAGATGGTCGATCTGCTCGTCGATTCGTCCGCTCACATGCATTGGCTCATGCCCGAGGCCGACCCCATCGCCATCGGCGAGATTTCGGCGGCCCGCGGTGGCGCGCTGTACGGGCATAAGTCTCACCGCGGGGGCGTCGATGCCGACGTGGGTCTTTTCCGCACGGGCGGCAGGCAAGCCCAGCATCAGTTCGACGACCCGGGTGCCGACTTTGATGTCGAGGCCAACTGGGCATTCATCGCCACGATGATCGACAGCGGCCGGGTCGACATGATTCTTCTCGACCGGGCCCACATCGGACGCCTTCGCGCGTATGCGTTGCGGGCAGGGCTCCTGACCGACGAAGAGGCGGACCAGATCTTCGTCGGCGAGGATGCTTGGTCCAAGTCGGGCGTCATCCGGCACGCGCCCGGGCACCACGATCACCTGCATGTACGCGTGCTTTGCGGCGACGGCAGCAAGCCCCGCTGATCGGGACTCAAGTGTTTGGTGCGCTGACCGATGCGCGGGTGGAGCACACTCCCCAATGCTGAACTCTGCCCCAACTTCGCCCGGCCTCTTGGTGCCGGGTAAACCTTCCGTGCCGATGCCAGTCGTCACGATGATCGAAGGGGAGGAAGCCAGCCGGGCGTGGATCCTGGGCGAAAAGTCCATGGTCTTCGGCCGGGACCTCGTCTGCGACATCGCGCTGGCCGACGCCGAGGCGTCTCGGCGGCACGCACGCCTGCAATGGATGAACGCGTCGACGCCCGAGGAGCCCCCGGAAGTTTGGTTGGAGGACCTCGGCAGCACCAACGGCTCGTGGGTCAACGGCCAGCGTGTCGAGGAGCCTGTCCGCATCCACGAGCGCGACAAGCTGCTGATCGGGAGCACCCTGTTCGGCTACTCGCTCGGCATCGAGGAGGCGGTCGCGGCCCAGCGCCGTCTGGTCCAGCGGGCCACCACCGACCCGTTGACGGCGATGAACAACGCCGAGGTGTTCGAACGCGCGCTTCGTCGCGAGTTTGAGCGCGCACGTCGCTACACGCGCCCGTTGTCCCTGGTGTACATGAACCTCGACCACCTGTCTCGGGTCAACGAGACCCACGGCGAACGCATCGGTGACCTGGTGCTGCGGCAGGTGGGGCGAATCCTCCGCGACAACCTTCGCCTTTGCGACATGAGCGCTCGCATCAGCGGCGACGAGTTCTCGATCATCCTGCCCGAGACCAGCCTGGAAGGCGCGTTGATCGTCAGCGAACGCATCCGTCAGGCCGTGGCCGACTTCCCCATGATGCTCGGCGCCGACTCCATCACGGTGACCAGCAGCATGGGCGTCGCGACGATCGATGGCACGTTTTCGCATGCGGATGCGTTTGTCGGCGCGGCGAGCCAGGCCACCTACCTTGCGAAGGAGCAGGGGCGGAATCGGACGGAGATGCATCTGGTGGGGTAGGCACGCCCGGGACGCTTCGATCGCCAAAGCTAGGGCCGCCTGCCCCTGGACTGGCGGCTCGCGCTCAACTACACCCGCTGGTCCCGCCGCAGGTGATGCACTTCAGGCAAGCGCCGTTGCGCACCATCGTGAGCGCGCCACACTCGGGACAGCCGTCGCCTTCGTAACCGCGGGCTTTGGCGTCGCGGATGAGCTGCAGCTTCATCTTGGCGGGTGCGAGTTGGATTTGCGCGCTGCCGCCCAGGTGCATCGAGGCCGCCGGGGCGGCAGCGGCCGCGAGCACGGCCGCCGGAGCCGGCGCGGCGTCGACATCGACCGCGGTGTTCGACAACATGACGTTGCCGGCGCTGATCTCTTCCTCTTCGCTCCAGCGGGTCTCCTCGCCGGATTTGTGGAGGGCGTCGTGACGCAGCTCGGACTCGTCGACGTGGGCAAGGTCGTTGCGACCGAGGTAGTTGACCGCCAGATCGCGGAACATGTAGTCGATGATCGAGGTCGCCATCTTGATACGATCGTGGCCGCGGACAACGCCGTTCGGCTCGAAGCGGGAGAAGACGAACTGGTCGACGAACTTCTCGAGCGGCACGCCGTGCTGCAGGCCCATGCTCACGGCGATGGCGAAGCTGTTCATGAGGCTGCGGAAGGCCGCGCCCTCCTTGTGCATGTCGACGAAGATTTCGCCCAGGGAGCCGTCGTCGTACTCACCGGTTCGCAAGAACACCTTGTGCCCGCCGACGATCGCCTTCTGGGTGTAGCCGCGGCGACGGTCTGGTAGCCGACGGCGCTTGGCCAGGTAGCGGACCACCAACTTCTCGGCGACGTGCATCACCTGATCGTTCTGCGACATCGGTGGCGGCGCGCTCGGAGCGGGCGTCGTCGTGTCGGCGTCGTCCATGTCCAGCGCGATCAGCAGCTCGTCCGCGTAGGTGCTCGAGAGCGGCTGGCTGAGCTTGCTGCCGTCGCGATACAAAGCATTGGCCTTGATGCCGAGGCGCCAGGACACGAGGTAGGCGTTCTTGACGTCGGCGACGGTGGCGTCGTTGGGCATGTTGATGGTCTTGCTGATCGCGCCCGAGATGAAGGGCTGGCAGGCGGCCATCATCCGAATGTGGGCTTCGGCGCTGATGAAGCGAGTGCCGGTGCGCCCGCAGCGGTTGGCGCAGTCGAAGATGGGCAGGTGCTCGTCCTTGAGCCCCGGCGCGCCCTCGATGCTCATTGTGCCGCACGCCCAGGCGTTGGCCGCCTCCATCTGCGCCTTGCTGAAGCCCAGCGCCGCGAGGACGTCCGGCGCGTCGGGATCGATGTTCAGCACGTCCTTGCAGAAGGTTGCGCCCAGGTTGTACTTGGAGAACGCGAACTTGATGTCGAAAGCGGTGGGCAGCGCCCGCTCGATCTTGGCGATGGTGACATCGTCGAACCCCCGCGCCCGCATCGACTCGTGGTTGATGCCTGGCGCGCCTTTGAGCGAGCCGCGGCCGCGCGCGTAGTCCACGATCGCGGCGACCTGGGCTTCGCTGTAGCCGAGCTTGCGCAAGGCCGGCGGCACCGACTCATTGACGATCTTGAAGTAGCCGCCGCCCGCCAACTTCTTGAACTTGATCAGGGCGAAGTCGGGCTCGACCCCGGTGGTGTCGCAGTCCATGACCAGCCCGATGGTGCCCGTGGGGGCAATCACGGTGACCTGGGCGTTGCGGTAGCCGTGCGCTTCGCCAAGGGCGAGCGCGTCGTCCCACGCTTTACGCGCCGCGGCCGCGAGGTCGCCCGGCACCTTGTCCTGCACGAGGCCCACGGGCTTGATCGACAGGGCCTCGTAGTCGCTGGCGGGCGCGTTGAACGCGGCGCGGCGGTGGTTGCGGATGACCCGCAACATCGACGCCCGGTTCTTCTTGTAGCCAGGAAATGGCCCCTTCTCAGCGGCGATGCGTGCGGACTGCGCATACGACTCGCCGGTGAGGATCGCCGAGAGCGCGCCGCACATCGCGCGGCCTTCGGGGCTGTCGTAGGGGACGCCCATCACCATCAAAAGCGCGCCCAGGTTGGCGTAGCCCAGGCCGAGGGTGCGAAACTTCCAGGAGAGCTCGGCGATCTTGGGCGAGGGGTACTGCGCCATTCCGACGCTGATCTCCAAGACGGTCGTCCAGATCTGGATGCCGTGGACATAGCCGTCGAGGTCGAAAACGCCGGTCTTGGGGTCGTGGAAGCGCATCAGGTTCAACGACGCGAGGTTGCAGGCCGTGTCGTCGAGGAACATGTACTCGGAGCAGGGATTGCTCGCGTTGATACGGCCGTCTTCTGGGCAGGTGTGCCACTCGTTGATGGTGGTGTCGAACTGCACGCCAGGATCGGCGCAAGACCACGCCGCCACCGAGATGTTGTCCCACAGGTCGTTCGCGCGCAGGGTCTTGACGGTCTTGCCGCTGGTCCGGTGCGTCAACTTCCACTCTTCGTCACGCAGCATCGCATCCATGAAGCTGTTGGGGATGCGCACGCTGTTGTTGCTGTTCTGGCCGGCCACGGTGCCGTAGCCATCCCCATCCCAGTCGGTGTCGTACGCGTCAAAGCGGATGGCGGTGTACCCCTGCTTGGCGAACTGCACGGTGCGAACGATGTAGTTGTCGCTCACGCCGGTGGTCCGCGCGTCCCGCATCGCGGTGCGGAGCTGAATGTTCTGGCGGGGGTCGAGCCGGGCCGCCTCGGACAGCCCGTCCACCGGGCGCGTGGCCGCCAAGATCAGGTTCAGGTGCCGCTCGTTGAGCTTGCTTCCTGTGACGAGCGCGGCCACCTTCGTCTCTTCGACCGCCTTCCAGTTGATGAAGGTCTCGATGTCCGGATGATCAAGGTCCAAACACACCATCTTGGCGGCGCGACGGGTGGTGCCACCGCTTTTGATCGCGCCGGCCGCCCGGTCGCCGATGCGCAAGAAGCTCATCAACCCTGAGCTGCGCCCACCGCCCGACAACTTCTCGCCCTCGCCGCGGAGCTTGGAGAAGTTGGTGCCGGTGCCCGAACCGTATTTGAACAAACGCGCCTCACGCGTCCACAAGTCCATGATCCCGCCGTCGTTCACCAGGTCGTCGGTGACGCTCTGGATGAAACACGCGTGGGGCTGCGGGCGCTCGTACGATGAGGTCGACGCGACCAGCTTTCCGGTGCGATCGTCGACGTAGTGGTGGCCCTGTGCGGGGCCGTCGATGCCATAGGCCCAGTGCAGGCCGGTGTTGAACCACTGAGGGCTGTTCGGCGCGCACATCTGGGCGGCAAGCATGAAGCGGAGCTCGTCGTGGAAGGTCTTGGCGGCCTCTTCATCCGAGAAAAGGCCGTCCTTCCAGCCCCAGTAGGTCCAACAACCGGCGAGACGATCGAAGACCTGCCGCGCGTCGCATTCCGAGCCAAAACGACGATCCGCCTGCAACGTCGCCAACTTTTCCTCGTCCGGCACCCGGCGCTGAAGCCATTCGGGGATGCCCTTTTCCGCCACGGGCTTGGTCGCTGCGGGCACCCCGGCCTTGCGGAAATATTTTTGAGCGAGGATGTCCACCGCCACTTGACTCCACGAGTCGGGCACCTGGACATTGTCGGCCTCAAAAACCATCGATCCGTCGGGGTTCCGGATCTCGGAGCGACGGCCCACCCAGGTGAGGCCGCCGTAAGCGTGGGAAGAAAGTGAGGTGAAACGGCGGGAAAGGTGCATGGACTATTGACTCCGCAAGAGCTGCGCGTCGAGGGTGGGCGGTGCCCAACGGGGTGACCCGTGGGTTGATCGTAGTAAACGTCTCTGGTCGCGTCAAGAGATCCAGGCACAACATGTAGGGGTTTTTGCCCTGGCTACCCACTACATCATGTGTCCACAAGTTCTCCATAGGCCCGAGCGAACTTATCCACAACGAAGAATCCCAAAGCCATCAGAAGTCCAAAAGGTCCAAGGTTGGTTTCGGTCAGGTGTGGGCGATGCGCCGGGCCCGGGCGTCGCGACAGGCCGAGCCCGCGGCGCATCGCGGCGGCCTCGTTTGGGCTCGTATGGCTGCCGGATTAGTCTCTACCTATGCCGGAAAGGCACGATCTTGGGTATGTCGTGCCGCGGCTGCGTGCGGCGCTGGTCGGGCACGCGATCGTCGATGCATCGGTGACGAAGCCGGTGGTTTTGCGTTGCGGAATCGCACAGGTGCGCGGTACTTTTGTGACGGTTTCGAGGCGCGCCCAGGCGGTAGACTTTGGTATGGGCTCCGCGCACCTGCTGGTGGTGCCGATGCTCGCGGGTCGCTTCGGTCTGGTGGACGCTGGCGCCAAAGATCCCGCGGATGTGGCGGTGCGTTTTGTGCTTTCGGATGGGCAGGCGCTGCGCTATCGCGACGACCTGCAGATGGGAAAGGTGTGGTGGACCGCGCCCGGCGTGCCCGTTGCGGGGCTGGCCGAGGGCGGTGTGGACGTGCTGGACGCGTCCTTCACCCGCGAGCAGCTCAAGGTCTTCCTTATGGACAATCCGGCCCTGGATTCGATGGGCAACGCCTACGCGGCCGAGGTTTTGTTCGCTGCGCAACAACATCCCAAGCGCCTCGTCAGCCGGCTGACCCCCGCGGAGATCGACGCCGTGCACGACGCGATCGTGGCGGTGTTGGCGCACGCGCGGGACACCATCGCCGCGCGGGCGGCGCCGATGCACGAGAAAATTCGCGACTTCCTGGCCGTGCGCGGACGCAAAGGCCAGCCTTGCGACCACTGCGGCACCACCCTGCGGGTCGCGGGTGGCCGTTCGAATGGACGAGGTCGGTCAGGCGTTGTCCCCTCTGAGGCCCCCCGATGTCCGTCCTGCGCCGCGTCTCCCCCCTTGTCGCCAGCCTCGCCGCCCACGGCGCTGTCGTCGCGTTCCTGGCCGCGCAGGCCGTGCTCCCCGCCTTCGGGAACGTCGATGGTGTCGAGCTTGCGGAGGCGGTGGACGGGGGCGAGCAGGGTACAGAGTCCGAGTCGCTCGACGCTTACCTGGCGCGCGCCGCGGACGACATCGACTTCGGCGAGCCCACCGCAGAGCTCGTCGCCATCGGCATCATCACCGACGAGGTGGCGGTCGTGGCGCGGGCGGCGCCGGTTGTGGAGGTGGCGCCGGTTCTCGAAGCCGTCACGGCCGCCCCCGTCGTCGCCGACGAGGCCCCCGTCGTCGTCGAGGAGGTCCCCGCGGTCGTCGAGGAGGTCCCCGCCGTCGTCGAGGAGGTCCCCGTCGAGGAAGCTCCTCCTGTCGCCGAGGAAGAGCCCGCCGTCGCTGAGGAAGGCGCCCCCGCCCCCGTCGAAGCGGTCCCCGCCGGGCAGACCGAAGCCGTCGCCTCCGTCCAGCCCCCCCGCCGCCACAAACAGGGCCGCAGCTCCCTCCGCGCTGGCCGCGGCGCCTTTGAGGCCCGTGACCGCGACCCGGACGACGGCGTCCTCCGCACCTCGCGCGCCAGCTGGGCCGTCGAGCGCAAGGTCGTCGACTTCTACGCGAAAAACCTCGGCGAGCTGATGAAGCTCGGCTCCGTCCGCGCCCATCGGGACACCGACGGCAAGCTCCGCGGCTTCCGCGTCGGCGTGAAGAAGAACAGCATCCTTCGCGAGGCGGGCTTCCAGACCGGCGACGTGGTCAAGAGTGTCAACGGCATCGAGGTGCACGACCTCTTCGGGGCGCTCGCCGCCTACTTCAAGCTGCGGAAAGAGAAGCACGTCGAAGTGGTGCTGACCCGCAAGGGCCGCGAGATGACCTTCAGCTACGACCTGGTTTCTTGAGCGGGATCGAGGCGAGGGTGGCCATCCGCTCGGCCGCGCCCTCGGCAAGGCGCTCGACGTCGGCCAGGGCGTCGTCGGTAAAACCGGGGACCGAGTCCACACACTCCAAACAGCCCCAGGTGCGCCCGCCCTCGGCCATCGGCACACAGAGCAGGCTTCGGGTGCGGTGGCCGGTGTGGCGGTCGACGTTGCGGTAAAAGCGCGGGTCGGCGTAGGGGTTGAGCACGATGAGCGAGGTGTGCGTGTTCACGCTGAAGCCTGCGACGCCTGCGCCCACCGGGATCCGCATGCCGTACAGTCGCGACGCGTGTTCGCCCATGACGTAACGGAAACGCAAGCCGGCCGCTTCCAGGACGATCGCGGAGCCGCCGCGGGCGCCGGTGAGCTTGACCGCGGCGCCGACGGCGAGCGCCATGGCCGCGTCGGGGTCCATCGCGCGTTCGATCGACGCGAGGGTGTCGCGTACCAGCTCCAGCGGGATCACGGCGTCGCTGTCGAGGTCTCCGACCTCCTCCTCCTCCTCCCCCTCGAAGTCGGCGGGCGAGAGGGTGGGCCCCATCTCCATCGGCTCCTCCTCCTGCTCTATTGGCGCTCCTTGCCCGTCCCTATCCAGGGGCTGAATGACGAAGCCGGCGCCGGAGCGCATGTCGCGGACCAGCACCGTTCCGTTGAGCAGCCGCTCGCACGCGAGGCGGTCGGGTGACGCCGTTTCACCCAGCGAACCCAGGCCTGTACCCAGCGCGACCAACCAGTTGGCCGCCTCGACCTCGACATGCCGGCCAGTGGCCGTACTCACCCGGAAAGTAGGCATAGGCGCCCGCTATCCGGGCGTCGCGGTGCGGGCCCGGACCACAGGCTCAATCGTCGCGCCTATCAGCGTCGCAATGCGGCGATGGCCCGCTGCGGTGGGGTGCAGGCCATCGACCTGGGTGAGGGTGGCGTCGCCCACGATCCCGTCGAGCAGGTAGGGAACCAGCGGAACGGCGAGCTCCGTCGCGAGTCGTGAGTACATCTCGTCGAAGGCGGCGACGTAGTGCGGGCCGAGGCGGGGGTCCGCTCGGATGCCCAGGAGCACCACGGTAGCGCCGGCCGTCTGGCAGCGCGTCACGATGGAGCGGAGGTTCTTTTCCGCGGGCTCGACGGGGAGGCCGCGGAGCATATCGTTGGCGCCCAGCTCCACGACGACGACCCCCGGCTCCTGACCGAGCACCCAGTCCAGACGACGCAGCCCCCCGCCGGTGGTGTCGCCGCTGATGCCAGCGTTGATCACGTCCACGGAGAGCCCCGCCGCCTTCCACGATGCCGCCAGCACCGAGGGAAACGACTCTTCGGGGCCGAGACCCGCGCCGGCCGTCAAGCTGTCGCCCAAGAACACGATCCGCACTGGCGCGGCGGGGACCCCGGGCCGCTGCGAGGCAGGCACCATCGGGCTCAGAGCGGGATCGCCGCTGGGGGAGCACGCGGCGATCAGGGCAACGACGAGCAGCATCGGGGCAACGTAGCTCTTCGGCGGGCCGAGCATCGGCGGACCACGAGGGACGTACTAGGGCGGCGGCGGCGATTTCGACTGGGATTGAGCGCCCGTTTCGGAATAGCCCGGCCTGTGTCTCGCCCCTCGCTGGCCTTGGTCTCCATCGTGCTTTTGGCGCTGGCCCTGCGGGTGGCCGGCCTCGACTTTGGACTCCCGCTGGCCGAGGCCCGGCCCGACGAGCAGACCATCGCCTTCCAGGCCATGAAGTTCGGTCGTGGGGACTTGAACCCCCACAGCTTCAACTACCCCAGCTTGTTCAAGTATCTGACCTTCGTGCTCTTTGGCGGCGACTTCGCGGTCGGCCGGGTTCTCGGCCGTTTCAGTGGGCAAGAGGACTTTTTGCGCGCCTTCTTCGCCGCCGACTCTGAATTTCGGCTGTTGATGAGAGCGTTTTCGGCGGTGATGGGAACCGTCGGCGTGGCGCTGCTGGCGCGGGCGCCCGGCAAGTTGTGGGGGAGCTTCTTCCTCGCCGTCAGCTTTCTGCACGTGCGCGACAGCCACTTCGGCGTCACCGACATCACGATGGTGACGCTGACGACGGGAGCGGTGCTACTTGCGGTTGAGTTGCAGCGGGCCGGGGCTTTGCGGGTCGCCGTCAGCGCCGGCCTGGTGGCAGGCCTGGCCACCAGCACCAAGTACAACGCCGCGCTTTTGGTGGTACCGCTGGTCGCGGCGGCGTGGAGCGCGCAGGGGGCCGCGAGCCTGATCTTGAGCTCCGGAACGCGCGGAAAGCTCGCTACCGCCGCGCTCACAGCGATGGTCGGCGGCTTTCTCCTCGGCACGCCCTACGCGCTTTTGGACGCCGGGCAGTTCGTGAGCGACTTCCGCTACGAGATGGGTCACCTCGCCGAAGGGCACTACGTCGATGTGGGTCGGGGGTGGATGCACCACGCGACCGCCACCCTGCCGGACGCCATGGGCTGGCCGCTGTACTTTCTTGGCGCCAGCGCGATCTTGATGTCGTTCTTCGCCAACTTCCGGCTGGCTTTGGTGCTTTTCAGCTTCCCGCTCGTGTACTACGTCGCCATCGGACGCGGACACACCGCGTTCTATCGATACATGCTCCCGGTGGTTCCATTTCTCTGCATCGGCGCGGGAGCGTTCTTCGACGCGGTGAACCTTCGCTTCGGGCGCGTGGGCGCCATCATCATGGCAATCCTCGTCGCCTCGCCTTCGATCTGGCGCAGCGTCGAGGCCGATCGCCTGTTCTTGGCCGGCGACACGCGGCAGGCCATGGGGGAATGGATCGAGGCCAACCTCCCGACCAACGAGGTGATCGTCCACGCGGGCGCGTATACGGGGGCGCCGATGCTTCAGCGCAACGTGCCCAACCAGACCCGCGAGTTCGAGGGCAAGGCGGGTCGGGCCGACGCGGGCGGCTTCCGAAAACCCGACGAGATGAAGTGGTACCGCGCCGAAACTCCGATGTACGACGTGCTGTTCTTGCGCAAAGAAGGCATCGACTTCGCCTCTCAGCTCGACGTTGCCGAGGTGCTGGCCAACCCCCCGCCCTGGCTGGAGATCGAGGTGTCAGGTCTGCGCTTCTACAGCGAGGTCGCCCCAGAGGTCCAGGCCCTCGCCACGACCCGCTACGAGCTGGTGCACGAGGAGCTGGCCACGGCCGACCCGAGCCGCGCCACCTTCGACCAGCAGGACGCGTTCTACATGCCCACCGACGGCTTCGGCGCCTTTACCCGGATGGGACCCAACCTGAGGCTGTACCGGCGGCGGTGATAGACGGCGGAGGTGGAAACGCCCCCTCCCGCCGACGCCTCCTCGCTGACCCGTCGCTTCCGTGGCTGGCTGGCGTGGTCGATCGCGATCGCGGCGCTGATGTACCTCGGGTACTCCTTCTACATCGGTGTGGACGAGGTTTCAGAGGCCATCGGTCGCTTCCGGTGGAGCGCGCTGGCGGCGGCGTTGGGGCTGACGATCTTCGTCAACTACACGCTGCGGTGGGCCAAGTGGCACTGGCTGCTCGTGCGGCTGGGCGTGCGGCTGCCCCTGGGTGAAAGCGCGCTCATCTTCTGCGCCGGCTTGGCGATGGTTTTGAGCCCGTTCAAGGCTGGGGAAGTGCTCAAGCCCTATCTGGTCCGCGAGCGCACCGGCGTCCCGATTTTGACCGTGGTGCCCGCGCTGGTGACGGAGCGGCTGACCGACGGGCTGGCGGTTTTGATCATCGCCGCGGTGAGCGTCAGCAAGTTCGCCGGGGACCGCGCGGGCTTTGTGTATGGCACCATCGCCGTGAGTTTCCTTGGTGTCGCGGTGTTGATGAACGAGCGGCTCTCGCTCTGGATCCTCGGCGGTCTTGGGCGGTTGCCGCTGATTCGCCGGGTGGCCGACCGGTTGGAGGAGACCTATCGGGCCGCTCGGCTTTGCCTGGGCCCGTGGCCACTCTTTGTGACCCTGGCCATCAGCGTGGTCGCGTGGGGAGCGGAGTGTTGGGGCTACCAGTTGATCTGGGGCGGCTTCGACCGCGAGGTGAGCCTCGACGCGTCGGCCTTCCTCTACGCCTTCGCGACCGCCGCGGGGGGCGCTTCGCCCGGCGGGCTGGGCGTGGCCGACGGATTGCTGGTCACGCTGCCACGGGGGCTCCTGGGCCTGCCCGAAGGGGAGATCGCGGCCACATCGATGCTGATCCGCGGCGCGACGCTGTGGATCGGCGTCTTCATGGGCGCGGTGGCGCTGTTTTTCGTGGAGCCGCTCTTGCGCCGGCCTCGGGCCGCCTGACGCGGCATGAGGCCGCGTCAGATGCAGGGCTGGGTGACCGTGGTCGTACTGTCCTCACACAAGATGCCGCTGCACCCGTCTATCCAGTTGGAGCTGGATCCGCAGGCCGGAACCGTCCCCGACCACCCGGCCGACCAGCTGCACACCCAGACCGCGCCAGAGCACGTGCCGGCGCTGGTGTAGTACTTGGTCTCGGTGCTGTTGCAGTTCCAGTCCCAGCTGCCGTCGCCGCGCTGCGACGTGCTGTAGGCCACGGCGGCCGGGCTGGCGGAGGCGTTGTAGTCGTAACAGTCGTTGTCGTAGCCGGAGCGGTAGTACCCGTCTTCCTGGCACAGGCACTTCGACGCGACCGAACCGGAGCCGTACCCGTCACCATCGTAGTCGTAGTAGAACTCGCTGCACCCGGTGGCGTCTTCGGTGTCGGGGGTGCCGTTGCAGTCGTCGTCGATGCCGTTGCAGGACTCCGCGGCGCCGGGACCGATGGCGATCGTGGTGTCGTCGCAGTCACCGTCATTCTCTGACGTGCCGTCGCCATCGTCATCGTAGGCGTCGGTGCCCTCGTCGATGATGCTGTCGCAGTCGTTGTCGGCGCCGTCTTCGACCTCGGTGCCACCGGGGTAGCTGTAGATGTCGTCGTCGTCGCAGTCGCCCATCACCTCGGTGAAGCCGTCCCGGTCGTCGTCGATCTCGGTGCGCGGCGTGACCACGAAGTAGACTTCGGCGGTGTCGGACTGGCCGTCGTTGTCGATGACCGTGAAGAAAAGGTGGTGAGTGCCTCCCGGGATATCAGCCTCACAGGCGGCGATTCCGGTGGCGTCAGCGCGCGGGGCGCAGAACTCCGTGAGCCCGGATTCGCCGTCGTACGAGAAGCTGACGTGGAGTTGGCCGGGTGGTTCCTGCTGGTCGGAGACCACGGCCATGAAGGTGAAGTCTTCGCCTTCGAGCGCCGATTCGTTGGTGGCCGGGTGCTCGATGAGGATCGTTGGCGCGTCGGGAACGGCCTCGACCGTCAGCGTGATCTGGCTTTCCCCCACCTCGCCCTGCTTGTCGGACGCGGCGAGCACGACGATGTGGTTCCCGGGCTCAAGCTGCGCGGTCGAGTAGGTGCATTGCCCACTTACGGCACACGCGTCTTCATTGGTGAGCACGCCGAAGATGTCGCTGGACCACTGCACAAAAAGTTCGTCGCTGGGCGTCTGGTCATCGTTGACGGCGCCGATAAAGTCGACGATCTCGCCTTGTTTGACCGTGGTTCCGTTCGGTGGCGACTGGATCGTAGCGGTGGGCGGCTCGTTGTAGTGGGTCACGGACACGTCCTGCCCACAAGCGACCAGCAGTTGAATCAAGACCATCGCGCGTTCCCCGAACGCCCTACGTTAGCACGAGCGGCGCGGTGATCGCCGAGCGGGCGGGAGCCCGCGGCGTCGCCGGTGAGCGGCCGTAGAGTTGCTTTTAGACGTCTCGGTATTTGATCGCGTGCTTTTTGAGGAGCCGGGTGATCGACTTGCGATCCATGTCCGCGGCCCGTGCCGCTCGGCTGACGTTGCCGTCGTGCCTCTCGATGAGGTCCACCAGATACTGGTGCTCGAACGCCTCGATCAAGAGCTCTTTGGCGTCCTTGAACGGGACGTCGGTGTTGGCGTCCACGCGCACGCCGCCGGTCTTGCTCGCGAGGGCGGTGGCGCTTGCGGAAGCCGCAGGAGGGATCGACGCTTTGAGCGCCGGAGGGAGCGCGGCGATGGTGATGGTGGGCCCGTCGGTGAACGGGAGCGCACGTTCCACCACGTTATTCAGCTCGCGCACGTTGCCGGGCCAGTGGTAGGTCTCAAACAGCGCGCGCACCTCGGCATCGATGCCGCGAACCCCCCGATTGTGCTCGGATCGCTTTAGCAGATGGTCGACCAAGAGCGAAATATCCTCCCGACGCTCGCGCAACGACGGCAGCCGGACCTCCACCACGGCGAGGCGGTAGTAGAGGTCCTCGCGGAAGCGGCCCGCGGCGACCTCGGCGCGAAGATCCCGGTTGGAGGCCGCGACCACGCGAACGTCGATCGGCTTGGCGCGGGTGGCACCAACCCGGCGAACCTCGCGCTGCTCCAGCACCCGCAGGAGCTTGGGCTGGAGTTCCAGGGGAAGTTCGCCGATCTCGTCGATGAAGATCGTTCCGCCATGCGCGGCCTCAAAGAGCCCCTCCCGCGCCTGGATCGCGCCGGTGAACGACCCCTTCTCGTGGCCAAAGAGCTCGCTTTCCAAGAGCGACTCCGGCGCCGCACCACAGTCAAAGACGATGAACGGACTCTTTGCGCGAGACGACCGCGCGTGCACGGCGCGGCTGACCAGCTCCTTCCCGGTGCCCGTCTCGCCCGCCACCAGCACCGTCAGATCGGTGGGGGCTACCCGTTCGAGGATGCCAAACACCTCACGCATCCCGATGCTGCGGCCGACCAAGGCCTCGAAGTGCTCGGACAACGACGGCGCAATCTCGATGACCTCGTCCTCGGGGGCGTAGACGATCTCGGTGTGGCCGACGCGGAAGCGGGTGTCGGGCGCCAGGTAAACCTCGCGAACCCGCACCGGCCCGACAAACGTTCCGTTGGTGCTGTTGAGGTCGCGGAGGATGGTGCCGCCGGCCCCGCGGACGATCTCTGCGTGCTGTCGCGACACCGTGCTGTCGGTAAGCACCAGGTCGTTGTCGGCACGGGCGCCCAGCCGGATGACTTCTCGGTCAACCTGGTAGGAACGACCTGCTCCTTCACCGGCAACGATCGTCAACCGCGCGCGACGGATGTGAATCTGCCGGCTGCCGCCGCCGGGGATTGCGCTGGTGATCTCGGGCATGGCACCCGGAGTGTATCAGAGGGGCGGGGGTGGTTAGGCGACGTGCGATGGCGCGTCCGATCATTGCCGTGACCTGTGATCACCGCGCGGTCGGTCCCGCCGGCACCAGCGCGAGGGTGCGGCCGGGCCGTCCGGAAGTCTACATCGGTGAGGCGGTGGTACGGCGGCTCCGCGATGCAGGCGCCATCGTGCTGTTGTTGCCTCCGGGGGACGTCGGCGGCGGCGCCGAGCTGTTACGCCGTTGCGACGGGCTGGTCATCACGGGCGGCGCGTTCGACATCCACCCCCACCACTACGGGCAGCTGGTCCAAGGGCGCCTTGACGGGACCAACGAAGATCGCACAACGCTGGAATTGGCGCTGGCTCGCTTGGCGATGGAAAGGGGGCTCCCGACCTTGGGCATCTGCGGGGGGATGCAGATTCTGGCGGTTGCCTCGGGGGGAACGCTCCATCAAGACATCTCCGGGCACGAGCAGGCCACCGACCCGGCGACGGCGTGGCATCCGATCGTGCTGGCGGCTGGGGTCCCTGTGGGGCTGGCCGCGATGTTGGGTTCCGACGCCAACTCTACGCATCATCAAGCGGTGGACGCGCTGGGGGCTTTTTCGGTGCTGGCGCGGGCGCCGGACGGAGTTGTGGAGGCGATGTACCTTCCCGGCGCGGCGTTCTGCGTCGGCGTCCAGGGGCATCCGGAGCTTCGCAGCGACGGCCCGTTTCGGGGGTTGGTGGCGGCGGCGGGTCTCGGGTGAGTTGCTGAGGGCACGGGTGCCAAAGGCGTCGAGTGACGGGCGACGTTTCGGCGAGCGCGTTGCGGGCGTTGACTGTCTGGCCGATCGCGATTAGAAGGGCGACGCAGCGGGTCGCTAGCTCAGTTGGTAGAGCACCGGACTTTTAATCCGTGGGTCGCGGGTCCGATTCCCGCGCGACCCACCACTTTGTAAATTGTGTACCTTGATCCCATCGTCTAAAGGTTAGGACAGCGGGTTTTCATCTCGCCAATAGGAGTTCAATTCTCCTTGGGATCACCAA
>CANFCK010000002.1 GCA_947445035.1 Deltaproteobacteria bacterium
CGAGTTGCCCCTCGTCGACGGCCACACGGACCGCCACGGTGTCCGCATCTACGCCGGCGAGGGCACCGAAGACCTTTGTGTCGAGGCCAGTGCGCGCCTGGGAGGTGAGCCCCAGCCGCCGGCCGGCCTCGATGAGCATGAGCCGGGCGGCGCTGCCGCGCCGCAGCCGGGCGTGGTTCTGGAAGACCGCCAAAACGGCCTCCGGGTCGTCCAGGTCAAGCCAGGCGCGGGCCCGCAGCCGATCGAATTCATCGTCGTCGCGACCGTCCCGCGTCCAGATCGCGTCGATCGTATCGAAGGTGTCGAGGTCCCCGCGGCGCAATGCGAGCGCGGCTTCGGCGAAAGCGGACTCGTCCCGCCGCGCGTCGACAACCCACAGGAGCTCGATGGCGACGCGGCTGAGGACGGGGTCGCCGACCCGGTCCGCGTCGAGCGCGAGGCGCGTAAGCGCTCCGGTCGACGTACGGCGCATCTCCAGGGCCCGAAGGTCCATGGCCACCGCTTCGTCAAAACGGCCTTGGCGATCGAGGCAGGTGGCGGTGGCCAGCGCGACCTTCGGCCCGAAGGCGAGCGCGTGCGTCCACGGCAGGAGGTGTTCCAGCGCGCCAGCGCAGCGCCCCGCACGGGCGCGGGCCATCCCGAGCCCGACGTGCGCTTCGGCATCGGCAGGATCGCGCGCCAGCGCCTTCTGGAAGGCGCTGGCGGCCGCGTGCGGCATGCCGCTCCGCAACATCGAGTTTCCCTGGCGCAATGCGGGGCGCATCCCGCCGCCAGGACCGCCAGGACCGGTCATGGGCCCGGCCTGCTGGCCTTGCCCAGGCCCGCGGCGGCCGCCCTTCTTGGCCTTCCCTTCTGGCCCCGCAAAGGCGGCGCCAACGGTCAGAACACAGACTGCCAACACCCCAAGCAGACGATGACTCACTTTCCACCCGGTCGAGCGACGACGTTGGACCCACCAGGGACCGCCGGCTTTGCCGGCACTGCCGCCTCGCCCTGGCCGGTCCGCGCTTTGTGCAGGGCTTCGGCCTTGAGGAAAAGTGCGCGCCCCGCTTCGGGCTGGCCCTGCTTCTCCAGGAGGTTGGCCTGTAATAGGAGAATGTCCGGGTTCTCCGGAGCCAGCGATTCGGCTTCGGACAGGATGGGCCCGGCCGCTGCGAAGTCCCCCTGGTTGAACAGGCACTGCGCCAGCGCCAGCCGAGCTGGAGCCGACTCCGGCTCCAGCGTGACCACCCTGCGCGCGGCCACGAGCTGGGACTGGTAGTCGCGTTCGTCGGCATACACCCTCGACAGGGCTCGCCAGGCCTCCACGCTCTGGGGGTGGTCGCCCAACTCGGCCTCCAGGAGCGTCACCGCCTCCGCAGCGCGACCGGTGCCACCCAGCACCGCTGCGAGCTGTATGCGCGCGGACGCGTTCGGATTCGCGCCTGCTGACGCGGCGCGCAAGTACACTTCGGCCCGGGCGAACTCCCCGCGCCGCATCCAATAGTTTCCCAGCACCGCCGCCAGACCCAGGTTGTCCGGGTCCTCTTCGAACCAGGTGGTCCCCGCGGTGATCGCATCCTCGTCCAGCCCCACCAAAAGCTGGCAGGTGACCGAGACCTCGCGCGCGGTGCGATCCTTGGGGTCGACATCGAGCGCCTGGCCCGCGAGCTCGAGGGCCCGAACCGGATTTTCCCGTTGGGTGACCGCGGCCAGCTGCGCGAAGGGGCGCGGGTCGTCCGGAAACAGCCGGGTGGTCTCGGCCAGGAAGATCTTGGCCTCGTCCATCCGTTGGGACTTCATCAAAAGCCCAGACATCCGCATCCGCAGCTCGTAGGCGTCGGGCTTGAGTTTGAGCAGTCGTTTCAGGGCCTTGATGGTGTCTTTGGACTCCTTCGTGCGCTGCCGCTCCATCTCGTTGATGCCCGACATCAACTGTGGGTAGTCGAGCGGATCGGGGAGCGAGAACGGATCAACCGCGCCCGTGGCTCCAGAGACGTAGCCAAGGGCCTCGAGCTGGGCGACCGTGGCCGCGTCGAGGCTACCCCCGCGCGTGGGCGGGGTGGCGCCGAGACCATCGAGCAGGCCGGTCAGCCGGGTGACGTCATCGGGGCGCAGCTCCGCGAGGTTGGTCCGCTCGCCCGGATCGGCAACGATGTCGTAGAGCTCGGGGCGGGGCTTGACGATGAGCTTCAGCGTGCCTTCGGCCACCATCCGGTGCGGGGCGAGGCGCAGCCGATCGGAAAGCTGATAGCTCTCCGCGTACGGTACGGTCGGCGTTCCGGGCTGTACCTTCCCGTCGAGTCCCGCGGGCGCGTCGAGCCCCGCGAGCGACAGCACGGTGGGCATGAAATCCGCACCGGACACCGGCTGGGCGACCACCCCCGGCTTGACACCCGCACCGCTCAGAATCCACGGGACACGTTGGGTGGCGTCGTAGGTGTAGAGGCCGTGCTCGCCCTCGTCGTGCTCCCCCAACGACTCCCCATGGTCGCCGATGAGCGCGAACAGGGTGGACCGATCGGCGAAGGCGTCCACGAGGCGGCCGACCTGGTCATCGACATAGGCCAGCTCGGCATCGTAGGGGCGACCGGGCTGAAGCTTCGCGTAGCTGTCCGGCGGGCGATAGGGCAGGTGCGCGTCGTACAGGTGCACCCAGAGGAAGACAGGTTTTTCCTCGGGGACGGTGGCCAACCACGCCAACGCGTCGCCCACCACCAGCTCGCCAGGGCGCTCAGAGTGCCAGTAGTTCTGGGCGGCCTTGGCCTGTTCCACACGCGGCGGCATCTCGTCGAAGTAGGCGTCAAAACCCTGGGCAAAACCCCATTGCCGCGTGGTCACGAAGGCGGCGGCGCTGCCCGCCGTGGCGTAGCCCGCACCCTGAAAAACTTCGGCCAACGTGGTGAAACGTTCGTGCAGGGGGGTTGCGCCGTTGTCCCGGACCTCGGTGTGGAACGGGAAAAGGCCGGTGAAAAGCGTGGCATGCGCGGGGATGGTCAGCGGCACCACGCTGTAGGCGTGATCGAAGCGGAGGCCCGCGGCCGCCAACGCATCGATGCTGTCGGTGCGGGCGGAGGCGTGGCCATAGGCGCCGAGGCGGTCCGCCCGTGTGGTGTCCAGGGTGATGACGACCACGTCCGGACGCGCGCGAGGAGCAGCGGCCGGCGCGGTCACGACCGCCGGCTTGGCGACCTCACCGAACTCACACGCAATGCTGAGCCACAACCACACGGGGCGCTCCGAAGGGCGCCACCCTACCGCCGGTTGACCGATCGGGCAACGACCGTAGGGTCAGGGATTGTCCGTGCCTGGCCCGCTCCTGCCGGATATCCCGAGGCGTGCTCGTGCTCCTGGCCACCGCGGCCGCAAGCCCGCCCCTGCCACAGCTTGCCGACGAAGGCTTCGCCGTGGGGCTTGCCGCCTCCGCCAGCACGGTCACCGACGTCCTGATCGATCCCGACTGCGAAACCGAGAGCGCATGCGACGCCCACCGCCACCGGGGCGGCTACGGCGGTGCGCTGTTGCTTCAGGTCGCCCCATTTGTCGGCGCGTGGCTGGCCGTCGACGCCGAGACCGTGACCATCAGCCAGGCAGACTACGAGGCAGCCGGCGTCGCCCTTGCAGGGGGGGTCACGGTGAATCTACGGCCTCAGCAGGACATGGGCGCGCTGGCCTGGGTAGCCGGCGCCTACGGGACCAGCGGCGCGGATGGCGCGGACCGGGCCCAGCGGTGGAACGTCCGTGCCGGGGGTGCCGCGCGCTTCGGGCAGCCCGACGATCAGGCCAGCGGCTGGGTCGGCGGCGAACTGTTGATCCCCGGGCGCGACCTCACGGAAGTGCTCGGCGGCACGCTGGAGGTCACCCTCGCGCCGATCGTCCCGATCTCGGCCACGGCGGGATTTGTCCTCTGGAGTCCGCCGCTGGGGGTCTCCACGCGCGACGTGCCCCGAGTCTTCTTCAGCGGCCATGCGTCGTTGGGCGCGGAAAACGGCTTCGGCGCCGGCGTGGGCGCCACGTTCTGAAACGCAGACCGCGCCGCTACGGAAGCAGAACCACCACGTCGGCCGACCACGTGCTCCCCGCCGCGACGCCCGGCCAGCCCCGCTCGACCGGATCGATCGCGGAGGCATCGTCGAACTCGATCTCGGTCTTGGCCTTGCTCGCGTGCCAGGTGACGCGGCCCGCCGTGGGGACACCGGCGGTGGCGGGCGACCAGTCGAGGCTGGCACCACCCTCGGCATTGACCACCAGTTCCTGATCCTCGGCCCCCTCGATCGCGTACGCGGCGCTCCCGGTCAGCGACGACAGCGTGGTGACGCCGGCCTCGTCCACCTCGCAGGAGGCGGTGGTGTACTGCGCGGTGAAGGTGCCGAGGTGGCCAGCGAAGCGTGCGGTCCACTGGCGGCGTGCCTCATCGCTGGTCAGCGCCAGGTCACCCACATCGTCCAGAAACGCGACCGTCCCGTAGTTGTAGGTGCGCTCGCCGGTCCCCGACAGCTCCACCGAAGGCGTGCTGACGTGGAAGGCCCGAAAACCTTGTCCGACCAAGGTGTAGGTGTCCAAGGTCTCCGCACCGCAAGGTTCGGCCACGACGGCCCCGACCGACACAAAAAGCGCGACAGCCATCTCCGCCTCGTCTCCCAGGGCGGTAGCGCGCGCCTCGGCGACCTGGGCAAGCACCGGGGGCTCGGTGCACGCGACGGCAAGGATGAGGATCATGAGCCCGCCAAGAGCGCCAGCGCTGCGGCCTCGTCGAGAACCGGCACGCCCAGCTCCCGCGCTTTGTCCAGCTTGCTTCCCGCCTCGGCCCCGGCCACGACGTAGTCCGTCTTTTTTGATACGCTACCTGCCATTTTGGCCCCCGCCGCCTCCAGAAGCGCCTTCATCGCGTCGCGACCGAGGTTCGGGAGGGTGCCGGTGAGTACGAAGGTCCGTCCGCTCAACCCACCCGACGCCGCCGCGGCCGGCGGGACAAAGCGCACCCCCGACGCCTGGAGCGCCAAAACTTCCTCCCGATTGCCGGCGTCAGCGAAGAACCCATGGATCGCCGATGCGGTGGTTACGGCGACATTCGGCACCTCGTCCAACGCCGTCACGTCGGCTTGCAGGATTGCCTCGATGCTCCGGAAGTGGCGCGCCAGTTCTTTCGCCGTCGACTCGCCGACCATCGGCACCCCAAGGGCCAGGAGGCACCGATCCAGCGGCCGGTCCTTGCTGCCTTGGATGGCATCCAGCAGGTTCTGGGCAGAGGTCTCCCCCATCCGGTCCAGCTCGACGAGCGTCGGACGGGCAGCACCGAGGGCGTACAGCTCGCTCGGGCGGCGCGCCAGTCCGGCGGCGACCAACTGGGCCACGAGCTTTTCGCCCAGCCCTTCGATGTCCATCGCCAACCGCGACGAGAAGTGCCGCAGCGCACCCTCGACCTGCGAGGGGCAACCGAACGAATTGGGACAGCGGATCTGCACCATCTCTGGCCGGTCCGCGTCGGCGAGGCTGCGCACCAGGGTGTGCCCGCAGTCCGGGCAGCTGTCCGGGTAGACGAACAGCGGTCGCGACTGTCGCTCGGGGCCGTCCACCGCCACCACCACCTCCGGGATCACGTCGCCAGCGCGCTGGATGACGACCGTGTCCCCGTGGCGGAGCCCCAAAACCCGCTGCATCTGGTGTTCGTTGTGCAAGGACGCGTTGCGCACGGTCACGCCACCGACCCGCACCGGCACCAACTGAGCGACCGGCGTCACCTGCCCCGTGCGCCCGACGCTGAAAAGTACGCCGGCCAACTCCGTGCGCACCTGGGCCGGCTGGTACTTGAACGCCATCGCCCATCGCGGCGAGCGCGTAACAAACCCCAACGCCTCCTGAAGCGCCGTGTCGTCGACTTTGAGCACGGCGCCATCGATCTCATAGGGGAGCTCGGCGCGAGCAGCCTCGATTGCGCGCACGGTCGCGATGGCCTCGTCGAGTCCCTCACAACGTTTGCAAAGAGGGCTGACCTCGAAGCCCCAGTCGCGAAACTGGCTCAGCGCGAGCCACTGGGATGCGGGTGGCTCGGGATGAAGGCCCGCGGAGTGGGCGAAGAATTGGAGCGGCCGGCCCCGCGCCTGGTTCGGGTCGAGCTGGCGCATGGTGCCCGCCGCGCTGTTCCGCGGGTTCTCGAAGCGCTTTTCACCACGCGATTCCCGCAGGTTGTTCATGCGCTCAAAACCGGCAAGGTCGAAGAGCACCTCGCCTCGGACCGTGACCCGGCCTCGGGGCGCCCCCACCAGCCGCCGCGGCAGGTTGCCGATGGTGAGCAGATTGTGGCTGACATCCTCGCCCACACTCCCGTCCCCGCGCGTGCCGCCCGAGACGAAAACCCCGTCTTCATATACCAACTCCATCGCGAGCCCGTCGAGCTTCGGCTCCACCACGTAGGCAATCACCTCGGGCGCACTGTCCCCAAGCACCCGTCGGATGCCACCGGGGCGCTCCGACTTCCCGCGTTCGAACTCGATGATGTCCTCCCACGCCCCTCCCCACTCCGGCGCGGCCTTGTGATAGCCATTCGCCAGGGACAACATGGGCACCTGATGAACGAAAGGCCGCAGCTCGGCGACCGGCGTAAATCCGACCCGTCGGGTGGGGCTGTCGGGCCGAACATGCTCCGGCGCCTCCGCCTCTAGCGCCTGGAGCTCTCGGTACAAGCTGTCGTATTGGTGATCGCTCACCTCGACCCGATCCTCGGCGTGGTACAGCCGGTTGTGACGGATGAGCTCGTCGACGAGCTGGTTCATGCGCACGATCGGGTCCAGCATCGGCGCGGCGTATCGCCATGCTGGCGGCGCCGCGAGAAGTCCGGTAGGATCGCCCGCCCAGGACCGCCGATGAGCCCCGACGCCCTCGTTGCCGAGATGACTCGCCGCTATCTCCCGAACAAAGTCCCGCGGACGCTGGTTTATTACCTCAGCATCGGCGAGTACAAATACACGATGAGGCTCGATGCTGCGGCGTGTACCATCACCGAAGGAAAGGTTGAAGGTGCGGACTGCGTCATCAAGGCCCATCCGGACGTCTTCGAGAACCTGGTGATCAAGCGGAAGCCGCCGGGCCCGCTGGACATCGCTCGCGGGCGGTTCAAAACCAGTGATGTCGCGCTGTTGGCGCTGTTGGGAGATTGTTTCCGTTAGGTAGCCCCGCCGCCCCTCGCGGCTCCCGCCTCGACCCGCCTCGACCCGCCTCCCCTCCCCCGCCGGCCCATGACCCCACCTGACCCCGCCAGCCTCCGCACCCTCGGGCTCACCGAGCTCGTGCAGGTCGCGCGTACCCACAACGTCGAAAACGCATCAAGCTTACGACGTCGCGAGTTGATCGCCTCCATCCTCCGGCAAACGCCGAGCGCCAGCACCGCCGACGGCGAAGGCGTGCTTGAGATCCTGGCGGACGGCTTCGGTTTTCTACGGGCGGCCGAGTACGGGTACCTCCCCGGCGCCGAGGACATTTACGTGAGCCCGTCGCAAATCCGACGGTTCAACCTGCGCACGGGCGACGTCGTCCGGGGGAACGTGCGCGCGCCGAAGGACAATGAACGGTACTTCGCGCTCATCAAGGTCGAGGAGGTCAATCGGGGCAGCCCCGAAGGCACCCGCGACAAGGTGTTCTTCGACAACCTCACCCCGATCCACCCGAAGCGGCGTCTGCTGCTCGGTGCCGGTTCGGAAGGCGGCGACCCGGTCCGTCAGATTGATCAGATCGCGCCGCTCGGCTTCGGCCAACGCTCGTTCTTGCGGGCCCACGGGCGCGCGGGCGTGGCCCCGATGTTGCGCGCCATCGCCGACGGCATTGCCCACAACCACCCCAACGCGGCGCTCTACACCCTTCTCGTGGCCGAACGCCCCGAAGACGTGACCGAAGCGCAGCGCGTGCTTCCGGGCGAGGTCGCGGCCACGACGTTCGACGAGCCGGAACCTCGGCATCTCCAGGTGGCCGAGATGGTGATCGAGCGCGCAAAGCGGAACGCGGAGGCGCGTGGGGACGCGGTGGTGCTCTTCGATTCCGTCAGCCGACTGATCCGCGCCGCGGCCGGCGCGGTAACGCCCACCGGACGGCTGGTCTCCGGCGTCGACGTTGGCATCGTGCAGCGGACCCGGCGGCTCCTGGCCGCAGCGCGGAACCTCGAAGAAGGCGGCAGCGTCACGATCATCGCGGTGCTCGACGATGACGATCTGCTCAGCGCCGAGCTGGCCGGCATCGAGAACCACCGACTGCGCTTCGATACGCGCGGCGACCTGGACCCCGAACGATGCTGCACCGAACGGCGCGAACTGCTTGACAAGTCGCCGCGATCGAGTGAATAGCGGCCGCTTCTGCCTCCGAGGGTCCCATGAAAGCTGACATCCACCCCGCGCTCCTCCCCGTCGTCTTCGTCGATGTCGGGGCCGGCACCGAGTTCGTGACGCGATCCACGATGACCTCGAAGCACACCCGTGACATTGACGGCGTGCTGCACCAGGTCGTCCAGGTCGACATCAGTTCCAGCAGCCATCCCTTTTACACTGGCAAGCAGCGCGCGATCAGCGTGGCGGGCCGCGTCGAGCGCTTCAACAAGAAGTACGGCGTCGCCAAGTCAGAGTAGGGTCAGTGTTCCGACTCGACGAGTTCGAGGCCCGCCTCGGCGAGCTGGACCGTCAGCTCATGGACCCGGCGATGGCCGGCCAGCGGACCAAATTCAAAGAGACGAGCCGCGAGCACGCGCAAGTCACGCGCATGGTCGATCTTGCGCGCGAAGTCGCGAAGCTTGAGGTCGAACGGGCGGATCTCAAGGAAATGCTGGCTGACCCCGACATGCGGGAAGAGGCCGAGGTCGAAAAGGCGCGTATCGACGCCCGGATCCCGGAGCTCGAAACCAACCTCCGGCTCTTGATGCTGCCGTCGGACCCCTACGAGGGCCGGCCGCTGCTCCTGGAAATCCGAGCGGGAACAGGTGGCGATGAAGCTGCACTTTTCGCAGCCGACCTCTTCCGCATGTACAGCAGGTACGCCGACCAGATGCGCTGGCGTCTGGAAATCATGTCGATGCACGAGGTGTACGTCGGGGGCACGGCGACCGGATTCAAGGAGGTCATCGCGTCGTTGACCGGCGAGACGGCCTACCGCTTCCTCAAGTATGAAGCCGGGGTTCACCGAGTGCAGCGCGTGCCGCTTACGGAGACCCAAGGGCGCATCCACACCTCCGCCGCCACGGTGGCGATCCTGCCCGAGCCGGAAGAAGTGGAGATCAAGATCGGCGAGAAGGACCTGCGGATCGACGTCTTCCGGGCCGGCGGTCCGGGCGGCCAGTCGGTCAACACCACCGACTCTGCGGTTCGGCTCACCCACATTCCTACCGGCCTCGTCGTCATCTGCCAGGACGAAAAGTCACAGACCAAGAACAAGGCCAAGGCCCTCAAAGTGCTGATGGCGCGCCTCTTGGAGAAGGAGCGCTCCGAACGCGACGCCGCCGAAGCCGCCGACCGTCGCTCGCAGGTGGGCACCGGCGATCGCAGCGAGCGCATCCGCACGTACAACTTCCCGCAGAACCGGGTCACCGACCACCGCGTGACCGGCTCGGATGGCAGCACCTTCACGCTGTACAAGCTCGACAAGGTCATCGCGGGAGACCTCGACGAGCTCTTAGGGGGCGTCGGCGGCTTCTTCCAGGCCGAGGCCTTGCGGTTGGCGGAAGGGCGCTAAGCGCAAAGATGAAGCCCCTCGTCGAGGTTCTCCTGGCGACGACGGAGTTCTTCAAGGGGCGGGGCATTCCTTCGGCACGCCTGGACGCCGAGCTGCTCATCGGCGACGCGCTCGGGCTCGATCGGGTGCACGTGTATCTTGCCTTCGACCGTCCGCTTTTGGACGCTGAGCTGAGCGATATCCGCACCCGCGTTCGCCGCCGGGGGGCGCGCGAGCCGTTGGCGTGGATTGTCGGCCACAAAGAGTTCTACGGTCGCGAGTTCGCGGTGGGGCCAGGGGTGCTGGTGCCGCGCCCCGACACCGAAACCCTCATCGAGACGATGTTGCCTCTGTGCCGCGAGGCCGATCCCATCTACGTCGCAGACGTAGGCAGCGGCTCCGGCTGCATCGGGCTGACGTTGGCCGCGGAGGTCCCGGGCCTCCGGCTCTACGCCATCGACATCGGCGAGGCGCCGCTCGCGTTTACAAGACAGAACACCGAGAGCCTGGGCCTGCAAGACCGGGTCGCCATCCTTCGCGGGCCGCTGCTGGATGCGGTGCCCCCCTCCCGACCGCTGGACTGGGTCGTCAGCAACCCGCCCTACGTCCCCCGGGGCGACCTGGCCGGCTGCGAACCCGAGGTGCGTGACCATGAGCCGCGGCTGGCGCTCGACGGGGGGCCCGACGGGCTCGACGTATACCGGGCGTTGATCCCGGTTGCGGCCGCGCGCGCGCGGGTCGGCGTAGCCGTCGAGGTCGGCATCGGACAGAGCGGCGCCGTCGCGGCGCTGATGGCGGCGGCTGGGCTGCGGGGCGTGGAGACCCACAAGGATCTAGGCGGGGTCGAGCGCGTGGTGATCGGCCGGCGGTGACTAGCCCCGATACGTCCGACTCGCCCGCCACTCATCAAGCGCCCAGGCGCCGATCACCGCGAGCGCGGCGGTGACAGGCACGGCGATGATGATGCCGACGATGCCGAAGACGTTGCCACCGACCAAGATCGCCAGCATCACCACCATCGGGTGCAGACCCACACGATCGCCGACCAAGAGCGGCGTGAGCACGGCTCCTTCGAGGGCCTGGGCCACGATGAGCGTGCCGACGACGGCGCCGACGTGCCAGTCCCCGCCGAACTTCAAGAGCGCCAGCGAGACCGCCAGGGCGCCGGTGATGAGCGGACCGATGTAGGGCAGCAAGAAGAGCGCGCCGCCTAGAAGCCCAATGGTGACGGAGAGATCGATGCCTGAAAGGCGGAACCCGATCGAGTACAGCACCCCGAGGACCACGGCGACCGTCAGCTGCCCCCGCACCCACCCGGCCAGCCGCGCGTCAATCTCCGCGGCCAACAGGATGGTCGTGGGCTGAGCACGGAGGGGCACCAACCGCCCCACGAAGGCGACGAGCGCCGGCCAGTCGCGAAGGAGCAAGAACGTGAAAAGGGGCAGCAGCGACAACGACAAGACCGCCAACAACAGCGACAACCCTCCGCTGGCCGCGCCGGTGAGCCACGCTTGGATGTGAGAGCGCACGTCCGGCGTCAACTTCTTGAGGTACTCCGGCGCCAAAACGCCGAGTTCGCTGACGTCGACCGGAAGATCGATGCCAAAGCGCCGCTCGAGCCGCGCGACGAAGGGGCCGAATTCGGTCGCGACCCGCTCCAGATAGGGCTTCAGGTTCTCGGCCAGGTGGGCGATCTGGCGCGCGGCGTCGGGCACGACCCACACCGCAACGACGGCGACCGCCACAAAAAATGCAAGTGAAACCAAGGCGATGCCGAAGTCGCGCGACGCCCCCCGCGCCTGGATGGCGCTGACCGGCCGGTCGAGCAACCACGCGAAGACCGCGGAGGTGAAGCAGATCGACACGACGGACCGCGTGACCCAGAGGGTGCCGCCGACGACCACCAGCCCGACGATCGCCCACGCGAGGACCGACCAGGACCCCCCGCGCCGCTCGGGCCGACGTATTGGCAGTGGATGGTTCACGGCGAGGTCACCACGACCACGTTGCCGAACAACAACAGGTCACTCGCGTCGGCAGCAGCCCGGAGTTCGGCGGCCGCGGCGGCGTCGAACACCAGATCCGTGCCGTTCTGCACCGAGGCCGGGCGCAAAAAAATCGGGACCTCCCCCGCTCGGCGCGCGGCGATCGGGTCGGCAGGGTCAGAAACGTAGACCACCGGACCGTGCTGACTCGCGGCGTAGGCGGTCATGTCCCCGATTCCGTACAGGTGGCCCAGCGCGGCATCGAAGAACTCCGGGGCCAGCGCACACTTGAGGTCCAGCCCGCGCGCGTCGACGATGAGCCCCGACGAGCCGCCTTGGCGCGGTGGGCGTTCGGCGGCGTGAAGGAAGCTCACCAGGGCGGGCCGCAACCAGGTCTGCAACGAAAGTGCCGCGTCGAGCTCGACGGTGCCGCCCTTGTGGTAGCGGGCCTCGAAGACTTCCCAGGCGCTCAGGTTCGCCTCCAGGCGATCCGCCACCGCATCGGCCGCATCGAGCAGCTCGCCGGCAAGGCGACTACGGTCGACTCGCACCGCGCGGGCGAGCGCCTGGACCCGAGGCTCGAGTTGCTGGCGAGCGTCGCCCTCGGCGGCTTCGAGGTTGTTCATCGCGCCGGTGCTGCCGCCGCCGGTGCCGTGGACGACCAGCCGCATGTTGGTCCAGTCGATGGCGCCCCCGGCGACCCGCTCCAAAACGGGTTCGACCGCTGCCGCGCCAGGGATGAGGAGACTGGTGAGCAGGACGATCATGGAGTCAACACCAGGGCGTCAGCCCGCCCGAAAAGGGAACGTACCCCGTCCACGAGCTTGGGCGTGGCCTTGACTTGCCAAGCCCGACTCACGCGTAACTCCGCCTCGAACTGGCCCGGCTCCGAAACCACCACGCGCGTCCGACAAGGGCCCGGGTTCTGGACCACCAGCTCCTTCAGCAGCCTCAACTGCTCGTCACCCAGCTCGTCGACGCGCACGCGCAGCTCGACCTTGCCGATCATCCGCTCGCGCACATCCTCCATCGGCTCGCAGCCCTCCAATCGCAGGGAGCGCGGCTTGTCCGGTTGCTGTTCGACCTTGGCGCGAATCGCGAGTGGTTTGCCACAGTCGAGCACGTTGGTGAAGCGGGCCAGTGTGTCTTTGAACAAGACGGCGTCAATGCTTCCGGAGGGGTCCTCGAAGGTGACAAAGGCCATCGGGTCGCCCTTCTTGTTCCGGATCACCCGCTTGCCGGTGACGATGGCGCACAGGCTCAACTCGCGCGCATTGCGAGAAAATCCAACCTCGACCTCCACATACGCGAGGTCAGCGATCGTCTTGTAGCCAAAACCTACGATCTCGTCGCCAAAGTCGGTGCACGGATGACCGGTGAGGAAGAAGCCGAGCGCTTCCTTCTCCATCTTCATCCGCTCGCCCACCGTCCATTCACCGACGTTCGGGAGCCGGAAGACCGGCGCAGTCATCGCCGATCCACCGAAGAGCGAGGTCTGACCTGACGCTTTCTGAGCCTGCTCATCTGAGGCCGCCGCCATCGCGTCCTCGAGGGCCGCGTTGAGTCGAGCGCGAGGCTGACCGAAGCTGTCCATGGCGCCGCAACGAATCAGCGCCTCCCAGACCTTCTTGTTGGCCTTGCGGGCATCGACCCGACGCAGGACGTCCATGAAGTCGGTGAACGGCCCGCGGGCGGTTCGTGCCTCTACAATAGCGCCAACAGCGCTCTCACCGACGCCCTTGACCGCGTGAAGCCCATACCGGATCGCCCCGCGATTGTCGGGACGGACATCGAACCGCCCCACGCTCTGGTTGATCTCCGGGGGCAAAAGTTCGAGCTTCGCGCGGCGGCAATCGCCACAATACAACAGCACCTTGTCGGAGTTCCCGGCGTCGATGCTCATCAACGCGGCCATGTATTCGGCCCGGTGGTTGGCCTTGAGCCACGCCGTCTGGTACGAGATGAACCCGTACGCGGCCGAGTGGCTTTTGTTGAAGCCGTATTCGGCGAACTTCGCCAACAAGTCGAAGAGGTCACTCGCCGGCTTCTCGGGGTGGCTTCGAGCCACTGCACCCTCGACAAAGCGTGCCTTCTGCCTGCCCATTTCGGCGGTGTCCTTCTTGCCCATCGCCCGCCGCAAAAGGTCCGCCTCGCCCAGGCTGTACCCGGCGAGCACCTGCGCGCACTGCATGACCTGTTCCTGGTACACGATCGTGCCGTAGGTGTTCGCGAGGATCGGTTCGAGCTCGGCGAAGGGGTACTCCACCGCTTTGCGACCGTGTTTTCGGTCGATGAAGTCGTCGACCATGCCCGAACTGAGCGGTCCGGGGCGGTATAGCGCAACCAGCGCGACGAGATCGTCGAGACAGTTGGGCTTGAGCTTGGTCAAAAGCCCGCGCATGCCGTCGGACTCGACCTGGAAGACACCGAGGGCGTCCCCGCGGATGAGCATCTGCCAGGTAGCGGCGTCCTCTTCAGGAACGCGCGCGATGTCGATGCGCTCACCGGTGTTGGCCTCGATCATCGCCACCGCGTCGCGAATCTGATCGAGGGTCTTGAGGCCCAAGAAATCGAACTTGATGAGCCCGATGGTCTCGGCGGATTTCATGTCGTATTGAACGACGGGGCCACCCTCCGGTGAGTCCCGGTACAGCGGGGCCAACTGCACCAGCGGACGGTCCGCAATCACGACGCCCGCCGCGTGGATGCCGGTCTGCCGAACCGCGCCCTCGATGCCGCGCGCCAACGCAACCACCCGTCGCACTTTGGGGTCACTTTGGATGAGCGCCGCCAGCCTGGGCTCGTCCTTGATCGCGTCGGCGATCGTGATGTTGAGCCGCTCTGGCACCAACTTGGTGATGCGGTCTGACTCCGGGAAGCTCATGTCGCAGACGCGAGCAACGTCTTTGAGCGCCGCTTTGGCCTGGAGTTTGCCGTAGGTGATGATCTGGCTGACCAGCGGCGCGCCGTACTTGTCGCGGACGTGCTCGATCACTTCTTCGCGGCGATCCTGGGCGAAGTCGACGTCGATGTCCGGCATCGAGATGCGCTCGGGGTTCAAAAACCGCTCGAACAACAGGGCAAAGCGCACCGGGTCGATGTCGGTGATGCGCATGGCCCACGCCACCACGCTGCCCGCCGCGCTGCCTCGACCCGGGCCGACCGGAATGCCTCGATCCTTGGACCAGTTGATGAACTCGGCGACGATGAGAAGATAAGCAGGAAAGCCCATCTTCACGATCATGTCCAGCTCGTGCTCCAGCCGTTCCAGGTACGGTGGGTGGGCGCCGGCGTCGAGATAGGTCAGGCGTAGCCCCAGCCCGGCGCGGCCATACCAGCGGAAGTACCCGTCCAGCGTGCCGCTGCCTTGGGGCCGCGGCGAGGGCTGAGGAAAGTCGGCAGCCGGCGGGAAGGCGTCGAGGAAGAAGGCCCAATTGGCGTCGGTGTCGTCGTCCTTGTCGGGGGGAACCGACGCCGGAAAGTAGTAGACGCCGGTCGGGAAGACGTACTGACAACGCGCGGCCAAGACCTCCGTCAGTTCGATGGCGTCCAGGTCATCGGGAAAAAGCTCTCGGAGCTCGGCCTCACTCTTGAGGAATTGCTGGTCGGTCTGTTGCCGCGGCCGCTTGGGGTCGGCAAGCGACGCGCCCATCGCGACGGAGTTGAGCAGGTCGAGCTCGACGACGTCGGTGTTCTTGAGGTAACGAACCTGGTTGGTGACGACGGTCTTGATCCCGAATTTGGAGGAGAGCCGGCGGACCTCGGCGTTGGCGGCGGGCTGCCCATCGACACCGTGGTCCATCAGCTCGCCGAAGAGCCGTTCCGATCCGAAGATCTCGCCGAGCGCGGCCACCCGATCCTCGCCGCCATGGCTACGGACGGCGCCGGTTTCGCCGTTCCCGGTAAGGCAGAAAAGGCCGGCGGCGTGGGCGCGGAGCAGATCGAGGTCCACGCGCGGCCGGTGGTAGACGCCGTCGAAGATCGCGCGGGTGACCAACTCGCACAGGTTTCGGTAGCCAACGTCGTTCTCGACCAGCAGGACCACCGCATAGGCCGCCCCCAGTCCGCCTTCCCGCGTGGCAATGCCGCGAGGATCGACCCACAACTCGGCCCCGAGCACCGGATGGAGCTTGGTTTCCTTGCAGGCCTTCACCAGTTCGACCGCGCCGTACAGGTTGGCGGTGTCGGTCAGCGCAATCGAGTGCATGCCCAATTCGGCCGCCCGAGCCACCAGCTTCTTCGGCGCCGGCACGCCATTGAGCACCGAGAACTGGGAGTGGACGTGGAGGTGGGCGAAGGCCATCGCGGGCCCAGGCTATAGCCCGTGGTGGTGACCGCCGACCGCCTTCGCCGCGTGCTCGTTGCTGCCGCGATCACGGCGGTGGCGTTTCTGCGGGTGCTCGCCAACCCCGGCAGCCTCGTCGGCCGACCCGAGGGAGAACTGCGGGATCACGCATGGTTGGCGTGGGTGTTTTCGCGGGAGGTGTGGTCGGGGTCCTCGCCGCTGGAGAGCACGCTGGGCGGCGCGCCTGAAGGGATGCGCGTCTACCCCCTGGACCCCCTTCACCAGCTCATCATCGTGCTCGTAGAGCCGATCGCTGGCGTCGTCAGTGGCCTCAATGTCCAGGCGGCGCTCTCTTTCTTCGCGCTGGCGTACGGGGCGCAGAAGCTCGCAGCGGGGCGCGGCGTGTGGATTGAGCTCACGATGGCCGTGCTCGCGGCGTTGTCGCCGGCCTTCCTTGGTGCGTTCACCGACACCCAGACTGAGGGCATGTCCGCGGGGTGGCTGCTCTGCTTCTTGAGCGAGCTGTACGGGGAGCGACCGCGGCCGTGGCGCGCCGCCGCCTGGGGTGCCGTACTCCTGATGACGGGCCCCTACCTCGCCCATGGCATCGCGTTGGTCGCGGTGGCCACCTGGCTGGTTCGCCGCTTGCCGGTGCTCCCCACGCTGCCTGTCATCGCCCTTGCCGCCACGCTCGGTGGAGCGATGTGGTTCACCGAATTCGCCGAAGGTGGCGCGTTGACAGCGCGGGCCGAGCAGATGAGGGATGCGACCCGCCCCCCTCGTTCCACACCCCTGGGCGTCCGGGCGCCCCCGCCGCTTCCGGACACCGGCGTCGTCCGCCACCTCTCCGACTACCCGGGAGCCAGCGAAACCGGACCGCGTCGGGCCGCACCTTGGTGCCTGGGCGCATTGGTGGTGCTCGCCCTTGGAGAGCGCCGGGCCCGGGTCCCCGCAACGTTGGCGGCCGGCTACGCGCTTGTGGCCCTCGGCAACCGCTGGGGCGCGACCCAGCTTGAGTTCACCACCCCGTACGACCTGTTCTGGCGGTGGTATCCGCTGGCCCACTACGCCTGGAAGCCAGCCCAGTATGCAGTCCCGGCCACCGCGTTTGCGCTCCTGGCTGTGGCCCGCGGACTGCCGAGCCTCGCCGGGCGCTGGCGGAGCGCCGGGTTTTTGCTCGCGGTCGGCGCCGTGATCGAGCTGGTGGCGCGCTCCCCGACACCGTTGCCGCTGCCCGCGTCGTCGCTGGTGCCGCGAGAGGTATGGACCGCGCTTGCGCCCGGGGGTCGGCTTGTCGAGTTCCCCTGTCGCGACCGGAGCCCGCCGGGCGTGCCGCCCGTTTCGGACGTGCTCCTCGGCCCCTTGTGGCACGGTCGGGCGCTGGGAGAAACCAATCGCGCATCGCGTGGCGTCCATCTCCGCCTCCTGGACGCGCTTGAGCGAGGCGCCGCCGGGAATCCGGGCTCGTCGTTCGGCGCGGCCGTACAGGCCGCCACGGACGGCGGATTCACCGACCTCCTCGTGCTCGGCGCGCGCTTGGGTGAAGGGGCGACCCGTCGCCTCGACCAGGCGTTGGTGGCCACCGGCGCCACCCCGATCGTGGCGCCCGGCGGCGGAACGGCATGGCCGGATGGGGTGGTCCACTACCGGTTCGGCACCGCGTCCCGTTGATGCCCCACGAAATGTGATCGACCCTCAAGCCGATCCCGCCCCCCGCCGATTCCGGATTGGACTCCGGAGCGGCGTTGGTCACCCTGGCCCGGCGTCTGGTTCAGCAAGTCGCGCCTGGGCTCGCTTCGCACCCGGCCCTCGTGGCCCCGCCGACGCCCCCTCCCGCAGCCGGGACAAGCCCAGCGGCGTAGCCGCCCCTACCCTGCAAACGCCCACGCCTCACGCAGTAGCGACCGCCCTCCACTGACGACGATCTCACCGTGGCTCACCACGATGCGGTCGATGTCCCAGGCGTCGGCCATCACGCGGATGCTGCGCCCCGCCGCCGCGGCATCCTTGATATACTGGGAGCGCGCCAACCGGGTCACGCAGTAGCGATCGTTGGCGTTGTTCAGCCACATTGCAAACCGGGTCAGGCCCGTGAGCCCGTGCAGGTTGAAGTTGAGATCGACCGCGAGGAGGGTGCGAGTGGCGGGCAGGAAAAAGATGCGCTCGTCGACAAGAGGGCAGCCCTCCCACACCAACATTTCCGCCACTCCCGCGAATACACTCGGCACTGATTGGCCCAAAACATTGTCCACCCGGAGTCCCGGAACCTTGGTCGCGACACCCGGCGCTGCAAAGACCCGCGCCTCGGGAAACGCGGCAGCGGCGCGGGCGGCGAATCCAGTGTGGAGGAGGTTCGGGAAGATGAGCGCCGACACCGTTCCCAAGGTTCGGACCGCCGCAAGCTCTGTCGCGTCGAGGGGGCCCGGCGCGTGTAACGCCAGCGAACCGTCGGGGAGCCGCACCACGTTGGACCGGGTGCCGATCTGCAGGCCGCCGATCGAAAACTCCCGGTGGTGGATGGTCCAGAGGCCGTCGCAGACGAGATTGAGGGTGGCGCTCATGTTGACTCGGGAGTGGATCAATAGTAAAGCAACTTGACCAGTTCGTCAAGGAGCTTGACTTTGTCCCCACCCGCGGTCCCCGATGCCACGCTTCGCGCAAGCCTGGGCCAGGTCCTCTTCCGCGCTGCTCGGCTGTACAACGAAGCGGCGCTCCGGCGCGTGCAGGCGGGGGCTGCACCAGACCTCCGCTTCGCCCACACCCAACTTTTCCCGCACCTCACCACGTCGGGCACCCGGTCGAGCGCGCTGGCCAAACGTCTTGGCGTCTCGAAACAGGCCGTTGGGCCACTGCTGGACGATCTCGTCGCGTGGGCGCTGGTCGAGCGCGTGGTGGATCCGACCGACCGCCGCGCCTCGATCGTGCGGCTCACGCCACGCGGCGGCGAGGCGATCGTGCACGGGCTCGTGGTGCTCGGGGAGATCGAGGCCGACCTCCGGCGCGAGCTCGGGCACGGGGAGTTGGATCGACTCCACGCCACGCTCTTGCAGTTGACCGAGCTCCTGGCACGGGGCGACGATCGAAGCGGGTAGGTTGTGCCGGTGATCGCGCTTCCGATTTTCATCGTCGCCGGGCTCGAGGGTTGGGTGGCCACGCTGCTCCCCCTTTGGGCGGCCGTCTGGGTGTACTGGACGGCCGCCTCGACCGCTTTGGTGGGGTTGGCCTACCTCCTGCGGCGCCCGCGGTGGCTCTTGAAGGAGCGGGGGTCGCGCGGGCTGCTGCTGCCAGTGCTGCTCTTTTCGAGCGCGGTCGCCGCCGCGGCCCAGCGCTTCGGCCTCTCCGAGCGCCAGGAGGTCGTTCCGGGATTGTGGGTCGGCGCCTGGCCGCGTCGCGGGGCCCCCGGCTTCGCCCAGCTGGACCTCACCGCCGAGCTTCCCCGCCGGGGTGACGCCGACCATTATCGCAACATCCCCATGCTCGATGGCGCGGGGCCTCGACGCGAAGACTGGGAGGCGGCGGTAGACCAGGTGGTGGCGTGGCGACAACAGGGCGCCTCGGTGCTGGTGCACTGCGCGTACGGCCACGGGCGTAGCGTCGCAGTGATCATGGGGGTGCTGGTCCGTGAGCGGCTCGCGCACGACGCGCCGAGCGCGCTGGCGATCGTGAGGCGGGTGCGGCCGCGGGCGAGGCTGGCTCCCGGGCAGCGGCAGCTGATGAAGGAGCTGCTCGGCGGGTGATGGGGCCGCTCGGCCACCCCTCACCGCCCCCCCATCACCCCCCCGAGCTCCCTCGCCGCCCGCTCCGGAAAGACGCCATGCCCGGGCAAGCCCACGGCCTCGGTGGCGAGTCCCAAGCGCAACCGCGGGCGCAGAACGATCCGCCAGGGGCTCCCCCACTCCACGGTCATCCACACCTCAGGGCCGCCCAGCCACGCCACCATGGCCGCGAGCACCCCCTCCGCGAGTTGGCCGACAGCGCCAACCTGCGCAGGAAACTCCCCCCCCCGGCTTCCGGCAGCACCCAGACTTCAAAGGGAGCCACCGGCGCCCAGGCCGCGATCGCCACGGCGCCATCGACACGGGCCAGTACGCGGCGCCCATCCAGAAGCTCGTCGTCCCGCCAAGCCCGGCCGTCCGTTGGCGCGAGGTCCGTCGGAATCGCAAAGAGTTCCCAAGCGGGGTGCCGGCCCGGCGCGGCCCGGCGGAGGAGCGAGAACCCGCGAAGACGGCGATCGCGTCGTAAGTCGTCGATACGCTCGGATGCCAAGAGGAGGCTGTCAGGATCGGCTTCGTCATGCCGGCCAAAAAGCAACTCATGCACGCCCACCGCGTCACGACGAACACCCGGCCGTTCGGCTTTTGGGCGCACCTCGCCCTCGATCCCCAGCGCAGGCACCGGGTGCGGCACGGCCACAACCCCACCTCGCCGTGCGAGCACCGGACCGGGGTTTCCGCAGGACCAGCAAGGTGCCACCGGAGCCACCGCCGGCAGGGGCGCGTCGGGCCATGCGTCGTTGATGAGGACAACGACGCCGGTCACTGGGCAGGTGCGGAGCTCCCGCGGCATCTAGGTCAAACCCCGGGGACTCAACTCCACCACGCCAGGTCCAGGTCCTCAAAACACGAGTCGTGCAGCCTGATCTCGTCGAGCTCGGCGAGCGCGACCGCGTCATCCGGCACCCCGCGGGCCCTGGCGTCGGCGATGGTCGCGGCTTGGTCGAACCGCGCGAGGTGCTGGCAGAAGCGGCGGTAGCCGTAGTCCACCGCGCCGCCGGTGTGGATGACGAACTGCCAGTCACTGGCCTGGAGCAGCAGCAGCTCCCTGGCCGCCAGCCGCAACGGCCCCGCGATCAGCTCGCTGCCGCGCCAATCGAGCCGACCCAACAGATCAAAGAGGCGATCCTCGGCGCCGTGCGCGGCCTCCCACATCCAGCGGCTCTGGTCGTTGAGCCATACGCGGTGGTCGCCGCCTTCGCCCCAGCTGCCCTCGGGCATCGACACGACCTTGTCGGCCGGCCAATCGGCGAGCAGCGACGAGACCGTGCGGGGGCGCACCGAATCATCGGCCGCGAAGGCCTTCATCACCTCGCGGATAAACCGCGGCCCCTCATGCCACCAGTGGCCGAAAAGCTCGGCGTCGAAGGGCGCGACCACAACCCCGTGCCGTCCGGTGCGCTCATGGTACCGACGCAAGATGCTCCGGACCACCGCCACGAAGTGCTGGGCGTGGGTGTAGAGCGCCGATTCGACCTCGGCCGGCTGGTAGGGCTCCTTGGCCCCCAGGTCGGTGCTCGGCGCCGTGACTCGCCAATAGCGGAGCCCGTCGCGACCGTGACGCTTGTGGAACTCCAAGTAGCGGCCATCGCCGGGGTAGCCGACCTCGCCGCTCCACACCTGCTCGCTGACCTCCGGGTGCCGCGCAAGCGCAACCAGCCGCCCGGGCCCACCGTCGCTGCTGACCAGGTGGGGCTCGAGTACGCTGCGCCAGCCCCGTTTGTCGTCCCAGGTGCTCTGATCCCACGCGACCTTGGTGAAGCCGGCGGGGGTCTGGGTTCCTTCGCTGCGGGCCCCCGCGAAAAGGTGGGCATCCACAATGAAATAGCCCACGCCCTCGTGCGCGAAGACCTCTTCGACGCCGGCGCGGGGGCGCACGCTGCGGTCTCCCACGGGCGGTGACCACGGCCCCCCTGGCCGATAGGCACACTCGGGAAGCCAGGCCCCCGCCGGCCGACGCCCCAGATGTTTGCGGCTGGTGTGCACGCCGGCGCGGACCTGCGCGCGCGCCGAGCGATCGTCGCGCAAAAGCGGCATGTACGCGTGCGTGGCATTGCTGGTCATCAACTCGATGACGCCGGTGTCTGCGAGCCTGGCAAACGCCTTTGGCAGGTCACGATCCAACGCTTCGAACCGCGCCGCGAGCACCACGAACTGAGCCTCCGCGCGCTCGGCCAACCACGCCAGGTGCAGTTCGCCGCGCCCCGCCATCTCGGCACGGTCCGCCACCGCCCGGGCGCGCATCTGCTCGAGCCACCTCGGAAAGCCGTCTTTGAACCGCGGATGACCGAGCTGCTCCAAAAGAACCGGTGTGAGGCCAAGGGTGACCGGACACAGGCCATCGGAAAAGGCCTCCAAAAGCGGCATCCAGCTTTCCGCGGCGGCTTCGTAGAGCCAGACCTCCCCGTGGGGCCAGTGTCCGTGGTGCAAAACCCACGGCAGGTGGCCGTGCAGCACCAAACAGAAGCTACCGTGCGCCACTCACGCGTCCACGGAGACGCCAATCTCGACGCGGCGTTTCTCCTGGCCCCACAGCTCCATCGGCCACCAGAAATACAACGCGACCCCCTGAAAAAGGGGCATGACCCCGGCCGGCGATCGGCTCACCGTCTCGATGGGGAAGTGCCACACGCGCGCGGCCTGCCGCGGGCTGAGGGTGATCCGGTAGCCCCGGTTGGCGTCCACCAACGACAGCTTCGTGATCTCGTCAAGCTCGCCGATCTGATCCAAGGGCACCCGAACGCCGCGGCCGGTTTCGAGGAAGGTGTCGGGGCCGAGGACCGAGTCCAGGTTCAGGTCGATGCCGACGGCGAAGCGCGTGCGCACCGGCTCGTGGTAACGGTTGGCGATCTCATACCGAACTTCAAAGCTTGGGAGATCGGCGTTGAACACAAAACGCTTCACCAAGCGGATGAGCCGGAGCGCCGAGCCCTCGACGACATTGCCGTCGCGCGCAAGGTTGACGCTCACCTCAGCCGGGTCCTCGTCCTCGACCGCGAGCAGCTGGTAGTCGGCGCCGACGAAGTCACCGGCCTCGGCATAGCGCCCGGTCCGGAGGTTCTCGAGCGTCGTCTCCGGCCCGAAAAAGTGGTCTACGAACGCGCCCCGCACGTGCCGATCGTAGTGCAGCCGGCCCGCGAGGTTGACCCCGGCCATCCGGACCAGGCGGTCACTCTCATCCACGGTGGTCTCGTCGGTATCGTCTTCGTCGTCGATGATGACCGTGGTCAGCTCGGGCGACGTCTCGATCACCTGGGGCAACTCTTCGCCGCGGATCACCGCATCGTGGTGAGGCTCGCCCAGGCGGGTGCGGACGTTGAGGATGTTGCCGGGGAGCGCCCAGGTGTCGAGCTCGAAGAGCGAGCCCCCCTGCGAGGGCGACACGAACGCACAGAATGTGGGTGTACGAACGATGATCTCGTTGCGACCGTCACCATCGTGGTCGGTCTGCTCGACCACCAGCCGTCCAGCGTCGCCGAGGGCGATGTGCACCGCGTACTCGGCGCGGATCAGGTTCGCCCACGCTTGATGGCGAATGTCGCCGAGCTGGGCGCCGATGTCGATGCCGTGGGCGTAGGCGCTTCCGTTCTGGCCACGGTAGAGCGCCGCCGTGGCCTCCGCAAGGGCGTCGACCATGCCATCGCCGTCTTCGCGGGGGCGTCCATCGGGACGCAACATTGAGCGGAGGCGGGCCACTTCGCGCGACGTACGCAGCATTCGTCGGTGCAGGCGCAGCACTTCCGGGTACGACGCCAGCGTCGCTTCCCAACCCGGGATGCGCAGAAAAGGCGCGGCCCGGGCCAGCGAGGGATCGGTGCCACGCCGGATGTCGGCGACGAGGGTTTGCCAGGCCGAACCGGCAGCCCCACCCAGCGCGGCGGCCGCGACCGAGGATTGAACGCTGGCCGGGGGGTACACCCGGCCCGAGGGCCGGACCCGGTCGAGCACCGTGCCGAAGTGGACCCCTTTGAGCCAGGGCGACGCGTCGTTGAGCGCGGCGAAGAAACGACGGACCCACGCACGCTCCCCCCCGAACGAACGGGTGGACGAACTGTCGATGGCGGCGCCGAAGTCTTCGCCCTGGACCGAGACGGTCAGCACTCGGTGGCCGAGTCGGGAGCGCGAGGCAATCTCGTCGATGATTCGCGCCGGCGAAGCGTTGGGGATCATCCTACTCAAAAGCGGGTCGACCCCGAAGAGCGCAAGAATGTTGCCTTCTCGCTCGGCCAGCCAATAGCCGTCGCCGGTGGCGCCGGTGCCGAGCTGCGCCACTTCCAACGCCGAGAACTGCACACCAAGTCGACCGAAGATCCTCGGCGCCACCGGGTCCCAGGCGTAACAAGGGAGCCAAGCGCCGCGCACCCGCAGGTCCGCGTGTTGACGCCACCAACGCAGCGAAAGCTGCATCTGCCCGACCGCGTCGCGTTCGGGGAGGCTCGGCAGAAGCGCCCCTCCGTGAAGTCCACCCAGGATTTCGATGCGACCGCTGCGGGCCAGCTTCAGCAGCTGTTCCAGCCGGTCCGGCGCGTGCATCTCCATCCATTCGAGCAGCTGGCCGCTCCAGTGCATCGACACCCGGATCGTCGCGTACTCGTCGAGCAGATCGAGCAAGGGGAAGTAGGCACGATCGCACGCCCGTCGCACGTCGGGACCGGTTGCGCCCGGGGGCTGGGTGTTCGCGATGCACAGGACGAGCCCGAGATTCTGCACGCTGGTGGGCCTATGCCGACAGTCGCCGCCCTACAACCCCCGCGCCCAGGCCACGATCACCGCGCGTTCTTCGTCTGTCATCCCGGTGAGGTTGCCGAGCGGCATGACCCGCGCTTCGACCTGGCTGGCGATCTTCTCGTGATTGGCCAGGATCGTAGCGCGGTCCTCGAGAGCGAGCCCCTTGGGCGGCGCCACGAACCCTGGCAGCGTCGGCTCGGTGGCGTGGCAGGGCATGCATCGTGTCGCGATGATTGCTTGCGCTTGGGTCGTCGACACCGGTGGCGCCCCGCTCTCAGAGGCGGCGGGCCCTGGACGCAACGTCGCCAACGCCACCAGGCAGAGCCCCCCCGCGCCAATCCACGAGACGACGAACGGCCGTGAGCGGCCCTGCCCGCGCAGATTGAAGCCGTGCCGGACGAGCACCCCGCACACGCAGAGCGCGAGCACGATGAGCCAGCCCCAGTCGCCGCTCCACGCGGCCGGGTAGTGGTTGCTGACCATCACCAAAAGCACCGGAAGCGTGAGGTAGTTGTTGTGAAGGCTGCGCAATGCGCCCGCGGCACCGGCGCCAAGCGGCGGGGCGCGCCCCGCGACCATCGCGTCCACCATCGCTCGCTGGCCGGGGATGATGACGAAGAGCACGTTCGCCGCCATGATCGTGCCCAACATCGCGCCGACATGCATCGCCGCGGCCCGAGGTGCCAGGACCTCAAAGAGCGCACAGGTGCCGGCGACCAAAAGCGCCGAGCCGATGCCCGCCAGCAGGGTGGGACGCTGCCCGATCGGTGAGCGGCAGAGCCCATCGTAGAGCAGCCACCCCCCGAGGAGCGAGGCGGCGCCGACGCCGATCGCCGCACCACTGCTGAGCGCGCGCACCGCCGGATCGACCATCATCGCCGCGGCGTCGTACCAGTAGGTCGTGCCGAGGAGCAAAAAGCCGGTGATCCACGTAAAATAGGCTTCCCACTTGAACCAATGCAGGATGGCCGGCAAGCGGGCCGGCGCCCCTTCGTACTTGGACACCCGGTAGAATGCGCCGCCGTGGATGGCGAACACCTCGCCTTTGACCGCGGGGTCGGGATCGTCACCCCCGGCTGGCCGGATATTGTTGTTCAACCAGTTGAAGTAGAACGACGCCCCGATCCAGGCCGCGCCGGTGACGAGGTGAAACCAGCGCAGGTTGACCGAGAGCCACTGGAGGAGCTGGGCGTCCATCAGAGGCACGGTATCAGTCGCACCGCTCCCCCGTCCACGCCTCCAAGGCAAGGCGGCGCAGCTGGTGATGCCCTACCGAGGTGGGGTGGGCGCAATCATCGCTCACCCAGCTGTCCCGGCTGTCGATCCCGTTTCCGCAGAACCACCCGTGATAATCCAGTAGTTCTACGCGTTCCGAGGCGGCGGCGTCGGCGAGGGGATCGGGCATCAGCGCCAAACCCCGCGCGCCCACGAACGAACGAGATGCGCTTCCGTCGTCCGGCCAAGATACTTTGGCGCCAGATGTCGACGGCTCGAAAGATGCTCCGGGTCGGTGTGGCGCTGGTTTCCACACCGTTCTCGCTCGGTCTGATCGAAGGCTACTTGCGATTGGCGCGACCCGGAAGCGTCGACGTGCTCCACAGCGCGGCGTTCACCAGGGTTTCGGTACGGCCCGGACAAATGACCGAACTGATTCCGGGCGCCACCAAGGGCCACTTCATCGGCGGCGCTGTCCGCATCCATGAGCTGGGGTTCAGGGGGGTCGACGTTGCAACCGCGAAGTCGCCGGGCACGTGAGGCCGTGCCCCGCCGCGCGGGCGCGCGAAGGCCGATCACGCCGCGTGGAATTTGCTTCGCCGCTCCTGCCTCCTGACGGCCGGCTTTCAGCAACTCAAGGGCTGGTTGTACGCCCTGCGGGTGCTCAACCTCGAGGACAGCCCGGGATACCGATTCTTACCGTTGGAGGAGCCCTCCGAGCAAAACGAACGCGGCTGGAGCACGAGCCTGGCGCTCTTGGATGCGACAGTGGCTGAGTCTCAGCGATGCGGGGCGCCCATGGCGGTCACGGTTTTTCCCGTGGAGTTGCAGCTCAGCGAGGAGGCCCTCGCGATGTATCGGGAGGGAATCGGGGTGCCGCTTGCGGCCACCGCCAGCGATCCCTCCCCACAGCGCCGGCTTCGGGAGTGGGCGGCAGCGCGCGCCGTTCCGCTCGGCCACCGACGCGCCGCCGAGACGCTGGAGTCCGAGCTGACGAGGCTGGGCTTGCTCGGCGGAGACTGACCGGTCCCCGGCCGCCGGGTTACAGCAACCCATGTCAGACCGCGTGCTCGCCAGTCGCCGCGTCCTCTGGGACGGCCAACTCATCCGCGGGGCGGTCACCGTACGGGGCGGCATCATCACGGCGGTAGAGCCCGGTCCGGCGCCGCAGCGCTCCCTGGACCTCGGCCACGACGTGCTGATGGCGGGCTTGGTCGACACGCATGTGCATGTCAACGAGCCGGGGCGCACCGACTGGGAAGGGTTTCGTTCGGCAACCCTGGCGGCGGCCGCCGGAGGGATCACCACGCTGGTGGACATGCCGCTCAACACGACCCCGGTCACCACGACCGTGCAGGCGCTCCACACCAAGATCGCGGCGACGGACGGCCAGCTTTTCGTGGACATGGCCTTCTGGGGCGGCGTCGTGCCGGGCAACGCCGCCGAGCTCGTCCCGATGGTCACCGCCGGTGCGCGCGGCTTCAAGGCCTTTCTCTGCCCCAGCGGCATCGATGACTTTCCCGCGGTTACCGAGGCTCATCTTCGCGAGGTCATGCCCATCCTGCGCGGTGCGGGCGTGCCCCTCCTGGTCCACGCCGAGCTTGAAGGCGAGCTGTCCTCGGTCGCGTCCGACGCCGACCCTCGCGCCTACGCCACCTACCTGCACAGCCGCCCCAAGGAGCTCGAGGATCGAGCGGTTGCGCTGATCGTAGGGCTGGTCCGGGAGACCGGGTGCCGCGCCCACATCGTCCACTTGTCGTCAGCCACCGCGTTGGACATCGTGCGCGCCGCCAAGGCCGAGGGCCTGCCGCTGACCGCGGAGACCTGCCCGCACTACCTGTGCCTGCGCGCGGAAGAGATCCCGGACGGCGCCACCGCCTACAAGTGTGCGCCCCCCATTCGCGAAGACGCCAACCGGGACGCGCTGTGGGCCGCGCTTGCGGACGGCACCTTGGACTTCGTGGTCACCGACCACAGCCCGTGTACACCGGCGCTCAAGCGGCTCGACAGCGGCAGCTTCACCGACGCCTGGGGTGGCATCGCGTCGCTGCAGTTGGGCCTGCGCGCCGTTTGGACCGAAGCCCACCGCCGTGGCATCGGGCAGACGATCCTGGGCAAGTGGATGGCGGTCGGGCCGGCGGCGTTGGCAGGCTTCCCCGACCGCGGCAACCTGAAGGTCGGGGCGCGCGCGGACCTCTTGCGGTGGCGGCCCGAGTCTGGGGGGGTGGTCGATTCTGCGTCGCTCCTGCACAAGCACCCCACCACCCCGTACGCGGGCCTGCACCTGGACGGCGAGATCGTCGACGTCTGGCTGGCCGGCGACCGCATCGTGGAAAACGGGGCCCCGCTGGGCCGACCGCGCGGACGGCCGCTCCTCCATCCGCGCGGCACCCGCGGCTAGACCGGAGTCCTCATGGCCGAAGTCCTCGGAGCCCCTGCCCTGTTCACCGGGCTTGTCGATCTGGCTTCGGCGCAGCTCGGCGGGGTTGCACTTTTGAGCAGCGATGACTTCTTTGCCGACGCCGGCCGTTTGCTCCTGCGCGAACCCGCGGCCTTCGACCCCAGCACGTACACCGACCGCGGCAAGGAGATGGACGGGTGGGAGTCCCGGCGCAAGCGAGTGCCCGGTCACGACTGGTGCATCATCCGGCTCGGCGTGCCGGGGCGCATCCGGGCGGTCGACATCGACACCGCGCACTTCCTCGGCAACCACGCTCCTTTTGCCTCGGTCGATGCCTGTGACGTGCCCGCGGACACCACCCCCGACGCCCTTCGCGATTCGACGCCGTGGACCAACCTCTTTGCCGAAACGCCGCTCAAGCGTGGGTCCAGCAACGTGCAGGCCGTGGCCTCGGACCGCGTCTGGACCCACGTGCGCCTCAACATGATCCCCGACGGCGGCATCGCCCGGCTGCGCATCTACGGCGAGCCCGCTCCCACCGTGCTTTCAGGGCAGATCGACCTTGCCGCGATCGAGCGCGGAGGCGTCCCCCTGGTGGCAAGTGACAGCTTCTTTTCGCCGATGACCAACCTCGTCCTCCCCGGCGAATCGCCGATCATGAGCAACGGGTGGGAAACGCGGCGCAGCCGTCCCCCGGGAATGGACTGGATCATCCTCCGTCTCGGCCAGGCGGGCGTGCTCAGCCGGCTGACGCTCCAGACCCACCATTTCAAGGGCAACTACCCGGATCGTGCCGCGGTGGACGCCTTGCACTGGCCCGGCGCTCCCCCGTCGAAGCTGGTCGATCACCCTGATTGGACCGAGATCCTTCCCCTCTCTCGTCTGCGCGCGCATGACAGTCGCGACTTCGAGCTTCAGGGCAGCGGCCCATGGACCCATTTGCGGCTCCGCATCGTGCCGGACGGCGGCATCTCCCGCCTGCGGGCGTTCGGCACGCCTTCGGTGGCGCCGGGCCCTGACCCGTGGGGGTTGGTGGCGCACCTCAACGCCCTATCGAGCGAAGCGGCCCGTGAAGCGCTCGCCCGCGCGTGCGGCAGTCGCCGTTGGGTCGAAGCCATGTTGGCGCTGCGCCCATTTTCGTCGGAAACCCAGATCTTCGGCGAGGCCGACAACGTCTGGTGGCACCTCGGGGACGGCGACTGGCGAGAAGCGTTCTCGCACCACCCGAAGCTCGGCGCCGATGTCACGGCCCTCCGCGAAAAGTTCGCCGCGACCGCTGCCTGGAGCGCGGCCGAGCAGGCGGGCGTCGCGGCGGCATCCGAAGAGACCCTCGAGGTGCTGGCTGCCGGGAACGCCGCCTATGAAGCGCGCTTCGGGATGATCTTCATCGTCTGCGCCTCGGGGTTGAGCGCCGAGCAGATGCTGGACCGGCTGGACGACCGCATCGACAACGAGCCGGCTGCCGAGCTGCGAATTGCCGCGGGCGAGCAGGCGAAGATCACCCGACTCCGCCTGGCCCGGTTGGTTCGCGGCGATGCGTCGTGACGCGACCGGCGGGCACCCTGCCCTTGGACCAGTTGCTCCAACACGAAGGCTTCGGCACGCGCCGCACCTGCCGGGCGATGGTCTGGTCAGACCGGGTCACCGTAGCGGGGGTGCTCGCCGAGAACCCCGATGTCCGCGTGCTTGCAGAGGGTACGCCCTACGCCGTGGACGGCGTGGAGTGGGTCAGCCGCGAGCGCGTCTATCTTGCGATGCACAAACCCCTCGGCCACGAAGTGTCACGCAAGCCGCAGCACCACGCCAGCGTGTTCGCGCTTTTGCCGCCCGAGCTGGACGCGCGCGGGGTGCAGCCAGTGGGGCGGCTGGACGCCGACAGCACCGGGCTCCTGATCTTCTCGGACGATGGCAACTTCATTCATCACCTGGGCTCCCCGCGGCACGCGGTCACCAAAACCTACGTGGCCACGCTCGCCGAGCCGGGGACGAGCGCGTTCGTCCACGCCCTGCGGACCGGGGTCCAGCTCCGCGACGAGCGTGTTCCCGTGGCGGCCGCTTCCGCCGAGCTGCTGGCCGCTGACACGCTCCGCATCGTGCTGACAGAGGGGAAATACCACCAGGTGCGCCGCATGGTCGCGGCGGCGGGCAACCACGTCCTGACGCTGCACCGCCCTGCGATCGGCAGCCTCGCGATCGACGAGCGGCTGCCGGAGGGATCGTGGCGCTATCTGGAGGCCGGTGAGGTGGCGGAGTTGGGGGGGTGAACGAGGAGCAGCGGCAACCGGCCGCCGCTGACGCGCCACCCTGTGGACCGCCCCATCGGCCCCGTCGAGACCTGCGCGTACGGCGGAACCTGCGACGGCCGAACCCGCGTGACGCTACCAGGGCTCGGGTGGGGTGGCCGCCTTGCGCTTCGGAGGCCGAACTTTGGGCTTTTTCCCCTTGACCGGCAGCGCGGCCGCCCACGCGAGCGCTTCGGCGGCCAGCGCGCGGAGAACCTCGGTTGGTTCGGTGGCTTGGACCTGGACATAGTCGGCCCAAGGTGCATTTTCGCGAGGGCTGAACACCTGGCGGCCGGGCTCGGTGCTGACGGCCGCGACGCGCGCCCCGCCGAGCCGTACCACCAACGTGTCGTCGAAGGTGCCGAAGAACATCTGCCGGTTCACGAAGGCACAAGGCATGCCGAACATCTTCTTGGTCACGATGCGTGGATCGCCAGGCAGGGCGGCTGCGAAGGCCGCGACGGCGGCGGGGGTGGGTTCCAGGGGCTTCTCCGGGGTGGGATTGCGCCTAACCGCACTGGAAGCACTTGGTGCTCTACCCCCGCTTGCGAATGCGACAGACAAAAAACCCTTCAAAATCGTCGGACGGGGCCAAACGCAAGGCGCCCGCGAGCGAAGGGTTGAAGCTCTCGCCGTCCCAACGCAGGACCGCCGGACGCCGCCCCGGAATCGGGAGATCGATGGCCTCCACCGCGGCCTCGGGGCGATGCATCAACAAGTGGTGCAGCGGGGCCTCGTTCTCTTCTGGCGCGAAGGTGCACGTGCTGTAGACCAGCAAGCCGCCGGGTGAAAGCAGGCGCCAGGCCGCCTGGAGCATGCTGCGCTGGAGGTGGTGGTACTTCTTGATGCGCGCCAGCGACCAGAAGCGGAAGGGTTGCGAGTGCCGAAGGTCGATCATGCCCTCACCGCCACACTGCGCGTCCAGCAGCACCCGTTCGAAGGGGCCTTCCACGAACTTGTCGATGTACTGGCCGGGGTGGCGGGTGATGCTGTCCGAGCGGACGCCGAGCAGCGCGGTGACCTCCGCGAGCTTGTCGGCGCGCAAGGCGTCGTTGAGGTGCAGCGAAGCAGCATTGTCGACCAGCGCGGCGACGTGCGCCGACTTGCCGCCGGGCGCCGCACACACATCGAGGATGCGCTGGCCGCGTTCGGGGGCGAGGACCACGGGCGGGACGAAGCTCGAGGCATTCTGGAGGAACAGGTGCCCCTCTTGGAAAAGAGGCGACGCGACCAGCGCGGCCTTGTCGCCTTCGAAGTGAAAGCAGTGCGCGGCCCACGGGATCGCGGTCAGCGCCATCCCCAGGGCGCGCGCGGCCGCTTCGGTGGCGGCGACGTCGGCACGCAGCGGGTTGAGTCGGACGCTTGACCGGAGCGACCGCGAAAGCCGGCCCTCGACATCGCCGACCGGCAGCGAGAGCGCACGGCTGGTGCGCTCCAGGAAGCAGGCGCGGTCGGGGTCGCGGGGGCGGGCCATCGTTTGGCCGGGCCTATCCTCGGGCGCTGAGAACCCTGAAAAAAATGCACAGCAGCGCGCGCCGACTGCGGCACAATGCCGCACACGACCAATTGCGGACGATGTCGGTGGACGGCTCTGGATTCGGCCGCAATTTACGCCGCGACGCGGAATAGGTGGAAACACGTAGTGCCCAGTGCCCGCGCCGCACTGTTTCGCACCGGCGCCCTCAAGTGCGACATTTCGCCACCCGATGAAGGGTACAGAACGGAGACGCTCCCATGCCTACCCACCCCGTCATCACCAAGGTCGAACGCCATCAATGCGCTCCTCGACCTGGTCGACGGGAGCCGACGCGAGCTCATCGCCACGCTCGAAGCGGCGGCTGACGGTCGATACCATCGCCGGTTCATCGAGCGCGCCTGGACCGGCACCTTCGCGGTCGGCGCTCGCCAATGCAACACCGCGTTGACCACTTTTGCAGGACGTGACGGCGAGCCCCAGGCGATGGCCTCCGAGCGCCGCGACATGGCTCTTACACTTCAAACCGGCGTTCAGGCTCGGACTGTTACCTTGGCGGGGGCAGCAACCGAGCTTGACGCCGGTTCCAAGAGCCTGAACCACAGCTTTGCCACGACCGGCGAGACTATCCCCGGCGGCCGCAGCGCCGCGGACAGCACCGTAGCCAACATCCAGGCCGTCGCCGCCGAGGAGTTCTCCTCATCCATCCTTGAAATCTCGCGCCACGCAGAACAGTCGAGTGGCTCGACGAAGGCAGCCCCGGGCGAGTGGTCGAGAGGTGCTACCGAACTCGCCGTGCAGAGGCATCGTGAGGAGGATCTCCCTGATGCTCGCCCGCAATCCGGCCGGGGTTCCGGGGCATGCTTCCCGGCCGACGACGACGGCATGGCAGAGGGTTAGAAGGGCCCATGTCCCTCCCCCCATCTCCGCCGGTCCATCCCGCGGCCGCCCTCACCCGTGCCACAAAGCACGCCGACACCGTTGCCGAGGTCGCCGCGGCCGTCGCTTCCGACGCGTTCGTCGTCGTCGGGATGGGCTGGAACCCGTCCGTGGGGAGGGCCCGTCGTGCGCTGACGGCCGCCGGCGTTTCGCACACCTACTTGGGCTATGGCAACTACGCGGTCGGCTGGCGCAAGCGGCTGGCGATCAAGCTGTGGGCGGGCTGGCCCACCTACCCAATGGTGTTTGTGAACGGGCAGCTGGTCGGGGGGGCTTCCGACCTTCAGAAGCTGGTCACCAACGGCGAATTCGCGGCGCTCGTGGCGGCGGGCCGCCCACCGGCTTGACGCGACCTAGCCGCGACGCGGTCGGCACGCAGGATAAGCGCGCACGTGCCCCGTCGCCTCCGTCCCTCCCCGTCGCTGGAGCTCTCCGAACGGGAGATGCGCGCGATGGTGGCGCACTCGATGGATCGGCTCGTCCCGTTCATCGCCGCCCTGCCGACCGCGCCGAACCACCACATGGATGGCGCGCAGAAGCTCGTCCGCTCCCTCCGCGAGCCGCTCCCGGAAGCGGGCGTGCCCTTTCGGCGCTTGCTGGGCCAACTGTTCGAACGGATCATCCCCTTTGGGCTGAATACGGCCGGGCCCGGATACCTGGCGTACATCCCGGGGGGCGGGCTGTTCCACGCGGCGGTGGGTGATTTGTTGGCCGGCGCGGTCAACCGGTATGTCGGCATCTGGCAGGCGGCGCCGGGACTTGTGCAGCTTGAGACCAACGTCATTCGCTGGTTCGCCGACCTGCTTGGGCTACCGCCCGGCGCGGGCGGGCTGCTCACCACCGGAGGGTCGCTGGCCAACCTCGCGGCGGTGGTGGCCGCCCGCCACGACCGGCTGGGGGAGCGCTTCGCAGACGGGACAATCTACACCTCGTCGCTGGTGCACCACTCGGTCTATAAGGCCGCCCGCGTCGCGGGCTTCCGCGCCGATCAGGTGCGCAGCGTACCGGTCGATGCCCACTTTCGGCTCGATGCGAACGCGCTCGCAGCGATAATCACCGCCGACCGGGCCGCTGGTCTCCGCCCGGCGATGGTCGTCGCTTCGGCCGGCACGACGGCGACGGGCGCGGTCGACCCCCTCCCCGCGCTCGCCGCGTTGTGCGCCCGTGAAAATCTGTGGTTTCACGTCGATGCCGCCTACGGCGGGTTCTTCGCCTTCACCGAGCGGGGCCGCGCCGCGCTCGTCGGCATCGACCGCGCCGACTCGGTCACCCTCGACCCGCACAAGGGCCTCTTCCTCCCCTATGGCACCGGCTGCATCCTCGTGCGTGACCTGCAAACCCTCCGCGCGGCCCATCAGATCACCGCCTCGTACCTGCCCACCAGCGAAAGTGACCCTGAGTGTTGGGACTTCGCCGACCTGGGCCCCGAGCTCTCGCGCGACAATCGTGGGCTCCGCGTCTGGCTGCCGCTCAAAATGCACGGCGCCGCCGGTTTCCGTCGTGACCTGGACGAGAAGCTCGACCTCGCACTCGACGCGCACGCCCGCATCGCGGCGCTCCCCCAGATCGACATGGTAGCGCCGCCGGACCTCTCGCTTTTCGCCTTCCGCGTGCGCGCGTCTACGCCCGAGTTGGGCGATGATGCCACACGGCGACTGGCGCAGGCGATCAACGATCGCGGCCATGTATTGGTCACCGGCGTCGAGGTCGATGGGCGCTGGCTGCTCCGCGTCTGTGTGCTTTCGTTCCGCACCCACCAGCAACAGATCGATGAGTTGGTGGCGGACCTGGAATCGGCCCTGGCGGCGTCGCCTTGTTGATCCGGGAGCTGCGCCTTCCGGTCACGTTGGTCATCGCCGTGCTGCTGGTGGGAATCCTCGGCTTTCGCGTCATCGAAGGCTGGACCTGGCTCGAGAGCGCGTGGATGGCGCTGATCACCATGACCACCATCGGTTTTGGCGAGGTGCATCCCCTGTCGCCGGCCGGACGCCTGTTCGGGATGGTCTACATCCTCGCCGCCGTCGGCACCGGTGGGTACGCGGTCGCGCACCTGTCCGCGTACCTGATGGACGGCCGCTTCGCGCTCCACCTCCGCAAACAACAACGGGCGAGGCTGATGAAAGCACTTCGAAACCACTACATCGTCATTGGCTACGGGCGCCTGGGGCAAGAAGTGGTCGAGGACCTGCGCCACCACCGTTGCCAGGTCGTCGTCGTCGACACCGAAGATCGCGCCCTGGAGGACCTTGGCGTCGGCGTACATCACCTTCGCGGCGATGGGAGCTCGGATGCGGTGCTCCGCGAGGCCGGCGTCGAACACGCACGTGCCATCGCTGTCGCCACGCCATCGACCGCGGTCAACGTCTACATCACGCTTTCGGCCCGGCAACTCAACCCGAAGCTGTACATCTCGACCCGGATCGAGGAGCACGGCGCGGACGAAAAAGCGAGACGCGCCGGGGCCAATGCTATCGTGTCACCCTTCGCCAGCGCGGGCAGCCAGATGGCCCACCGGCTGATGCACCCCCACGCGGCCGAGTTCCTGGAGCAGCTCCTGAACCGCGCCAACCCCGAGCTGGTGATCGACGACATCCGGGTCCGGTCGGGCTCGAAGCTCGCGGGGCGCCTCGCTGATCTCCGACTGCGGGAACGATTCAGCGTGGGCATCATCGCGATCCGCCGCCCGGACGGCGTGCTGGAGACCGTCCCCGGCAGCCAATCGATGCTCAATGTCGACGACGTGGCCGTGGTTGCGGGTTCCGAGGATTCGGTCGCGAAGCTCAGAGCGGCCTTCAAAGGCGGCTGATCAGGCAAGGAGCGCCTTCATCGCCCCGACGAAGACATCCAGCTCTTCGAAGGTGGTGTAGACACTCGGTGTCACGCGGATGCCGTTGAATTGGGCGTGCACAATCGGCGTGGCGAGGATGCGCCACCGCTCCCACAACGCGCCGGTAAGCACGAGTGGATCAGCACCCTCTACGCTTACGACCCCGATGGCGCCTGACCATTGGGGGCTCTCGGGCGTGATGAGCTTGACGCGCGGGTGGCCGCGCAGCGGCTCCGCCCAGCGACGCCGGAGTGTCAACAACCGTGCGTGCTTGCGCGCGGTGCCGATGCCGCGGTGAAAGACCAGGGCCTCGGCGATCGCGTTGTGGTTGGCGGCCGGGTGCGTTCCGATTTCCTCGAACTTGCGAATGTCGGCCTTCTTGATTTCCGGCGCGGGTTGCAGCGGCCAGTGTCCGGCGATCCGGTCCTTGCGCACATACAGAAATCCAGTTCCGACTGGTGCCATCAGCCACTTGTGCAGACTCACGCCGTAAAAATCACACCCGATCTCGTCGAGGCGATAGGGAAAGTGCGCAAACGCGTGGGCCCCATCGATGATGGTGGTGATGCCACGGGCGCGGGCCATGGCGCACACCTCCCGCACCGGAAGAATCTGACCCGTGATGTTCACGATGTGACACACGTGGATCACCTTGGTGCGCGGGGTGATCGCGGCTTCGATTTTCCGAACGAACTCTTGGGGATCGATCAACGGAACCGCAAACGCCAGCTTGGTCAGCACGATGCCGTTTCGTGCCACTCGTTGTTGCCAGGTGTCGAGCATGCGGCCGTAGTCCTGGTCAGTGGTCAGGACCTCGTCGCCAGCTTGCAGATCGAGGCCGAGCTGCGCGATCTGGAGCGCCTCGGAGCTGTTGCGCGTGATCGCCAGCTCCTCAGGATCGCAGCCGGCCTCTTTGGCCAGCTCGCGGCGCACCGCTTCGATTCCAGGCTCGAGCGTGTGCCACATGAAGTGGACGGGCGCCTGGTTGGAGTGGTCGAGGTAGCGGACGAGCGCCTCGTGCACGACGCGGGGAGAGGCGGAACACCCCCCGTTGTTCAGGTTGATCACGGTGCGATCGAGCGTGAACGAGGACTGTATCTCCCGCCAGAACGCCTCGTCGTCGGGGGCGACGAGGGTCGCTGACGCGCTCGGTGACTTGGCGTGGGCCAGAGTCGGGAGCAGTGCGGCGGCGGCGATCAGATTACGACGACTGAGCATCCAGCCATTGAACCACGAACCGAGGCCTCCGATGCTCGACGCTCCCGAGATCATCACCACCACCGCCGAGACCACGGCCATCATCCGGCTGACCATCCCGCGCGCGCAGATTCACGCGCTGATGGGGCCCGCCATCGGAGAGCTTATCGCGACCGTTTCGGCGCAACGCATCGGTCCTACAGGGCCGCTGTATTCGCACCACTTGCGGCTGGACCCGGAGGTCTTCGACTTCGAGATCGGCGTGCCCGTCAGCGGCGAGGTGGTGCCGACGGGGCGCGTCGTCGCCGGGGCGCTCCCCGCGGCGCGCGTCGTTCGCACCATCTACCGCGGACCCTACGAGGGGCTCGGCGCCGCCTGGGGCGCGTTTGACAAGTGGATGGTGGAGAAGGGCCTGGTTGGCGGGCCCGACTTGTGGGAGTGCTACGCCAAGGGGCCCGAGTCGGGCAACGATCCGACGTTGTGGCAGACGGTCTTGAATCGGCCGTTGGGGGCCCTACCCCCCATACCAGCGCCCGATTAGCCGCCGCTCCAACCAGACGATGCCCGCCCCCAGCGCCAACGCCAGGCCACCCGCCGCGATCACCGCCGCAAAAGCAAGGTCCGCCCTCGCCCCGCGACTGGCGAAAAGCACCGTGTAGCCTAGGGTCGGTGGCGCGTTGTTGCTGCCGATGAACTCACCGACGATCGCACCGATGACCGCGAGCCCAGCGGCGGTGCGCAGCCCGGAGAAAAGCGCGGGGAGCGCTGCCCAAGCGCGCAGCCGAAAGAGCTCCTGCCAGCGGGAAGCCCCGTACAACCGGAACAGGTCGACAAGGTCCCGAGCCGGCGCGGCCAGCCCGGTCTCCGCGGCAGAGTACACCGGATAAAAGGCCGCGATCGCCGCGGTCACGGTCGCCACCCCGCGCCCGTAGCCCAGCCAGACCACCAACATCGGCGCGATCGCGACGATCGGCACCACCTGGACCAGCACCGTCCACGGCCGCAACGAGAGCCGCGCCGTTGGGCTAAACCAGCTCACCGCGGCCGCGAAAACGCCGAGCGCGGCCGCGGACACCAGCCCGGCGAGCGAGGCGACGCCGGTCTGATAGAGCGCCGACGCAAGTCTCGTGCGCTCGCTCCACAGCGCCAGCGCCACGGCATCCGGCCGCGGCAGCAGCAACGGTCCGGCCCGATCAGCCACCAGCCACCAGCCCGCGACGCCGACGCCAACCGACACCAGCGCGACCGGCCACGACGCCCGCTTCACGCGCACTCCAACGCGCGTACCACCGTGGCGACATCGTCCGGTGAGCGCGGCCTCGATGCCGAAACGGCGACGTCGGCGACCACCCGAAGCGGGGGTCCGTCCACGCGGAGTACGCGGTCGGCGAGCCGCGCCGCATCGGCAACATCGTGGGTCACCAGCACCGTGGTGCACCCCAGCGAGGCGTGTGCGTCGAGCACCAGCCGCTGCATCTCCCGCCGGGTCGCCAAGTCCAGGGCCGCAAACGGCTCGTCCAAAAACAACAGCTCCGGACGGGTCAACAGCGCGCGGGCCAGGCTCACCCGCATCCGCTGCCCCCCGGAGAGCGCCGACGGGAGTTTATCGGCGTGTCCTCCGAGGCCCACCGCCTCGATCGCAGCCTCAATCGCGCCTTTTTCTGTCACGACGCCGAGCTCGGCAGGGAGCGCCAGATTCTGGCGAACGCTGCGCCACGGGAGGAGCGCCGGGTCCTGAAAGACGAAGCCGACGCGAGCGGCTCGCCCGGTGATCGAGCCCCCGTCCAACGCGCGAACGCCCGCCAAAAGCCGTAAAAGCGAGGACTTCCCGCAGCCGGACGGACCGAGGACCGCAGTGACGCGGCCGGGCTCCAGCGAGAGGTCGAAGCCCTCGATGATCGAGGCGCCATCGGGCCGCCAGCACGCCCCGGCGACGGTGAGCAAGGGCGTCAGGGGTTGGCGCTGAACAGGCCAGCGCTGCCGCTGCCGCTGCCCCGCCGCGCCACGGTCACAATCTCGCCGGTGGACTCCACCCCGCGCATCTCCATGCAGAGCTGCCGTGCGCGGACCCGCACTGCGACCGGAGCGCCGAGCGCGACGTGCAGATGCTCCGCGAGCTGCGCCCCAAGCCGCTCCTGCAGCTGCGGTTGCCGCGAGAAGTGACGCACCGCCCGCGCAATGGCGCCCAGCCCGGCGATGCGCTCAACTGGGAGGTAGACCACATCCACCGTACCGAAGAACGGCAACAGATGATGAGCGCACAAGCTGTAGAACGGGAGGGCGAGCAGCTGAACCTCGTCACCGGCAGCGGGCGCCGCGAAGGTGTCGAGCGTGGGGAGCGGCTGACCCGGAGCGAAGTCGCGCAGCACCGTCAGCAGCCGCGCCGGAGTGTCGGCAGACTCGGGGTCGGTATCGTAGCCCAGCGCGCTCAGAACCCCGCGGAGCGCGGCCACATCCTGCGCGTTGATGCTCACGGCGGCAGGTTAACCCGCCGCTCCCGGGAGGCTGCGTGTCCGACAGTGGTGAAGGCGCCAAGGCGCTGCACGAGGCAATGACGCGGCTACAGAAGGGGGAACTGCCGCAGGTGTACGCGCTCGCGCTCTCCGCGCTCGAAGCCTTCTCCGGGGACCAGGACCGCACCGGGGCCGCGGCGGCGCACCAGGTCGCGGCGATCGCGTGCGTGGGCATGAACCGCTACCCCGACGCCGTCCAACACGTGGACGCGGGCATCGTCCTGCGGGAAAGCACCGGGGACCTTGAAGGCGTCGCGTCGTTGTGGCAAGAACGCATGGAGCTGTGTCTGCGGGCCGGCGACCTCAAAAATGCCCGCCTCGCCGCCGAAGCGCAGGTGCAGGCGTGGGAACGAACCACCGACAGCGAGGGGCTCGCCCACGCGCGCCACCAGCTCGCCCAATTGCTCTTGGAGCTTGGTGATGACGGAGTTGCAGAGGCGACCGTGCAGAATGCGCTCGGGGCGCTCGACCCCACCGCCCACGCCCGCGCCCGCTCGGCGCTCTTGCTTTTGTACAGCAACATCTGGTTGTCGCGTCGCGAGCCAGTCCGCGCCCTCGACAAAGCCCGCGAGGGCCTGGACATGGCCCGCAACGCCAAGAGCCGCGCCGCGGAGATCGACGCCCTTCAACAATGCGGCATCGTGCTGGCGGCGGGCGGCGACTGGACGCAAGCCCGACGCGCGCTCACCGAAGCGCTGGTTGGCCGCGAGCTGTTGAAGGACCTGCCGGGACGGGCCGCCACCCTGCGCGAGCTTGCCGCGGCAGAGCTGGCGTTGGGCCTGGTGGATGACGCGATTGAGCACCTCGGCTACGCCGCGCGCACCCTCGGCCAGATCGGTAATCTCGCCGGTCAGATCGCGATGCTGCAAGCGCTCGCCGAAGCCGCCGATGGCGCCGGCAAGGCCGACGTCGCCCTGGGCGCCGCTCGCGAGTTGGTCACCGCCGCCACCCAGACCGGGGACCGTGAAGCCGAGGCCGGCGCGTGGTTCATGCTCGCGACCCGGGCCGCCGGTGCCGGCGATCTGGCCACGGCAACAGGGGCGTTCCGTACGGCCAACGAGATCCAAGAGGTGCTTGGCCTGGCCCACGAAGCCGCCGTCAGCCAGGGAATGCTCGGGCAGGTGCTCGCGGCCAACGGCGACGTGGTTGACGGTCGCGTCGCGCTGGAAGCCGCCCTGGTGCGGCTCGACGCCCTCGGCAGCGAAGCGGCCGAGACCGTGCGCGAGGTGCTTGCCGAGCTGGACAGCCTCGGGTGAGCCTGCGCCCCGCCCTCGTCACCGCGGGCGGCACCCGCAACCCGATCGACGCCATCCGCGCGCTCAGCGCCGGCTCCACGGGACTCACCGGCATCGACCTCGCCGAACGGCTCACCGGCCAGTTCGACGTACGCCTTCTGGGCAGCACGGAGGCCTGCCTGCGGGCCCGTCTGGCCAGTCCGGCGCTTGCGCACAGCGAGTTCGGCTCGACCCGGGACCTGATGGTCAAGATGGAGGAGGCGCTTCGCACCCGACCCGGAGGGGTGCTCATCCATAGCGCCGCGGTGGGCGACTACGAAGCCGCTGCCACCGACCAGAAGTTGCCCAGCGGCCAGGCCGAAATGCTGCTGCGGCTGACGCCCGCCCCCAAGATCGTCGACCACGTCCGCGAGTGGGACCCCGGCCTCTTCCTGGTCAGCTTCAAGGCCGGAAGTCCGGGCTGGAGCGACGAACACCTGGAGGCGGTGGCCCGCGCGCAGTTGGAGCGTACCGGCAGCGACCTCGTGTTTGCCAATCGCCTCGGCCAGCTCGGATCGAGCTGCATGCTGTTGGATGGCTCTGGAACCCGGCGTTTCGCGGGGCGTGATGCAGCGCTGGCGGCGTTGGCCGAGCGGGTGATCGAAGCGCGCTGACGGGCGGTTACTCGGGAGGATGCTCCCCACCATCCTCGCTGCCGCGATCCACTACCTGGCCCTCGGCATCGGGCTTACCGGCGTGCGGATTCGGGGCCGCGGCTTCCACTCCGGCGAGTTGGACCCCTCCCGCCTCCTCATGTTCGCCAAGATCAACACCGTCGAGCTCGGCTTGGTGATGCTGATCCCGTTCGTCGCGAGCGCGATGGCGCGGGGGTGGACGTTCTGCTGAACCGCCGCAACTTCCTGGCCGCCGGGGTGCTGGCTCCCGTGTTCTTCGCCATCCCCTGCTCAGTGCGGCCTCTCGTCAGGCATCCCCTCCTGGATGCGGGGCGCGCGCGCCCGAGGCAGGGGACGGAACGGAGAAAATCGGCGTTGGTTCGTCCGCCGACCGTCGCCATCCGCGGCTCGTTGGCGTCGAAGCCGCATCTGGACCGACTTGCCTCTGCTGACGCCGCATCTGGCGGGGATGCCTCGCGCGGAACCCTCGCTACCTCACCTCCCCACCATCGTTGGTGTCCGCGGTGTCCGCAGTGTCGGCGGTGTCGCTGGCGCGGGCGGGTTCCGCGCCTGTGTTCCGGCCGGACTCACCGCGCCCAGCGCCCTCGCAACCCAGTAGGCCGGCCAGAGCCGCGACTACCCCTCCCAGAGCACACCGTCGCTCGTCTCGACCACCTCGCACGCGGCGCTGATGCTGAATGGCGTAAAGACGATGGCCATGTTGCACATCTCGTCGGTCGACAACAGCCCGTAGTTCACCGGTGCGTCGCCATCATTGAACCAGCTACACGTGAACTCGAAGCCTTGGCCGGCGGGAACGACCAGCGGCGCGACGTACTGGGTGATGAGCGGGTCATGCCAATCGTAGTTTTCGTAGAAGACGGGGCCGGTGGTGACCCCATCGAACGGGGCGATGGTGAAGGCCGTCGCCTGCGCATGCGTGTGCGAAGCAAGGAACTGCACCTCGACGTCCTCGTTCATCACGCACCGGCTCCACTCTGTATGCTCGGCGCCTACGGGAATCTCGAGGTTCTCGTCGCGCACGCTCCCGCCCCAAATGCCGTCCACAACGTCCTCTTGGGGGATGGTGAGGCCGTTGAGGTAGGAGTAGATCGCCACGTCGTTGTCGGTCGTGTTGACGTAGTGCACCTCGTGCAGGATTTGAATCCCGGCCGGCAGGTTGGCCGCGACCCCCACGGGCAGGGTGAGGGTGCCTTCCGCCTCCCCCTGGTTGCCGAACATCATCACCACATCCTCCATCACGGTGGTGTCGGCGTACAGATCGGCGCAGTCGTAGTCGCCCGAGGCGATCGGGGTGTCGCCCAGCGCCGTGGTCGACAGCGTCATGTGGTGGGTGCCCGGAGTCTGGAGGTACTCGACCCGGTTGACCGCGGCGGCCTCGGTGGTCGGGAGGTCATAGACCGAGCACAACCAGACCTCGGTGTGGGCCGGAGCCGTGCCGAACATGGTGAGTTGGAACCCGTCGCAAGCGGCGGGCGGCGCCAGCACGGGGAGCGCTTCGGCATCGGCGCTGTCGGTGGGGGCAGTCGAACAGGAGAGGACCAGTGCGAGGAGCATGATGGCGGAGGGCTAACTCCGCAAGTGGCTCGCTACCGCTTGATGATGCCGGCCGCGACCAGCTGATCGAGAATCTGCATCGCGCACTGGTCCACCGAACCCTCACCGGTCTTGATGAGCATCTCGGGCGTGAGCGGCTCCTCGTATGGGGCGCTGATGCCGGTGAACTCAGGGATCTGCCCGGCGCGGGCCTTCTTGTAGAGCCCCTTGGGGTCGCGCTCTTCGCAGACTTCGAGCGAAGCGTGGACGTAGGCTTCAAAGAAGCTACCCGCCGGCATGATCGCGCGGACCGCATCCCGATCGGCGCGGTAGGGCGAGATGAAAGCGGTCAGGGTGATGACGCAGCCATCGGCGAAAAGCTTGGCCACCTCGCCAATCCGGCGGATGTTCTCGGTGCGGTCGGCGGGCGAGAAGCCGAGGTCCTTGTTCAGGCCGAAGCGAACGTTGTCGCCATCGAGCACGTAGCAGACGTGGCCACGCTCCAAGAGGAGCTGCTCGGCGCGGCGGGCGATCGTGCTCTTGCCCGAGGCGCTCAATCCGGTGAGCCACACCACGGCGCCCTTTTGGCCAACGGTAGCCTCGCGTTCTTCGGGGGTGACGATGGCGCCGTGAAAGGTGATGTTCTTGCTGGTGGGCTCGGCCATGGGGAAATCCTGGGGTGGCGCCAGCTACTGCATCGGCAGGGGCTCCGCAAGGGTGACGGTGCCGCGATAGTTGGCCACGGTGAGATGGTCAGTCCTCGGATACGCCGCGGTCGGCGCGGCGGTGTGCTTGGCCGTGGGACTGCGCGGCTTCGCGGCCGACGCGGCGGCGCTCTTCGACGGGAAACCGCCGATGGCGATGGTGGCACGCACCCTCGCCGGCTGGGTCGGTGAGCATCCAGCCCTGTTGATTCTCGCCGCGGTTGGCGGCGCCGCGTCTGGCGGCGGGCTCGGGTGGTCGCTCGGCGGGCTCGGTTCCCGCCAGCGGGGGTTGGCGCTGGCTACGCTCTTGGCACCTGCACTTTTGACCGGCACCGAGCACGGGTTGTGGGCGTCCTGGTGCGTAGGGCTCGCGGCAGGAACGCTCGCCACCTGGCCCAAAGCGCCCCTGCGGGCGGCGGGGCTCACGGCGGTTGTCGCGCTGCTGTCCCCGCCCGTCGCCGTCGCGTGTGCGATCGCCGGGTTCGTCTTGCGCCCGAGCGCCGGTCCGCTGGTGCTCGCGGTCTGGTGCGCCACGCTCGGAGAAGGCGGCGCCATCGACGTCAACGGGCTCGCTCCGCTCCGGGTATGGCGGAGCGACAGCGGCCTCGGCACCGCGGGTCTCCTCTTGATCCCGGCGCTCCTGGCCATCGGCGGTCCCTGGCGGTTGCGCATCGCTGGGATGGTCGCCGCCGTCCTCGCCTACGGCCCCTTGGTGGTCCCGCCCAGCGCCAGCGGCCACGCGCTGCCGATTCCCCTCCCCGCCCTCCCCTTCGCGCTCCTCGGCGCCGAAACCGGCTGGATGGGCGCTGGCGTCGTGGCCGTCGCCGCACTTGCCCTGGCCGCGATGGCGGCGCCCCCACGGCGAGCCGCCTTTTGCGTGGCGCTCGTGGCCGCCGAGGGCCTGGCGTCCGTCGCGCGCCCGCCCTCCCCACTCCCGCTCACGACGCCCGTTGCGATCAGCGCCCTCGCCGAGCGCACCGGGGTGATCCTCTACCTCCCCGTAGGGCTGGTCTCGGTCAGCGCTCCGGCCCGCGCCCCGTTGTGGCGTCATCAGGCAAAAACACACGGACGCCTCCTCTATGCCGATGCCCGCTCGGTCACAGACGTCGATCCCATCCTGGGAGAGCCCGGTGTTATCGCGTTGTCGTCGCTGCTCAACCCGGCGGCCGGCTGGCTCATCCCGCCGCTCGACGGCGGCACGGTGCTGCGGGCGCTCGGCGTGACCGAGCTGGTGCTCGACCGCGCCGCGCTCGATCGCGCCTCGCTCGCCCGCCTCGACCCGGTGCTCGCGCGCCTTTACGGGCCCCCTCAGCGCGATGTTGCCGCGGGCATCGACCTGTGGCGCATCGAAGCGGTGGGCGAACACACCCTTTCAAACCCTCCGCACTTACGACGGGATGGCGATGACGGGACGACGACCTGGCTTACCGTGGAGGAGCTCCTGGCCAGCGGCCGGCAGCCCACGCCGCCGACGGCGATGGAGGAGGGGCAGTGACCCGGACGTGTTAGCCGCGCCAAATGTCTGACACTGACCCCCGCCTCGCGCGGATCGATGCCGCCGCCGCGGCCCTCCGCGCCGCTTTCGGCGACCCTGTAGACGTGGTGATCGTGCTCGGCAGCGGCCTCGGCGACGTGGCCCAGCGCGTCGCCGACCCGACCGTGACCGACTACGCCACGCTCGGCCTTCCCAGCAGCGGAGTCAGCGGCCACGCCGGCAGGGCCGTATACGGCCGGCTTGGCGGTCGGCGCGTGCTGCTGCTGCAGGGGCGCGCGCACGTCTACGAGGGCCATCCGCTCGACACTGTGGTGCTCGCGGTTCGTGCCTGTGCCCGTTGGGGCGTCAAGGGGCTCATCCTGACCAGCGCGGTCGGCGGCGTGGATCCGACCCTGCTCCCCGGCAGCATCACCCTGGTGTCCGACCACCTCAATCTCTCCGGCGCCAACCCGCTGCAAGGGCCCAACCTCGACGCAATCGGGATTCGGTTTCCCGACCTCACTCACCTGTACTCCCCTCGCCTGCGGGGCATCGCCCAGGCGGCCAGCCCAACCCCCCTGCCCGAGGGCGTCTATGCGTGCATGCGCGGCCCTTCGTACGAGACGCCGGCGGAGATCCGGATGCTCGCCGGCCTCGGCTCCAACGTCGTCGGGATGAGCATGGTGCACGAGTCGATCGCGGCTCGGCACGCCGGCATGGAGGTGCTCGGCCTGGCGGTGGTGTCCAATGCCGCCGCCGGCCTGTCCGCTGCGGAGCTGACCCACGTCGAGGTCACCGAAGCCAGCCGCCAAGCAGCCGGACGGCTCGGCGCCCTGCTGGTGCGCGTGGTGGAAAAATGGTGACCGACGCGGAGCTCGTCGCGCGCGCCGCAGCCGTTCGAGAGCACGCGTACGCGCCCTACAGCCGCTTCAAGGTCGGCGCCGCGCTCATCGCCGGCTCCGGTGCCGTGTATGTGGGCTGCAACGTGGAGAACGCCAGCTACCCGCTCTGTGTTTGCGCCGAGCGCACCGCCATCGGCACCGCCATCGCCGCAGGCGAGACGCGGATCGTGCGCATCGCCGTGATCACCGACACCGAACCGCCGGCCAGCCCCTGCGGCGGGTGTCGGCAGGTCATCTGGGAGTTCGGCCCCGACGCCGAGGTGATCGTGGCGTCGGTCAGCGGGCTCGTTCAGGTCACCTCGATCCGGACGCTGCTGCCCGCGGGGTTTGACGGGGGGGTGCTTCTGCGGTGAGGGGGGCGCGACGCGCCGTCAGACCGGCTGGCCGCCCTCGTCAACTCCGACTCCCGACGCGACCCCGTCGTCCGCCTCAACCCCTTCCGTCGTCGCACCCCCCCCCCGCGGCCCGCGACGACGGCGGCGAGGCGCGGGAGCATCCCCCTCCTCCGCCGGCTCAACCGCCGGCCCCGAACCGAGCACGCGCGCGATGATCTCCAACCAAGCGGTGCCGTACAGTTCGGCCTGCCAGCGGCGCACGTCGGGCACGGCGGCCAGCTCGTCCAGGGTCTGGGGCGCCACACGAACCAGCTCTTTGAGCACGCCGTTGCTGACCACCGCAATCGGCGGAAGCCCACTGTTCGAGACCTGCGCGTTGCGCCAGTCCTTGAGCGCGCCCATCAATCGTTCGGCGCGCGGACCGCGAAGGCCGGGCTCGCGCTTGGCCGCCTGCGGAGGCGAAGGCAGCGGTTCGTCGTCGGCCAGACCCTCGGAGACGGCGAGGGCAAGCGCCTCACCATAGCGGCGAACGAATGGCGCATTACGACGAAAACACGCGGTGAGCGCCTCCAGAGAGTCGGGCCGCCGAAAGGCGATCTCCAACATGATCTCTTCGGGAAGCACCTTGAAGCCAGGGCGATCCTGGGCCTCCGCCTCGCGCTCGCGCAAACGGTACACCGCGCGGAGCACACGGAGCCCCTCGTGATCCAGCTCGCGACAGCCCTTTACGCGGTAGAAGTCGGCGGGATCGCTGCGCGGACGAAGCCATTCGCGGCCTTCGAGCGCGATGCACTCTTCCGCGACGTGCTCCAGCCGGCCGGCCTGCGTAAGGCGCAGTTGGAAGATGTCGCGCAGCGCGGGGAGCCAGTGGCTGTCGCCCCGGGCGTAGTCCAGGTGCTCCTCCAAGAGCGGCCGGGCCGCCCAATCGTGGCGCTGCCACTTCTTGTCGATCGTCCAGCCCCACCAGTTCTTGATCAGGTCGGCGAGGCCGAAGCGGGGAAACCCGAGGAACTGCGCGGCGATCATCGTATCGAAGATGCCGTGGAACTCGAACTTGAAGTCCCGCTTCAGGCAGACGACGTCGTAGTCCGCCCCGTGAAAGACCTTGATGATGGCGGGATTGGCCATGATCGCCGCCAGCGGCGACAGGTCGGGAACGTAAATGGGGTCGATCACGAAATCGGTGTGAAGGTCGCTGATCTGGATCAGGCAGACCTTCTCGCGAAAGTGATGCATGCTGTCCGACTCGGTGTCCACGCCGATGACGCGGGCACGGGAGAGCTGGGCGGCACAGGCGGCGAGCGCTTCGGGCGTCTCTACCAAAACAAGGGGGGTCGAGCCAAACATCGGGCCAGGGCCTAACGCGGCCCCACCGACGCGGGGGGCGGACTGACCGCAGCCACACAATCGATCTCCACCCGGACGTCCTTCGGCAGCCCGGCGACCGCCACGGTGGCGCGCGCGGGCTTGGTGGAGCCGAAAAAGGCGGTGTACTCCGCGTTCATGGCTGCAAAGTCCGCCATGTCCCGGAGGTAGACCGTCGTCTTCAGGACGTGCTCGCGCTCGCTGCCCGCGGCGATGAGCACCGCGTCCAGGTTGGCCAGCACCCGTCGTGTCTGCTCAGCGACACCCCCCTCTACGACCACGCCCGTAGCGGGGTCCAAGGCGATCTGGCCGCTACACCACGCGAGGCCGGCGTGCACCATCGCCTGACTGTACGGGCCGATCGCGGCGGGGGCGAGCGTTGTCGAGATCGGTGTCATCGCCACTCCATAGCCCGGCGGCGAGCGCACCTTGGGGGCGATGCTCGAACGCTGGCCGCCTCAGCCAGAACGGGGCAGGACCGCACCGCGTCGCGCCTTTGGCGCCTCCAGCACCGCGCCAACCGCGCGCCTCACATCAGGGCTGGTAAACCGCCACAAAAGGCAGGTTGCGGTAGAGCTCACCGAGATCGAGCCCGTAGCCGACCACGAACTCGTCGGGGATCGTGAAGCCGACGTAGTCGACCTGCACGTCGGTCTCGCGATTTCCCGGCTTGTCGAGGAGACAAGCGACCTTCAGTGAGCGCGGCCCACGCACGGCCAGCGTGCGCAAGAGGTAGTCCATCGTCAGCCCGGTATCGACAATGTCCTCGACGATGACGCAGGCCTGCCCCTCGATCGAGGCGCGAAGGTCCTGGGTAATCTGCACTGCGCCGCTAGACGAGGTGCCGCCGTGGTAGCTGGCGACCCCCAAAAACTCCAGGCGTACATCACCGGAAATGGCCCGAGCGAGGTCGGCGAGGAAAAGCACGCTCCCCTTGAGCACCGCGATCAGGGTGATGGTCTGGTCGGGGTGGTCCGCACGAAGCTGGAGGCCCAGCTCGGCGACGCGAGACGCAATCTGTTCGGCGGGAAAAAGGACCTTGAGGTTGGCTGACATGTCACACCCAGGAGTTGTTGAGGACTTCACCCAGGCCGCCGGCGCCGGGCACGATGTACTGATGGTCGTCGAGGCCGCTTTCTTCGGCGCGGAGCACCCCAGAAGGCGACGCGAGCGCGGCGGCGCTGGAGTGGCCACGGTCCAGGCGGACCGCGTGTACACGCACCTCCGGATGGCGGGCGTGGACATTCCGAACGTACTCGGGGGTGACGATCAGGTGTACGAAGACCACCCGCGCCGGCCGGCCGTACCCCGCGCGCAGGTAGTGATCCAGCACCTCACAGAGCGATCCGCCGGTCGCGCCCATCGGGTCCGGGATGACCAGAACCGCGCCTTCGATGGTACCGCCGATCTTCGCACCACCCACGGCGCTGCCGGTCACGGTCCCGGCGGCATCGGTCACCCGACTGACGAACATGTGGTCCTGGCGCACGCCCGCCGGCTCCAGAAGCTCGTTGAATCGATCGTAGAATATCTGGGAAGGGAGAATGCCGGCCCGTGCCACATCGACCACCACGACGCGCTGCCGCGGCGCAATCACCACGCCTTCGTAGGCCTGGTCGGGGTGCTTCGCGGTCATCCGGGTGGGAACGCGGGCGATCACCGTCGGCAACTCGACGCTCGCGACCTTGGTAAACAGGTAGTCGAAAAGCCGCGTGGCGATGCGCCCGACCTCAGGCTGGTGCGCGTCCGCGTGGCAGAGTCGGGCCAGCAGGGTCAGCGGCCAGGGCTCGCCGTGCAAAAGGAGATTCTCACCCCACGCGTGGGGCGTGCCCGCGGTCGGGCGCAAGGGGGTCTGCCAGGTACAATCAGACATCATCACCTCCGAGGAGCGGTGCAAAGAGCGCCAGGGTGTCGAACAGGATGGGCAGGGTGCCCCCGACGTACAGCTGGGCGAGCCAGGGGAGCGGCCCTGGATTGGTGAGTTCCGTGGTGGTGAGCGCGGCGCGGACGTCGTCGTTTTCGAGCACTTCGGCCAGGGGGCGCACCACCTGGTCGTCCTCCAAGAGCGCAGCGGTCATCGTGAGCACGGACAGCCCGGGGTCGGCATCGACGAGCTCCCGCAAGCGCGGCAGCAGCTGACTTGTAGCGGTGTCCGCCCGATTGAGGAGTCGCTCGGAATTCGCGACCGCATCCCAGGTGCTCTCACGCTCTACCATCGTGCCGACGAGCGGCTGCAGGCGCTCCCACGTGTCGGCGTCGCCGACGGCCATCATCAACTCGCAGGCGACGTGGACGTCGACTGGGCGCACGCCGGCAGGGAAAAGGGCCGTGGCCTGGCGCAGGTCCGGGTCCAAGAACGCAGGAATCGCGGCCAGCAAGGCGCGGCTCGCCGAGGTGCTACCCACGTCGTACAGCAATTCTTCCAGCGGATCGACAAGGCCGCCTTCGTGGAGCGCGCCTGCCGTGTCGGCCACCGCCGCAATGTGCTCGTCGGTAGCGACCAGCAAGCGGAGGAGGGAGCGTAGCAGGTCCTCCGCCGAGGGGTCGCTCAGCCGATCCAGTGACTCCAGGTCGTCGACCAGCTCGGCGTCGATCACCGGACACGCGCCGGAGTCGGCCACCAGGTCGAGGATCGCGGTGGTGAGCGGGTAGCCGAGCGCGTCGCCAAGGACGTCGATCCCGCCCGACGCGGTGTCGGGGTCGATCTTGGCCATCGCCTCCAGGATCGCGACGGCCAGGTTGCCCAGGTCCACGTGCAAGTCGGTCACCAGCAGGTCGACCGAGCACTCAACGGGTTGGTTGGCGTCATGCAACAGGCGCACGAGGCCGACGAGCGCGCTGTCCTCGCCGTCGTCGAGGTGCCCCCCTTCGCGATCGACCCCCGCCAGGTACGCCAGCCCGGCATCCAGGCGCGCCCAGCGACCGGCCGCTTCCTCGTCTTCTACCCAGGCCGCCAGCGCATCGCGCGTGTGGTCGTCCTCCAGAATCGGCGCGGCCGCCGCGACCAGCTCGATCAGCGCGTCCCCGCGGGTCAGCGCCACCAAGCCGTCGCGAAGAGAGTTCCCGGTGGCGCCCGGATCGTGATCGTTGGTGGAGTTCGCGGTCGCTTCGATGATCGTCGCCACGATGGCGGGCCACTGCTCCGCGAGCGTCTGCAAGGCGGGATCCGCGGCCTCCGGCAAAAGCGCCAACGTCCAGACCCATCGTGGCGCCTCGGCGGACCGGAGCGCCTCGGACACCGGCGCCAGCGGGTCGAGACCGCCGTCGAGCGCGACGCCAGCGAGCGCCGAAACGGTCTCCAGCGCGGGCAGCAGCACCCCCGACGACAACGACGCGGTGCTGTTCACCGAGACGCCCATCCCGAGTTCGGGGACCGCCGCCGCGTAGGTAAGCTCGAGGAAAAGTCGCGACGCGTCAAGCGCCGCATCGCGGTCCTCCACTACGAAGACCGCGGCTTTCACCAGCGCCGACAGCGACAGGCCGTCATGAGCGGCCAGCGCCGAAAGCCCGGTCACCGCGGAGCCGCCAACGGTCCCCGAGCGCGTTGGGCTGTCCAGCGCCACGTCAAGCCGACTCAAGGGATCAACCGTCCCCTGGCGGTTCAGGCAGGCAAAAGCCGCGTGCAGCTCAGCGTTGTCCGCTGCGTCCACGCCGTCCGCGAAGTTGAACGCGTAGCAGGGGCCCCCCGGAACGAACGCATCGCCCCAACGGGGCCCGTTGTCGACGGGGACGCAGGCCCAGAGGAGGAAGAGCACCACGGCTCAGTCGAAGAGGTACCGGATCCCGGCCGTCATCTCTGCCGACGGGAAGACGCGCTTGCGGTAGCGGATGCCCCCCACGACCTCGGCGTGCGCCTGCATGCGGCGCGCGAAGGTATAGGTGAAGCCCACCCCGGCGTTGGCCCGAAAGAACTCCGTCTGGTCGACCGTCATGATCGCCGATCCGAGGATGCCGAGGATGCAGAACTGGAAGGCCTGAGGATCGCCGACCACGCCGAACTGGATGCCCGCGTCCACAACGCCGAGGTTCCGCCATTCTTCAGTACGCAGGTTGAAGGTGTACTTCTCCGCGTCGGGCGGGGCCTGCACCGGCGCGTCGGCCATGTAGTAGACGCGCAGGAAGGCGTTGATCTTGTAGTCCTTGTCGCCCAGAACAAGCTCGAACCCGCCGCCGGCATCCATGTTCATCTGGTCGATCGGGTCCTGCTGCTGCGCTTCGCCGATCGAGTTTTCGGCGTAGTAGTAGACGCGATCACCGTGGTAGCCGCCGCGACCGATGAGGCCGATGCCGCCGGCCAGAGCGGGAGAGGCGAGAAGCGCGAGGGCAGAGAGCATTTGGGGGGGTGCTCCAGGGGCAAGAGGGGCGCCCTTCCTACCTTAGCGGCGGGCGCTCGGCAACCCAATCGCAGCCCGGCACCGACACGTGGCCGGACCCGACGCCGGCCGCTTCGTAGCTCACGCTACACTTATGCAAGTCCCAAGCGGCCGGCCAGTCGTTTGCGCCGTCAAGAGGTGTGCCGCTGTGACCTCGATCTCATCAAGCTTTTGTGGAATATTGATTCCTAAGCACCTGTTTTTATTCATTGTTGCGGATTTTTCATATCGACTTCGACATCCCATACCCTCAATCTACTCGTCCGTAGGCTCCTGATCGAGGTGGTCGATCGCTTGCTCTCTCGAGCAGATTTTGCTATTGATGGCAGGTCGTCGCGAGCCTGTTTGCCCGCTCGACATCTCCCCCCCATCCTCCGGAGCCTCCCATGAACAAGAAAGAACTGATCGCCAAGCTCGCCAAGTCCACCGGCCTGTCCCAGGCCAAGGCCGGCGACGTCCTCAACGCGCTCTTCGCGGCCGACTCCGGCAAGGGCATCATCGCCGTCGAGCTCGACGCCGGCCACAAGGTCACCATCCCCGGCTTCGGCACCTTCGGCAGCAAGAAGCGCCCCGCCCGCACCGGCACCAACCCCGCCAACGGCAAGAAGATCAGCATCGGTGCCCGCACCTACGCCTTCTTCAAGCCCGGCAAGACCCTCCGCGAGCGCGTCTCCAAGTAGTCGCCTCGGCGAGGTCACTCGCCCCTGAGAAACAGCGTCGACCCGCGAGGGTCGACGCTGTTTCAATTCCGGCTGAGGCCGATAGCAATCAGCCAGCGAATCAAGTCGCACTCGCGACCAATGGAGCGCGCGAAGCCCACAACGCAGATGGTTCTGGCCGGCGGCGTGGGGCGCGCGGTGGAGGCTGACCTCGTGAGCGTCGGGCGCGTTCCGAGCCGCCGGGAGGCGGCGGCGCGCGCCGTGAGCGCTTGGAATGGCTGCTTCCCTACTCCCCCGTATCGCCGCTGTCCCCGGTATCCCCCGCGGTATCCGCCTCGCTCACTGCGAATTCCGACCGCGCTGACGCCCCGTGAATGTTGGTGATCGTGACGGCCGCGGTGCCGATGGCGACGTCGGGAACGACGAAGGTAACGGTCTCAACGCATGGGGTGCAGTCGATGATGCAGTCCGGACAGGCATCACAGGAGGTGCACTCGGCGGCGGCGCGGCAGCTGTCGCACTCGTCGCACGTGGCCCGGGTGACGTCGGTCACCACGGCGGCGGTGGACCCCATCCGGACCGAGGTGTCCCAGAGCTCGGTGAGCGGGCCGGTGGTCGCCACGACCTCGGTGCCCGGCGCCCCGGACGGGGGGGTCAAGAGGGCCGCGGGCAGCTCGCAGTGCAAGGAGACCAGCTCCGACGAGGTGCTGCACGCGAGAATCAGGAAAAACACCATCACCACTCCGTCGTCAACAGGTCTTCGGTCGTCTTCTGGCCCGCGGCCGCCGCTTGGCCGCCGGGAACCGTGCCTGGCAAGAAGGGCATCGCCCGCCCGCCAGCCATCGGCCGGCCCGAGGCCTCGTCGATCCCGACGAACGCCGCGTTGCCCCCGCCCGGCCACTCTCGGTCGGTGTCTTTGGGCACCGCGCGGGCCATATACTGCATCCAGATCGGCAGCGCCGTGTGCCCCCCGGTCGCCTGGGCGCCGAGGGTCTTCGGCGTGTCGTAGCCAACCCAGACCACCGTCAAAACCGTAGGGGTGTAGCCGGCGAACCAGGCGTCGCGATTTTCGTTGGTGGTTCCGGTCTTACCGGCCACACGCAACCCTAACTTCTGCGCCTTGGCCGCCGTGCCGTTGCTCGCCACCTCGATGAGCATCCAGTTCATGATCTGGGCCACCGACGGATCCAAGACCTTTTCCCACTCTGCGGGCTGCACGAACTGCTCGAGCACCACGCCGTCGCGGTCGGTGACCTTGTCGACATAGTGTGGTTCTACGCGGTGACCGACCGTCGCGAAGGCGCTGTAGGCCCGGGCCAGCTCGGGGATGGTCAGCGAGGCCGAGCCGAGGCCCATCGACAGGTCCACATCCATGTGGCTTTCGATGCCCAGCCGTCGAGACAGCGCCACCACCGGATCGAGGCCGATCACGTCCAGGACGCGCACGGTGACGACGTTGCGGGAGAGCGCCAGCGCTTTGCGGAGGGTGATGTCACCCAGGTAGTCCTCGCCATAGTTGGCGGGCTTCCACAGCTGATTGCGCAGGGTGTTGTAGACCAGCGGCGCGTCCTGAACGATCGTCGCGGTGGTGAACTTCTTCGACTCGATGGCCGCCGCGTAGACGATGGGCTTGAAGGTGCTGCCCACCTGCCGCTGCGCTTGGGTGGCGCGGTTGAACTGGGTGTCTTGGAAATCGACACCCCCGACCATCGCGATCACCGCGCCATCATCGAGCCGATAGCTCCACAGCGCCCCCTGGATCTCCGGCTTCTGGAAAAGGCTGACCGCCGCCAACGGCCCCTCCCCCGCATCCGCGTACTTGGCCAGCGCCTCGCTCTTGCGGAAGTCCTGAGCTTCGACCTCGATGGTCACCACGTCGCCAACCCGGAGCGCCCGCGCCATGTCGTCGATCTTCCGGCCCTTGCGCGGCTCTTCCGGCGTCACGGGGTACGCCCAATTGGTCCAGGACAACGGCATGATCCCGATGACCCCGCCAAGGTCGACCAGCGCGTGCTTCTTGTGAACCTCGGTGACGACGCCGGTGTAGAACTCCCCTTCGACAACCGCAGTCAGCTTGGTGGCGAGGGCCTTCCGACGCTCGGCCATGGCCCCACTGTCGAGATGCTCCACCGCACCCCGCCACCCGCCAATCTTTTCCTCCGCGTCGCCCACGCCGCCGGTGATGGCGCGCTGCGCTTCTTGCTGCAAGGCCAGATCGCAAGTGCTTTGTACGACGAGCCCGTCGTTGTACACCCGATCCTGCCCGTACTTTTCTACGAGGTACCGCCGGATATGCTCGGTGAACCAAGGCGCCTTGACGAGGAACTCATTCTTCCTGGCGACGATGACCACCTCCGCGGCAAAGGCCGCATCGCCCTCTTCTTTGGTGATGATCCCATTCTCGGTCATCTGGTCCAGCACATAGCGCTGCCGCGTCTTGGCCTTTTCGAAGTGACGGTGGGGGCTGTAGTCGCTGGGGCGTTGGGGCAGCCCGGCGATCATCGCCGCCTCAGCGAGCGTGAGGTCGGCGACGTGTTTGTCGAAGTAGACGCGCGCGGCCGCCTCGACCCCGTAGGCGCCCGAACCGAGGTATATCTGGTTCAAATACAGGTAGAGGATGTGCTTTTTGTCGAAGGCCTCTTCCACCCGCCACGCCAGGAGAACCTCCTTGATCTTGCGGGTGAAGGTCTTTTCGTTGGTGAGCAAGAAGGCGCGGGCCACCTGTTGGGTGATCGTCGATGCGCCCTGGGCCTTCTTTCCGGCGAGTGTGTTGCGCCCCACGGCCCTCACGATCCCCATGTAGTCGATGCCACCGTGCTCGTAGAAGGACGCATCCTCTGCCGAGATGAACGCATCGAGCAGGACCTGCGGCATGGCGTCCAGCTCCACCACGTAGCGGCGCTTCTCGTATATCTCTCCCATCAGCTCGCCGTGCTGATCGTAGACCACGGTCACGGTGGGGGGGCGGTAGGCGCCGAGCGTTTCGACGCTGGGCAGCTCACGCGAATAGTACCAGCCGGCCCCGAAGATGCCGATCGCGCAGCCGAGGGCAACCACCACGCCGAAGGTCGCGGTGCCGGCGAAGCCCGCGGAGAGCCAGCGTCGTAGCCAGCTGCGGGGCTTTCCCTTCGGCGGCGGCGGTTTCTTTCCAGGCCGGGACAGGGATGAAGCGGGCGGGAGCGGCCGCACGCCGCCGCCCGGCGGCGCGATGATCGGCCGGACGGGACGCGGGCGAGGCGGCGGCAACGGCGTGCCCATCTGGGTCAGGTCATCGCCGTCTCCATCGACATCGGCCGCCGGAATCGGCCGCCCGAGCCCCGTCGCCGAGGTGCCCGGCATCGCCATGACCTCGGACTCGGTGCGCGCGGGCGGCGGTACCCCAAGGGGCGGAGCCACCCGCGTCGGCGCAACGGGGGTCGGTTCCGCGCGGACCGACCGCAGAGGCGGCTTCGGCAGGGGCGTGGCGCGGGCAGCGGCCGGGACCGGGTCGTCCGCGAAGCGGGCGCCTCGACCGCGCAGAAGCTCCATCATTCCAACGGGATAGCTCACCAGGAGGGGACGACCGCACGCACATTGCCGTTCCGTGCCAGGGAGCGGATACGGCTCCCCCAGCCGGGTCTTCGTTGCGCAGTGGGGGCAGGTGACGCTGAGTGCCATCCGTCAGGATTCGTCCCCGCCTATCTTCTCTGGCTTGCGCATGGAACCGCTGGCGCCTAATCTCGACAAACCAGCATGCGCAAATTCCGAATTCTCCTGACCCTGAGCGGGCTCGGGATCATCGCCCTCGGCGGCTACCACGTCGCCGCCCGAGCCAGTACCTTCGTCGCTTCGACGATCCTCCCGATCGAGGTGGAGGGGGACTTTGTCGACCGCTTCCCCGACATGTCGATGCGGCGGTACGAGTTGGCGCAGCTCGCCATCTTGCGCCAAACGCTCGGCGAGGTCTCCGAGCGCTACGTCGATCCTGATCGCATCGACTACCCGGCGATGTTTCAGGCCGGACTGGAGGCCGTTGAGCGCTTTTGCCCAGAGGTCGTGCTGCGCCTCGACGGGGAGCGCCTTCACGTCATGGTGGACCGCTACACCACCATGCTGCAGGTGCGTCCGCTCGACACGCCCGAGGACGTGGTCAGTGAAGCCCAGCGCATCGCCCAGATCCTCGAGAGCCAACTTCCAGCCGGCGAGTACGCGTTTCCGGAGATCGAGTACGCGTTGGTCAACGGCATGCTCTCGACTTTGGACCCTCACACCATGCTCATGCCGCCCGTCGCGGCCCGAAAGATGCAGGAGGACAACGAGGGCAGCTTTGGCGGGCTCGGCATCAGCATCAAAATGGAGAAGGGCGAGCTGAGGATCGAGTTCCCGATGGCGGGCACGCCAGCGGCCCGTGCCGGACTCAAGCCCCAGGACAAAATCGTGAAGATCGAGGGTGAAGGCACCTTCAACATGGACATCGACGACGCCGTCGCCAAGATGCGCGGACCCGCCGGTACGCCCATCACCATCTCGGTCACACGACAGGGCATGGACATCCCCCGCGACGTCAAGATGATCCGCGCCGAAATCCGCCAAGCAGCGGTGTGGGGGGAGTTGCTCGACGGCAACATCGCCTACGTCGAAATTCCCCAGTTTCACGCGCTCGTCGACACGCAACTCGACGCCGAGCTCGCTGCCCTCGCCCGCAAAGCAAGCCCAGGCGGCCTCAAAGGGCTGGTGCTGGACATGCGCGACAACCCCGGCGGCTACCTGGAGCAGGCCATCAAGGTCGGCGACAAGTTCCTTTCGCAGGGCGTCGTCGTCGCGACCGTGGGACCCCACGGGTCGGACCGGGAAGAGCGCTCGGCACAAGATTCGGGGACCGAGCCGAAGTACCCCATCATCGTGATCATGAGCGGGAATTCAGCGTCCGCGGCGGAGATCGTCGCTGGCGCGTTGAAGAACCAGGAGCGCGCCGCCATCCTCGGCGAACGCAGCTTCGGCAAAGGCTCGGTGCAGGAGATCAACAAGTTCACCGGCGACGCCCAGCTCAAGCTCACGGTGCGTAGCTACCTGACCCCGGGCGACCACTCCATCCAAGAGATCGGCATTCCCCCGGACATCGAACTGAAGCGCGCCTACGTCTCGCCGCCGCGAAAGATCGAGGGGTACGACGTGATGAGCGGCCCGGTGATCTCGATGTTCGCGCGGGAAAATCTGACCCGCGAGGCCAATCTCAGCGGACACTTCACCAACACTGTGAACCTCGAAACGCCGCCGGTCTACAGCCTTCGCTACCTCGCGCCGGTACTCGACGACTCCGCGAAGTCCGACCGAAAAGACGTGAAACAGGACTTCGAAGTCCAGCTCGCTCGCGATGTGCTGCTCGCCACCCAGGGCGCCCGACGCGCCGACGTCCTGCGGGGCGCCGAAAGCGTGATGGCAGCGCGCCAGCGGACGCAGCAGGCCGCGATCAGCGTGGCGTTTGCAGCCCAGAAGATGGACTGGTCCGCTTGCAACGCCGCGGCCCCGGCTCAAGCCGACGTGGCGCTGGACTTCGCGGTGACAGGCACAAGTGACTGGGGGAACAGCCTCATTCCGGGTGCGTGGACCGACGTTCGCGCCACCGTCTTCAATCACGGTACGACGCCCATCTGCCAGACCCTCGCCCGCGCCGAAAGCCCGAAGGGCAACGACATCGTCGACGGCACCGAGTTCTACTTCGGGAAGGTTCAGCCTGGTGAAGTGCGCACCTACACCGCACGCATCAAGGTGCCGGCGGGCTATCCGACCGAGGTTGCGCCGGTGCGCCTGCTGCTCACCGACATGACCGGCAGCACATTGGCGGAAAAGACGGTCGAAATCAACACCGCGGGCCACGAACTTCCGGCGTACGCCTGGGACTGGGCGCTCTCCGACAAAGACGGCGGCAACGGCAACGGCCTCCCCGAAGTGGGCGAGACCGTGAGCCTGAAGCTCAAGGTGACCAACGTCGGCCTTGGCAAGGGCGGAGAAGGCACCTTCAATCTACGCAAAACGGGAGACATGGGAAAAACCGTCGAGTTGAAGGAAGCGCGACTGGTGCACACCGGGTTGGCGCCGGGTCAGTCGGTCGAGGGGACCCTCAGCTTCCGCATCGCCGCCGAGCCGCCGGAGGGCAAGCTCAGCTTCGAGCTGACGGTTCGCGACAACGAACGGTATGACTACGCCGCCATCACCAGAGGTGGGTACTACGAATACTACGTCGCGACCGAAAAAATCGCGATGAGCCTCGGCAAACCTGTCGCGCCCGTGCATCGCCAGCCCCCGCGCATCGAGATCACCCGCGCCCCCAGCCCGGCCGGGGACGACGGTCAGTCCACCGTGTCTGGCGTCGCGAGCGATGACATTGGAATTCGCAACGTGATCGTCTATCACGCTCAGCAGAAGCTGGCGTACGCCGGGGGTGGCGACGCCGCTCACCCCGCGCCCACCGTCCCGTTCACCGCGACCGCGGAGCTTGACGAGGGCAACAACCTGATCGTCATCGCCGCGCGTGATGGGGATGGACTCACCACGACACGCACCCTCAGCATCCTCCGCCGCCCCGCGCTGGCACAGGCGCCGAAGCCGTAGTCGGATTACCCTAAGGCCATGCTGCCCAACCTGAAGCTTCCCGCCCAGGTCTCGATCGTCCACGCGGCGTCGGTGCCTCCCCTGCTCGTCAAGGGGCGTTGCGTCAAACAGACCGGCGACGAGCTGTCCATCGAGGTGCCCCAGGGCACCGAGCTACCCGCCAATGTGCAGCTGATCGTGGACTTCGCGGGTGAGCCGGGCGTGAGTCGGGCCATCGTCACCGTGCTCGGACATCGCGACGGACGCCTGTTGGTGCAGGTGCTGCGGGTGCCCACGTCCGACAAGCGGGAATACCCCCGCATGCACGGCGGCATCACCTTGCGGTACCACCTGCTGCCCCGGGCCACGGCGCTCGATGCGGCGGATACGTGGATGCGCGGCGGCGCGCCGGTCGGGCCGGAGTACGAACCCGACCCGTTCATGAATTTCTCGGTCACGGGCCTCGCGTTCCACGATGTGGTCACCTGTCAGGAAGACGACCTGCTCGGCATCCTGATGAAGGTCCCCGGGGTCGATCACACGTGGCGCGGGGTGGCTTCGGTCATCCGGGTGTCGAAGATCCCGATCGACGAGCACGACGACTCGATCCCCGCCACCCACCGCATCGCGGTCAATTTCCACGAGATCCCCGATGAAGCGCGCGTCGCCCTCGGCAAACACACTGAGCGCATCCAGGAGGCGTGGTTGTGATTCGTGATCGACTCAAGGGCGCGGTCAAAAAGGCGGCGATCAAATTCTTCGGCATGGAGTGGGACGCGGAAGAGCTCGCCCCCAACGACGGCAATACCAAGCTCGACGGCCCCCAGACCTTCGATCCCAACCTGATCCCGCGGGTGGTGGATGGGTCGGGCGATACCCCAGGCCCCAAGCATCGCGAACGAATCGGCCGAACCTGGCTGGCCTCGCAGGTGATCAGCGGCGTCCCTGGGGTGCTCATCGACCTGCGCCACCCGCGCGAGGTGGTGGCCGGGCTCATTCCCCAGGCGATTCTCATCCCGGGGGACCAGCTCCGCACCCAACTTGACCGGTTGCCTGCGAAAGACGTGCGCATCACGCTCTACGATCAAACCGGGGGCGACGCGGGAGAGGTCATGGCCACCTGGCTGCGCGAACAGGGCTGGGGCGTCGCCCGCTTCCTGCAGGGGGGCTACGCCGAGTGGATCCAGCACGACGAGCCCGTCGCGCTGCCCCAACCGCCACCGGGCGGCCGCTTTCACCTCGGCAATCCGGTAGAACTCAAGGCCGGCGGCCGCGGGTATGTACAGGAGGTTTCGGCGGAGGGCACGCCCCGCTATGCGGTGCTGCTCGACTCCGGCGAGGTCCGCACCGCAGTGGCGGAGGCCGAGCTCGTCGGGTGATTCGGTGAGGGCAGCACCGGCGCTCCGGCGCGCGACCCTCGGGCTCACCATGCTCTGGCTGGGCGCTGCGCTGGCCCTGGCGAACGATGCTCCCGGCACAGTCTTGCCGCGGGCGCCGACCACCCCACCGGGGCGCGCCGCGGCGGTCGCCCAAGATTCCCTGGCAGCGGCGATCGAAGCCAGGATGCAGGGGGACCTGCGCCGATCGGCGTGGCACTACGAAAAGTTTCTCGCTGGGAAGTCGGGGAGCAGCGGCGCGCGTGCCGGCGCCCAGGTTGCCCTCGGCGTGGTGTACATGGACCTCGGTGAGCCCAACGCTGCGAGCGCGCTCTTTTCCAAAGTGCGCTCGGGTGGCGGCCCCGTCGCTCCGTGGGGCGCGTGGTTCGAGGCGCTGGCCGACCACCACCGCGGACGGCACAGCGTCGCCGCGAGCGAGTGCGCAGCGTATCGAAAGAACTGGCCAACGGGTCCGCATGCCGATGAGTGTCTGGTGCTGATGGGTGACGCCTACGTCGCCGCGGGGCTCAGGGGCCCGGCAATCGGCGCGTACTCCGCCTACCTGGAGGCCCATCCCGACTCCCCGCGCGATGAACCTCTGCGGCTGGGCATCGCACTCGCCGTGAGCACCACCGATCAGAAGTCGGCAATTCCGATGCTTCAGCGACTGGTTCTGGACCACCAGTACCACTCGACCGGGGACACCGCCCAGCGCCGCCTGGACGAACTGGCCAAAGAAGGCTTCGCCACGGCGCTCCCCAACGACGGCGTGACCGCGTGCCGGATCGCGGCCGAACGCAAACGCTGCGGGTACGAGGCCGACGCCTGGGAGCGCTTTCAGGCACTCGAGGTCCGCGCCGTCGACGACCCCGCCATCGCCGCATGGATCGAGGATCACGCCGACCAGTTCCGGTGGGGTACCAGCCAGTACCTGAAGGTCGCCGAGGTGCTGGCCGAACGCTACGCAAAAAAACCGAGCGCGGACCTCGCGTGGCAGCGGTTCCGTGCCCTCGCGCGCGGCGGCGACTGGGTGTCAGCCGAAAAACAACTCGTCCACGGGGCGACTGCACATGGCGGCCGCCTGAAGAGCAAGGAAGAACTGGCGCGGGCGCAGCTTTTGTCGGGAAACTACCTCGGCGCGCGCGACACCTGGACCGCCCTCGGCAAGGGCGGCGGCGCCTTCGGGCGCGAAGCCCGTTGGTTGGCCGCCTTTGCGGCCTACCGCGCCGGAGATGACGCCGACGCGCTGGCGCGGCTGGACAAGCTGGTCGGCGGCGACGAGTGGACGTCGGAGGCGGCGCGGTACTACCGCGTGCGGACGCTGCAACGCCTCGGCCGACTCGATGAGGCGGCGGCGCAGCGCGACGCCATCTACAAGGCCGATCCGTGGAGCTGGTACGCAGCGCTCTTGCAGAACGACACCGCGCCCGAAACGACCGAGGTCGCCCGCGACGGGACGTGGCCTGGACCCGTGGCCGCCGTGCTCCCGAGCCTGCGTGCCCCAACCACCGCCGGCGCGGCGCTCGCGACGCCCGCTTCGGTATCCCGCTCGAGCGCCACCCCGGTCAACTGGTCCGCCCTCACCTGGACCGGGGCCGGCTTCGCAGGGGCAGCCGCGGGCACGCGACTGCCGACACCGCCGCCCGCGGCACCTGGGGCGCCATCGGGTCGCGACTGGGATCGTCGCCCAGACAGCTATGGATCAGGAATTGTCGATGTCGCAGAGGGGGCGCGGCTGTTGGAACGGCTGCAGACCGAACATCCCGACCTTTTCCCCCACGCCCAAGCGGCCGCGGACCTCGCGCGGGGCGGTGCGTTCGAACTGGCGGCACCGCTGGTGGCACGGATGTACGACGCAATCGACCCAGCGGTGGGGGGCACCGCGCACCCAGAGGTGACGTTGACCGTCAGCGAGTGGCGGCAGGTCTTCTTGTTGGCCCGCGACAACTACCATGTCGCGCGCTTTTCCTGGGGGCTGCACAAGGGCGCGAACACCCCCGAAGCGAAGGTCGCTGCTTGGCGGCTTTCGTACCCCTCGGCCGAAGCCGACGCGCTCTGGCGACACGGCCAGCACTACGACGTCGACCCGCTGATGGCGCTGGGGCTGATGCGCCAGGAGAGCGTGTACCGACAGTGGGCGCTGTCCGCGACCGGCGCCATCGGCCTGATGCAGGTGATGCCCCGCACCGGCGCGCGCATCGCCGCACGCATCGGCGACCGCACCTACAGCCCCGACATCCTCGAATCCCCCTCGACGAACGTGCGCTATGGCATGTGGTACCTCCACGTTTTGATGGACCGCTTCGGGGGCGCGTGGCCGTTGGCGGTGGCGAGCTACAACGGCGGCCCCCACAACGTCTCGGCGTGGTTGCACCCCTGGGGCGACAATATCCGCATCGACGACTTCGTCGAGCAGATGCCCTACACCGAGACGCGCGACTACGTCAAGAAGGTCACCGGCTGGTACATGGCCTACGTGGCGCTGTACGGTACGCCCGAGGATCGCGTGCGGATCCCGCTCACCGTCACGCGCGACGACCCGACGCTCGTCAACTTCTGATGGCTGAGCCGTTCAAGAATCTGGTGAGCGCGGCGAGCATCCGCCGGCTGGGCGAGGCGGTGGCCGCGGTCGTACCGTTGGACGTCGACGCCTTCGAGGCGGAGGCCCTCCGTGGCCTCGATGCGCTCGAGCTCAAAGCAAGGGTCGCCCAAGTAGCGGCATGCTTGCAGCCGCGGCTGCCCGCCTCCTGGGAGGCAGCGGTGGAGGTGCTGGTGGCCGCGCTGCCGCCGCGCGATCCCGCCCTGCTCGGGCACGCCTGGTTGTGGCCCATGCTGCGGGTCGTTGAGGTTTTCGGCGCCGACGCGCCCGAAACGAGCCTCCCCGCCTTGCGTCAGATGACCTCCCGTTTCTCCGCCGAGTTCGCCATCCGGCCGCTCATCGCGCGCCACCCGCGCGCCGCCTACGAGGCGCTGAGCCAGTGGTGTACCGACCCCGATGAGCACGTCCGCAGGCTGGTTTCGGAGGGGAGCCGCCCGCGACTCCCGTGGGGGATGCAGCTCCGCGACGCGGTCGCCGACCCCACGCCAGGGCTGGCGCTCTTGGAGCGCCTCGTGGACGACCCCTCCGCCTACGTGCGGCGATCAGTCGCCAACCACCTGGGCGACGTGGCCAAAGACCATGCCGAGCGCGCGATTCAGGTCGCGACCCGGTGGCTGTCCGAGCGGCCCAACCGGCTGAAGCTGCTGCGCCACGCGCTTCGCGACCCGCTGAAGAAGGGGCATCCGCAGGCGCTCGCGCTTTTCGGGAACACCCAGACGCCGGTCGCGGTGTCGCGACTATCGGTCAGCCCGGACACCGCACGAGTCGGGGAAGCGGTCGTCGTGACGGCGGACCTTCACGGCGAGGGCAAGGTGCGCGTGGACGTGATCTGGCAGTGGCCAGCGGCGCGCGGCGGGTGGGCCAGCAAGACCTTCACCGGCGCGGAGCGCACGCTCACGAGCGAGCAATCGTGGGCCTTCCAGCAGCGCCTGTCCCTTCGGCCGGTCACGACGAGGCCGCTGCGACCCGGGCCGCAACGGGTGTGGCTGCGGGTGTGCGGCCGGGACATGGGGCCGGCAGCGTTCGTGCTACGAGGCGATGAAACCCTGGTCGTGCCATGAAGTGGGAAATCGTGCCAAAGCTCCGCGCCGATCTGGTCTGCTACGCCGGAATCAACCTGTCCGGTGAACGGCGGGTGGTGGACATCCACGTGGTGAGCGGCCGGCAAGGGGCGGAGATCCCCACCGCCGAGCTCAAATCGTTGGCGTTCATCGCGCCGCTCGGTACCCGCTTGATCCTCAAGACCCGAGATGGCGACGACTGGGAGGACCATCCCTGGCGCTGCATCCGGGTGGTGAAGGGCTCGTGTTTTCGCAACAAGAACGGCGAATACGTCGTGCGCGTCCCCGACCTGGAAACGCTCGACAAACCCGACGCCCAGCGCACCGATCCCGAGCGCGAGGAGAGCTACCCATTGGTAGAACGCCTCAAAGACGGCACCGGCTGGACCTTCGGCCGCCTGGGCGACCTCAAGGGGCGGGTGACTGTGATCGCGATGGAGAAGGAGGGGTAGCGGGTTCGGCCCGCTCAGGGAGGCGGCGCCCATGACAACGACAGCCCCGCCGACCATCCGTCGCGCGTCTCTTCGCTGATCTGGTCGCCCGTGGTCGTCTGCAACGGCCAATCCAACAGATTGGTGGCCTTGGCCCGCAGCTTGAACGCCGGACCGAGCTTCTGCGTAGCCAGGGCGTCGAGGCGATGCACCGGCTGCTCCCAGGTATCGGGCAGGCCCGAGGAGCCGACCTCCACCAACCGCGGCCCGAAGACGTTGTACAGCAGCGAGAATCCCGTGCCCGTCGGAGCGAAATCCCACCCCACCTGGGCGTTGACCACCCAGGGCGACTGCCCCTGCAAGGGCCGCTTCGCCGACGTCTGCGAGCCATCCGCCTCCGACAGATCGACCTCGGAGTGGATCAGCGCTCCGTTGACCGCGACGTAGATGAACTTGGCGGCACCGGGCAAGAAACGCAGCTCCTTGCGGACGTCCACCTCACCGCCGGCCACCACGGCGCTGGTTGCGTTGGCAAAGGTGCCGACGCTGCCGCTGACGGCGGACACCGCCACCACCGACTCAATGGGATGGTCGAGGTACTTGAAGAACCCGCCGACGCTGAGCGCCTCGCCGTCGGAAGGGTACCACTCCACCCGCAGATCGACGTTTTCAATCGTCGCGCGCTGCAGGTCGGGGTTGCCGAAAAGCAGGCGGCCGGTCCGGTAGTCATAGAAGGCGGCCACGGAGAGCTCCCGCAGCTCCGGTCGCGACAGTGTTCGCCCGTAGCCGGCGCGCAGCTGGACGGCGTCGACGTCCTCGCCGGCGCCGAGTCCGAGCGTGAAAGTCGCGGCCGGCAGCACATCGAGCGTGGAGAGCTCGCTTCTGACCGACGCCGCTTCCTCGGTTGCAAAGAGCTCCGCCGTCTCGACCGCTTGGGTGGAATTTTCCACCCGTGCACCAACGAGCGCCCGGAGGCGGCGGAGAAGTTTGAGATCGGCCATCGCGTACCCGGCGATCACGCCCTGGGTGGCGCTGTAGTCGTCGGTGGACGCGGTGTTCTCGAGAAAATCGAGATAGCTCGTGTCGTCTTCCGACGTGGGGCCGATGGTCTCGGGGGTCACGATGTCGGCAACGGGCAGCGTAAGATCGAAGCCCTCGACACCGGAAAAGTCGAATTCAAAGCGTCGCGTGGCGGCGACACGATCGCGCTGGATGAGCTGTCCGCCGATCGCCACCTTCTGCTCTCCCCCAAGCGCCAGGAACGGGAGCGTCAGGTCGAGGCGACCGTCGTGGGCGTGGTCGAGCAGCTGGCCGTAGCGGATCTCATTCCAGCTGCCGCTGGTGGCGAGGTACTCCGCCCCGTCGACGATGTTGTAGGTCCACTCGCGCCGGTCAGGCTCGTTGCCCTCAGCGGCGGAGTACGCATAGCGGGCGTCGGCGACGATCGGCCCTACGATCACGTGGGCGCCAAGCTGTTGGTAGAAGAGCTGCCGTTCGCTCCAGCCGGTGCGGTAGTTCTGAGTGTCGCTGTCGCCGGTGGGATCGTCGGCCAGCCAGGTCAACGCCTCGGCCCGGCCGGAGTGCGAGTAGATGGTCGTGGCCTGCACGTACTGACCGCCAGTCCACTCGGCGCCCAGCGTGACCCCTCCCCCGAGTCGCCCGGTGTTCGACGTCTCCTCGAAGCTCGTGATCCGCTTGGCGACGAGCTCGTCCCCGTCAAGAGAGTAGACGCTGCGGCTACCGCGGTCGATGTCCCAGCTGTTGTCGAAGACCAGGCCGATGAGCCCGCCCAGGTCGAGGCTGCCGAGCGACCAGCGCCGACCAGCGGCGAGGCTCAGTCCGACATTGGGCATGGCCTGGGTCTTGTCGAAGGCCCAGTGATCCGGGAGTGACTCCCCCAACTCGTAGAGCTGGTCGTGGGTGTACCCACCCTCGGTGAACCGGCCCGCGGGCTTGAGCACGCCAGCCTCCGAGGCGTCGGCGACTCCGTCGGGGAGGGCCCGAAAGTCGTTGCCGTACCCGAAGAAGTCCGTCGGCCCCTGGGCGCCGATGTTCCCCTCTTCAAGGGTGACGCCGCCGCGCCAGGTCCCGCTTAGTTGCAAGGAGAAAAGAGGCGCGACCGGCATGCGCCGGGTGCGCACGTCCACGAGCCCGCCGCCGAACTCGGCGGGCATGTCAGGCGAGAAGCTCTTTTGCACAGACATTGTCTCGACCAGCGCGGTCGGGAAGAGATCAAGTGGAACAACCCGTTTTTCGGGCTCGGTGCTGGGCAGGCCGCTGCCGTTGAGCAGGGTGGCCGAGTACCGGTCACCCATGCCGCGAACATAGGCGAAGCGCCCGTCCACGATAGTGAGGCCGGTCGCGCGGGTCAGGGCGGCGGCAGCGGTGCTGTCCCCTGACTTGACCATCTGCTCCTGGCCCATCACCTCGGCGACGCTGGCGCTCTGTTTGCGCTCTTCGATGGCGGCGCTGATCGCGCCGACGGTGACCGGCGCGTACACCGTCACCACCTCGATGTTGCCTTTGCCCAGGCCGACCATCCTCACCACCACCTCGCTGACGCGTCCATCGACCACGCGCGCTTCCGGAAACTCGTAGGGATCGAGTCCGACGGCGGTGGGGTCGATGACGTAGTCGCCCGGGGCGAGATCGAGCGTGTAGCGACCTGAGGCGTCGCTCACGGAGATCTCGGTGCCGCCGATGACGCGGACCTCGGCGCCGACGACGGGAGCGTCGGCAGCATCGAGGACGAGCCCGGTGAGGCGCCCCAGGCCGGCCGGGACCGGAGAGGCCGGAGCCTCCTGCGCGAACCCGACCGAGAGGGTGAGGGTGAGGATGGTCATGGCGCTAGTTCGCCGGGTACGCGGTCCATCCGTCGGTCCAGTCGGTGGTGCCATCGAAGGCGCCCACGTAGGTGGCGGCGTCCCACCAGGCGCCGTTGGGGGACTGGCCGGCGCCCAAGAGCGGCGAGGCAGCCTTGGGGCGCAGGTCGGGGTTGGCCACCGAAACGCTGGTCAACATCAGGTCGGTCTCGATCGAGTTGGTGGCTTCGGCCTCAAAGACGTCCCCCTCCTGACTCGTCTCGAGCTCGTCCGCAGACTCCTCGTAGGGCTTCGCACAGGCGATCATGGTGTGGTCGATCGCCGAGGTGGTCGCGAAGTTGTCGTAGGTCTGCTGATCCCGGATCGAGAGGCAGGCCTTGGAGAAGCCGGTGATGGCGATATTGCTGAGGTGGCCCGAGGTGCCACGGCGCAACATCGTGCCGTAGTTGCTCGCGGCGATCGTCGGCTCACCGACCAACGTGATGTTGGACAGGGTCGGGTTGCTGATGGGCGTGGACGTGAAGGCGGTCTCGTGGTTGTCCGCTTCCATCCCATTGTTGCCGGCCGCCGCGTCCTGGATGACCAGAGCGTGCTGCAGGTTGCCGCGCCAGCCGAAGTCCCAGTCGATGCCGTCGTCACCGGGAAGGCTGCACACGACGTGCTTGGCGCTGACCGTTCCGCCCCAGAACTCGATGCAATCGTCATTCTGGGCGTGGATCTGCACGTAGTCGATGACCGTGCCCGAGCCGACGCCGGCCAGGCCGAGGCCGTTGATCTCGTTGTCGGTGGAGATCACCACCCCGCCGAATTCGAATCGGACGTACTTGAGGATGCCGCTGTTGTCGGCGTCGTTGTCGCCGCCGTAGGTGCCCACGCCGCCTTCGGCCTCGGCCTCGCAGATCCCGCTGTCGCAGCCGTTGATCGTGGCGAGCCCGTTGATGGCGAGGCCGCCCCAGTCGCCGCGGCCACGCTGTCCGTCGAGTTGGTCGGAAGTGAACACGATCGGCGCGGCGGCGGTGCCCTCGGCGAGAATCTTGGAGTGACGGGCGATGGCGAGGAACGAGACCTGCGCCGACTCACCGTAGATGGTAGTGCCCGCCTCGATCTTGAGGGTGGTGGGGTTGACATCGTCGCCGACGGTCACGCCGCCGCGGAGCAGCCACGCCTTGTCGGCAGTGAGGCAGAGGTCCTCGGTCTGCAGCCCTTCGAGGGCGCAGGCGCCGCCGAAGTCCACGCAGGACGTGGGCGTCTCACAGAAAGGGGCGTCAGCGGTGTCGGTGTCGCCGGTGTCGGTGTCATCGGTGTCGGTGTCAGCGGTGTCGCCGCTGGTGTCCGAGGAGTCGGTCCCGCCATCACAGGCGAGGAAGAACAGAGGAAGACTGAGGAAGAGGCTCGTGCGCATTGCATTGGTCCGGGTTCGCGGCCAAGGTAGAATGCACTCGTGCCACCGCCATGACGCCGGCGCCAGGACTTCGCACCGGGCAGGTGTCAGTTCAGAAACGGGCCCGGCCGGGCCCGTTCAGGGCGCAAGGCTGCGCCCGCGTTGGTTTATCCCCTCCAAAAAAGGAAAAGCGCCGAGACGGCTCCGTTTGGAGCCACCTCAGCGCCTCGTCGGGTCAGCCGGGCAAGCCCGGCGACCTTACGCCTTCATTACCAGCGGTCCCCGCCGCCACCGCCGCCGCCGCCGTAGCCGCCGCCGCCGCCGCGACCACCGCCGCCGCCGCCGTAGCCACCGCCGCCGCCGCGACCACCGCCGCCGCCGCCGAAGCCGCCGCCGCCGCCGCCGCGACCACCGCCGCCGCCGCCGAAGCCGCCGCGACCACCGCCGCCGCCGCCGCCGCCGCCGGTGCGCTCTTCGGCTTCATTGACGCGGAGCGCGCGCCCATCGAGCTGGAAGCCGTTCATCTGCGCGATGGCGGCGGTCGCTTCGGCCTGGGAGCCCATGGTCACGAAGCCGAAGCCGCGCGCCTGACCGGTTTCACGGTCCATGACGACGTGCACATCCTGCACGGACCCGTGGGCGGCGAAAGCTGCCTGAAGCGATTCTTTGGTGGCATTGAAAGAGAGGTTACCGACGTAGAGGCGATTGCCCATGATGATGTTCTCGAGGTTCACGCTCAGAAAAGCGCACCGTACTGGTGCCAGGACCCACCGGCCGACGAGCGATCGGACTCAGGTAGGAACGACAACCACCAAGGTGGTGGCGTCGCGTCGGGCGTATACCCCGTTTTTTCCGACGGGCACGAGAAATCTTTGTGGTCAGGCGCGATTGTTGTAAGCGAGGGGAACGCCTCGCGCGGACAATGCGCGTCGCGTGGTTAGGCTCGGCCATGTCCGACCCCCTCCCCCCGCTCGTCGTCAACGACCGCGACGTCCCCGAAATCCACCACATCAAGGGCCGCTGGGGCGGGCACTACCGCCCGCTGACGCCTGGAATGCGCCCCCGTGGCGGCACGCTCGGCGTCAACCGGATGCGGGTTCCCGCGGGATGCGCGGCCGTGCCCTTCCACTGGCACCTGCGCGAAGACGAGGTCTTCTACATTCTCGCAGGGCGGGGCGTGCTCCGCTATGGCGACGAGCTGCGTGAGGTCGGCCCGGGCGACTGCATCAGCTGTCCGGCGGGCACCAAGGTCGCGCACCAGATCGCGAATCCGTACGACGTGGACCTCGAGTATCTGTCGATGGGCCCTTACGACGCGCACGAGGTGTGTGGCTACCCGGACAATGGCAAACACCTCGTCCGCGGCATCGCTACTGTCGGCATCATCGAGAAGCAGGAGTACATGGCGGGGGAGCCAGAAGTGCCGAGGGTGTTTGAGCTTTTGGCACGAAGATAGGACCGGCGACGTCCAGGGTGTAGACTTCTCGCATGGCAAGGCCGTTCCCCACCACGCTTCTGGCGGTCATCCTCAGCGGCTGCGGCAATTGCTGGGTAGCGGACAGGGATGGACACGCCGGAGTCCTCCCGGTCGCCTTGGTGAGCCACGCGACGATCGTCGGCGAGCTGACCATCCCCAGCTACGTCACCGCCGAGCGGGTCGACGTCGTCATCGACTGGGCCGCGCTCACCTCCGACATGGACTGTCTCCCCCTCGACCCGGTCGACGACATCGTCGGCGTCGGACTGACACGCTTCCCGAAACTGTCTGAGACGGAGGTCGCGTCGGCGCTCTCGGTAACCGTGGTCGAAGCTCAGGACCCTTGAGCCTACCGCCGACGTCTCCCCACCGCCGCCAACGCAACGATGGCACCCAACCCAACGGGTGCTCCCGCCCCACCGCTACACGCTCCACACTCCTCGGGCAGGCCGCCGATGGTCGCCGTGTCGTCGTCCTCGCTGTCGTCGGCCGCGCTGTCGCTGTCCGTGGCGCCGGTGTCGCCCGTGTCCCCGGTGTCAAGAACCCCGGTGTCGTCGCCGGTGTCGTCGCCGCCGGTGTCCGCTTCGTCCGCGAGCCAGTCCTCGACGAGGCCGATGGTGTCTTCTTCGGTGTAGCGCTCCCCGAACGCGATCATCCACGCATCGTCATCATCGGCGGCGCCCGCCTCGATCAACAACTCACCGGTGATCGGGGAGGCGTACAACAGATCCAGGTGTGACAGATTCGCGAGGTGCACCTCGGCGACGACGGCACCCCGCGCGGTGAGTCGGTCGGTGGCAGTGGCGCTGTCCACGAACACCAGCCCGTCGCTTTCCCCGCTGATCTCGCCAAGGATCAGCGCCCCGGAGGCGAGCCCCTGCACCTCCTCCTCGGCGATGCCGACCGTCACGAGACCGTCGCCGATCGCCGCCGAGATGATGTCCGCCCACTGGTTGACGGTCATCTCGCCAAGCTCGGCCCAGGTGTCACCAAACATGGTGTTGGCGTAGTCGGGGCTGCCGTTGGGCATGACCGGATTGTGTCCGGCCAGCACGAAGACCTCGATCCCGGGGTCGACACCGGCGGCGGCGATGGCGTCGAGGACGCCCCCACCCGCATCGACGATCGCATCGATGCCATCGGAGTAGGAGTAGTATCCCCACCCCCCTTCATACGTCGTATACCAGTCCTGCTGGGCGGCGTAGACACCGAGCGCCGGGGACTCGCCGGGCAACTCGAAGTCCTGACGCGCGTAGAGTTGGCGCTGTCCGGGGAACAGCTCGCCGAGGAAACCCTGCTCGCTCAGGTCGGTCTCGACGTACAGGTTTCCGGTGGTGTAGGGGTAGTAGGCCGCCCAGGACGCGGGGGAGAAGGCCTCGTCAGCGTCCAGGGACAGGTAGTTGCCATTGGGCCAACGGAAGGCGGTGTCGATGCCCGCGAGCGGTGTGGCGATGAAGACCAGCCGCCGGATGTCGTCACGGTAGCGCGTCCCGACCGAGGTGTACGCGGAATCGGGCCACGCCGCGCGTGCGTAATTCGAGGCGTAGATCGCTGCGGCGATGCCCCCCTTGCTGTGTGCGACCACGTCGACCTGGGCGGCGCCGGTCCGCTCGCGGATGCGGGCGATGGCATCGGCGATCAGCTCGGCCTGCTCGAAGGCATCGCCGTGGGGGTGCGCGAAGGTCATCGCATAGACCGGACGGCCGAGCAGGTCTTCGTGCCAGGCCATGGTGATGAACCCGCGCGATCCATTGTCGCCCACGCCGGGGACGAACAGGATCGGTGTACCAGAAGCCACCGCTGCGCTCGGCCCGACGTGGAGCAAGAACCCCGAGGTGTGGGGAGTCGCGGTGCCAAAACAGGTCGCAATGAACGGCGCCCAGCTGGCCTGCGTGGGCCACGCCGTGACCTCGTTGTAGACGCCCTTTCCGAAGAGGGTGCGGTCGGGATCGACATGACGCTCGATCGCGCTCCAGAGGCGCACCGTGCCCTCGGCGTCCTCCACCTCGGCCCCGGTGAAGGTCTCGTCGGAGGTGGTGGGATCGTAGCCGGAGGTGGCCCACGCCTGGCTCGCAAAAAACAAGGTGATCATTGGAGAAACTCCGAGAGCGCGGCGTTGAAGGTGCGGGGTGCGTCGTGGTGCACGGTGTGTCCGGCGCCGTCGATGACGACGAGCGTGGACCCCGGAATCCAGGCCTGCGCGCGCTCAGCGATGTTCCGCGTGGGGCCACCGGTGAAGACCGGGTTGGGGATCAGCCGGTCGTCGGCGCCGAAGACGATGAGCGTAGGCACCGAGATGCCCCGTGCCCGCTCACCCACCGGAAAGTCGATCATCCCCGCAATCGAACGCGAGACCGCGACGCTGGTCCCGGCGAATCGTGCTGAAAGGCCGACGCGGACGCGCTCCTGGAGCAGTCGCTCGGCCCCTTCGTCCATCCGAGAAAACACTTGGGTGGTGAAGTTGGCGCGCGTCTGTTCTTCGCCCGCGTCGAGCGCGCGCGCTTCGGTCCAATAGTCCTTCATGAACCGACCGGCGCCCGGGGCAAAGGTCTCAATGCCAGCGGGAGCGGCCAGGACCAGCCGCTCCACCCGCTCGGGATGGGCCAGCGCCAGTTCCATCACGATCTGCCCGCCCATGCTGTGCCCGACGAGGGTGGCGCGCTCGATGCCGACGGCAAACATCCAGTCGGACACCACCTCGGCGTACCAGGGTGGCGTGTAGGGCGCATCGGGGCGGGCGGAAGCGCCGTAGCCGGGGAGGTCCAACGCCAACACCCGGTGCGTCTTCGCCAATTCTGGCAGTTGGTATTCCCAGAAGCCGAGGTGAGAGGAGAGGCCGTGGACAAAGACAATCGGCGCGCTGTCGCCGCCGCTGTCGACGAAGGCGATGTCCAATTCACCGACCTGGGTGTGTTGGACGGGGAGCGGCGACCACACGTCCTCGGGCTCCATCGGCCCAAGTTGGGCGTACCGCGGAACACAAGCCGACAGCGCGACGAGCATGGCGGGGATCATCCGAGTAACAACCAATCGAAAGTCAAAAGTACGGTCCACGGCGTCACCGGTTGTGGGGTTGCGAAAACACCAGCCCCGACCAGCGAGAGCGTCCCCAGCGGGAACGGCCGCCCCGACAACCGTGCGTTGGCTTCGGCGCCGAGAACCTCCCCGGCTGCCGTCTGCGCATACCCGCCGCCAACTGTCAACGTGGCCCGGTCCGCAACCAGGTCGTATCCCAACGAGCCGGTGGCTGCGACAAGACCGCTCCCCGCGCCCGACACGTCCGGCACGACCGAAATCGCCCGATTCACCGCTCCGGTGTCGGGAAAGAGCAGGTAGCAGCCGTGTGTTGCGTAGACAGCGCCCACAATGCCCCAACTGTTCGCAGTCAACACACCGGCGTAGACCTCGTCCCCATCGGTGTCACCGGTCGAGGCGAGCAGCTCAACGCGCGCCACCGACCCGCTGCCACGGGTGTACCGCCAGCGTCCTTCGACATCGGCCAGCCCGCCGCTCACATCGATGTCAGGATGCCCCGCTACGTAGATGCGGCCAACGTTTCCGACGACCACGGCGTGTACGCCGACCGGCCCCAGATCGAGCCCCGGGTTGTACCCGGCGTCGAGGCCAATCCAGCCCAGATCGGTGTCCACCTCCGGCGCGAGCTCATCGTCGGTGCTCCGGAAATCGAGTCGGGGGCCTCCCTGCAGCTCGGAGAGGGCGCTGGACGGACCCGACCCCGCAATTCCGGCGGCGCCCCCGGCCCGGTCGCGTAGAAACCACCCGTGGAGGCCCACCCGCGTCGCGTAGCTCGGCTTCAGTTGGACATCCGCGACGAAAAGGGTGACATCGTCGCCGTCGGCAAAAGCCTGCTCGTAGAGCGTGAAGACACCAGCCCGGTACCGCAGCACCTCGCCCCCTCGGGTGTCCAAGCGGCCGTAGGCAGCAACGCCGGCGGCTTCGCTCCCGAAAAACATCAATCGGCCACCGGAGCGCGTCAGATCGTCGAGCTTCGCGGTCCCGGGGTCGTTGACCGAGTCCCCAACGAACTGAAGGCCCGCAACAATCGTATGTCCAGGAATCACCACTACCCGCGCATCCAAGCGACGCGTCTGTAGGTTCACCTGATCGGCGCCGAAGGCACCACCGGTGTTGCCGCCGGACGCGTAGGATTGGTCGCCCCAAGCAAAGTCGATCTCGAAGGCAGCGTCGAGCGCGGCCCGGCCGTCGAGAATATCCGGCGTCCATGTCAAGAACGCGGCGAGGCGCTCTTCGGTGAAGGCGGCGCCAATATTTTCGGTGGTCGTTGAGTTGGTCCCGCCGAGGCGGCCCACCACCTGACCGTTGACCAATGGATTGGTGGTCACCACGTCAGTGAGGATGCCGCGGGTGGTGAACACACCCAAAAACCGAAGCGGATCCGCGCCCTTGTCGGAGGGGATGACGTCGGCCGCGCGGGCCTCGGCGGGGAGGCCGGAATCGTCGGCGAGGGCGAGACTCAGGAAAAGCAACATCATCGCCGCCGATAGGTCTGGACGTTCTATCCAGGCTCAAGCTGAGGTCCTTCGGACGAGCCGAAGCCAGACGTGGGCGTGGGCGGCGTGTAGCCGGAGCTCGGGATCACGATGACCACCTCGTACGTGAGCACGCCGCCACTGACCGAATAGATGCCTTCCGAGGTGGCATTGCTGGGCGAGGTCTGCACCAGGGTGATCGATGCCGGCCCGGTGCGGGTGTCCGTCGTGAAGGTCCCAATGAAGCGGGTGTCATCGCCTTCGGTGTCGATCGCGACGACGTCGTAGTCACCATCGCCGCCGAACTCCCCGCTGATCGTGGAGAAGTAGGGCGCGAAGAGCTCGCTGAGGTCGCCGCCGGCCGACAGCCACTCGCCGACGATGGTGTCGGCATCGGTGTCGGTGTCAGAATCAGCGTCGCTGTCAGCGTCCGTGTCCGAATCAGCGTCAGTATCCGCGTCGGTGTCAGAATCCGCGTCGGTGTCAGCATCGGACTCGACCGCGATGTTCTGGTAGGTGGCGACGCCGTCGACGTCGTCACGCCCACATGCGAGCGCGAGCATCCACAAAGACAGCGTGATGGTTGCACGGTGGCCAGCAGGGCGGCGGATAGCCCGAGGCGGTCGATCTTGCCCGAGGCGGTCTTGGGAAGCACTGCGAGAACGCGCACCTCTTTGGGAAGCTTGAAGCGGGCGAGCCGGCCGGCGAGATGCTGGAGCACCGCGTCGGCAGTGACCACCACGCCAGGCGCCGGCTCGACAAAGGCCACGCCGACTTCACCCCACCGGACATCGGGCACGCCGATCACCGCCACCTGGGCGACACCCGGACAGGTGAATATCTCGGCTTCCACCTCGGGTGGGTAGACGTTTTCCCCACCGGATATATACATTTCTTTCTTGCGGCCGCGCACGGTGAAGAATCCTTCCGCATCGCGACTCAGCAGGCCGCCGGTGCGAAACCAGCCGTCGCCCATCGCCGCATCGGTCGCCGCGGTGTCATTGAGGTAGCCCCCGAATACGGCAGGACCTGACAGGCAAAGCTCGCCGGCCTCGCCAGCCGCACACTCTCCACCGTCCGCCCGCATCAGCTTCGCCGCGACATGCGGCACCGGCTTGCCGACCGAGCCCGATTTGCGCTCCACATCGGCCTGCGGCAGCGAAAAGCAGTTGGGTCCCACCTCCGTGAGTCCAAAACCTTGCCGAAGCGGGATTTTCCGCTCCCGATACCGCATCAAAAGCGGCATCGGCAGCGCCGCGCCGCCCACCAGGACATCGCGTACGCTGGACAGGTCGCTCGCGTCGAACGCAGCGTGATCCGCCATCATCTGAAACATCGTGGGTACGCCCATCAAGAGCGTCGTGCGCTCCGCGGCGACCAGGGCCAGGGCCTCCCCTGCGTCGAACCCGCGCGTCAAGACAACCTTGCCGCCCCGCCAGAAGAGCGGCGTCGTCAGGCTGTTCAGTCCGCCGGTGTGAAACAGCGGGGTGAACGTCAGCGTGCTGTCGCTCGCGGACAAGTCACACGCAAGCTGGGTGTTCACCGCGTTCCAATGAAGCTGCTGGTGGGTGAGCAGCGCCCCTTTGGGCCGCCCGGTGGAACCCGAGGTGTACATGAGCACCCAAGGCGCCGAAAGCGCGCTGCCGGGGCCCTCGTACGCCGCGGAGACGGGGTCGTTCTCCAAGACAACGCCAGGAGCGCGCCACGAGAAGCTAGGATCTACCAGGATCAGCCGGGGAGCCGCGTGCTCGAGCTGCCAGGCGAGCTCCAGATCCGCGAGTCGTCAGTTCATCGGGAAAAGGGTGGCGCCGACCTCGGCGCACGCGAAAAGCAGCAGGAGAGTCTCCGCCCGATTCGGTGCCAGCACCGCCACCCGATCTCCCGCGCCGACGCCCTCGGCCCGGAGCCGACCGGCCCACCGCATTGTGTCGCGATGCAGCATTTCCCAAGTCCACCGACGGCCCGATGCCACATCGACCAGCGCCTCCGCATTCGGGCGGAACCGCGCGTTGGCTTCCGGCCAGCTGCTCGTCGCCTTCATCATGACACACCGCTGGAAAAATCAGACACCAGCGGATAGAATTGCTTAGGACCTTCACCTCCGACCACCACACCGATGTGGCCTGTATCAAGTGATACATGCCGTGCATCCCCGCTCACCAGCGTGGCCAGCGGGCTGGCCGCCGCGGGCGGGGTGATGAAGTCCCGCGCACAGGTGACCACGAGCGTCGGCACCCGAACCTCCTTGAGGCGCAACGGTGCTCCGTCGATGATCCAGGTTTCGTTGACGAGGCCGTCGCGCTGGTAGCCCTCACGGATGAACTCCGCGGCGAAGGCACCGGGAAGCGGGACATTCTCCTCGAGCCAACGCTCGCGCACCAACACGCGTGCGAGCTTGCGGGGATCGTGGCTTGCCGCCTCGATCGCCAGATGTTTGGACACAATGCCCACGGGGTCCAAGAGTTGGAAGGCGGGCTTCATGCTCTCCACTGGGACCAACCGGTCCAGCGGAAAGGCGGCCTCGGTGTCGATCGAAAGCGCGAACTGGGCGAACCGGCCGCCCGCGCCGAACTGCACCGGTGCCGCCAACGCGACAAGCCCCGCCAGGCGTTCGGGCCAGCGGGCCGCCAGCATTGCGGCCAGGGTCCCGCCCATGCAGTACCCGAGGAGCACGGCGCGAGGGGCTCCGGCATGGCGGCAGGACCGATCGATGCTGCGACGCAGCAGACCCAGCGTAGCGCCGACGTCTTCCGACGCGTTCTCCTGTTCGGGGACGCCCCAGTCCACAAGGTAGGTCGGATGGCCACGCTCGGCCAGCGCCGCGACCAGCGACCGCCCCGGCTCGAGATCGAGGATGTAGGCCTTGTTGATGAGCGACGGTACCAGCACGATCGGGGTGCTTCGGGAAACGCCCACCGGCGCGTAGTAGCGCACACACAGCCGCCCCTGCCGGTGGATGACGTCGTGCGGCGTGAGCCCGACCGGCGGCCGCGGCGTCCCCGCGAGGATGGCCATCCCCCGTTGGATGCGCGCGGCCGGAGCGGTCTCAGGGTTCATGTCGCGAGCCACTCCACGATCGCTGCGGGCAGCTTCGCGCCAGCACAAACGCCCACGTGCCCGCCGGAGACGGTCGCGACCCGCACCGGCCCGCCCCACACCGCTGCGAGTGCGTGCGCAGCGGCCTCAGGGACGATGTGGTCGCCAGCGGCAGCCACGGTGACCGCGGGGATCTTGGCATCGCGGAGGTCTACCCGGCGGCCATCCATGACCCAGCCACCCTTCATGAGCGCGTTGTCGAAATAGCAGCCGCGAATGTACTCGCGATAGGTCGCCCCGGGGAAGTCGACACCGTCGGCATTCCACGACTCCAACGCCACCCAGAGCTCCCGAAAAGCGGGGTCGTCACCGCGGTCGAGCAGCGTCTTGAACTTCTGCGTGGAACCGGTGGGGCGCATCCACCGAAAACTGTCCTGCATCAGCGCTTTGGGGAAGTTTCCAAAGCCGTCGATGATCGAATCCAACGGGAACGTTTCCGGACGCGCCCAGGTGGAGAGCCGCCCCGAGCGGTGAAAGTCGATCGGCGTGGCAAGGAAGAAGGCGCGCCGCGCCGGGCCCGGATTCCGCGCGAGGTGCAGCGCCAAAAAGGTACCACCGACACAATACCCCAACACATCAATCTCATAAATTCCAGCATGGCGAATGGCTCGATTGATACATCTACCCAAAACACGATCCACGTAGTGGGACATCGGCAGCTGGCTGTCTTCCGGGCCGGCGCGTCCCCAGTCGAGCACGTAGACCGGCACCCCGGCGGCGGTCAGCGCCTCGACGACGCTCCGACCGGGCATCAGGTCGAAGACCGTCCCGGTGTTGATCAGCGGCAGGACGCAGAAGACCGGCGGGAGACGTGCGGTCTCCGGTGCAAAGTACCGGACGCAGGCCTTCTGATCGCGGAAGAGCACCGCGTGCGGGGTTTGCCCGGTCCGGACGCGGCTGACCGGGTCGCTTGCGAGCCAGCGGGCCGTGTCAATCACGCGATCGGTGACGGTCGTGCTCACGAGTTGGCCTTGCGTCGGGCTGCGGGGGGCGATGGGGACTTGTTTGATGCCGTCGTGGACGACCCGCGGGCCAGTTCGGCTCGCAACGCAGCGACGGTCTCCCGCAGCTCCAACCGCGCCTCCGCTGCTTCGATCCGAGCGTGGACGGCCTCCTTTTCCAGGCGTCCCATCTGATCCTTGAGGCCAAGAACGAGGTCCTCTTGTTGAAGCACGCGCTCTTCCAACATCGCGGCGATCTTCGCCACCCGGATCACGTCGCCGCGGGTGGGCAGGTGCATCTGCGCCATCGTGTCGTCCACGCCCTTTTCGTACTTGCCGCGGGCCTGGGCCGCGCCACCGAGGCTCTTCCCCATGGCGTCGAGAACACTCGGATTCTCAAGGACCTGGTCCCACCAGCCGCCCATGGCGCGCTCCCAGTGAGAGTAGAGCTCATCGCCGAGTTTGCCGAGGTCAGGGTTCGCGGTAGCCATGAGACGATCCGGGTTTGGTTGCAACGCGGCAAGATACTACCGCGATGCAAGATGTTGTGCAAGGTGTGGGCGATGCTGGGTCCCGAGCCCGAAGCAGGCAACGGCAAGACCGCATCGCATTTCCACCGGGAACTCAGACCTTTTCAGCCGGAGTTTCGGGGGCGAACGCGGCGAGCATCGACTTGGACGCGTTCATCGCGAACTCCGCGGTGGAGTCGAAGCCGGCCTTGCCCATGCTGAGGTTCGAGAGCGCTTGCTGCTCGGGGAGCTTCATCTGCGCGCGGGTGTAGGCGAGGACCTGCTTCTGTGCGGCGACAGCCTGCTCGCCGGCCTGGTGGAGGGTGGTCTGGAACGGGGTGGTGAAGGTGTCCATAAGAGCTCCTGAGGGTGGGTCCGGTTGTCGGGGGTGCAGAAAGTCTATGCGCCATGCTGCGCTGCGTCAATCGATTCTTTATTGCGGTGCAGCAATCGCGATTCCGTCGCGCGGGATAGAACGCGAAGATGCCGACCATCAAGAAGTACGAGAACCGCCGTCTATACGACACCGACAGCTCCGCGTACGTCAACCTCGATGACGTGGCGGCAATGGTGCGCCGCGGCGAGCCGGTGGTGGTGCACGACGTCAAGACCGGCCGCGATCTCACCCGCGACACCCTGCTTCAGGTGCTGCTTGCGGCCGAGGGCGGACCAGAGATGTTGCCTATCGGGATGTTGCGGCGCGTCATCCGCGCGACGGGGGATGACCCGCTCCAGCGGATGTTGCGCCCACACATCGCCAGCTCCTTGGAGCTGATGCACACCCAGCTCGACGAACTGGAGTCCAGGATGACGGCGAACTTTCCTGGTTTTGGGAGGGCAAACCCCTTCGCCGCGAAGGCAGCGGCGGCGGCGGCACCGGGGGAAGCCGCCGCGGGGGGTGGGGCGCCGGGCGCGACGGAGCCGCAGGGAGCGGACGACAGCCTCGACGCGCTGCGGCGGCGGCTGGATGAGTTGGAGTCGAGGTTGAAGCGGGGGTAGGGGCGGGGCAGGCGGCGGCCCAAGCGGGCGAGGGCCACTGCGCCCTGGGTGAGCCCCCCTCAAGCCCACCCCCGTCCCAGCCGACCAGGGCCCATGCTCTACCTGTTTGCCCGCATGACGACCCTCGCCCTTGTTGCATGCCACGCTGAGGCCGGCGACCATGCTGCGCCCCCCCGAAGGCCCCGGACGCTTCGACAGCACCGTCCGCACCGTCCGCACCGCCCTCGCCGAGCCGCCAGGCCCCCGCGACGCCCACCCCGATCTCGCCACCAGACGCGCTCGCTCGGCTCAAAGCCGGCAACGACTGGTACGTGAAGGACGCGCGGCAGGTCTACGAGCTGGGCACCGAGCGCCGCGAAGCGGTGGCAGTCAAACAATACCCGTACTGCTCCATCCTCTCATGCGCGGACTCGCGGGTGCCGCCTGAGCACCTGTTTCACGCCGGCATCGGCGACCTCTTCACGGTCCGTGTCGCCGGAAACGTCGCCGAACCGTCCGCGGTGGGCAGCCTCGAATATGCCGCAGAACACCTTGGCAGCCAGCTCATCGTGGTCATGGGCCACGAACGTTGTGGGGCAGTCAGCGCCGCAGCGACGGCCACCAGCAGCCTCGGCCCGAACCTCGACACGCTGCTCAGCTACATCAAGCCGCACATTCGCGCCACCGACAGTCTGGACACCTCGATCTACGCCAACATCCGCGCGCAGGCCCACGCGCTTTTGAGCAGCGACATCCTGGCCCACCTCGTCCACGAGGGGAAGCTGCAGATCGTCGCCGCGCGCTATGACCTCGACAGCGGACAGGTCGAGTTCTTGCCGGAGGCGGCCGTGGCCGACGCGACACACGCAATACATTCAACCGTGCCGACTGATGCAACACATTCCAACACAGCTCACAAGAAAGCAGAGCCCACCACAAAAAAACTAACTCCCGCGAAGCCCAAGAAGGCCGCCACGGACCCGCACGCCAAGCCCGCCCACGACGATCACGGTCACCACTAGGTCCCCGGCTGCGACCGCCTGATCGCGCCGCGACGCGCCGGGGGGACGCCCTGTCAGAATGCCCAGCGTTTGCGCGTTGCCCGACTAGTTGCGCTTCGGCTTGACCCTGCGGAACGGGTGCAAGAACGAAGCCAATGCGGGGGCGCTGCGGGTCTGCAACCAGAGCCGGCCGGTGCCCTCGAACTGGCAGACCAGGCCCTCTTTAGACAGGAACAAGCTCTTCATCCCGAGCGACCGCACCTTGAAGCTGAGCGTGTCTTCAAAGGCGACGATGTGGGAGGTGTCCACCGTGTAGGCGCCAACGACGTCCACGATGTGGATCGCACCGTAGGTTGCCATCCACAACATTCCCTGCCCAGAGGCCTTGAGCATGAACAGCCCCTCTCCCCCGAAAAAGCTCTTCGCTCCACCCCATTTGGTGTCGACGGCGACGCCCGGGGTGCACGCACAGAACGAGCCGCTCTGCACCATGACCGTGCGGCCATCCATCGCGACCGCTTCCATGTCCCCGGGGGTAGACGGAGCGAGATCGAGCCGCTGCCCGTCCGCCGTCGCGGTGTAGGTGTTGAGGAAGATCGACTCGCCGCCCAGCGCGCGCTTGGCCGCGCCAAGAAGCCCACCTTGCATGTTGGTTTCGAGCTTGAGGCCCGGCGACATACCCATCATCGCGCCGGCTTCGGTCACCACCTTTTCACCGGTGGCAAGCACGAGGTGAAGCGAGGTGTAATCTGGCTTGTTGCGCAGTTCGGCTTGCATGCTGGCTCCTAGGCGTCGCGCATGGGGAGTTTCGGACCGATGGCCTTACCGTACTCCTGGGGATTCCGCGTCTGAATCCACAAGCGCCCGGTGCCCTTGAACCGGCAGACCAGGCCTTCTCCGCCGAAGATGAACGACTTCCACCCGCCACCGAAGCGGCTGATCGTGAAGTTGAGGCTGCTTTCGAAGGCGACGATGTGGCCGGTGTCGACGATGAACTCGCCTTCCACATCGACGGGGCGGACCCCACCGAAGGAGTTGAACGCGATCGGACCGTGGCCAGTGGCCTTGAGCATCACCAGGCCCTCACCGCCGAAGAACGTGCGTGCCCCGCCCCACTTGGCATCGATCTTGATGGTGTCCGCCGAACAGACGAACGCGGAGGACTGGAGGTAGAGCACCCCCTGCGCCGGGAGCTCGTGCACAACGATGTCGCCGACGTGCGTGGGCGCAAAAGTGACCTGCCCCGGCGCGCTGGCGGTGAAGCGGTTCTGGAAGAAGGATTCCCCGGCGACCACCCGCTTCAGACCTGACAGAAGCCCGCTGAGCAGGCCTTGCCCCGGCGCTGCGGCCGAGGTCTGCATCTGCACGTGGGTGTCCATCGAAACCATAGCGCCGCCCTCGGCAATGACGGTTTCGCCCGGCTCCAGATGCACGATCGCGAGCGCGTAGGCGGGGCGATGTTGAATGTCGAAGCGCATGGTCCCTCCTACGCCGGCAAAAGGGGCGAGATCCACCCGATGAGCGTGCCCAGGTTCCGCGTCTGCAACCAGACCGTCCCCTTGCCGTTGAACTCCAAAACCAGACCTTCCCCAGACAGGAAGGTCGACTTCCATCCACCGACACGCTTCAGGTTGTAGCGGAGTTTTCCTTCGAAGGCGACCACGTGGCCGGTGTCGACAACGTAGGCCCCGTCCACCTCGACCTGCTCGATGGCACCGTAGGCGTTGATGAGCAGGTCCCCATTTCCGCGACAAGCCAGGAAGAACGCCCCACCCCCGCCGAAGAGCATCGAGAAGCCGCCCCAGAGGAGATCCACCGTGATGCCGCGACTCGACGCCAGGTACGAGGTGGCCTGCACGATGATCTTACGACCATCTTCCATTGGGAAAGCACGAACATCCCCGATCATCGCCGGGGATAGCATGACCTGCTGACCATCGGCGGTTGCTCGGAACTCATTGACGAACATCGTTTCGCCGGCAAGGAACTTCCGGGCCAGACCGACCAGCGCCGCTTGGAGCACGTCGAGCAGCCCGCCGCCACCGGTGCCGTTGAAGGTAGTGTTTACCGTCATCCCGGTGGACATCGCGACCATCGAGCCGCTTTCGGCCGAGATCTGTTCGCCCTTGTCCAGGGTGACGACGGCCATTCCGAAGGAGGGAACGGATTCGAGCTCGATCTTCATGCGGTGAGGCTCCGCGGTCGGGGGAGCGCTGGGGTATCACGGCGGGGGCGACTGGCCCGAATCCGGCCGCTCATCCTGGCCGCCACGCGATAGCTGCCGCCGATGGCGATTCACTGGTTCCCCGGCCACATGGCCTCTGCGCGGAAGGAGATCCGCGGCGCCATGCCCGAGGTCGACCTGGTGATCGAGGTGCTCGATGCCCGCATTCCATTTTCCAGTGAAAATCCGATGGTTTCGGAGCTTCGCGGGCAGACGCCGTGCATCCAGATTCTCAACAAGAGCGATCTCGCTGACACGATGGTGACGGCGGAGTGGCTGCGGGTGATCAACAACACGCCGGGGGTGACAGCCCTCGCGCATCATGTCCGGGAGGCGAAGTTTCTGCCGGTGCTCAGCGCCCTGGCAAGCAGCTTGGTGGGGACGGTTCGCAACCGACCGGTGCTGGCGATGATCCTTGGGATTCCCAATGTCGGCAAGTCGACGATCATCAACACCATCGCCGCACGGTTCATCGCCAAGACCGGCAACAAGCCCGCCGTCACCCAGCGCCAACAGCGCATCAAGGTCAGTCGTGAGCTGGTTCTGCTCGATACCCCGGGCTTCCTTTGGCCCAAACTCTCGCCCGAAGCTTGCGGGTACCGGCTTGCGGTCACCGGGGCGATCTCCGATCGCGCCCTCGATTATCAGGAGATCGCAGCCTTCGCATCGCACTTCTTGTTGAGTCGTTACCCGGAGCGACTATCGGCGCTCTATGGACCGAAGTGCCTTGTCGCCGATCCCGATGACCTGGTCGATGCGGTGGGGCGGGCTCGCGGCTTTCTGGGCAAAGGCAGCGTCGTCGACTTGCAGCGAGCCGCGGAGCGGCTGATCCACGACCTTCGGGATGGGAAGTTGGGGCCGCTGAGCTTGGAGAGACCGGGGGATTGTTTCTAGGTGTCCGCGCGCCCGCCCCGCTGGCGGCAAGCCCTCGAGCTCGGGGGGCTGCTGTGCATCGCCGAGCTGCTGCTGACCCGGTTCAGCGGCGGGCAACACGTGGCGCCAATCACGGCGGCGGTGTCGGTCGGCGCGTGGGCGGTCCTGGCGGCGGCGCCGGCCGTCGTCCCGGACCTCCTCCCGCTACCGACGCGCCTACGACTGGGACTCCACCGGCTGGCGGGCTGGGGGCTCTGCAGCATCGTCGGCATCGGCATCATCGGGCCCGAGCTGAATGAACGGGGGGGGCGTTTCGGAGTGGCCGCGGGAGCCGTGGCGCTCGTGGCCGCCGTGGCCCTGGGTTCGCGGGTCAGGTCGCGGTCGCCCCTCGGGGTCTAGCCCCGACCGGTGGCGGTGCTGCCCGTCCTCGCGCTCACGGTGCTGGCGGCGTGGCTCCTTGGGCCGGGCACGCTTCCCTCGATGACGGTGCTCTCCCTGCTCGTCGTGACCGCCGCGGCGGTCGGGATGTTCGCCAGCACGCGCCGAGGGGCGCCGTTTGCGGGTATTTTGGGGCTGTTGATCGCCACGATCCCGGGTTTTGCGGCGACCGTTGACTGGTCGAAGCGGGAGGCCGGCGCGGGGCCCGACCTGATCGTCGTGAGCGTGGATGCGCTGCGCTTCGATGGGGCGCGGAGCATGAGCGCCTACCAACGCATCGCGGCCGAAGGGGTCGAGTTCACGTCGGCCCAAGCGCCGGCGCCGTGGACCCTTCCTTAGGTTGCGAGCCTGCAAACCGGCGTCCCCCCGTCGGTTCACGGGGCTGACGCCCAAGCCCACGGTGCGTTCTCCCGCATCAAGGCGGACGCGCCCTCGCTCGCAGAGGCCCTCGCGGCGCGGGGCTACGACACGGCGGCTGCCATCGCGCCCAACCCCTTCGCCGGCGCGAGCTTCGGGATGGATCGCGGCTTCGACCACTTCTACGAGCCAGGCTCGCGGCTGCATTCTTTGCCGAGAGGCTCGGAGAACCGCGCGGCCTGCCCGCTCTTGGTCCGGCTCGTCGAGCGCGCGAACAAGTTGGTCCTGTGTCATTCGGTCGATGGCGAAGCGGTCATCGACCACGCCCTCGCTGTGGTTGCCGGCCGGCGCGAAACCCCACTTTACCTGTGGATACATCTGCTCGACGCGCACCTCCCCTACACCCACACCGTGGATCCCTCGGTGTCTGCGGCCACCCGCCGCGCCGTCGGGAGCGACAACCGCCAGGATCTGGCCCTTTTGCAGGGCTCCCCCGAGTTGGAGCGCGAGCTACGATCGGCCAACGCCGATGAACTCCGCTTCGTGGACCGGCAGCTACAGCGACTGCTCGACGCGCTGGGGGCTCCCGGTCCCCACGGACGCGTCGTGGTGCTGACCTCCGATCACGGCGAGGAGCTTTTTGAACACGGCGGCTTCAAGCATGGGCACGCCCTCTTCCAGGAGGTGCTCCACATCCCGCTCGTCATCTCAGGGATTGGCCGAACCGGCGTAGTTGACACCCCAGTCACGCTGATGGATGTACCCGCCACCCTTCTGGCCGCGGCTGGCGGTCACGACGACCGGATGGCGGGCGCCAACCTTGCTGGAGTGCTGGACCCGGAGCGGATGATCCACTCAGGCAACATGCTGCGGATCGCGCCGGAAAAGATGTTTGCCGTCCGACGGGGCGACCGGAAGGCGATCTGGACGGAAGGGGCGCCGCCGCAGCTCTACGAATTGTCCACCGATCCCGCCGAGTCGCACAACGTTGCGTCCGAGCACGTTGCTATCTTCGACGGACTGACCTCCGGCCAACCCCGCTTGAGTTTGGAGCCGGGCGCAGCGGTGTCCCTCGAAGGGCAACAGAAGGCGATGCTTGAGGCGCTGGGGTACATCGCTCCGGGGGAGTGAGCGGTCCCAGCCGGGACCACCCGCCTCCGCCTCGCGATGCTGATCACCGCCCTCTCGCCAACTCCACCGCCGCTGAAATCGTATCGCTCGCCGCGCGCATGGCTGCACACGCGCCGCGCGCCGACGCTCCGAGGCTGCGACGCTCCCGCAACACTTCCTCCGGAACGACGACTGATAAAAGCGCCTCGCGGCTGACGCGCGGGTGATGCCCACCTTCTTGCGCGGCGGCGAGCGCCGCTTGGATGGGCTCGGACAGCAGGAAGGGAACCAACCACGCCACGTCCTCGTCACCGCGCCCTCGAAGCACATAGAACTCCGTACTTGCAACCACGCTGTTTCCGCCGGCCCGAAGAACAAAACACCCCGCGTCGAGGTAGGCCACCTGGCGGAGGTAGGGGCGCAAGCGTGACACAATGACGTCACCCGCCGACAACACTCTCTTGAGGCTGCCGAATCGACCGACCAGCTTGACCGGCTGCACGACCCGGACAAACCCCTCCTCTACGTGGCCCGTATCCAAGACAAGCGCCGGCGAGTCTTCCGAGACCCGCGCCGTTTCGACGGCGAGCTCGACCAGCTCCGAAAGCACGGTGCCACCTGTTTGTCGGAGGCTCCGCCGACCGTCGTACCGCTCGGGCGCCAGGATCAAACCCGAGGCAAGATGTCCAATGGAACGGACTACCACCCGGCTGTCAGAAACAACGAAGGGTGCACCACGGAGCGCCGCGCGTATCGCGTCGGTGGCCTCGCTCAGATCGTTGTCGCCACAGGGGCGACCCCGCGCATCTTTCCCGTCCCGGACGCTTTCGTAAAAGACGATCTCTTCGTCCGGCGGCGGCCCCTCGAGCACCGTGGCTCGCCGGGTCGCGATGACGACACACGCCTTCTGCGAGGTGTGGGGCAGAAAGGTGTTGCGACCGAGGCCGAGCACCCCCACCACCCGCGCGTGACACAGAAGCCAGCGTCGCAGGTGGCTCCACGCGGCGCCCCCAAGCTTGTTGTAGGGGAGCACGATCGCGAGCCGGCCACCCGGACGCAAAAGCTCGACACATCGCTCAAGGAAAAGTGCGTCCCGCTCGGCGCGGTGACCGGTACCCAAGGCGTAAGCGCTGGAGAAGGCCGCGCCCACATCACCAGCGAACGGCGGGTTGGTCAGGATCACGTCGTAGCCGCCTCCGATCGCCACGTCCGTCCGGTCGAGACTATCGATACGGGTGATACATTCTGACGCACGATCCGAAGCCGCCATCATCACCCGCGCGACCTGAACTGCACGTGTATCCTGGTCAAAACCTAGGACCTCGCACGCGGGTCGAGCCATCAACGCATGTCTCAAAAATGCACCGGACCCGCAGGCCGGGTCGGCGACACGCTCACCAGGCGCGAGCTCCATCATCTCCACCACGGCCGAAACGACATCGCGCGGGGTGAAATACTGCCCCTTCTGGCCCTTGGACGCCTTGTTCACGATGCACTCGAACATCGCGTCCAGACCGGCGAGGTGGTCGGCATGCAAGTCGACCGGGGCCAGTAAGGCGACGCATCGCCCCAGCGCGGCGCCTGGGAGACGCGAGGTCGCGGCGCGCGTCAGCAGACCGGGCCACGCCTCGGCCGCGCGCTCCAGGAGGAGGTCCACGGACGGCGGCGCGAAGCCGACCCCGCCCCCAAGGCCCCGCTCGTGCGCCAGCTTCGCCACCATCAACGTCAGCGCCTCTTCGAACGGGTCTTCGCCGCTTTGGGCGCTGATCAACTCGTCCAGGCGCCGCGCGAGGGAGGACCAATCTCCGGGGTTGACCGTGTGTCGCCGCGCCACCGCTACCGGCTATCCTCAACGAGGCGAGCCGACAGCCTGGGCGACGCGCCGCCTCCCTACTCGCAGAGCCCCAGCCGCGCCGCCAGCTCCGTCCGCAATATCCGACCAGGATCGACCATATCGCGCAGGGTGCCAAAGCGGGCGAGGCGCTCCTGACCGAGCGACCGCTGAAAGTGATCGGGCCGCAGCACAGAGTCTTTGGCGGGGTAGAACCGACCGCCGGCCTCACACACCATGTCCGACACCTCGTGGAGCGTCTTCCACAGAATCGCGCGATTGCCCGACGTGACCGGGAAATCCAGCGCCAGGCTGTACCCATCCAGCCCATGCGACAGCAAGAACTCGTCGGGCCGGTGGCGCTTCATCACCCCGAGGTAGCTGGGCACACCCCGCGCTTGGGTCAGCCGCAGGATGTTGGCGAAGACTTCCGGGGCGGCTTCCCGAGGGACAAAGGGCTGGTACTGCACGAATCCATGCGGACGGTAGGCGTCCCGGAAAGTCGGGACGTAGTCCAGCAAGAAGTTGAAGGCGACATGCCCTTGCATGAACTCAGCGCCGGCCCCGAAGCGGGAGGCGAGATTCTTCCCGATGTTCAAAAAGCGCATGCCCAGGTTGTTGTTCAGCTTGCCGAGGATGGTCCCCACCAGCCCCCGCGGCACGCCCATGATGCTGCCGGGCAGGTCCTGGCGAGCCGGATCGAGATCGGGCGCGGCGTCTTCGCCATCGGCAAGGTAGCGGCCCGAGTGCGGCTGGCCGCGGCCAAGCCCGGCCCCCCCCGCGATACAATCGACCCAGCTCACACAATAGTCTGCGGTCTTGGTGGCCTCTTCAAACCAGGCGAACTGCTCGGTGAGGTCTCGACAATAGTAGGCCTTGACCCTCAGCCGCCCGCTGTGCACCCGCTTGAGCTTGATGCGCAGGCGGCTCCACGCCCCCAACATCCCAAAACCACCGATCGCGGCTCGAAAGAGGTCGGCGTTTTCCTCTCTTGATACACGATATGTATTGCCGTCCGGCGCCACGAGATCGCCATCGAGGATGTGGTCACCCCAGGGACCAGCCTTGAAGCAGTTCTTGCCGTGGACGTTCATCGACGCGATCCCGGCCAGGGTCGGGAACATCGTCCCGGGGACCACCGCGGGCCAGTAGCCATCCTTGAGGAAGGTGCGCCACAGGTCCTCGATGGTGACCCCCGGCTCTACCTCCGCGATCCCGCTGGCCGGGTCCCAAGACAACACGCGACGCATCGCACGTGTATCGAGTATCAGTCCGCCCCCGTTGAGCGCCGCATCCCCGTAGCTGCGGCCCGAGCCGCGCACCGCCACGGTGAGCCCGTTCTCTTTGGCGTACCCGAACCAGCCGGCGATCTCGGCTGCCGACTTCGGCGTGGCAAAGCCGGATACTGACCGGACCGAGTACCCGAAACCGTCGAACACCTTTCGCGGGAGCGCCGCTGCAGCCGGGGTCATCGGCGGCTCAGATGTTCGTGCGACGGAAAAGGACCGACGGCACGTGCTGGATGGCGAGCATGATCGGCTTCCAGGCCAACGGGACGTAGCCGGTGCCGGTGCCGGCCTCGGCGAGCGCAAGCGTGCCACGGGCCGCTTCGTCGGCGTCGATCATCAGCGGCAACTTGAGCCCCTCGGTCATCGCGGTGCGCACCGGTCCCGGCTTCACGGTCACCACCTGGACCCCATAGCGGAAAAGGCGATTGCGGAGCGCTTCGAGATACGTCGTGAGCGCTGCCTTGCTGGTGTGGTACGCGGGGTTTCCACGACGCCCGCGGTCCCCGGCGACCGACGAGATGCCGACCAGGGTACCGGCGCGCTTCGCTTCCATGAACGCGGCAGCGGGGTTGAACCACGCCATGGCGCCGAGGAGGTTCACCTCAATCATCTCGCGGTCCTTGCTGAAGTTGTACTCGCTCTCTTCGATCGGCGGCATGACGCCCGCGTTGTAGATGAGGCAGTCCAAACCGCCCAACTCGGCGACGATGCGATCGAAGACCGCCGGCGCCTCGTCGAAATTCTTCACGTCGTGGACGTGGATCTTCACTTTGTCCGGGCCACCGCAAGCGGCCTGGAGCGCCTGGAGTTCTGGCAACCGGCGCGAAACCGCGGCGACGACCGCCCCACTCGCCACGAGTTGTTTGACCAGCTCAGCGCCAATCCCCACCGAAGCGCCGATCACTGCCGCCGTACGGAACCCCGACATCTACGCTCTCCGAGGGCGCGGGCTAACCCGCCGGGACCAGCGCCGCGCTCGCTTCCAGCGGGCCGAACACCTCCCCGCTGTCCGAGACCAAGAACTCACCGATACGGACTCGGTCCGGACGGAATTCGGCGGGCGCCAGGCCACCGACGCCGAGCAGCGGCCCAAGGACCTCCCAGACACGTTTCGCGGTCCAGCCCGCCTCACGCAACGCGCGAAGCTCGGTGCTCCCATGGGACTTGGACAACTTCTTCCCGTCCGGCCCACGCAAAACCGGGACGTGCAGCCAGCTCGGCGGCGCCCATCCGAGGACTTCGTAGAGCCGCAACTGAGTGGCCGTGGCGCTGAGCAGGTCCCCTCCCCGCACAACCTCGGTCACACCATCGCGGTGGTCATCGAGGACCACGGCCAGCGGGTAGGCAGCCTCGCCGTCCGCACGGACCAGGATCGGGTCCTCATCCGGCAGAAAGCGCTGGGGACCCCGCGTGCGATCGGTGAACTCCACCGGTCCGCGGGGAGTGTCAAAGCGCCAGGCGCCCTTGTCATGCTCCTTCACACGACAACGGCAGCCGAGGTAAAGCCGCGTCGGCCGGGTGCACAGGCAACGGAACGCCGGGATGCCGTCGAGGGGGTACTGCCGGGCCGACTGGGGCGCGACCTCCTCGTCCCAGGTAAGACCGAGCCACTCCAGGTCCTGCCGCTGGCTGGTGGCCACGTCGGCGCGGGCCCGCCCAGCGTCCAGGTCTTCGAGGCGCAAGAGCACACGCCCGCCTGCCGCGCGGGCGCTGAGCCACGCCGCCCCGAAGGCCAGCGCGTTGCCGAGGTGCAGATGCCCCGACGGCGTAGGCGCCAGGCGACCGACCGCGGCGACGTCCACCCTCAGCTCAGGCGCAGACCGCCGTCCACATCGATGACGCGGCCGGTGAAGTAGTCGTTTTCGATGATGAACTTCACCGCGAGGTACATCTCTTCGGGCTCGCCGATACGCTTGAGCGGCACGGGCGCGCTGACCTTCGCGAGCGCTTCGGGCGGCATGCCCTCCAGGATCGGGGTGCGGGTGAACCCAGGCGCGACGGCGCCAGTACGGATGCCGTAGCGAGCCAGCTCACCCGCCCAGAGCGCGGTGTCCGCCACAATCGCCGCCTTAGCCGCCGAGTAGTTGCCCTGGCCCATGTTGCCGTGGCGGCTGATCGAGCTGATGCTGATGATCACGCCCTGCTTGACCTTGTTCTCGATTGCGTAAGCGGCGAACTCGCGCGCGCCGAGGAAGACGCCGGTGAGGTTCACGTCGAGCACCTGCTGCCACTTGGACAGCGGGAACTTGATGACCGCGCCCGTCTCGCGGTCGACTTTGACCAGAAGCCCGTCGCGGATGATGCCCGCGTTGTTCACGATGCCGGTGAGACCACCGATCGCCGCCGCGGCATCCTTGACCAACGCGACGACGTCGTCTTCTTTCGCGACGTTGGCGATGAAGCCCTTGACCTTGCCGGGGAGCCCACGCGAAGCCGCCTCAGCCTCCACCGCGCTCACCGCGTCGGGGTTGAGGTCGCAGAAGGCCACATCCGCGCCGTCGCGGGCCAGGGCGAGGACGAAATGGCGACCCATGCCGCTGGCGCCGCCGGTCACGAGGATCTTGCTGTCGGTCAGGTTCACGAGAGTCTCTGGAAGGGGGCCCAGCTAACCCGGCCACCCGCCTACGCGAGCATCCCCGGCACGGCCGCCAGCATCTCCGCCACCTTGGTAGGATCGGTGCCGCCGGCCATCGCCACATCCGGTCGACCGCCGCCACGACCACCGACGATCGCCGCCAATTGTCCCACGAGCTTGCCCGCGTTGAACCGGGTGCCCGCGAGGTCCTTGCTCACCGCGACGATCATCCGCACCGCGCCTTCGTCGCTGGCGGCAAGCACGATCACCGCGCTCCCGAGCGCATCGCGGAGCCGATCGCCCTCTTCGCGGAGCGCCTGAGCGTCACCGATGAACTCCGAGGCGACGAGCTTGAAGCCGCCCATCTCCACCGCCTTTTCACGAAGGTCGCCGGACTTGGCCCGAGCCGCATCTCGCCGTGCCACGTCGAGCTCCTTCTGCAAGGCGCTGCGGTCGGCGAGGAGCCGCGCGACGGCCTCCGGGAGCTTTTCGGGGCTGGTCTTGAGGGAGGCCGCCACGGTCTTGACGCCCGCCTCGAGCTCTCGCACCCACGCCTGTGCGCCGAAGCCCGTCTGCGCTTCGATGCGGCGGATCCCCGCCGCGACGCCCGCTTCGCTGGTGATCTTGAAGAAGCCGATGTCCCCGCTTCGACCCGCGTGCGTGCCCCCGCACAGCTCCTTGCTGAAGCCCCCGACGCTGACGACGCGGACCTTCGCACCGTACTTCTCCCCGAAGAGCGCCATGGCACCGCCGGCCTTGGCCGCGTCGACGTCACAGACTTCGGTGGCGACTGCGTCGTTGGCCTGGATCTGGCGCTGGACCCTGTCCTCGACCGCGCGGACCTCGTCACCGGTCATTGCCTTGTGATGGCTGAAGTCAAACCGCAGCCGGTCCGGGCCGACCAGCGAGCCCTTCTGGGTGACGTGCCCGCCGAGGATGGTCTGGAGCGCCGCGTGCATCAGGTGGGTGGCGGTGTGGTTGAGCCGCGTTCGATTGCGGCGGAGCGCGGCGACATGGAGCTCGACCCGGTCGCCGACCCGGAGGGTTCCGCGCACGACAGTGACGTGATGCACGTGCAAGTCCCCAGCCGGCTTGGTGGTGTCGGTCACCTCGGCCTCACCGCCCTCCCAGCGGATCACGCCGCCGTCGCCGAGCTGGCCGCCGCTCTCCGCGTAAAAAGGCGTCGCGAGCGTAATCAGCTGGCCCTCGCTGCCTTCGGGCAACATCGTCACCTGCGCGCCCTCGCTGACGATGGCGGTGACGTCCGTGACCGAAGAGTCGGCGTCATAGCCACAGAAGCTGCCAGCATGCGAACGCGCCAGCTCCTGCCAGACCGCCGCAACCGCCTCTTCGCCGGAGCCCTTCCAGGCCTCCCGACCCAGCCGCTGCTGCTCGGCCCGCAACGTGAGGAACCCGACTTCGTCTACCTCGAGGCCGCGTTCGGCGGCGATGACCTGGGTGAGGTCAACCGGAAAGCCGTAGGTGTCGGCGAGCGCAAACGCCACCTGCCCGGAGATCACGGTTGGCTTCTTCTCGAACTCTCGCTCCAATAGCGCCAGACCTCGGTCCAGGGTCGCCGCGAAGCGCTCCTCCTCGACCTTGACGACGTCCGTGACGAACGTTGCCCGCTCGCGAAGCTCCGGGTAGGCCCCCTCGAAGCGGTCAATGCACGTCCGCACCGTCTCGTGCAGAAACGGCCCCTTCATCCCCATCTTCACGCCGTAGCGGATGCCGCGACGAAGGATCCGTCGCAGGATGTAGCCCCGCCCTTCGTTGCTGGGCATCACCCCGTCCGCCACCAGGAAGGCTGCCGCGCGCGTGTGGTCCGCGATGACCTTCAGCGCGATGTCCGCGTCCGCGTGGTCGCCGTAGCGAACGTTGGCCAGCCGAGCGGCGTGCTCGATGATCGGCGAAAACACGTCGGTGTCGTAGTTCTGGTACTTGCCCTGCAATACCGCGGCCACCCGCTCCAGCCCCGAGCCGGTGTCGATGCTCGGTTTCGGCAAGGGGGTCAGCTTGCCGCTGGCATCACGATCGAACTGCATGAACACGAGGTTCCAGATCTCCACGTACCGGTCGTCACCGCCCGCAGGCCCGCGGGTGTCGTTCGAGATGCCAGGCCCGTGGTCGTAGTGGATTTCGGTACAAGGACCGCAGGGTCCAGTATCCCCCATCGACCAGAAGTTTTCCTTCGCCCCGAGCTTCTGGATGCGCTCCGCGGGCACGTTCTGGTCGTCGCGCCACAGCTCCAAGGCCTCGTCGTCCTCTTCGTAGACCGTGATCCACAATCGGGCCGGGTCGATGCCCAGATCGTTGGTCAACAGGTCCCAGGCGTAGCGGATCGCCTCCCGCTTGAAGTAGTCGCCGAAGGAGAAGTTCCCCAACATCTCGAAGAGGGTGTGGTGCCGCGCGGTGTGGCCGACGTTCTCCAGGTCGTTGTGCTTTCCGCTGACTCGAAGGCACTTCTGCGCGGTAGTAGCGCGTCGATAGGGCCGCACGTCCGATCCCAGGAAAACGTCCTTGAACTGAACCATCCCGGCGTTGACGAAGAACAGGGTGGGGTCGTTCTGAGGGATGAGCCCCGAGGAGCGCACCACCTCGTGGCCGTTGCGCTCGAAGTAAGAAAGGAAACGGCGCCGGACTTCGTTGGATTCCATCGGCGCGGGCTAACGCGCCCGGCGGCCCCGGACCTTCAGTCGTCGTCCGCGCCCATGCCTGAGAGCCGCAGGGCCAACTCGTCCGGGTTGTTGGCGTACTTCAGCGCGTCGTCCTCGTTGATCCGCTGCTCCTGGCACAACTGCATCAGGTGCTGGTCGAAGGTCTGCGTCTGGTAGGTGGCCCGCCCCTTGCGCATGTAGTCGCGGATCTCCCGCGTCCGTTTGCCGTCGACAATGCACTCATAGACCGCGCCGGTGTTGATCATGACCTCCAACGCTGCGACCCGGCCACCGGCCGCCCCGGGCACCAGCCGCTGCGAGACCACCCCACGCAAAACACCACCCAAAATCAGCCGAATCTGCTGTTGATGGTGGGGCTCGAAGAAGCCGATCACCCGGTTGATCGTCTCATGCGCATCGACCGTGTGCAGCGTACCGAGCACCAGATGCCCCGTTTCCGCCGCCGACAGCGCGATCTCCACCGTCTCCAAGTCCCGAAGCTCGCCGATCAGGATCACGTCCGGATCCTGGCGCAACGCCGCTCGGAGCGCGTTGTGGAAGTTCAGCGCGTCCAGGCCGACCTCCCGCTGGTTGATGAGGCTCTTCCGATCGACGAACTGGAACTCGACCGGATCTTCGATGGTGAGGATGTGGCAGGCTTCCGAGCGGTTGATCTCCTCGATGATCGCCGCGAGCGTCGTGCTCTTTCCCGAGCCGGTCGCCCCGGTGACCAGGACCAGCCCACGTTCTTCCGCCGCCAGCTTCTTCAGCACCGGGGGAAGCTTCAACTCATCGATGGTACGGACATTGGTCGGAATCGCCCGAAGTACCGCCCCGATCTTGCTCTGTTGGCGGAAGACGTTGATGCGGAATCGGGCCACCCCTGGGAAGGTGGTCGCCATGTCGCACTCGTGGGTGGTCTTGAACTTTTCCCGCTGACCGGCGTTCATCACGTCCCACAGCGCGCGCCCCAACTCGTCCTGATTGACGGCAACGTTTCCAGGAATGGGTTGGATGCTGCCGTGCAGCCGCATCATCGGCACAATGCCGACCTTGAGGTGCACGTCGCTGGCACCCGCGGTGACCGCGGAACGACAGATGGCGGCGAGGTCCATGAAAGCTCCGGCGACCGGGGGGGTACGGCCGCGGCCATGCTATCCCCGGGGTCGCGCCGCGAAACGAACACCCGCGCGGGTGCGGGGCCGCGGCGCGCCGATCGGCGCCTTGTCCCGGCCCTAGGCCTCGGCGCTGGCCCCGGAAACCACGGTCACCGCGGCCTCCCCGCGGTTGCAGATCTCGGCGCGCAGCCGCTCGCGGAGATCAGGGCGGTCGTTGAGGAACTGGATCGCCTTGTCGCGGCCCTGGCCGATGCGATCCTCGCCGTACGCGAACCAGGAGCCCGACTTGCGGACGATGCCGAGGTCCACCCCCAAGTCCACGAGCTCACCCTCCTGGTTGACGCCCTTGCCGTAGAGGATGTCGAACTCGACCTGCCGGAAAGGCGGCGCCAGCTTGTTCTTCACCACCTTGACCCGGGTGCGGTTGCCGATCGACTCCTCCCCATGCTTGAGCGTTCCGATACGCCGGATGTCGAGACGGACCGAGGCGTAGTACTTCAGCGCGTTCCCGCCGCTGGTGGTCTCGGGCGAGCCGAACATGACCCCGATCTTCATGCGCACCTGGTTGATGAAGACCATGGCGCAGTTGGACTTGTGGATGTTGGCGGTGAGCTTTCGCAGCGCCTGCGACATCAGCCGGGCTTGGGCGCCGGGCATCTGGTCCCCCATCTCACCCTCGAGCTCGGCCTTGGGGACCAGGGCCGCGACCGAGTCCACGACGACCACGTCGACGGCACCGGAGCGCACCAGCGTGTCCGCGATCTCGAGCGCCTGTTCACCTGTGTCGGGCTGGGAAATGAGCAACTCTTCCACCGCCACGCCCAAGGCGCGCGCGTAGTTGACGTCCAACGCGTGCTCGGCGTCGATGAACGCGGCGACGCCGCCACGCTTCTGCGCTTCGGCGATGAGGTGCAGCGTCATCGTGGTCTTGCCGCTGGCTTCCGGACCGTATATCTCGGACACCCGACCGCGGGGCAGGCCGCCTATCCCCAGCGCAACGTCGAGCCCGATGGAGCCGGTGGAGATGCTGCTGATCTGCACATGTTCTGCCGCCCCCAGACGCATGATGGCGCCTTTGCCGTAGGAACGTTCGATGGAGGCGATGGCGGCGTCGAGGGCTTTGGCACGTTCAGGGTCGATGGGCATGGGACTCTCCGAGGTTGGTTTTCACTCCTACCCCGAACCTGTACGGACGCAAGGTCGGAGCCACCAAAAAATGGATGGATTGAAATTCTATGTTCAGGTGGCAATCAAAAGTCGAAGTCGAAGCAGATCGAGGGCCGCCGCCACCGAGGCCGCGAGATTCCGCGGCCGGTCGTAGGGTAGCGTTACCGCCCGATGGGTGGTCCCGTCCGGACCCGCGCAGGAAAAATGTACTGCACCTACCGGCTTTTGCGGGGAAGCGCCTCCAGGACCCGCGATCCCGGTCACCGCCAGCCCCCAGGTGGCTCCGGTCCCCAGGCGGATTCCCTCCGCCAGCGCTCGCGCCACCGGCTCGCTCACCGCGCCATGCGCCTCGATGAGCGCCGGGTCAACCCCACACTGGCGCACCTTTTCCGCGTTCGCGTAGACCACCGCGCCGCCGAGGAAGTAGTCACTCGCCCCCGCCGTCGCGGTCAACTCCGCCGCGATCCTCCCCGCCGTGCAGCTCTCTGCGGTTGCGACGGTTTGACCCCGCGCCCGCAACAAGGTGCCCACCACATCGGCCAGCGTGCCACTGTCCACGCCGAACACCAATTGCCGACCCAGCCGCTCGATGGCCTCCTCTGCCAGCGCGTCACCATCAAGGCCATCATCAACGTGCAGCTTCACCTGCACTTCCGGAAAACTCGCGCGATAGCCAACGCTGACCCCCGGACGCTCGAACCCCGCCATGCGCTGGGCGGCGACACTCTCCGCAAGGTTCACCGTCCGCAGGAACACCGTTCGCCGCTTCGCGAGCGAGAAACGCCGCCTCGCGTACGGGAGCACATAGGCCTCGACCATCGGCTTCATCTCGAAGGGCACACCCGGGAAGAAGAAAGCGGCGCACCGCCCGGTGTCGAGCATGAATCCGGGCGCGGTGCCCAGGTGATTCTCAAGCAGCTCCGCTCCTTCCGGCAGGAGCGCCTGCACGCGGTTGGTCTCAGGCATCGGCCGGCTGCGGATGCGGTAGCGCGCTTCGATCTGCGCCATCGCACTTTGATCCTCATGAAGTGGCCGACCGAAGGCCAGCGCTACGGCCTCCCGGGTGAGGTCGTCGCTTGTGGGGCCGAGGCCGCCGGTGCACACCAAAAGGGCCGCACGTTCGGCGCTCTCGCGGAGCACATCGCGAATCGACTCCAGCTCGTCGCCGACCACCGTCACCCGCCCCGGTACCAGCCCCAAGCTCCCGAGTTGCCCCGAAATCCACGCCGCGTTGGTGTCCACCGCCTGGCCGGAAAGGAGCTCTTCGCCCTGGCTGACGATGTCGAAGCGCGCGGCCATGGGGACTCTTAGCCCGAGCCCTGTCCGACGAGGAACTTTTCGAGGTTGGCCGCGTTGAGCCGATAGTTCGGCGGCACTCGCCCCCGACGCAGCTCCTCGCCGGTGCGTGTGTCTCGACAGACGAGGATGGCGTGCGGGTCGTCCTCATCCGGGGCGATGTCGAGCGCCGCGCTCACCCGCTCGCCATCGTCGCGCACGAAATCGAGGGCGCGGTGCAGCCGGGCGCGGGCCTGGTTCGCATGGCGGACCAAAACGTCGTTCGCAGTCTTTACCAGGGTCAGAAAGGCAGAGGTGTCCAGTGGTTTTGGATTCTTCTTGTCGCGACCCATCGTCCACGGTCCGACCAAGGCGGCCTCGGGGTCACCGTCTCGGGTCATCTCGACCGCCCAGCCGTCGTCGTCTTCGTTCTTGATCACGCGGGCGGTCCAGCCGTCGCGCGTCCACAGGGTTGGGGTCATCACGTCGCGAAGGTCGGTAGGGTCGGTCATGCGGGGGAGTATCGCGGTGGGAGCGGTTACCCCTCCCCCATGCCGCCTCCCGGCCCCGCCATGGCCCTCGACGTGGGCACCGCCAAGATCGGCGTCGCCTTCACCGACGCCGGTCGGCGCATGGCCTTCCCCGATCGCACGGTGCTCCGCCAAAGCGTGGCGCGCGATGCCGTCGCCCTGGCCAAGCTCGCGAAGGACCGAGGCGCGACTGCCCTGGTGGTGGGGCTGCCCGACGCCGGCGGCCGAATGGAGCGGCTGGCGCGACAGGTGGGGGACGCCGTCGGCCGCGAGCTGGACCTCGCTGCGGACTACGTCGACGAGGGCTACACCTCCGCGGAGGCGCGGGCGCGTATCGAGGCGGCGGGGCTCCGACGTGACACGGTTGATGCGCATGCAGCGGCGGTGATTCTCGAAGCGTGGCTGGTTCGGGGATAGGCTTTGGCAATGCCGCACGCCCACGCGCTCCAGGTTTCCCTCCGCGTCCAGGTCGTCACCGTGTCGACCTCGCGCGGCCCCGCCGACGACCTGTCCGGCGCCCTGCTCGTTTCGCTCGCGGAGGCGGCCGGGCACAGCGTGGCGGGGCAGGCCATCGTCCGAGACGACGCTGTGGCCATTGGCACCGAGCTCGACCGCGCCGTCTCCAGCCCCGACGTGGACGTGGTGCTGCTGACGGGCGGTACGGGAGTTTCCGCCAGCGACTGCACGTCGGCGGTCGTCCGAGAGCGGCTCACCCGCGAACTTCCCGGTTTTGGAGAACTCTTCAGGAGCCTGTCCTACGCGGAGATCGGGTCGGCGGCGATGCTGTCCGGCGCCGTGGGCGGGCTCGTCGGGGCCACGATCGTGTTCGCGTTGCCCGGATCCGTCGCCGCCTGCCGACTGGGGATGGAAAAGCTGATCCTGCCGGAACTGGGCCACCTTTCCGGGGAACTCCGAAAGGAGAGCCTGCCACCGAAACGAGCGTCCACGCCGGTGCGGCCTGTGGTTCGTTCGCGCACGACCAGCGACCCCGTTCCCGACTTGCTCCCCGCGCCGTCGGGAATCTCGCCGCCCCGGCGCGGGACCGACGTCATGGCCATCGGCACCGGGGAGCCCCCTGTCCCCGCAGCCTCCACAGCGCCCGGGTGGCAGGCCGCCGTCGCCGAGCTCCGCGGCCGGCTCGTCCCGGTCGGAAACACCCCCGCCCCCGACGCACTCATGGCGATTCCAGCCGCTGCTGATGTGCTCAACAGCGCCACTGCTCGCATGAAGCTGGTGGGCGAGGACGGCCGCTCCTGGCTCTTGTACGGCTACCCGGACCTGTTGCGACCGGGGTCCAAGGTTCTGGCCGTCCGCGAGGCGTTGCCCATCGCCGAGGTCGTCGCGCTCCACCGATGGCCGGCGCGCGTGGGCCTTTGCTGTGAGCTCGATGACAGCGTGCTTCCGGGGGTCGATGCCAACGTCGATGACGAGTCCAAAGCACGTTGTGGGCAGCCCTGGCCAGAGGACGGCCGGCTCTTCGCGGTCGAGGGCGCGGCGGTCTGGGTGCAGCAGCGACGGTACGTCCGCAGGTGGGACGGGCGGCGGGCGGGCCCCGAGGAGAATGTGGGCCCCTCGATCGGCAGTTTGCTCCTGGGCTGGTCGCAGCGCTAAGCTGTGGCCATGGTGGCCGGCCGGCCCCCCGGGCAGCACCGGGGAGGCGGATGTTCGGGTGAGGTAGGCGGCGCGTTAGGCCCCCAGCGCGATGAAGCTCACCGCCACCATCCGCGGGGTCACCCACACCTTCGACTCGGTACGCGAGGTCCTCGCCAAGGCCAATCCACCGAAGTCCGGTGATGATCTGGCGGGGGTGTCGGCGCGTGACCCGGTCGAGCGTGTCGCGGCGCGTGCGGCCTTGAGCCAACTCACCCTCGCCGAGCTCCGGGCCAATCCCGTGGTCCCCTACGAACTCGACGCGATCACGCGCTTGGTCGAAAACGACTTGGACGAAAGTGCCTATTCGGCGGTGAAACACCTGAGCGTCGGGCAGTTTCGCGAATGGATCCTCGACACCGCGACCACCGGGGCGCGGCTCCGAAGCGTCGCGCTCGGTCTGACCCCGGAGATGGCCGCCGGCGTGTGCAAGCTCATGTCCAACATGGACTTGATGGTGGCCGGCAGCAAATGCGAGGTCGTCGTCCGGTGCAACAACACCTTGGGTCTGCCGGGGACGCTCTCCTCCCGACTTCAGCCCAACCACCCCACCGACGACGTCGAGGGCATCCTCTACTCCACGCGTGAAGGACTGGCCTACGGGTGCGGGGACGCGGTCATCGGCATCAACCCCGCGACCGACACCCCGGAGAGCACTGCCGAGATTCTTCGTGCCATCGGAGATATTCGGAGCCGGAACCAGATTCCGACACAACAATGTGTATTGAGTCATGTATTGGTTCAGATGAAGGCGCTGGCTCTGGAGTGCCCGATGGATCTGATGTTTCAGAGCCTCGCCGGCAGCGAGCGGGCGAACAAGGCCTTTGGCATCGATGTGGCGCTGATGGACGAAGCGCACGACCAGATGCAGCGTGGGCGCAGCAGCACGGGCCCGAACTTCATGTATTTCGAGACCGGTCAGGGCAACGCGCTGTCCTCAGATGCGCACCACGGCGCCGATCAGGTCACCCTCGAAGCCCGCGCCTACGGCTTTGCCCGACGCTATAAGCCCTTCCTGGTGAACACTGTCGTGGGGTTCATCGGTCCGGAATATCTGGAAGATGGCCCACAGATCACCCGAGCAGGACTGGAAGATCACTTCATGGGTAAGCTGATGGGGCTGCCGATGGGATGTGATGCATGTTTCACGTATCATGCCCGTATGTCCCAAGACGAGCTCGAAGGGCTCAAGGTCCTCCTCGGCGCCGCCGGGTGCACCTACCTGATGAGCATGCCGGTGGGCGACGACATCATGCTGAACTATCAGTCCACGTCGTTTCACGATGTGCCGACCGTGCGAGGCTTGGTGCGGAAGTCGCCGGCGCCCGAATTCGACGCGTGGCTCGCATCGCGGGGCATCTCCTCGGGGTGGACCCCCGGCCAACACATGGGCGATGTGTCGGTGATTCGATGAGCCTACCCCTGTCTCGCACGCGGGACCTGGTCGCCGCCTTACGACGGGCCCGTGGCGCCGACGATCCGATGCCTCCCCGTGAGCGTCTACCGCCGGTGCCCCTCCCCCCCGAACGGGTCTTTCCGTCGCCACGACGCCGCTCTCGCATCGCCGAAGCGGCGGCTGCCCACACCACCGCGCTGGTGGGGATCGGCGCGGTGGGCACCCGCTACGCCACCGACGTCGTGCTGCAGTTCCAGGCCGAGCTGGCCGTCGCTCACGCCGCCGTCGCCACCGAGTTGCCTCCCGCATGGGCCGATACAAATCAATATGCATCAGTCGTCTCGCGCGTCACCGACCACCGACAGTTCCTCCTTCGTCCCGACCTCGGCCGGCGGTTGTCCGAAGAGAGCGCCACGCGTTGGGCCGCTACGTGTCGCAAGGATGTCGATGTTCAACCCATCCTTGCCGACGGGCTCAGCGCGGTGGCGACCATGGGTGCCGGTCCCACGTTGATGGCGGCGTTCATCGCCGAGTGTGAAGCGCGAGGGATGTCTGTCGGGACACCGGTTTGTGCAAAGTTCGCCCGGGTGTGGCTTCAGGATGAGATCGGGCAGCTCGCCCGCGCGAAGGTCGCGGCGATCCTACTCGGCGAGCGCCCGGGTCTCGGCACGGGGGATGGGCTCAGCGCCTACCTGGTCTTTGGGCCGCAGCTCGGTCGCACCGACGGGAACCGAAACATGATGTCCAACATTCACGCGCGAGGCATTCCGCCGGCGGACGCGGCGCGCCGCCTTGCGGTGCTCGCACAGTTGATGCTGGAGCAGCGCACCAGCGGGGTCGAGCTTGACCTCGCGCCGCGGGCGGCAGAGCTTGGTGAAGCGGCGCGGGGCGGCTACCGGCCGCCGGTGGCGCGTGCCCGACTGGTGGAGGTCTGATGCCGGTGCTCGAAGCGCTCCTGCCCAAGGTTCTCAGCGTGCGCCGGCTCCCCGGCGCCGACCCCGCCCTCCTCCGCGCCTACGGAGCCGATCCCGAGCGACACCGTGCCCTGGGCCTCATCACCGTCGATCAGGACGACCCCGCCTACGTCGCGCTCGACGAAGCGACCAAACATGCGAATGTCGACGTGGTCTTCGCGCGCAGCTTCTACGCCGGAAGCCGGCACGCCAGTGGACCCCTTTCCGGCGAGTTCCTCGGCGTGATCGCCAGTGACGACCCCGCCGAGGTGGACTCCGGTCTGGACGCGATCCTTGAGACGCTCGCTCACGATGCCTGCTTCTACGGCGCCAACGCCGACTCCAGCATCGCCGTCTTTCCACACGTGATCGCCTCGCTCGGCCGCTACCTCAGCGCGATCGCCGGCCTCGCCCCGGGGGACCCGATGGCCTACCTCGTGGCCCCGCCGATGGAGGCGACCATCGCGCTGGACTTCGCGCTCAAGGCCGCCAAGGTGCGCCTGGTCAAGGCCTTTCCGCCGCCCACCGAGACGAACTTCGCCGCTTCGTGGCTCACCGGAGACCTCCCCTCCTGCGAAGCCGCAGCGATGGCCTTCGCCGCGGCCGTCTGCGACGTCGCCGCCCAACCACGCGAGCGCTGAAAAACGTCAGATCGCGTTCTGAGACGACCACATCAAAAGTGTGTCCCCGTCGAGCACGACCGTGGGGGAGCCCGGCTCCGACGTGGTGACCCCAAGAATTTTCCAGTTGAGCCCATCGTCGGAGGACGCCACCTCCGTGCCGCTCTGAGCCCCGTAATACATTCGCCATGTGTTATCGGCGAATCGCACCACATCGGGGATCTGCGGGGTGACCGGTATCGACACCTCCGCGGAGGAACGCCAACTTCGTCCACCATCCTCCGAAGCGATCGTCCCCGAGAACCAGCCGTAACAGCTGACGTCGTCGACACACCAGATTGCCGGATCCACGCCGCCGCCCTCGGTCTTCCACACTTCCCCGACGAGGCGCCAGTTGAGCAGGTCGGTGGACTCCGCGCGGTACAACCGGTGTCTTCCCGGAACGATGAACGGATCGGGGGCGTCGGCACACACCTCCTCGGCGGGGACCCCGAGGAAGTACAGCGCCCAGCCGCCACCGGGCAGCTCGTGAATCTCAGGATCGACCGCGAATGCCGGGAACGGGGCGTCGACCGTCAGGGTGGCACGGGTCCAGGTCACGCCGTCTGGCGACGTCGCCGCCCCCAACCCGCCGAGGCCGATGATCCCGGTCGGCATCGCCTCGCCGGCTTCGGCCATCTCCAACATCCGATCGAGGTCACCATCCACGAAAATAGCGACGAAGCTGCCGTCTTTAGCGATCGCCACCTCCGGAACCGAGACCTTCCACAGCACCCTCTCCGCTTTTGAAAAGTTGATGCCGTCTGTGGAACGCATCGGCCCGGTCATCGCGTGCGCCCACGGGCCGGGGCGGCCTGGGGCCCACTCCTCCACCAGTCGCCGCAACTCGCTGGTCTCCTCCTCGCTGGCCTGGCCCAAAACGACATGGCCAGCGATGACGTTCAGCGGGAGGGTCAGCGGGAAGGCCTCGTCGGTGCAGTCGGGACCGGCGGGGATCTCGACCGGTTGATCGCCGGTATCGCCCGTATCGCCGCTGTCTGGTTCACCCGAGTCGACGGAATCGGATGAGTCCTCGCCGGGACCCGTGGGCGTCGCACACGCCAGAAAGAGAAACACCATACCGGAATGATGCCACAGGACCGGCTACCCGGGCGGATGGATCCACTCAGCATTCTTGAGCCCGCCGCCACCCGCGTCCGGGACCCCCTTTCCGGCCGCAGTGTGTGGCTCGCCGGACTGATTCAGGACGCGCGCATCGACGGTGACACGCTCCGTTTCGTGCTCGCGGTGAAGAAAGAACACGGCGCTGACGATCGCCAACGGCTCCGCGAAGCGCTCCTGCGCAACCTCGCGGAGAAGGGCTGGACGGGCGAGATCGTTTGCACGATTCGCGTCGAGGGAGTCGCCGCCGGGGGTGCGGCGGCCGGAGCCACATCGGCGCACGACCACGGCCACGGCCATGCCCACGGCGCCGCGCCCGCGCCCGCGCCCCCCCGCGACGCGCTCAAGGGGATGAGCGGCCCCGGCATGCAGCCCCACGGCGGTCCCATCACCAAGGCGATGCCCGAAGGCGTCAAGCGCATCATCGCGGTGACGTCGGGCAAGGGTGGCGTGGGAAAGAGCACGGTCGCGACCAACCTCGCCGTCGGACTCGCCAAGCTCGGTCACAAGGTCGGCCTGCTCGACGCCGACATCTACGGCCCGTCGCTGCCGTTGATGATGAACCTGCACGGCAAGCCCGTCGGCAACGACAAAAAGCAGATCGTGCCGATTCCGAGTCACGGCGTGCGGTGCATGAGCATTGGCCTCTTGGTGGACGAGAAGGAGCCGGTGATCTGGCGTGGTCCGATGGTCATGGGCGTGGTGAATCAGTTCTTCAAAGAAGTCGACTGGTCTGATTGCGAGTGGCTGATCGTCGATCTCCCACCCGGCACCGGTGACGCTCAGCTCACGATGATCCAGGGGGTGCCGATCTCGGGCGGCGTGGTGGTGACCACCCCCCAGCCGGTCGCGCTGCTCGACGCGGTGCGCGGCCTGGAGATGTTCCGGAAGCTCGACGTACCCATCCTCGGCGTGGTTGAGAACATGTCCTGGTTCGAGCTACCTGGCGGCGGCAAAGTCTACCCCTTCGGCGAAGGCGGCGGTGCACGCCTGGCGACGGAGTACGGCGTTCCGCTTCTGGGTCAGGTGCCGCTACGTGAGAGCATTCGTGCCGGTGGCGACGCGGGCAGGCCGGCGGTCCTCGACGGCGAGGGTATCTTCTTGTCGATCGCGGAGAAGGTGGCGAAGCTGGTCTAGCGCGGATGGCGTGTGTCAACCACGTCGCCTCCCGCCCGGCGCCCAAGCTCAAGCTCAAGCTCAAGCGGGACTCCCCCATTCGACAGCAACTTGTCGTCCCCGACCACGCCGCAGGAGACGAAGAACTTGACCGCGTCCTCGACCGACATATCGATCTCCTGTACCGCGTGCCGCTGCAGGACCACCGGGTAGCCGAGATGCAGATGGTTGCTCGGGAAAAAGACGACCACGCGGTCATCATCCGGATCGCTGGTCGCGCGGTCCTTGGCGACGAGGCCAAGCGTCCATCGACCGACCATCGGGTACTCGACGATGACAACTTTGGAGAAGGGAAGTCGCGCTTCCCCGGTGAAGGGCGCCACGATCTGTCGCGACGCGGCGTACAACGATCGCACCACCGGCAGGCGCTCAATCCCTTCTTCAATCCAGACCAGCACCCGCTTGAAGAGCACGAGATTGGCCAGCATGCCAATGAACAGGACCAGGATCACGGTGGCGACCAGCCCAAGTCCGGGCACGTGGAGCGGCCGTCCGGCCAGGAGCGACAACAAGGAGTCCACCCGAGGGCCCAGGACGCCGTCGATGGTCCCGAAAACCAGGGAGAGCACCTGCCAGGTAATGAAGAGCGGCAAGAGGGCGAGTAGACCAGCGAGAAAATTGCGCCTCAGCGCGGCAGACCAAGCGGACACATGGGTCTCTGTGTCTCGGGAAGCTACACACCGAATCCGGCCCGGCGCAAAAAACGATCGGGCGCCCACGCCGCGGGCAGCGGATCGCCGTCCAACATCGCCGCGACCAGCAACTTTGCCGTCAGCGGCGCGAGCAGCACGCCGTTGCGGTAGTGCCCCGTGGCCAGCCAGACACCAGCGAGCGCTCCGACCAGCGGCCACCCGTCAGGCGAACCCGGCCGAAAGTTCGACCAGCTCCGCAAAAACGCCGCGTCCGCCAACGATGGGGCCAGCCCCAGCGCGTGGTCTAGGATGTGACGGACCCCCACAGCGGTGACCCCCCGGGTGAAGCCGACTTCCTCGACCGTCGAGCCCACCACCACCTCGTCCGTCCGAGGCACCAGGTAGCCGCCAGGGCCGAAGACGACGGCAGAAGTCGCCTGGGTGTCACCCAGCGCCACCAACTGTCCGCGCACTGGACGGACAGGAACGCCCTCCAGCCCGCCCACGGACGCGGTCCACGCACCCGCACAAACGACCACCTCACCCGGGATGATCTCTCCGTCTATGAGGCAGACGCCGCCTCGCTCAACGCGGTGCACCGTCGCGGTGACAACGCGCACACCCAGGGCGATGCAGGCATCTCGCACGCCACCCACCAGGCGCCGCGTATCGACCACGGCCTCGTCCGGCAGCCACCAGGCGCACTTCGCGGCGAGACCCGGCGCGATTCGCGAGAGCGATGCCCCCGAAAGCGACCGCGCGTCGGCGTCGGGGCAGGTGTCACCCACCACCAGCGCGCCCGAACGGCGAAATCCAGGGCTTGCCCCCATGGACTCGAGCCAGCCTTCGTACAGCGCCAGGGACTGCAAGCCGAGGGCACGTGCCGGGCCGTCGCCATGCGCCTCCACTCGGGGGGCGAGAATCCCTGCCGCGGCGCTGGACGCCTCGGCTCCCGGCACTGACCGCTCAAGGCAGGTGACGCCCACACCCCGCCGCGCCAGCTCAAGCGCGACCGCAAGACCCACCAGGCCGCCACCCACGACAACCGCCGCCATGCGAGCCGCTAACGTGGCGGAGGCACCGGTCGCCGCAGCTTCCGCGCCAGGCCGCCGGCGCCCACATGGTCCGGTTCTGCCTTCAACGCCCGGCGCAAACGTCGTAACGCGCCCTCGCCGTCTCCGGCCTGATGCAGGAGCATCGCCAGGAAGTACTGGCCCTCAGCGTACTCCGGGGCGAACTGTTCGGCCAAGCGCAGCAGGTCCATCCCCTCCGCCTTTCTCTCGTCCGCCGGGTACTCGGTGTTGTGGGCCCGTGCCCACCCCAAGTGGGCGAGATTCCGGGCGCTGTCCAGGTTCTGGTCGCGCGCGGCCACGAAGCGCCGGTCGGCGATGGCCCAATCGCCCTGGGCCATGGCGCGAAGCCCCGAGCGGAACGCGTCGTCCCCCGGCTCCTCCCGGCTTTCACCGGCCACGGGCGCCAACATCGCCACCAATCCGGCCAACGCCTCGGTGACGCGACGGAGCATCGCGAGGGCAAGCTCTTGTGTCTCCCCGGTGCTCGCGTCGGCGATGCCCTGATAGCGGCTGCGCATGCGTTCGCCCGCCGCCTGAATCATCTCGGGCGCAGCGTCGTGCGGGACGCCGAGCACCACCCAGCCGTCGCTGGTGCGCAACAGGTCCAGCTCGCGACGGAGACGCTTGCGCACCGCATCGGGGTCCGGCGCGCTGGGAGGGAGTCCATGGAGTCCGGGCGGCGGCGGGGGCCGGAAGGGCACCGCAGGGGTCGCCGGGGGCCGCTGCGACGCAACCGACGGCGTTCCCGGGGCGACGGACGCGGGGGGACGCGACCACGTTTGCCGCGGCGGCGTCGACCGGAGCGCGTCGGTGTTGAGCGTACGGGCGCTGCTCATGGGGCCTACGGGCACGTCCTCAACCACCGGCGTCAGCCCGAGCGCAGTCGCATGGGCGGTTGGCATCGGGGGCGCCTCTTGAATGACCAGCATCCCGAGCGCGACGAGCGGGCGAATACAGGCCTCGACCACCGCCGCATCAAGCCCTTGATGATCCACCGACCGGCCAAAACCGCTCGGACCCGCAAGACTGGCGAGGAGCCGGCGGACGTCCGCTGGCAGGGGAAGCTCGGCGGCGGCCTCCGTCAACCGGGTGGGCACCAGGACGACAGAACGGGCCAGCGGCGTTCGGGTGCCATGCGCGGCCGTCGCTTCCGCCCACAACATCGCACCCAGCAGAACCCGCTCCCCCGAGCCGCCAACTTCGCGCGCCTGGAATTCGACGTCGCCACCGCGTAACGCTCGGCGTAGGGCGTCCACCCCGCTGGGCTCGACCGGTCCGCCATCCACCAGAGTGACCCACTCGCGGCCGTCGTCATCGGAAAGCTGGACCGCCCCGGTGGCGCGACGCGCCCACAACCTGGTGATGCGCGAGACGTTGTCCAGGTCCAGGCTTCCCCGAACCACCGGTGAACTCGCCTGGGCGGAACGGCCGGTCGCAAGGCCACGCACCCGGTCGGCCAATTCCAGAACGGAGAAGGGGCGGACCAGCACGTGGCTGGCGCGGCTCTTGACGCAGGCATCCCGAACGGCGCCGTCGTCAGCGGCCACCATGGCGATCACCGCAACGGTGCGGCCGCCGGGCAGCTCCCGGAAGCTGGTCAGAAGCGCCAGCGATTGAGGGACTCGCGCCTCCACGCTCAGCAGCAAAACGTCGGGGCCGAAGCGAGCGAGCATCGTCGACGCGAGACGGGAATCGTCGACGACAGCTACGTCGTGCCCTTCCCCACCGAGCACGGTGGCGAGAATTCGAGCAAAGTTCGGGTCTTCGTCGACGATCAGCAGTTTCACTTTGGCCACACGCCGCGCCGAATTATAGGAACCGGAGGCAATCGGCAACCATGCCGCACCGGTCGACAGCGGTCGCGCTCGCGGCGTGGCATCGGTTTCGTGGGCAAGGACCCGCGTTCTGGGCCGATTATGGCTCGGCGGGCACTATCGTCGGACAACTGACTCCCCGAGACTGTCGCGACAGTCTCGGTTCGTCGGGCTGTGGCGCGCCGGGAATCGCGGACGGCCCTCCCTGGTCTTCAGGCAGCGTCGGTTGGTACGGGTACGAGGCCGGGGCGAGTTTCGAGCGCATGCCGACGCCGATCGGTCCTCGGCTCCTACCCGATGCCTGGTGGGCTGACATCGGCGACGTCGTGATCTTCGACTCCGCTGGCCGACCGAGTTTCGTACGTGGGAAGGCGAGCTTTGAGCCCGCGGCGCTCCCACCCTCCGAGTCAAGTTTGCCGGTGAGCATTCAAGAACCCGATGACGACGGGTTCCTCGACGGCGTGCGGGCCATCCTGGGCCACCTTCGTCGCGGGGACGTGTACCAGGTCAATCTTTCCCGCAGGGTGGTGGCTCGGGGTCGACTGGACCCGCTGCGAACGTGGCTGCGCCTGCTCCTCGGCAATCGGGCGCGTCGGGCCGTTTTCATCGACACCGGTGCGGGTGCAGTGGTCAGCAACTCCCCTGAGATGCTTTTGCGGGCCCGCGGCAGCCGGGTCCTGACGGTCCCGATCAAGGGGACGTCGGCCGGAACCGACGCGCGCGAAGGCTTGCTGACCAGCGCGAAGGAGAAGGCCGAACTTCTGATGATCGTCGATCTCGTTCGGAGCGATCTCGGTCGCGTCGCCGAGCCGGGGACGGTGCTGACCGGGGGCCGACGTGTCGGGCGCGTCGGTCACCTCTGGCACGCCATGCGCCGGGTCGAAGCGACGCTCGCCCCCGGCAAGGATGCCTGGGACGCATTTTCGGCGCTTTTTCCAGCGGGGAGCGTGACGGGCGCCCCTCGTGTGGCCGCCATGGAAATCATCCGCGCGCTTGAGCCCTGCCCCCGCGGCGTTTACTGCGGCACCGTAGGGTGGTTTGGCGAACGCGCGGCGGACCTCAACGTGGCCATCCGCACGATCAGCTTTCTGGGCGACGAGGCCCACGTGCAGACCGGCTCGGGAATCGTCCTTGCCAGCGACCCCGCACGCGAGCTCGCTGAGGCTAAGCTCAAGGCAGAACGGCTCCTGGCGGCGCTATGATTGAAGGCCTGTACGGCATTGTCGACGCCGGCTTCGGTGACCCATTGGCCCAGGCCCGCCTCCTGGCCGAAGAGGGGGTCACGCCCATCCAACTCCGCTGCAAGGGTTGGCCACGCGCCGCCGTCCGCAACCTTGCGCTCGCCTGCGTGGAATTGGGACCCATGCTCATCGTCAATGACGACGCCGAGCTGGCGTTGGAGCTGGGCCTTTTCGCTCACCTCGGCGATGGCGACGGGCCGGGCCACGGGCCCCACGGCCGGAGCACCCATACGCTGGCTCAGGTCACGGCCGAAACAGAAGCCGCATACATCGGCTTTGGCCCTGTATTTTATACCGGAACCAAAGTGACCACCTGGGAGCCCCGAGGGCTCCTCCTCCTCGCCGAGGCCGTGCGGGCGTCAACCGTGCCGGTCGTCGCCATCGGAGGGATCACGCCAGACAAACTCGATGACGTTCGCACCACCGGCGCCGCGGGGTGGGTCGCGGTCGGCGCCATATGGACGGCAGCCAACCCCCGCGCCGTCATTCGGGCAATGCGGCGCTGACGCCGAGCCGCTCGAGACGGGCGTGAAGCGTGTTGCGGGCTACGCCGAGGATCATCGCCGCCGCCTTGCGATTGCCCTGGGTTCGCGCCAGAACGAGTCGGTACAGGGCACGCTCGGTCGCATCGACGACCAGCGCGTTGAGCGCGGTACCAGAGCCGGTCTGCCAGTTCGACACCACCGCCGCGAGGCGGGCGGCCACGGTCTCCTCAAAGCCCTCCAGGTCAGCTCCGCGAACGGGGGCCGCGGGGTCAAGTCGAGCGCGCAGGCCCGGCGGCAACGACGCCGCGCGAACCAACGGCCCCTCGACCTCGCTGAGCACGTCACGAACGAACCGATCCAGCTCCCGCTCGTTGAGCGGCCAGCTCCACGCCTGGAGCAGCGAAAGCAGGCGGCGATCGAAGCGCCGGCGCGGGATGCCAAGTCGGCGAGCGTGTAGATCCAAGAAATGGTGTGTCAGCGGGAGGATGGACTCGGGGCGCTCCCGCAAAGGCGCCAGCCTCAGGACCAGCGCGCCGCTCAGTTCGATCGCCGTGCGGGCCGCGGCGATGACCCTCCAGCCCCCCCGCTCGGCTTCGCGCACACGTTCGGGCAGATCCGGGACCAGGTGGGCAGATTCAAAGTAGGCCGTGCCAGCTTTCGGCTCGCTGCGGAGCACCGCGCCCGGCTCGACGATGACGAAGGGACCGAGGCCCCTGGCGAGGTCGTGAATCAGCCTCGCGTGCTGCTCCTTTCCCGTTCCGCGCGCGCCCACGACAATCACCGGAGCGGCGGCGGCGGCGGCGAGAGAAACCAGCCGCTCCGCATCGGCACCAAGCCCACTGTGCAAGAGCCGTCCGTGCAGCTCGTCGCGCGCGCCGTGTGCGAGCCGGCGAACCAACAGCGCGTGGAGCGCGGCGGGGCGAGAGGGGATGACGGGGATGCCCACCAGGGGTTGATCCACGGCGCGGAGCAGCGGCCGATGCGGCAGAGAGGCAGCGAGATCGGCGAGAAGAGCTGGACGAAGTCCAGGCAGTTCAGGATCGATGACGGCCATCCCGACCCGGGGCTCGAGGAGCCGTCCGACCAGGCTCGGCCAGTCGGCGACCGTCGCGAGCGCCCACCGACCCGTGGCGAAGCTGCCCAGCCACCGCTCGCGACAAGTTTCTCGGTCTGTGGCGAAGATCAGCACGCGACCAGTTATCCTGCTGTCCCCGCCTCCATGCCGTCTTCCCTTCCCCGGGCCCCCCTCCTTTGGGCCCTCCCAGTGCTGCTGCTGCTCACGATCGCCCCCGCCGTGGCGGGCGACCGGCCCCTCTTGACTCCGGCCGACGCCCTGGCGCCGCTCCCGCCACCCGCAGCGGATGTCCCGGCCGGCGAACCGGACCAAGCCGACGGCCTGCCGGAGGTGGAAACTGACGAGGCCGGAAGCGAACGAACGCTTGAGTCATCCAAAGAGTTGGCTTCTGAACGCGCCGAAGAGCTGGGCTACACCGGGGGCCTCGTCGCGGCCCCCCCGATCGAGTTCTACATGGACCCGCTCGGGGCAACCCAGCTCGACCCGCTGCATCTGGACCGCATCGACAAGTCGGAATTCGACATCCCCGTGGTCGTCAACGACGCCGTCAAGAAGTGGATGACCTACTTCCTCGGTAATGGTCGAAAGTACTTCGGACGCTACCTGATGCGTTCCACGCGTTGGCTGCCGATGATGCACGCCGAAATCGAGGCACGCCGGATGCCGCGCGACCTGGTCTACCTCGCGATGATCGAGAGCGGCTTCACCACCAGCGCCACCAGCTACGCCTCGGCCGCGGGGCTCTGGCAGTTCATGCCCGCGACCGGCCGGCAGTACCATCTGCGGGTGGACTGGTGGGTCGATGACCGCCGCGACCCGGCGAAGGCGACACACGCGGCGCTCGACTACCTGAGCTACCTCCATAAGCTCTTCGAAGGGGACTGGTTTTTGGCGTGGGCCAGCTACAATGGCGGCGAGGGGCGGGTCATGAAGGAGACCCGGCGCCACGGCACGACCGACTTCTGGACCCTGGTCAGCCGGGGGGCAATGCACTCTGAAACACAGAACTACGTCCCCAAGCTCATTGCCGCGGCGATCATCGGAAAGCACCCGGAACGATACGGCTTTGTCGGGGTGCAGTATCAGGACCCCTTCGCGTTCGAAGAGGCGAATATCCCAGGCGGGACCGGCCTCGACGTGATCGCCAGTAGCGCTGGGGTCACCGAAGAGGCCCTGCTGGACCTCAATCCCGGCCTTCGGCGCTGGGCGCTACCCCCCGACGTGGAGTCGTGGACGGTCCGACTTCCGCCCGGCACCGGCGAACGTTTTGCGGTCGAGTTCGCCAAGGTCCCGCCGGAGGAGCGGGTCACCCTGGTACGCCACATCGTCAAGAAAAAGGAGACCGTCGGCAGCATCGCCAAGAAGTACGCGGTCAGCGCCGACGAGCTCACCCGACTGAATCACCTCAAGCCAAAGAGCAAGCTGAAGGTTGGCCAGGAGTTGTTGGTGCCCGCCAAGCCAGGCGACGGCGCGGCGTCGAACGCCAGCGATGCCCCCACCGAAGCCACCACCAGCCCAGCGGCCGGCCCGGCGCGCTTGCACACGGTTCGAGCCGGCGATACATTGTCACGTATCGCGGCGAAATACGACGTCAGTGTCGCCGAGCTGCGGACGCTCAACGACCTCGACGGAGACAAGATTCTGTCGGGGCATAAACTGAAGGTTTCTGGCGCGATACCTGAGAATACGGCGCCTGCGCCCGCCGTCCAGGATGAACCGAAGCCCAAGCCGGCCACCGGCAAGTACTCGACACATCTGGTGAAACGTGGTGATACACTTGGAAGTATCGCGGACCGCTACGACTGCTCCGTCGCCGAGCTGAAGTCCTGGAACAGCATCAAAGGGACCACCATCTACCCCGGGCAGAAGCTCAAGATAAGGCGCTGAGCATGCTCACCGTCGAAGCGGCCCTCACTCGCATCCTCGAGGATGTGCGCGCCCTGCCCGCCGAGGCCGTGCCCCTGGCCGAGGCCTACGACCGGCTGCTTACCGAGCCCGTCGCCGCTCCGATGGACCTGCCGCCCTGGGACAACAGCGCGATGGATGGGTACGCCGTGACGAGCACCGACGTGCCGGCTCGCCTGCGGGTGCTGGAGACGATCGCGGCGGGAGGCGTCGGGCACTTCCGGGTCCAGCCCGGCACGGCGTCGCGGATCATGACCGGGGCACCGATGCCGGCCGGGGCCGACGCGGTGGTGATGGTGGAGGACACCCGCACCGACGGCGACCACGTGGTGGTCAACGCGGCAGCGCGTGTCCATCAGCACGTTCGAAGCCGCGGCAGTGACGTCACCACGGGGCGGCGAGTCCTGGAAGCGGGCGCCCGCCTGTCCCCCAGCGCGGTGGGGCTGCTTGCAAGCCTCGGCTTCTCACAAATAAACGTCGCGACACGACCACGTGTGGCGATCGTCTGCACGGGCGATGAAGTCGTGGCTCCAGGACGTCCACTCGGTCCTGGGCAAATCTACAGCAGCAACAACCACGCGCTGGTTGGGCTGGTGCGCCAGGCGGGTGGAGTCCCCCTCGATTGCGGGAACTGCGCCGACGATCGCGAGGCGCTGCACGCCAAGTTCACCCAGGCCGCCGGAATGGCTGATGTCGTCGTCAGTACCGGCGGCGTGAGCGTCGGCGACTTCGACTACACCCGCGACGTGCTGGCCCAGGTCGACTTCTGGCGCGTGGCCATGAAGCCCGGAAAGCCGCTTGCCTACGGACAGTTCGCCGGCCGCCCGTTCTTCGGCCTACCGGGCAATCCTGTCAGCTGCGTGGTGAACTTCTTGCAGTTCGTTCGGCCAGCCCTCCGCAAGATGATGGGTGATCCACGACCGTTTCTACCCGTGGTGCACGCCGAGCTGCGGCGGCCGATTCGCCGGGCGACCGGCCGCGTCGAGTTGGTTCGGGTCGCCTTGGAGCGCGTCGACGGTCACCTGTTCGCGACTGCGGTCGGCGGGCACCAGGGCAGCAGCAACGTCCTCGGCATCGCCCAGGCCCACGGCTTTGCCCTCTTCGATGCCGACGCCGCCGAGGTGGCGGGCATGGTTCGGGTGCAAATCATCGACCCGAGCTTCGATGATGGCGCGGATCCCGGCTATGGATGGGGCGCCGTCCCGAGCGAAGACGGCCCATGCTGCCCGTAGAACGCCAGGCTCGCGCCGCGGACAGCCGGGTCGAGATGACCCAGTTGGTCCTTCCCGAGCACACCAACGCGCTGGGTACGATCTTTGGCGGCCAAGTTGCCGCGTGGATCGACATCTGCGGGGCCATCGCCGCCCAGCGGTTTTGCCGGCGCCAGGTGGTCACCGCGTCCATCGACGAGCTGGTCTTCCTTCACCCCATCCAACGAGGCCACATCGCGATCTTTCGCGCGCAGGTGAACGCGGCGTGGACACGGTCCATGGAAGTGGGCGTGAGGGTTGAGGGGGAGGACCCGCTGACCGGGCTCCGGACGCACACCTCGAGCGCCTACCTTACCTTCGTGGCCCTGGAAGCGGATGGGGAAAAGGCGCGCGTGCCCACGCTCGTGGCCGAGGGGGGCGACGAGCTGCGCCGGGTGGCGCAGGCCAACGCCCGGCGCGCGCACCGGCTGCGCAACCGGCGGTGAACCGACCGATCATCCTGGCCTCGGCGTCACCGCGACGGCGCGAACTCCTCGCCGGAGTCGGCGTGGCGTTCCTTGTTCGACCCGTCGAGTTCGACGAGGCCGTACGCGACGGGGAAGCGCCGCGGCCCTACACCCGGCGCGTGGCCCTGGGCAAGGCCCTCGCCGCCGAGGCCCACGACCCCCAAGGCGGTCCCGACTTCGTGGTGCTGGCCGCCGACACCACCGTAGCGCTCGACGACTGGATCCCAGGGAAGCCTGGCTCCCACGAACGTGCGATCGAAATCCTGTCGCGACTATCCGGCCGAACCCATCAGGTTCATACCGCCGTGGTCGTCCGGGAAGGCCAGAAAGTCCGAAGCCGACTGGTGACCACTTCCGTGCGGTTTCGAACCCTGACCCGCAGCGAGATCGAGGCCTACGTGACCGGGGGCGAGTCGCTCGATCGCGCCGGCGGATACGCCATCCAAGGCGGTGCCGGCGCCTTCGTCGACCGGATTGTCGGCAGCTACACCAACGTGGTCGGGTTGCCGCTGCGCGAGGCCCTGGAGTTGCTTCGGCCGGCACGATATTCCCCGGTATGAGCATCGCCGACAACCTCGCGAGAATTCGCACCGCGCTTCCGCCGACGGTGACGCTCATCGCGGTGAGCAAAACGCGGCCCGCCAGCATCGTCACTGAGGCGCTGGCGGCCGGTCAGCTGGACTTTGGAGAGAACTACGCGCAGGAGCTGCGAGACAAGGCCGAACTGCTCGGCCCCGGGCCGCGCTGGCACTTCATCGGGAGTCTTCAGAGGAACAAGGTCAAATACGTGGTCGGCCGCGCCACGCTTATCCACGATGTAGACAGCATCGAGCTTGCGGAGGAGATCGGCAAACGTTCTGGCAACACGCCCACAGCGATTCTCGTCGGGGTCAACATGGGTGAGGCGCAGAAGTCTGGCGTCCCGGCCGCGGGGGCCTTGGCGTTTGCTCGCGCGGTGCTCGGAGTTCCCGGGGTGTCCCTGAGGGGGCTCATGACCATCCCGCCAGCGACCGAGGACCCCAGCGGCGCGGCACCCTTCTTCGAGGAGCTGGCCGCGCTCGCTGCCGCGGGTCGGGCCGACGGACTTCCGCTCCACGAGCTGTCGATGGGCATGAGCCACGACTGGTCGATCGCCGTGGCCCACGGCGCCACCCTTGTCCGGCTAGGCACGGCGATTTTCGGAGCGCGGCCGCTCGTCAGCGAAAGGTGAACTCGAGCCAGCTCCACCGCCCCTCGTCAATCCGAACGGTTTGGGTCAGCGTGCGACCCGTGCGGATCGAGGTGAGCTTGATCGTGTGGACCCCGATGGGAAGCTCGTAGTCATCCAGCTTGTCCACGGCGCCTCGTCCCAGTCCATCGATCCGCACCCGCGCCTCGGCATCGGTGGTCACCCGAAGGCGGCCCAGCGGCGTCTCGGCGGCGCCGGCAACGGGGGTCGAAGCCACGGGGGCCAACGGCGGAGCGACAGGCTGCTGCACAACCACGGGAGGTAGCGCCGGGGGGAGCTCGACGAGCCCGTCGCCCGCCACGGGCTTGGTGCCGGGCGGTTCCGTCCGCGCCAGCTCGACCGCGGCCTGCGCTTCGTGGCGATGCTCCACCCGCGGCACAACCCGAGACCAGACATAGCCACCGGCCGCGATCAGGAGCACGACACCAACCGCGGCCCACGCGGCAGCCGGGATCGGCCGATCGTCGGTGCCAGGCCGCTGCGTCCGCGGCACAAATGGAGTGGGCGGGGCCCGTGCAAAGGGATCGATCGCGTTGCCGCTCTTGGGCCGACGGGGCGGGAGCGCCGACGGCGGCGCTTCGAAGAACTCGTTTTCGAGAGCGGCGGCGGGGGGCGGTTCGGGAGGAGGAGGCGGCAGCGGCACCACGGGCACGATGCGCATGGGCGTTGCGACGGGCGTCCAGGCCTGAGGGGCATCCGAAGACGCGCGCGCGCGTTCGCCGCGTTCACGGACGCGGCGACCATCCCCATCCTGTGCCACGGTGCGGGCGCTGCGGTCCAGGCCGGTCCATCGCAGGCGCGACTCCCAGGTTTCGTCCGCCGCACTTTCATCCGGTTCGCGCCCCGCGGTCTGCGCGCTGAACCCGGCGGCACGGACGCCCGCGGGAGCGACGGCGCGCGGCGGACCGACAAAAAGGCGAGCGGGCCCCGCCTGCGGCTCGTCATCCGACGGATCGACGACGTCCCCGCCTGCCCACAGATTCTCGACCAGCGGCATCGTGATCGGAGGCGGGCGGGGCAATTCGATACGCAGCGGGCGATCGTCCACCAAAAGCGCCCCTGGCCTTGCGAACAGCCGGTTCTTCGGACCTCCACCCACGGTAGACAAGCCTCAGTCCTGGTCCCACAAACGGTCGATCGGTCCGGTGCCCTTGGTGACGAAGGCTTTGGCATCCGCCTCGCGGGACGTGGCAACGGCGACCGTGAGGCCGGTGGACGACATCGCGCTGGTGAAGACTCCGCCGCGAATCAGCGCGTTCACCGAGCGGCGAAGTACGCGTTGTTGATCCGCGTCCAAACCCCGGAACAGGTTGTCGGCGCGGACGTGCTTGGGCTCGATGTACCCCTTTTCCACGAGCAGTCCCAAAAGTCCACGCACGAGCGCTCTCGCGGCAGACTCGTTTCCCTGGGGAGCGGGCGCGCCGTTCCACCAGGTCTCCAGACCCCCCGCGACCCGGACGCGCTCAACCGCGCCCGCGTCCAGCTTCAGGTCCGACGGCAGCGACCCATCGGCCACCAGCACGCGGATGATCTCGAAAGGATGCAACTCCAACCACTTGGCCACCTGCTCCACGCTCATCCGCTGAAACAACTCGAGACCCGCCATCAGCCCTCCTCATCCGCGAGCATCGTGGCCCGCACCCAGAGTCCATACAGTTCGATACCCGCCGCCGACAACTCGTCGGCTTCTTCGCGAAGCGCGTCGATCTCCTCCAACGCCCGCTCATTGAGGTCCCCAGCGAGCGCACAGTCTCCCAGCCAGACCTGAACCGCGAGACACCCCGCAAGCTCGGTGTACTGGATGGGCGCCGACCCCGCGCCGACCGCCGACAGCAGTCGCGAGACCGCGGCAACGACCCGATATGCAAAGAGCGAGGCCAGGTCTTCCTTACGTTCTGCCCAGTCGCGACACACAGCGAACGGCACCGGGAGGACCGCGACCAGCGCTTCTGGCGTGCCCTCGGCTGGATCGACGGCGAAGAGCACGCCCACGCCAACCGGCTCGAGCCCCAGAGTAGGCGGCCCCGCGTTGCTCGCGGCGATGACCGGTTCGAGCCGACGCCGGACGCGCTCGTGGTGATCGAGAATCGCTCGGCGGTAGCTGGCTGGCAGCGAGCCGAGCTGCGCCTCGACTTCGACGAACTTCTCGTATTCTTCCACCGCCGCCGCGACCTCCGGATCTTCGAGCTGCTTCGCGAGCGCGGCCTCACGTTCCTGAATCGCGGAGTCGAGCGCCAGCGCGCGGGCCTCGATCACGCTGCGGTCGGTTCTGAGACCCTCGCGGAGCGCCGCGCGCTCGCGCCGTTCGGCCTCCATCGCGACCTGGGACTGACGCTCGCGCAGCTCGGCGCGCAACGTCGCCAGGGCCAGGAGCTGACGCTGCGCCTCCTCGATCGCGCGACGTGCCGCGTCCTCGTCGCGGTCCACCTCGGTCATCGAGCCCGTGAACTCGGCGTCGGCCCTGGACTTCCAGATAGCGATCTCTTCGAGGACCGCGATCACCGCCGGATTATTGGCGTTTGCACTCATCCTTCTCCCCTACTCACAAGTGGCCCAGAGGCCAAGGTTGTTTGCCATCGCGGCGTCCTGTGACGCGTACAGGACATCGGCGAGCCGAATGTTGTCGAACTCTTCGTACACCCGGGCATAGCCGCTGCGAATGATCATGTCGTCGAAGAGGACGACAGCGCCGCCCGTCGAGCTGGGCAGGGTGCAGTCCCCGGCCTCGCACCCCGTGAGGTCGAACGTGCCGGGCTCGTTGGTGAGAAAGACGTACGCCAGGGCACGATCGTAGGCATCGACGCACGTCCGGTCGAAACTCAGAAGCACCTGTCGGTTCAGCAGGGTGCCGCGGGTGAAATTCTCTGCTTCAACGCCATAACAATCCGCCACCTCGCTGGCATCGTGAGCGATTTCCGGCGCATCGACACCCAACATGCGGACGGTGAGCACGTGCAGATCGCCGTCGCCCGCCGCCACGCCGCCATCGTCGCCGGTGTCATCGACCACCGTTTCCCCGCCAAAGCCAAGGTCAGAGGCGGTGATCACCTTGATCGTGTCCCCATCGAGGGCCTCCACCACATAGCCCAGAACCTCCGGAGCACAGTGCGGGCCTTCGACGATGGACACTTCGTCGAGCGAGCAGGCGGAGAGCAGCAGCAACATGAGCGTGCGCCACCTCGACGCGCGGACAGGGTACCATGCGCGCGAGCCGCAGGCCCGTGTCGGACCCCTCCCCCATCTCCGTCGCATCGACGCTGCCGAACCTCGAGGCCCACGGTCTCGGAAAGCGCTTCGACATCTACCACAATGACCGATCCCGGTTCTTCGAGTTCCTCGGCAGCCGGAACCACCATCGTGAGCACTGGGCCGTTCGGGGGCTCGATCTTGCGGTTTTTCCGGGCCAGGCCTTGGGCGTGGTCGGCAGCAATGGAGCAGGAAAGAGCACAGTTTTGCGCCTGCTGGCGGGGATCAGCGAGCCAACCGAAGGGCACGTCACCACCCGCGGTCGCGTCTCGGCGCTGCTCGATCTAGGGGTCGGTTTTCAGGACGCCTTCTCCGGTCGGGAAAATGTCGAGCTGAACTGCCAGCTGCTCGGGCTCGGGCGCGACCAGATTGAAGAACGAATGCCGGAGATCATCCGTTTCGCGGAGCTCGGCGAGTTCATCGACGACCCGATCCGGACCTACTCCACCGGAATGGCGCTCCGCCTGGGATTCTCTGTTGCGGTCCACGTCGATGCGGACGTGCTGATCGTCGACGAAGTTCTCGCGGTCGGCGACCAGTACTTCCAGCGCAAGTGTATCCGCCGTATCGAGTCGCTCCTGGAGCGCGGCACCTCGCTGATCCTCGTCACCCACGATCTCCATGCCGTCCGAGCCCTGTGTCGCGACGTCATATGGCTCGATCAAGGACGAGCGCGGGCGCGCGGCCCGGCGCGGGAGGTCGTGGACGCCTACATGGACCTGGAGCGGGTGCGCAGTGCACGTTCGCGTTGCGATGCCGTCGAGCCGGCGCCGCTGGCCCCACGCCAGTCGTCCCGCGCGGTGCCACAGCCGGCGGGATCGGCAGTGGAGGCCGATGCCTCGGTTGCGGCCGCGGTGCTTCATGCGGCCTCGCTTCCCGACGCGGCCGAGCTTTTCCGCGAGGCCGCCGGAGACGCGCCACGCATCGCCGACGGCGAAACGCTGCTCGTCAGCGGCACGGGCGAGGCGCGCATCCTTCGCGTCCAGCTCCTTGACCAGGCGGGCGTGGAAGCCCAAACGTTCCAGACCGGCCAGGCCCTGCTGGTGGCCGTCAGCTTCCGGACGATCGAGGCCATCGAAGACCCCATCTTCGGCGTGGCCCTGTTTCGGAACGACGGCACCTATGTCTTCGGGCCCAATACCGCCTTCGACCAGGTGCTAAAGGGCACCTACCACGGCGTGTACACCGTGTTTGTCCACTACCCGGACCTTGCGCTTTTGGCGGGCACCTACCGCGTCAGCGTCGCGATCTACGATCGCGGCCATGTGCGACCGATGGCCTGGCACAACCAACTCTACGAGTTCACGGTGGTGCAAGACGTCGAGGATCACGGTCTGGTGCGATTGACACACCGGTGGGGACTCGTGGCCCACCACGACGGGACTGGTGAACGTTGAGCGGGAAGGTGCTCGTCGTCGGCGACCGCAGCGACCATGGGTTTGCCGCACTCCGTACGCGCCACTTCGCCGAAGCGGTCGGCGACGCCGCGGAGGTGGTCGACTATCGCGAGGATGTGGTCGAGGTTGCGAGGACGCTCCGGCCTCGGGCGCTGGTGACGGCCGGGAACCATGGACCCACGCGAGCCGCGCTGAGGATCCTGGGCGAGGTGGACCCCGCATTGCCAACGTGGATCGACGTCGCCGGGGATCCTTTCGCCGAAGCCCAGGCTGCGGCGGGCGAGGATCGCCCGCTGGTCGCCGCCGAAGCAACGGCGGTCTGGGCGCCCGCGCTGGCGCGCGGGGATGCGTTCTCCACCGTCTGCGATGCAGGCCGCGACGCGCTCTACGGGGCCTTGGGCGTCCTGGGGCGGGTGCCCCTTTGGGAGGCTGGGCGAGAACCGCTCCACGTGCTCCCGTGCGCTGCGGACTTTGGAGACGCGCCCGGTGAGCCGCGCGGCCCTGGGCTGCGGGTCGTGCTCCTCGGCGGGTTCAACACCTGGTTCGATGACGAGACCCTCGCCGCAGGACTGGAGGTGGCAATGGCGCGCGCGGACGTCACGGTCGAGGTCTTCGGCGGCGCCATCGTAGGCCACCACGAGGCCGGCTTCGCGCGGTTTCGCGACCGCGCCCTCCGCGGCCCCTGGGCCGACCGGTACCGCTTCCGCGGCTGGGTGCCCCATGCAGAGCTGGCCCTCCTGACAGCGGGTAGCCACGTGACCGTGTGCTTGGACCGCCCGGGCGCGGAAGCCCGACTCGGGGCCAGGACGCGGGTGTTGTACGCCCTCCACCGCGGACTCCGCGTGCTGGCGACCCCTGCCTCTCCCGTCGTCGCCGAGGCGGTCATTGCCGGGCTTGTAGAGCCGCTGGACGTCGCGAGCCATCCCGGAGTTGGGGGTGGCGTCGAGGCGCTCGCCGTGGCTCTGCTCGAGCCCCGCGGCGCGCCCCCAATGTGGCAGCGAGAGCAGTGGCTCGCGGCGCGGTCGGTGGCCGCCACCACGGGGGCGCTCCGGCAGTGGGCCGCGGCGCCCGCCCGCAGCGTCCCGGCCCCGGCCGCCGATGCGCTCCTGGCCCTGACGCTCGAACGCGATCGCGCCCGCACCGCGTTGGCGGAGCACCGCAGCACCGCGAGCTTCCGGCTCTTGGACCGCGTGAATCGACTCCTGCGATTCAACCCTTGATGCGGGCGTCCCCCACGCGCCGCGTCACCCCGTGGGCATCGAGCCACTCCAAGAGCGGAATCGCCGTGCGCCGGCTCTGCCCGGTGAGCGCCTTGAAGCTGGCCGGCTCCAGCGTGCGCTGGTCCACGAAATAGCCTCGCACCGCCTCGGTGAGCTGCGCCAGGACCGGACCGAAGTAGACCCTACCCGCGATCACATCGATCTCGCCTCGGTCGCGGAGCAGGAAAACCAGCGCTTCGTGGTCCGGACGCTCGGCCGTGATCTCGGCGCCGTCGTAGCCAGCCGCCTCGGCCAGAGCCAGCACTGTCGCCCGCCACACGGCCTGCTCGACGGTCAGGCTCACCTGCCAATCGGGCAACCGCACGCGGCCCCCGTCGAGTCGGACGCGGCCCTCCGTCGCCTCGCGCTCGAGGAAGCTCAGAAAAGACCGCTCATCCAACGCTCGCAGCGCGCCCACCCAAGCGACCTTGCGGTTGACCCCCGGCGAGAGCGGCTCGGCCGCGTGACGTTCCGCCAGACCCTCGCGCAAGGCCTCCCGGAAGGCGGCAACTGCGGCATCGGCGTACCGGCGCTCGCCCAGCCGGGTGCCGACCAACGCACCGCACCGCGAGACGCACTGCCCCTCCGTCAGTCCGAGGGTCCCAGCCCGCTCCAAATACACCAGCCGGTCGCCCCCGGCGAGTCGATCGAGCTCTACGACCGCCTCAGCGTGGCGACGTTTCCGGATGACGGTGGTCCACGGGTCGAGGATCACGCCCCCGCCGAGCGTGGCCGCCGGCGACGCCCTCCGCACCACGAAGCGATCGCCCGGCAAACAGGGGAGTGGCTCTCCGAGATGGAGCTGTCCGCGAATGGAAGCCCCAGGCTCGAGACCCTCGACGCCGATGGGGTACAACCGGCCGCTCACCTCGCGCGTTCCATGCAGAACGAGCACGCCGGGTTCGCCGACGAGGAGCGGCGACGACTCGAGATGATCGTAGGTCACATCAATCACGCGGCTGTCTTCGACGGCGCCAGGAGACGTCACCCAGATCCCGCGCCCCACATCGTCGATCTCGATGCCGGTGAGGTTGAGCGCCGCCCGGGAGCCCGCCGTCCCCGCGGTGACTGCGCGCCCGTGGACCTGGATGCCCCGAACCCGCGCCCGCTGCCCCCCGGGGTAAACTTCGACCTCGCCACCGTCCTGCAAACGACCGCCCCAAACGGTACCGGTGACGACGGTTCCGAAGCCTCGGCGGACGAACGCCCGGTCCACCGGCATCCGAAACGGGCCGCCCCCCCCACGCGCCGACGTCGGCAGCGCGCCGAGGACCGCTCGAAGCGACTCGATGCCGCGCGCGCTCACGGTGCTCGTGGCCACAATCGGCGCGTCCGGCCAGGGAGAATCCGCCAGCAGCTCGCGCAGCTCGTCAGCGGCCAGCTCAAGAAGTTCGTCATCGACGAGGTCGGCCATCGTCTGGACGGCGATCAGCCGCGGCACCCCCAAAAGGCGCAGGACCGCCAAATGTTCCCGGGTCTGTGGCATCACGCCTTCCACCGCGCTGACACACAGCATCACCGCGTCCATGCCCGTTGCCCCAGAAACCATGGTGCGAACTAGCTTTTCGTGGCCGGGCACGTCCACCAGCCCCGCCACCCGCCCGTCCGGCAAGACCAGCGGCACAAACCCAAGAACGATGGTGATTCCCCGCGCTCGCTCTTCGGGAAGCCGGTCGAGATCGACACCGGTGAGGGCCCGGACCAAGGACGTCTTGCCATGATCGACATGACCCGCAGTGCCGAGGACGAGGTCCGACATCCCCTCGGCCTATCCGGCGCGCTACGCTCATGATGTGCGCGTCGCCTGCCCGGACTGTACCAACCCTCTCGATGCCGGCCCCGGCGAGGATGTGGTCTGCCCGGCGTGTTTCACCCGGTTCGAGGCGCCGAGCGCCGCCCAGGTGCCTCGACGATTCGACGTGTACCTGCCCGATGGCGCGGTGTTGCCACGCCAGAGCCTCTACGCCGTTCGTGAGGCGATCTACACGGGTAAGATTCCGATCACCTCGCGTCTGCGTCCCGACGTCGGCGCCAACGAACTGATTCCGGTATACGCGCTGCCCTGGTTTGCTCAGATCTTCGCGCTGCTCGGCATCGAGCCCCCCGCGCACACGGGCACCCGGCGAATCGCCGGCTGGCAGGGCATCCGGAAAGAAGGACCGAAGGCACGGCCGCCCCCGCCGCAGTCGGCCGAGCGGAAAGTGCGCGGAATGGTTTCGGACGCCTCAGTGCCCGCGCTCTTGGCGATCGGCGTCATCGCCTTTCTGGTGGTCCTCGTCGGCATCGCCATTGTCATCGCGATCTGATCAGAACGTCAGAATCGTCCCGCCGCTGATCTCCGGGTACAAGCCCACATCTGCCAGGCCGGCCTGGATCAGGTCGAACTTGTCGCCAGCGAGCACGCCAACCCCGAGATCGAGGTTGAAACCAAAGTTATCGCTCACCATGAAGTCGCACCCGCCGCGCACTCGCCCCCCGAACGCGAAGTCGCCGTTGGCCGTGTAGACCACGGCGAGGAAATCGGCGCCCACGTAGGGCTGGATTGCCGACGTCGGCACCTTGTAGACCAGTCCGAGATCGATCGGCAGGATGGCGTTCCAATCTTGGATCTGCTCTGGCGTCTGCCCGGCTGCCTCCGCGATGGCCTGGCGCTCTTCGTCCGTGTAGTTCCGATTGGTCGACGCACCTTCCACTCCGGCCAGGACCACGAAGCGGCTTGACACGGGAATCTCAAGTTCGACGCCGTACGTCACGAAGTCCAGGGTGCCGTAGCGGGCGTAGCCGCCACGCACCAGTATCCCAAACTTCGCCGATGCGTCCTCGTCGATCCGCGGCCGCGGCGGCTCGTCGTCGTCCTCGACGCTGCTGACGCGCTTTTTGGGCGCCGGCGCTTCCTCTTCTTCCTCCTCAGCGTTTTTCCGGCTGGAGAACCGAGGGGCTTCCTCCTCCTCTTCCTCCTCCGCCTGCTTGCGGCCGCTGAATCGAGGAGTTTCTTCTTCCTCTTCTTCGGGCACCGACTTCCGGGCGGAGGCGCGCGGCGCCTCCTCTTCCTCTTCCGCGGCGGGCTTCGAAGGCTTGCGGGGTCGGACTTCTTCTTCTTCTTCGGGTTCCTCGGCGGTCTCGTCGTCCTCGTCCTCCGGCTCTTCGGCCTGGTCTTCCTCAACCACCTTGGCGCGGGAGCCCGCCGTCTTGGTGGGGGTCTTGGTGGGCGTGGTCGTTGCGTAGCGTTCGGAGAACGACCGGGTGTCCCGAGGCGCCTCCTCCTCGGCCTCTTCTTCTTCCTCCACAACCTTGGGCTTGGCCTTCCCCTTCGGGGCATCCTCACCAGAGACCGTGCCACCACCCCCGAAGGAGAAGTTCGCCAATTCTTCTTCTAGTTCCTCTTCCTCGGACTTGCTCGGCTTCTTCTTCTTCGCCGCTGCGACGGCCTTCGTCTTGGCCTCCTCCTCCTCAGCGCGCGCCTCCGCCTCACGACGGGACCGCGCCTCGGACTCCGCCTTGGCCTTGGCCTTGGCTTCAGCAGCCACCCGGGAAGCTTCCTCCGCGTCGGCTTTGGCTTTGGCCTTGGCTTCCGCGTCGGCCTTTGCCTTGCCGTCGGCCTCGCGCTTGGCCTTGGCTTCCACGGCGGACCTGGCCTTGGCCAGCGCGGCGGCGCGCTCCTCGGCGTCGGAGTCTTCGTCGTCAGCGTCCTCGATCTTGCCCTTCTTTTTGGTGTCCGGCGTGAAGCGGGTCTTCCCCTTGAGGTCACCGTCCTCCATGTCGAATTCTTCTTCTTCTTCGAAGACATCGGCCTTGACGGAGTCCTCCTCCTGCACGGCCGCCACGCCCTGCCCCGTGATCTCCTTGATCATCTTCGGCGCGGCCACGGTCAGGGCAGACACCTCGGTCGTCAGGTCGTAGCTCTTCTTTCGCACGATCGCGTTCTTCTTGGCGTCGTACAGCACCAAGCTGACCTTGAGCCCCGAGCCCCCGGGCGCAACCGACCCGGTGATCACCACGTCCGCATCGTTCGCCTTGGCGATTCCGCCGAGGCAACTGGTCGAGGTGAGACAGGAAGTGTTGAGGGACGCGGGCGCCGGGATCTCCGTCACCGTTTCGTAGAACCCAGAAAAGTCGAGCTCCGACCCGAGGAGGCTCGTAAGGTTGTTCGTCACCTTTCCGTCGACACCAGCGGCGACCAACGGCGCGACGACCGCCGTGCCACCCGCCCAGGCCGCCCCGGGGAGGCACAAAACGAGCACGAACGAGAGAAAACGTACCGGCTGACGCATCAGGACCTCGTGGACCAACCGACTATCTTGTCACGCTGAGCGCGCGCTGTCGAGGCGCTGGCGGGATCGTGATCACGGGGCTATCGAGCCGGGCCGATGACGGAGTTGCCACGACGCCTGCACCTCGCGCGCGAGCGGGTGACCTTCGCCGCCCTGGGCGCGGGATTTGTCGGCGGATTCGGCGCGGTGAGGGCCGCGAGCGCCGGCCAGCTCGACGCGGGCGTGGGTGGGGTCCTCCTGCTCATCGCAGCCGCCGTTCTCAGCACCGGCGCCCTCGGCGCTCTGCTGGGCGTCGTGCTGACAGCGGCCCCTCCGCGGCCGCTCGGGCGATCGAGATGGGCCGCGTTCCTGTCGGGTGTCACACTCCTGGCCGTCGCCGAGCTGGCGATCGTCATCTTTACCGATCCACCCCCGTTCGCGGAGCCGGGCCCGCTGCAGGGGAGTGTCTTGGCCATGCTCGGCCTGACGGCCCTGCTGACCGTCGCCGGTTTCGGGCTGTACGGGGCCGCGCTGGGCCCGCGCAACGTCGTGAGCGCAGTTTTGCTCATATCGGTGCTGGGGGCCACCTGGGCTTGGGAGGGCAGCGCCTCGACGACCACGCCCTCCGCCTCGCCCCCTGCGGGCGCTCCGAACATCTTGCTGGTCACCCTCGACACCGTGCGCGCCGACAAGATGGGCGCCTACGGCAACACGGGGGTGGACACCCGAAACTTCGACGCGCTGGCGACGGGTGGAGTGGTCTTCGAGTCGGCCTCCGCCGTGGCCGCCGTTACGGGCCCCAGCCACGCGGCGATGCTGACGGGAACCGGTCCCTGGGACAACGGCGTCCTGCTCAACGGGGTCCCGCTGCCAAGCGACCGTGCGCTGCTCGCGGAGCGCCTGCACGAGGCTGGGTGGGCCACCGCTGCCTTCGTCAGCGCCTACGTGCTCGACGGCGATCTCGGCTTCTCACGCGGATTCTCGGTCTACGACGACGACTTCGGCCTCTTTCCGGGGGCGCGCGACCTTTTCGTGGCGCGGGCGTTCGACATGGCCCACCGCCACCGTGATCCGGACTGGGTCCTCGAGCGGCGAGGGGGAGAAACGACGGATCGTGCGCTTTCCTGGCTCCAGAATCAAACAGACCCGTGGTTCGCCTGGGTTCACCTCTTCGACGCCCACGGTCCCTACTCCCCACCTCCACCATGGGACACGGCTTACTACGCAGGAGATCCGCGCGACCCCAGCCACACCTCCATGCAGGCGGTGACCCACGTCGCCAGCTACTTGCTGCCCCATCTCGTGGGCATCACCGACCTCAACTACGTGCTCAGTCAGTATGATGGAGAGATCAGCTACGCCGACCGGCAGCTCGGCCGGTTGATGGACGCGGCTCCGCCCAACACCATCGTGGTTGCGATCGGCGATCACGGGGAATCGCTTGGGGAGCACGGCGTGTGGTTCAACCACGGGGACGACCTGTACGAGACCAGCTTGCACGTGCCCTTCGCGATCCGTTGGCCGGGCAAGCTGGCACCACGCCGCGTGGCGTCCCCGGTAGAAGGGACCGACCTCGCGCCCACGTTGCTCGCCCTCGCGGGGCTCCCGGCCCATGGGATGACCGGGCGCAACGTGCTGGTGGAGCAGCGCGAGACCGCCGCCGCGATGTGCTTCGACCGCGCGAGCAACCTCGTCGAGCGCAAGGCAGGACGCATCTCGTTGCCGACGTGGCGCCTCGCGGGACTGCGGACGAGCCGAGTCCGGTGGGTTCAGCGCGAGATCGACGGGCGCGGCGAAGGTTTCGAATTCGGTAGCGACCCTAGCGGGACTGCGGACGTCGCTGGCCTCTGGGAGGCCGATTCCGACTGGGCCGTAGAGCTGGCGCGGCTGAGGGCGCAGAGTGAGCAACTCCTCGAAAGCGATAGCAGCCGCTCGGCGGCCCCGGTCAGCGACGAGGAGCGCGCGCGCCTCGAGGCCCTCGGCTATCTGGAGCCTTGACATGGTGATCCCCGAGTCTCCGCTGAAGGATGGCTACCGCCGAGTGGTATGGGGCCCCTGGCGCAAGGCGCTGGAGGCGGCGCCGCCGGGTTGGGACTACCGGTTGACTCGGCGCTTGGGTCGGGCCGCCGGCCGTGCGTCAGCGAAGAAGAAGGCGGTCGTCGTGGCGAACCTGCGGCGCGCCTTCCCGCTGCGCAACGACCTCGACGCCATCGCCCTAGAGGCCTTCGGGTCCCACTTCGAGAACCAGTACGCCTCGTTCGCATTTGGCCGATTGGACGGCAAGAACTGGCACCATTGGCTGCGCATCGAGGGTTTGGAGCACCTCGACCGTGCCCGTCACGACGGCAAAGGTGTCGTGCTCATGCACCCGCACATGGGGCCAGCACAATTGCCGCTGGCGGCGCTTGGCGCGATGGGACGAAGGGTGGGCCAAGTGGGCGGTGGCATCGTCGAGGTCGAGCGTTCGGCCACGGGACGCTGGGCGGCCGCGGAACGAACGCGGCTCGAGCAACGAATGCGAGCCACACTTCACGACGGCAGTGGCTTCCTTCGGGGGCTGCTCCGCTCGCTCGAAGGGGGATCCATTCTACTGACCGCTTGCGATGGAACCGGCGGCGGGCGCGAGTTGGGGAGGCGGCTGGACCGCAGGGTTTTGGGCCAGGCCATGGGGGTCCCGGTCACGCCGTTCTGGCTGGCGCACCGGACCGGCGCTCGGCTCCACACCCTGTACACCGCCCGCGACCCGCTCGAGCCTCGTCGGCACGCGAGCTTCATCGGACCCGAGGTTGTTATCGACAGAAACACCAGCCTCGACCTTGCATTGGAGTCGGGGGCCGACTTCACCGCGGCGTGGTTGACCTTGGTCCTGGCGCGTCACCCCGAGGCCTGGCTTTTCTGGGATCAGTTTCAACCCGGGGGGCTCATCCGATGACGCGGAAGCATGGAGAAAGAATCTTCTTGGTAAGCTCCGTTGTGGCGCTGGTGGTCTCGGTTTCAGTGGCGGCCATCGACGCCGCCCATCCGATGTTCAACGACCTCCCCTCGCTCGGGATCGGCTTCGCGATCGCGGCGGCGGTGGGCGTCGCACTGAGGCGCGGTGCGCGGTGGGCCACAATCGCCTACATCGGGGCCACCACCACCTGGTTTTTCTCCGCTGGGGATCCCCTGGGCCCGCTCCCGACGCGGCTGATCGTCTTCGGCGTCGATGGCGCGACCTGGCAGGTGATCGATCGCGAGCCCCTCCCGAACTTTGCCCGTCTCGCGGCGGGGGGCACGCGCGCGAACCTGATCTCCATGGAGCCGATGTTCTCGCCGCTCCTGTGGACCACCATCGCGAGTGGTCGCCCGGTCGCCGAGCACGGCGTGCGAGGTTTCAGGGTGCAGACCAGCGACTGCCAGGTGGCCCGGTGGTGGGACATCGCCGAGGAGTCTGGCGCGTCGGTCGGGCTCTACAAATGGCTCGTGGACTACCCCCCACGCCGTTTCGCCCACGGCGGCTTCTGGGTGCCCGGCTGGCTGGCCCCGGCCCCTGACACCTGGCCGGTGCGACTCTCCGTCGTCAAGGAGGTCGAGTTGGGGAACCGCTTGCGCCGAAAGACCGTCGGCGCGCGGGGAGCCACCTGGGACCGAGCTCTCCGGCTTCTGCGAGTCGGGGTGCGCCTCGGCACCTTCGCCAAGGCGGCGACGTGGACCCTGCGCGACCAACTCAGCCATCCCGACGATGCGACGCGCAACGTGAGCCTGCAGCGGCTCCGCGGCGACATCGACCGCGACGTGTTCATCGAGCAGCTCTACGTCGAACGGCCATCGGTCGCGAGCCTGAACTACTACGCGGTCGACGGCCTCGGGCATCTGTACTGGGATCGCCACGAGGCCGGCGGGACCGAGCTGCGCGCGGCCTATGCCCAGGCCGACGACCTGCTTGGCGAGCTGGCCGACCGCCTTGGACCCCACGGTCGCCTTTTGGTGGTGAGCGACCATGGTTTTGCAGCCGTGGACGCCGCCGGAACCGCCGGTCAGTTCTTGCCGCTGACGGAGCGACTGAGAGAACGCGTTTCTGCCGCCGTGATGCCCGTCGACGTGACGCGGCTCGGACACAAGCTCGTCGTCGGCGTGGGCTCGGCCGAAGGGGCGGCGGCCGTGCGCACCTGGCTCACGTCGCTGGTGAACGCGGCGGGCACCCCCTTCTACCAGGTCGCGAGCTTTCCCGACGACGAGGGGAGCGTGGCCTTGACCTTGACCGACGAGGCCCTGTCCCGGGAGCGACTCGGGAGCGAAACCGTCGGCGGGGAGCCGATCGAGCGATACGTGACGCTGACCGCCGCCTACACCGGAATGCACGAAAAAACCGGCGTCTTTCTAGCCTTCGGCGCCGATGTGCCCCCCGGTACCAACGCGGGCGACGTCCCACTGCTCGACGCCGCGCCCACCATCCTGGCAGGCGCCGACCTCCCAGCCGCGATGGACATGCCAGGCCGAGCCCAGGTGTGGCCGGAGCGGCCGCGCGTCGCGAGCTGGGACTGGTTGGTGCCTACGCTCAGCATCGGCACCGGAGCGCCAGGAGTCGATGAGGAGATGCTGAAGCAGTTGGGCTATATCGACGACGGAATGAAGCGTTGAGGATACTTTTCGTCGCGAGGAGGTTCCCACCCGATGTGCGGAGTGGCACCGAAACCGTCTTCGAGAATCTGGTGGCTCAGGCTCGGCTTGCCGGCCACGAGGTGCACCTCGTCTGCGGCTTTCAGCACGATCGCGCCGGTGTGCCCGCCGAGGCGACCGCGGTGGACGTGCGAGGTCGTGGCGCCTCTGCGTGGCCGAGGATGGCCGTGGCAGCCCTTTCGGCCGCGAGGCGCGTGCGGCCCGACGTGGTGCTCAGCAACTCGATCGAAGTGGTGGTCCCCGGCGTGCCGACCGTCACCATCGTGCATGACCTCAACTTCGGGGGGACTGCCAGGGGCGGCGGCGCAGCGGCGCGGCGGACCTTCTACCGCGTGCAGTCGACGGCCCTGGCCCGGCTCGTTGCCGTGTCCGAGGTCACCCGGGACGCGCTGGTCGGCATCGGAGTTCCCGCCGCCAAGGTGGTGACGATCCACAACGGGGTTGCCCAGAACCACTTCCGACCCGACCGACGGCCCCCGGACGACGAGGTCCGTTTCGTACACGTCAGCCGAATCATGGGTGGAAAGGGCCAGCATTGCGCCCTTGACGCCCTCGCGCGGATGCGCCCTGACCAGCGAAAGCACCTTCGCCTGGACATCGTCGGCACGGTCGCCGACAAGCTCTACGCCGACCAGCTTCGCATTCAGGCGTGGCAACTGCCGGTCCGCTTTCACTTCGACGTCCACGACGTCCTGCCCTGGTACCAGGCCGCCGACATCGCCGTGTTTCCCACCCGGATGCTCGAGGGCTTCGGCTACGGCGCCATCGAAGCGATGGCGGTGGGGCTGCCCGTCGTCAACTTCGACGACCCCGCGGTGAAGGAGGCGACCGGCGGGCACACCGTGGCTGTCCCCCGGGACGACATCGTCGGCCTTCGTGACGCAATGCTGCGACTTTCGGCCGACCCGGCGGAGCGCGCCCGACTCGGCGCCGAAGGAAGGGAGTGGGTGAGTCGGTACCGGTGGGAGACGACATGGCGGGCGTACGAGCAGCTCCTGGGATCGCTGCGGTCATAGGCCAAACCTGTGACCTATTCGCTTGCCCGAAGCGCAACGCGACCGAGGCGGTACTCGGGCAGCTCAGCACCATCGATGACGGGACGCAACGACGGCGCCGGCTCGGCATCGACGGGTGACTCCAGCGCAGGAAGATGAGCACCGAGTTCGGTGATCACCGCATCGGCGTCGGCGGAGCTGGGGCGATGCATCGGCGCGAGGCCTCGGACCGCTTCGGCGAGGGAACGCCCCCACGCGGGGTCGGGCACGCCCATGGGCAGCCCCTCCATATGGCCCGCGAATTCGTCGCGCAGAACCGCCATCGACGGCAGAAATCCCCGAGGGGACAACGTGAGCAACGACTGCAAAAGCCGCCGGAGCGAGCCGGTCATCCGGCCTGCGTTTTCCGGTCGATCGAGCGACATGGCGAGCGAGCGTCTCGCCGCGGGCGCCAGCACGGTCGCGGCGGGGGCGGCCCCCAGGGCGGCGCACGCCAACGTCACCCCAAGCCCCATCGGGTCACAAATCAGATCGGGGGCATTGCCTCGGACCGGCGACCCCACCAGACGCGCGCGCCCCGCGACGTCGATGACCACATGACCCACGCTCAGCCGGCCATGGATCAGCTGCACGGGCGCCGCCGCCGCCGCGAGCGCGGCGAGGCCATCGGCCAGCTCGGCCCCGAGGCCCGCGAGACGGCGGCCGCTGAAGCTGAGTCCGTGGCGGCCGAGAAGCGTGCGGAGCGGCCACCCGTAGACGCGCTCGACGAGGGCCCAGGTGAGTGGGCCGAGGCGGCCCGTGGCATAGACCGCCGCCAGCCGCGGCGTGGCGGCCCGCGTCACCGTCTCCACCAAGATGTCGTGCGCATCGTCCGGCGCCGCCACGCCAAGCTCGATCGCCAGCCGAGGCGCGACGAGGCCGTCCTGGATGAGCGCGAAGAGGCCCCCGCGCAGGGTGCGCGCCAATAGCGGGCCGGCCGTGAGCGGACCGACCTCAAGCCGAAACGCAGGGTGCCGCACTCGCTCCGCCGCCTCCGTCGAGGGCCGACGACGGACGGCTTCGAGGCAGATGGCGCTGTCACCGTTCAAGGGCACCTCGGGGAAGGCCACCCACTGATCGTAAACCTAAAAAACCAAAAACACAATGGGCGTGCGATCCGCGTCAGAAACCCATCTCCTCCGGGCGACGGTAGTCCCACGCACGCTGCAAGAGCTTCAGCTCGACCGGTGAACGGTGGAAGCCCATTCGCCAACGCGGCATGGCAAACGCCGATAAAACTCGCCGCTGCCAGGGGGCGAGGTTGCGGTCGGTTCGGGTGGGGAAGCGGGCGTTCAACACCGCCTCGAAGTCATAGATTTTTTCTCGCAGGGCGCGCGTCATCCACGGCGTGCTGGCGGTGCGGCGCTGATCGAAATCCGACCACGGTGGCGCGAGCCAGCCATCGAGCGTCCCAGGGAACGCCATGCCGAGCCGCTTGGCCTCGTCCCACTGCCCGGGAAGCGGCACGGGGGTGTAGAGGTAAAGGATCACCTCACACGCCGGGTTATCCTTTTTCAACGCCCGGATGAGCTCGAGACTCAGGTGCACGTCGCGTTCAGGGTCGGCGGCGTTGCCGAGGACGAAGCTGAACTCGGGGATGACGCCGTGCCGAAGCGCGAGCCGGTTGAGCGCGCGCGTATCGGCCACCCGCAGCCCGCCCTTGTCCATCCGGTCCAGCGCTTCGTCATCCCCGCTCTCAGCGCCGAAAAAGACCATCGTGAGGCCCGACGCCGACATCGCCTCCCAGGTGGCGCCGGCAAAGCCGAGCATGGTGTCGACGCGCCCCTCTCCCCAATACCGAACCCCCAAACCGCGCAGTCCGTCGGCGACCTCCCGACACCGCTTTTCCCATGCGAAGAAGTTGTTGTCGTGGAACTCGATCGCGTCCGCGCCATACCGCGAAACCAAGGTTTGCACCTCGCACACGACGTGCGCCGCCGAGTCCGGTAGCCACCGACCCGCGTAGAGGTTCACCACGGCGCAGAAGTTGCACAGGAACGGGCAGCCCACGCTCGTATGTAGGTTGAACGTTCGTTTACCGAGGAAGGTGCTCGCCGCGTACCGCTCCATCGGCACCGCGTGAAAGGGCGTGGCGCCGAAACGTTCGCTCACGACGATGGCCCGCGGCTCGCCCCGAAGCAGCCTCCCGTCCTTCCAGACTGCGGCCCCTGAGACCAAAGGATCCGCCCCGCCCTCGATCGCGCCGAGCACGTCGGCGATCGTCCCCTCGCCCTGCCCGATCACCACGACGTCGACCCCCGCGTCCCGTGCGGCGGCCTCGGGGTGGACCGACGGAAAGTACCCGCCCCACACCACGACCAGCTCCGGGTTGCGCGCCTTGAGCTCGCGACAGAGTGGTGTCGCGACCCGAAGCTGCGGACCCGGCATCACCGTCACCAGCAAAACGACTCTTCCTGCGGCGCAAGCAAGCCGGAGAGCCCCCACCGCGTCCGGATCCACGTTGCCATCGATGAGCTGGACGGGAAGGTGAGCAGGAATTCCCCGCGACAAATGCAAGAGCGAGAGCGGCAATCGCCGATGCGAACGCTGGGCGCGAGGGTTGAAACAAACCACCTTCACGAGCGGACCGCGTGTACCAGTGTGTGATCGCCGAGTCGGCAAAGCACGGGAAGACTCGCGACGACCGCCTCCGCCGTAGAACGCCAGCCCAGCGTTCCGCCCAAATCGGGGGGCGGATTCAGAAGCCCGATGGCTTCGACGCGCCGAACCCGCATCGACGGGCCCAGCGCCGCGACCACCTGGGCCACCGACCACCAACGCAGCGGCACCTCCACGCCCGAGACGGTGGCCTGCGGCCGCCCGCGACGGGGCAGCCTCCCATGCCCCAGTCGCGCCAACGAATCTGCGGGACAGTGTCGCGACATCCAGACCGCGAAGACCTGACCACCGGGGCCCAAAAGGCCATCAACCACCGTCGTCAGCGCTGTGAGCGATGCGAGACAGTTGAGTACCCCGAAGTTGCAGAGGACCGCGTCATAGCTACCCCCGAGCACCACCGGCGCCTGATGGAGCGGCGCGGCGACCGCCACGACCCCGCGAAGGCGGGCATGCGCGGCCATCTCGTCAGAAGCATCCAGCGCCATCACCCTTCGGCCCCCCGCCTGAAGCAGGCGCGCATCGGTACCAATTCCACACCCTACATCCGCGACCCGCGCGCCGGGCGGCACCGCGGCCAGGACGCGCGCTAGCACTCTACCTCGCCATAACCGGACCAGCGGGCTAGAGTCCCAGCGCTCCGCGTACCCTCCGGCCTCACGGTCAAAGGCTCGCAAGATCGCGGTGTCGGTCATCCCCGACGTTGACATGAATCTTGCACGAAGTACCTTAGCGCGCCTCGATGCGGAGCCCCTACATGCACAAGCTGTCTCTTGTCCTCGGACTATCTTTCTTCGGCGTCACCGTCGCGGTTTTTTCCGCCGCCAACCAGGCGTATGCGCAGCCGGCTGCCGTTTTTGCGGGCACGGGCCTCCTGGAGATGATCCCCGCGTCCGCGGTAGTGGGGGACGGCGCCACCCAGGCCGACCTGTACGTGCTGGCGCTCGACGCCAACGGCGCCCCTATCGCCGGCCTGGCCCTGAAGCCGTCGGTCAGCTCCGGCACGGTCGGGGCCCTCACCGATGCGGGCGGCGGCCTCTATCGCCTCGCCTACACCCCACCCAAAGTCGAGGCGCGCACCACCACGACGCTCAGCCTCAAGGGCAAGATTGGCAAAGAGTCCGTCCAGAAGGGCTGGAACTTCAGCGTTGCCCCTCCCCGCAGTCAGAAGCTGACGGCCGCGGCGAACCCCGCGCGGATGACCCTCGGCCAGGACCGCACCGCCACGCTGTCCTTCAACCTCGCCGGCGGCGATCGGCAGGCTCTCGCCGGCGTCGACCTGATCATCACCGCCAACGCAGGAACGGTCGAAAACGTCACGAACCTCGGCGGGGGCCAGTTCAGCGCGCTCTACACCGCGCCGGCCAGCAACTTCCCTCAGGTCGCGTTGATCACGGTGGCGGACAAGCGCGACCCGTCGATGACCTACGGGTCGCTCGCGGTTCCCCTGTGGAGCAAGATCGATTTTCCCGTCACCGTCGCGCCCGGCGCGCGGGCGATCATCAAGATAGGCGACCAGCAGTTTGGGCCGATCCAGGCCGACGCTCAGGGGCGCGCGCGGGTGCCGATCCTGGTCGCGCCGGGGGCCGCCCTCGCGGAAAAGATCTCGATCGGCACCGACGGCAAGAGCGTCGCCGAGCCGATGGACCTCAAGCCCCCTGAAGGCAAGCGGATCAGCTTCGTCCCGACCGCCGCGGCGCTTCCGGGCGACGCGCGCGTTCAGGTGCCCGTGCACGCGATGGTGGTCACGCCAGACGGCCGGCCAGACCTGACCGCCGCCGTGGTCTTCAGCACCACCGGCGGCACCATCGGGCAGGCCAAGCACGAAGGCAACGGGATCTACACCGCCCTTTTCTCGCCCCCGACCAGCGCCAGCGCGGCCCAGGTGACCATCACCAGCGCCTTGGCCGACAAGCCCGAGTTTCAGAACGCCAGCCTCACCCTCAGTCTGGTCAGCGTGCGCCCCGCCAAGGTCGACCTCACCGCCGAGCCGACGAAGCTGCCCGCCAGCGCCGAGGGGTTCAAGCTTTTCGCGAAGGTCACCGGCCCTGATGGCGTCGGCCTGGGCGCGCGGTCGATCAGCATGGCCGCCAGCGGCGCGCGCATCAAGGGCGACGTCAAGGATCTCCGCAACGGCGACTACCAGGCTCTTTTCACCACCACCGGCAACGGACCGGTCGAAATCACCGCCAGCGTGGCCGCGCCGATCACCGGCAACCCGCTGTCGCGACTGCTCATCGTCCCCTCGCGCACGCGCCTCAACAACGACGGCATGTCCTCGACGATGGTCACCATCGTGTCCGTGGACGAGTACGGGTACCCCGTCCCCAACGTTGCGGTCGCGGTCAAGCTGACGACGGGCGATGGCACGATGCCCCAGCAGGCCACGACCAACGGGGAAGGCCTCGCGCAGGTCTTTTACACCGCAGGGCGAAAGCCCGGCCTGGTCACCTTCGAAGTCTCGGCCGGCGACTTGCTCGCCGCCGCCGCGCTCGCCCAGGTGCCCGAGGCCCTGGCGCTGCCGACGCTCCCGATCGCCGGATCCAAGGCGGATGCGGGGCTCGTCGCCGAATGGGACAGGGCCCTGAGCGAGGTTCGCATCGAGCGCGAAGGCTCCACCGCGGCGGTGATTGCTCCGGCCGTCGTGACCACCAGCGGTGCGATCCGCCCGAGTCGCGCGGCGATGGTCTCGGACCCCGCCAGCATCTCCCCGGGCGGGACGGTCAAGCTTCGCGTGACGGTCAGCGACGACCAGGGCCGCGGGGTTGCCGGGCAGACGCTGGATTTCATGTCCAGCGTCGGAACCGTCGGCACCGTGACGGACTTGGGAGGTGGCTCGTACGAGGCCAGCCTTTCAGTGCCAGTCGGCGCTTCGGGCGACGTCAAGGTCTCGGTCGCGACCAGCGATGGCACCACCTCCAGCTTCATGCGCGTGCCCGTCGGCGGCGCGGACGCGGCCTGGTCGGGCGGGACTCCGTACACCACGACCACCGCGGTGGATCCGTATGCCGTGAAGCCGCCTCCGCCGCCCCCGGTAGTCGTCGTCGCGCCGCCCCCGCCTCCGGTCGCGACCACGACGACCACGACGACTAAGGTCAAGCCCTCGCGAGGAACGCCGTTCCTGCGCATCCGGGCGGGCTTCGAGGGCGCCCTCTACGACTACGACCAGAAGCCGCTCACCAAGGCGACCGTGCTCTTCCCCAACGAACTGAGGCTGGCATCGCCGGCCTACGGTGGGCATCTGCAGGGCCGCGTGTTCCTTCCCGGCTTCGCCTACGTCGGCGCCGAGGCCGACTTCAGCGCCGTCTCCTACAGCCTGGATCCCAAGCCGCTCTGCGAAGCCCTTGAGAATGAGTGTAGCCAGGAGGGATTGGTTCCCGACACCGTGCTCTCCACGCGGGTGGTCGGCATCGGTCGCTACACCTTTGCGTCGGGGGCCAACCAGTTCGGCATCGGCGCGCGCATCGGCTGGGGCATCAGCGATGTCCAGACCTTCTCCATCAAGGGAGGCCAGGAAATCCAGCTGGACCAGCTGAACATCAACTCGCTCATCGTCGGCGGCGAGCTCACGATGGACGTCGCGGACAAGGTGTTCGTGGTGCTGTCGTACAGTCAACACCTCGCTGGCGGCACGCAGCCCTGGAATCACGACGTCGACGCGGAGGTCGGCTACGCCTTCCTCCCCTGGCTTTACGCCAGCGTCGCCTACGACGGCGCCTTCCGTACGATGGGCATCGAGAACAACGCCGGCGCTTCGGTTGGCGAGCTCACCGACAGCACCAACGGCGGCGTTCTGTCGCTCGGCTTCCAACTCTAGACGGCGGTCGCCCCAGCCTCACTCGGCCGGGGATTGCGTGACGGACCAGCGACCTGCGGCAGCCCAGCGCTCCGCCTCAAGGCGCGCGGCGTGGGCAAGCGTGGCCCCACCAATGCCACCCGCCACCGTAGCGCCCCGCGCGAGTTGTGCTGAGCGGTCGTCACGGCCTCGACCTCGCTCGGGAGGACACTGGCCCGGCGCGTGAACTCAACGCCCTCCCGCACCTGGAGAACGCCGCGCCGACCCAACCTGCCGCCCCGCGGAGGTGCCCAAGTGCCAATTCCATTGCCGCAAATTTAGGCTATCCCCACGCCGACCACAACCAGGGGGATCGCGCCCAGCCAACCCGGGCCGCGCGCGAATGTCGTGGCGAGGGCCGTGCCCGTTTCCGCCTCCCAAAGCTGGCCGGCGCGCATCTCGAGCAGCCCGCCGCACAACAGACACAACGCCGCGCCCCGACGCACCGCCCGCGCAGCCCCCAGGCTGACGGCACGGCCGCCATCGCCGGCCACGGCCCGGCGGGCCAATTCGGCAAAACACCACAGCACAATCGCCGCAATGCACAGACTCGCGCCGGGACCGAACGTAGACATGCTGTGCGTACTCTACCAGAGCGCGCGTTGGGGGCGCCAGCCTACGGCGATACCGCGCGGCGCTGGAGCCACCCCTCCTGTACCGGGCGACAGCCGTCGCAGCGCACCTTCACCCGATCTGGGCCCTCCTCCAAAACCGTCACCGCCACCCCATCGCCGAGAACCTGCAGCGGCGCACCGTAGTCGCTGACCAGCGTCAGCGGCTTGCCCACGGTGCGGGCGGGCCGGGGGCGAACGTGGTCGACCTCTGCGTCCTCGCCCCCGCCAGGCGCCTCACCCACGGCTTCCGGCTCCTCGGCCGCCTCCAGAACCGCGGGGGGCTCAATCTCAGCGGCCGTACCCGCGAGCACATCGCTCGCCTCGACCTGGGCAGGCGGCGGAGGCGCGTAGGCGTCGGGCTGCCAACACGCGAGTAGGAAGAGAACCATCGCCCAAACCGTAGCGCAGCGGGACGCCCTCGGCGATAGGTCGGCGAATGCTCTCTCCCGGCGCTCGAATCGCGGTGATCTCCCCGTCCGGGATCTCGGACCTCGCGCGCCTGGAACGTGGAATGGACCTTGTCCGCTCCTGGGGCTACGCGCCCAGCCTCCTCGCCGCGGCAAGCGACCGCCACCGTTACCTCGCCGGCACCGACGCGGCGCGGCTTTCCGACCTGCAGGACGCGTTCTCAGGGCGATGGGACGCGGTGTGGATGGCCCGAGGCGGGTATGGGCTGTCGCGACTGCTCCCGCTTTTGAAGGTCAAGCGCCTCGCCCCGATTCCGTTCTTCGGTTTTTCCGACGGAACAGCGCTCCTCAATCCGTTGGCGCGAAAGGGGCGCCCGGCGGTTCACGCCCCCGTGCTGCACGCCCTGGCCGCCCACAATGACGAGGCGTCGCAGACCCACCTTCGGATGCTGCTGGCGTCGGGCGGCGAGTCGCTGTTTCTTGGGCGTCCGCTGGTGGAGGGCCGGGCCGAGGGGCGCCTTTGCGGGGGCAACCTCTGTGTCATCGCGGCGGCCTGCGGCACCCGCCATCAGCTTGACGCCACGGGCGCGATCGTGCTGCTGGAGGACGTGGGCGAGCCGCCGTACAAGCTCGATCGCCTGCTGGTTCAGTGTCGCGACAGCGGTGTTTTTGAGGGGGCGGCGGGTTTCGTGCTGGGCGACTTTCTGGAGTCCCAGCCTCCGCCAGGTGCGGACTGGACAGTGGCCGACGTGGTGCTCGACGTTCTCGGCCCGTTGCGGGTGCCGATCCTCGCCGGGATGCCGTTCGGGCACGGTCGCACCAATCTGGCGGTCCCGTTCGGCGGACGGGCGCGGATCAGCGGCGACCGGCTGCGCGTCGATGCGGTGCGACCCTGACCCGTGAGCTGGACCGCCTGCTCGACGAGGCGACCGGGGTGGTCGCGCCGTCGTTGTCCGCGTGCGTCATGGTCGACGGGAAGGTGGTCTACGCCCGCGCTCCGGACCTCGTCTACGACCTCGCGTCGCTGACCAAGGTCTTGTGTACCACCGAGTTGGCCCTCCGCATGGTGGAGGCTGGCCGGTTGAACCTGGCGGGGTCACATCGACTGTGGCAGCCGGGCATCACGACGCGGCTGCTGCTTCAACACTGTGCCGGCGCGCTGTGGTGGAAAGAACTGTGGCGGGCGGGCACCCGCGAGGACATCGTTCTCGCAGCACTTTCAGAGCCGTTGGTCGCCCCACCGGGGACCGCGCACACCTACACCGACCTCGGTTTCCTCTCGCTCGGCGCCGCAATCGAGGCGGAAGCGGGGGCGCCGCTTGACGAGGCGTTCACCGCGCTGGCACCGGAGGCCGCGCGGCTTTTCCGCTGGGGCCACCCCAACGCCGTCGCGACCGAGAATGGGCTGCAAGGGGTCGTCCACGACGACAACGCCCGCGCGATGGGGGGCGTCGCCGCGCACGCCGGGCTCTTCGGCGACGCGAGGTCGGTGGCCGCGGTCGCCTGGCGTTGGCTGGCGGGAGACGTACCGCTGGCGCAGCGGGCATTCACCGAACGTGGCCTCGGGAGCCACGCCCTCGGCTGGGACACGCCGTCGGGGCACGAATCCAGCGCCGGCCCTCGCCCGCCGCCGGATGCGGTGGGGCACACTGGCTTTACCGGGACCAGCCTGTGGGTATCTGCGGAGCAGAAGACCGTGGCCGTCCTGCTCACCAATCGAGTCGCCTTCGGACGCGACCCTGTCCGCATCCGCGCGCTGCGCCACCTGTGGCACCAGGCCGCGTGGCTCGGGGAGTCCTAGCCGCTTAAGCCCGCGCGATGCCGCAGGACCCCTCTTCCCCGCGCTGGTTCGAGCAGTCGCCAGCGCCGCTGCAGACCGAGCCTCGGTCGCAGCCCGCCAAGAAGGACCTGTGGGTGCGCTGCCCAGGTTGCGACCAGATTCTCTTCCGGGCCGCGCTGGCCGACATCATGGGGGTGTGCCCCCACTGTGGCCGCCACCACCGGTGGGACAGCCTCGCGCGCCTCGACGCCCTCTGCGACGAAGGCAGCTTCGTCCGCCACGACCGGTACGTCGCGCCGGTCGATGCCTTGGGCTTCTCGGACGGCCAGTCGTACGCGGCCCGGTTGAGCGCCACGCAGCGCAACCTGGGCGAGCTGGACGCCTACGTGGCCGGCTCGGCGACCCTTCATGGGGTTGCGGTCGAGATCGGGACGTTCAACTTCCGCTTCATGGGCGGCAGCATGGGCTCGGTCGTCGGAGAGCTCGTCACGCGGCAGTTTGAGCGCGCCACGTCGCTCCGCCGACCTGCCATCGTCATTTCGGCGTCCGGCGGCGCGCGGATGCAAGAAGGGCTCCTGTCGTTGATGCAGATGGCGAGGACGTGCGCTGCGCTCTCCCGACTTCGGGACGTGGCCCGGATGCCGTACATCTCGGTGCTTGCCGACCCCACGACGGGCGGAGTGGCAGCCAGCTTCGCGATGCTGGGCGATGTGATCATCGCGGAGCCGAACGCGCTGGTGGGCTTCGCTGGGCCACGCGTCATCCGCGAGACCATCGGGCAGGAGCTGCCGGAAGGCTTCCAGACCAGCGAATACCTGCTGGAGCACGGCATGGTCGACATGATCGTCCCCCGTTCCGAGCTCAAGGACACGCTGGCCCGGCTCTGCCGGCACCTCAGCCCCGAAGCATGATCTCGCATCCGGTGCTCGACCGCCTCGCGGGCGCGGGCATCCGACTCGGCCTGGGCCGCATGCGCGACTTCTTGGCCAGCCTCGACCATCCCGAGGCCCGGTACCCCGTGCTCCACGTAGGGGGGACCAACGGAAAAGGGAGCACTTGCCGACTTTTGGGCGCCATGCTCCGCGCTGAGGGGCAGCGGGTGGGGGTGCACACGTCCCCGCACTTGCAAGCCGTCAACGAGCGCATCCGCTTAGGCGGGGTGCCGCTTTCCGATGCGGAGCTGGTCGCCGTGATCGAACGGGTGGACGCGGCACGATTGGCGTGGGCCCGACGGACGCTCCCCGCCGACGAGGCGTTTCCGCTGACCTACTTCGAGTTCACCGTCGCCTGCGCGTTTCTGGCCTTTGCCGAGGCGCAGGTGGACGTCGCCGTGGTCGAGGTCGGCATGGGCGGGCGCCTCGACGCCACCAACGTGGTGAGCCCCCGGGCAACCGCCATCGTCAGCGTCGGGCTGGACCACTGCGAGGAGCTTGGTTGGGACATCGCCTCGATCGCGGGCGAGAAGGCCGGCATCATCAAGACAGGAGTGCCGGTGGTGGTCGGCCCGATGCCGGCGGAGGCGCTGGCGATCGTTCGCGCCGTTGCCGCCGAGCGCGCCGCCCCGCTTCATGTCTGGGGCCACGACTTCGAGGCCTTCGGAGACGTCAGCAGCTTCCGTTACGCGGGCAGCAGCACGCTGGATGGCCTGGCGCTGGGGCTGGCGGGCGACCACCAGGTGGTCAATGCCGGGGTGGCGCTCCGGGTTTTGGAGGTCGCAGGTCTCGCGGTTTCGTCGCGGGCAATGCGCGATGGGCTCGCCGAAGCGCGCCACCCCGGCCGCCTGGAGTGGCTGGCGCCGGACGTCTTGGCGGACGGCGCGCACAATCCGGACGGGGCCACCACCTTGGCGAACTTCCTGGCGCGACTGCCGCGAGACCGGCGCCGCACGCTCGTCCTCGGCGGGGGAACCGACAAAGACCTCCGTGGCGTCGCGACCACCCTGGCGCCAGTCGTGGACCGCATCTTCACGACCGCCGGCAGCCACAGCAAGGCGCGAAACCCCGCCGACGTCGCGGGCCAGTGTGAGGGCCTCTCGGTGCCGGTCACGCCCGCCGGCGCCCTCGCAGACGCGCTCCGGGCCGCCCGTCAAGACGGCGATCTCGTCGTCGTCGCCGGCTCGCTGTACCTCATCGGGGAGCTGCGAGACCTGCTCGGAGCCGTAGCGGCGTGACCGCCGCCGAAGCGGCCGACCCCGCGCCCGTCGAGGTGGAGCGGGTGGCGGTCCGCGGCGACCGTCTGAGCTGGGTGGGTGGCCGCCTTGAGGCCGAGGGGAACGTGGTTGTAGAGGTGGGGACCGACGTCCTGCGCGCCCGCGCCGCGACCGGCACCGCCGACCTGCTCACGGTTTTCGACGGCGTGTGGGAACGGCCCAGCGGCTCGATCACCTTCGCGACGGCGCAAGTAAAACTCCGGGCGCGCTCGGGGATTCTGACCACCGCCCACGTGGAAGCGGGCGAGGTCACCCTGGACGCGGCGACCCTCGCCGCCGATGCGAGTGGAAATCTTCTCGCAACGTCGGCTCGGTTGAGCCCCTGTCGGTGCACCGACGGGGGGCGGCCGGCGCTGAGCTTTCACGCGCGCGAGATCGAGGTCCTGGAAGCCGACGTCGCCATCGTGCGCGATGGGAGCCTCCGACTCTTCGACGTGCCGATCCTCCCCGTGCCCTGGTGGCGGGAACCGCTCGATCCACGCCGATTCCGCCTCCTTTTCCCCGAGCTCGGCTATGGCGCCGACGGTTGGAACGCGCGCTGGCGCGGGCGCGTGGGGGTGCAGTCCGAATTCTTCACCTTCGGCCCGGCCTGGCGAGAAGACCGGGGATTTCGCGCCGAGCTGGCGACGACGGGTCCGGTTGGGTTCGATGGAGTGGCCGGCTGGGACCAGCTGACCTCAACCGCGCGGGGCGCGGCGTCTTCCCGCGGCGGGTTCGCCGGGGCCGGGGCGCAGCGAGCGGCGTGGGACCTGACCGTCCAGAGCGACGCGGCCTACGCGGAGGACTACAGCCCGTCCTTCGTCGATCGCGGCGTGGCCTGGCGGGAGTCGCGCGCGGTCCTGGGCACGGGACCCCTTCGCCTCATCGGCCAACTGCCTGACGACGGCGGCCGGGCGACGCTCGCACAGCTGCGGGTACGTCCGGAGCTGCGGGGAGATGGCTGGGTGCTGGCCCCGAGCGCCGCCGTCGGGTTGCGCGGCACGGTCTCACCGACTTGGGACGGGGCCACCGCAACCCCGGTCGGCGAGCTGGCGGCCGAAGCGCGGGGGGCGCACACCTGGCACGTTCTGCATCTGGAAGGGCGCGCCCTCGCCGCGGTGGACGGCCCCCTCGACGAGTCCGATGGCGTCACGTTCACAGAGGCGTTGGCGGCGCGGGCAGAGCTGCCCTTTTGGGTGGACGCGGGGGATCGACGGTGGCAGTTCTTCGCGGGGGTCCGGGCTGCCGACGACGGCGCCGCGGCGCGCTTCGGCGAGTTGCCGGGGCTGGGCCCCGACGTGCGGGCCGAGACCGTGATCGACGGCACCGTGCTGACCGGCGAAGCCGCGGTCGTCTGGGACGGCGAATGGACCCCTCTGGTGAGCGTCCAGGCAGCGGGCGCCGACGTGCTCGCTCGCGCCGAGCTGGCGCCGACCCGGCAGCTCCTCGCGGTGCGCACCCAGGGGGCGGTCGAGGTGGACGCGGGCGTGCTGTTCTCGGCCGATACCGCGGTGGCCTGGGCCGACGCCGCCCTGCACATCAAGCGCCTGGTCGTCGGTGGGGGGGCCAGCCGTGGGCTACTGCCCGATGACGCGGCCAACGGGGTCGCGCGGCTCGGCTACGACGATGGGTGTTCGGCGCTGGTGGTGTCGGCAGCCTTCGCGCCTGACCGGGAGCTTCCGGACTTCGGGGTGAGGCTGGAGCTGCGGAAGTGAGCCGCGGCCCTACTCCGCGCAGCCGACCCGATACAGCGGCGGATTCAGCCCTTCGGAAACGGTGACGAATCCGGGCCGACCAGGGTCGTAGCCCACCGCTTCGCCTTGGCGTTCTTCCCCGGTCGCCAGCTCGGCCCGGGTGGCGTTGACAAGGTCGTCGAGGCCGCCCGGCGTCAACGTGTACTCCCAGACATGGCCGTAGGTGCGCATCACGAAGCGCGTGCCGTCCGGCCAGAGATCGGCGCTGGTGGCGGCCGCGCTCCCCAATTCGCCCTCGGCACCCGTGGCGAAGCGCCCCCGCTTGTCGAGCGTGACCGTCGTGGCGGCGTCGAGCGTCGCGAAGCTGTAGGCCGTGGACTGGGCGGTGTCGTACTCCTTGGAGAAGAGCACCGGCATCCCCGTGGGCAGGATGGCCATCGACTCGCTGTCCCAGTTGCCGTCCGGGTACACGTACGGGAACACGTCCGGGGTGACGCTCAGCGTCTCGACCCCAACGCCGGTCAGTTCGGGCTCGGGGAAGCGCAAGACCCCGTGCCAGGGGCGATCGTGGGAGTTGTCCCCGATGTCACCCACGAAGATACAGGTGTCGTCCCCGCAGGGGCCCACGGCCAGGTCCTCCCAATCGTTGTTCACCACGTCCGTCAGCTCGATGCGCGCCACCGTGCTGCCCGCCGCATCCAACCCGTAGACGGCGTTTTCGCCGGCGTGGTCTTCCATGGCCCAGAGGATGTCGGGGTTCTTCCAAGAGACCGCGAGCCCGCTGAGCTCGTCGAGCGCGACATCTCCGACGACGCCGGTCTGTTGGGGAGCGCCGTAGCCCGCACACGGGATCGGCGCGGGCTCCTCGGTCGGGGCGGTGTCATCTGCGGCGGCGTCGTCTGCGGCAGAGTCGGCGTTCCCGGCGGCGGTATCGCCGGATTCAAGCGCCGAGAGGTCCAGCCGCTCAGCGTCGGGAGGTACCGGGTACGCTTCGGAACATCCGGCGGACAAGGTCAGGAGAAGGATGCGAACCGTAGACATGCGTTTCACTCCCGTAACATTGATGCCGACGCTCTGATCGGGGGCTTCACCTGTTGGCGGGTTTTGCGGATTCCACACGAGCGGGTCCGGGACCATCTGGGCGATGCGGTGGGCCCGGCCGTCTCGTCAGACGGACGCCGCGCCGCATCGCGGCGGAGCCATCATGGCAGGATGTCGGCCCCCGAGAAGACGTAGAGGTCGTCGCGACCTTTGGACAGCAGTTCCAACAGGTCGGTGACGCCATCTCCAGTGACATCGGGAACGAATAACGCCCCTCGTCGTCGCTCACCCGCGGGCGGAACGACGACCCAGGCGGCATCCTTCAACGTCATCGTCCCCTCGCAGACCGGCGAGAACACGGCGCTGGCGACACCGCTGTACCCGTCGACGGCCGTTGCAGTCATCGTCCAGGCCATCGCAGACCTCGATGTCGCCGATGCTCCGCGTGCGCGACCTCGACGGCGCCCCTTTTTTTGTAAAGGAAGTGTAAAATCCAGCAATGGAAACGCAAATACTCCAAATTCTTGTGTGATCGCGATTGCGGCCGTGTGCGATGCTGTCGTGTTGGCGATTTTGCCGGTATTTTCACCCTTCGAGGTTTCGCATGCTCGTTTTACCCCCCCCCCCCCCAGTTCCCGCGTTGTGCAGCTGATCCTGGCAGCGCTCGCGGTGTCGGCCCCTGACCTCGCCCGGGCCGCCTGTGCCGCCAACAGCACCGCTATCGGAACGACGATTTGCAGCTACAACAGTAGCAACGACGTGGTGACCTGCAACCTCGCCGCGCTGGGCGACAGCACCGGAGCCACCGCGTACGCGGTCTACGACACCGGCCTGAATGCTTGCGCTGAAGAGTACTGTGTCTGGGGAACAGACGCGAACAGCGGCGCCAACTTCTGCTATGAGCACGACACTAGCACCTCCGGGCCCATCCGTGGCATCGACGTGCTCGGGGGTTCGTCTGCGGACTTCGTCTACTTCTCCGACGTCGTCACCGGCCAGCACCTGGAGCCGGACGGTTCGGGCAATCTGACGGCCCGCGCGTTGGTCTTCGGCGGGAACGACTACGTGCTGGGCTCGACGTACAGCGCCAACGACTACGTCGAACGCTTCTGGGGCGGCGACAACGACGACACCCTGGACGGAGATGAGGGGATCGACGAGCTCCAGGGAGAAGGCGGAGTGGACACCTTGTACGGTGGCGACGGTCGCGACGAACTGCACGGTGGCGATGGGAACGACAACCTGTACGGCGACGGCGACGACGACGTCTGCTACGGCGACGCCCAAGACGATGTCATCTACGGTGGCGAAGCGCTCGACTTGATCTATGGTGGGAGCGGGAACGACACCATCGATGGCGGCACCGGCGCGGACACCATCCTGGGCGAGGCTAACAACGACACCATCGTGGGCAACGAGGGCGACGACATCGTGTCGGGCGGCTCGGGTATCGACACGATCTACGGCGGATTGGGCGACGACGACCTCGCCGGCGGCCCGAACAACGACACTATCTATGGCGGCACCGAAAGCGACGCCATCTGCGGAGACAGCGGGCTCGACACGCTGTACGGCGACGGCGGCGACGACATCCTGTACGGCGCGGTAGGCGCGGGCGAGACCGAGGACGGTGGGGCCAACTCCGACTCCTGCGAGGGCTACCCCGCCGCGGCTGCCGCGGTGAACTGCGAAGCAGGGTGGCCGTCCGCTCGCCCGTGCGCGCTGTAGGGTAAGGGTACCCGTGGGCCTGTCCCCCCTGGCATTCGCCGCCCTCCTCGCCTGCCAACCTGGCGGGGGGGGCGCGCCTCAGGCGCCGTCGTCCAGCGCCGATGTGCGCTTGGGCGAAGGGGACACCGCCCGGGACGACTCCGGCGAGACCGCGCGTGCGGACATGGACGGGGACGGCCATATCGATGGCGACTGCGCCGAGACCGACCCGACCATTCACCCGGGCGCGGCGGAGCTGTGCAATGGGATCGACGACGACTGCGACGGCGCCATCGACGCTGGCGCCGTCGATGCCCGCACCTGGTTCGCCGACCTCGATGGGGACGGCTTCGGGGACGAGGCTAACACCGCGATCGCCTGCTGGGCCCTTGTCGATTTCACCCTCCTCGGGGGGGATTGCGACGACGCTCGCGCCGACGTCAACCCCGACGCCACCGACCGGTGCGACGGGGTGGACGACAACTGCTACGCTGGCGAGTTCGACGCCGTCGACGCGATCGTGGCCTATGAAGACGGCGACGCCGACGGCTTCGGTTTCCTGCCTCGGACGGTCTGCGACCCCGCTGGCCTGGTGCTTGTCGACGGGGACTGCCAGGACGCCGACGCGTCGTCGTTCCCTGGCGCGGACGAGTGGTGCGACGGGGCAGACAACGATTGCGACGGAGATGTCGACGAAGAAGCGCTCGACGCCCTCCCTTTCTACCGGGACGCGGACGGTGACACCCTCGGGGACGCCCTCGACATCGCCTGGTCGTGCACGCCGCCGACCGGCTCCGTGGCCGACGCGAGCGACTGCGACGACAGCGACGCGGGGGTGGGCGGTCCGCTCGTCTGGTTCCAAGATGACGACGGTGACGGCTACGGCACGACATCCACGGTCGCCTGTACGTCGCCTGGCGCCGGGGCGGGGGTCCTGGGCGGTGACTGCGACGATGCCGACCCCGCGGCGTGGCCCGGCGCCCCGGAGTCCTGCGACACCACTGCCGACCTCGACTGTGACGGTCTCGTCGGCACCGACGACCTGGACGGCGACGGCCTTCAGTCCTGCGACGACTGCGACGACGGCGACGCCACCCTCGCGGGACCCACGGCCTGGCACGTCGATCGGGATGGCGATGGTTTTGGCGACCCGGCCCAGTACGTAGACGCCTGCGCCGCGCCCACCCGCTTCGTCGCCGACGCCACAGACTGCAACGACGCCTCCTCCGTCAGTTGGCCGGGCGCCGCCGAGGTCTGGTACGACGACGAAGACGAAGACTGCGCCGGGGGCGACGACTGGGATCAGGACCTCGACGGATACAGCGCCGACGCCGACGATTGTGTCGACACCGAGGCCACGGTAAACCCAGCGGGCACCGAGACGTGCGGCAACCATCTCGACGACGACTGCGACGGCACCGACAACGGGTGCGCCGAGTCGGGCACCCAGTCCCTTGCGGACGCCGACGTGGTGTTGCCTTCGTCGGCGCGGGTCGCCCACCTCGGCTACGCCTGGTCAGCCGCGCCAGACTTCTACGGTCCCGGCGATTCGTGGGTGGCGGTCTCCACAGCGGGCGTGGACTCCGGGCGGGGCGCGGTCCATTTCGCCCACCTCACCGACCTGCTCCTCGATGGCGCTGCCGCGACCTGGACCGCGACCTGGGAAGGCGAAGCAAGCGGGGACAAGGCGGGCGGGGCCCTCTCCAGTGTGGGCGATTTCGACGGGGATGGCACCGAGGACCTGCTGGTCAACGCCACCACCCGAGGTGTGGGTTCGGTGTACCTGATCCCGGTCGCGAGCACCGGCACCCAATCTCTCGCGAGCGCCGCGGTTCGACTGGATGGGCTCTCGGGCTCCTGGATGTTCGGCATGAGCATCGCGGCCGTCGACGACCTGGACGGCGACGGCACCGACGAATTCGTCGTCAGCGACATGTACGGAGGGGACGCGGGGCCGCTTCATCTCAACCGCGGCTGCGCCCATTTCTTCGCGGGCCCCATCCCTGCGATCACCGCGCTGCGCACAGGACAGCTGTGCGGAGACCTCGACGGCATGGGGTGGGGCCAGGACGTCCGGGTGGCCGACCTCCAGGGTGATGGCCTGCCCGAGCTGATCCTCACCAGCTCCTACGCCAGGGGCACCGTGGAGCACAGCGGCAAGGTCGCCTTCCTGGAGCTGCCCTTCTCGGGCTCGTTGACGACGGACGCCGCAGACTTCTACGTCGAGGGCACGAGCGGCAACGACCCGATAGAAGCCGCCGCCGGCGTGGGAGATCTCAACGGCGACGGGTACGAGGACCTCTACACCGGGCACTCCGCGACCTCGACCGTGGCCGACCAGGCCGGGTCGGCGCGGGTGTACTTCGGGCCTTTGAGCACCACGCTGAGCGCCGACGACGCCGAAGCCGCGCTGTACGGCACGCGCGAGAACGAGTGGGCGGGTGAGGCGGCCAGCGCTGGCGATCTCGACGGGGACGGCGCCGCTGACCTGCTCCTCGCGGGCGCGAGCGGGGCTTCCGAACCCCTGGCCGGACGGCTGGGCGTGTTCTACGGCCCGATCGCCGGCACCGCGACGCTCGACGAGGCGGACCTGCTGCTGGAGGGCGAAGAGGGCCAAGACGAGGCAGGCGCGTTCCACTTGGGGCCGGGCGACCTCAACGGCGACGGCTACGGCGACCTCCTGATCGGTGCGCCGAGTTGGGGGTCGGACAGCGAGGGTCGCGCGTACGTGTGGCTGGGCGCCGGGGGGTAGCCAGCGCCGATTTGAATAGGGGTCGTAGGCCAGGAGGGCCACGTCACCGAGTCCGTCTCCGTCCACGTCGCCCACGGGGCCGGCGTGCAACGAGTTGTACGAGAGGACGTCCGCCTCGTGCAGTTCGGACAGCCCCGCGGACAGCCCGTCGAGGTTGAGAAACACGTCCACTTCCCACATATCCGTGGGGAACGGGTTTCGCCCACCGGCCCACAGTTCGTTGCGCCCGTCCCCGTTGATATCCCCACCGAGGGTCAGCATGGCGATGTAATAAAACGGGCTATCAACATACTCAGACCGCAGAATCGCCCAAGCCTCCGCTTCGGCCCGGCAAGGCGATCGGCCATCGCAGTCCTGGTTCACGACGTCGCACGGGTCGGCGGCGTCGGGAGCGGTGTCGGGGCCGGGAGCCGGAACGGGTGCGGCACGGCACGCCGCGAGTCCAAGGAGCGTGAGCAGAACGCTCATTCCTCGGCTCATGTCCATGCATCCTTCCACGACACCCCAACGGTCGCGGCGTCGCCGTACAGCACTTGCAAAGGGCCGGCATGCGTGCCGACCCCCACGCACCATGACGCCTGAACGTCGGTACGGATGAACGGTTGATCTCACCGCTCCCCCACCGCCTCCACCACCTCCGCCGTCGCATCCGGCAGCCCGCATCCACCAAGCGCCACCGGATTCGGGCACAAGCTCACGCCGGTAGGCCCGCCCTTCTTTGCCGCCTTCTCCAGCTTCTTCTTGATTCCGGGCCAGGACTTCCGCCCCAGCTCGCCGACGGCGGTCCGCCAGGTTTCGGCGATGGCCGCGCCCTTCTTCACCGCCGCTTCCTTGGTGCCGGTGTCGGTCGATTCCCACTCTTCCTGAAGCTGTTCCAGCGCCGCCTCGCGCTCGTCGTCCAGTGCCTTGAGCGCCTCGCCCACGACGGCACGACCGAGGGCCGCGACGTCGACGCTGCGCTCCTTTCCGGTGAGCGGGACCGCGACCTGCGCCTCGCCCACGATGGTGATGGTGGGCCACTCGACCGAGAGGATCGACTCCACCTGGGACTTGAGCGCAAGATCGGTGTCGACCGTGGCACCGACCTTGGCGGAGATGTCCTGCCCTGGGCACTTGGGCCCCTTGCCGAGCATCCGCTCAACCTGCGAGATCGTCGTGCACTGCGTCACCGTCTGACCCGCCGCAGCCACATTGATGGCGCGCTCGACCGCGGCCCCGAAAACGCGGGAGTAGTCGCCGCTGAGCAGGTCCACGTGCTTCTGCAGGCGAAGGAACTGACCGCTGAGCGCACGGTCGAGCTTTGCCGCATAGGCCGCGCGCTGGGGGTCGGGCTCCAGCATCGCGTGGCCGAGCTCCAGGTCTCCCACCGCGCGGCGCGTGCGAGCCAGTTCGGCGGAGACAGCCTCGTAGGCCTCGGCGTCGCGCGCCTGCGCCTTGCCGAAAATCGCCGAGCGGCGCATCACGCCCTCTTCGGTCCACCACACGGGCGCTTCCGCCAGGGCCGCGCCAACCACCAGGAGAAACAACATCAACCCCTCCGCAACGTAGAGAATACCGGGACCTGCGACGCTCCGCCCGCGCTGACGTTGGCGAGTTCCCCCTCGGCGACGCGGCAGAGGAACCCCGCCAGCCGGCCACGCGCCAGAAAGGGACCGAGGTCCACGACCCGCTCGTGAATCTGACCGTCCCGCGCGTCCAGGAACCGGCCGCGGGGCGCGACCACGCGCTCCTGCACGATGGCATCGGTCGCGCCGGCAATGACGCGCTCCCACGTGGCGCGCGACACCGTCCAGCCGAGCACGACCCCCTTGCCTCCGTGCCCAGCCGCGGGCTTCAGTACCCAACGCTCGGGCTCGCTTCGGACGCGCTCGCGGGTGGCGTCGTCCAGGCGCAGCGTCAGCGGAATGTGCCGGGAGACGAATCCGCGTTCGTCGTCCGAGAGCGGGAACGCGGGGTCGTGCAGAAGCGCGAAAATCCGCTTGTCGTGCAGAAGCACCGTCCGCAGCGAGTTCACCATGCACACGCGGCCAGCACGGTACGCGTCGAGCAGCGAAGTCGCGGCGGCGAGATCCGCGCGGATGTCGTTGACCAGCAGTCGTCGAAACACCACGTCGACCGCGAAGTCCCCGTGCCGAAGCCGGTCGCCATCGAAACTGAGCGCCTCCGGAGTCGCGACCGTTACCGCATGGCCGTGGCAGCGAAACGCCCGCGCGAGCAGCTCGAACTCGGGGGCGGTCGCCACTCCGGCTCGATCGACGATGGCGATGGAGGGCCGGGAGCGGTGCGGATCGTTGCGCATGGGGCCGTCCGCCGGGCCGGGTCGGGTCGATTGCGCCCATTGCACCCACTGCGCCCAGAGTGCACGAACCGTCGCGACCACATGGGGCATGGGATCGAGGAAGGATAGCCCAGAAAGCCTGACGGCAGCAGGCTCACGGAAGAGCACCGGGGCCAGCGCGGAGGCGTAGGCCATGCCCGCCGGGGATTCGGCGTTGAGCTCCAAAAAGCGCGGCACCCCATCGACGATGTAGGCATCCAAGCGGGCCAATGGAGCGACGCTGTGGAAGCCGGGGTCGATCGACGCCCACTCGATCGCGTCGGGCGGGAGGCCGACCCGAGCCGCGAGGCTGTCCGGGCCGCGGTGGAGGTCGGCCAGGAGCGCGGCACGAACACGGCCCAAAATCCGATGCATCCGCGGCAGGACGCGCTGCCACATCCTGAGGTCCGCCGCGTCCAACAAGAGCGGCGTCCGGTGCACACACACCGGGCCATCGCCATGGCGGGCCCCCACGTCGAGCACCTCGCGCAGGAAATTCGGCCGCGGCGACGCTTGGGCGCAAGCGTTCCAGTCATCGAGGGCGAGCATGCGCGGACAGGGTAATGGGGGCCCGTGCCCACCGCCCTCCCCCTCGTCGGCAATCCTGAAGCTCAGACGCGGATGGTGCACGTCGCGGACACCGGACGGCTGCACCACGCTTGCCTGTTCGAGGGGCCCGAGGGCGTCGGGAAGCGCACGTTCGCGTTGTGGCTTGCCCGGTACGTCAACTGTGACGCCCCAACGCGTCCCTGCGGGAACTGTCACAGTTGCACGCTGCTCTTGGCCGGAACCCACCCCGACCTCATCGTCATCGGCCCCGATCCCGAACGCGCCACTGCGGTGATCTCGGTCCAACAGACCCAGGAGCTGCTGGGCACGCTGAAGCTCCAACGCCACAGCGCGCGCCACCGGTTCGTGATCCTGGACCCCGCCGACCTCCTCAACGACGAGTCGGCGAACACGCTGCTAAAAACGCTGGAAGAGCCCCCCGCGGGCACCCACTTCGTGCTCGTCACCGCTCGGGTGGCGTCGCTTTTGCCCACCATTCGTAGCCGCACCCAACGCATCCGCTTCGGGCCGGTGCCGCTGGCCGCGATGATCGAGTGGGGCCAAACGCGCGGGCTGGACATCAAGACGGTGGAGGCAGCAGCCGGCTCCCCGGGACTCGCGCTGCGACTGGCCGCTGGCGAGGCTGAGACGCGCGCCACCCTTCGCGCCGCCGTGCTCGGCGCCATCGGGCAACCGCTCGGGAAGCTCTTCGCGTTCACCGAAGCCGAGGGCAAGCGCGAGGACGGCGTCAACCATGCCGCTTTCGCCGTCGACATCGTAGAAGAGCTGCTGCGGGACACCGTGGTTTTGGCCAACGGAAAGCACGTCAGGGGCGACCCCGACACCGTCGATCGGCTTCGCGGTTGGTCCGAGGCGCTCTGGCCGGGCGGCCACGCACGGATGAGCCAGGCGGTGGCCGTGGCGCGTGACCGGCTGCACCTCAACGTGAACGGCCGCGTGGTCCTCGAAGCGCTCCTGGCTCAGCTCAACCTCGAACTCTCAGCGGCAACCCCCCGATGATCGACTCGCATTGCCACCTGGACCCAAGCGTATTCGGCGGAGACGAGGGCGTGGACGCGGTGATCGCCCGGGCCCACGCCGCCGGGGTGACGCAGATGCTGACGGTCGGCAGCGGGTACGGCTTTGACAGCGCTGCCCGTGCCCTCGCCGTCGCCCGTCGGCACCCCAATGTGCGCGCATCGGTGGGGCTACACCCCCACGACGCCAAAGAATTCACCGACGCCCGCTTCGCCGATCTCCTCGCCATGGCCGACGCGACAGAGGTCCTCGCCCTCGGCGAGATGGGTCTGGACTTCCACTACGACAGCTCGCCCCGGGACCAGCAACGGGCGGTCTTTCGGGAGCAACTTCGTGCCGCCCGCGCCCGCGCGCGACCCGTCATCATCCACGACCGGGACACGGACGGCGAAACTCTCCGCATTCTGGACGAAGAGGCCGCGTGGGACACTGGCGTCCTGTACCACTGCTACACCGGCGACCTGGCCCAGATGCGCGAGATCGTCGCCCGCGGCGGCTACATCTCGATTCCAGGCATCGTGACCTTCAAGAACGCGGGCGAAATGCAGCTCGTCGCCCAGCACGTCCCTGAGGATCGCCTGCTTGTGGAGACCGACAGCCCGTTTTTGACTCCGGTGCCGCACCGCGGGAAGAAGAACGAGCCAGCCTACGTGGCCCACACGCTGGCGTGCGTCGCGCGCCTACGCGGGACCGAGCCGAGCGCGCTGGACGTGGCGACGACCGCCACCACCCGCCGCTTCTTCCGCTGGGAAGCTACTTCTTGACCTTGGCCGCTGCGTTGGCGTCGGCCTCGGGGGTGTGCACGGGGAAGATCGGGGTGCTGCCCCGGTTCTCGCGCTGGTTCCGGGCCGTGCGCCCGGCATTGTCCTTACGGAGCTCGCGGCGGACAGTCGTCTGATTCGTCTTGGAAGCCATAGGAACTCCGGATTCGGCGGGCCGCCCTCTATGTGGCGATAACGGCCCCGTCAAGGTACAAACGTCCCCATGAGCTTCCTCGCCCTGCTCGTGGTGTCCGGATGCGAGCGCCTCGCGTCGGCGGGTGACGTGGTGGACGGACTCGGGGACACGACGGTGGCACAGGCGATCTTCTTGGGGGCCGACATTCCCTCGTTCGTCGAGCTACCGCGGGATTCGGAGTTCTACACCGCATTCTGCAAGGTCTTCCTCGCCGAGGTCACCGACATCTCCGACTTCACCAACTCCCCCGTCTCCGGCGCGGACGTTCGGTTCACCTCCGCAGAGACCGGCCGGCTGGTGCTCACCGAGGCAGAGGCGGGCGCCTACGAGTCCTACAGTTACGACGGCCTCAGCTATACGGCGGGGCAGACCGCGATCGTCGCCTTCGACGCCGGAGGCGAAGCCGGCGAGCTGCGGGTAGAAGCCCCGGCCGCGCCCACGTTCACCGTTTCTTTGGGGACGCGCGCGCACGAATCGATGACGCTCACCGTGACCGACGGCGCGTTTTCACACCTGGTGGCCCTGGTGTACGACCTGGATCACGACCAACTCACCTACGACAGCCTGCCCGACGACGTAGAAGCGGCCTACGAGCTCAACAGCACCGAGGGCGACGCGGTCACGACGGTGGTGATTCCCGGCGACGCCTTCAAGCGCAAGTCGACCTACATCATCGGCCTCGCAGGGCTGGAAGTCGGCAACGCCGAGGCGTTCGAGGGCGTCAACGAAGCGCTCAGCACCTTCGCCGCGGGGCAGCTGGGGTTGCAGGTGGTGGCGGTGGATGGCGCCGTGGATGGGGGGCCGTAGGGTCCCCGCCAGGCGGGCTGCCGATCTTCGGCCGCGGGACCGCGCCTACCGTACGTCGATCGCAGCGGGGAGCATCGCCGCCACGCCCCCATCTGCCAACACCCGATCCAAAACTTCGAACTGGGCCCACGCCTGCTTGACCTCCGGAAGCGCGGCCTCCGGCGGTAGGCTCGCCTTCTGGAGGTCGTCCGAGAGCTGCTCCACGAAGGTACGACGGCGGGGGTAACGCTCCAGCCGAAGCTCCTCGCCCTCCGGCACGGCGGCCAGCTCCCGGGCCTTCTTCAGCGCCACGTCCAGGCCCCCGATCTCATCGACGAGACCGCGTTCCTTGGCCTGGGTGCCCGTCCAAACGCGGCCCTGCGCCACCTCGTGAACGACGTCCCGCTCCATCTTGCGCCCCTCCGCGACACGGGTGAGGAAGATATCGTAGAAACCTTGGAGGAACTCTCGGAACTTGGCGCGCTCGCCCTCGTTGAAGTCGGAGATAGGGGAGAAGAGGTCGCTCATCGCACCCCGACGCCAGGTGTGGGTGGTGATCCCGAGCTTGCCGTAAATGCCACCCAGGTTGAGCTTGCCACCGAAGACGCCGATGCTGCCGGTGAGGGTGGCCGGCTGCGCGACGATCCAGTCCGCCGGTGCCGCGATGTAGTAGCCGCCGCTGGCCGCATAGTCGCCCATCGATACCACCAGTGGTTTGCCAGCCTCTTTCAGGCGAATCAGCGCGCGCCAAATGTTGTCGGATGCCAGGCCGCTGCCCCCAGGAGAGTTCACGCGCAGCACCACGGCCGCCACGTTTTCGTCCTCCCGCAGGTCGTCGAAGATCTCGACGAGGGTCCGGTCGCCGACCATCGAACCGCCGAACATCGGCGAGCCCGAGTCACCGGAGACGATGGCGCCTTCTGCATGCACGACCGCGACCGTCTTTCCACCGCCGAAAGAGCTGGGGTCCTCGTGGTATTCACCAAGCTCCGTCCGTTCCTTGCCCGCGAGCTCGTCGCCGACCTGGTCGCGGTATCGGGCCCCGGTCACCATCCCCCGGGTCACCGCTGAATCCGGGGTAATCGGGGGATCGTCGATCCAGCCCCTCACCGTTTCGACGGGGACGCCGCGCCCCGCTGCTACCCCGCTCACAAGCTCCTCGTAGAGCCCATCAAGCATATAGTCCATCGCGATGCTGGCAGCCTCGCTCGGCTCGGCGCGATCGTAGGGCTCGATGGCGCTCTTGAAGTCGCCCACATGCTCGAAGTTCGACGTGACGCCCAGCTTTTCCATGGCGCCGGCGTAGTATTCCGTCGTGAGCGAGAAGCCGTTGACCAGCATCACGCCCGCGGGCGAGATGTAGACGTCCTTGCAGGCGCTCGCGATGTAGTAGGCCTTGTTGTCGTAGGCGTCGGCCCACGCGTGACAAGGCTTGCCTGACGCGCCGAAGTCCATGATCGCGGCGCGTAGTTCGCCCGCGCCGGCCCAGCCGAGGCTGGTTCCTTCGAGTTCCAGATACAGACCGGTGATTCGGGAGTCACTGGCGGCACGACGGATGTCGGCCGTGGCTTCGGTCAGGAGCACCGGGAAATCGTTGGGGTCGAGCACAAAACCGGTGGCGCCCGGCGCATCCTGGAGCTTGCCGTCGACGACCACTTCCAAGTACGTCCCCTCTTTGACCGAAGGGCCAAAGTCGTCTTTGAGCAGGATGACTGCGCCGACGACGCCAGCCGCCAAGGTGAGCGCGCCCACCAGGGCGATGCCGAGGATCAGCCGTGCGGCGCGCGGCCGCTTTCGGGCCGGTGCGCTCCGAGCAGGCGGGCCGGAGGGATTCGTGGGCGGGTCCTGGTCAGGGGTATTCATTGCCCCCAAGGCTATCCACCAACCGCCGGTGCGACGACAGGAAGGCGACGATGGGCGCGTGGACCTCGACGGCGGCGTGGTCGCCGAGAAGGGGGTCCAGGTGGCCGAAGCCCGGCGGGAGGTCGATGACATCGGCGCCGAGCCGAACGATCAGCGGCTCGGCGGCGCCGATGGGGCAGGCCGGGTCTTCCGTCGGCAGGACCACCTGCACGATGGCCGGACGCAGCGCCGCGACGACGTCGAGACGCCCGGTCGAGTCGGTGAGGCTGCCCTGGGCCACCCACCGCGCCACCTGACGCACCACCCCGCCGTGGACGTCCCCCGCACCATGCCGCAGCCGACCCCGCGCCCTGGCACCTTCGGTGTCAGGCGACGCAACGTCGGCCCCACCGGCGACGAACGGCGTCAAAAGCGCCTGCACCCGGCGCGTCGGGAGGACCCAGCCACGCGGCAGCAGCGCCGCGAGTAGACCTGCCGAACGGAGCGCGCTGGCGCCCGCGCGGAAGCGCACCGCCGGGGCGATGAGCGACGACGCCGCGAACCGGTCTTCGGCACCGAGCGCCCGACTGAGGCACCACAGCTGCGCGCCGAGTCCGTGCCCGACCCACAGCACCCGCGGGTACCCGCTGTGCTGCACCACCCGGTCCAGGGCGGCGGGAACGTCCCGCGTCGCGATGTCGTCGACGGTGAACGGACCCGCGCCCGGCGGCGCAACCGCGCAAGGATCCCCCCGGTGCTCCAAGAGGTACACCGAGAACCCAGCCGCCCGCAGCGCAGCGGCAAGCCCCCGCCCCGCTTCCAGCGCAAAGTCGCGGTGGCTTCCGCCGAGCCCGTGCGCCAAAACCACCGGCTCGCCCGACGCGCCGGGGAGCGGCGCGACGTGGAACAGATCGGCGCCCCATCCGTCGTCGGCCTGGTACCGCAGGCGGGTCAGCGGCGGCTGGTCGGCCCTGAGAAACGGGGCGCGGTCGCCAGGCGAGAACGCGCGCCACGTCAGCGCCAGCGCGCTATCACCGAGGTTACGGAGGAGGTCCGCCCCATCGAAGATCGGGCCGGGGCGGCGGACATCGGGGAGGGTGCTTCCGTCAGCCATGCGTGGACAACCCAGCGGGGACAGAATCAGGGAAGGACGGACAGGTCGCGCGGGAGCACAGCGTCGAATCGACGACCGGACGCGCTCCTCGCCCGGCCGGCGTTGCAGCCAGCAGATGTTGCACAGCGTCTACTTCAACTACGCGCGAACCTGTCCGTCCTCCGATGAGACCCGACCGGAGCCAGAGCCGAAGCTCATGGAGGCTCTTGCCGCGTCAAGACTTGTCTACCACGCGCGTTGCAGCAATGGAAGCGTTGCCGCGCATTATTTGCAGCGGAGGGCCGCCTCAGTCGGCGGTTGTCGGCGTTGGACGATCACATCCCGCCAACAAATCAACGCGGTCAGCCGCCCGAGCCTACGTACCGGACGATCGTCGCTTCGGCCTGCAGGCTGTCCACCCAGGCCTTCATGAACGTTTGCCGGCGAAACATCTCGAGGCCCACTCGCACCCTGCGAGCGCCATCCGCGTACTCCGAAGCGTCGGGCTCCACGCGCGCCGTCACCTGGACCGCGTGGGGGATGCCCTTGATGCTGACGGCCACAGGAAGCACATCGCCGCTTTTCCCAGTTGCGACGGCGGCGAGGAGATCGGCCACGTCCGGCCCGTCGCCGATGCTCGGGATGCTGGAGTCGCCGAGGCTGAAGCTGCCCGTGGTGACCACGGCCAACGACTTGGCCTCTGCGAGCGCGATGGGAGCAGGCCCGCCGGGCGCCCAGGCCGCGATCATCTTCGCCGCGTAGTCGGCCGCAACACCCTCGACCTTCTCGTCCTTGATCAACTGCACCGCGATGGTGAGCTTCACCTCTTCGAGGGGAATGACGCGAGCGGCTTCGATGGCTTGGACATAGAGAATCTGCAGGCCGCGGCCGGTCTTGACCACCCCGGTGACCTTGCCCTGGCCGGCAGCGTCCGCCGCCGCGACCAGCGCCGGATCGACCGAATCGGCAGGCAGAATGCCGAGATCGCCCCCGTCTTTGGCGCTGAGGTCCTCACTCCACCGACGCGCGAGCGCGGAAAACTCCCCGCCACTCTGAGCCAACTTGGCGACCGACTCCGCCTTGGCCAGCAGCTCCGCGTCATCCGCCCCCGAAAGGTCGGTGCGCAGCACGATCGTGTGCAGGTGGTAACGTTTGGGAAGGTTGTAACTACGCTCATAGTCCACTTTGTACTTCGACTCGATGACCGGACCGTTCGCCGCCAGGTAGGCATCCCGATCCGCGTCCGAAACCACGATCTCGTCGTAGAAGTTGGCCGGAGGGACTCGGATCACCGTCAGGTCCACCTCGGTACCGTCGCGGGTCCACTCGGCGCGCACCTCGGCCTCGGTGACCAGCACGCCGCGCACCACAAGCTCTTCAAGCTTGCTCAAGAGCAGGTAGTCCCTCTGCGCCGCTTCGAACTCGGTGCGGCTGAGGTCGTTCCGCTGGAGGACGGCCAAGTACGTCTTTTCGTCAAAGACGCCGTCCTTCTGAAAGGACTCCTGCGCGCGGGCCCAACGGACGACCTCGGCATCGGACACCGCGAGGCCCAAGCGCCGGGCCTCCTGCAACTGCAGGTGCTGGCTGATCAACTGGTCCATCGTCGAACTGAAGAGGCGCGCGCGCTGGTCGTCGTCCAGGTCGGCCCCCGCGCGGCGGTAGTTGCTGCGGACCGCCTGATCGAACTCGGTGCGGCTGACCGTCTCGCCATTGACGGTCGCGGCCATGCCGCCGGCACAACCCTCCCCACTGGCGCTTTGGCCGCCCGCGAAGGCGAAGATCGCGGCCACGACGATGATGATGAACCGAGTGCTGGTGCTCTCAGTGCTCGCGCGCAGCCTCTCGATCACGTTCATGCGGGCGCGGCTAACACATGCGGGGGGAAACGGCCGCGCCCGGTCGGCGCGGCGAACAAGCAAGAATTCCCCGATTTGCACGCGTGTGCTCTTGTCATGTCAAGGGAAATCACGATATCCTCGACTCCCCGGCGCTTCGTCCCACGAAGCCCACTTTTCCCCGCCGTCGTCCGCCCCTCGCCCCCCTCCCCCCGGGTGTCCAATGTTCAGCTCCTTCCTCGGTTTGTTCTCGCAGGACATGGCCATCGATCTCGGCACCGCCAACACGTTGGTGTACGTCAAGGGTCGGGGGGTCGTTTGCAACGAGCCCTCGGTCGTCGCCGTCCACCATGACCGCAAGGGCAACAAGAAGGTGGTCGCCGTCGGCACCCAGGCCAAGGCGATGATCGGGCGTTGCCCCACCGACATCCAGGCGATCCGCCCGCTGAAGGACGGCGTCATCGCTGACTTCGAGGTGACCGAGCAGATGCTCCGCTACTTCATCGAGCGCGTCAACGGTCGCAAGAGCTTCATCGCCCCGAGGATGGTGGTCTGCATCCCCTACGGCACCACCGAGGTGGAAAAGCGTGCGGTTCGTGAGAGCGCCGAGAGCGCCGGCGCGCGCGAAGTACACCTGATCGAAGAGCCCCTCGCCGCCGCCATCGGCGCCGACCTGCCGATCACCGAGCCGACCGGAAACATGGTCGTGGACGTGGGCGGCGGCACCACCGAGGTGGCGGTCATCTCCATGGCGGGGATCGTCTACAGCCGTAGCATCAAGGTCGGTGGGGACCACATGGACGACGCGATCACCCTGCACATGCGCCGGCGCCACGACCTCCTGATCGGGCCCCGCACTGCGGAGGAGGTCAAGATCCGCCTCGGCAACGCCATCCACGACGGTCGTGTCGACGAGATGGCGGTGCGTGGTCGCGACCTGATCCGCGGCTTTCCCCGGATCGTCACCGTGCACAGCGACGAGATCCGCGCCGCCCTCGAAGAGCCCGTCAGCCTCATCGTCGAGGCGGTCCGCGCCTCGTTGGAGCGCACCCCGCCCGAACTTGTCGGCGACATCATGGAGCGCGGCATCATCATGACCGGCGGCGGCGCGATGCTCCGCGGCCTCGATCAGTGCTTGTCAGAAGCGGTAGGCCTACCGGTCTTGCTTTGCGACGATCCGATGTCGGCGGTAGTGAAGGGCAGCGGGCGCGCGCTCGAAGAGATGAATCTGCTGTCGGCGCTGGGCTAGCGTCACCCGCGCTGACCGCTGATTGCGGCCGGGCGGCCTGCATCGTCGAGTCGGTCGCGCCGCCGCGATCAGGTCGCCGGCGTCGGTGACATCGAGCGGGCCGGCCACGCACAGGCCGATCTCCAAGTCCAAGGGGACGGCGTGCAACCAGCGGAGGAGGAAGACCTCGGCGCCCTCGCGCGTGCAGTCGGGAAGGGCCACACAGAGCTCCTGTCCCCCGGTCCGGCTGATGATGTCGGTCACCCGACCAGCCGCCCTGGCGCCGGACACGAGCGAGGAAAGCGCGACCTCGAGCTGCTGCCCCGGGCCGACCTGGCTCGCGGCGAAGGCGTACCCATCCATGCGGACGCCATGATCGAACGCGACGAGCCGGCGGAAAGGCGACCGTGCCTCGGATGTCACCCGGGCGGCGTCCATCGTCGCCTCGACGGACTGGGCGAGGGCTTCGGCGATGACCACCAAGGCGTGGGCATCGAGACCGAGCCACGCGTGCGTCGCCCCGAGGTGGACGCGCCGATTGGCCACAACCACGTCATACGCCACCCGGAAGAACACCCCGAGGGCGGCCTCGCTTACGAGGAGACTCAGCCGCGGCGTGGCGCGATGGCCAGCCCAGGGGAGGCCGGCGAGCTCCAGCGCGGCGCGCTCGCAAATGGGCGCGGCGTTCCTGCCGACGAGCTTCCGCAAAAGGGCGACTGTTGGCTCCAACTCGGTAGTCAGCCCGTACAAGGACCGGCGCTGGGCCAGCTCGCGCTCACTGACGGGCGAGAGAACAAACGATTCCGGGGCAGATGGAGCGGGCGTGGGCAACTCCCACGTCCTGGATCGGTGAGACACTCGATCGCCTTTATCGCTTTCTTCGATTATTCCAGCGTCGCGATACGTCCGCCAGTTGTCCGCCTCCGTCTTCGCGAATCTCCGACGGAGAACAGCCGGGCGCTGGCGCCTCTACAGCCCGACCGCGGCCTTGACTTCGGCGACCTTGTCCGTCCGCTCCCACGTGAAATCGGCGTCATCACGGCCGAAGTGACCGTAGGCCGCCGTCTTGCGGTAGATCGGACGGAGCAGATTCAGGTGCTTGATGAGCTGGCCGGGCTTGACCGGGAAGATCTCCCGGATGCAGCTGTTGATGCGCTCTTCAGAGACGTGGGCGGTCCCGAAGGTCTCCACGTTCACGCTCATGGGCTCGGCGACGCCGATGGCATAGGCGAGCTGCACCAGGGCGCGGTCGCAAGCGCCGGCGGCAACGAGGTTTTTGGCGATGTAGCGGCCCATGTAGGCGGCGCTGCGATCGACTTTCGACGGGTCCTTGCCGGAGAAGGCGCCGCCGCCGTGGGCGCCGTGACCGCCGTAGGTGTCGACGATGATCTTGCGGCCCGTGAGGCCGGAGTCGCCCATCGGGCCGCCGATCACAAAGTTGCCCGTGGGATTGATGTGGAACTTGGTGCCGCTGTCCAGCAGCTCGGCGGGAAGCACCTTGCGGCACAGCTCGTCACGAATCTGCGCTTCGATCAGGGCATGTTCGCGGGGATCGTGCTGTGTGGAGACCACCACCGCATCGATGCGAGCGATCTTGCCGTCTCGATACTCGATGGTGACCTGCGACTTGCTGTCGGGGCGCACCCAGGACCAGTCCTTGTGGTTCTTGCGAAGCCAAGCCAGACGCTCCATGAGCCGGTGGCTGAACTGCAACGTCGCCGGCATGAGCTCGGGCGTTTCGTTGATGGCGTAGCCGAACATGATGCCCTGATCGCCGGCGCCCTGTTCTTTGTGGAGGCCTTCGCCCGCGGTCACGCCGACGCTGATGTCGGGGGACTGCTGCTCGAGCGCCACCATCACCGCGCAGGTGTTGCCGTCAAAACCTTTGTCGCTGTGGTTGAAGCCGATCTCGTTGACCACCCGACGGATGATCGGCGGGTAGTCGATGGCCGCGGACGAGGTGATCTCGCCGGCGACGACCACGAGGCCGGTCTTGACCAGCGTCTCGCAAGCCACGCGGGCGGTCGGGCACTTTTCAAGGTGCGCGTCCAAGATCGCATCGCTGATCTGGTCGCACATCTTGTCGGGATGGCCCTCGGAGACGGATTCGGAAGTGAAGAAGTAGTTCTTCAGGGCCATGATGGGTACCTCTGGAAAGCGGCGCAATCTCGCCGGTCAAGGCGGTGTCGTCAAGGTGACTTTGTGGTGGCCCCCATCACGCCGCCTTCTGATATGCTCCGCGGCCATGAGCGTCCCGGTCGTCGAGTTCCGAAACGTCAACAAGACCTTCGGTGCGCACAAGGCTGCCCGAAACATCTCTTTCTCCATCGACAACGGGGAGTTCTTCTCGATCCTCGGGCCCTCGGGGTGCGGCAAGACCACCACGCTCCGCCTGTTAGCCGGCTTCGAGGAGCCAGATGTAGACGGCGGCGAAGTGCGTATCCACGGCGAGGTCGTGAATCAGCGCCGCCCCTACGAGCGCAAGTTGGCGATGGTCTTTCAAAACTACGCCCTCTTCCCGCACCTGAGCGTCGAAAAGAATGTGGCCTTCGGTCTGGAGCGCCAGAAGGTGCCGACGGGGGAGATCGGAGATCGCGTCAAGGCGGCCCTGGACATGGTGCGCCTGGACCCCACCACCTTCGGATCGCGCGCTCCTGCCGCCCTTTCAGGAGGTCAACGGCAACGCGTGGCGCTGGCACGTGCGCTGGTCCTTCGGCCGACGTTGCTCTTGCTCGATGAGCCCCTCGGCGCGTTGGACCTGAAGCTGCGCAAAGAGATGCAGTTCGAGCTCAAGTCGCTCAACCGGCGGCTCGGCATCACCTTTGTCTACGTCACCCACGACCAGGAAGAAGCGCTCACCATGTCCGACCGCATCGCGGTCATGGACAACGCCCGCGTCGCCCAGTTGGGCACACCCCCCGAGATCTACGAGCAGCCCCGCACCGCATTCGTGGCGCGGTTCATCGGCGAAAGCAACTTTCTCGACGGCGCCACCGCCGGCGTCGGCGACAAAGGGGTCACCTACGCATTGCGGCCGGAACGGCTCGATCTGCTGGCACCGGACAGCGCCGCATCGGGCAAGACCCAGCTGCCCGCAGCGGTCAAGGCCGTCGTGTACCGCGGGGAGATGTTGCACGTCCGGGTGGTGCTTGACGACGGCACGGAGCTCGTCGCCGCCAGCCGCAACGAGGGTCAGCTGCGCAGCCCGGTGCCCTGGAAAGAAGGCGCCCGCTGCCTCGCAGCGTTCTCAACCGACGATCTCCGCCGCCTTGAGGCCGAGCCCGCATGAACCTGCGGTTGGCATGGTTGCGCTGGTCGGGACGCCGCCCGGCCGTCCGCGCTTGGGCGCTGATGGCACCCGGTGCGGCGTGGTTGCTGCTGTTTTTCCTGCTGCCACTGCTTTTCATGTTCGGGTCGAGTTTCATGCCGTCTCGGCTGTACGGAGGCGTCGACATCGGCTTCACCGTCGAGCACTACAAACGCTTCTTTGATCCCCTCTACCTGTGGATCTTGTGGCGGACGGTGCTCTACTCGCTGGCGTGCACCGCGCTCTGCCTGCTGGCGGGATTCCCGGTGGCCTATGTGATCAGCAGAGCCGGATCCTGGAAGAATCTCCTGGTGTTCTTGGTGGTGCTCCCCTTCTGGACCAGCTTCATCGTGCGCACCTTCGCGATCATGTTCCTGATGCGCGACACCGGGGTGATCAACACCGTGCTGCTCGCCATCGGCCTCATCGACGAGCCGCTGGCGCTGATGCCCTCGGCGATGGCGGTGATGGTGGGCCTGGTATCTGGCTTCTTACCGTTCATGGTGCTACCGATCTACAGCTCGCTGGAAAAGCTCGACCCCTCATTGCTGGAAGCCGCGGAGGTGCTCGGGGCGCGGCCGGCAGAGCGCTTCACCAAGATCATCCTCCCGTTGTCGATGCCGGGCATCGTGGCGGGGTCACTGTTGGTCTTCATCCCGGCGCTCGGCTCGTTCGTGACCGCCGACCTCTTGGGCGGCGGCAAGTCCGACATGATGGGGAACCTGGTTCAACGCCAATTCACAACCGCAGGCAACTGGCCGTTCGGCTCCGCGAGCAGCTTCGTCATGATGGCGATGGTTTTGATGGCCGTCTTCGTCTACCTCCAGCAGCGCGACCGGGCGCAGGCGATGGGGGCTTAGCGTGAGTCGCCGCCTGCCTCGTTGGCTCATCGTCGTCGTGACCGCGGTGTACCTTTTCCTGCACCTGCCGCTTTTGGTGCTGGTCGTCTTTTCGTTCAACGACAGCAAGTTCGTCAAGTGGGAGGGGTTCACCCTCCAGTGGTACCAGCGGCTATGGGAACGACAAGACATCGTCGATTCGCTCTGGGTCTCACTCCAAGTGGGGCTCGCCTCCACCGCGATTTCGGCGCTATTGGGCACGCTGTTGGCGCTCGGACTGGCCCGTCACCGCTTCCGTGGGCGCACAGCCGTCGAGAGCCTCCTTTACGTACCCGTCGCGACCCCGGAGATCGTGGTCGGCATCTCGCTTCTGCTGCTTTTCGGTAGTTTGCGGATGCAGTTGGGCATGGACACGCCCTCGATCGTGGCGATCGTCATTGCGCACGTGGCGTTCAACATCAGTTTTGTGACCATCGTCGTTCGTGCTCGCCTCGAAGGCATGGACCGCAACCTCGAAGAAGCGGCGATGACCCTGGGTGCTGACGAGGTCACCGCCTTCTGGAAGATCACCGTGCCGCAATTGTGGCCGGGCATCCTCTCTGGAGCGCTGCTCGCGTTCACCATGTCCTTCGATGACTACGTGATCACCTCGCTGCTGACCGGTCCCGGCACCTCGACGCTGCCCATCGTCATCTACACCATGGCGCGCAAGAACATCGAGCCGTCGGTCAACGCCATCTCCACCATCATCCTCGTAGGGACCGCCGTCCTGATCTGGATTTCCGACCGCCTCAGTCGCGACAAACCCGTCACCTCTCATTAGCCAAGCCTTCGGAGCTCTCCCATGTCAAACGAACGCGCCAAGATTCAACTCGTCCAAGCCCTCCGGAACGGGGAGATCGAGCGTCGTGACTTCCTGCGGGGAGCGCTCGGGCTGGGCATGTCGGTCGGCACCATCGGGCTGGTGCTCTCGGCCTGCGCCACCGAGGAAAAGGTGGCGGACCCCCCGGTCCCCGCGACCCCAGCCGCGCCGGCGCCCGAACCCGAGCTGGGCCCCATGGAGGGGGAGCTGCACATCTACAACTGGTCGGACTACATCGCCGAGGACACGGTCAAGCTCTTCGAGGAAGAGTTCAAGGTCAAGGTCACCTATGACACGTTCGAGTCGAATGAGGAGATGATCGCCAAACTGCAGCTCGGCGGCGGCGGCTACGACCTGGTCTGCCCGTCCGGCTACGCGGTGACCATCCTCGTGAAGTTGGGACTGGTCGATAAGCTCTTCAAAAAGCACCTCCCCAACCTGTCGAACCTCGCGCCCATCTTCGCGAAGACCGCCTCGGACCCCGATGGCGCCTACACGGTGCCCTGGCAGTGGGGCATCACCGGGATCGCCTACCGCAAAGACCTGATGGCCGCGCCGCCCGACAGCTGGGCGATCTTCCAGGACGCCGCCCAAAAGGGCAAGGTCACGATGATGGACGACATGCGCGACAACCTCGGGGCGTGGCTGAAGTTCCGCGGGAAGTCGCTGAATTCGGTCGACCCCGCCGACCTCGCCGCCGCCAAGGCCGACGCGATGCTCTCCAAGCCGGTGCTCAAGTCCTACATCTCTGCGCCCGTGAAAGGCCAGCTCGTCACCGGCGACGTGTGGGCGGCGCAGCTCTGGAACGGCGACACCATGCAGGCGAAGGTGGAAAACGCCAACATCGAGTTCGTCGTACCCAAAGAAGGGGCCGCGATCTGGTGCGACGCGATGATGGTGCCCAAGGGCAGCAAGAACCCCCGCGCCGCCCACGAGTTCCTCAACTTCATCCTCCGGCCCGACATCGGCGCCAAGATCAGCGACTTCACCGGCTACGGCTCGCCCAACGCCCAGGCCACCGCCAAGATGGCCACCCCGGTCGCCTACCCCTCCGATGAGCAGATGAAGTCCCTGGAGTACCAGCAGGACCTCGCGGCGGGGACCGCGGTATGGGACCAGATCTGGACCGAGATCAAGAGTGGGTAGCGCTTCGTGAGTGACGACGGACTCGTCGTTCGGGGGGACGAGCCGCCGGAGGAGCCGGCGGTGCCCTGGTCGCGACGCGCGCTCGGGTGGGCGAATACCATTGTCATCACCATTGTTGGCGTCGCCGCGATCGTGGTGGGGACGGGTTGGTTGCGGGCACCGACGCTGCCCGAGCGCGCTCCGGACCTCGTCCTTCGCAACCTCGTCGGGGCCGAGGTCGATCTCGCGTCCTTCGGCGCGCAGACGGTGATGGTGAACTTCTGGGCAACCTGGTGTGGGCCCTGTCGCATCGAGATGCCGATGTTGACCCGTTACGGGGAGGCTCACCCCGACGTGCCGATCCTCTACGTGGCGGTCGATGGCACCGTCGAGGCGCTCCGTGACTTCGCGCAGGCCAACGGTCTCCCGGCGCACCACGTACTACGCGCGGATTCGGCAACCAAGGCCAGGTGGAAGGTGGGGACCTTGCCGACGACCGTCGTTGTAGGGCCCGGCGGTCGCATCACCGCGGTCCACGCCGGCATCGTCACCACGCCGCAACTGTGGTGGTGGGGGCGATGATGCTCTGGGTCGCCGCACTGGCGCTGGCGCAGGAGGCGCCGGTCGCGACACAAACCGCGCTTGCGGTGCGCTTCGCCCCGATCGTCACGCTGGCAGCGACATCGCGGAACCTGAGCTGCGGGGGAAACATGCGGGTGGGGCGCCCGACAGGGCCGATGTTTTCCGCGAGCTTGTCCGGCGACTGGTTCTTGTCCGGACTCGTCAGCGGCTTCCTGCTAGACGACGCCGCGAGCCCACGATTCACCGCCTCGCAGGTCGCAGGTTGGACTTTTCGGTGGCCGGGAAAGGGCGAGCGCTCGCCCTGGGTCCCCCGCATCGGCCTGGGGCTGGGCGTGTGGGAGGTGGCGGAGGTGGACTCCTTGGCGCAGAGCTTCCGAACGGAAGACTACGGGGTCTACGCCGCGTTGAGCACCGGGGGTCAGGTGAGCGTCATCTGGCCGTCGGTGAGCGTTGGGTTCGCCCTGCGCCCGGTGGGCACGTCGGTGTGGGTCCACGGTGACCATACCTTCCCGACCGCCTTCCAGCTCGGCAATGTGGTCCTGGACATCGACGTGACCGTCGATCTCGGGCGGCCCGGCAAACGACCGGCCGATCCGTGATCTGGCTCGCGGCGTGTACCCTCAACGAGCCCATCCTGGTGGCGCACCGAGCCCTTGGCGTGGTCGAGGACGCCGAAGAGAACCAGCCCGCCCACGTCGTCACCGCCTTCGAGCAAGGTTTCGGCGTTGAGATCGACATCCGCCTGGACGGGGACGGGTGCGAGGGCGACCCTTCGCTCGCAGGGAGCCAAGGTTGCTTTGACCTCGGTCACACCGAGCCGAACGGGCACACCCTCGCCGACGTCATCGACGCGGTGTGGGGCCTGCCCGAGCTGCCGGCCGGGCGGCCGCTGATCCTCGACATCGTCAACGATCCCGACCACCTCACCGTCCGGCACCTCCTCCCCTACCTGGGCTCGGTGGACCCCCTCCCCGTCCCAGTCGTCGTGCAAACCAGCTCGACGGAGGGACTCGCGATGCTGGACGCACTCCGGGACGAGACCCCTGTCGATGGCGACCTGTCGTTCGGACTCACCTACTTCACCAACCCCGAGTTCACCGCCCCACCCGGCGCCGACCTGATCATCAGCAACATCGTCGAGCTTCCCGCCTCGCCCATGCCGGTGCCGGTGGCGGTCTTCGGTGTCGCGACCGAGAGTGCCTGGTCGCAGGCGGTGTACGCGGCCAGCGACGTGCGGTGGGTGATTACGGATTTTCCGGGCCGGTTTGTGGAGTAGTCGCCCCCCTCAATGCTTCACCCCTCGCTTCCGCGGCGACTTCCCCGTCAGCTTCGTCATCGCGTGGTACCCCATCCAGCGCGCCGGCTCCGGTGGCATCCACGCCATCGCGCCCTGGTAGAAGGGCAAGCCCTTCCAGGCGCGGTCGTCCTGGTCGTAGAGGTCGGCCAGGACCCGCCCCGCGAGGTTGGCAAGAGTCACGCCGTGGCCGCTGTAGCCGAGGGCGTAGTAGACGTTCTTGGCGTCGCCACGCACACCCATGGCACAGATCCGGTTCCAGGTGAGCGCGACCGGTCCGCTCCACCGATGGGCCACCTTGATGTCGCCAGCGTCGGGCATGTACTGCAAAAAACGTCGGTACACCGCGTCGTAGTCCGCCTTTCCATTCCACGCCGTCTGCCCCCCGTAGCCGTAGCCATACGCGGCGTTGTGCCCACCACCGAACACCACCTCGTTGTCCGTGGTCATGCAGCCGTAGGCGATGCGGTCGAGGTCGTCGTCGAAGCCGGCTACGCCGGGCGACCAACCGCGCGCTGACCAATCCGTCCTTGGGCGCGGTTCGGTCGCGACGACATGCGCAAAGAGCGGGAAGAGCCGATCGCCGAAATAGCCCAGCCGAGGCGTATAGGCGTTGGTTGCCAAGACCATCGCCGCGGCCTTGACCACGCCTCCCGCGGTCTCCAGACGATGGGTGGAGCCTTCGACGATCCGGGTCACGGCCGAGCCCTCGTACACGTGCACGCCCATCTTTTGCAGGACCGGAAGCAGCGCCTCCAAGTAGCTGACGCCATCGAGGTGACCGGAGGTGGGATCGAAGGTCGCCCCCAGCGCGCCAACCATGCGCAACCTCGCTGGGAGCGCGCTACCATCGAGGTACTGGAGGGGGAGCCCCTCCGCCCGGAGCGCCTCGACCTCGCGCTGGGCCTCGGCTGCCCCCGAGGCCCGGGTGTGCACACTGAGCGTGCCGTCCCTGCGCCAACGGACATCGAGCTTGTGCTCGCGAATGATGCCCTCGACGAGATCGATGCCCGCGCAGGTGGCGCGCCAGATCGCTGCGGCCCGGCCAGGATCGCCGGGCTCGACGCCGTTGACCCAGTTGAGCATCAGGCCGCCGTTGCGACCGCTGCCGCCGTTGGCCACGCGCCGCGCCTCCAAAAGCACGATGCGCTTGTGCGGGTGGCGCTGCGCCAGATGGTAGGCCGTCGACATCCCGGTGAAGCCGCCGCCGATGATCGCGACGTCGCAGTCGATGTCTCCGACCAGCGCCGGAAGCGCCTCGCGGGGGGTCGCTCGCAGCGCCCACAAAGAGCGGTTCTCGTCGATCTGGGCCAGCACCACGCGAGCGTATACTCTGCGCGCATGATCCTCCCCTTACTTTTCGCTTGTGCGGCGCCGACACCCGTCCCGCCTGGCTCCCCCGTCCCCACCCAGACCGCCGCCTCGGTGGCCTTGCCACCCCCCGCCGGACCCGTTGTTCTGGCGGGCCGATCCGGTCCCGTCGTGGTGACTCCGGTCTTCCATGGCACGGTGCGGATCGAGGGTGGCGGAACGGTCTTCTGGGTCGATCCCTGGTCCAAGGCCGACCTCAGCGGTCCCGCCGCGGACGTCGTGCTGATCACCGACGTCCACTTCGATCACCTCGATCCCGCCGCGCTCGCAAAGGTGGTCAAGCCCGAGACGGTGCTCGTCGCGCCCAAGGCCGTCGCCGCCGAGGCCAAAGAACGAAAGGTTGAGCACGTGCTGGCCAACGGAGAGACCGTGACGGTCGCCGGTGCCACCATCACCGCGGTCCCGATGTACAACCTCGTTCGCGGCCCCGAAGCTGGAAAACTCTACCACGACAAGGGGCGCGGCAACGGCTATGTGCTGAACCTGGACGGCGTGGTGATCTACATCGCCGGGGACACTGAGTGCACCGACGAGATGCGCGCGCTGACCGGCATCGACCTGGCGTTGATCCCGATGAATCTGCCGTACACCATGACCCCAGAGGAGGCCGCCGGGTGCGTCTCCGCCTTCGCGCCCAAGCAGGTGGCGCCCTACCACTACGCCGGGAGTGACCTGTCGAAATTCACTCCGACCGGAACCATGGTGGTCCTCCGAGATGCCTATCCAGGCGGCCTTCCCTGGTAGCTAGGCCCGGTTACATGCCGAGCACGTGCCAGAAACTCATCGCGTCCGCTTGTGCATGAAGGACCTCTACCAGCAAGATCTGGTGGAGATGATCGAGCGAGAAACCAGAAACTTCCAGATCTGGTCGATCGGGTTCCCCAGCCATCCCGACTTCGCGACCGCGTACGAGCTGCTGTGGAATGAGTTCGGCCCGCACGGCGGGATGGAGCGCATCGAGGCGGTCAAGAGCTTCCTCCTCGAAGATCCGTACGAGCCGGCGCCGAACGGCACGTTCATGCGGTACTTCATGCTGGTGGCGAAGGACCACAAGGGCGAGATTCTCGGCGCCCGCGACGGTGTGCTGCTCTTGAACCAGGAGTACGACCCGGACCTCGTCCTGGTTTTCCTCAGTCACATCGTCATGAAACCCGAAGCGCGCGGGACCGTGCTGTCCTACTGGCTGCGCATCGCCCCGGTCGAGCTGGCCACCAGCTACCTCGCCAACCTGCTCAGCATGGGAAAGATCAAGGTTCCAGCGCCTGATCAGCCCGCGCGGCAGTTCGGGATGAAGTTGAACCTTGCGGCGGAGATGGAGTACTTCTCTCCCGAAGACCCGATCTCCCTCCAACGCATCCTGTTCTACGGCCGCGGTGGTTTCGACGCGATCAACCCGCGATACTTCCCCTATCGCCAGCCCGACTTCCGTGATCCAGAGCACATCAAGGCCACCGGCAACCAACCGGTACCGTACATGATGCTGTTACGACGAATGGGGCGGGAACGCCAAGCGGTCATCCCCACCGACGAAGCGCGCGCCGTGATGCGACTGCTCTACGATGACTTCGCTACGCACTGCTCCACAGAGAACCTCAAGGGCAGCCTGGACGCGGTGCTGACCAAGCTCAACGCCCGCGAATCCCGCGGCGGGATCGAGCTGCTTCCCCTCCCGACCGGCGCGCGTGACCTGCACCGCCTGCGCCCCCTCTTTCGCCACACCGCGTTCACCCGCTACTACCCGGGCGAGCCCGACACCAAGGCCTACTTGGAGAGCGGCATCGCCGAGAAGGTCAAAGCGAATCCACGTTTCTTGGAAGAGGAGCTCAACCGCCTGGCCGAAGAACTGGAGTCGCGACAGCGCTTCGTCTATCCGAACCGCGAAAAAGACCTGGAATGGACGCCGAAGACGTCGTCCTGGCGAAAGCGCTAAGGCGACGCCGACGGGTCCGATCTCGGCTACAATGTCGTCTCACCATGTTGCTCCTCCTTCAACTCGCGGGCGCGGCAATTGGGGCCACGCTCCAGCTCCCCGCCGAGGAGCCGCCGGGGCTTTGGGCGACGTACCTCGCCGGCGGAGAGCTCACGTTGGTCGCGACCGGGGGCGACGTGCGCGCCGACGCGCATGGCTTCAACTGGTGGCTCTCGGCGCGGGCCGATCCGTGCTCGATCATCGAGCTGCACCGGCCCAGCGACGAACACAGCGCGCGGAAGTTCATCGCGATGGCCACGCTCCTGGCCTCGCGCCACGCCGACGGCCTCGACGAGCGCCGGCCCGTCGTGTGCCCGACCGAACCGACGATCACCTCGGCCACGCCCATCCTGCGCCCCGACCCGCTTTTGGCGGGCGACGTACGCTGGGTGCGCCCCGCGGCCCCGAGCGTGGTCGTGGCCGTTGTACCGGCGCGCGTCAAAGCCCCGCCACCGCCCCCCGAGTCCACCGCCTGGAGCGTCACCGCCGGCCTCTCGGCCGTCTACCGCCAGGACGCGCAGGCCAACGCCGCCCTCGGGGCCCGCTACTCGTTTGTGGGCGGCTGGGGATTGGGCGGCGTACTCGAAGTCCAGACCCCTGAGCACTGGCTTGACGAGAGCTACCACCTCACCGTCAGCCGCCAAACTCTTGGCGCTCAGGTCGGCTTCAGCGGTCGTAACCTCGGACTGTACGCCGCGGTCGGCGCGTCGCTTCTGCAGCTGGCCCGCGGCGATACGGTACGCGTCGGCGTCCTCGTCGCGACCGGCGGAGTCGACGGCGAGGCGTGCATGTGGCGGCCAGCGGGCTGGACGTGCCTGGTGCTCGGCGTACGCGCCGACTCCGCCGACATCGAGGTTGCCGCGGCGGGCCAGCGCCAGCTCGTTCTCTCGCCCTACAGTGTGCGCGTCGGCGTGACCTTCCGCGCCCCGGTCTCGCGCCGCCCCACTCCGGCGGCGCCATGATCGCCCTGTTCCTCGCTTGCCGATTGTCGGTGGAGCTGCTCACCGAGGACGATGCCCTCCCGCGACCGGTGTTGGTTGTCGAGCCCGCGGTCCTGAGGATGGGGGACGAGGCCGGGGCCTGGGGCGAATTCACCGTCCACAACATCGGCACGGGCACCCTGGAGCTCGAACGGGTCTCAGTGGACCTCGACCTGTGGTGGACCGCCACCGAGTGCGAGGACGGCACGGAGCTTGCTGGCCCGCATGAGCAGGCCCTGCCGGTGCTCCCGCCCGGTTGCTCGGCCATCGGCCTCGTGAAGGCCGGCGCCAGTCCTCCCCCCCCCCACCCGCTCGACGTCATCCAGATCGAGGCCAAGTCTGGCCCCTGGCGAGCGGACGACTCGACGGCGGAAGGCCCGCTGAACGTCCGAGTCGACTTCGTTCAGGAGGTGCTCGTCGAGTGGGAAGGCCATCCCACCACCACCGCGGACGTCGGTCTCCGCGACCCGGCGCCGTCCGTCGTCTGGGAGTGGCCAGCCCTGGTCGCACAAACCGTCACCTTTGAGCTTCAGAATCGGGATGACCACCCAGTGAAGCTGCTCGGCGCGACCAGCGGCTGCGCCGCGCTGACCCTGCGCAGCGAACCCGCGCTGGGCTCCGAGCTCGCAGCCGGCGTCGCTGTAGCCTACACCTTCGACTGGTTGGCCGTGGCGCCACATTCGACCCGCTGCCTCGTGGAATTCGGCCTCGCGGACCTGCCCGCGGTCAAAGGGGTGGTGGCGGTGACCGCGCCGGCAAGCACGACCGCGCCTTCGGTCACGATCAACGGGCCTGCGCCGGGCTCCTGGGTGCCCGCCAACGACGAGGTGGTCGTGACGGGCACGGTCAGCGACGATCTCGACTTCGCCACCCACCTCGACGCGGAGCTGGTCGACGGCCCCACCGGCAAGTCCTTCCCGGTGAGCATCACCGTCGATGGGTACGTCGTCGGCCGAGCGCCCGCGGCTTCTCTGGGTTCGGGAGCCCACACCCTGGTCCTCAGCATCACCGACCACCATGGCCGGGTCGGGCGGGCCGCGGTCCCGCTGGTCGTGGAGGACCGCGGCGCCGACGAAGACGACGACGGCGACGGCGACGGCTGGTCGCAGTTCCGGGGTGACTGCGAGGACACGCGCCCCGACATCTACCCCTACGCCGTAGAGACGGCGGACGGGCTGGACCAGGACTGCGATGGCGTCGTCGACAACGACACCGAGGCCTCAGACGACGATGCGGACGGAGTCTCCGAGGCGGACGGAGACTGCGACGACAGCAACGCCCTCGTCGGGCCTACCGGCCTGGAGACCGCCAACCTCCGTGACGACGACTGCGACGGCGTCGCCGATGAAGGCACGGGCCTCTACGACGACGACGGCGACGGCTTCGCAGAGGCGGCCGGTGACCTCGACGACGACAATCCCGATGCCTTCCCTGGCGCGATCGAGCGTTGCCGGGACGGCATCGACAACGACTGCGACGGCGTGATCGATGAACCGTCCGGCTGTCTGGGCGCGGGCCCGGCGTGGGCGGCCGCCGTTGCCGTCCAGAACGACGTCTGCACGTCGGGTAGCAACGTGGAGGTCGAGCTTCTCACCGACTCGACGACCGCCGAGGTGAGCTGGAGCTGCAGTGGATGCGGCACCTTCCGTCCGGTAGATCGCACCCACGCCGCGTTTCTGTGCCCTTCGGTGGACGCGGCGCGCTCCGTCGCGCTGCTCGCGGCGGTGTCCGAGCCCGACGGCACCACCACGACGGCGTCGGGCCGGCTCGTGGCCCTACCGGCGGATTCCGACATCGACGGGCCGCTCTACCCCCGCGAAACAGACGGCTGCGGTGCGGGTGCAGGCGCCTCGGCAGGGTTCGGCATGGCTGCCGCGCTGGGGATTCGGGCGGGGCGGAGACGTCGCTAGCACTGAAGCGACGAGTCGAGCGACTACGGCACAGGCAACGCCGGCGTCCGCTGCCGATTCAGCGTGACCACCAGCACCCCATCCTCGATCGCCACCCGCTCCGCCGAGTCTAGCAACGCGGCGATCTTGGGATCCTGGATGCGTTCTTGGCTGAGGCTCCGATTGAAGTGCGGCGCGACGTTCTGGCCCGCTATCGACGCGCCGAAGTCCCAATCGGAGAGCCTCATTTCGTCGAACGTCGCGCTCTCGACCCAGCCGTGCGCCATCACGAAGGTGCCCTTGACGTGGACGTTCACCCAGCCCGACCCTTCGATCGGGATCGACGCGTCGAAGGTGGCGGTGCCACCGTCCATCGCCACGCGGATGCGCCCGTCGTCCCCGGGAGCCAGCACCGCGTTGAGCGTCGGCGCGTCGATGCGCACGCTCCCTTCCCGGTCCAGCGTCGCGCGAAGCTCTTCCTTGAGCGCGTCTTGGCGTGCCGGATCGTACGCCGTCGCTTCAATGTCGAGCGGCGTGGGCGAGGTGGCCAACGCGACCACGATCTCGGGCAGGTACCAGGTCCCGATCCCCGCGCCGCAACAACAGAGAAGCGCGCTGACCCCGGTGGCGCCGAGGCACCCAAGCAACCACTTTCGACCGCTCGCCATCAATAGCCCCCACCGGCGAAGAAGTAGACAGCCCCGGCGTCGGTACCCGCGGCGTCGTCAAGCGGGGCGCCGACCGTCAGGTCTCCGATGCCGTCGCCATCGGCATCGCGGAGCACCGCGACCGCCGCGCCGAAGTCGATTCCTGCCGTGCTGGCCGCGAGACCGGCAGAGGCGGAAGCGGTGGTCATCACGCCCGCGGCCAACGGACCGGCGAAGACGTACGCCGCGTCCCCGCCCGGGGCGCCGATCACCAACTCCGCCACGCCGTCGTCGTCCAGGTCACCGGCGGCCATCGCTTCGCCAAAGCGTACGCCACTGGCGCTGAACGAGGCGTAGGCGACGTCCTGCGCCAAGCTGCCGTAGCTGGCGGTGCTCGGGATCACGTACACGTCGCCGGCGCTGCAGGCCGCCGCCACCTCCCCGTACCCGTCGTCATCCAAGTCCGCGATCAAAAACGGCGACGCGCCAAAAGCGCAGTCCGCGGCGGACCCTCCGACCAAGAAGTCGGCGCTGCCGACGTCGACGCTGCCGAACTGCCCGTAGTAGCCGAGAACCGCGCCGTCGCCGGTGGCGCTGCGGTCCATCGCGGGCGCGCCGACGAAGGTGTCTTTGAGCCCGTCGCCATCGACGTCCCCGGTGGCCAGTGTGGAGCCGAAGAGGCTGTCACCGCTGCCGTAGAGCAACCGCTCCACCACCGAATCGAGGTACCACGTGCCGGTGTAGTTTCCGTCCACCACGTACACCGCCCCGTCGCCATATACCGGGTCGTACGGCACCCCGACGAGCAGCTCCGAAACGCCGTCCCCATCAAGGTCACCGGGGCTGGCGACGGCGCCGCCGACGATGCGACTGGCATTGCCAGACAAGAGTACGAGGTCAGCCGAGGCGACCGATGCGTAGCCGGAACCCACCCCGCGGAAGAGCAGCACCGCGCTTTCGGTGGGATCGACGGTGTTGGGGAACCCGAAGAACAGGTCGTCCGCGCCGTCCCCGTCCATGTCACCGGGAGCGGCGACGGACCAGCCCAGCTCGGCCGACGAGTCGTCGTTGGCCACCTGGAACGCGCCCGCGTCAATCGTCGCATCCGACTCGGGCCGGACCACGCTCACCAACCCCCACGCCGTGCCTGCGCTGGCATCGTAGCCGGGGGCCCCGACCACCACCTCGTCGAGACCGTCCCCATCGAGGTCGCCGCCAGCGACGACGACCGCCCCCGCCAGGTCGTCCGCCGAGTCCCCGAACCACGACAGCTCGGCGTCGCCGCTCAGCCGGCTGCCCTCAAACGCGCACGCGCCAGGGGAGTCGTCGCAATCCGAGTCCACGCCGTCATTGCACACCTCCGCGGCCGCGGGCGAAACGGCGGCATCGGCATCATCACAATCGCCAGCGACCGTAGTGGTGTACAGAGCCTCGGCCGCGCAGAGGCACATCCCGTCGTCGCCGTACCCGTCGCCATCGATGTCTGAGTACCAAGTGGTCGTGCAGAGTCCGATCACGTCGGCGTCGTTGACCTCCCCGTCGCAATCCGAGTCCGCCGCGTCGCAAGCTTCGCTTGCCCCCGGGTACGCACTCCCGTCGGTGTCATCGCAGTCATCGGCCGCCGCCGCGTACCCCGCCGGCTCGGTGCACGAGGAGACCGACACCGCCGTGCCAAAACCATCGGCGTCGTCGTCCTGGTACCAGGGGAGCTCGCCGATCGACGCGCTGGTGTCATCGCAGTCACGGCTGTCGACGGTGTTGAAGTCACCAACGGCGGTGCAGGTGCATTGACTGGAAACGGCGCTGCCGAGCGTGTCGGCGTCGGCATCTTCGTGCCAGGTGGTGCAGCCGACGGCGTCGGCATCGTTGTTGTCGGCGTCGCAGTCGTCGTCGCGCGTGGTGGCACAGTCTTCGGGGGCCGAAGGGCTGCGCGTCGCGTCGTCGTCGGCGCAGTCATCGCCAAGTTGCCCGAGGTCGTCGGCCTCGCTGTCGCTGCGGTGGCCATCGCCGTCGCGGTCCCAGTCATCCCCTCCGGAGCAGTCGCTGTCGACGCCATCGTAGTACTGCTCAGCGGCGCCGGGCGAAATCTCCGGGTCCATATCCGCGCAGTCACCGGGGAGCCACGGCTCGGGCACGGTGCCGACGTAGGCGGCATCGTAGTAGCCGTCTTCGTCCTGATCCCCGTCGTTTTCGTCGCAGTCCTGGTCGATGCCGTCGTACCAGACCTCCGGCACCGCCGGATTCACCGTCGCGTCGGTGTCGGCGCACTCATCGCAGGACCGAAAACCGTCGCCGTCGCCATCGAAGTCGGTGCCGCCCGAACAGTCGGCATCCACGCCGTCGTACAAAACGTCGGTGGCGCCAGGGTGGATGCGGTCCGCGCTGATGTCATCGCTCGGAAGCTCACAGTCGGTGGCCGCAGCCGGCACGTCGTCCATGGCCGGGTCGTCGTAACAGTCCGTGCCACCGAAACGAGCCGAGGCGTACCCGTCCAAGTCGGCGTCATTGTCGTCGAGGCCGTCGCAGTTTGCGTCAAGCGCGTCGTAATAGACCTCGTCCACGCCGGGGTTGATCGCGGCGTCGGCATCGTTGCAGTCGCCGGCCCTGAGCAAGGCGCCGTCGACCTCGGCACAGGCGCGAACCGCCTGCCCACCGAAGCCGTCGCCGTCGAGGTCGAGGTAGAATCCCTCCAAGACGCAAGTTGTCGCGCGCCCCGCCCACTCCTCATCGGTGACAAAGGTGCAGGCACTGACCAGGAGGAACAACATGGGACGGTCAGCCTAACGTGCCGGCGGTGAGGTAAACTCTTGCGCATGCGCATCTTCTTCTCCGCTCTCGTGCTCACCGGCTGCATCGCGGACCCCCCGAAGAACGACACGTCCGGGGCGGAAACAGCGCCGAGCGTCACCATCGTCTCGCCCGCCGACGGCGGCTCGTGCGCGTACGACGCCCGCACCGTCGCGACGGCCACCGTCGCCGACAATCACGCCACCGACGACGTAGCGGTGGTGTGGACCCTCGATGGCGTCGAGATCTGCAACGACGTCGCCGGCGCCGACGGCTCTAGCAGCTGTTCGTTGACCCCCTCGCTCGGCACCCACGTCCTGGTCGCGACGGCAACCGATGGTGCCGGGGGCGTCGCGACGGACACCGCCACCTTCTACGCGGAGACCCAGTTCGCCGCGCTCGGGGTGATTCTGGCGCCCGTGGATGCCGACATCCTCGACGTGGGGATCGCCTCCGACTTCCAAGCGACGGTCGCCGGAATGGCGCCGCTGCTGGTGACCTGGAGCAGCGACAAGGACGGGCTCCTGGAGCAGCTGACCCAGCCGTCCGTCGGGACCTCTGACCACTCGTTCACCCTCAGCGGCGGCGCGCACACCATCACCCTGACCGTCACCGATCGCTACAGCGCCACCTCCACGGACTCCATCGCGCTGTACGTCAACCAGGTCCCGGGCACGCCCACGGTCCGCGTCAACTCCGTCTCCCCTCACTCCTTCGATGCCCTCGTCGCGACCGCCACGGCGACCGATCCCGACGACGACGCGTTGACCCTGACCTACACCTGGACCGTCGACGGCGTGGAGTGGGGCACCGGACCCGACGTCCCGGCAGGGGTCATCTTCAAAGGGGAGGAGTGGATCGTCTCGGTGACCGCCGACGATGGGCGGCTGGTCGGATGGGACGACATCGCGGTCGCAACGGTCATCAACACGCGACCCGAGATCGACAGCGTCACCGTCAGCGGCACCGGACCGTTCGAGTGCGTGGTGGACGCCTCCGACTACGACGGCGACACGCTGGTCATCGACTACTATTGGACGGCGGACGGCAACTCGGCGGGGAAAGAGGCGACACTGGCGGAGAGCTTCCCTCGGGGCACCCTGCTGTTGTGCGAAGTCACCGCGAACGACGGCGACGAGGACAGTCGCGACATGTCCGGGAGCCTGGTGATCGAGAACCACCTTCCCACCATCGACAGCCTGTCCATCGGCCCCGACCCGGCAGTGGCGGGGGACTCGATCAGCGCCAGCGCCAACGCCAGTGATGCCGACGGGGACGGGGTCACCGTGTCGTTGTCGTGGACGCTCAACGGATTCGGTGCGGGCGCCGGCACCTCCCTCGGGGCCTCGGTGGTCCACGGAGACGTGGTGGAGGTCACGGCGTTGCCCTCGGACGGCTCGGGCACCGGAGCGGGTGCCAGCGCGTCGCTGATCGTGTCCAACACGCCACCCACCGCGTCCGCAACACTGAGTCCCAATCCCGCGCGCGCCGGCATCGACACCCTTCAGTGTACCGCCTCGGCGGCTGATGCGGACGGCGAGCCGCTCAGCCGCGTCCTGAGCTGGGAACACAACGGTGCGGTGTGGACCGGGGCCACGAGCAGCACCGCCTACACCGACGACACCATCGCCACCGCCGACCTCGTCGCGGGAGACACCTGGGCGTGCATCGTGACCGCATCCGACGGCACCGATTCGAGCGACGCCGCCTCCGCGACGCTGACGATCAGCCTCTGATCGCGGTGGCGAGGCGCTCCAAAAGCTCGTCCACGTGACGGGGAGCGAAGACAAGCGCCGGGCGGAATCGTAGGCTGCGCGTGCCCGAGCCGCCCATTTCCACGCCGAGCGCGAGCGCCGCGCGAACGATTCGGTCGCGCGTGGCCACATCGACGACATCGACTGCCGCGAAGGTTCCTTGCCCTCGCGCCTGGGAAAGAACCCCAGGGTGCAACTCACAAAGCGACGCGAGCCCCGCCACCAGCCGCTCACCGACCATCGCGGTCGATTCCACGAGGCGATCTCGCTCGATGACCTCCAGGATCACCTGGGCCTGCGCCCCGCGCAGTGGATCCCCCAACCAGGTGTTGAACAGCCGCAGCGGCTCGGCAGCGACGTACGCTGGACGGCCATAGTAGCCGCCAAGCTGCATTTTTTTACTGAATGTGACGAGGTCCGGCGCGCCTTCGGGCCCCCACGCCTCGTGCGCCCACATCCGCCCGGTGCTGCCGACGCCGGTCTGCACCTCGTCCGCGATGAAGGCGGCGCCGTAGCGGGTGCACAAGCGCCGCAACCGCACGAAGAACGCGGCGCTGGCGTGCCGATCGCCACCCTCGCCCTGAATCGGTTCGACGATGACCGCCGCGACCTGCTCCGGGTAGCGCCGGAACTGAGCCTCCACATCCGCGAGCGCGCGCAGCTCGGCTTCACTGTTGGCCTCGGCGTGCTGGTCGAGCGGGAACTGGTTGGCCGGAAACTCCACCATCGGCCAGTCGAAGGCGGGAAAGTCGAGCTTGTGGATGGCCTTGGAGCGGGTGGCGGAAAGCGCCCCAAGGCTGCGCCCATGGAAGCCGCCGGTGAAGGAGATCACCTTCATTCCGTTGGCGCGCTCCTGAGCGTTGTCCATACACGATTCCAGCTCTGCCGGGCTCGGAGGTGCGCCACCCCGCTGCCGCGCCGCGCAAGCCACGAACGCCGCCTTCAGCGCGTTTTCCACCGCCTCGGCGCCGGTTGTGACGGTGAACACGTGCGACATCCCCGCGGGCGCGACGCGCATCAGTGCTTCCGCGACGTCCACCCACTCCGGCGGGACCGCGACGCCCAGCGAGGGCCGCCAGCCCGCACACCAGTCGAAGCGGCCGCTGCGCCACGCGTGGAGCAGGTCGGGGTGGTTGTACCCCAGCGGCAACGCCGCGATGTGGCCGTACACGTCTAAAAGTGTGTTGCCATCGACGTCGCGGAGGTAGTTGCCGATGCTCGTCTTGGCGTCCTGATAGAAGTGGATGGTCCGGGCGTCCTGGATGGCGCCGTGACGCGCACGAAGCGCCTGGGAGCGCGGACCGGGGATGGCGGTCACGACCTGGGCCGACGCGGGTTCTCCCGAAATCTCGACGAATTTCACCGGTCCCTCCATGGCGGCGCCGGCCGCCTCGAGTTGTGCGCGCACCCCCCCAAGAGCGGGCGAGGCTTCTTGGTACTCAGGCGGGTACCCCGGAAGCATGTTGACCCGCAACATCGGCTCCAATCGGGAAGCCTGGGCGCCGCGCGTCGGCAGCGGCAAAAGGGGTACGTCGGCGTGGCCTCGGGCGAGCGCGGCCAGCGGCCAATCCGCGGCCGAAGCGAGGTCGCACTCCCGCACGGCGCGGGTGTGGATGCGGCGAAGGTGGTGGACGATGGCGGCGGCAAGTGGTCGTGAGAGGACGGTGAGGGACGACGGGTCCAGCCGACGCACCATCAGCACCATCGGCACGTGCCGAGGCGGTACAGCGAGCGTCGCGAGGTCGCGGAAGTCGGGCTGGAAGTAGGGAACTACCGCCGGATCGAGCGCCCGATACCCCGCCTTCCCGTACGCAACGAGGCGAACCAGCGTGTCCTGGCGTTCGGGCTCCACCGGCTCCATCTCCGCGACCAGCAGGGTCGGCGTCGTCAACAGGTCCAGACCATGCTCACGAAGCTCACGACGGGCCAGCGTGGCCGGGGCCGTGCGCAAGACCCCCGCAATGCCGGCGCGCCGGTAGGGCTCGGTCACATAACTATGGCTGAGCAGCACCACGCAGCGACGCTCGACGACATCGGTCGCGACAAAGCCGTCGCGCACCGCGGCCAGGGTCCCGTCGTGATCGTGCCACGTCAGCAGGTGGTAGCGACAGCGGATGGCCCCATCGTTCATCGGCTCGTGCAACCAGCGCGCCAGCGCCGCGCGCGGCTCTATCTCGTTGCGATGCCCAAAATACGCATCCATCGCGCCAAACGCTTCCTCAAATGCAGGACAGTCTGGATCGAGCACCTCTGCCCCTACGAACCGCTCCACAGCGCGCTGAAAGCGGGCAACCCCCTCCCCCGGGTGAAGGTCCGCGGGATCGGTGAGAAAGGGACGCGTCGGCTGCATGACGGCCCGTCTATATGCTGGTGATCCGCCGTGGTGTACGATCTGCGGCTGGAGGTCTCATGCTGCTGCTCGCTCTGTTCTCTGCTCCCGCTCTCGCTGGTGACGACGACTTCTTCTTCGTGGGTGGTGGACTCGCCATCCGCCCCGCCTACGCCGCGAACACCTTCTTCCTGGGGGCCGAGGCCGAAGCCGACCTCAGCTTCAAAGCGGGGATGGTCGGCGGCCGACTCGATCTCGACTTCCAGGGCACCGTGCTGCCGACCCTGGGGTACGTCCCGGTGCTCCCCGATGTCCCGGTCATCAACATCGTGCGCCCCGAGTGGGCCATGGTCGAGGTCACCGGCGAGTCCTGGGCCGCGCGCGGCGGCATCATCAACGCCGCCTTCGGCCTTGAAGACTGGGATGACTGGGCGCTGTACCTGCCCACGCACGGACAGTACTACGCATTTACGCCCGGTCGCATGGCCGGCGGCGAGTTCGCTTGGACCTTCGGCGACGCCGGCCCGACCCTCGCACTCGGCGGTGGCCTGGACCTGGACTGGGAACTGCCCATCGTCGAGGCGACCATCACCGTAGAAAGTGACGCCTACGCCATCTGGTCGGGTGTCGCCGTCTACCCGGCCGATCAGCGATACGCGGCCGTGCTTGGCGCCGAGGCCTACCCGGCCGAGGTCGTGACCCTGGCGCTGGGCGGCATCGCGGGCATGGACCACACGTCACCGTTCGCGAACGTGTCCGTTTCCGGGGTCTTCCTGCCCGCCGGGATGATCAACCCCACCGTGCGTGTGGAAGGCTCCTTCGATCCCGACGCGATCACCGGCGCTGCGCCGTTCGCCGCGAGCGTTGGCGGGGCGGTGTCGCCCACCGATTGGATCAAGATCCTGGTCGAAGGGAAGATGCTCCTGGTGGGCGACGACATCGTGCCAGGGGCGTACGCGTCACTTTGCGTCTACCGGGTTTCACCTCCAGAATAGGCTGGCGCATGCGCTCCCTCCTGCTCGCCGGCGTTCCCACCACCACGACCGGCCGGCACACACTTTTTGCGCCGTGGGACGGGCGCAAGCTCGACGAGATCGCCCAGGCGGGTCCTGCCGAAATGGAGGCCGCCGCGGCGGCCGCCGCGCGCGCTTTCGCCACCACGCGCACGATGCCTGCCCACCGCCGAGCCGAAATCCTCCGCCGCGTCGCGGTGCTTTTGGTGGAGCGTAGCGAAGAGCTCGCGGGGCTCATCCGCGACGAAGGAGGCAAGCCGATTGCGCTGGCAAGGGGCGAGGTGTCCCGCGCGGTCGACACCTTTTCGCTCGCGGCGGACGAAGCAACCCGCATCGACGGCGAAGTCTTTGGATTGGACGGGACCGCCGGCGGCGTGGGCCGAACCGCGATCGTGCGCCGGTTCCCCCGAGGGCCCGTCCTGGCCATCGCGCCCTTCAACTTCCCGCTGAACCTCGTCGCGCACAAGGTCGCGCCCGCCATCGCCGCCGGCTGCCCGGTCATCGTGAAGCCCGCGGAGCAGACCCCCTCGGCGGCCATCTTGCTCGGCGAGCTGTGTGTCGAAGCGGGCTGGCCGGCGGAAGCGATGAGCGTGCTCCCCTGCGATCGCAGCGTCGCCGGCACGCTCGTAGACGATCCGCGCCTCCCGGTGGTGAGCTTCACCGGCAGCGACGTCGTCGGCTGGCAACTTCGCGCGCGGGTGCCTCGCAAACAGGTGCTGCTGGAGCTCGGCGGCAACGCGGCGGCCATCCTCGACGCCGAGGCTGATCTCGCGGCCGCCGCCCCCCGCATTGCCCTCGGCGGCTACGCACACGCCGGCCAGACGTGCATCTCGGTCCAGCAGGTGCTCGTCCACCAAGACCGCCTCCGCGAAGCCCGTGAGCGCTTGATCGTGGAGGCGGCGAAGGTTCCCTGCGGCGATCCAAGCGACCCCGCCACCGTGTGCGGCCCGATGATCGACAAGCGCCAGCTTGACCGCATCACGGCATGGGTCGCTGAAGCCGTCCGGCGCGGCGCGCAGGCGTACGGAGGGGGTCGCGACGGCAATCTGATCGCCCCCACGCTTTTGGAAGGGGTGCCAGCCGACAGCCCGCTGGCGCGCGACGAAGCCTTCGGGCCGGTGATGGTGCTGACGCCGTTTTCTACCCTCGACGACGCCTTCGACATCGTGAACCAGAGCCGCTTCGGTCTGCAGTGCGGCATCTTCACTCGCGACGTGCGGGTGCTGTGGAAGGCCTTCGATCGCCTGGAGGTGGGCGGGGTGATCCACGACGACTACCCGACCTTCCGCGTGGACGGCATGCCCTACGGCGGCGTCAAGGACTCGGGTGTCGGGCGGGAAGGACCGCGCTGGGCGATTCGTGACTTTACGGAGGAGAGGCTGTTGGTGGTGCGAGGGTAGATGCGCATCAGCTGGCCGCTCTGCGGAGGGAATGGCGCGGTAGGGGAAGGGGCGGCGAGCCCCTTCCCTCTACCAAGCTAGAGCTCCACCCCCGCCCGCACCGGCTTGTCGTACAGCCCCTCGATCTTTTCACAAGCAGCCACGAAGGCATCGTCCCAGCGGGTGGGGAGCTGGGCGATGAGCTCGACGTAGAGGTCCCCGCGCTGGTCCTTGCGCGCCACGCCCTTGCCACGCAGCCTCAAACGGGCGCCCGGCGCGGTGCGCGGCGGAATCTTCATTGCGACGGGACCGTCGGGAGTGGGAACATCGACGCTACCACCGGCGGCAAGCTCCGCGAGCGTGACCGGAAGCCGCAGGGTGAGGTCCAAGCCGTCGCGACGAAAATGCTCGTGCTCGCGCACGTGGATGCGGATGCGGAGCGGACCCTGAGGTGTGGTCACCTTGACCGAAGCGCCATCCTCGGCCCCGGGCGGGATGCGCACCCGCTGGCCGCCAACCTCGACCTCGATGCCGCGGAGGGCCTCGGCCAGGTCGACCTCCAGCGACGCTTCGCGTGCCGGCGCTTGTCGAGGACCGCCCCGCCCACCACCACCCCGGCTGAACGCACCGAGGAAATCGTTGATGTCGAAGTCGGCTTGTTGGCCGCCGAAACCGGATTGGAAGCCGCCGCCGCGCCGACCGCCACCCGCTTTGAACGCTCGCGCGCGTGCCGCGTCAAAACCCGATGCCAACGAGTCTGGCCCAAACTCGTCGTAGTTGGCGCGCCGGTCTTTGTCCGAGAGCACATCGTAGGCAGCGGTGATCTTCTTGAAGCGAGCCTCAGCCGCCGGATTGTCGGGGTTCTTGTCGGGGTGCAGCTTCGCGGCCAACGCGCGGAACGCCTTCTTGATGTCGACCTGGGTCGCGCCCGGCGGCAGGCCGAGGGTCTCATAGAGCGCAGTGTGCATTACAGCTCGTGATTGCTGGTCCGCCGCTCGTGCAACCGCCGCGCCGAATGCTCGATGGTCGAGGCGACGCCGTCGATGCTGGTGTACATATCGCCGGTTTCGCTCGATGCGTGTAGCAATTCGCCACCGGTGCGCAGGCTGCACTCGGCACGATGACGGTGTTTGTCGACGATGATGGTCAAGTGTGCAAATGACGGCCCGCGAACATGTTTGGCAACCTTGCTGAACCGCTTCATGGCCCAACCCTTGATCGCCTCGGTGCTCTCGACGTTGCGGAAAGTGAAATCCAGCTCCACGTTGACTCCTAGCAGAGGTTGCGACGCTTGGACGAGGGGAGGATTCCCAGCGCCTCGCGATATTTGGCTACGGTACGTCGCGCGATGTCGATGTTTTCGCGCTGCAAAAGGGTGACGACCTGATCATCGGAGAACGGCGCGTTCGGATCCTCAGCGGCGATCAACTTCTTGATGCGACGTTTGACCGATTCGGCCGCCACCTGCTCACCATGCACCGCGTTGACGCCGTTGTTGAAGAAGAACTTGAGTTCGTAGAGCCCCTGCGGACACTGCACGTACTTGTTGCTTGTCACGCGCGACACCGTCGACTCGTGGACGCCCACTTCGTCGGCCACATCCTTGAGCACCATCGGCTTCAGATAGTCAGGTCCGCGGTCGAAGAACTGGTACTGCCGGCTGAGAATGGACTTCATCACCTTGCCGATCGTGTCCTGCCGCCGCCAGATCGACTTCAGCAAGAAGTCGGCGCTCGACAGTCGCTCCTTGATGTAGTCACGCTCGACCCGGGTGCTGCCCTTTCCTTCGAGGACGTTCTTGTAGTACTTGGACACCCGCAGCTTGGGGAGCCCGTCTTCGTTCTGCACCACCTGCCACTCGTCCCCGACCTTGAACACGAAGACATCGGGGGAGATGTATTGGGGCTCGCTCCCCGTGAAGTTGCGACCAGGCCAGGGCTCTAGCTGCTTGAGCATTCGGTGGTACTCGACCACGTCTTCTTCGGCGAGGCCCATGGCGCGAGCGATGCCAGCGTAGTTGCGCTTTTCGACGTCGCCGAGGTGGTTCCGGATGATGTCGGGGAGGAACGGATCCTCCGGGAAGAGCATCCGCGCCTGGGTCAGGAGGCAGTCGATGAGGTCGCTGGCGCCGCAACCGAAGGGGTCCAGGGCCTGGATGACCATGAGGGCACCTTCCGCATCCTCCAGGTCGATGCGCTCGTCTTCGGTTTCGGTGTCGGCGTTGTGCTCATCGACGATGTCCTGGAGCGAGACGGGAAGCCACCCCCGGTCGTCGAGGTTGTTGATGATCAGCATCGCCGCCGCGCGCTCCTTGTCGGTGCAGCTCTGCATTTGCAATTGCCATGCCAGATGCGCCGCGAGGCCCTCGACTTCGGTGAGGTTGGTCTCGATCGGCGGCAGCTCGTCCAGGCCGCTGGAGCCGCGGTCGGCGCTCGGCCCCCGGTCGGTCATGTTTTCCAAGACGCGGCTCCAGTCCGTCTCACCCTCGGCGGTCCCGTTCTGCTGCTCGGCGGAGTCGTTGGCCTCAGCCGTTTGCGCGGCGGTGGCTTGGTCAGCGCCCTCTACTTGCACGCTACCGGGCACCTCCTCGAGGGTCGGGTTCTCCATCAGCTCAGTCTGCAACTGCTCGACCAACTCCATGTGGTTGAGCTGGAGGAGCTTGAGCGCCTGCTGAAGCTGGGGCGTGATCGCAAGGGTCTGCGTGAGCTTTTGTTGAAGACGCAGGCTCTGCTTGAAATCCATAGCCATCCGGCGCGAGACTCCCGGTAAAACAAGCTTGGAGGTTCGCTTCCCGAACCCGCCCGGTTGTCTTGTACCTACAGGGTATCGCACTTGGCACAGAAGGTGCAAGCGGCGGGACCGACTACTACAAACGGAAGGCGGTGCCAAAGTACCTGGCGCGTGCATGGGGGTCGGCAGCGACCTCGGCGGGGGTGCCCTGGGCCTGGACCAGACCCGCGTCGACGAGGATCGCACGGTCGACCGTGGCGAGCGTCTCTCGAACCGCGTGGTCGGTCAGCAACACCCCGACTCCCCCGCGAGCGAGCTCCCGAAAAAGCCCCTGCAAATCTTGAATCGCGACCGGGTCGAGCCCGGCAAAAGGCTCGTCGAGGAGCATCACCGAGGGTCGGATCGCCAAGAGCCGCGCGATCTGAAGGCGACGCCGCTCACCCCCGGACAGTCCCGACACGGCGCGACCGGCGAGCCTCAAGATTCCCACGCGATCTAAAAGCTCCGATGGCGCGTCCGGGCGTCCGCTGACTTGGAGCGCCAGCGCCACGTTGTCCCCCACGCTGAGATCGCGAAACAGCGAGTCCTCCTGGGGAAGGTAGCCGAGCCCACGACGCGCACGCGCGTCGAGCGGGAGCCCATCCACCGGCGCCCCCGCGAGGCTGACCGTGCCGCCGTCCGCGCGCTCCACCCCCGCGAGGATGCGAAACACGGTGCTCTTCCCCGCGCCGTTGGGCCCGAGCAGGCCTACGATCTCGCCAGCACCGACCTCGAAGGAGATGTCATCTACCACCGCACGCCCGGCGTAGACCTTACGCAGCGCGCGCGCGGACAGGGGCGGGGCCGTGTTGCTCAAAGCCGATCCCACCTCAGGTCGAGGCGGGCGTCGCAGATTTCCGCCCCAGGTTCGGGGCAGGAGGCCTCGTCGAAGCTCTCCAGATGCAAGACGGCGGAACCCGAGGCCGCATTTTCGTCGACGATCTTCAGGTAGAGATCGAAGGTCAAATCGATGAAGCACCCCGGCGCGACCACGGGATCGTACTCGACGGTGGGAAGCACACCGGCGAGCGCCTGCATGAAATCTTCGCCTTGCTCTCCCTCCTCGAAGGTGACCTGGCCTTCCCCAAGCGGTTCGAGCATGGCCACGGTGGTCGTCCACGGCAGATCGACAACGCCAGGCAACTCCATAGGTATATCGAAGGTTTCCAGGCCATCATCGGGGAGCAGGGCGTCCTCGAACCCGCCGCCCAGGCACATGTCCGTGGCGCCGTTGACCGTCACCTCGAAGTCCCCGCCCTGGAAGCCGGGCGCCTCTGTCTTGGACGATTCACAGGCCACCAACGAAGCGAGGAGCACGAGTCGGAGCATGCCCCCATGGTATCCGACGGGCTAAGCTGCGGCTCATGTGGCTTCGGGTTCAGTGGAACGGGTGAGCGCCGTGGAGCGCGTGGCCGCCGCGGTGGTCGGCGCGACTCGCCTGGTCGTCGCCCGACTCCCCGCTCGGTGGAAGAAGACGCTGGATGACCGGGTCTTCGGCGCCATCTTCCAGGTGACGCGGGTCACCAACGATGCGTACGGATGGAAGGCGCCCCCCGCGGGCCAAGAGGATCGATGACCTTTTCCACCCGGCTCTCCGGGGCGATCGTGCGAACCGGCACACCCCTGTGTGTGGGAATCGACCCCTGGGCGGACCGACTTCCCGGGCGGCGTGCTCTCCGCGAGGCCGATCGCAGCGCACTTGCAGCGCTGTCGCTCCGCTTCGGCTTGGCGGTCGTGGCCGCGTGTGCCGACCTCGTCCCGGCGGTCAAGCCGCAGTTCGCGTTCTTCGAGGCGCTGGGACCTGCGGGCATGACCGCGCTCGCCGAGGTCTGCCAGGCGGCGCGCGCCGCTGGGCTCCTGGTGGTTGGCGACGCCAAGCGCGGCGACATCGGCAGCACGGCATCGGCCTATGCAGCCGCCACCCTTCTGCCGGATGCGCCCTTTCCTTGCGATGCGTTGACGGTGTCTCCCTTTCTCGGTCCCGACACGCTCGACCCGTTCATCCAGGTGGCGCGCGCCCAGCAGAAGGGCCTGTTCGTGCTCCTGCGGACGTCCAACCCCGGGAGTGCGCGGTGGCAGGCGCCGGTCCTCGACGACCTCACCGCGTGGATCGAAAGCCAGAACGCCGACGGCGATCCGTATGGAGTGGTCGGGGCCGTGGTCGGCGCCACCCATCGGGAAGCGAGCGAGCTTCGTGGCCGCTTGCCGCGGACATGGCTGCTCGTTCCTGGTTTCGGCGCGCAAGGAGGCTCTGCGGCCGAATCGCGCGCGCTCGTTCATGACACCGGGCTCGGCGCCCTGATCAACAGTTCTCGCGGCGCCACCTTTCCCGCCTCGCCCGATGACGCCTACGACGACGACCCCGCCGCCTGGATCCGGGCGCGCGTGCTTGAGACACGGGCCGAGCTGGCGCACGGATGACCTTCTTCGTCGCCCTGGCCTGCTCGCCGCCGGAAAGGGTGGAGGGTGTGCTCAACGACGCGCTGCGCGGCGTGCCGATCGTCGGGGCGACGGTGCGCGCCGAGGCGCCGGAGGCAGACTGCCTTCGCGTGTCGAGCGTGACCGACTCTGGGGGCCATTTCGTGGTCGAGGCGCCGTGCGTCGGCAGCCGTTTCTTTCCCGTCGATGACCGGTGGTCGCTGGCGACCTCGGTGGGGCTCGACGGAACGGCGATGCTGCGACTGGACGCATGGCCTGTCCCGGCTGCGGACGGGCTCTACCGACTCCGCGGCGACGAGTTCCTGACGCTGACGACGAACACGCCGATGGGCAGTCTGCGACTCGCTGGCGGCGAGGTTCGATACCCGCTGGTCCTGCCCGGTGAGCGGCCAGACATCCACGACGCCGACTACGTCATGGTTGCCGGCGCGGGGCTTGAGGCGTGGGGCGCTGCCCGGCTCTGCCCGTCACCAGAGCTGCGCGTCGACGGTCCCGACGGGCCCTCCACCTTCGGCGCGTGGTCGGTGGTGGGCGCAGAAGTTGGGCTCGACGGCGGGATCGTTCCGCTCCCCCAGCTCACCGGCGGTCGCGACGTTTCCATCCCAGATGCGCGGCCGATTCGGTACCTATCCCTCGGCGACCAGGTCCCCGGCCCGTGGATCCTCACCGAGAGCGACAACCGCCGCGGCGTGGTGATCGATCTCGTCGACGGCTGAAAAGGGCTGGTCAGAGCCATGCGCTCGCGCCATTCGTACCACTTTTGCCCAGCAGGCCTCCGCGTAGGACTCGGCCGAGTGCGAGGCGCCCCGATCCACCGCCGGCGCCAGCTGCATGCCGAAACGCTGGAACGGGAGGGCGTGGACGCCCGCCGCACGAACCGCCCGATCCGTACCCCAAACCACCGCTGGAACCACGTCCACACCGTGCTCCCAGCAGGCCTGTACCAGTCTTAGAAACACTTTTTCGTTGAGACGACCCGTGCGGGTGCGCGTGCCCTCCGGGAAGACGTGCAGGTTGGCACCCTGTTTCATCATCGCGATCGCGTCGGTGACCACCTTCTGCCGCGACGCCTTGCTGGAGCGGTCGAAGTAGATGACGCCGCTGACGTAGCCCGTGAGCCCAAAGAAAGGGATGTAGGCCACCTCTTTCTTGCTGATCCCTTGGCTGGAGGTGACGTACATGAGCAGGCCGACATCCTCCCAGCTCCGGTGGTTGGAGATGACGAGGTACCCGCGCTTCTTCGGCAGGTTCTCTCGCCCGAGGATCGTGGTTCGCCCCATGCAGGTGACGTAGGTACAGAGCCAGCCGAACACCCGACCGCCTAAGATCGAGTACCGTTCGCGGCGGCCGCGCGGGATCACCGCAAACGGCAGGATCAACGGGGTGACCAGCGCACCCCACAGGATGATCTGGAACAGACCGAAGATGGCCCAGAAAGCGCCGAACATCACCCCGGCCTAATCCGAAAATGTGCGAGGCGGCGAGCGACCCGCCTGCCGAAGCCGCCGGCGCTTCCTCGCGTTGCGCGGCTGTAGCCCGGACCCCAGGAGCGCGCTGTCTCCGACCTCGCGGGCCGGGATTCCGGTTAGCAGCCCCCGATGTTCCAGGCCTCGGAAATCAAGCGCCTCGTCGAAACCGCCATCCCCGGCGCGGTGGCGATCATCATCGACGACGCCAACGACGGCGAGCACTTCCAGGGGGAGGTGATGTCCCCCAGCTTCGTGGGGATGAACCTCGTGAAGCAGCATCAGGCCGTCTACGCGGCGCTGGGCCCGCGCATGGGCCGTGAAATCCACGCCTTGGCCCTGAAGACCTACACCCCCGACGCTTGGCAAAAGGCCGGCAAGGATCGTTCATGAGCGCCCACGACAAGATCGAAACCATCCTCAAAGCCAACGACGTGGTGCTCTTCATGAAGGGCAATCCGATGTTCCCGCAGTGCGGCTTCTCGAACAAGGCTACCGCGATTCTCAAGGAATGCGGCGTGAAGTTCGCGCATGTCAACGTGCTGGAAGACGGCGAGATCCGCGAGGGGGTCAAGGCCTTCAGCCAGTGGCCCACCATCCCGCAGCTCTTCATCCGCGGCGAGTTCGTCGGGGGCTCGGACATCATGATGGAGATGTACCAGTCCGGCGAGTTGCAGAAGGCGCTCGCAGGTAGCTGATACACTGACGGTATGGTCATCGTGCCCGCTCGCGACGAAGGCCCGCGGATCGCCGCGGTCGTACGCAGCGTGGCCGCCGCGTTGCCCGGGGTGGAGATCGTCGTCATCGAGAACGGCTCGACCGACGACACTGCCGACCGCGCCCGGCTGGCTGGCGCCACCGTACTGCACTCGGAAGTGGGCTACGCCCGCGCCCTTCGGGTTGGCTTTGTGCACGCCCACGCCTCCCACGCGCCGTGGGTCGTCACCGTCGACGGCGATGGCCAACATCCCGCCGAGGCGCTCGCGGCGCTGCTTCGGGGGCTGGACGACGCTGACCTCGTGGTGGGAAGTCGATTCCTGGAGGATGCGGGCTACCCTGTTCCGGCCGGACGCCGCCTCGCCATCGGGGCCTTGTCGGCCTGGGCGAGTTTGTTTGGCGGCCAGGCGCTGACCGACGTCACCAGCGGTTTGCGCGCGATGCGGCCCGCTGTCGTCGCCGCTTTTGCCCTGGATTACCCTACGGATGTGGCCGATGCGAACGTCCTGGTTCGTGCGCTACGGGCCGGTTGGCGTGTCGTCGAGGTGCCCGTCGCGATGCGTCCGCGGTTGAGCGGCTCGTCTCAACACCAGAGCCCCAGTAAAAGTGCGCTTTTTGCGCTCCGGATGGCGCAGCTCTGCGTGCGCGAGGGCCTGAGTCACCCAGGGCGCGCCCCGCGCCTCCCCACCCCTCAACCGCCGGCGGGCCGGTAGGGGGAGGCGCGGCGAGTGTCCTCCCCCGAGTTCAGGGCTCGCGCCGGGCGAGCATGAAGTAGTTTTCTTCAGGTTTGCCATGCTTGAACACCTTGCCGACGACCATGCCGTCGATCACCTTGCGCACCTTGTCGATCATATAGCCGTAGACAAGGCCGGAAATCCCGCCTTCATTGCCGATGACCGCGGGCCAGCCCGCCGGCACTGAGTCCGGAACGATGGTGTAGTCGAACCACACCTCCTCCCCATCCTGCCGAACCGTGAAGTGCCCAGGACCGGTGACAAAGGCGAACTTCTGCACGTTATACCCCTGCACTTTTCCCGAGCGAAGCACGATGTGCTTTTCGAAACGGTCGAAGAACGGGAGAAGGTCGTTCTGCCCCTCGTGCGGCACGATCACGCCGTCGTCCGCGGTCATCTCGGCGAGGGAGAGTGGCAGGCCCTCGTGCCACAGCCGCCGCATCTCGCGCTTGCCGAGGCCGTGCATGAAATTGAGCCGCTCTTGAAGGGGGCGGCCGATGAGGGCGGCGCGGAAAACGGAGAGGTCTTCCGTCAGCGAAGGGAGAGGAACCATGGCCCGGTGGCTATCACTCCGCGTAGCCGAGGGCCTTGAGGAGCGCCTCGTCGGGCCCCAGGACGCCGGACCCGACCGGAGCAAGCGGCACCTCGGGGTGCGCCGCGAGCCACGCCTTCTCGACGCCCCGGAGCGCCGCCGGCAACTCGGTCAGCGAGAAGAGTTCGGTCGGGTCGGCGCCCAGGTCGTACACCTCGCGGCTGCCGTCGTCGCCCACGATGAGCTTGTGCGGGCCGACCCGGAAGGCGCGCCGGATGCGGTCGAACCGGGCACCGTAGGGCGCCATCAGGTCCTTCTTGAGCGTGTAGTAGAGGTCGGCGACCTGCACCGACTCGGTGCGCTCGAAGCCCGCGGTGGAGAGCCCCGCCGCTTGCAGGACCATCGCCCCGAGATCGTGGGTCTGGATGGGCCCCTGGTCGTGCCCTGGCTCAAAGCCAGCCCCCTTGGCCAGAAACGGCACGTGCAAGACGGGCTCGTAGACGTCCTTCGCGTGCTCAACGAGGCCATGCTCGCCAAGGTACTCGCCGTGGTCGGCGAGGATGAAGATGTGCTCGAACCGGTCGGCGCGCTCGAGAAACTGGCCAAGATGATCATCCAGAAAGCGAAGCTCAGCGTCGTAGGCCTCGATCCAGGAGTCGCGAAGGGCGGGGTCGAGCGGGCCGCCCTTGAGCAGGGATTTGACCACCTTCTGGTGCCCGCGCGTGCCCGGAAGTGTCTTGCGCAACCGCTCAGGGCGCTTGACGTAGCCGCGCCGGGCCTTGTACGGCCGGTGGGCGTCCATCAGGTTCAAGAACAGGAAGAGGGGTCGTGAATCCTTCTCTTTGAGCGCCTCATCCGCCAAAGCGATCACCCGGTCGGCGGCGAGGTAGGGCACCCCTCGCGCGTCCCGGGCCAGCCCATCGTTCATCCAGACGTCGAAGCCCTGTCCCAGCCCGTAGCCAGGATGGAGGAAAGCGAGATTTCCGGCGATGCCGACCGTCCGCCAGCCCGCACCTTGAAGTCGCTCGGCGACCGTTTCTTGTCCGTCAGCAAGGGGCGCGCCCTTCCGCGGATCGTCGCGGCCGACACTCCTCGCGCCATGCTCGCGCTGGCTCTTGCCGGTGAACATCGACGCGTGCGCGGGCAGGGTCCACGGGGCGTCGGTCCAGGCGTTGTCCCAGACCCGCGCGCTTGCGGCCCAGCGGTCAAGCCGCGGCGTGGTTCCCTCCGGGTAGCCGTACATCCCCAGGTGGTCGGCACGGACCGTGTCGAGGACCACCACGAGCACATCGCCCCCCGCGCCCACGGCGCGTTTCTGTCGCGACGTAGCAGCATCATCCAACGCGGCTGCCAGCGCCTTCCGGTCCGACAGGATCAGCGTTTCAGGCAGGGCAGCCCATTCCACCAGCAGCGCTTCGCCGGTCTTCTGCTTTCCCCGTGGTGCCCGCGTCGGCTCCGAACACGAACAGCCGAAGATCAAGAGCGCCAGGACCAGCATCGGCTAGTCCGGAGCAGTGACGCGCACGACCTCTTCGAGTGAGGTCATGCCCTCGCGGAACTTGGTCAGCGCGCTCATCCGCAGGGTCTTCATGCCCTGGCGGATCGCCTCCCGCTTGAGCTCCAACGTCGACGCCCCGTTGAGGATGAACTCTTTGACTTCGTCGTTGGTCACCATGATCTCGTAGACCGCGATGCGGCCCTTGTAGCCTGTGTTGTTGCACGTCTTGCAGCCCTGACCGCGCATCGGCTTGACCTGGTCGATCTCCTCGGGCGGAATCCCCACGTCGATGAGCTGCTGCCGCGTGACCTCGACCGGACCCTTGCAGTCGTTGCACAACTTCCGCACCAGACGCTGGGCACCGATGAGATTGACAGAGCTCGCGACGAGGAAGGGCTCGATGCCCATGTTGAGGAGCCGGCTGACCGTGCTTGGCGCGTCGTTGGTGTGGAGGGTGGACAGCACCAGGTGACCGGTGAGCGCGGCCTTGACGGCGATCTCCGCCGTTTCGAAGTCTCGAATCTCTCCGACCATGATGATGTCTGGGTCCTGGCGCAAGAAACATCGCAACGCGGCAGCGAAGTTCAGGCCGATCTCGTCGTGCATCTGCACCTGGTTGATGCCGTAGAGGTTGTACTCGATCGGGTCTTCCGCGGTGCTGATGTTCTCGGTGCTCTTGTTGAGCTCCGACAGCGTCGAGTACAACGTCGTCGTCTTTCCAGAGCCGGTCGGACCGGTGATGAGAATCATGCCGTACGGCTTGGCGATCGCCTCTTTGAAACTACGGAGAATCGATTCCTCGAAGCCGAGCTTGGTCATGTCCAACTGGAGGTTGGACTTGTCGAGCAACCGCATGACCGTCTTTTCGCCCCAGAGCACCGGGCAGATGCTGACGCGGAAGTCCATCTCCTTGCCCTTGCCCATCTTGAGCTTGATGCGCCCGTCCTGGGGCAGCCGCCGTTCGGCGATGTCGAGGTTGGACATGATCTTCAGACGGCTGGTGATCGCGTTCTTGAGCCGGAGCGGGGGCTTCATGACCTCGTAGAGCATGCCGTCGATCCGATACCGGATGCGGAGCTGCTTTTCGTACGGTTCGATGTGGATGTCGGACGCACCCTTGCGGATAGCGTCGAGCAAAACGAGGTTGACCAACTTGACGACTGGCGCGTCGCCAGCGCTCTTCTCGAGATCCAGGACGTTGATGTCCTCGTCGATCTCGCCCGCCAGCTCAACGTCGTCCTCTCCTCCAGAGAAGTCCACCATCACGTCTTCGAAGGTGACGTTGCTGGTATAGTATTTCTCGATCGATTCCGCGATCTGGCCTTCTGAAGCCACCACGATGTCGATGTTGAAGTTGGTGATGAACTTGATGTCATCGACCGCGTAGATGTTCGAAGGGTCGGCCATCGCGATGATCAGGGTGTTCCCCGACTTGTTGATGGGGATCACCTGATGGCGAACAACCACCTCCTTCGGGATGAGCTTGAGCACCTCGGAGTCGATCTCAAAGTCGCGCAGGTTGATCGAAGGGACGCTGTACTGCTTGCTCAAGAACGCGGTGAGCTCGTTCTCTTCGATGTACCCGAGCTTGGTGAGCTGATGGCCCAAACGGCCACCGGCGGCCCGCTGGCCCTCCATCGCCTTTTGCAGTTGCAAGGGCGAAATCAGGTTTTCTCGAACGAGAAGCTCGCCCAATCGGTTGTTGGAAGCAGTTGCGGTCGGAGTCGACTTGCGTTCGTCAGCCATACAGTGTCCCTCGGCGCGCGGATCCTACCGCACTCGCCCCTCCAGTGCGCGCTCCCGCCCCACGATCGTGCGATTCTCCGGCCCGAGCGACACTACCAAAAGGCCGATGCGCCTGACAGAACCGCCGCGAGCAGCGCCCCCAAGAGCCAAGGCCAGAGTACACGAAGTCCGATGGGTGGGCGGTAGTGCGAGGGCGAAAACCCGGGCGGCAACATCAGCGCCTCGGCGGGCGGGTTGCGCAAGAGCGCGGTGTGAACCAAGAGGCGCGCGTTGGTGTCCTCCGCCGGCTCGAGGAGGCGGTAGACGGCAACAACGGCCGGATCAGGCGGCGTCCAGTCAAAAAACAGGTCGACAAGGTACGCGAGCCGAGCCGAGGTGGGAAGCGCCCGGATCCCGGCCTCGTCGGGCGTGAGCGTGTCGGTCGGCAGCACGCCCGGCCCTGAAAATGCGGGGAGAGCGTGCTCGTAGAGCGCCCGGCCCACCTGAGGCGCCACCCCCTCGTCCACGCGGAGGCCCTGCGCCCGCTCGGCAAGGTCAAGCCGAAAGGTAGCCATCCAGCCGATCGCGTCGTCGTCTCGATCGACCAGCGCTCGAAAGACCGACCAACCGGCCCCGGCCTGTGCGTTCCAGAGCTGAGTGAATGCGGGGCCCGCAGGGTCCGCCCGGAGCGCCTGGAGCAGGCGAAATTCGGCGAGGTCCAACGGCGGCGGAGCCATCGCCACCAGTATGATGGCCAGCCACCAGCGTCCGTGTCACACTGCCGTAACAATGCTCCTGTCGGTCCTGTACTTGGCCTGTGGCGACGCGCCCCCCATCCCGGTCACCGACGGGGCCCCGGCCACGCCGATCTGGACGCAGCCGGGGAAGTCCGCCGCACCTCCCCCTGACGCGGACGGCGTGATCATCGACACCGTGATTACTCGCCCCCCCGCCGAAACCGTGCGCTTCCTGGCCCTGGGCGACACTGGAAAGGGGACGGCCCTGCAATACGCCGTCGCCGATGGCATGGAGGCCGTCTGCGCCGCCCGCGGTTGTGACTTCGCCATCCTCCTGGGCGACAACTTCTACGACAGCGGGGTCGATGACGGCTTCGACATCCAATTCGAGTCTAAATTCGAGCTCCCCTACGCGAACCTTAGCTTTCCCTTCTATCCAACGTTGGGGAATCACGACTACGGCGCGGGGGGCTCGGGCTACGAGTTCTGGCGCGCCCCGTTCTACGTCGAGTACACCGACCGCTCGGACAAGTGGGTGTTTCCGGCTCAATACTATCGAGTCGACGCCGGAGTGGCGGAGTTCTTCGTCCTCGACACCAACGCGATGGTGTGGGGGTTCTTCGACGAACAGCTCGCCTGGATGAAAGACCGGGCGCCGCTGTCCGCGGCCACCTGGACCTTCGCGTACGGGCACCACCCCTACCGAAGCAACGGTCCTCACGGCGACGCGGGTGACTACGACGGCGGTCCCGCCTCGCCGATCGGCAACGGCACCTACGTCAAGGAGTTCATGGAGCAGAGCGTCTGCGGGATCGTGGACATGTACCTCTGCGGACACGATCACAGCTTGCAGTGGATCACCGAGACCTGCGCCGGCACCGAGCTCATCGTAAGCGGAGCCGGGGCCCAAACGACCAATCTCTACCCGGGCCACGACACCTGGTACGAGGACGACAACGAAGGCTTCGTCTGGATTGAGGCTGACAGCGCGAAGATGACGGTCGCCTTCTACGACGCCGATGGCCGGCTCGGGTTCGAACGCACGCTCCTGAAATAGCGCGCGCCCACGCGATCAGGGGACTCCGCCCCCCGGTCCGCCGCCCAGCCCGCCGTCCTCGCCGCCACAGCACTGGATGACCAACGGCGCGCCCTCTGATACAAAGCCGTCCCCGGACGAGCTCCAGAGGGCGTTGGGAGCAAAGCCGATCTCGCGCCCGGTGCACTGGCCGTTGTAGGTGAGCCGGTACTCGAGCTCGGCGTCGTCGTAGTCGGTAGCGGCATAGGTGTCCGTGGGTTCGACTGCCGCCGTCAGCTCGACCTGCCAGGTGATGACCGTGCCACCGTCGGCATCGACGGTTTCCGACAACGGCGCCGGTGAGATCGCCGAGACCGCCCAGCCCGGGGGGACCTTCTCGCTGACGCTGGCCTTGCCGGCGCTGCGGCCGAGATTGGTCACCTCGACCACCACCCGGGTCGTCTGCCCAATCCCCAACTCGAACCAGTTCATACTACGACCGACGATGAACACCGGCTCCTCGTCGAGGTAGTCCCACACGCTGTGCTGCGTCTCAGGGAGGCCATCGTCGAGGGACCAATCGTGGTGGTCCTCGCTGCCGTCGCGATCCTGGTCGGAAGCGTCGTTGGTCCAGGTCGCGATGCGGGTGGGGGCGCGGGAGCCGTTGAAGGTGTAGTCGGCCCCGGAAGCCGTGTACTGGTTGTGCTCAACACACCACCAGGCTTCCTCTTCCGAGGATGTGCTCCACTCGGCGTAGGGCAAGGTCAGCGTAGAGTCGGGTTCGATCTCCAATGACGTTTCGGTCGTGCCCCCCACGGCGTCCTGCGACTCCGGACTCAAGAAGGTGTACCACCGCTCAAAACAGACCGCGTAAGGCCCGCTGTTGTCGATCGTGAGCCCGGCGCTGCCGTAGGCCACCGCGGCGAAGCCCCGGTCGACCGCCTCGGCCAACTCGATGCACGCGTCAGGCTCGCACTCGTCGGGATCGACGCTCGGCTCTGCCTCGTTCCCATCCGGATCTTGTCCCGGCGGGGTGGGCTCGGTGCCCTCCTCAGCTTCGTCCTGCCATTCCGGCCACGCGTCACCAGCGGTGTCGCCCTTGGACGAGGGTTCGGCGCACGCAAACAACAGGGCCAGAATCATCGGGCCTCCCGGGCCAAGCCTACCACCGAATGTCGTCAGTCGCCCGTGCCAAGGAGGAGGAACACCGCACCCACATTGGAGGTGGTGGAGGAGTCCCAATTCGTAGCGCCGATGCCGAGATCGTCGAAGCCGTCGCCGTCGGTGTCGCCCAGGAAGGCGACGGATGAGCCCATCGCCTCGCTGGCAGTGGTGCCGGTCACCAGGAAGTCGGCCGCCGACACGTTGTAGGTTCCCGACGCGACGGGTCCGTACCACAGGGCGACCGCGCCAGCGCCGGAGAAGGTGGTGGTGTCGTACGAGGTGCCGCCCACCGCGATGTCCGCGCTCCCATCGCCGTTGAAGTCGCCTCCGCCCGCAACCGCGCGACCGAAGACGTCGCCGGTGAACGACCCCTCCAACTCGATGCTCGACGTCGTGGGGATACCCGTCCCACTCGACAAGTAGACGCTGGCGGAGCCGGCGGTGGTGTAGGCGCCCACCGTGTCCTGGTGGGTGCCGATGATGAGATCGTCGCTCCCGTCGCCGTCCACGTCACCGGCGCCGTCCATGCTCCGGCCGAACTCCGCCGACGTCAGAGAAGGGCCGACCAGGGTCACATCGGCCGCCGATGACAGGTTGCCGCCGACGAGCGTCGTCTCGCCGTAGATGACATAGACCTCGCCCTGCTCGAGGTAGGTTGCGCTCGCTTCGGCCTTGTAGGCGCCGATCACGAGCTCGCCGATGCCGTCGCCGCTCACGTCGGGAATCAAGGCCACGATCTGCCCGGCCTGATCCGAGATCGCCGAGCCATAGAACAACTCGCCGCTGGTCGATGTGATCGAGTGGGTGCCGGTCGTGCCGCCGGGGAAGTAGACAGCCCCGCCCGAGTTGCTCAGGGATCCACCGTCGTACTGGTAGGCCCCCGCGACGATGTCGGCCCGACCGTCGCCATCCACGTCCTGCCCCCCGCTGACATCAAAGCCCATGTTGTCCGAGCTGGCGACGCTCTGGATGACAAGGGTGGCGCTGGTGCGCGTGAGCGAGCCCACCGGCGTGGCGAACACCATTGCATCGCCCGGCGAGATCCCGGTGTACCGCGTGTTGTAGGAGCCGACGACCAAGTCGACCGAGCTCGCACCGGTGAAGTTACCCCCAGCCGAGACCTGGTAGCCCAGATTGTCGGGGTTTGTGGTGCCCGAGGTGCCGGTGACCGTGACGTAACCCAGCTCGGCAGCCGTCAACTGCACCGCTCCCGAGGTGGCGCCGCCACGGTACACCCACGCCCGGCCAGCGTTGGACATCGCCGTGGTCGGATCGTAGGCGTTGGCCCCGAATCCGATGTCGTCGAGGCCATCTCCATCGACGTCGCCCACGCCTTCAACCGTGATGCCGACGTTGTCCCCCGCCGTCGCGCTGAACAGGTTGACCCCGTACCAGTAGGCCCGATCGTGGGCGGTGACGAGCGCGACACCGCTCAATGCGCACTCGTCCGAGGTGGCGTCGCAGTCGTTGACGACAAAGTCCTCGCAAACGGCGGCCGCCCCCGGGAAAACGGTGTCGTCAGTGTCATCGCAGTCGGTGTCGTCGGCGACGTAGCCGCTGGGCGCCGTGCAAGCGGAGGTGGTGACCGCCACATCGCCGTAGGTGTCGGAGTCAGCGTCGGCGTACCAGGTGCTGGTGGCGCCGTCATCGACCACGCCGTCGCAGTCGTTGTCGAGGCTGTCGCAGAGCTCCGTCGCGCCCAGGTAGACGGTGTCATCGGTGTCGTCGCAGTCGTCGGTCGAGGCGGTGGACAGGGCCTCGTTGGCGTCGCTACAGTCGCCGTCGGCGGAGGCGCGGGTGTCGCCCCCCGCGTCCAGCATGCCGTCGTCGTCATCGTCGTCGTAGCAGGTCTCGCCGCCGTCGCAGTCGTTGTCGACGCCGTTGGCGACGACCTCGGTGGCGCCGGGGTTGACGGTACCGTCGGTGTCGTCGCAGTCGGTGTTGTCGACGAGGTAGCCGGCCGGCTCGTCGCAGGCGGAGACCCCGAGGACCTCGCTGCCGTAGTCGTCGGTGTCGGCGTCCTCCCACCAGGAGGTCTGGCCGGTGGCACCGCCGTCGTCATCGTCCGCGAGGCTGTTGCAGTCTTCGTCCACGCTCGCGGCGTCGCACATCTCGCTGGCGGCGGGGTTGATCGCCGCGTCGGCATCGTCGCAGTCGGTGTCGTCGACGACGTAGCCGACCGGGGCGTCGCAAGCCATGTTCATAGCGAATTCGTCGCCATAGCCGTCGAGATCGGCATCCGCGTACCAGGCTGTCTGCCCCGTGGCGCCGCTGTCGTCGTCGTCGACAGCGCCGTCGCAGTCTTCGTCGGTGTTGGCGCCGTCGCACACCTCGGGGGCGCCGGGGTTGACGCCACCGTCCCCATCGTCGCAGTCGGTGTCGTCGGCGACGTAGCCGCTGGGCTGGTCACAATCGACGTCGGTGGTGGCGAGGTCGCCGTAGCCGTCGGCATCGGCGTCGGCGTACCAGGTCACGACGTCGATGGCGCCGTCTTCGTCGACCAGGCTGTCGCAGTCGTCGTCGTCACCATCGCAGTATTCGGAGGCGCCGGGGAACTCGGTGGCGTCGGTGTCATCACAATCGGTGGCCGGCTCGGCATTGCTTCCCTCCCCGGCGTCGGCGCAGTCGGCGTCGGTGGACACGACCGACGTGGTGCCGATGAGTCGGTAGCCGTCGCTGTCGGCGTCCGTCCAACATACTTCGCCACCATCGCAGTCTTCGTCGTCGCCGTTTCCGGTGGTTTCGGTGGCGCCGGGGTAGTCGCTGTCGTCCGTGTCATCGCAGTCGGTCGCGTCCGCAACGTAGTCGGTTGGCTGATCGCAGCGGCTCAGCGTGTCGGCGACATTGCCGTAGCCGTCAGCGTCAGCGTCAGCGTACCAGGACGTCTCCCCGACCGCGCCAGCATCAAAATCATCGGCGGCACCGGAGCAGTCTTCGTCGACGCTGGCGGCATCACAGACTTCGATCTCGCCGGGGTTCACCGCGTCGGTGGTGTCGTCACAATCCGTGGCGCCCGCGACGAATCCGCTCGGAATATCGCAGTCCACGTCGGTGGTGGCGAGTTCGCCGTAGCCGTCGGCGTCGGCATCGCGGTACCAGGTGACCACGTCGACAGCGGCGTCTTCGTCGATCTCCCCGTCACAATCGTCATCGTCACCGTCGCAATACTCGTCGGCGCCTGGATACTCGTTGGCGTCGCCGTCATCGCAGTCGGTGTCGAGCGCGGAGTACCCCGTCGGGGCCTCGCATGCGACCTGAACGACCGCCGCGTCACCGTAGGCGTCGCCGTCCCCGTCGGCGTACCAGGTCAGCGCATCGGCCGAAGTCGCCTCGTCCACGTCGCCATCGCAGTTGTCGTCGATGCCATTGCACGCTTCTAGCGCGGTTGGGTTGACATCATTGTCGAAGTCGTCGCAATCGGTGTCGTCCGCGACGTACGCCGGCGGAGCATCGCAAGCGATCTCCGAATTGCTGGCGTCGCCATACCCGTCGGAGTCCGCATCCGCATACCACGTGCCGGCGTCGATGGCGCTCGGCTCATCGACCTCCCCGTCGCAGTCGTCATCGTCACCGTCACATCGCTCGTCCGCGCCCGGGTGCTCCGCTTCGTCGGTGTCGTCGCAGTCGGTGTCATCGGCGATGTAGCCGTCCGGCTGATAACAAGCGATTGCCGATGTCGCGACATCACCGTACCCGTCAGTGTCGGCGTCGGCGTACCAGGTCGAGGCGTCGATGGCGGAAGCCTCATCCACCTCGCCGTCGCAATCATCGTCGTCGCCGTCACAGACCTCGTCGGCCCCTGGATACTCGGCGTCGTCCGAGTCGTCGCAGTCCGCAGCGTCCAGGACGTAGTCGACCGGCAGATCGCAGGCAATCTGTGGGGTGTCCAGGTCGCCGAAGCCGTCGCCGTCGGCATCGGAATACCAGGTCGAGGCGTCCGCGGCGTCCGGCTCATCGACCGTGCCGTCGCAATCGTCGTCGAATCCGTCGCAAAACTCGGTAGCGTCGGGGTTGTGGGTGGCCTCGCTGTCGTCGCATTCCTCGCAGGCGGGGAACCCGTCGCCGTCCGCGTCGGCGAAGCCGACCGACCCGTCGCAGTTGTAATCGTTGGGATCGGTGCAGTCGGTCTCGCTGGCGTTGGGATGGTAGTCGTTGTTGGTGTCGTCGCAGTCCCCGGCGTAGCGCGCGTACCCGTCGGGCTGGAGGCAAGCTGCCACGGTGGTGTCGGTGCCGTAGCCGTCGGCGTCGTCATCTTGGAACCACGAGGTCGCATCGGTCGCGTCCTGGTCGACGGTGCCGTCACAATCATCGTCGGTGTCGTTGCACAGCTCGACCGCGCCCGGAAAGACGTCCGGGTCGTCGTCGTCGCAATCCTCACACGCCGCGGAGCGGTCGCCATCGCCGTCTTCGAAGGCCACCGATCCGTCGCAATTGTAATCGTTCGGATCGGCGCAGTCGGCCTCAGCCGCGCCTGGATTCCACGCCGCGTCCCCGTCATCGCAGTCGCCGGCGACATCGACGTACCCGTCGGGCGCGGCGCAGGCGGTGACCAGCGAGCCGGGATCGCCGTAGCCGTCCTGGTCCAGGTCCACGTAGAAAACGGTCGCGTCGGTGGCGTCATCATCGATGACGTCGTCGCAGTCGTTGTCGATGCCGTCGCAGAGCTCGGGCGCACCGACGTAGACCACCCCATCGGCCTCGTTGCAGTCCTCGTCCGCTACGTGGCCGTCGCCATCGACATCCACCGGCTCATCGGTGTGGTCGGTCTCGACCGTCGAAGCCGTACCACAACCGGCGGCGAACAAGACGATGAGAAGGCCGTTCATGAGGCACCCGACGATGGCCGGACGTTAGCCCCGGCTGGGGGTCGCCGCAAGCAACCGTTGCGCTACGGAGGGATGCTCGACGTCCCTCCGCGCGGGAGTGGCAGCGGCGAACCTGCGACCAACCCCTCAATCAGGTCCAGAGTGACGAGCTCCGGGTGTCCCGCCCACACCACCCGCCCATCCCGGACCAGCATCAGAAAGGGCACGCCGGTGACGCCGAACGCCTGGGTGAGGCTCCCATCTTCGACCGCGATTGGGAACCGGAGAAAGCCCGTTTCGACAAAGGCGGCCAGGTCGGCATCGGTGCTACCGCGCGACAGTTGGGTCAGCCCGATGATCCCGAAGCCGCTCGCCTCCAAGTCGCGGCGCGCGAGCTCCAACTGGGGGAGTTCAACCTGGCAATGAGGGCACCAGGGCTCGAAGAATGCAACAAGGGTGACCACATTGTCGGCGTAGGCGCCGGCCTGATCGAAAAAACGAAGGCCCGCCAGCGAGGGGGGTTGGCGGCCGACAAGCTCAATACCCGCTTTCCAGTCTGCGAGCATGCCCAGCGCCACCGACGTGGGGTACCGGCCTTCGAAGGCGCGGATGGCTTCGAGAGCGCCGACCGCGTCACCCCGCATGTAGTCGACCGTGATCGAATCGAAGAGGGCGGTTTCTTCCGTCGACGGCGGCGCGGGGGCGGCGCGCACCTCCGGCGGGGGCGGGAGGACGATCGGCAAGGCGCCTTGCCTCGGGCACCCCAGCGCCAGCGGCACCGCCAGCAAGGCAAAGCGAAGCACTACTTTTCCACGAGCTGCCAGACCGCATCGACCAAGACTGCGGTGGCCGGCCAGTTCCAGTCCTGGCCGAAGACGGCGAGGTCGTCCTTCTGGCCATCCCCATCCTTGTCGATCTTGCTGCCGAGCGTGGTGGCGAGCGCTTCGAGCTGCTCCTGCGGCTTGTCGTCTTCATCCCAGAACTCGTAGGCGTTGACACCCAGGAACCGAGCGTCGATGGCCTGCAACGCGCCGACCGCGTCGCCCTTGTCGGCCCCATCCGGGCAGGGGTTCTTGGGCATGGGGTCTCCATACTTCGCTTCGCGCATGCCATTTTCGGTGATGAGCACGAAGATGCGCTTGCTGTTGGCGCGCAGACCGATGCCGCCTTCGTCGCCGCTGCCCGAAACCGAACTGTCGTACTGGCCGCCGACGTTCCCAGAGAACGCGTCCCCGCCTGACTTGCGGAAGGGTGCGATGTCGGTCGCCGCATCGTCTTTTTGATCGCAGTCCTGGTCGTATCCGTTGCCCGCCGCGGCCTGAACCAGGGCCTCGTACCCATCCCCAGGCCCGTCCCCTCCCCACTCCAACGAAAGCCCCGCGGCCGCCGAGTGTAGTCGCGACCGATCGGTGGTGAGCTGCGTATTCAGGGTGTACGGGTGCCCTTCCCAAGCCGTGTACCACTCACCATCCACATAGTAGTCGTCGAAACTCGCGATTGCGATGCCGACATCCGCGCCACTGTCGAAGAGCGCATCGACGAGCGCGGCGGTATTGACCGCCAGATCGGCATGGTAGCAGTCGTACCAATAGGCGCCGTCAATCAGGAGCACCACGTCGATCTTGCCTTCGGGAACGTCCGTTCCGGGAAGCTCGCCGCCGCCAGTATCGTCGGAGCCGCTGCCGCCGTCGTCCGAGGAGTCGGCGCCGGGATCGTGTTCGTCCTGACGCCCGGGTGGAATCTTGGTGGTCTCCTTTTCAGCGGTGAGGTCGTAGTCCGAGCAGCTGACGAGCAGGAGCGTGGCCACTACGTTGCGCATGGGAGGTGCGGTAACCAACGCACGCCGATAGCGCCTTCGGATGCGGTGGATTCTGGTCGCGGCGCTGGTGGCATGCAGCTCGGCGGAGCCCGAACGGGCGGGCGAAGTGGCGCCGGCGACCTCCGTGCCACCGCAAGCCCCTGACGCCCTCGAAATCCGGCGCAAGGCATTGAGCGCCGAGCTCCGTGAGCTCGTCGGTGAGCTTGAACTCGCCGGTCGCTACGATTGCTGCATCGAGACGCCCTGCAAGCTGTGCGCGGTGCGAGCCGGCGGGTGTCGATGCGGAGAGGCGGCGCGGGATGGCGAACCCGTGTGCGAGGAGTGCGCGATGATGTGGAGCAAGGGACTGGGCGACGAGCCGGTGCCCGCGTCGTCGATCCGCAGCTTCCTCGAAGCCGAACGCCAGCAGAATGGCGATATCTGCGGGAAGCCTCCCGTTACGGCCGAGTGACCGAGTCGAAGGTGCGACCACTGACATTTCGCCAGCTCTGGCGCAGATCGTAGACGGCGTGCGCCGCGGACTGGATGCCGGCGACTGCGTACTGCAGGCTCCCGGGATTCCAGAACTGGCCTTCGACCAACTGGTGGTCTTTGTCGATGAGCCCCGTCTCCTTCGCGAGCTCGTGCAGGCGGGTGTGCGGGTACACCCGAATCGGCTGCATCATCAAAAGCGTGAACAGCCGCAGGCGCGGTCCCAGCTCCCACCGGGCGTGGGCGAGAAATCGAACGATGGCCGAGAGCGAACGCCAGTCCTCGCCCGGACTGTTCAAGAAGAAGCTGTACTCCACATCCATGCTGTGTTTCTTGGCGACCTGGACGGTGTAGAGCATGTCCTCGTGGCGGAAGTTCTTGTCGAGGTTGCGCAACATCCGGTCGTCCACGTGATCGGGCGAGAAGGACAACAGGCCACAGCCCGCCCGCTTGAGCGCCACCATCAGCTCGTCGGGGAGCGTGTTGCGATGCTCGTTGAACCACGCGGACCATTTCACGTCGAGCTTCCGACGGGTGATCTCCTCGCAGATCGCGATGGCGTGGCCGACCGGGATGTTGAATATCTGGTCGCAGATGAACATCTGGCGCACACCGTGCTCGCGGACCAGCAGCTCCATCTCATCCACCACATCGACCGGATCACGCTGCCGGACGCGATGTCCGAGCAGAAACGTGTCAGAGCAGTGCACGCAGTGCAGCGAGCAGCCGCGCTTCGCCTGGACGCCGACCGAGACAAACGAAGAGCGGAGGTAGGGCTCGTGCGAGACCAGGTCGCGCGACGGGGGCCGATTCTCGGCCCACTCGACCCCGGGCGGCTGGCCGGTGTACACCAGCTCCGCCCCTCGGCGAAAATACATCCCCCGCAATCGCTCTGGGTGGTCGATGTCGTCCAGCAACGAAGCGAATCGAAGCTCGGCTTCGCCCCAGACGCCGATGTCCACCTCGGGCAGCCGTCGCATCATCACCTCGCTGTACAGCGAAAATGCCGTGCCGCCTGCAATGATCTTTGCGCGCGGGGCGACGCGTTTGACGAGCTGAATCGCCCGTTGCTGAGGCTCGAAGTCATCGGTATGCAAATGCGGCATCCCGACCTTCATGTTCCGCAGCGAGAAGCCGACGACATCCGGCCCAAAGGCCAGGACGCACGACCGCAGGGCCGCGTAGGGATCGTCGCGATGCAAGTTGACGTCGAAGATTTCGACCGCGTGCCGGTCGCGGATGTGCGCCGCGAGGTAGGCCAGACCGAGGGGGTAGACCAGTTCCATGTCGAGGGCGGTGAAGGCCTGTACGAGGAGAACGCGCATCTGCCCAGACCATAGCGCCGGGGGCCGGCCACTGCCTGTCAGCCGGGCTACAGCGCACCGACCGGAGCGAATGATGTTTCTTGCCCTGTGCGTGTTTCTCTCCAGCGTGCCGGCGGCGTTCGCCGCCGACTCCGACCCGGTGGTCGCACGCGTTCAAGGTAGCGAAATCCATGCCAGCGAATTTGCCGCCGCGGCGAAGAAGGCAAAGCCGGCCGACGGCGTGGCGCTTACCCCCGACGAGCGTCGGGTGGTGCTCGACGGCCTCGTGGACGAGAGACTCCTGGCCTTGGAAGCGCAGAAGAGTCAGGAGACCCTGAACAACCCTCTGGTACGCAAGGCGCTGGTTCGGGCCTACCTGGAAGAGGAGGTCTACGAGGAGATCAAGGAGCCCACGGACGCGGTCTTACAGAAGTTCTACGAGCAGAATCCGGGGCTGTACGCGACCGCAGAGACCGCACGTGCCAGTCGGATGCTCGTCCGCGTCGGGCCGAAGGTCACTCCGGCTGCCGCGAAGGCGGCCGCGGACAAGCTTTACGCGGCGGTCGCAAAGGACCCCAAACGCACGTTCGCGGCCACTGCCAAAAAAGCGTCCGGGGACGAAAATCGGGACCAGGGCGGCGACATGGGCTTTGTCACCCGTGCGGACAAAAAGCTCGACAAGACCGTGCTCAAAACCGTCTTTTTTACCAAGGTGGCCACGGTCAGCAAGGTTTTCATGACCCGCGAGGGCGCCAACATCGTGTACGTGTCCGCGCGGCGCGCCCCAGCGCCCAAAACCTTCGAGCAGGCCCACGCCGACGTAAAAAAGAGTTGGAAAGCGGCGAAGATGGATGATGCCAAAAAGGCGCGCATGGCCAAGATCGAGAAGGCCTCGAAGGTTGCCGTGGACGACGCCGCCTTGACGGCGGTGGTGCTGCCGGTGCGAAAGGCCAGGCCCACCGCCGTGAAGCCGGCGAAGCCAGGCAAGCCGGCGGCCGCGAAGCCTGCGGCGGGGAAGGTCAAGGCCAAAGCGCAGCCCGACCCCGAGCCGGAGATCATCGACGAGGATCCAGAGTCGGACGACCCGGATGAGGAAGAGGAAGAGTAGCCCTGGTCATGCGCGAACTTCTTGGGGAGCCGCTTTCCCGACATGGGTACTGGCGCGTAGGTGGCCCGTTGGAGCGGCTCGTTGTCGCAGAGACGGCGGCGCAGCTCACCGGGCTCGCTGACGTGCGTCTGGTGCTTGGGAACGGCTCCAACCTGCTCATTCCCGACGCCGGGCTCAGGGGCACGACGGTGCGCCTCGCCGGGGAGTTCCGAGGCTTGGAGGTGCTACGGCGGACTGAAGACGACCTGGTGCTGCTCACAGGGGCTGGACTGCTCAACGCCGTGCTCCTGTCCCGCCTCGACCGCTTGGGACTCGGCGGGCTGGCCTGTCTCGCGGGAGTGCCTGGCTCAGTGGGGGGCGCCGTCGCGATGAACGCCGGGACCGCGCTCGGCGAGCTGGCTGACTGCCTCGTGGCGGTCGTCGGGATCGATGGGCAACGCATCGAACGGGGCGGGCTCGAGATGCGCTACCGCCACGGCGGTTTGCCGGACGGGTTCATCGTGGTGGCCGCCGAGTTGCGCGCATCCCGGGTGGGCCTCGACGACGAGAGGCGGCGCGTCGCCGACCACCTCTCCCGGCGCAAGGCGACGCAACCGCTGGACCTGCCGAGCTGCGGGAGCGTCTTCAAGAACCCCGCCGGCGATCACGCGGGCCGGCTGATCGAGGGCGTCGGTTTGAAGGGCTGGCGATCCGGCGCCGCGGAGATCAGCGCCCGGCACGCAAATTTCATCGTCAATCACGGAGATGCGAGCGCCCACGACGTCATGACCTGCATCCGCACGGCGTGGGGCCGAGTACTCCAGGAGACCGGTGTCGCCTTGGTTCCAGAGGTGCAAGTGTTCGGCGAATGGCCCGCAGAGCTCTGGCCGCTCATCCCGCCACCCGCCTGAGGCAGCCACGGGCGGCCCATTCAGAATTGCGTTAGCCGGGCCCCACTTCCAGGCGAGCCGTGACTTCTACTCAGGCCGAGATCGACGTCAGCTACAGTGTGTCCAACGAGTTCTTCAAGCTTTGGTTGGATACCAACATGCACTACACCTGCGCGGTGTACCAGTCGGCTGACCAGTCGCTTGAGGACGCACAGGAAAACAAGGCCAAGGTCCTATATGACTTTGCCGAGCTCAACGCGGATAAGACCGTGCTCGACATCGGGTGCGGCTGGGGCTCGATGCTGGATTACTGCATCCGTCGCGGCGTGAAGCGCGCCGAGGGCGTGACGCTGTCCACCGCGCAGGCCGAGTGGTGCTACGCCCGAAAGCTCGAGCGCACCCAGATCCACATCTGCGACTACCGAGACTGGAAGCCGCCCGAAAAGTACGGCGGGCTGGTCTCGATCGAGATGATTGACCACCTGTGCTCCCCCGCCCAGGCCCGTGAGGGAAAAGCCGTCGACATCTACCGGGAGTACTTTACGAAGCTTGCGGAGTGGGTCGAGCCGGGCGCACACTTCGGTTTCCAAGCCATCCTCACCAACCGAGTACCCCGGACCCGGCAGGCGCTCTTGGACCTTCAGTTCACCGCCGACATCATCTTCCCCGGCGGGCGCAACCCGCGGGTGGAAGAACTCGTGGCCGCGGTCAACCCCAAGTGGGAGATCCAAGAGCTCCACATGCGGCGCGAACACTATGGCCGCACCACCGCCGAGTGGTTGCGCCGGATGCGCCTGCACGAAGTGCAGATCCGCGAAACCTGGGGCAACGCCCTGTTCGACGACTACGAGCGCTACCTTGACACTTGCGTTCGCGGGTTCGAGGCACACTGGGTCGGCGACGTGCAGATGAAGCTCCGCCGCATCTGAGCCCGGCGGCGTGTCAGTCCGCGTAGCTGTAGTGATAGGGCGCGTCCGCGCCTTGCGGAGGGTCGACGGCTTCGTTCTGAGAGCCGTCGATCGCCAGCAGGTAGTACCACATCCCCGCTGACCGCTGTTCGTCGCCGCTGATGGTCGCCGTCCACTCGCTGCCCGAGCTGGGCCGGGTAAACCCAATGCTCTTCCAGTCCTTGCTACTGGCGGTTTCGCTGCGGAAATAGAGGGTGGCCAGGAACACCCCAGTACCGCCCTCGTTGTCGGTAATCTCCGCCGAAACATCGACGTCGGAGCCGCCCGGCACATTTTCAGAAAACGGCTCGAAGACGATCTCCGGCGCGGTGACGTCGGTCTCATCGAAGCCCGAGTCGCCGACTTGTACGTCCCCACCAGGGATCAAAGCGTTTCCCGTGCAGCCAACCACGAACAGCATGATGGTCATCGGACCCCCTCCGTACCCGCGGGCACAATGTAGCGTGGCAAGACCGCCGACCGCTCTACTTCCTGCCACCCGCCTGCAGGACCAGTCGGTAGGTGGTGTACTGCTCGCGGCCGGCGCAGAGCAGCGCGTTGCTGATGATTTCGTACGGGGTGTCGTCGTCGGCGATCAACATGACGTTGCCATCGAACTTCGCGCCCCCCCGTTCGGCCAGGTATTTGATCTGGTCGCGACGGACCCCCAAGGCCTTGCTGACCTTTGCCCAGTCGTCCGTAGTCAGGGCGGTCCCCGGAACCACGGTCACGACGAGCTTGTTGTCGACCAAGAGCGCCGTCTTGGAAATGGTGAGCGCCACGGCCGGCACCATCTCCGCCTCAGACGTGGTCTTGGGCGGCGTGAGGTCGTCACTGAGCGTGATGCTCTGCGGAGAGGCCTCGTACTGTTTGATCAGAAACACGAGGATGATGGTCATGATGTCCATCATCGCGGTCAGGTTGAGGCCCTCGATCGCCTCTCCGTGCTTCTGACGACGCCGGCGGCGGAGCATCAGCTCGTCGTCGGATTCCGAGCTGGGGACGCTGTCGTTGACTTCACTGCTGTAGGTTGCCGACGGGGTCATGGCAGCGCCACGCTGAGGGTGATGTTCGGGAAAAGAGGCCCCTTCGCATCATCGCGGGCCGCATCCATCGTCTTGACGACTTTGCTGTATGGCACGTCCTTGTCCGCCGTGACCACCAAGTTCTCCGCCATGTTCGGGATGGTGGTCTTCAGAGAGCGGAGCTGCACCGTGAGCCCGCGGAAGTCGTCGGGTTTGAGCGATTGCTCGGAGCCTTGAATGGCGCCCCCCCCGATCACCTTGATCTGGGTCATGGAGATCGCCACGGTCAGAAAAGGCTTCTGTTCTCCCGACGCACCGCCCGAGCCGCCGTAGGTCGGCGCGAGAATCGGCGCCTCCTTGAGCTGCACCAAGTACGCGGTCACCGTGACCATGAACATGATCAAATTGACCATGATGTCCAGATACGGGACGAGGTTCAACTCCTCGGTGCCGCCTCCACCGCCTGCCATGAGCTAGCCCTTCTTCCCTTCGCCCTCGGCGGGGCGATAGCCCTTGCGCCATTGGGCGTGCACGTTGACGAAGTGGAAGAGGGCGTGCTCGGTCTTCTCCACGATCTTGACGACCTGCGTGTTGAGGATCAAGTGGAAGAAGATGCACACCACAGCGATGCCGAGGCCGAACGCGGTGTTGTTCATCGCTTCCGAGATGCCCTTGGCGAGCGCAGCGGCCTTCTGATCCGCTGAGAGCGCACCGACGGCCTTGAACGCCTCGATCAACCCGAGCACCGTCCCGATGAGGCCGACGAGGGTGGCGATGTTGGCGATGGACCACAACCAGCCGACCCGAGACTGGACCAGCGGCCGCACCTCCATCAACGACTCCTCGACGGCGAGCATCGGGCTTTCAAAGCCGTTGCGCATCAGCTTGAGGAGGTTGCGCGTCGCGCGAGAGAGCGCTGGCGTCGGGCTGGAGGCGCACACCTTGGCCGCAGCCTCGATGTTGCCCGCCTGAAGATAGCGGTCAACCGCCGCCACGAACGGCTTCTCGTTGATCCCGTAGCTCATGAACAGCGAGTACATGCGCTCGACGACCACCGCGAGGGCGAACGCGACAAAGAATAGATTGACGACCATGAACGGCCCGCCATCTTTGAAGAAACCGATCACGCCTTCCATGCACTCTCCGCCGGAGATCGGGGAATGAGACCCCCTGGGGGGGGTCCTGTCGTTTCAAGTTCTACTATCGGGTCGCCTCCCGAAAGGGGGGCTCCCGTCAGGCAATCTACCACGGTCATGCCCTGGCGCAGCCGTTGCGATCAAGAGAGTTTCCAATCTTCGCGAGCAGCCGTCAAATACTCAGGCCGCCGGCCTAGAATTGCGCCCGTAAAGGACTCGTTAGCCGGGCACGATCACCCGCCGGCGGTTGCAACCAGCGGGGCGATGAGCAGACTGACGACGCTCATGACCTTGATGAGGATGGCCACCCCGGGTCCGGAGGTGTCCTTGAACGGGTCGCCGACCGTGTCCCCGATTACCGCGGCCTTGTGGGTCTCGCTGCGCTTGGGATGCCCCGGCAGACCACCCTTTTCGATGTACTTCTTGGCGTTGTCCCACGCCCCTCCCGCGTTGGCCATGAACAGGGACATCGACGCGCCTACGGCCAGGGCGCCGGCGAGCGTACCGGCGAGCGCCGCCGGGCCCATGACGAAGCCGACGACGACCGGACCCAGCACGGCCACCAGACCGGGCAGAATCATTTCGCTGAGGGCCGCCGCCGTGGCGATGTCGACGATCTTGCCGGGCTCAGGCTCGGCCGTGCCCTCGCGGAGGCCCTTGATCTCGTCGAACTGCCGCTTGATTTCCAATACGATGGCGCCAGCGGCCTTCCCCACCGCCAGCATGGTCGAGGCCGCAACGACGAAGGGCAAGACGGCGCCGACGAGGATCCCGATGAGGATCTCCGGATTGTCGAGCGCCAGGTTCATCGGCGCCAGGGACGCGGCTTCGCGCGCGTGGCCGACCTCCAGGCTATACGCCGAGAAAAGCGCGACCACAGTGAGGGTGGCCGAGCCGATCGCAAAGCCCTTGCCGATCGCCGCAGTGGTGTTGCCCACGGCGTCCAACTCGTCGGTGATCTCGCGAACGGCCGGCGGGAGCCCGGCCATTTCGGCAATGCCGCCAGCGTTGTCAGAGATCGGACCGTATGCGTCGACGGTCATGACGATGGCCGTGCCGCCAAGCATCCCGACCGCGGCCAGCGCGATTCCGTACAGGCCAAGATCGCCCATGTACGCGTTGGCAACCACGGCGACGCCGGCGACGAGAAGCAGGCAAACCCCGACGCTCTCCATGCCGACGGCCATGCCGCGGATCACGTTGGTCCCAGCGCCCGTCTTGGAGCTTTCCGCGACGGCTTTGACCGGTGCGTAGCTTCCGGTGTAGTACTCGGTGATGAGTCCAATGGCGGCCCCGCCGATGGCGCCAGCCGCAAGCGCGATGGTCACATTCTGAGAGATGCCGAAGGTCGGCAACAGAACCGCCGTCAGCGCAACCATCGCCAGCGGCGGAAGCACCATCGCCGCTCGCAAGACCGTGCTGGGTGAGCTGTTCCGCATGGCGCGGGCGAGGAAGATGCCAACAATGCTGACTGCAAGACCGAGTCCAGACAGGACCAGCGGCAGGCCTACGGCAACCTGCCTGGCGTCGGCAGTTCCGCTGACCACCAGCTGCGCGATGTCCGCCGCGGGCGCGGTCAGCGCAATGGCCATCGTCGCTACGATCGCGGCGACAAGCGACTCATAGATGTCGGCCCCCATTCCGGCGACGTCCCCCACGTTGTCCCCGACGTTGTCGGCAATGACGCCTGGGTTGCGAGGATCGTCCTCGGGAATGTTCTCGATCACCTTGCCCGCGATGTCCGCGCCGACGTCGGCAGCCTTGGTGTAGATACCCCCGCCGATCCTCGCAAAAAGCGCGATTGAAGACGCGCCAACCGCGAAGGCGTGCAGGCTGGAGGCCAACTGGGTGTTGGCAGCAGCATCGCCCATCGGGTGCAGCATGTAGACCGCGAAGAGGCCGAGCAGCCCGAGTCCGCCGACACACAACCCCATGACCGCACCGCCGTCCAGGGCGGTGAGCAAGGCGTTGGCCTTGGAGCCAGTGGCCGCCGCCTGAGCGGTGCGCACGTTGCCGTAGGTGGCAGCCTTCATCCCGACGAAGCCCGCGCCGAGCGAAAGCGAGGCGCCCGCGAGGAACCAGGCGCCGGACAACCAGCTGATCGACAGCCCGAGGGCCACAAAGACCACCGCCGCGTAAACCGCGAGTACCTTGTACTCGCGCGTCAAAAACGCCATGGCGCCCACGCGGATGTACCCGGCGATGCGCGACATCGTCTCGTTGCCTTCGGGCAGGGCGCGCACGCGGAAGTAGAAGAACGCGGCGATGAAGAGGCTAACGACCCCGGCGACAGCGGGGAGGTAGGACCAGTATCCGAACGGACCGAGCATAAGTGGAGCTTCTGGTGGAAGCCGGGCCGCTATCGGCCCGCGGGCGGCCCCGCAAGCTCAGCCGATGACCTCACCCACGAGATCATGGGCCGTCGCCTTGACGATTCGCACCTTCCGAAGCTGACCAGCGCGCACCGACTCGTCCGTTTCCGTCAACCAGACGTGCCCGTCCACGTCCGGCGCCTGGGACCGAAGCCGACCGACCAAAACCAATGGGCTCTCTTTGCTTGGCCCGTCGACGAGCACCACATCTTCGGTGCCGACCAGTTTCCGGTGTTTGGACCTGCTGATCACGGCCTGGCGCTTCATCAGCTCCTTCTGCCGCGCCTGCTTCACGCCCTCATCGACCTGCCCCGGGAGGGTGGCCGCCGGGGTTCCATCCTCGGGAAAGTACGTGAAGACCCCGACGCGGTCGAAGCGCTCGGCCTCCACGAAGTCGCAGAGCTCGTCGAAGTCGGCGTCCGTCTCGCCCGGGAAACCGACGATGAACGTCGTGCGCAACGTCACGTTCGGGATGGCGTCGCGCACGCGGCGGAGTATCTTTTCCTGACCGTCGCGACTGACACCGCGCTTCATGGCCTTGAGCATGCGCCCGGAGGCGTGTTGCAGCGGCATGTCGACGTACTTGAGGATTCGGGGCTCCTCGGCCAGCGCGCTCAGAGCCGACTCCGGCACACCGAGCGGGTATACGTAGTGCAAACGAATCCAGTGCACGCTTTCGACGCGGCCAAGCGCGCGAAGAAGGACCCCGAGGTCGGTGCCGTCACCCAGATCGCGACCGTACGCCGTCGAATCCTGCGCCACCAGGTTCAGCTCCACAACCCCTTCGTCCCCCAGCCGACGCGCTTCGGCCACCAGGGAGGCCACCGTCCTGCTACGCATCTTCCCGCGAAGTTGCGGAATGATGCAGAACGCGCACCGATGGTCGCAGCCCTCGGACAGCTTCAGGTACGCGGAATGGGGGGCCCAGCTGTTGATCCGCGGCGCGAATTCGTCGTGGATGTAAAGCGGGGTGTCGATGTAGCTTCTGGCCGCCTCCCCCGGACGGGACGAGAGCACATCGGCGATACGATGATATTCCCCGGTGCCCAAGAAGTGGTCAACCTCCGGGAGCTCGAGTTCAAGGGACTGCCCGTAGCGCTGGACCATGCACCCGGTGACGACCAATTTCCTGGCGCCGCCTGTCTTCTTGAGTTGCGCCATCTCCAAGATGGTGTCCACCGACTCTTCGGTGGCTGGGCGGATGAAGGAGCACGTGTTCACCACGATGACGTCGGCTTCCTCGGGGGAGTCGACCAGCACAAAGGCGCCCTGCTGTAGCTTCCCGACCATCACCTCGGAATCGACGCGATTTTTCGGACAGCCAAGGGAGATCAGGTGTACCCGTTCCATCTACTGATTGACCACCGTGACGCCCGGCGGCGCCTTGAAGACGAACTGGACATCCGGAACATCCCCGCCGAGAACCACGCCAGTGAAGCCCATCTTGGTCACCCCGTCGTTGGCGTCGGTGATGGTCAGGTCCTGAAGAAGGTAGCTTTGCTTTTTGACGACGAGCTCGATCTGTTTGACGCCGTTGGGCGTTTTCGGCTTCAACGTGAGCACATGTGTGGGCTTCGGCGGGGTGGCGGCCGGGAGCAGCACGACGTCGAACAGGTCGCCGAGCTGACCCAGGTCGTCGATGAGCCGATCGACGCTGCCGCTGGAAGACGTCCCGAGCACCTTCTGCACCACAAGCTGTTTCTGCGGAGCGGAGAAAACCCATTGGGTCGCCCCGTCCGACACGAGGGCGAACTCAACCGGGAGGCCCAGTTCGAGGCGCATCTTCCTGGGGCGTTCCAGCTGGATGCGGCCGCGCTTCTTCTCTTCCACGCCCGTCAGCATGTTGGTGGTGACCTGCGTGAAATCGGCGCGGACCGCGGTCACCTTTGCATAGGTGGCTTGCACAGCCGAGACCACATCCTTGGCGGTGGTCGGCTCGCCGGGCAACGCCAGCGCCGAAGCGGGCGCGACCAAGCTGACGACCAGGGTGAAAGCAGCGATCCAACGAGCGGGGAGCAGTCGGGACTCCGAAAGGGGCGGGTGTTTATGCCGGTGATCCATGGGTCGCAAGGCTCCGTTCCGTGCAAACGCAGACGCCCAGCGACGACGGACGATTCACGGTGGTGACAACCGCTGACCGCGCGGGCATTGCGGCCGACCGCCGCCGGCCGCGCCTGCGAGTCTCGGCACCGGGGCCCTGCGCGGCGAAGCCGCACGAACCCTCCACGCCTGAGGCAATCACGCGGCGGCGGGACCCTCTTGCTGCTATTGCGCCAGCACCTTTCGCGGCTTCGCCCCATCTGCTGGGCCCACGATACCTTGCTTCTCCAGCTGCTCCATCAGCAGACAAGCTCGGTTGTAGCCCAACTTCAGGTGGCGCTGAATCATCGAAGTGCTGATCTGCCCCTTCTCCAGCGCAAGCTCCACAATCTCGTCGTAGTACCCCGACATCTCCTCGTTCAACTCCTCGAGTTCGTCGAGCACCTCGTCTGCATCCTCCAGCCTGATGGCCGGCGCGTAGTTCGGCTTGCCCTGGCTGCGGCAGAAGTCCGCCACGCGCTTGACCTCATCGTCACTGAGAAAAGGCCCGTGCATGCGGGACAACGCGCTGACGCCGGGCGGTACGAAGAGCGAGTCCCCCTTGCCAAGAAGGGCATTGGCACCCATGGCGTCAAGGATGATGCGGCTTTCGCTGGCAGTGCGCACCTGATAGGCGAGACGTGAGGGCATATTACTACGAATTAGGCCCGTTATTACATCTGCAGACGGACGTTGAGTCGCGACGATGAGGTGAATCCCGCTGGCCCGCGCCTTCTGGGCGATCCGGGCGATACTCATCTCCACATCCTTGCCGGCCACCATCATCAAGTCCGCGAGCTCGTCGATCACTACGACAATGTAGGGCAGTTTCCGGGGGGTCGGGCGCAGCTCTCCGGCCGGCCAGTCCGGGAAGTAGTACTTGGCCTTTTCTGCCGTCCAGTCCGCCGATTCCGCTTCAACCTTCAGGTTGAAGTTTTCGATGTTCCGGACCTTCCAGTCTCCGAGCATGCGGTAGCGACGGTCCATCTCCTCGCACGCCCACGCGAGCACCTTGCTGGCCAAGGTCGCGTTGGTGACGACAGGGTGAAGGAGGTGTGGAATCTCCTTATAGAGTTCGAACTCCAACATCTTCGGGTCGACGAGGATCAGCCGGAGTTCCTCGGGCGTACGGGTCATCAGCAGCGACACCAGCATGGCATTGATGCCGACGCTCTTTCCCGAACCCGTGGTACCCCCGACGAGCAGGTGCGGCGTCTTGGCGAGATCGGCCACATAGGGCCGGCCCTCAGTGTCCTTCCCCAGCATGATCGGCAAGGTGTGGCGCTGATCACGGAACTCAGCCGAGGCGAACACGTCTCGTGCCCAGACGGTCTGCCGCACGTCGTTGGGCACTTCCACGCCCACCACGCCCCGCCCGGGCAGCGGAGCGACGATCCGAATCGCGTGGGCCTTGAGCGCCATCGCCACGTCGTCCGCAAGCGCGGCGATCTTGCTCAGCTTGATTCCGGGCGCCGGCTCATACTCGAACATGGTGATCACGGGGCCGGGTCGGATCGCGCTGACCCGCCCTTCGACTCCGAAGTCGCGCAGCTTTGCGGCGAGTCGGGTTGCGAGGTCGCGAAGCCGACCCTCATCTGTGGCTCCGACGATCGCCGGATGTTCATCCAGGAGGCTCAGCGGCGGGAGTTGGAAGGGCGCGTTGGTCTCGCGGACGGCCTGCCCGTCATCGGTCCGCCCGCCGGACGAGAGGTTCCCCGGCACGACGGCGACCCCCTTCCGGGCGCGGGGCGTCCGCTGAAGCTCGGGTTCATCGAGCCCGACGAGCGGCACCAAAGGAGGGGTCTCCACAACCGCCGCCGGCAAGACCTCCACCGGTGGCGCCGGCCTGATCAGGGAAGGCCGCGTGGGCGGGTCCTCTCCGAGACCGAATCCGAAGGCGTTCGATGGCGCCTCCGCCAGCGCGACTGCGGGTGGGGGCGCCTCGATGACCTCGAGTTCCTCGTCCTCGGCAACAACCGCCACCTTCGCGCGCGGGAACTCCCGCGGCGAGGGAACGTCGTAGACGTCGGCAAGCACGCCGCTCGCGCGCCGGGTCCCGGAGGGCCGGTCTACGTCGGCGTCCTCCTCAAGTTGCACCTCTACAAGCGTGCGCGGGCTTGGCTGGGTGGGCCGTTCCACCACCGAGGGCGCCTCGTAGAGACTCCTCGGCCGAGGTGCCGCGGCCGCGGACCACACACTTCCGTGAACGGATGGGAGATCGGCGATCGGCTCGACCACCTCATCAACGGCCGGCGCCCGACGCGCCAGCGCCACGTGCTGCGGACCGGCCGCAACCGGCGCTACCCGCCCCAGGCTGGCCGGATCCGAATCGTCCTCGTCCTCTTCTTCCAACTTCCCGCGGAACGCCTCGTGCGCGCGGGCGCCGAGGGAAGCCGCACTCCGGCCTGCCGCGACCGTCGCCGCACCGAGCAGCCGCCCAACGGCGGGGGTGCCGGTCTCCACGCGTTCCACAGTCGCCGCCGCCACAGGCTGCCAATTGATACCGAACAAGGCAGTGAGTGCGCTGAGAAGCCCGGTACCTACGGCCAGCGCTCCGCCGACCTGGCCGACATGCGCCACGAGTAGTTCTCCAGTGAGCACACCTACGATTCCCCCTGGAGGAAAGGAACGTAGCGCTTGGTGCCCCAGACCCAGATCGAGCCCCGCAGCGGCCATCCAGACTGCCCCCCCGGATAAAAGAACGTTCCACCAGGATCGCGTCACCCGCCCAGCCAACCTGAGGACAAACCACCCGGCAAGCACCAGTACCGACCAACTCGCCCACCCGAAGCCCTGGTAAAGGGCGTCCGCCAGGTAGGCGCCCACCGGCCCACACCAGTTCATCGTGTGTTCGACCACGGCGACCACCGACAGCGACGGGTCGGACGGAGACCAAGAAGCGAGGCTCAGCGCCACGAATGTGCTCCCGGCGAGTCCGACCAGCAAGAGAATCTGCGCGAACTGACGCTGGCTCGCAGAGTCAGGCGCGGAGGCGCGCTCGGGGGAGAGCCTTCTCGCTGAGCCCTTGGGCCGAGCGACGGTCTTTCGGCGGGGAGGCTCCATCAGGTCCTCGCGCGCGGCGGCCCTGGACAACGAGGTCGCCGCCGGGCCATCGGAACTGGTGTCATCGCTGAGATCGGGTCGCGTGCGCGCCACGGGGACTCCTCGTCACCCGCCATCGTACCGCTTTACCCTTGACGCGTCGAGAGCCTCGCGCGAAAGCACATCAGCTTGAGGTCAGAACGGAGACTCGGGAACGTTGATGTGGTCGCCGGGCTTGAGCGCCACGTCAGGGTCCTTTCCGGCAAGAACCCGCTTGAGGTTGACCAATATCTGCGACTCACCGCTGATAAGCTTGACCTTGGCGGAAAGGGCCGTCGTGCTCAGCCCACCCGCGGCCGCCACGGCAGTGGCAACCGTCATGCCGTCGTGGAAGGCCAACGACCCGGGCTTCTGCACGTGCCCATCGACGAAGATCTCGAGGGCCGGGGGCACCGCGAGGGTGTCGTTGGGGAGCACCTCGACGTCGGCGGTGAGGTCGCCTTTGGAGATGAGGTACAAATCAACGGGGACAACTATGCGCGTACCATTGGGACCCGCCCGAAAGAGCTCCGCGCTCGGCGCGCTCGGATCGATCAGTCCCCCAGCACGCACCAGGACGTCGCTGACACGGGTGTGCTTTTTGGTGAGTGGAAACTCGCCGGGTCCGACCACTCCGCCCGTGACCTTGACGAGCTTCGAGGTGATCTGCTCTACCGTGAGAACGACCTGGGGATTGAGTACGTAGCCATCGCGCAGCTCCGCCTCGATCTGTTCTTTGGCACCCGAAATCGTGAAACCACTGATGACCACCCGGCCGGCGTACGGGACATCGATGGCCCCATCCGTACCGACGGGGAACGAGCCACTCATCTCCAGTTGGCCGAGCACCTCCACCCGAACCGTGTCTCCGACGCCGAGCTCGAAGCTGACGTCGATCGACAACGGCTCCGCCGCCGACGCCCCGACGAAGAGCGAGTGCAGCATCAACCAAAGCCCGACTAGCGACGCGCGCATCCAACCTTCGCACTCAACATAGCACCGCTCGGTGCACTAGTACGAGAACGTGAAGCCGAGGGTGCCGGAGAAGTCGTCGTACTGGGTGCTGAAGAAGATGTCGTCGCAGTCCGAGGCCACACAGGCGCGGCGGATCCAACTACCCGACGCCCCGGCCGAGGCCCACTGGGCAATCTTGTAGGAGGCGCTGAGCTTCGCGATCAGATTCTGATCGCCCCGCACCACTTCGCCATGGAAGGAGTCAATGCGGTAGCTGACCTCGGCACCCAGTCCAAGTCGGTTCTGAACCGAGCCTTCGTATCGCAGAAATACGTTATTGAACGCTACGTAATTCGTGAATACGGCGTCCTGGAAATCGCGCCGATAGCCGACGGTTACCGAGTGACCGCGCGCGGGAGCGTACGCAACTTGTAGGTTCACCAAGATTCCGTCTTCCACCGAGGTATCGGTCGCGAACGACTCGGCGCCGCTGAAGTCCAATTCGTCGACCGCGCTGATGATGTTTCCCGCGTCGGGATCGTCGACCACCGACTGCTCATCGTAGGTCATCGCGCCAAAGCCGATTTGCGCGGAGGCCGCGAGCTTCTGGGTGAACTGCCCCGTCACCCCCGCGTTGACCCGCCAAGCGTCCGCATCCGGCTTGCCGATGTAGCTACCGATGTCCGAGCCCTCGATGTCGGGACCGATGGCTTCGATGAGATTGTTGTCCCAGCGGAGAAAATTGTACGAGAAGTTCCCAACCAGCGACGTCTTCGGCAGGAACTTCCAAGTACCGGTGACGACGGGGCCGTACTGCTGCCGGCCGTTGTACGCGGTGGTGCCCGGGAGGGTCAAAAGTGGGTCGGGCACATAGTACAGGTCGATCCCGAGCTGGCCCAAGACCTCGAACTGAAGTGCAGACCCTGGCCGAAGTTGCACACCAGCCAACAGATCGTTGCCGGTCTGGGTGACGTTCGCGCTGGCGCTGCCTTCTGCGGTTGGCAACTCTGCGGCGTAAGCGTCGTTGTCGAGGTGGTTCTCCAACCGCAAGCCGACCCGCGACTGCGGAAGCACGGCAAGCGAAAGGTCGACGTCGAAGTCGGAAAACCGATCGGCGTTCTCCGGATGGAAGTTGTCGTCCGGATAGAAATCGACGAACTTTTTGAGTCCGTACCCCGCCCCGAGCTCGAACTTTACCTGTCGGCCGTCCAGCTCCAATCCAAGCCTGGGCCTCAGCACCCAAGCCATTGCGGTGACTTCCGGAGTTTGTGGGCCGCCATCTGCCAAGTACAGGTTGGAGTGCGCCTCGATCCCGGTCATCACCGAGGGCGTCAACACTGCGTCGCCCAACCGGATGTGATCCCCAGGCGCCGCAGCCGCGGTCGCCGAAACGGCGAGCCCGATCGCTGCAAACAAACCAGGCTTCATCACGCCGCTCTGCATCTGACCCGTCCTGCCGTGCTTCGGTGACCGGCTGCTAACCCGCCAAGTGGAGATTGCCGACGATTCTGACACCGCCAATGGGCACTTCAGCCCGGGGTTCCCCAGTCAATGATCTCGACCTCCCGCTTTTCTTCGTCCAAGAGGCCGTTGCTGCCGCCGGTGACGGTCGAGACGGTCTCGCCAGGGTCTGCCCCCGCGCTCTTCGCGCATTGCTGTGCGGCAACGAGCAGTTCCTTGGCGCGGCCGTGCAAAACCACCAGCTCCCGGTAGGTCTTTTCGGGGTGGCCGGCCGACGCGAGTGCAAGCTTCAGCTCATTGTCCTTTTCCCCGGCGATCTCCCTGATGGTCTCCAGGGACGGCAACTTGTCTTTCAGGCACTTCAAGAGCTCTTCGTTCTTTTTCTTTTCGTTCTCCGCCGCCTTGAGCAGCTCCGACACGGTCGATACCGCCGCGTTGATCTCCTTCACCATCTCGGCGGCCCCCGTCGCCATTTCCTTTGGAGTCGCCGTAGCGGCCTGCTCAACTGTCGTGGTGATCCCAGGCGATTCGGCCAGAGCAGGGGCGCTGATGAGGAGCATTAGGAGTGGGAGCAGGGTCATGTCAGAGCTCCGAGCGTGCAAGCGTAGTTGGTAACCTTACCGCACTTCTGCAAGACCGGCCCGAACTTTCCGGACTACTGTCCGGATACGACCCAAGCCCATTCATCGACCACCCCGACCACGCTTTCGTCAAAGCGAAGGCTACGAACGGTCTTCGCCACACACGCCGCCAGTTCGTCGCTGCCCGTGGTGTTCTTGGTCGTGTGGGCCTCGGTGACTTTACCTTTCTGAATCGTCCAGCCCACGCCAATTCGACCGCTGGTGTTCGGGTCCTTGCGTAGGGCCGCCTGCACGCAGGTCTCGATCCGACCCTTGCTGGCGCGTACGACACGACCGATATCCGCAGGATCGCCCTCTTCGGCATCCACATCGCCGTCGCCGACGTCGACCTTAGGCTTCTTCACCGCGATCGTGGCCTCGCCAACCCCGGCCTTCCCTGCGTTGGCCTGTGTGATGCCCACCGCCGCATCGCCAGTGCCACCGGCACCGCCGCCCTTGAGGCCGCTGTTGGTGCCGTCCGCCATTTCGGTCCCCGTCACGCCCTGGAGGGCCGCGTCGAGTTTTCCAGCCATGGCCTGTTGGTCGCCGATGATGTCGGCGGCGATCTGGTCGCTGCCTTCTCCGGTGGTCCCGAGCATCTGGAGGATGAGGGACTTCTTCGCCACCGAATCAGCCGTCGCCTCGGGCTTGGCCTGTTGCGGCTTGTCCTTCTCGGCGGGCTTTTTGTCCTCCTTCTTGATCTCGTCCGGACCCTTGTCCTCGATCACCGCCACATCGACCGGCGGCAATTCGACCTTGTCGACCACGAGGTCCAACGCACGGTCCATGTAGTCCAGCGCGTTTTCTTCGATGGGCGGGTGAAGAACGGTAACGACGAAGAAAAGCACCGCGATGAGGTTGAAAACGCCGAGCAACCCGAGGAACAGTGGGTCGTCTTCGCTGAATACAGTGGCCTTGAAGTCGGCCGCCGTGACCGCGCGCACCGGTTCCGGCGGCGCGTTCACGAACTGGAAGAGCAAGGTGACGTTGCCGAGCGACACCTTTCCGCGGACAGATTCGCTCAGCGGCAGCGCCCAGAACTCCCCCCGCTTCTGCATGTCGCCCCGCACCCGAAGGTCGCTGAGGTCGCGAATGCCGTCCTTCCAGGAGATCTTGCCCTCGACGCGTTCTGGCACCACCAGCGCGTAGTTCCCACCCGACGCCACGAAGAGGGCGTGGGACTGACCCAGGCCCAGACCCTGGAAACTGAAGGTGACCTTCGCACCCTCCCCGACCGTGACCGCTTCACCCGCCTTGATCAAGCGCTCCTGGGCAATCTTGCCCTCCTGGACGACACCGATTCGGAGCACCTTCGGAAGGGTCTTGGGGGCGGCCTGGGGCTGCGCAGCTGCGGACATGGTCACCTGTCGGGGAAATCTACTGCGCTGAGTGACATCGGGAGGTGAAGGAAGTTCAAATTTGTTGGGCGCCCTCCCGATCAGTCCGTTCCGACCGCAGCGAAGCGGTAGCGGGCGAAACCCGCCTCGGCCGCACTTTCCAGAACCGAGCCGAGAACTGTCCACGACACCCGACGGTCGCACTCCACGACGAGCGAAGGCCCATCCCCCGGAGCGTCGGGGCTCCGGAGCGGAACCAACGCATCGATGACGTCGGCAAACGCCTTGCCGCGCATCACCGTCTGCGCTGGGATCGTGCCCGACTCAAGCTGCACGACGACCCGGCCGTCAACCTCGACGCCCGACGGAAGCACCCGGATTCGGGGACCCTTCTCAACGGCCGCATCGGCAGCGGACTGCGGCAGTTCCAGGGCCGTGTCGGTCTGAAACGACGGGTCGTAGAACACCAAGAGGAAAAGCAGCACCAGCGTGAACATGTCGACCATCGAGGTGATGATCAGCGTGCTCTCCATGGTGTTGCGGCGGGGCCGTCGCTGACGCCGGGTCATCGGGACGCGGGACCATCGTCGGCGCCGTTGACGAGCACCGGTTGGGCGAAGAGCGGACGGAGGACTTTTCCATCACGACGAAGGGTCACCGCGTCGAAGACGCCCATCAGCGTCTCGTACGGAACGGCGGGGTCGGGTGCGACGACGACCTGGGTCTCGGCCGGGTGTTGGGTCCTGGCGCTGACCATCGCGTCGGAAAGCGCGAGATAGTCGTAGTCGGCGGGCGCGCACGGCGCTCGACACGGCAGCTGAGTCTCCGCCGCACCAACGCCGCGGACCCGAAAGCCCGAGTCCAGAATCCGGATCACCACCCGCTCGTGCTCCTGAACCTCCAGGACCTCACGGCTCGGCGCCTCACTCGCGTGGAGCGGACGCGCGTCGATTGGTTGCTGCACGACCGTGACGAAGCGGACCGCGATCAGGACGATGGGGATGATGTGCACGATGGTCGACAAGACCGGCGTCAGGTCGATGTTCGCGCCGACTGGATTTCGCTCACGACGACGCACCCGAACTAGCGGCCCGGAAAAGGCAGGACCGGTGCGCCTCCGCTCGGCTCATCGGCGGCGCGCAGCGCATTGAGCAGGTTCAGCACGCGCAATCCGTAATGATCGAGCTCATCGAGAATCGCGTTGGCTCGTGCGGCGAGGATTGCGTGAACGACGAGGGTCGGAATGGAGACCAGAAGGCCGAAGAAGGTGGCATACATCGCGACCGCGATCCCGGTCGAAAGCATCTGGGAGCGCGCCACGGCGTCGGCCTGCCCGACCCCCTCAAAGGCAACGATGAGGCCGTGGATGGTGCCAAGCAGTCCGATGAGGGTGGAGACGTTGGCAATCATCGGCAAGAAGGCGAGCCACCGATTGACCTGCGGAGTCACCTCGAGGGTCGCCTCGTCGATGGCGTCGCGCACCTCGGCGTCGGGCCGATCCGCGCGCAAAAGCGCCGCCTTGACCAGCCTTGGGAGGGCCGCAGCCGGTTCGGCATTGCACAAGCGCATCGCGGCGTCGGTGTCCGCGTCGAGCAGATGGCGCTGAATCTGTCCCATGAAATTCGGGCCGTGGATCCCGGCCCGAAAGACGATAAACAAAAAACGCTCGGCGCTGATCGTGAGTGCCGAGAGCGCACACAGCAGGATGGGCCACATGAAAATGCCGCCCTTTTCGAACCCATCGAGGAAAAAGCTCATCCGTGGCCTAGAACGGCTTTCCCTTGACGCTGGCGACGACCTTCGGGAGGAACGTCTGCTGCAGCTCAAGGTCGTACTTCGGCGTGAGGTGCTGCTTGTTCATGATTATCGCGACTTCCGGGCGTTGAATTGTCACGATCAACGTCTCGGTGCCCTTGACTCCCGCAAGCGCCGACTGCGCCAGAAGCAAAAAAGTGACGAACATGGCTAACCTCCCCAAGGTGACGGCTCAGAACCCCCCGCCGGTGGCGGAGCTTCCGGAGCCGGTTGCGGAACCGGTTCAACGGGTGTGCCCCACGGCGCCGGCGCGGGCTCGGGAGTGGGGGCCGACGCGGGCTCGGGCTCGGGCAGTGGCTCGGGGACAGGGAGCGGCGCAGGCTCTGGAATGGGCGGCGGCGCCTGCTTCGCAGCTTCTTCAGCCTCGCGACGCTTGCGTTCGTCCTCGTCCTTCCGCGCCCGCTTCAGCGCCTTTTCCTTGTCCTTGATGAGCTGGGCGATCCACTGATCAAGCTCAGTAGCCGGACCGCCGCCAGCGCGCCGGTACACCTCGATCTCCTCGATCGCGGTGTCCCACGACTTCATGTAGTCGCCGTACAGCACCGCCAGGTTGCGATGCGGATCTGGGTTCGAGGGTTCCAAACGAAGGGCGTCGTTGTACAGGCGGATCGCGTCTTCGTACCGTTTTTCGCCACGATAGGCGATCGCGACGTTGATCCGCGGCCCGGCGCGCTCGGGGAAGAGCCCCATCATCCGCTCCAAAAGCGGAATCGCGTCGCGATAGTTGCGATTATCAAGGTAATAGCCGCTCAAAAAGGCGAGCGCGCTGACCTGGTTGGGGTCGAGATCTAGCGCCTTTTTGAAGGACTCGATCGCCGAGCCTGGGTACCCCCCACGAAGGTGGATCTGGCCAAGATTGGCCTGCAGCTCCGCGTTCCGCTCCGCCCCGGCCACGACTTCGCCGGCTTTGAGCGACATGAAGCGCGCGAGGTCGAGTTGGTCTGACTCCAGGTACACCGCGGTGAGCGCGTTGTAGATCTCGATGGCGCGGCTGTCGATCAAGAGCGCGGCTTTCGCCTCCGCTTCAGCGTCCTTGTAGCGCTTGAGCGTGCGGTGGGCGTCGATCGCCGCCACTCGAAGGCTCACGTCTGTGGGCGCCTGCCGGATCCCTGCTTGGAAGCTGGATAGGGCCGCCTCCATCTGTCCGCGGCGAGCAGAGAGCGCGCCGAGGTTCAACCATGGCTTCGCGAAGCCCGGCTCGACTTCGGTTGCACGGAGCCAGGAGCGCCGCGCTTCGGTGTCGTCACCGAGGATGTGGTGGGCCAAGCCGATGTTGTAGGGAATCTCGACCCGATCGGGGTACTGCCCCGTGAGCGGCTTGAGCATGTCCAAGGCCGCGCGGGCGCGGCCAACGTCCTGGGTCGTGAGCATGGCCGCCGCATCGCTGATGGTGCGGTCGGGCCCCGTTTGCGGAGCCGGAGCGGACGGGGTTGACGCGGTTGCAGCCGGATCCCACGCCGTTGGGACGTCGACGGAGGGCACAGCGACGGTGTCAGGAGCAGGTGCAGGCGTGACTGCGGGGGTGGGAGCGGGGGTGGGAGCGGGCACGTAGGCAGGCGCAGGCGCCACTTCGGGCACCTTCGGCATGCAGGCGAGCGCGGCCAGAAGCAGGAAGCTCACTGTGCACCTCCTGTGCGGGGGGACTCGGGTGCCTCGAAGGGAATCGACGTGAAGTCCACGACCCCGCGCCTTTCCTGCCGTTCAGACGGGTACTCGATTGGGTACCGGTCGTGGAGCAATTGCATCGCCTTGCCGTTCCATTCGCTCCACCGTTGATCCACCCGCGCCTTTTCCAACGCGCCCTGGAGGCGGGCCTTGGCCGTGTCCTCCGCTGCGATGCGGATGGGGGTGAACCGCAGGTCGAGTTCGCTCTGGAAGATGCCCCTTTCCTCTTCGTTGAGACCCCCCGGAAGCGGGAATCCGTACACGAAATCCGAGTACGCGAAGTAGGCGGCGCCTTGCACATAGAGCGCCGCCGCCGCCGCGTCGTAGTCCTGGTAGGTCTGGATGAGCGCCAGCGACGCATCCACCAGCAGCTTGAGGTCCTCGCGCTTGGTCACAAGGAGCAGCTCGGCGTTGTTCTTCTCGTTGCTGCTCCACTTGATGACCTTGTAGGACTCAAGCTGGGCGAGCAGCGTCTGGGTGGGTGCCTTCGCGGCCAGCTCACGCGCATCGCTGCTAACCCCGCGGGCGACATTGTCCCGGAAGGTGACGTCCAAATCAGACAGCTTCTGCGCCGCCTTCCGCTTGTCACCGCGCTCCAGGTACAGGCCGGAAAGCTTGTACTGCGCAATGATCGCATGGCTGGGCTCACTGGCGGAGAACGTACGCAGGTACTTCTCGTAGAACTCGATCGCTTCACGGGGACCCACCAGTTCCCACTGCTCGCCGGCCTTCCAGTAGATCGCTTCGGCGTCGGGTACATTGGGAAGGTTGGCATAGCGCTCGTACGCACGGGCGGCGCCCAGGTGATCGCCGATGCCGGTCCGGAGGAACGCCGCGTTGTAGAGTGCCGCGGGCGCGTCAGTGTGCTCAGGCGCCTTCTTGACCAGCGTCTCGAAGTAGCGGATCGCTTTGTCGAGCTCAAGAATCGAGCTGTAGCCGGCCGCAATGCGGAAGTAGAGCGACTTGGAGCGTTCGTCGTCCGGATAGTCGTTGATGTACTTTTCGAAGAGCACATTGGCGCGGGCAGTTTGGCCGCCAAGGTCAAGCTGGTTGGCCTGATTGTACAGCGCCACGCTCATGTACTCGGACTTCGGGAAATCGACGACGAACTGCCCATAGCAGGTGGCCGACTCCAAGTGTTTGTCGGCCTTTCCGAGCTGAAGGCACAGCTCAAGACCGGCCTGCCCAGCGATCTCGAGGTCGCCGAACTTGAGAGCGACCGTCTTGACCGTCGCGAGGTCTCCCTCGTTCACATAGGTCTGCAGGACGAGCTTGGCGGCGAAAGCAGCCTCAGGCGCACCCGGGTAACGATTGACCACCGCCCAGAGCCGCTTCCGCGCATCGTCATAGTAACCGTGGTTGAACGACACGACGCCGCCGAGGTACGCCAGGGCTGGCCTTGATTTCTCCAGAACCGAAATCCAATCCGGATCGGTGAACTCCCGGTCCGCCAGGTCGTCGGCGGCGACGACGAAACCCTTCTGCTCATCCGAAACCATGTACTGGATGATCTGCTTGCCCGCGGGCGTCTCAAGCGTGTTGGCCACCAACGCGCCCTGCGGCACGTCCTCAAGCTTGCCGTACTTCGAGAGCACGAGTTCCTCTCGCGACTTCATCAGCTGGAAACGAGCGCCATCCTTGTACTTGCTACGGGGGTTCTTGAGAATCTGGCCGTACGCGCGGGACGCCTCGGGGAACATCTTGCCCTCGTACAACGACAGCGCCTGATACCACTCGTACTCGTCATAGTCGGGGGTGAACGGGAACTTCTGCAAGAAGCTCTGAAAGGTGTCCGCGGCGTCCCGGTAGTCGGCCGGATTCTGGGTTTCTTTGGCGCGGAGCAACTTCTCGATCGCGACCGTGGCCAGCGACCGTTCGATGAAGATTCTGGCCGCCGCGATCGCATCGGGATTGTTCTTGTTGGCCGCATACCACGCGCTTTTGTCGTTGTAGTTGATGCCCAGCTCGGTCAGCGCCACCGCGGCGGCGGCCTCGTTGCGAATCGGCATCTTGGCGCCGTAAATCGCCGCGACAGTCTGCTGGTAGATGGGGTTCTGCGGGTGGGTCGGCCACTTGGCCTGCAAGAACCGGTAGGTGTCGACCGCGTCGTCCCACTTCGTCTGCTTTTCCAGGATCAACGCCAACCGCTCGATCACGTCATGCTGCCAACGTTTGTCGCCCACTTTGGCCATGTGGGTGCGCGCCACGTCGATCGGCTTCTTGCTCTGCCGGTCGCCCATGTCGGCGTAGGAGATGGCCAGGTACTCCACGGCTTCTTTGCGCGTGTCGGCAAGCTTTCCAGTGCGGTCGTACAGCGAGTCGGAGTAGTCGAGCAGTTGGACCAGGTACGCCAGTGACCGGTCGAAATCATCCAGCTTGAAGTGCGACCACCCCAACTTGTAGATGGCGCGATCGTAGTTGCGACCCTGGAGCCCTTCCGCCATCACCGCGTCGTAGTAGGTCACCGCGATCCGCACGTTGGCGAGCGTGTCCGGGCGGGGAGCCGGCAACTCGAAGTAGTACTCGCCGAGACGCATGTTCGCGTCGTTGGTGAACGCCGAGCGCGGGTACTGCGTGACGATGACCTGGTACGCATCCCGCGCGCCCGTCTCGTCGTACTGTTCGGCGTTGGCCGATCCAAGACACCATCCCAGCATGTAAAGGACGTCGGCACGGAAGGCGAACTGAGGGGAATTCGCCAGAATGTCGCGATAAAGGCCTATAGAGCGCCGATAATCCTTCCTGGGGACCAGGTCGGGATTGGCCGTGCCATTTTCGGCGAGCACGGCGTACTCATCGTTGCGCGCCATGAAGTCGAGCTCGGACTCGTCGTAGTACAGGTCCGCCAGACGGAACTTCATGTCCGCCGCGTGTTTGCTGTCCGGATACTTTTGCAGGAACGATTCGATCTTGGCAACGGTGACCCGGCGCAGGGTGTTGCCGTCGTCCTGGTTGCGGCTGACCGCGGCGCCGAAGCTGGACTCGATGCGCTCGCGCTCTTCTTGTTCGGACAGGTCCACCAGTTGTTTCACGTCGCCGCGAAACTCCTGCATGCGCTGCACATAGCGTTCGGCCGTTTCACGAAATTGGCGCACTTCTTCGGCGTCGGGCTCAGCCCATGCCGCGGAGGGCATGGCCAACGCGAGGAGCGCAATCGCGCTCGGCACCAGGACGTTCCGGGCTCGGGACGAGGTGCGCATCACTCCAAATTCTCCCGGACCACCCGAAAGCGATCGTCCAGATCCTGTAAGAGTTCGGAACGCTCATCGACGAGCATGTCCCGCTCGTCCGAATTTTCCATCCGGCGCAGCCAGTAGACATCGACGATGCCCTTCTCGGCGTCGATGACATCGGCTTCGAACTCCAGCTGCAGGTCGCGAAGGCCCGCCAGGACCGCACGCGTTGCCATGAGCTCGGCTGCAACAGCGCTACCATCGATGTCGCGGCGAAGCTCGATCACCTTCTGAGCCGTTGCCGCCAGCCGTTGACGCACCGCCTGGCCCTCCCGCGCTTCACCGGAGGCCACCACCCGCGCCGCTTCCGCAGAATTCTTCTCGAGGACGTCCAACGTCGTCCATAGGCGATCGATCTGCGCGAAAGTCGCGGCGCTATCGGTGTCCTGCGCGGCACGGCGGTATCCGGCCACGCGTGCGCGCAGCTTCGCGAACGACACCAACGCTCCCGCACGACCGACCTGGTCCTCCTGCACGCTTCCCGTTTCCAACGGACGCATGACCCTCTTGCGGGTGACGTCGCTTTGCAGCGAGTCAAGCTCTCCCGCCGATTTCGCGAGATCAGCGCGAGCGACATCGAGCTCGGCCCGGAGCCGTTCCTGTTCGGCACGAGGCAACTTGGAGCTGCCGTCACTCAGCACCTCGGCGAGGCTGCGCCCACTCGCAATCGCCTCCTCCGCCACCTGCTGGACCCGGAATGCCCGCTGCTGCACTTCGCCAACCTGCGCCTCGTACACCTGAACGCGATCGGTGGTGGCGGAGACGTTGGATTCGGAGGCGCTGCCGGACTCGACCAGCTTGTCGAGCTCGGCGGAGAGCGCCACGAGCTCTCCACGGACCGTGCCCGAGGAGCGGCCCTTGAGGTACTGCAGCTCGACGCCGAGCAGGCGAGAACGCATGGCCAGGGCCGAGCCACGCATCGTGGTCAGCTGATTCCGGGCCGCAACGAACATTCCCAGCGAGTCCTTCTCGGAAGAGAGGGCGGTCAGCAGGTCGGCCACATCCCGTTCCGCCCGCTGCAGCTCCTGCTCTTGCCGGTTGGTTTCGAGGTAGGCCGAGATCGCGCGGCTGACGCGGTCCCCGCCGAGCAGCTTCTGGACTGCGTAGGCCGGTAGCCCGGAGGTGCCCCCCGTGTCGCCCATGCGCTCGACGAACCGGCGCGCCTCGGTGGTCCCCTGACCAAGCTCCTCCAAGCGCGCCGCCACCGGGGTGTATGAGGCCACCACCTCTTCGTAGGCGGTACGCGCGGCGTCGTACCCTTTGAGCTTCATGTGCAGGTGGCCCTGCAGCACGTGCAGCTGCGCGGTGTGACGATGCTCCGGGAACGCCATCAGAAAGTTGTCCACCTGCCCCAACGCGTCGCCCCAGCGCGCATTGGCGTCGACCGTGGCCAGCTCGGCCTCTCGCGAGTTGGGAGCGGCGGCTTCGAAGGCAGCCTCGGCCGCGCCACCTTGCTTGACGAAGCTCCACACCGACTCGTACAGCTTGTCGGCAAACTCTTCAGACTCGGCGCCAATCTTTCCGTAGTAGGCGGAGGCCTGGGCAAAGTCGCCGAGCTCGTAGTACAACCGGCCCAGGGCGAGCAGGGCGAGTTCGTGCACCCGCTTCTGGTCGGTGTCGGTGACCACGACGGCCTCGACCTTCTGAAACTCGAGCACGGCCTGCTTTAGATTGCCCTCGCTGATCATCAGCACACCGAGCTGGTAGCGAGCGCGGGTGTACCAGGCGCTCGTGGGGCCGATGTTGTCGAACATCGACTTGGCCCGGGCCACCTCACCCCGCCGGGAGAAGGACTTAGCCAGGGTATAGTTTACGATATCCGTTGCCGGGACCTTCCCGGAGACGATCCAGGTGTTGTAGTAGGCCGTGAACCCAGCGTCATCGCCAAGCAGCGCGTAGACCTCGAGGTTCCGGCGCACGGCATCGGCAAAGTAGGGGTGGGTGCTGCCCTTGTCTACGATCGACCGGTACGCTTCTTCCGAGGTGCGGTAGTTTTCCAGTTCGAACAGGCATTCGGCCAGGTACCACTCGGAGTCCTGCGCCAAGTCGGCGTTGCCGAGCGCGCGCGACTGAACCAGGATGTAGAAGCTGGTCGCAGCCCCCTCGTAGTCGCCGACGAGGAACGCATAAACGGCGTCCTCGTAGCGGCGACGCGCTTCCGAAACGCCGATGAGACCTGACCGTTCGGAGAAGTTCAGCCGGGTGTCGTCGACCTCGGCGCTGACGCTCCCAAGTTCGTCCTCAAGGTCGCGCAGCCGGTCCGTCGTCACCTTTTCGGCCGCGAGGGCCAAAGAAGGAACGACGAACAGACCGGCGAGGACCGCCTTACTTGGCATCCGTGATCCGCTCACACGTGAGGGCGAAATCGACCTTGGCGCGCTCCTCGAACGAATTCACGGCTCCGCCGCGGTCGCTGACGACGGCGCGGACAGTGCACGTCTTCCCCATTTCGGCGGCGAAGGCGTAGTTACTGCGAACGTTGATTTCATAGTCGCGGGCGTACGTGAAGATGCCACCGCCGGTGGGACGGATCTTCAGTTCCACCGACAGGTTGTGGTTGCCCGGCGGCACGGCGCCGTCGTGGATCTTGAACTCTCGGCTTTGGTCCAGACTGCCGGCAGGATCCGCCTTGCTGAACTTCGACTGCCCGTCCAAAAGGTACTGCACCGATTCCAGTCGGAAGCCGGCCGACAGTTTGTTCACGTGCCAGACCGTGGCGCGAGCGCCCGTGGAGCTGCCCTGGATCACGATCTCCTTGAGCAGCTGCAACGTGGCTTTGCTGCGAAAAACGCGTTCTTTGAGCGCATCCACCTGCTGTTCGATCGTCAGCAACTCACGATCGAACTCCGCGGCCGCATCCGCGCCCGCCACAGACTCTTCCTTGGTGGCGCCCTCTTGAGCGCCCGCGACGTCCGGAGCGACAAGCACCGCCATAAGGCCGATCGTAGCGAGAAAAACTGGCCAGCGGGGTTGGATCATGCGGTGTCTCCGAAGGGGCTGCGCCACCCACTAACGCGGCGCTAGTCCGCTCCGCCATCGCCAGCTTCAGCGAGATTGCCGGTCACCCCCGCCAACGAGCGGACCAGCCGATCGTGGGCAACTCGGGCACGGGCGGTGGACCCTTCCAGATCGTTGACCAGGAAGGTGAACGCATAGTTGGTTCCGTCGAGGGCGGTGACGTAGCCCGCGAGGCAGAATACCCCCGCCAAGGAGCCGGTTTTCGCGCGAACGCGTCCCTCCATGCCATCGTCACGAAAGCGGCTCGCCAGGGTGCCGTCGCGGCCCCCGACCGACAGCGTGGTCAGGTATTCGGGACCCACATCAACGTTGCCGTACATGTCGACGAGCATCGCGTCAAGCGCGCTCGGGGCCAGGCTCGAGCCGCGGGCGAGCCCCGAGCCGTTCACGAAGCGGTAGCGGTCGGTCGCAACGCCCAACGACGCCATGTACTCGCTCATCAACTTGACGCCGTTCTCGGTTGTTCCCGGGAGGCCCAGTTTCTCCGCGGCCACGGTGCGGAGAACCTGCTCCGCGATGAAGTTGTTCGACCGCTTGTTCATGTCCGTCAGGATGTCGGAGAGTCGTTCGGACTCGGACTTGACCAGGAGCGTCGACTCCGCCGAAGCGGTGGCGACCCGATGTTTTCCTCTGACCTTCACCCCTTGCGACTTCAACATGTCCCGGAAGATCGAGACATAGTTCCCCGTGGGGTCGGCGAGCGTCCGGTACAGCGGTCGCGTCGTGATGTCGAGATCGAGGGGCACGTTTCCGGTGAGCTTGTAGGTGGCAATCCGCGAGGTCTTCTCATCGAGCGTTCGCTCGATCTTCGCCCAGTACTTGGACTTCGCCCGCCCCGTGGTCAGCTGGTTGTCGAGCACCACCGCATCGCTCGGCGCATCGAAGCTCGCGACCCCCGCCGATCCGACCGTCGCGCCCGGCCGCACGTGGATCGCGGCGATGTTTTCGTTGACGGAGAGCGCGCCCAGGGCGGAGTAATAGGTTTCCCCAGACTCGAGGTCGTCGGCCTTGTCCCAGCCCGGAATCCAAACGCCCGGGCCCGACATGTAGCTGTCGTCGTACACCACATCGCCCTTGATCTCGACGATGCCCTTGTGGCGAATATCAGCTACAATCCTCCATATTCTCTCCACACTCATCGTCGGATCGCCCTGGCCGACGACATAGAGATTCCCCTCGAGGATGCCGTCGGGAGCCGGGGGCGCGTCTACCTTGATCCAAGTCGGGAACCGATAGGCCGGCCCCAGCGTTCGCAGCGCCACAGCGCTGGTCACCAGCTTTTGCGTACTCGCAGGGAGCATCATCCGGTCGTCGCCCCAGGCGTAGAGGCGCTCCCCGGAGGCGGCATTGACCACTTCCAGGGCGATGGTCGATCGCGAAAAAACAGGCATCGTCGGGAGCAAAGCCAACGACGCCAGCAGCTCGCTCGTCGGGGCGGTCGCCAAGACCGTCCCGGGCGTGGGCACGTCGCCAGCGCTGTGCGCCGGGGGGGCGTAGGTCGGCGCATCCGACGAGGGCGGCTCCTGCGCCCAAGCCGACGAAAACAGGGACACCGACACGAGGGCAGCGAAAAGGTTTCGCATAGGGCACCGTAGCTGGAGGGTCCCGGTTGGGACACCGGGGAAGGGGCGGACGCTCCGCTCATTGTCACGCAGCGTCCTCCACAGAGCAATAGTTCTAATAAAAAAAGATAGATATCTATCGATCGCTGGCATCAAATCGAGCACGGCGATTGTAATGTCAAGAGCTCGCCCCGACGCTCGATACCGTTAGCTTCTCCCCATGCTGCTGCTCCTGGTCCTCCACGTGCTCGCCGCTCCCGTCGAGCGCCCGGCGCTCACCTTCCACGGCGCGGCGGGCGAGGACGGCGCGCACACGCTGTACCTGAACCCAGCGCTCCTCAATTTCGATCGTGATCCGGTCTTTGGGCTGTACTACGGACTCGAGGACCCGCTGACCGGGACCGGCAACTCCTTTTCGTTTCTGACCACGGGCGGGGGGGCCGGCGTCGGCGTCAGTTACCGCGAGGTCACCCCCGAAACCGCGTGGTGGACGCTGTCGAGCGGCGTGTCGGTTCGGCTCGAAGACACGTTGACGCTCGGCAGTGCGCTGCATTGGGAGCTCCCGGAAGGGGGCGCCAAAAACTTCGTGAGCTGGGACCTCGGGCTGGCGTGGCGGCCTGCGCCCTGGCTAGGACTCGGCGCCAGCGCGCTGAACCTCGGCTCCCCGGCCCCCGAGTTGGGCGTGGTCAGCCGGTACGACGCCGGCGTCGCGCTGCGGCCGTTTGGCGACGTCGTCACGCTTGGGGTTGACTACCTGGCCGACACCCCGGTGGATGCCGCGGTCCAGCACTCCTTGGGGGCTTCGCTGCGCGTGCGGGCCGCACGCGGGGTGTGGCTGCGCGGGTGGGGAAGTCGCGGGCTCAGCGACAGCGCCACCATCGGGTTTGGCGGTGCAGTGGAGCTGCACTTCGGGGACCTGGCGGTCGGGCTGGGCGGCGCGGGAACAGATCGCGGCGGGAGCCCGGCCCTGGCGGGCTACGTCACGAGCCTGGAAGGCGACGACCAGCTTTTCCTCCCCGGCCGACGAATCGCCGAGATCAACCTGGATTCGGCTTTCCCGTACCAACCCCAGGCCGGCCTGCTTGCGCCCGCCGAAGAAAGTTACTTCTCACTTTTGCGGCGGCTGGACGCCGCCGGTCGGGACCCGCGCCTCAAGGGCATCCTGCTACGCATCGACGGCGCCGGCTTCTCTATGGCCCAGATCGAAGAGCTGCGCGGGCTGATCAAGGCGGCGCGACGCCAGGGCAAGGCCGTGGCCGCGTGGCTGGGCGCCGGCGGCTCCAATGGCGACTACCTTTTGGCCCGGGCCTGCGACAAGGTCTACCTCCACCCCGCCGGAGGCCTCGAACTACTGGGCATCTCCGCCGAGGTGCAGTACTTCAAGGGCGCCCTCGAACTGGTTGGCGTCAGTGCCCAGTACGCCCAGCGCTCCGACTACAAGTCGGGCCCGGAGCCGATGACCCGAACCGGCTCTTCCGATCCATCTCGGGAGCAGACCGAGGCCCTCGTTGACGACCTCTTCGGCACACTGGTCAGCGGCATCGCAGAAGGTCTGGGCCGTACGCACGACGAGGTGAGGACGCTCGTTGACGGCGGTCCCTACAGCGCGAGGGAGGCCCTCGCCAAGGGACTCGTCGACGGGCTCTTCTACCCAGACGAGCTGCGTTCGGAGCTCGCCGACGTCTTCCCGGGCGAGTACCACCTGGTCCGCGATTACGCGCAGACGGTCGATCACAGCGGGTGGGAGCCCCAGCGCGCGGTCGCGGTCGTGGTCGTGGACGGCACCATCACCGACGGCGAGTCCAGCCCGGGCGGCTTGCTGAGCGGTGCCGCGACGGGAGCGAAAACTGTCGTGGAGGCACTGGAAAAAGCCGCAGAGACTCGGTCGATCAAGGCTGTGGTGCTCCGGGTCGACAGCCCGGGCGGAAGCGCCTTCGCCTCTGACGAAATCTGGCGCGGCGTCGAAAGAGTGAAGCTCGCGGGAAAGCCGGTCGTGGTGTCGATGGGAGGCTACGCCGCCAGTGGGGGGTACTACGTCGCCGCAGGTGCCGACTCGATCTGGGCCGAGCCGAGCACGGTGACAGGCAGCATCGGGGTGTACGGCGGCAAGGTGAACCTCGAGGGGCTCTTCGGCAAGCTTGGGATCAACACCGAGACCACCGCCCGAGGGCGCAACGCGTCGATGTTTTCTATGTCGCGACCGATGGATGACATCGAGTATGCAGCGCTGGACCGCCTCATCGGTGAGACCTACGAACAGTTCAAGGATCGGGTCGCGACAGGACGGAATCTGCCCCCCGAGCAGGTGGAGCTCGTCGCTCGAGGGCGGGTGTGGTCCGGCGCGCGCGCGAAGGAAAAGGGCCTGGTCGACAGCCACGGCGGCTTCTTCGACGCACTCGCCGACGCCCGACTCCGCGCGGGCATGAATCCGACCGCTGCGTACAACCTGGTGATTCTGGACCCCTACTCCGGGGCGCTGACCCTGCCGGGGCAGCTGATCCAACTCGGCCGCGTGGTCCAGGCCGCGCTGGCGCCCCAGGTTCAGCTCCCGGCTGAAATGAAGGAGTTTTGGCAGTTCACCGCGCTGGCCGAGGAGCGCGTCTTCGCGATGTTGCCGTACTCGCTTCGGATCCAGTGACCGAGCCCCGTCCCGCGCCGCGAATCCTCGTCTGCGATGACGACCGCGCCGTGCGCACCGCCCTCAACGTGAACCTCAGCAAGGCCGGCTACCGCGTGACGCTGTGTGACTCCGCCGAAGAGGCGCTCGAAAGCATGGCGGGCGACCCCGCGGACCTGATTCTGAGTGACGTGAAGATGCCGGGACGGTCAGGTCTGGACCTGCTTGCAGAGGCGCGGCGGCACTGGCCCGATACCCGCGTGGTGATCATGACCGGATTCGGCTCGGTGGCCGACGCGGTCAACGCGATGAAGGCCGGGGCCTCTGACTACCTGATCAAGCCGATCGAGCGGGACGCGCTGCTCTTGCTGCTTGAGCGTGCCCTGGAAAGCCGGGCGTTGGTTCGTGAAGTACGCCAGCTGCGCCGCGAGGTGGACGCCAAGTACGGCTTCTCGAATCTCATTGGGGCAACCTCCGTCATGCACGAGGTTTACGACCAGGTGCAGGCGGTGGCGGAATCCGGTGCGCTGGTCCTGATTCAGGGTGAGACCGGCACCGGCAAGGAGCTCATCGCCCACGCGATCCACTATCGGTCCAGCCGCGCGCAAGCGCCACTCGTCGCGGTCAACTGCGGGGCCCTTCCCGAAAACCTCCTCGAATCTGAACTTTTCGGCCACGAGAAGGGGGCGTTCACCGGGGCCTTGCGCACGCACCAGGGAAAGTTCGAGCAAGCTGATGGAGGCACGCTTTTCCTCGACGAAATCGGCGAAATCCCGCAGTCGGTGCAAGTTCGTTTGCTCCGCGTCCTCGAAGGCGGCAGCTTCACCCGTGTGGGCGGGGAGCGCCCGGTCAAAGTCGATGTCCGGGTCGTCGTCGCCACCAACCGCGACCTTCGCGCCGAAGTGAAGGCGGGCGGCTTCCGCGCCGATCTCTACTACCGACTCAACGTCTTCCCGATTCGACTGCCCCCACTTCGAGATCGGGCGGACGACATTCCCCTTTTGGCCGAGCACTTTTTGGCCCGCTACGCCGAGCGCCACGGGCGTCTGCCGCCCCAGTTGACCCCAGAAGCGATCGCGCAGCTACGAAGTTGGCGTTGGCCTGGGAACGTCCGCGAGCTCGAGCATCTGATGGAGCGCACCTTGCTTTTGTCGGGCGGTGGCGGCGAGATCCGCGCCTTTGCGGTCCCCGAGGACGCCGCGCCGCCGCCCGCCGACGATTCGTCCGGCGACCAGATGACGCCGCCCGACGGCGATCGCCTCGATGAGCTCGATGCGGGCGGGCTTCCAGCGCTCCTCGACACTTGGGAACGCCGGCTGATCGTCGCCGCGCTCGAGGCGGAGGGTGGGGTACAAGCCCGCGCCGCCCGGCTGCTTGGAATCAGCCGGAGCAACCTGAACTACCGAATCGGGCGGCTGGGAATCACCCTGCAGGATGTCAAGTTCAGTTGAGATGGCTACGGGTGGAAGTAGAGCGCGCGCAGCTCGTCGCAGCTCATCTGCCCCAGATCTTCAGCCGCCGCCGTGCATGCCTCATTCGCGACAGAAACCTGCCGAAGCTCAAGATGCAGGCGCTCGTTGTCCCAATCCGTGCGGCAGGCATCCCCCCACGCCACGCGGCTCGCGGCATCGAAGTCGTCCCAGGAAGCCCCCCACTCGCCTAGGCAAGGCTCGATCGCCTGGGCGGTGGTCGCGCACAGCTGGTAGCAGGTGTCGCTGGTGCACCCTGCGAACGCCAGCGCCACCACGTAAAGTGTGGTGGCCGGGGAGGGAGTTGAACCCCCGACACGGGGATTTTCAGTCCCCTGCTCTACCAACTGAGCTACCCGGCCCACAGGGCGGCCATCTATGCGCGGAGCGGGCATGCGTCAACCGTGTTCCCAGCCGCTACACGTCGAAGGAAGTACCGCATCCGCAGGAACGCTTCACGTTGGGATTCTCGATGTGGAAACCTGCACCGATCAGCTCGTCCCGGTAATCGACCGCCGACCCTTGCAGGTACTGCCGATGCAAGGGGTTGAGGAAGACCCGCACGCCGCCGAAGGTATAGACCTCGTCCTCGGGCTGCGGCGCCTCCTCGAACTCGAGCTGGTAGCTGTAGCCGGAACAACCCCCGCCCTGAATGCCAAAGCGGAGGCCGAAGCCGTCCATCTTGTTTTCGCCGAGCATGCGGAGGATGTGACCCACCGCGCCATCGGTAAGGGTGACGGCAGGGCCTTCAACGGCGGCCTCGGGCGTCGTCCAGACGTTTCCGGATTCCATGAGCACTCCACGTGCGTCACACTGTAATCACCATCTGCCCGGGGGAAGCGTTAGCCAGCTCACCGTGCGGGTGCTCGTCGTCGACAACTTGGACAGCTTCACCTGGTCGCTGGTTCAGCAAGTGCAGTTCCTGGGCCACGAGGTGGTGGTGGTCCGGGATGAGCTGCCGGGCGATGCCGACCGCGCCGAGCTCATCCTGCTTTCGCCTGGACCGGGCCGCCCCGAGGACCATCCGACGACGATGGCCGTCCTACGCGAGCTGACGGTGCCGATTTTCGGCGTGTGTCTGGGGATGCAGGCCATCGCGCTGCAGTTCGGGGGTGCCGTCGTGCCGTCGAGGACCATCGTCCACGGGCGGACCAGTCGCATCTTCCACCGTGGCGGCAGCTTCCTGGGCGGTCTCCCCTCCCCCTTCCGCGCGACCCGCTACCACTCGCTGGCGACGGCGGACCTACCGAGAAGCCTGGAGGTGCTGGCGCGCACCCGCGATGGCGAGATCATGGCGCTGCGTCACCGCACCCGGCCCATCTATGGCGTGCAATTCCACCCCGAGAGTGTCGCGACCGAATTCGGGCTCCAACTCATTGCCGGCGTGCTCCGTGAGGCAGCCGCCGGCTGACCAGGCTAGCCGCGCGGCCGCCGTCCGCCCCGACCCAGCTCGCCCGCGATCCGATCCAGAAGCCCGTTGACGAACGCCCGCGACTCTGCGCCACCCAGGCGCTTGGCGAGTTCGATCGCCTCGTTGATGGTCACGCTCGTAGGAATGTCGGGCCGCTGCAGGAGCTCCCACGTTCCGAGCCGGAGAATGTTGCGATCGACAACCGGCATGCGGGGGACGCGCCAGTGCTCGCTGGCGCCTTCGATTCGCGCATCGATGTCGTCCCGCGCGTCCATGACGCCTCGCACGAGTTCGGCGGCGAACTCGGACTCTTCGGGGCTGACCGGTTCTTCGAGCGGGTCGGACAGCACGTCGAGCTGGGAGGCCCACAACCCGGCAAGGGCAACGCCACCGGCGACCCCGGATAGGTCGGCAGCGTAGAGCGCCTGGATGGCGAACTCGCGCGCGCGGCGGCGTCCGGCCTTCATGGTTACTGCAACTTCCGGAAAAGGTCGACCATCTCGACCGCGGTGACCGCCGCTTCAGCGCCTTTGTTGCCCATTTTTCCGCCGGCGCGGTCGATGGCCTGCTCCAGGTTCTCGGTGGTGAGCACGCCGAAGATCACCGGAATCCCGCTGGACAGCCCGGCGGCGGCGACGCCCTTGGCGGCCTCACCGGCCACGTAGTCGAAGTGGGCAGTCCCACCGCGGATGACACAGCCCAGGGCGATGACCGCGTCATAGTCACCGCTATCCGCGAGCTTCTTGCAGGTGACGCCGAGCTCGAACGCGCCCGGAACCCGGACCAGATCGATGTTCGCGTCCTCCGCGCCGTGCCGCATCAGCGCGCCGACGGCACCGGCCACCAACTTTTCGACGATGAACTCGTTGAACCGCCCGGCGACGATGGCGTAACGACCGCCCTTGTCCACCAAAGCGCCTTCGAGGATTCGCGGCATGCTTACTCCTTTTCAATCGGCGCGGGCAGGTGCCCGAGCTGGACGCGACGAGATTCGAGAAAGCGGCGCCTATCCGGGTGCGGCGGGATCGCCAGGGGGACGCGCTCGCGAACGTGGATGCCGAAGCCCTCCAACCCCACGATCTTACGCGGATTGTTCGTCAGCAGGCGCAGTTCGCGCACGCCCAGGTCCACGAGGATCTGCGCGCCGGTGCCGAGCTCGCGCAGGGCGTCGGGCGCACGCGGGGCCGTCGACTCGGGCGTCAAGTGTTCCCGGAGACGCTCCAAAAGCGCCGCCTCGCCCCCGCCGTCGAGGTGAAGGTACAGGAGCACGCCGCGCCCCTCCTTCGCGATGGCCGCCAGGGCGGCGTCGATCTGCGCGGCGCTGTCGCTCTGGAGCACCCGAAACACATCGGTCGGACCTGCGGCCGTCTGCACCCGGGTGAGGACCGGTCCCCCGCCCAGGTCGCCCCTGGTGAGCGCGAGGTGCAGCCCCCCTCCCGCGCCCCGGTAAACCCGCGCGCGGAAGGTTCCGTGATCGGGGGTTGCGACTTCCGTGTCGATCTCACAGCGGACCAGGCGCTCGTGTGTGAGGCGCCACCGAATCAGGTCGGCCACCGCCACGATGCGGATGCCGTGGGTCTCGCCGAAGATCTTGAGTTCCGGGAGCCTGGCCATCGTGCCGTCGGGGTTCATGATCTCGCAGATGACGCCGCTAGGGGTGAGCCCAGCCAGGCGGGCGAGGTCCACGCTGCCCTCGGTCTGACCGGTGCGCACCAGCACGCCGCCGTCGCGCGCGCGCAGCGGGAACACGTGGCCGGGCACGACGAGGTCCGTCGGACCCTTCCGAGGGTCAATTGCAACGCGACATGTATGCGCACGGTCCGCCGCTGAGATGCCGGTGGTAACGCCATCGCGGGCCTCGATGGACACCGTGAAGGCCGTCGAAAATGGGGACCGATTGTTCGACGCCATCATCGGCAGGCCCAGCTCCTCCACCCGCGCTTCGGTGAGCGTGAGACAGATGAGCCCCCGCGCGTGAGTCGCCATGAAGTTGATGCTCTCGGCGGTGACCCGTTCGGTCGCAACGACGAGGTCCCCCTCGTTCTCGCGGTCCTCGTCGTCGACGAGGATGACCATGCGGCCCGCCGCGACGTCGGCGATCGCCAACTCCACGCGCCGATCAGGACTCTCAGACATGACTTCGAAGCTCACGAATTCTCCTTCAGGTAGGGTCCCAACATCCGCTGCACGTACCGCGCAATGACATCGACCTCAAGATTGACTCGTTGCCCGAGCTGTACCGCCCCAAACTTGGTGAATTCGGCGGTGTGGGGGATGATCCCCACCGAAAACCCCCGCTCGCTCACGGTGTTGATCGTCAGGCTCACCCCATCGACGGTGACACAGCCCTTCTCGACGAAGCTCCGCAGCAACGAGGTCGGTGCTCCAACCTCGATCTCCACGAAAGCCGGGCGGCGTTCTACGCGCAAGAGCGTACCAATTCCATCGACATGCCCTGTTACGAAGTGCCCGCCGAGCCGATCTGTAGGGAGCAGGGCGCGTTCCAGGTGGATGCGAATCCCAGGTGTGAAATCGTCACAGGTGCTACGCCGAAGGGTCTCCTCCCCCGCCGCCACCTGGAACGCCCCGCGCTCCGTTTTTTCCACGGTCAAACAGACCCCGTCGCACGACACGGACTCCCCGATCGAAAGATCAGGGAACGGCGCTTCAATCCAGAAGCGCTTCCCCGTGCCGTGCGGCGCGGTCGATCGTAGGGTTCCGAGCGCCTGGACCAGACCGGTGAACATGTGGCGGCGGGGCTATCCTGAAGCGCGGACGCCGGCGCCCCGGGCGCACCCGGCTACCCCCGTTCCAGGCCCAGGCGCAGGTCGTCGCCCACGCGCTCGACGTGGTCGATGTGGAAGGCGGGCGCCTGCGCGAGTCGGTAGCCATCACCAGCGACAAAGCCCGGCCCACCCGCGAGCACCCGCGCGTTGATGAACAGCTCGATCCGGTCGCACAGGCCAGCATCGAGGAAGCTGCGGTGCACCTGGGCGCCGCCATCGACCAGCACCCGATGCAGGCCTCGGGTCGCGAGGTCCCGGGCCACCGCTCGCACATCGACCCCGCCGCCCGCGCGCGGAAGCCGAATCACCGTCGCGGGCAGAGCGCGGTCGGGCGCATCCTCCGCGCAGTAGATGAGCGCGGTCCCACGTTGTAAAACGACCGCTTCCGGCGGCGTGCGCAAGGTGCAGTCCAAAACAACCGGAACCGCATCGCGGCCGCCAGCGATGCGCGTCGTGAGCGCTGGGTCATCGGCGAGTACGGTTCCCACCCCTACGACAATGACGTCGTGCTGATCACGGAGGCGGTGACTCATCTCGCGCGCTGCCGGCCCAGTGATCCAGCGCGACTCGCCGCTGGCGCTGGCAATCCGTCCGTCGAGCGTGATCGCCGCTTTGAGCGTGACTTCCGGCAGGCCCTCGGTGTGGGCCCTGATGAACCCGAGCATCAAGCGACGACACTCGACCTCGCGCACACCAACCTCCACCTCGACGCCGGCGGCGCGAAGCTGGGCGATCCCTTTGCCCGCCACCAGCGGAAACGGATCCACCGTACCCACGACCACCCGCGCCACCCCCGCCGCCAGGATCGCGTCGGTGCATGGAGGCGTACGACCATGATGACAGCAGGGTTCCAGCGTGATATACATGGTCCCGCCTCGCGACGTTCCCCCCGCACGAAGCGCGGAGCCGATCGCCTCGGACTCCGCGTGCGGTTGCCCTGGCGGTTGGGTCCAGCCCTCGCCCACGACCACGCCGTCCTGGACCAGCAATGCGCCCACCGGCGGATTCGGAGCCGTCCGGCCCAACGCCCGGCGGGCCAGATCCAGCGCAAGGCCCATGAATCGAGCGTCAGCCTTCACGTCGCTTGGCCCCGTTCCAGGAGCGGCCGAAGCACTTCCAAGAAGTCCGCGGGCGAGGTGATCTCGTGGTAGACCGAGGCGAACCGCAGGTAGGCTACGTCGTCGAGCCGCGCGAGTTCGCCCAGGGTCATCTCTCCCACTTCGGTAGTGGTGACCTCGCCCGGGCGCCGGGACAGCTCCTGCTCCAGGCGCGCGCAGGCGGCGTCGAGCTGCTCTTCGCTGACCGGGCGCTTTCGACAAGCGAGCCGCATCCCGGAAAGGACCTTGTCGCGGTTGAAGCTCTGCCGGCGACCGTCGCGCTTGAGCACATCGGGCAACCGGAACTCCACCCGCTCAAACGTGGTGAAGCGGTGGGAGCACGACTGACACTCACGACGGCGCCGGACGCTGTCGACCGCCTCGCGGCTGTCCACGACGCGGGTGTCAGGGTGCTGGCAGCCGGGACAGTCCATCAGGCGGCGGAGCTAACCGATGCCCGGCACCGGGAAGCGCCCGGTCAGCTCATGGACCTGGCCGCGGATTCGGGCGAGCGCGCCTTCGTCCTGCCAATTCTCCAAAACATCGGCGATCCAGCCAGCCACGACCACCGAATCGGCCAGGCCCAGGCCCCGCGTCGTCATCGCCGGCGTGCCGATACGCACCCCAGAGGTAACGAACGGACTGCGCTTTTCGTTGGGTACCGTGTTCTTGTTCACGGTAATCCCTGCCCGACCCAGCGCGGTTTCGGCGTCCCGCCCGCTGTAGCTCTTGTCAGAGAAATCCAGGAGCATCAGGTGATTGTCGGTGCCGCCCGAAACCAGGGTGACCCCGCGTTCGACCAAGGTGCCGGCCATCGCCTGGGCGTTGTCGATCACCTGTTGGGCGTAGATGCGGAACGACGGCTGAAGCGCCTCGCCGAAGGCCACTGCCTTTGCCGCGATCACGTGCATCAGCGGCCCCCCCTGCAAGCCAGGAAATACCGCGCTGTTGAGGCTCTTCATGTGGGCTTCGCGTGCGAACGCCATGCCGCCGCGGGGCCCCCGGAGGGTCTTGTGGGTGGTAGTGGTCACGTAGTCGCAATGCCCGAAGGGCGTCGGATGGAGATCGGCGGCGACCAACCCGGCAACATGGGCCATATCCGCGAGCAGCAGCGCGCCGACCTCGTCGGCAATGGCGCGAAACGCGGCGAAGTCCCACAGCCGGGGGTAGGCGCTGGCACCGGTTACGATGATCCTCGGCTTTTCGGCGCGGGCGATGTCGCGCACGTGGTCGAGATCGATGATCCCCCGCGCATCGACGCGGTAGTGCACCGCTCGGTACAGCTTCCCCGAGCTGTTCGCGGACGAACCATGGGTGAGATGCCCGCCATTGGAGAGGTCGAGCCCCAAGAGGGTGTCGCCCGCCTTGAGCGCCGCGAGGTACACCGCCGCGTTGGCCTGCGCGCCCGAGTGCGGCTGAACATTGACACCCTCGCTACCCGGGAAAAGTCGCAACGCACGCGTGCGGGCGAGGTCCTCCACGACGTCGACAACTTCGCAGCCGCCGTAGTAGCGCTTGCCCGGCAGCCCCTCGGCGTACTTGTTGGTCAGCACGGTGCCGGTAGCTTCCATCACCGCTGCCGACGTGTAGTTCTCCGACGCGATCAGCTCCAGATCATCACGCTGACGCACACGCTCGCGCTCAATCAGGGCGTGGACCTCGGGGTCTTGCAAGCGGAGCGTCATGGGCACCTACAACGGGCGCGGGAACTAACCCCAGACGAGGGCGGCCGCCCGCGCAAGCGCGGTCGTCAGGCCATCGCTACGGCTGAGGCCTACGCTCTGTCCTTGCCGCGCGCCCCACCCCCCCCCGGCGGCTACTTCGAGTCCAGATCGGCCATCTTGGCGAGGCGCCCGGCGTGACGTCCCCCCTCGAAGGTGGCGGCGAGGAAGGCATCCACAATCTCCGCGGCAAGGCTGGCGCCGGTCACCCGCTCGCCCAGGCACAACACGTTGGCATCGTTGTGCTGCCGGGTTGCCGTCGCGGTGAACACGTCCCCCACCACCGCGGCCCGAATGCCACGGATACGGTTGGCGCACATCGCCATTCCCTGGCCCGTGCCGCAGACCAGGAGGCCAAAGTCCCCTTCCCCCGCAGCAACGGCCGCCCCTACGAGCACGGCGTAGTCGGGGTAATCGCAGCTGGCGTTGTTGTCGGTGCCCACGTCGATCACCTCGTGCCCTTGTGATCGCAGGCGCTCCGACAGGCTGAGCTTGAGGGAGAGTCCGCCGTGATCCGAGCCGGTGAGGATGCGCATGGGGACTGCTACCCCCCCAGCGCCGTCCCCGCGACCACCAACCGACACGGCGTCCCCTCCGCCCCTTCGCAGTCGGCCTTCTCGTCGTCGAGCCAAAGCACGATGCGGGCGCCGACCAGCGTGCTGGCGTCTTCCGCGAGGCGCGGGTTCCCGGTCAACGTGATCCGCCCCGTCCTGGCGAGGAGCTCGGCGCGGTCGGCCTCGGCGCGGCGCAGGCCGTGCTGTACCTTCACACCACCCGTCGCGACCACGGCATCAAGGGTATCTCCGTCCGCATAGGTGACATCAAGCTGATCACAGCGGAGCACCACCGGACCACGGGTGACAACGACCCCGCCGTCGAAGCGCGCGGTGTGCTTCTTGAGGTCCCAGGATGAACGCGGCGCGTCGATCTGGAGGTCGGGTCCGGCGCCAGCGCGCACAACCTGGGTGGTGGTCGCATCGATCGGCGCAGCGCCTGACGGGTCCACAGACGCACCCGCCAAACTCACACGGTACGCGGTCCCGTCTGCGCCGCGGGCTTCAATCGTCACTCCAGTCGCGCCGGCGGTGGCCGGAAGCGGCTCGACGGGAACCGACTCGCAGCACAGCAGCAACCCTGCGGCGCACGCCGCGGCAGGGATGCGGAGGGCGGCCGGCACGGCCGGTCGGCCACGACCGAGGCCGCAGGCCGAGCCCGGAAGCCGCCCGACGGAGCGCCAGGCGCGCCGGGCCGCCCCGATCACTTCGCCTCGATCGCCGAAAGTGCGGCGTCGGTACGCGTGCCGCCGCCAAGCCGCAGCTGACGATCGACCGCCGCCTTCACGAACGCAGAAAATAGCGGGTGGGGCGCCAGCGGACGCGACTTGAACTCAGGATGAAACTGGCACGCCACGAAGTAGGGGTGCGTGGGCAGCTCGATCATCTCGACCAGGAGTCCGTCGGGCGACAGGCCGCTGATGGTCATGCCGTGCGTCCGTAAGAGCTCGTGGTAGGCGGGGTTGACTTCGTACCGATGGCGGTGGCGCTCGCTGATGGAATCCGCCCCGTAGATCGCCCGGGCTCGACTGTTGGCCGCCAACTCGCAAGGGAACGCGCCCAGGCGCATGGTGCCGCCGAGGTCGGTGACCTTGCGCTGCGCATCCATCAGGTGAATCGTCGGATGCGCTGCGGTGGGCTCGAACTCGCTGGAGTGGGCGGCAATCCCCGCGACCGAACGCAAGAACTCGACGACTGCCAACTGCATGCCGAGGCAGATGCCGAAGAAGGGCACCGCATTTTCGCGCGCGAAACGAATCGCGGCGATCTTTCCCTCGGTGCCGCGACTTCCAAAGCCGCCGGGAATCAGCACGGCGTCGCAACCGCCCAGAAGGGTAGCCACGTTGGTGATGTCCAACTCCTCGCTATCTACATAGCGAAGTTCGACCTTGGCTTCGTTGAAGGCGCCGCCGTGGGCCAGCGCTTCGTTGAGCGACTTGTAGGTGTCCACCAGATGGACGTACTTACCGACGATCGCGATGCGCACCTGGTGTTTGGGGTTGCGGGCACGATGGACGTACTCTTCCCAGCGGTTCATGTGCGGGCGGGCCGCGAAGAACGAGAATCGCCGGAGGATACGGTCGTCGAGCCCCTGCTCGTGGAACACCACCGGCAGATCGTAGATGTTGTTCACGTCGTGCGCGCTGACGACGTCGTCCACACCCACGTTGCAGAAGCTGGCGATCTTCTGGCGCAGGTCGCGCGGGATCGGAACCTCACAACGGCAGATCAGGATGTCGGGCTGAATGCCGCAGGAGAGGATTTCCTTGACCGAATGCTGCGTGGGCTTGGTCTTCATCTCGCCGGCGGCTTTGATGTAGAAGACCGGAGTGACGTGGATGTAGCAGACGTTTTCGTGACCGAAGTCGGCGCGCGCCTGGCGGATGGCTTCGAGGAACGGAAGCCCCTCGATGTCACCGACGGTACCCCCGACCTCGACGATGCACATGTCGGCGTCGTCCACACCCTCCTGGATCAAACGTTTGATCTCGTCGGTGACGTGGGGAATGACCTGGACCGTGCGCCCGAGGTACTCGCCGCGGCGCTCCCGATCGAGGACGTTGCGGTAGACCCGACCGGTGGTGAAGGAATTGCGCTGGTTCATCGTGGTAGAAACGAAGCGCTCGTAATGCCCGAGATCCAAATCGGTCTCGGCGCCGTCCTCGGTGACGAAGACCTCACCATGCTGGTAGGGCGACATCGTGCCGGGATCGACGTTCAGATAGGGGTCGGCCTTGATGTTGACCACGCGAAGGCCGCGCGCTTCCATGATCGCGCCAATTGCTGCCGCGCTCAGCCCCTTGCCGAGCGAGCTGAGCACGCCGCCGGTGACGAACACGAACTTGGTCTTCATGGCCGCTCCCGCCTGCGGCCGGCACTATCATGCTGTACGGGGAGAGGCCGCAACGTCGCAAGGGCGAGTCATGGCCCTGCGGGTCGGGCACCAGAAAAGATCGCACGAACACGCGCCAGATCTTCGGCGGTGTCGATCGACGGCCCGGGGGCATCGACAGCGACGACGCGGACGAGAACCCCGTGATCGAGCCAGCGCAGCTGTTCCAGACGCTCGGCCACCTCGCTCGCCGTCGGCGGCAGCGCGACGAGCTGGGGGAGCACGGCGGCCCGAAAGGCGTACACGCCGACGTGGACCGACCATGGGCCGCCAACCGGAATCGCGCGCCGGGAAAAGGTCACCGCACGCCCGTCGCGGTCGGTCACCACCTTTACACGGGCGGGGTTGTCGGCTTCGCTCTCGACCAGAGCCGCCGCACCGGTACTCACTGAAAAGCCCACGCCGTCGGCATCGCAGAGCCCGCGCACGATGCGATCGATGGTGTGGGGCGAGACCAGCGGCTCGTCCCCCTGGACGTTCACGATGACACCTGCGGCCAGCCCGCGAGCAGCCTCGGCGACCCGCTGGGTGCCATTGTCGGCCGGGCCCGTGCGAACGACGATGCCGCCTACGCCTATGACCGCGGCGGCGATCTCGTCGTCGTCGGTCGCGACGAGCACCGCGTCGAGCTTCGCCGCCATCACCCGGCGCCACGTCCGTACGATGAGCGGCTCTCCATCGAGGTCGGCGAGCATCTTGTCCGGCAGCCGGGTGCTGGCCCGCCGCGCGGGCACGATGGCGACGACGCGAGGACGAGGGAGATCATCGAGAGGCATGGGATGCGCGCTGCGGCCGGGAGGGCGAGAGCGGCGCCAGGGGCGCGTTATCAACACGACCCAGGCCGCAGGCCGGAAACTGTAGGTTGGAGGCCGGAGGGCACACCGCGGTAGGGGGAGGACGCGGCGGGCGTTCTCCCCCCTTTGCCATCAGAGCGTGCAGTCGTCGGAACAATCCAGGTGGGTGCCGGAGAGGTTGCCGTCAAGCAGGTTCCCCGAGCAGGCCGAGAGGACCGTCGTCACGCACTCCATCCCGTACTCGCCGTTGCCGGTGAACTGGCTGTCCAAAACCTCTGCGGTCGTGCTGGTCAGAACCAGGCCCGACGCGGCGCCGGCAGACGCGGTGCTCCGGTCGATGACCGGCGTGCCGTTCGTGATGCTGATCGCGTCCATCGTGGCGCCCTCTACAACGACCCCGAAGAGCTCACTCGCCGGCTCGATCGTGCCGGAAACGCTCGTGGACGTCGCGTAGTCATAGTACGAGTAGGCGCCGGTCGAGTAGACCCCGTAGCCAGCGGAATCGAGGATCGTCACACTCTCAAGTGTCCACTCGGCAAAGCCGGTGATCCACACCCCAGCGCCGCTTCCCACCTGGTCGATGTTGACGTCGCTCACGGCGGCATAGCCAGCCTCCTCGGTGTTGCCGGCCAGATAGATGCCAGAGTAGACCACGCTGCCGAAATCTAAACCTTCGATCTCGACTTCTGGCGCGTAGTGGCTCCAGGAGGCCTGCACGCCGTAGCCGCCGACGGTCTCGGCCGTCAGGTCGACGATCTCAAGAGCGGCCTCGCTCCCTTCGAGCAGGTTGGCGTAGGACTCCCCGACCTGCACGTTGGAGAGCACCATGCCGGCGGCGTACCCGGACTCGTTGAAGGTCTCGCTGATCCCGTCGCCGTCGTCGTCGCTCCAGTAGCCACTGTAGTAGCCGTAGGCGCGGAAGACGGGCTGACCGTAGCTGTAGCTGTAGCTGTAGATTTCCGTTTCCGTGCCCTCCGCGTCGATCGCGTAGTAGGCGTAGGAGTAGCTGTACGGAACGGTGGTGCCGACCTGCAGATCCTCGACCTCGGCGTACCCGTACAAGCTGTCGACGACCGTTCCGCCGATCAGATCGGCCGTGTTCCCCGAGATGACGACGGGATCACTCTCGTCGCCTTGGTAAACACTGATGAGTGTGCCGCCGTAGTTGGTCCAGGTGTTGCCGGTGACCGTGCATCCCGTCAGTTCGAAGTCCAGGCTGGTGTCGCCACCGCTGAAGGTGTTGTTGGCGATCAGGCAGGCCGTGTTGCTGTAGAAGAGCGCGTCCTTGCCGTACCCCGAGTAAACGTACCGGGTGAACCCGCCGGCGCCGTCCTCGTAGAGGTACTCAGTGTCGTGCGCGGTATCGACAAAGGTGTTGCCGTCGACGATGCTGGCGGCCTCGTACGAGAAGATGCCGCCATGCTGACCGTTGGGGCCAAAGTTGTTCCCGCTGATGGTCGAAACCGCCTGGAAGTTGACGATTCCGGCGCACTCCGCGTTCTGGAAGTCGGTGGTGCTGATGTCAACCGTGCCGAATACGATGGCGACCCCCCAACCTTCCGATCCGTTGAACGCCGAGTTCGTCAGCGACACGGTGGACTCGTAGAACACCGCAGCACCTGCACGATCGACGCTGTAGCAAATCGAGGTGTTGGTCAGGTCCGGCTCACGATGGTTGGTGACCGTCAGCCCGTCCACGGGGCCCTCGAAGGCGCTGGCATACAGGCCCCACCGGCCGGTGTTGTCAATCGTGATGTCCTGAAGGCTCCCGGTCACCGTGCCGTTGTTGCGCGCCGGCGCGACGAAGACCCCGAAGTTTTCGTAGTCGGCGACCGTGACCCCGGTCACGACGGCGGTGTCCGCCCCGAGATACAGTCCTCCGCCGCAGCCGCCGCTGAAGTTGGCATAGTCCTCCGAACACGAGGTCAACCCGGTGGTGTCCCCCTCGTTGAGAAGGATGACGGCGTTGTTGATGACGACGTCCGTCTTGGTATTGACGAACATGCCGACGTTGGTGGCGCCATAGACCTCGACACCGTCGACGGCGAACTCCCCGCTTTCGGCGATGATGCCGTACGGCGAGTCGGTGATGACGTCGCCGGCCACCGACAACGAACCCTTGTTCGCACGTACGCCCGCAAAATCGCTGGCGTTGATGACGTTGTTGGTCATCGCGACGTTCGCGTCATCAACGTAGACCGCGATCCCGTCCGATCCATCGGTGGTCGTTTGGTGCACCAGGGCGAACAGGTTGTTCGACAGCGTCACGGCCGCGTCGCTGGCGACCCACACCCCGTAGCTGGAGGGCTCGGAAAACACCGAGCCGTCAACGGTCGCCGACCCGCCCGAGATGTAGATTCCGCCGAATGCGGGGAGCGAAAACGTACATGTCGAAATCGCGACTTCCGTGGAGTTGATAGACTCGATTCCGTAGTTGGCAGGAGAATCGAACACGATGTCGCTGATCGTGGCCCGGACGGCGTTGTCCAGCGTGATGCCCGACCGCGTGCTGGTGATCGTGAAGCCGGACACGCCGCTGCCGGCGCCGGTGATGTCAAAGGCAGACTCGTTGACTGGCGCATCGATCACCGTGCTGGCGCTCGCCGCCCCCGCGATGCTGACGCCTTCAGGTACGTTGACCTTTTCGGTGTAGGACCCGGCACAGACCTGGACCACGTCGCCCACGAGCGCTGCGTTGGCCGCTTCGCCGATGGTCACGAAGTCGCCTTCAACCGCGTTGAGGTTGATGCAGCCTGGCGGGCCCCAGTCGATGTCTGCATCCCCCGAGTCGGTGCCGGGGTCGGCGCTGTCTTTGTCCGAATCCCCACCAGCGAGGCACCCGGACAACCAAAGTAACAACGACGAGAGGGGCATCAGACGCATCGGGGACTCCATCGTGGCCCACGGTAGCGTCCGCGCGGGATTTCCACAAGCATCGGCGTTAGCCACCGCGCTCCCAGGCACCGGAATGCACCCCGACCATCAGGCGCTCATCGACGAACTGGACAAAATGGACGCCGCTGCGCTCGCCGCGGGTGGCGCCGACGCCATCGCCCGCCAGCACGCCCGCGGCAAGCTGACCGCTCGTGAACGGATCGACGCGTTGGTCGATCCCGGAACCTTCCGCGAGCTCGACCGCCACGTGGTTCATCGCTGCATCGACTTCGGGATGGACAAACGCCGGGTACCGGGGGACGGCGTCGTCACCGGCTACGCGCGGGTGGAGGGGCGACTCGTCTACTTGTTCGCGCAGGACTTCACCGTCTTCGGCGGCACCCTTTCGGGAGCCTACGCCAAGAAAGTGTGCAAGGTGATGGACCTCGCGATGAAGAACGGGGCGCCGGTCATCGGGATGAACGATTCCGGCGGGGCTCGCATTCAAGAGGGGGTCGAAAGCCTGGGTGGCTATGCCGATATCTTCCTTCGTAACACGCTGGCCAGCGGGGTAGTGCCCCAGCTCAGCGCGATCCTGGGGCCGTGCGCCGGAGGTGCGGTCTACTCGCCCGCGATCACCGACTTCTTGGTGATGGCGCGCGACACCTCGTTCATGTTCGTCACCGGTCCTGACGTCATCAAGGCGGTCACCCACGAGGAGGTCACGCAGGAGGCCCTTGGCGGGGCCACGGCCCACACACAGATTTCCGGCGTCGCCCATTTTGCCGCCGACGACGAGCGCTCCGCGATCGCGCTGGTGCGGGCCCTTTTGGCCTACCTTCCCCAGAACAACATGGAGGAAGCACCGCGCCGACCGAGCACGGACCCGACGGACCGCGAGGTGCCTGAGCTCGACGAAATCGTCCCGTCGAATCCAAACAAACCCTACGACATCAAAGACGTGATCACCGCCGTCGCGGATGACGGCACCTTCCTGGAGGTCCAGGCGGACTACGCGGCGAATATCGTCATCGGATTCTGCCACCTGGGCGGGCGGAGCGTCGGGGTGGTCGCGAACCAGCCGGCGGTGCTCGCCGGGGTCTTGGACGTCAATGCGTCGGTCAAGGCGGCCCGATTCGTGCGCTTCTGCGATGCGTTCAACATCCCGCTGTGGGTGGTCGAAGACGTTCCAGGATTCCTTCCGGGGACCGCGCAGGAACACGGCGGGATCATCCGGCACGGCGCCAAGCTGCTGTACGCGTTTGCCGAGGCCACCGTCCCCAAGGTGACGCTGATCACGCGCAAAGCCTACGGCGGTGCGTACTGCGTCATGAACAGCAAACACCTGCGCGCCGATCTGAACTTCGCGTGGCCCACCGCCGAGATTGCGGTGATGGGTGCCGACGGCGCCGTCAACGTGATCTTCCGCACCGAACTGGCGACCGCGGCAGACCCAGTGGCCCGTCGCGCGGCGTTGGTGGCTGACTACCGCGCCAGATTCGCCAACCCATGGCGCGCGGCAGAGCTGGGATTCGTCGACGAGGTGCTCCGTCCGCGCTTCACCCGTGCGCGCCTGGTCGAGGCGTTCGACAGCCTGGACAACAAGCGGGACCACAACCCCCCCCGCAAGCACGGCAACATCCCGCTGTAGCCGGGGCTTGCCGACTGGCGCTCGGTCCGTTAGACGCCGCCGCTCGTTCGAGGGTACACCATGGTCCGTATTCGTCTCACCCGCACCGGCGCTAAGAAGAAGCCCTCCTACCGCTTTGTGATCGCCGACAAGCGCTCGCCCCGCGATGGACGTTGCATCGAGTACATCGGGCATTACAACCCGATGGTCGAACCCCCGGTGATCCACGTCGATCTCGCTCGCGCCGACTTCTGGATCGGCCAAGGCGCCCAGCCGACCGAGACCGTGGCCGACCTGCTGGCCCTCGCCCGCAAGGCCGCCGCGGCGCCCCCGGCCGAGGCGTAGCCCATGCAGGCCCTCCTCCAGCACCTGCTCAGCGGCATCGTGAAGAAGCCCGACGGCGTGTCGATCAACGAAGTCGAAGGCGAAGCCAGCGTGCTGCTCGAACTGACGGTGGATCCCACCGACCTTGCCAGCGTCAAGGGCCCGGATGGCGAGACCCTACGCTCCCTGCGCACGGTCCTGAGCGCCTCGAGTGGCGACCGTCGCGCCGTGCTCGAGCTCATCGAGCCCGGAAACGCCGCCGTCGCCGAATAGCCCCATGGCCGACCGCATCGAGCTCGGCTCTGTGGTCGGCGTTTTCGGCGTCCGGGGCGAGGTGCGCTTGCACCTCCACAACCGTGAAGACAGCGTGCTGAAAGCGCCTCGGCGCGTGGTGCTGGTTTCACCGGAAGGCGAAGAGCGCGTCGCGACTGTTTCGATCCGTCCGGGGGCCGGCAAGCGCATCATCGGCCAGGTCGATGGGATTGCCACACCCGAGGACGCCGCGGCGTTGATGGGCTTTCGGGTGTTCATCGACCGCGACCAGCTCCCGCCCCTCCCCGACGGCGAATTCTACGTCGCGGACCTCGTTGGGATGCCCCTCGAAGACGAAGATGGCACGGTGCTCGGCACCCTCTCCGAGGTGATCAGCGGGGATCGTGACGTCTGGGTGATCGCCACCGATGGCGAAGACGCCTTCCTCCTTCCAGGGGCCGAGACGGTGCTTCGCATTGATGCGGAAGCTGGCGTGATCGTCGTGGCGCGTGGAGCGCTCGCGGCCGGGGAGTAGCTGGCGTGCGCATCGACGTGCTCACGCTGTTTCCCGAGTTGATCACTCCGATCCTGACCGGGTCCGTGCTGGGGCGCGCGCGCGCCGCGAACGTCTGGTCGCTCGCCACCCACGACATCCGCGACCACGGGCTCGGACGCCATCGCAGCGTCGATGACACTCCGTTTGGAGGCGGCAGCGGCATGGTCCTGCGGGTCGATGTCGTCGCGGCAGCGCTGCGCGCCTTGCCCGGCGCACAACCGCCCCCGCACGTGGTGCTGCTCGAAGCGAGCGGCCGACGCTTCGATCACGCAGTCGCCGCCCGCCTCGCCACCCTGCCGCGCCTCGTCTTCATCTGCGGACATTACGAGGGCGTAGACGCTCGCGTGCGAGAAAACCTCGTGGACGAGGCGCTGTCTATCGGCGACTTCGTGCTGACGGGCGGCGAGCTCGCAGCCTGCGTCATCATCGACGCCGTGGTCCGCTTGCTTCCCGGCGCCCTCGGCAACGCCCACAGCGCCGTGGACGAGAGCTTCGCCAACGGCCGCTTGGAATACCCCCATTACACCCGCCCGCGCGACTGGGAGGGGCACACCGTGCCCGACGTGCTGGCCAGCGGCGACCACGGCCGCGTGGCAGCCTGGCGCCAGCAAGAGGCCGACGCGCGCACGTTCGCGTGGCGGCCGGACCTTGCGGCGGTGGCCGGCGTGCGCGATCCAGCCATCGTGCGCGCAGAGGCCGAGGCCGAAGCGGCGGCCAAGCGGGCCCGCCGACACCGGGGCAACCGCTAACTACCGTTCGAGGCAGGCGTCGACTCGCTCCGGGGCCTGCAGACGAAGCACGTAGCAGAGGCCGTTGCACGCCGCGCGACGGTCGGCTTCCGACAAGCCGGCGTCTGGGAAGCCACCCTGCGTAGCAGCGAGGGGCGCGCAGTTGGGATCGAGCGAAAAACACCGTGCTTCGCAGCTGGTCCCTGCCGGACCGCCGGCCGGCGGGACGTACGCGCGCCACGCGGCCCAGCCCACCAAAAACACAGTGGCCGCCAGCGCAAACGTCGCCAACGTTCGCTGCACGTCAGTCCCGTACGACGCGGCAGTTCTGGAAAGCGGCCGAACACTTCAAGGTGGTGGCTTTGCCACTTTCGACCACAACCCCGCGCTGGGTGACGGTGGTGCCATCCGCGAAGCGCACCTCCGCGCTGTAGCTGCCCGCGGGCACGTCCCCCGCGCCGAAGCTACCGCTTTCCCCCTGCAGTTTGACCGCCAGGGCGTCCCCGCTGACGAGCACGCGGCCGGGTCCCGACGGGGGCGGCGGCGCTTCGGCGATCACGGGCTCGGGGACGACAGGGGGTAGGGGCACCAGCTTCGCAGACGCCGGCTTCGCTCCACGCGCATCGGCGTCCTTCGGCGAGCGTTCGACTGCCGGCGCAGGTTTGGCTTCCGTCACCGCGCGGCCGAGAGGCCGCGGCGCCGCCTTCTCCGGGGGGACCGCAGCGACGGCCGCTTCTGCCACCGAGGGCGGCGAGGCTGGCTTGTTCCCACCGAGTCCGAACCACAGGACCGGCACGATGATCAGGGCAGCGACCAGCCCGGCGACCAGCAAAGCAACCGGCGCCGCCACCATCGCCGCTACGTTGCGGCTGGGGGTTCGCGGCGGCAGCGGAAGTGCCCCCGAACGTTCGATGAGCACGGTGCCCGAGCGGTCGCCGCTGCTCTGCTCCCGTCGCTCCTGCTGTACGAAAAGGGCGCCAGGAACGATGCCCTCGGCCCATTCATCGAGGGGGTCACCCGGCAATGAAGCACGAATGGTCGCCGCCAGACGAGCCGTCTCGCGGGCAGTGGGCCGATCCGGAGCGTTCGGACTGAGCATCTGCGCGATCAAGTCGTGCAGCGGCTCTGAAATCTCGGCGAGCCAGGCCCACTGCGCGCGGAGCTTGTCCCCCGGGGGGGCGCGGTCGGCATCCATCGCAGACTTTCCAGGCTTTACCGCGGTCAACATCTCGAAGGCGGTTACGCCCAGAGCGTACACGTCGCCGGCGTGGCTGTCTTCCCCGTAAAAGCGCTCGGGCGACATGTACGGCACAGTGCCGAACGCGGCGTCCTGTGTGTGCTCCTCCCGGTCCGTCATCTCCGCGCGCGCCACCCCGAAGTCGAGGATCTTCACTTCACCCTGCGCGGTGACACGAAGGTTGGACGGTTTGATGTCCCGGTGGATCAGCCGCAAGGGGTGACCCTCGGCGTTATTCTGGTGGTACGCCGCGTGCAGCGCGCTGGCCACTTCCTCCAGAATGCCAAGGGCCGCGACGGGCGGCACCGCGCCGAGCTTCAGGAGTTCGGCAAGGTCGCACCCTTCCACATACTCCATGACGATGGCCCACGTGCCATCCAACTCCATCAGGTCGTCGACCCGGACGATGGCGCGATGTCGGATCGCCGCCAACATCCTCGCCTCGTCTCTCAACCGTCCGACGAGGCCCGGTGTGCCGGCCTTTTCGGGACGGAGCAGCTTCACCGCGACCCGACGTTGTAGACCGGTGCCGACGGTGTCAGCCAAGTAGACCGCGCCGAACGCGCCCTGCCCCAAGAGCGCGGTGACCCTATAGCTGCGCCCGGACCTGATCATCCCGGCGCACCTGCGTGGTTTGCGTTCTGAGCCATGCCGAGGCAATCTACCATGTGCCGGCCCAGCAGTCGGCGAGGAATTGCGCCCCATGCTCAGCGTGTTGCTCCTGACCGCCTGCGTTCCGTTCGAAGGCACCTGGGCCTTGGTCTTCGACCTCGCCGCCGAAGTCACCGGCGATTGCGCCGAAGACCCGAACGGAAACGAAGCCAGCTCCAACGAGGCGACCTTGGTCGACTTCTATCATCTTGAAAACGGACATTGGCTCGCGACAATCGACCGTCCGATGACCGGAACCGCAACCGAGACCGAGATCGAGCTCGCGTGGGTTGAAGCACTCGAGTACGACGGCTACACCGCCACCAACAGCCAGGTTCTGCGCGGGGCCTGGGACAGCCCGAGCCTGACGGGAACCTACACGGTCGAAAGTTGGGAGGAAACCGACGGCGGGAATGACTATTCCTGCACCACCGCCTGGAACTACAGCGGGTCGCGCGTGACGTCCAACCCCGCCGACTACATGGAGGTGCAATGATCCTCCCATGGCTCCTGGTCGGTTGCGGCGGCGCTGCGGACGGAACGTGGCTCTTGTCTCTGGTTCGGGACGAAGACGACAGCTACGGCAACCGGATCGATCTGATGACCACGCTGACCACGTTGCAGGACGGCCGGGTGCTCGCCCAGAACAACTGGTTCTCCCTGGCGGGAGTGGTCGAAGCCGAGCAGGCCACCCTTGACTTCGAATCCCGCTACGGAACGACGGAGGGCGATTGCGAGGTGAGGTGGGTCACCTCCCGCATCCTGGATGGGACTCTGAGCTACGGCGTTTTTGAGGGGACCTACGTCGAAAAGCAAACTTTTTCATCCTGCGATGAGGAGGAAGTTCAAGGCACCCGATACATCGCCCGGGGGGCGCGCCTCGACGGCGATCCGGGCGCTCACCTACCGCCCGCTTCCGCCGCGCGGTGGGACACCGGTTGGCGCTGACCGCTAGCCTACCAGGGTCAGGCGCCCGGCCCGCAGCGCCGCACGACCGGCAGCATCGACCGTCCGCCAGGTCACGGAGCCATCGGACTCGACCAGCACGATTCCCCGCAAGACGCTCGCCACGCGTGAGACGACCTCGCGCTCCCGGCTGACGGGAAAGCGGCCCGCAAAACTCATCATCGCGTCATCCGCGCCCGCCATCGGCATGCCGGCGAAGACGAAAAGACCATCCTCGGCCGCCCGCAGGACGATCTCCGCATCCTCCACCGTGGGGACATCCGTCACCACGACGGCGTCGGCGTCCTGGCGAAGCGCGCACGCGAGTCCCTCGCGGAAGGTGGAGACGTCCGTGCCCATCTCACGTTGGCTGATGCTGGCCCGCGCGTCGCGATGCAGCCAGTCGATGGGGTCCTCGATGCTGACCAGGCGGCCCCAGTGCTGCTCGTTGAACGACCGGATGATCGCGGCCAGGGCGGCCCGACGCTGCCGACCGCCACCGACGAGGAAAAGTCCTCGCGGCCCCGAGAAGGCTTCCCCAACCACCGACAGCCCGGGGAACTCTTCCACCCGGGGCGCTTCCAACTGGACACGGTGAATGACGATCTCGAAGGAGCCGCGCTGACGCGCCACCTGCCCACGGAACCGGCCCACGCCGTCGATGGCGAAGGCGACCCGCGCGTCCCGAACCGATGCGAAGGGCTCGGGCTCTCCGGCCAGCTCCATCACCGCCTGGGCAAAACCATAGGTCTCGGCCGGGTTCACCCGCTCGTACGGCATGGGCACCAATGCACCCTCGACGCGAACCTGCGGTCGCCCTGGCACTTTGATGTGCAGGTCGGTCGCACCGGCTTGGGCCATCTCTTCGATGAGCCGGGTGAGCCCGGCCACATCGGCGGTGAGAGGCAGGCGCGAGTTCCGGGGTGGGCGCATCGGGAGTCTTCCTCCCCGACCGGATCGGATCGACCCGGCGACGGCATGAGCCCCGACTGATTAGCGCTTGCTGAACTGGAACCGGCGACGAGCGCCGGCGCGGCCGTACTTCTTGCGTTCGACCTTGCGGCCGTCGCGCGTCAAGAAGCCGGCCTTGCGCAGCTCCGACCGAAGCCCAGGGTGCGCCATGACCAGTGCACGCGCGATGCCCATCCGGATGGCTTCCGCCTGACCCGACTTGCCGCCGCCATGCACGTTGACCATCACGTCCCAATCGGGCTGGTTGGTCACCACCATCGGCTGCCGCACGACCATCTCAAGCACCGCACGGTGGAGGTACACCCCCGCCTCACGCGCGTTGACGGTGACCTTGCCCGACCCGGGACGAAGGAAGATGCGCGCGGTGGCCGTCTTGCGGCGGCCGGTGGCGCAGAACTGAACGAGCTGCTTGGTGGCCATCAGACGTACTCGGGAAAGGGCTTGGGCTCTTGGGCCACGTGGGGATGGGTGGCGCCGGCGTAGACCTTCAGCTTGGTCAGCATCTGCCGGCCGAGCCGATTGCGAGGGACCATGCCCTGGACAGCGGCCTCGAGCACCCGCTCCGGGTGGTCCTGCAGCTGCTTCCGCGCGGTCACCGAGGTGAGCCCGCCTTTGTAGCCGGAATAGCGGTGGTACTTCTTCTGGTCGAGCTTCTTACCGGTGAGCACGATCTTCTCGGCGTTGACGACCACCACGAAGTCACCGGTGTCGGTGTGCGGGGTGTAGGCCGGCTTGTGCTTTCCTTGAAGCACCTGCGACAGCCGCGTCGCTAAGCGACCTAGCGTCTGCCCGGCAGCGTCAACGACGTACCAATCGTGCGTCGCCTCCTGAGGGGAGGTGGAGTGTGTAGTCCAGGTGTGGTGCGCGTGCATGAAACTTCCCGCTGTCGGAGGACGGGCCCCCGAAGCCCGGCGCGACTATCTGGAAGCGCCCGGTCCGTCAAGCCTGAGCCCGCCCGCCCGCAGCCGTGCGAGCCCGCGGAGTTCGGGGTGGTCCATCTGGAGTGCATCCAACTCCGCCTCGCGGGCGCTCCCATCGAGCTGAAGCGCCGCGCGCCACCGCTCACCCACCTCATCCTGGCCTTGGGACTCAAGGCCGGGCAGCCGAGCGCGAAGCGCGACCCAAGTCCACGGAACGATGGCCTGCCAGGGGGCCTCACGTCGACCGAACGTCGCTGCGAGCGCGACGTGGTCCGGATCGAGCCCCCGAATCCGAGTCAGCGTGGCCGCGGTGTCCAGCCCACCATCGAGCCGGATCCCGAGCGCGGCGCGCAAGAGCACCTCGCTGTGCGGGCGACCTGCCAGATCGGATTCGAGCGCGGCGGCGTCTCCGACGAGGCGCGCGTGCAGCACTCGGGCCTGTAGCGTTCCCAAGCTGGGCAACGCCTCCCGCGCCGACGGGACGCCTGCCAGCGCCCGGATCATGGTAGCCTCGGGGCTGCCGTCGAGGCCGGCCAGGTCGGGGGCTCGCCCCCGCAGGATGGCGAGCCAACCACGGTGGATGGCCGCTGGCGGCACGGGTTCGGCCATCCGCGCCAGCGCTTCAGCGTCTCGCGACCGGTGCTCCTGGTAGAGGATGGCGGCCGCGTGCAAGGTGTACCCGGCGGCGTCGTAGGCGGAGACGGCCTCGTCAAAGCGTCCGGCCTCGTCCAGCGCCCCCGCACGGGCGTGGAGAAGCGCGGGCGAACTCGCTCCGGGGCAGCTTTCCACCGCCGCGCGGAGTTCCCCCCGCTCAATCGCGTCCTCGACGACGACCGCGCAGGCAAAAGGGTCGTCGGCATCGGCCCGGAGGACCGCCTCGGCGGCGGTCACGACGTCTCGTTGGTCCCCGTTTCGGAGAAGAACACGCAGCCGCGAGGGCGCCGACAGCGTCGCGAGATCCACTGCGGCATCGTGCGCCGCGTCCCATTCGCCGACCGCGTCCAACCAGCCTGGACGACCGCGGAAGAACGACGCCAATTGCTCACCCTGACCCGCTTCGAGGCACGCCGGGTCACGCGCGGCCACCAACAGCAGCGCCTGCCAGTCAGGCTCCGCGCCCTTCGCCAGTATCCGCTGCTTCAGGCCGGCACAAGCCTCGAAGTGACGCCCCGCAGTCACCGCCTTCGCAACGTCCAGTCGCACGGCGCGGGCAACGGGGATCGTCACCGCGATCGCCGAGCGCGGATCCGACGGCCTCTCTGCGCACGCCGCCAGCGTCAGGAGCAGGGCGAGCACACGGCACCCACGCCCGTGCGCGGTCACTCGGCGGCGGCGGCGTCGCCTTCGGGCTCGATCCACAGGCTGGGCTCGCCCAAGGCACGGCCGGCGCAGAAGATGTCGGCGGAACCGAAACGACCGTCGGCCCAGATGCTCACGACCACGTCGTTGCGGATGTAGAAGCTCGACCCGAGCGCGTAGGACGTCGCGTAGTCGGTGCTGTTGACGCGCACATCCGCCATCTGCCAGGTGGTCCCGCCATCGGCCGAATAGTTGTAGTACAGGTCGTTGAAGAACACCCCAGCAAGGTCGTCCCGGTAGTCCTGCCATTGAACGGCCCAGCTGTCCCCTGAGAGCGCGATCCGCGGGTTATAGCTCTGAGCCTGCCCGGGATCATCGGTCTCCATCCTAACCTCTTCCTCGACCGCCCAATCGCTCCCGCCATTGTCCGACCAGCGAAGGTAGATGTCGTAGCCACCGGCCCGGTTGTCCTGGAAGGCGACGAGGACCTGATCTCCTTGGGCGGCGAGCGCCGGGTACCTGGAGTCCGCAATCCCCGCGGCGTCGCTCTCCACGCGGAGTGCTTCGTCCTGCCACTTGTCGCCCGACGAGTGACTGTAGTTCATGAGAATGTCGGAGTTTTCTCCGAAACGTTCGTCCTGCCAGACGACGTAGACGTTGTCCCCCGAGAGGGCCAGGAGCGGCTCGAAGCTGTTGCTCGCACCGGCTTCGTCTCCGCCGTCCAGGCGCCGATCTGTACCTGCGAAACTGTCGCCGCCATCGGTCGAATTGTTGACGTAGACGTCAGAGGCGCCGTTTCGACGGTCTTCCCACGCCACCACCAAGTTTCCGCTGTCGTCGGCCACGAGCTTCGGATGAGAGGAAAACGCGGCGCCGGCCTCGTCGGTGTCGACCCGCACCGGCGCGTCTGACCAGCTCTCACCCCCATCTTGGGTGCCGGACACAAAGATGTCGTACGCGCCGTTGATCTGGTCGGACCAGACCACCCACGCCCGATCACCGACTGCAAAAAGGGTGGGGCCAATGCTGACGGCGAGGCCGTCCGGGTCCACATCGAGGGCGACATCCTTCTTCTGCCAGTGGCGGCCTGCGTCGTCAGACCACTGGACGTAGATGTTCTCGTAGCCGAGCTCGCCGTCGCGCTTGTCTTCCCAGGCGACGTAAACCCGATCCCCCGAGCAGGCGATCGCGGGGTTGGTCGCGGCGGCCTCGCCATGGCTCAAGAGTGTGTCCTGGGCAAGGAAGGTCACGCCCCCGTCCGCGGACATGTTGAACCACACGGTTTCGACATCTTCACGATCATCGGACCAAACCGCGAAGATCCTCCCGGTTTCGTTCACGCAGGTGCGCGGTGTCAACGACTCGACATCCTTGCCCGCGTGGTCGACCCGCACGTCATGCGTGCCCTCGTCAACGACGGCAGGGGTACAGGCGAAGAAGCCCAAAAGTACGCTGATCAACGGCCCCCCTCGGCACAACGAAGCCGCGCCTAACTCATCATGCCACGCTCGTCAGTGCTTGCGCCACGGCCCTCAGCCGGTAAAGAGGGCGCCCCGCGAGAGTACCATGCAGGACAAGAGCAAACTCGGCAAGCGCTACACCTGCTTCGAATGCAGTTTGAAGTTCTACGACCTGAACCGCCCCGATCCCCTGTGCCCCAAGTGTGGCATTGATCAGCGGACCGACCCCAACCCCGATCCTCGGGACGCCATCCTCGCCAAGTACCGTGGCAAAGGCGCCGTCCGCGCTCAGCCCGAAGAAGAACTGGCCGAAGGAGAAGAGGCCGAGGAAGGCGCCGAGGGCGAGGACGACGAGATCGAAGAGGACGAGGAAGAGGCCGAGGAAGTGGTCGAGGACGAATAGCGGACCGACTGCCTTTGGTGGTCAGCCTCGGCTAGAATTCCGAAACCCCTGCCTAGTCACCGGCTTGTGCGGGTTCGTCACCTACGCCACCAGCGCGCAGCCTGCCCCGTCGTCGCGAGGGATAGCCGAACACGAGCTCCAGCGGCCCCGACAGGACCGCGAGTGACCCGAAGCTGACGAGCACGGTGGAGATGTCGTAGCGGACCCCGAGAAAGATGAAGAGTCCGGCGACGAGCACGATACCTGCGAACGTACGCACGTTGCGACGCAACGACTTCCCCGTGCGATAGGGAATGTTCGAGACCATCAACAGGCCCATGCCGACGGTGGCGACGAAGAAGTGGGTCGGCTCCAGGACGACGCCGTCCCCGCCGCCGGCCTGCCACATGACCAGCGCGGCAAGCGTGCCGCCGGTGATGGTGATGGTCGAGCCGGGACCAAAGGTATGGGACTTCCCGTCGGCCTGGACGTTGAAGCGAGCCAGACGGAACGCCCCGCACAACATGAAGAAGAACGCCCCGAAAACGCCGAGCGGCCCGAGTTCGTGCAAGCTCCAGAAATACACCAACACCGAGGGGGTCAGCCCGAAGCTAATGATGTCGATCAACGAGTCCAACTGCACGCCGAACGCACTCCCGGTCCCCGTGAGACGGGCGACTCGCCCGTCCAGCCCATCGAAGAGGCCCGCGTAAAAGACGAAAAGTCCCGCCTGGTAGAAGACCGTGGGGTCGCCCTTGGCGCCGCCAGACAAGAGCACCGCGTACAGCCCGCAGAACAAGCTCGCGGCGCTGAACCAATTGGGAGGATTGAGGAACTGTCGGATCATGGTGCCGCGGAAATACCGGCGCGGCCTAGCATTGAAAAGTGGAGGTGGCGCTCCAAGGCCGGCGCGTCCGAAGTTTTTACAACCAGCACGACCGCATCCGCCGACGCCCACCACCGCTCCGGAGATTCCCCGAGGCACGCGGCGGCGAGCGCTAATACCTCCACCAGGCGGGTGGGATCGGCACCACAGCGAGTCCCGACTACCGCCACGGTTGCGATGGGGACGCCGGGGGGGGCGCCGTGCAGGTTGCGGCAATCGACGACCGCGCCCCAGGGCCCGGCGGCGCGGATACAGGGGGCTTCGAGGGTTGCCCACGCCTCGGCCGAGACCAGCGCGAGCTGAACGTCGGCCACCACGCCCACCACACGGGGCTCAGGCAGGGTGGGGCGAATGAGCGTGCCGCCGCCCGCATTCGCGGTAGCACTGGCGCGCAGGGTGATCCCCTCCCGATGGGCCCAGGCCACGGCATCCTCCGAAAGAATGCGCGCGCCGTTGCGCGCCATCGCCAGCGCCTCGTCCAGGCTGAGCTCGGCGAGCCGGACGGCTCCGGGCACCCCGCGGGGATCTGCGGACCAGACACCGTCGACGTCGGAGCAAAGCTCACATTCGTCGGCGCCCAAAGCGGCCGCCAGGACCACGGCCGTGGTGTCGCTGCCCCCCCGCCCCAGCGTCGTGACCTCCCGCGAGCGGCTCACCCCCTGGAAACCGGCCACAATAGGGACTTCGCCCGCGGCGAGGCTGGCCTTGAGCCGGTCGGGGCGAACTTCAACCACCCGAGCATTGGCGTGGGCCTCGTCGGTGATGATGCCCGACTGGCTCCCCGTGAAGCTGCGGGCTGGCACGCCAGCCTCGTGCAGCGCCATCGCCAGGAGCGCCATGCTCACCCGCTCTCCGACCGAGATAAGCATATCTATCTCACGACGACCCGGCGTTTGGGCAACGTCACGCGCCAGCGCCAAGAGTTCGTTGGTGGTGTTGCCCATCGCCGAAACCACCACGACCACCTGGTTTCCTGCCGCCACCGATCTCGCAACGCGCGCGGCGACCTGCCGAATCTTCCCAACGTCGGCGACCGACGAGCCGCCGTACTTCTGAACCAGAAGCATCAGCTCGCCGTCACGTCGTCCAGAAACAGCGTCCCGGAGCCCGGTCCGTCGGCGCCGCCCGTGGGCGTCACTTCGAGGCGGAGGTCCACCACGCGACCCACCTGCCGCGGACCGCTGGCCGAACTCCGGGGTTGTAAGTCCCGGACACTGACGGTCACGGCCGTCCACGCGCCACCGCTCAACGGGATGGGCAACGAGCTCCAGGGATCACCCCATTCATCGACCACCACCATCCGCAGCGCGAGGCCCGCTTCGTCGGCGCGCGCGCGAAGGCCAAGCTGGCGCAGGCTGGTTCCGGGGCCAAAACGAAGCGTGAGCCGCGCGGGCTCGCCCTGGTCCAGACTCGCCGTCCAGCGCAGCGCGGGCTGGTCGTCCACGGGTTCGATGGCCAACCCGTCCTGGCCGTCTCCACGCCACCCGCGTACGGCGGGGAAGCCGGGCACCGCAAAGTCCCACGAGACCGGCAGCGACGAGACCAGCGCGGCATCGAGCGCCAACTCCTCGAGCAGCGCCGACGCCGAGTCCCGCACGCCGGCGTCCAGTTGGTGGATCGCCCGTCGGTCGCCGCGAGGCCCCGGCTCGGCCGCGGCTGCTCGCAAGCTCGCCTGCGCCTCGGGAATCAGGCCCAGCGCGAGCTGTGCGCGCCCCAACCAGAAAGCGGTCGTGCTGAAGAGCGGCTCTGCCGGATCGTGGTCCAGCAGCGTCGCCTGGTAGATCAGCACGGCGTTGCCAGGCGTACCGTCGGCGATCTCGACAAAGCGCGCCTCGTAGAGGGCCCGCCAGTCCGCGGTGGGGTCCGCAAGCGCCGATGCCGCCCACAGGAACATCAGAATTCCTGCGCGATGTACTTGTAGCCGATGCCGTGGAGAGTCTCGATGAACGCCGGCTCGCTGGCGTCGTCTCGCAGTTTTTTCCGAACGTTGAGGATGTGGGTGTCGACGGTACGGGTCGTGACCCCGGCGCTGTATTTCCAGATGCTAGTGAGCAATTCATCGCGTTGGAGCACCTTCCCGCGATGCTCGATGAGGTACTTCAGCAGCTCCTGTTCTCGGTTGGACAACCGTTCGAGTTCGTCGCCGTGCCGGATGACGTAGTTGTCGAGGTCCACCTCAACCGTGCCGTACCGGTAGACGGACTTGCCCCCGCCAGCACGCTTCAGTGCCGCTCGAACCCGAGCCCGAAGCTCTAAAAGCGAGAACGGCTTGGTGATGTAGTCGTCAGCGCCGAGGTCAAACGCCAGGAGCTTGTCGTGTTCGAGCGTCCGCGCAGTCAAGAAGATGACCGGACCGGTGAATCCCCGGTCTCGCAGCGCGCGAAGCACCTCGAATCCGTCTTTCCCCGCCGGACCCTCGGGGCCTTCGTGCAGCATGACATCGAGGACGGCAATGTCGGGGCGCATCCGCGCGGCAAGCTGAATCGCGGCCTCGCCCCCGCGGGCGTGAAAGACCTCGAAGCCCTCGCGCGTGAAGAACGCCACGAGCGAGCTGAGCAGGTCTTCTTCATCTTCGACGAACAGGATTCGTGCCATGATTCAGGCTCCTTGCCGTTCCAGGCTCTGCGGGGGTTGGATCGGGAAGTGGAGGGCGAAGGTGGTACCGACGCCCAAGGTGGAGTGGAGGGTCACGGAGCCGCCGTGGGCCTCCATGATGTACTTTACGATGGTCAAGCCGATACCTGTCCCCTTCCGCCGACGGGCGTTGGGGTCGTTGCTGCGATAATATTGCTCGAAGATGGCCTGTTGTTCGGATGGGTCGATTCCGATGCCGCGATCGGACACCTCGACGAGAACCTCGCCAGGCGCGGCGCGGATGGTGATTCCGATGAACCCCGCATCGAGCCCGTACTTGGCAGCGTTGGACAGCAGGTTCACGATAACCTGTGCGACCGCGTCGGGGTCGTGCCACACCGGCGGAAGGTCCTCCGGGTAGGTCTCCTCGATCTTCATGGGCCGCATCTCCATCGCGACGCGCGCGGAGTCGACCACGTTTTGCACGGTGCCAGCGAGGTCCCCGGGCCGGAGGTTGTACTTCTTCTGACCCCGCTCGATGGCCGCGAAATCGAGCATGTTGTCCACCATGCGCGAGAGGCGTTCAGCCTCGCGGACGATCACCTCGTAGTGGCGCGCCTGCGCCTCTGGCGTCTCGGCGAGGCCCAGCTGAAGCGCCTCTGCCTTGAGTCGGATCTGGGTGATGGGCGAGCGCAATTCGTGGCTCACGTTGGCGGCGAATTCACTCTTGAGCCGGGCAGCATCCAACTCACGGCGCACCAATCCCGCGCTGAGAAAGGCACCGACCCCGATCATCGCCACGCTCAGCAGTACGATGCCGACGCCCCGCCGGGTGTCCTCGCGTTGCCGCAGTGAGAGCGCCTCAGGATCGCGCGGATACGCGACGATCGACCACTGGGGCATGCGCGCGAGGGGGCGGCGGACGCGCACGTCCGGCGGCGTTTTGTCGTCCGCCTCGAGCACGGTGACCACCACGTCCGCGTCGACCCCCATCGCCCCTTCGCCGAGCTCCCTGAGGCGCTTCAGGAGCACGCCCGGCTCGAGCGCAAAGAGCACCTGCTCGTCCGAGGTCCAGGTCCGGGCCCAGAGCGCACTGTCGGTGGAAACGTAGTAAAAACGCCCGATCGGTTGTTTCAGCAGTTTGCCCTTTGCACCCAGGGAATCGAGCTCGGATTGCAGAATCGTGGCCCAACACAGCTGGGCCTGTCGGTCGTCGACGGTGTCGCGGTCCCGGCGGATCTGCTCGCGGAAAGAGCCCATCGCTTCCAAGTTGTCGAGCGCCCGTTGCACGACCGCGGCCTCCCCGCCCTCGCCCATCGTCCAGTCTTCGGCGAGCAGCGCCGCAATGAGTCGCTGGAAGGCAATCACGCCCGCTTCCGAGTCACGGGCGAGGAGGATTTCGGCCTGTTTGAAGCGCGCCAGATCACCGAGTCGGAAGCCCTCCGCGGTGCGAACGGCCGGGCTCGCGCGCCCGATCTCAGCGAATGCGGACTCGGCACCGCGGGGGTCACCGGCACGGAGCAAGCAGCGCGCGCGGGCGAAGGCGGCGTCGGCCCGGGCAGCGGCGTCGCCCGAGCGCCGTGCGAGCCGCCCGTAGGCCGCGGCGGCGACCGAATACGCCCCCCGCTGCTCGTCAGCCACCGCCTCTCGCCAAGCAGCGCTGTACCGCCACGGCGCTTCGAGCACCCCGCCGGGAGCGCCCCGGCCGAAAGGGGCGGCGAGGGAGCCATCCTCATCGAACCGGAAAACCACCCGCAGACTTGGCGACAGCTCACTCAAGCGGCTGTGCACGGATTTCCCTGTCGTGAGCCGGCCGAGCGCCGCGACTTCGAAGGACTGGAACTCCGCTTCGATCTGCTGGCCCATCACGTCCGCAGCGAGCTCCGCATCCTGCGCCACCTGCGCCTTGACGGCGTTCTGCTGCGCCACGATGCCGGCGATGCCGTAATAGGACAAAAGCAGCCCAGGGAGGCCGATCGTAGCCGCAAACAGCGCCACAAAGCGCAGCACGCCCCGCAGGTGGTACAGGTCCTCCTTGGCGCGGGGATCGCCCCGGCGGGCCTCGAAGTACCTTCGGACAAGGCGTAGTGGGCCGAGTCGCACCGGGGGAGCCATCGGATGAAGGTAGCGCCCCGCCCCCCGGCGCGCGATAGGAACGGCTCGGAGGGACGCGTGAAAGCGGTGGTCATCGTGGAGCATGGGGGACCAGAGGTTCTCCGCGTGGCCGACGTCGCCGAACCCGTTCCCGGGTCGGGAGAGCTCCGCGTGGGCGTCACCCACGTGGGCCTCAACCACCTTGACGTGTGGGTGCGGCGCGGCGTGCCTGGCCACGACTTCCATCTGCCGCGGGTGCCGGGCAGTGACGTCGCCGGGGTTGTCGACGGCCAGGCGGTGGTCCTTCATCCAAGCTGGGGCTGCGGGACGTGTGAGTCCTGCCTCGCCGGGCGGCAGAACCGTTGCCGGCACTTTTCAATCCGAGGGGAGAGCGCGGACGGCGGATGCGCCGAACGGGTGGTCGCGCCGGCCTGGCAAGTCCTCCCGATCCCCGCCGGGATGGACGCGGCGGCGGCGGCCTCCCTTCCGCTGGCGCTCCTGACCGCCTGGCACATGTTGCTCACACGGGCCCGACTGCAAATGGGCGAGCGGGTTCTGGTCCAGGCAGGCGGAAGCGGCGTGGGGGTGATCGCCGTGCAGTTGGCGAAGAGTCTGGGCTGCGACGTTCACGCGACGGCGAGCACCCCCGAAAAGCGGGCTCGACTGGAAGGCATGGGCGCAACCGCATGGCCCTATGATGCCGTTGGCGTCAGGGACGTAGACGTTGTCTTCGATACCGTCGGGCGCGACACCTGGAGCATCTCGATGCGCGCCCTGAGGTGGGGCGGTCGGCTGGTGTGCTGCGGGGCAACGTCGGGCGCCGACGTGCCCCTGAATCTACGCGCGCTTTTCTTCAAACAGATCGAGGTCCTCGGCTCCACGATGGGCACCAGCGCCGAGATGATCGCGGCCTGGCGAACCGTCACCGCCGGCGAGATCAAGCCCATCGTACATGTCGTGCTCCCGATGTCCCGGCTCGGGGACGCCCACGCACTGCTTGAGCGGCGTGAGGTCTTCGGCAAGGTCGTCGTTCACCAGGACCTTTTCCATGCCCACTGACCCCTCGGCGCCAGGAACTGGCGGCCGCTACAAGGTTTCCAACGACGACTTCCGCGTCAGCGAGCTGCCGTTCGAGTGTCCCAAAGGCCGTGGGGTCCGCTGGTACCGCGTCCGTCGATCTGGTCGCGACACCCCCGAGGTCGCCCGCGCCCTGGCGCGAGCCGCTGGCTGCGAAAGTGAGGACGTCGGGTATGCGGGACTCAAGGACCGTGACGCGATCACCGAACAGCGCTTCACCATCGCCGGCCCCCGCGGCATCCGCACCATGCCCCCTGGATTGGAGCTTGTCGCGCAGGGAGAAACACGCAACCCCCTGCGTCCCGGCGACCTCGACGGGAATCGGTTCTCGATGCTCGTGCGGGGTGGGGACGCTACGATCGCGGCCCGCCGCATCGTCGAGCTCGCCCGTTTCCCCAACCGGTTCGGTCCCCAGCGCGTAGACAGCGGCCTTCCCGAGTTGGGCCGCGAGGTCCTGCTCGGCCAAGCGGAGCGCATGGATCCCCAACGCCGGCGCTTCGCGCTGATCGCCTGGCAGGCGGCCACCTTCAACCGGGTGCTCGATGCGCGCGGCGGACGCAGCCTCAGCGGCGATCTCATGGAACGCGGGGTCGCGACCGGTCCGCTGTTCGGAACGCGGATGCGTTGGCCCCGCGGAGCAGCGTTGGCCCTGGAAGAGGGCGTGCTGGACGAGTCAGGAATCTCCCTCGATCACCTCGACCGCGTGTCCCACATCGTGCCCGGACAGCGGCGGCCGTTGGTGGCGCATGCCATCGACGCCGCCGTCCGCCCGGTGCCAGAAGGCTACTGGCTGGACGTGACGCTGGGCCCAGGCACCTACGCCACCTCGCTCTTGCAAGAGATGCTGTAGCGGCTGCGCGGCGCGCCGAAGGCCGAAAACCGCAGGTTGGAGGCCGGAGGGAACGGCGCGGCAGGGGAAGGGGCGCCGCCCCTTCCCCCTCTCAAAATCAGTTCGCGTTCGGGACCGGGCCCTTGCCCATCTTGACGCCATGCGCGACGACGGTGGCGCAGGCCCGACCGAAGAGCACGGTCGTGGACTTGCCCAGGGTGAGCCCGTCGTAGGTCATATGGGTGCGGTGGGCGGCCAGGTTGGTGGCCTCGGGCATCTTGTCGAGCGCTTCGTACAGGGCGCGGGACTCTTCGGCGTTGCCGCCCAGCATCGCCAGGATCATGCTGATGGGGTCACCACCACCGCCGCCCTTGGCTCCACCCGACTTATCCGAGAACAAGTGCCCGAAGTCGATGCCGAAGACGTAGGTGCCGCACGCTTCCGCGCTGGTTTCGCCGAGGACGGTGTAGTCCACGCTGGCGAACTGGGCGCCAAAGCCGGGCGCGCTGTGGTTTTTGTACGAGCAGCCGGCGGCCAAAAGGGCGGCGGCGATGATTGCAAATTTCTTCATGGAATCCTCGGGAAGGGGGAAAGCACCGCCTCCTAACCAGCGGACATAGCGATGCAAGTTATCAGGACCGCCACGGAGTCCCGATGCTCATCCCCCTTGCGCTCGCCCTGGTCATCGACAGCGCCCATGCCACCACTGAGGTCGGGACCGTCCGCAAACTCGGTATCGGCGCCGCATCCGGAAACGGGTTCATCAGTGCCACTGGCAAGTACTGGTTCAAGCCCAATCTCGGGGTCACCGCGTATGTGGGCAACGGTGGCTTGCTCCAGCAGTTCCGGGCCAACTTCGAGATGGACCTGTTCACCGTGCGCGACACAGATTTCGGCCGCTTCGATATGTACTGGTTGGCGGGCATCGATGCCGGGGTTTGGCTCTTTCCCGGCTTCGCCAGTGGGAAGGTCGGATTTGGCGCGGGTCTCGGCGTGGACCTCAAGTTCCACGACAGCCCACTGGACGCCTTCGTGGACGTCGGACTCGGGGGCTACCCCTTGGACTACTGCGCGACGTCGGTCCCGCTCTTCTGCTACTTGCAGCCACGCGCCGATGTCGGGGTCCGCTACTACTTCGAGTAGGCGCGGCCTCGGTGATCAGAAGGTGCCGGGCGTCCCGTATTCGGGGTTGTTGACCCCGTCGTTCCACCAGTCGTAGGTCGAATCCATGGCCCAGTTGGCCGCGTCATCGTTGTCGGCGGCGTCGAGCGCCGTGCCGTCGAGCGTCAACGACTGGGTGGCCCCCGCTGGCCAGGTCACATCCCAGGTCACATCGTCAATGGTCAGCGCGTCCACGGCCAGGCTGAGCCCATCGGCATCACGCTGGAGGTGGAAGGTGTTGTCCCGGTACGTCCCCTCGTAGGTGTCGGGGTAGGCGTCGTCCGTCCACACATAGTCGCAGGCCAAAAGGCTGCTGGCGTCGTTGTCGATGGTGTAGAGGTCGCTCGCGCAGAAGACGAAGATCTCGCCGGCTGCGAGGGTCGGCGCGGTGTCCTCGACCAAAAAGCTGTCGGTCCCGATGGCGCTGGTGCGAGCGACCACCCAGTTGGACAAGACCACCTCGCGCGCCGAGGCGTTGTAGACCTCGAACCACTGGCCGTTGGTGTCGGTGGAGCTGCCGCCCATCCAGGTTTGGCGCGCGATCTCGGTGACGACGATGTCCCCGGCGACCACGAAGTCTTCGTCCACCACGCCGTCGCAGTCCTGATCGAGGAGGTCGTCGACCTCCGCCGCGCCAGGGTACAGCCCGTCGTCCGCGTCGTCACAGTCGCCGCCGACCATGGCCGTGTAGTCTCCGGTCGCGTCACACCCGCTCATGCTGTCGTCATCAAGCCCGTACCCATCGACGTCTTCGTCCAGGTACCAGGTCGAGGCGTCCACCGCCCCGACGTCAACGTCCCCCGCGCAGTCGTTGTCAATGCCGTCGCAGACCTCGATCGCCACCGGGGACACCGCCGCGTTGGCGTCGTCGCAATCGGCGGCGTTTGTCGCGTGCCCGGCGGGGATGATGCAATCGTTCCCGACCACGCCACCGGTACCGAACCCGTCCACGTCGCTGTCGACGTAGTAGTCGATCGGGAAGACGTCTTCGTCGATCTCGGTGTCGCAGTCGTTGTCGAGTTCATCACAGAGTTCGGGAGCCGAGGGGTAGGTGGAGGCGTTGGTGTCGTCACAGTCCCCGCCCACGGGCGCGCCGGAGAACGCGCAGGCCGAGGCCTCGGTGCCATCGACGCCGAAACCGTCCAGATCGGCGTCGGTGTAGACGGTCGTCACGTCAAAGGCGTCGTTGTCGACAGTGCCATCACAGTCGTTGTCGACGAGATCGCAGAGCTCGACGGCGTCGGGATTGGCATCCGCGCGCGCATCGTCACAGTCTTCGGACGACGAGGCGTAGCCTGACGGCTGGGTGCATGCGATGACCCACTGTGTCGCGACACCAAAGCCGTCACCATCGCCGTCGAGCCACCATGGCTCGGGATCGATGGCATCCTCATCGACGAGGCCATCACAATCGTCGTCCTCGCCGTTGCACAACTCAGGTGCGTCGGGGGCAATGTCGCGATCGCGATCATCGCAGTCGCCCGTCTGGGTCACGAAGCCGGCGACCTCGGCGTCGCAGAGCAGCACCGCGTTGGCGTTGTCGGCTGCCCACCCGTCAAGGTCATTGTCGGCGTAGGCCGGATCGCCGTCCACGGGATCGTTGTCGATCCCCTCGTCGCAGTCGTTGTCGACGCCGTCGCACACCTCGTCGGCGCCTGGCAGAATTGCCGGGTCGGTGTCGTCGCAGTCACGATTGACGTTGCTGCCATCAGCGTCCTGGTCGTCGTCGTCCGCGAGGTCGCAGTTTTGATCCACACCGTCATACCAGAACTCCGTCGCGCCGGGGTTGATGGCGCGGTCCGCGTCGTCGCAATCCCCTTCTTCGACGGTGTACCCGTCCGCATCCTCGTCCTCCGGGAAATGGTCGGTGGTGTCATCGACCGCCGGAGCACCGGTGCAGCCAAAGAGGAGCACGAGGGGAAGGAGCTTCATGAGACCTCGACCGGGCGGAGTGTGGGGAAGTGTAGCCGCGCGTAATCCATTCCGGCAGCAAGGCCGAGCGCGCCGACCAGCAGCGTGGCCCACAATGACGGAATCCCCACCAGTGCCAGCACGATCGTCACCGCGAGCGAGATGGTTGCGAGCTGGCCGAGCGGTCGTGTTGCCGGCGTCCCAACCCCGGTCCGCCAGCGGTGCGCGAAGATGAACACCATCGGCAACTGGATGATCTCTCGCACAAACCACAAGAGCAGCCACCACGACGGAATCACGTCGCTGAGCACCAGAGCCCACGCGGTGTTGACGTTGAGCGCTTTGTCGGCCCACGCGTCGAGTGTCGCGCCCGCCGCGCACGCCACCCCCGTCCGTCGAGCCAGTGGACCGTCGAGGACGTCGGTCAGCACGGCCACGGCGTAGACGACGACCCAGAGCTCGCGCGGGAATAGCGGCAGGAGCCCGGCAAGCACCAGTCGAAGGGCCGACAGCGCGCTGGCCATACTGACGAGCTGAGAGAGCGTCACGCGGCTCGACTAACCCCCCATCCCGCCCAGCCGCAGAGTGGGACCGCGCATGATAGCGGCGTAGCCGGGGGCTCCCATGGGACTGCTGCGATCGTTCGCCAAGCGTGTGGTGTCCCGAATCGGTGGCGGCCCTGAGGCCGCCACCTCGCCAGTCCCATCCGCGCCGCCCCCTCGCCCCCCCGCCCTGGAGGGTCGTGGACCCGTGGCAGTGACCGCCGGTGAAGAAGGGCCGGTCGCCGACGCGGATGCGCTCGCCAACCTCGAAGCGGGCGCGCAGGAGATCAAGGAGCGGGTCGAAGCCGGCGAGCCGGTGGTCCTGCTCGACGTGCGCGAGCCGCACGAAACGACGCACGGCATCATCGCCGGCGCTCGCGTCATCCCGCTGGGCCAGCTCGAGGCCCGCTGGCGTGAAGTGGAAAAATGCAATGAAATCGTTTGTTATTGCGCGCACGGGGTGCGGAGCGTGACCGCAGCGCGGCTGCTGCGCTCGAAGGGCTTGTTCAACGCCACGAGCCTGGAGGGTGGGGTTGCCGCCTGGCAGGCGCTCGGCGGCAAGCTCGGGTGAATCGAGGGGGATAGGGCAGGGCGATGCTCACCATCGTCGGCCCTGGTCGCATCGGCCGTGCCCTGGCGCGGCTCGCCGCCGACCAGGAGGTTGAAGCCTGCCTCCTGGGGCGGGGCGAGCCGATGGAGGACGGCGCCGGCCCAATCGTCGTGTGCACCCGCGCCGACGATGTTGCCGCGGTGATCGACGCGTGCCCTCGCCCAGACGACCTCGTCTTCGTGCAGAACGGCGCGCTCCTGCCGTGGTTGCGGGAGCGCGGGCTCGCGGAGGCCACGCAGGGCCAGCTGTGGTTCGCGGTGCCCGGCATCGACGCTAGCCCCCAGGCCGGCGCCGAGTCGGTCCTTGTCGGGCGCCACGCCCCTGGTTTGGCGTATCTGCTCGGCCGGGCGGGGCTGCCAGCCCGGGTGCTTCCCGGCTTCGAGGCCCTTCCCAACGAGGTCGCAACGAAGCTCTTGTGGCTGTCGGTCTTCGGCGTGCTCGGTGACCTGCACCAGGAGACCGTTTTGGCGAGTGTGGCCCGCCGCGACGACGTCACCGCCTTGGTCGCGGAGCTGGTGCCGGTCTGCGCGGCAGCGCTCGGCGCCACGCTCGACGTAGACGCCACGGTCGCGCGCCTTTGCGCCTACAGCATTGCGGTGGGATCCTGGCGGGCCGGCATGAAGGAGTGGCGGTGGCGGGACGGGTGGCTGCAGGCGGCCGCGCTCCGCCACGCCTTGGCCACCCCCCTGCACGACGCCGGGTGCGTCCGCCTCGCCGCTCCCTGCTCAACGCCCGCGCTATAGTACCGGCCGTGCCGCCCAAGTCCGCCACCGGCGTCCCCGATCGTGTGCTCCGCCGCGGGGATTACGTCTGGGGCTCGTTCCTGAAGCCGGAAGTCGTGGATGGCTTCGTCAACGCCACCAATCCTGGTGACCGGCGCGATGTGCTCGGCCGTTTTGCGTTCTCGCTCCGCTCGGTCGATGACGCGGTGGAGGCCGCGGGCCGCGGCGCTCGTACGTGGCGGCGCACCGGCCTGATGGAGCGGGCGGCGGCAGTCCAGCGCTTCCGCGATCAGCTGCAGGAGCTGGCCGAGCCGGTGGCGATGCTCGTCGTGCGCGAGGCGGGAAAGCCCCTGTGGGAAGCCCGGCAAGAGGTGGCGGCCAGCGTTCGAGCGCTTGACCTGCTGCTCGACGACGGCGTCGGCCTCGTCGCCCCTCGCGTGATGGAAGACATCGCGGGGCGCACCGACTACGTCGCCCGCGGCGTCGTCGCGATTGCGAACCCGGCGGTACTCACCCTCACCCACGCCGTGCTCACCACCGCGGCCGCCATCCTGGGTGGCAATGGCGTGGTGTACAAGCCGTCGAAGTACAGCCCGGTGGTGGGTCAAACGGTGGCGGAGCTGTGGGACAGGGTGAAGCTCCCGCGCGGCGTGTTCAACATGGTCCAAGGCCCCGGCGCCGCGATCGGGCAGCGGCTGGTCAATCACCCGGGCATCGACGCCCTGTTGTTCACCGGCAGCTACGAAACCGCACGCGAGCTGCGCAGGGCACTGGCCGAACGTCCTGAACTGCCGACGCTCTTCCAGACGGGCGGCAAGGGGCTCGCCTATGTACACGAGGACGCGCCGCGCGAGCGCACCGTGTACGAGCTGCTGGTGGGCGCCTTCCTCACCGCGGGCCAGCGGGCGACGTCGACGGCTCGGGTCTTCGTCCACACCGCGGCGTGGGACGAGATCGTGCCCGACCTCGTCCGCCGGGCTCAGCGACTTCGGGTCGGGTATGGTTTTGACGACGACGTCTTCATGGGCCCGGTCATCAGCGACGCGTTGCGCACCCGGTTTCGGAAGTACTGCCGGACGCTCACCGCCAAAGGCCACGTTGCCCTCTGCGACGGCGACGCCATGGAGCTTTCCGGGCGGCGCGGCCACTACTGCGCGCCCGGCATCTACGACGTCCGTTGGCGCGGCGGGCTGCCCTTCCTCAATGAAGAGCCGCCGGGTCCCCTTCTACTTGTCTATCGGGTCGAGACCGCTGAGGAGGCTGTCGACCTGCACAACCGCGCCATGTATCGTCCGGTCACCAGTGTGTTTGCAAGCCCCGACAGCCCCGTCCTGGCCGAGCTGAGGGAGGGGCTGCGCACCGGCGCCCTCAACCTCAATCGCAGCACCATCGGCGCGAGCCTTCGCCTTCCCACAGCGCCGCACGGGCGGGCGGGCACAGGAATCGCCGGGGGTATCGAGCTGATGCGGGTCGTGACCGCGCCGCGGGCCGGCATCGTGGAGACCCGGCCCTTCGATGCGGCCCACCTCGTGCCCGGCATCGACTGGGAGGAAGAATCGACCATGGGTGAGCTCGGCATCGGCGACGTCCACGTGGAGTAGCCGGAGCGCACCGCCGGCATAGACCGCCGCATGCGCTCGATCGTCATCGGAAACGTGCACATGGACCTTGGCGCTGGCCGCCGCGGGGTCGACATGGGCCCCTCCGCCATCCACCTCGCGGGGCTCAAGCCGGCGGTCGAATCGTTGGGAATCCAGGTGGCCGAGACCTTCGCGCTCGGCGTTCGCTCTCAGGAGATGATCGAACCCGGCGACGAGCACGCCCGCTATGTCACCGAGATCACCCGCGTGTGCACGCAGCTTGCCGACCGGGTCGAAGCTGCGCTGGAGGCGGGACACCTGCCGGTGGTGCTGGGCGGCGATCACTCGGTCGCGATCGGCACGATCAGCGGGATGGCGCGCTACTGGCGGAAGCGCGGCAAACGAATCGGCGTGCTGTGGGTGGACGCGCACACCGACGTGAACACACCCGGCTCGTCACCGACCGGCAACATCCACGGCATGCCTCTGGCCGTGCTCCTGGGCCACGGCCCCCCGGAGTTGGTTGCCCTGGCTGGGGACCGCCCGGCGTTGGACGCCCGCAACGTCTGCGTCGTCGGGGCGCGGGACGTCGACGCGGGCGAGCGAGCCTTCGTCAAGGAGGTCGGCCTCCGGGTCTACACGATGAGCGAGCTGGACGAGCGCGGAACGGCGCTGTGTGTGCGTGAGGCCATCGACCGCTGCACCGACGGCACCGTCGGCATCCACCTGTCCTTCGACCTGGACGGCGTCGACCCCCAGCACGCGCCGGGCGTCGGCACCCCGGTGCCCGGCGGGCTCGATCTGCGTGAGTCCCACCTGATCTGCGAAAAGGTGGCCGCCACCGGGAAGGTGCTCGGCCTGGAGATGGTCGAGCTCAACCCGGTGATCGACAACGAGAACCGCACGGGTCGCCTTGCCGTTTGGCTCCTGATGAGCGCACTCGGAAAGACGATCCTGTGAGACGGGGCGCGGCGGAAGCCTACTGGCTGTCGTCGTAGCTGTCGTTGTACATCAGGACGTCGGTCCCCTCGACCTTGGTGGCGTTGAACGCCTGAGCCGACTGCGTACATTCCTGAGTCACGGTGATGAAGCAGAGCTTGTCGTCGCACTCGTCTTCTTCGCTGTCATTGCCCTGGGGGTACAGGTCGCCGCTGTCCTTGTAGACCAGGTACGACGCCGACGGGATATCGCCGCTGCCGAAGCCGACCTCGTCAAGGTCCCACTTGTCGCTCTCTTCCCAGGTGGACTCGGACTTGCTGGTGCCCGAGATGGTGCCGCCGAGCTCGCCGAAGAGCGCCTGCCCGATGTGGATGTTGACCGTGGAATCGGCGATGGTGTACTCGTTGTAGTCGTAACCGTCCTCATGCTCGGACAGCTCTTCGGACTCGCTGTGATCGGTCCAGCTGAAGGTCCACCCGTCGGTCTCAGGCACGCCGGGGTACGACGAGTTGCCCCAGGTCAGGACCGCGCCATCACCCGTGGGGGAGATGTGGAAGAACATGATGGCGTCCGAGCCGACGAAGTTGCTGGAGTACGTCCAATCATTGTCGCCACCACCGCCACCGTCGTCCTCGTACCCATCGCTGAAGTTCTCGTCGAGGCTGTCAGCGCAGTCGAGGGAGCCCTCGGCGTAGGGGACCGTGATCATGAAGATGCCGCTCGGCGCGCAGCCGGCGAGGAGGATGGCAGGAAGCAGGAAACGGATCATGAAGCGCCTCGGAGAGTGGCGGCCGCTATTGCAGGTCTGTTCACTGTGCAAGGGCCGCGCGCGACGATTTGATGTGATAGCGCCGCGCAATGTTGCTCCTCGCGCTCATTTTCCTCGCCTGTTCCACTGCCGACTCCCCCGCGCCCGTCGTCGAGGCCGTGCCCGCCGCGATCGAGGGCAAAGCAGGAAAAGCTGAAAAGCCCGCGCTTGACATCCCCCCGCCTGCCGACGTCGCCGCCGCCCCCGCGGACGCCACCACGACGGCGTCGGGACTCGCGTACAAGGTCCTGTCCCCAGGAACCGGCACCGAACGCCCGGCGCTCAAGGACAAGGTCACCGTCAACTACACGGGATGGACCACCGACGGCAAGGCCTTCGACTCCTCCACCAAGCGGGGCAAACCGACGTCTTTCTCCGTCGAACGCGTCGTCGCGGGCTGGACCGAGGGGCTGCAGCTGATGGTGGTCGGCGAAAAGACGCGCTTCTGGATCCCCGAGGCCCTGGCGTACAAGGGCAAGGCAGGAAAGCCGGCCGGAATGCTGGTGTTCGACGTAGAACTGATGTCGATCACCCCCGCGCCGAAGCCGATCCCCGCCCCGGAAGACGTGGCCGCGCCGAGCAAAGGCGCAAAGAAGACCAAGTCCGGCCTGTCCTACAAGGTGATGACCAAGGGCACCGGCAAGGCGCACCCCGACAAGGAGTCGGTAGTTGTGGTCGACTACACCGGCTGGCAGAAGGACGGCACCATGTTCGACAGCTCCGTGTCGCGAGGCAAGCCCGCCAGCTTCCCGCTGGGCCGGGTCATCCCAGGCTGGACCGAGGGCCTGCAGTTGATGGTCGTCGGCGAGAAGACCCGCTTCTGGATCCCGGCCGACCTCGCGTATGGCGAAACCGCCAAACGCCCTGGCGCCCCGTCGGGCGACCTTGTCTTCGACGTCGAACTCAAGGAGATCAAGGCGGCCAGCAAAAACCCGCCGGCCACGATGACGCCGCCGGGCAAACTCGCGCCGGTGGGCCGCCCAGGCCAGAAGCCGATCCGCACCGAGAAGGTGACCAAGCCTGCGGGCGAGTGAGCGGCGGCGCGCGTGGCTGACGGCGCCGCGCTCTACGCCTCCGGGCGCTACGCCGAGGCGGCACGGGCCTTCGCGGAGCGGGTTGCCCGCGCTCCGAGTGACCCCGACGCGTGGGTCGGCATGGCGCAGTCGCTGCTGGCGGACGGGCGCGCGGCCGAGGCGTGGGAGCCGTTGCAGAAAGCGCGGCAGCTCGTCCGCGCGCCCGCTGCTGTCGCGATCGTAGAAGGGCTTCGAGCGTTCGCCGCCACGGCGCTCGGTCGCGTCGATACCGCGGAGGCGGCGTTCCGCGCCGCGCTGGCAGCGCACCGCAACCCGCGCACCCACGCGGCCTTTGGCACCTTTTTGCTCAACGAAGGCCGCCTCGCCGAAGCCGACGTCGAACTCGCGGCGGCGGCTCGGTTCGGGGGGGGGGCCGACACCGAGGTGCTCGCCGCCCGTGCCACAGTGCACACTCTTTCCGGGCGGGCCGACGAGGCGATCGTGCTGCTCGACGCCTGGACCGGGGCGCCGGTGCCCGCCCTGGCGATGGCGCGCGCACGGGCCTGCCTCGCTGCCGGGCGACCCGGCGAGGCCATCGGCCCGGTCGAACGGGCGCTTTCGGTCTGTGCGCCGACCCATCGGACACTTTTGCACCATGCGCACGCGCAGTTGCTCGATCGCATGGACGACGTCCCAGCCGCGGCGGCAGCGTTCGCTTTGATGCACCTCGCGCGGGGGGTTGCCCTCGACCCGGCAGCGATCTTGGCCCAGGCCGACGCGATCGTGGCGGCGTACCCGGTCGTAGCCGGGCTTCCGGAGGCGCCGCCGGCGACTGGCCCCCGGCCACTTTTCATCGTCGGGCTGCCGCGGTCGGGTACCAGCCTGTGCGAGCAGGCGCTGGCGGCCCACCCGGAAGTCCACGCCGCGGGCGAGCGCGACGAGCTGCGGCGGCTGGCCATCCGCTTGGGCGAGGCGCTCGGCACACCCTGGCCGGCCTGCGCCCCGAGCGTCCATCGCGGTGCCATCCAGGGTGCGGCGATGTGGCGGGCCGCCGCCGGGGGCGCGGACGCCGTCGTCGTGACCGACAAGATGCCCGACAACCTCTTCCGCCTCGGTCTGGCCGCACAGTTGTTCCCGGACGCCCGCGCCGTGATCATGCAACGCGACCCGAAGGACACGCTGTTGTCGTGTTGGCAGCAGGCCTTCGGTCCGGCGCACGCGTGGACGTCGACCTGGGAGGGCCTCGCGGCGATGGCGGCGGCGAACGCACGCGTGACCGCACGCTGGCTCGAGGAGGCGCCGATGCCGCTGTGCGTGGTGCGGTACGAGGACCTCGTCCGTTCACCCGACACTGAGCTTCGCGACATCGTCGCGTTTGCCGGCCTGCCCTGGGACGAACGGGTACTGGCGCCGGAAAAGGTGCAGCGCGTCGTGCGAACCGCGTCCATCCTTCAGGTGCGGGAAAAGATGCACACCGGCAGCGTGGGGCGTTGGCGACGGTATGCGGAGGTTTTGGAGCCGTTGTGGGAGCGGCTGGCGGCGGCAGGGGTGGGGTAGGTCGCCGCGCGGACGATCGCCGACCTCCTCCTCCGGAAGATGAGGATCGCACGCCTGGCCGGGGCGGGTGGCGATGGGGCAGGCCGTCCACAATGAACCAAGGTACGATCTCCAGGATCGTGGTCACTTCGGTGCATCCAATCAAGCGAATCGTGAACGGAAGTCAAGGAGATGTGGGGGATCCTGCCCCTTTCAGTTCAGGATCATGAACCAAGATCGGTAGGATGTGGGGGATCCTGCCGAGTTGGGTTCACGCGATCCAGTCGCGACCGCCGCACCACCGCGGTGCTATCCGTGGCGAGTTCCTCGTTCCGCGTGAGCGGCGCCGGTGCCGCGCCAGGGCCGATGTCCTGCTCTGCGAGATGAGGATCGCCACTTGAGACCCGCTGAACCATCTCCCATCGTCAGCTGCTCGCGCTCGAATAGCTCCGTAGCGCCCGCATCAGCACCATCCTGGAGGCGACGAGCATCGCTACCGCCGTCGCCACCGCGCCGCCCACAAGCGAAAAGTCCAAGCGGCCGAGGAGCGCCATCGCCGGGTAGCTCGACACCAGCGCCACCGGAATAACCGTCGTCAGCGCAATGCGGATGCCGCGCCCGTAGACCGACACCGGCCATCGCCCTGCGTCGCTGACGGCGCCGAGCAGAAAGCGCAGGTTGTCGACCCGGACGAACCAGAAGCTGGTGCAGATGACCATCAGCCACAGGCCGTAGGTGGCAGCGAGGCCGCAACCGAAAAGCAGCGCCGCGAGCGCCACGGCGGCCACGGACGGCTCACCGAGCCGGCCCAATGAAACGGCGACGACGATGAGCCCTGCGACAAGCTCCCAAATCGCCACCGGCGCCACCCGACGGACTGACAACAAGAGCTGAGCATCGACCGGCCGAATGAGCAGGTAGTCGAGCGCACCCGAGCGCACTCCGTCCACGATCGCGCCAAGGTTCGGCTCGATCAACCCCGCCACAAACGCGTTGTAGAGCAGGAAGAAGCCGGTGACCAGGAGCGCCTGGTCGAGGGTCCACCCTTGCAGCTCCGACACCCGGGCGTAGACCAGGAACAAGGGCGCCGCAACGCCGAACGCCGAGAGCCCGCCCACCAAGATCTCGGCCATGAAGCTGGCGCGATACTGCATTGCCGTCAAGAGAGACACCCGCAGCAGCGCCAGAGCAACCTCCATCCGGAAGCCGCGAATCACGCGCCCACCGCGCCGTACCGACGGATGCCCGCGCGCCAGACGGAGCCGAGCCCGCTCCCCAGGATCACCACCCACATCGCCTGGACGGCAAGTGTCGCGACCGGATCAACCCGACCGAGCACGATGTCGATGGGTGCGCCGAGCGTCGAGTAGAAGGGCAACCAGCGGATCCACCCGACGAGATCGGGCGGGAAGAGGTCGAGCGGCACGAAGTACCCCGCGCACAACGCCCAGATCGCAAACCACGCCGACCAGAAGCCCATTGACTGCTCGAACCAGAACGCGAGCATCCCGAACATCGCCTGCACCGACCACGAGGCCAAGAACGCCAGGATGACGCTGAGGAAGAAGGCAACCGCCGCAAGAGGCTCCGGCCAGAAGAGCAGCTCCGGCCGCCACACGACGATCAGCGCCAAAAGCGGCACGATGATCACCGACCGAAAAGGGAGCGCCGCCAACGTTTCAGCCAGGTTGAACGCCAGGGGATGGACCGGCCGCAAAAGGCGCGGCGAGAGATCGCCCTGACGGATGGCGTAATTGAGCTCCCAGACGATCCACGCGCCGGTGAGCTGGCGCACGAGCAGATTCACGGTGAAGTACCGGGTGAACCCCAGCTGATCCCAACCCCCGATGGGACCCGACGCCGCTGCCGAGTTCCACAACGACAACATCACCAGCGGGAGCGTCGCGCTAAGCACCCAGATCGCCATCTCGGCGCGGTAGGCGACCATCCCCGAAAAGGCCACCTGCTGCAACGCAGGCCAGGCGCGGACGAGGTGACGGAGCCGCGCGACCACGCCGGACCCGAGCGGAACCGGGCCGGTCCTCACGCCCTCCCCTCGGCGAAAACCCGCGCAATCACCTCTTCCAACGGGGGCACCTCGACTCCGAACTCCACCAGCGGCGCCAGGGTGAGCAAGCGCTGGATGAGCGCGTTGGCCTCGGCCGCGGGCACCGTCGCCACCATCCGGCCCTCGGTCACCGCGAAGCCGAGCCCCGCCAACTCCGGCAGCACCTGCTGCACCACGATCCGACGTTCCGGTGCAACGCGGCGCGACAGCTCATCGAGGGAACCGTCGTAACGGAGCGTACCCTGGTCGATGATGAGCAGCCGGGGCGTCAACGCGGCGATGTCCTGCATGTAGTGGCTGGTCAAAAGCACCGTGGCGCCGGTTTCGCGGTTGTGTTCGGCGACGAACTGCCGTACTTGCACCTGCATCTCGACGTCCAGCCCGATGGTGGGCTCATCCAGAAAAAGCACCTGAGGCCGATGGACCAACGCCGCGATGAGCTCGCACTTCATCCGCTCGCCCAGCGAGAGGTTGCGCACCGGCTTGTCGAGCAGAGCTTCCGCCCGCAACATCGCCACCAGCTCGTCCAGCGTGCTTCGGAACGCGGCACGTTCTACGCCGTACATCGCGCGGTTGAGCTCGAAGCTCTCGCGCGCCGGAAGGTCCCACAACAGCTGCTGCTTCTGCCCCATGACCAGGGTGATCTGCTGGAGGAACGCCGGAGCTCGCGATTGGGGAACGTGGCCAGCGACCGACAGCTCTCCCGAGGTCGGGTACAGGAGGCCGGACAACATCTTGAGCGTCGTCGTTTTTCCCGCGCCATTGGGCCCCAGGAAACCGACACGTTCCCCCGGCTGGATGGAAAAGCTAAGGTCGCGCACGGCTTTGACCTCGCGGAACTCGCGAGAGAAAAGCGACCGGAGCGCGCCGCCGAGGCCAGGTGGCCGGACCGGCACGCGGTATGTCTTGGTGAGCCCGCGCACCTGGATCATCCGCGCCCGTTAACAGCCGGTGCCCATGTCGCTCACCCTCCTGGGGCCCGAACGCCCAGACGGCGTCCTCCCCGAACTGCTCGTCAAACACGGCATCACCGGGCCGGTCGCGCTGATCAGCGCCGGCTGGCGGTACGACGAAGCACGCGACGAACCCCTGCGTGCCGCCATCCCCAACGAGGTCAAAAACCTTCGGCTCTACGAACGCTTCCGCACCCTTGAGCGTGACGCCGCCGAGCTGATGTCCCGCTACACCGCCAAGCAAGATGTGTTGCGACGGATCAAGGACCGGTACCGCATGCGAGTGCAGGCCGGCCTCGACAGCGCGTACGCTTTGCTTCGCGAGTTCCGCACGCCGACCGACAAGTGGTTCCTCCAAGCGGTGCAGCAGCTCCGCGACACCGATGAGCTCTTCCTTTCCGAAGCACGCGCGCTCCACGAACAGTTCGAGATCGAAGCGCGGCCCGGCGACCATGCGCTGGTTCGCCGGGAGCGGGATGGGGTGCGCGCCGACATGGATGGCTGCGCCGCGCTGCTCATCGCCGGAGGGCACATCGGCGTGCTTCGCAACCGCTGTATTTTCCTGGATGTGGGCCCGGTCCTCACCCATCGGCCGTTGTACGCTTGGAGCGCGGGCGCCATGCTCCTGACCGAGCGGGTGTTGCTTTACCACGACCACACGGCGTATGGCCCCGGCACGGCGGAGTTCCTGGACCATGGCCTTGGTCTTTTGCGAGAAACCGTGTTGTTGCCACACGCGCGCGAACGGTTGAACCTGGAGGACCGAATCCACCTTTCCGTGCTTGCCCACCGCCTCGCCCCACGCCAGGCGGTCTGCCTACAGAACGGCGCGGCCTTCGAGGATGGCCGATACACCGGGAAGCCCGGCGCTGCCTTCACCCTCACCCTCGACGGGAGCCAGCTTGCAGCGAGTCCTTGACCTCATCGCGCGCATCCAGCGCCCGGGCGTCAAGGCGACGGAGCTGCTCGACGCCTTCGTGGAAGACACCGTTTTTCCGTTGGTCACCGACGACCACGCGGTATTCTTCTATTGGGACGGGGAACCAACCGAAGCGGTCTTCCTCCAACACTGGGTATTCGGGCTGCCGTCGCGTATCGAACTGCGCCGGATTCCCCACACCAACGCCTTCTGGCTTCCGTTGGACCTGCCCAAACGGGCGCGGGTCGAGTACAAGTTCGAGCTGGTCCGCAAGGGCGCCGGGCGCTGGTCGGCCGACCCCCGCAATCCACGACGCGCGTACGATCCATTTGGCAGCAACTCCGTCTGTCCCGCCTCATCCTACGAGGACCCTGAATGGACCAAGGCGGATCCGTTCGTTCGGGCCGGAACGCTGGTCTCCGGGAGCTTGCACTCAACGGCGTTTCGTGAGGATCGCGAGTACCAAGTGTACGTTCCCTACGGCGCCCGCGTGGGCAAGAAATACCCGCTGCTCATCGTCCACGACGGGCACGATTTCTTGCACTTTGCCGAAATGCGGACCTGCCTGGACAACCTCATCCACCGCCACGAGGTGGCCCCGCTGTTGGTCGCGTTCACCAACGGAAAAAAGCGCAACTGGGAGTATGCCGCCAACCCCAAGCAGGCGGAGTTCTTGGCCTTGGAGCTGCTCCCCCACCTGCGGGAAAACTTTCCCGTGCTCGATGGCCCAGAGTTCCAGGGGCTCATGGGCGCGTCGTTCGGTGCGGTCTCGACCTTGTTTGCGGCGGTCAGCCATCCAGGCACCTGGGGCCGGCTGCTCTTGGAAAGTGGCAGCTTCGCCTTCACCGACATCGGCGAGCACGAACGTGGCCCGATGTGGGACCCGATCGTGAAGTTCGTCAACGACTTCCGGGCCGATCCCCCCTCGCTCGACGCGCGCGTCTTCCAGAGCTGCGGCACCTTCGAGTCGTTGATTTACTACAATCGCAGCCTCGTGCCCGTATTCCAGCGGGCGGCCGAAGAAGCCCGCTTCACCGAGGCGCCCGACGGCCACAACTGGATCAATTGGCGCGACCGCCTTCGTGAGGGGCTAACGTGGTTGTTCCCAGGGCCGTTGTGGATGTACTACGAGTGAGTTCCCCCTCCCGGTGGCCGGGGGGCGTCATGAGCCAGTTCGTGTGGGTGGTGGCGGTGAGGTCTACTCCCGCACCCCCTCAAACCACGGCACCTCGATCGACAGCCCGCGCTCGGCGTCCTCGATCAGCACCTTGGCGCACAGTCTCCGAGGGTCGGCCGCCATTTCGCCGCGCGCCACCCGCAAGGACTCGCGCGGCTCGTCGTCGGCGACCAGCGCCCCCCGCCAGCGAGCATCCGGCGCGTAGATCGAGGGTAGCCAACCCGCCACGATGGCGACGACCGCGACCACGACAAGCACCGCCGCCGTCGGACCCACTCGCTCGCGGCGCAACCACGACATCGATTCCGGCGCGCGCCGGCGCAAGCGGTCGAACCCGAGCAGGAGGGCGCCGGTCGCCAGGCCGAAGAGCAGCGGCAGCGGCGCGGAGCCGAGGGCCAGTTGTCGAGGATGGGGAAGCGTCAGTGCCGCGCTGCGCAGCAGCACCAGGAACGGCGTGACCGTGAGCACCAGGGCGGCCGCCCGCCGCCACTTGCGCGCCGCCACCAAAACCGCGACAACCGTCGCGACCGCGATGGGCATGCGCATCGCGTAGAGCTCGCCGCCACCGGGCTGACGGAACCAGCCCTCGCTCATCGACACTGGCCGCGAGCCGTCCACCTCACCCAAAAAACGCAGGGCGTCGAGCAGCGTCAGCGGCGAGCCATGCCCCCAAATGAACGCAGGGGAATCCTCCCAGCGGGGCAGGGGCCAGCTGACTCCAGCCAGCCGCCCGGCGTCCTCAGCGTAACGATGCACGGCGCTCTGAAGCGAGGCGGGATTGGCTGGGTAGGACCAAGCGCCGGTCTCCCAGGCGAGCACGACCGCCAAAACCGGTCCGCACGCGGCGACCACCCGCCCCCACCATGGCAACCGCGCCAGGGCGCCGCCCAACACCGCCCCCGGGAGCAGCGCCACCACCAAGGTCACGCTCCGCAGATCGGCGAGGGGCAGCAGGTAGAAACAGACGCTCGCGGCCAACGACCAGCCCGCCCCGCCGCGCGCGATCGCCCCGGAAACTGCCGCCGCGGTCGCGACCTGGATCAGCATCACCTCCGGGTAGAAGCTGACCGTTCGGCTCAACAAGACCAACGACCCAAAGCAAGGCACCCACGCCACCGTCAGCCAGCCGGCCCGCCGGCCGCCGATCGCCCTCGCCCACAGAAAGAGCGCCGCCACCCAGCCGACGGCGGAGATCACCGAGGCCGTGGTCAACGCGCCGATCGCGCCCATGGTCGGCATCAGCGCCCCCGGCAGTGCGCCCGCCAGGACCGTGCGCTGCGAGGGCCAGAGGTCGAAGCGGCCGTCCGCAAACGACTTTACCGCGAAGCAGTAGTCCTGAAAGTCGGAGGTGGTGACCGCAAAGCCGCGCACCCGCACCCCGGCCACCACCACGGCGACGAGCCAGGTGCCGAGGACCGCGGCCACCAGCACTTCGGCGGCTAAAAACCATCGGCGGCGAGACACCGGCGCACGGTAGCACAGGGCGACCCACAGGTTAGCCCTCCCGGCCCCGGAGACCAAGATGTCCCAGACCCGTCGTATCGGCCTGTCGCTCGGCGCCGACCACTGCTGGCCCGCCTGCTACGAAGAGATCGTCAAGCGCCTGGACCTGAAGCTGCCCGCCGCGGGGGGTACGGTCGACTTTTCGGTTGAACGGGTCAAGGTGGAGCCCTTCGATCTGCAAGCCACGCCCAACTACGACGTCGTGCTCGACCGGATCACCCACTGGTTCCCGACCACCCGCGAGTGGATCAAACAGCTCGCGATCGGCGGCACCTACGTGATGAACAACCCGTGGATGATCCAGTCGGCCGAAAAGCACACCACCTACGTCGCGATGATGCGCCTCGGCTTCCCGATCCCCAAAACCGCGCTGCTCCCACCGAAGGAGTACCCGGACGAAGCGGACGTCAACACCACTATCCGCCGCTACAACAAGCTTTTTTCGCTCGACGCGATCGGCGACTCGGTTGGCTATCCGCTTTTCATGAAGCCGTACGACGGCGGAGCGTGGCGCGGAGTCAGCAAGGTCGACGGCCGCGCCGCGTTGCACGCCGCCTACAACAGCTCAGGCACCCAGGTCATGCACTTGCAGAAGGCGGTGGACGACTGGGACCTTTTCGTGCGCGCCATCGGCATCGGCCCTCAGATCAACTGCGTGAAGTACGACCCGGCGGCACCGCTGCACGCCCGCTATGTCGTCGACTTCAACTTCATGGACGCCCAGGGCTGGACCACGATGCAGCGCTATGCGCGCGTGATCAACGCCTTTTTCTGCTGGGACTACAACTCTTGCGAGGCGTTGCGCTCCGGGGGCGTCTTCCATCCCATCGACTTCGCCAACGCCTGCCCCGACAGCCAGGTCACGTCCTTGCACTACCACTTTCCGTGGACCGTGCGGTCGCTCATCGCGTGGACGCTTTTCTGTGCCTACACCGAGCGTAAGCCGCGCTTCAATCCCAACTGGCAGCCCTACTTCGACATTGCCGACACCGACCTGCCCTTCGAAGAGAAGCTGGCCCGCTACGATCAACTCGCCCGCACGTACTTCGACGCCGACCGCTTCGATGAGTTCCGCCGCACCCACCTCGCCCACTTGGACGAGGTGTGCATCGAGTTCTTCCGCACCACCCGCGCCAAGGACATCATCCGTGAGAAGGTGGGGATGCTCTTCCCCAAGCACGAGATCGAGCAGTTCACCGACCATTTCTACGGGCTCGTCCAGTTCTGGTGCAAGACCGAGTCCGATCGCCTCGGGACGAGCCCGGCGTGAAGGTGAAGGCTCCGGAAAGGGGCCACCAAGCGGACGCGCACCGGCCGGCCACACCGGTGGCAAGGCGCTGGCTTCGACGTTTGCTTCTGGTCGCTGGTGGGCTCGCCGCTGGGCTGCTCCTCGCTGAGGCGATCGGGCGCACCGATGGCTTGGTGCGCGGGAACGACCTCGTCTTTTCGGCGCCGATGTCCTATCCGAAGGACATCTACGTGCAAGACGGGCCGATGACCTATCCAAACCCGAACTTCACGGGGACCATCCAGAGTTTTGGCTATTCGGTCACGCCGCACTTCTCTTCCTGGGGCACGCGGGGCGCCGAACCCGTCAACGACGCCCGCACCTGGATCGTTGTCGGCGATTCGTTCACCATCGGGCTGCAGGTCGACGACGGCGAGACCTTTTCGGCCCGGCTGGCTGAGAACCTCGGCATCCAGGTGCTCAACGCCGGGGTGGACGGCTACTCGACCTGGCGGGAGGCGATCCGAACCGTACAGCTTGGCCGACACTTTCCGCCCGAAGTGGTGGTCGCCGTCTTCTTTACGGGCAACGACTTCTTCGACAACCGGCAAGAGCCGCCGCTGACGCTGGATGTTCCTGGCCTCGGCCCCGGTGAGCCCGGCGCGCCCGCGTTCGCGCTACCCAAAGTCGGCATCGGCATCCACACCCCCTACTGGCTTCGCGTGCTTCGCGACCGGAGCGTGCTGGCGGCGCATTACTGGGCGTGGCACGAGACGCGCCGGGTGCGCCGCGGGCGCGACCCCAATGCGAGGCGCTTCCGCGAAGAGTTGGGCATCTTCACCGTTGAAGGCCGTGCGCGTGCCGCTGCCGACGAGCCCGCTACGACTCAGGCGCTGGCGTCGTTTCGGGAGGCGTGCCGGCTGGTGGGGGCGCGGCCGTTGGTCGCGGTGGTGCCTCCCGCTTTTGTCATGGACGACGCCACCGCGCGCCGCACGTTCGCGAGCGTCGGCCTCGAGAAGGTCACCCCCGACCTCGACGGCGCCCAGACCGCGGCCCTGGCCGCCGCAGCGGCGGCGGGCGTCCGTAGCTGCGACCTGCTGCCCCCATTGAGGCAGGCGGCGCGCCGCGGGGACCGCCCCTTTCTACCGTTCGACGGGCATTTGACCGTTGAGGGCCATCGTGTGGCAGCGGCCGCGATCGAGGCCTGCGCGGCCATTCCGGGGGGGTGACGGCGTCCTGGGCAAACCACCCCTTGCGCCTCCGTGCCCGAAAGAGCAGAATGGCGGCCATGCTCAAGCTCTCCTTGGTCTCCCTCCTCGCCCTGTTGGCCGCCTTCCCCGCACACGCGGCGACGCTGGACGTCGATGCAGCGGGCAGCGCCACCTACGTCACCATCCAGGACGCGATCGACGCGGCGGTGGACGGTGACCTGATTCGGGTCGAGAGCGGCACCTACGCCGAGGCCATCGACTTCGACGGTAAGATGCTCAATATCTACTCGCGGGCAGGCTCCGCCAGCACCATCATCGACGCCGCCGGCGGGGCCGGGTGGGCGGTGCAGGCCACCAGCGGCGAGGCGCCCGGCACCGCGCTGGAAGGCTTCACCGTTCGCAACACCGGCGCCGGCGGCGTCTACGTGTACAACGCCGACTTCGCGATGGACGACGTGATCGTCGAGGACCTCGGCAGCACAGGGTACTACGGACCTGGGCTCTACGTCGCCAGCTCCGACGTCACGGTGGCCAACTCCACCTTCTCGGGCATCACCGGCTACGTGGGCGGCGCGGTCTACGCTTCAGCGTCGACCTTGGACTTCAGCAACACGACGTTTTCGGACAACTGGTCGTACTACGGCTCGGCGATGTACCTGACCGGCAGCGACGTCACGCTCACCGACTCGACTGTTGATGGCAACCAGTCCTACTACGGGGGTGCGGGCATCTACGCCTACGCGTCGAGCACGGTGGCCGGCACGAACCTCGCGATCACCAACAACATCGCCGGCTACGGCTACGGTGCGGGCCTCCTGGTCAGCACCAGCTCGGACGCGACGCTGACCGGCGGCGAAGTCAGCGACAACGTCGCGACCTACGCGACTTCCGGGTACTACGGCGCCGTCTGGATTGAGACCAACTCGACGCTTGCGGCCACGTCGGTCACCTTCGCCCGCAACGACGGCTACGGCGGTGCCGCGGCGACGATCTACAACTACTCGGAAGGCAGCTTCGACGACTGCACCTTCGAAGACAACAGCAGCCTGTACTACGGCGCCCTGCAGCTAAGCACCGGGTCGGACGCCACGGTCACCAACTCGACGTTCTCCGGCAACACCTCCGGCGGCTACGGCGCGGGGATCTACGCCTCCGGCACCTTCACCCTCGACGTCACCGGCTCCACGTTCGACAGCAACGTCGCGACCTCCTACGGCGGCGCCATCTACGGGTACAGCTACGGCGAGATGACGATCGTCGACTCCACGTTCGACGCCAATGAGGCCTCGAACGGCGGGGCGATCTGGGCCCAGCAGCTCTACGACGTGCTCGCGGTGACGGACTCCACCTTCACCGGCAACGAAGCCACCAGCGGCAGCGGCGGGGCGATCTACGCCTACTACTACGCCGAGGTCGATGTCGCAGACTGCACCTTCGAGTCGAACGAAGCGGCCAGCGGCGGCGGTGCGATCGTCGGCTACTACCTCTACGACGACGTGGATGTGCGCAACTCCACCTTCACCGACAACGTCGCGAGCACCGGCGGCGGCGGCGCGATCTTCCTGTATGGCTACACGGGGGCCAACCTCAGCTCCAGCGCGTTCTCCGGCAATGAGGGAACGTCCGGCGGCGCCATCTACGCGTACTACACGCTCGCGACGGTCAACGCGACGGCCTGCTCCTTCGACAGCAACGAGGCCCAGGGGGCCGGCGGCGCGATCTACTCCTACTACCAGACCGAGATCGAGATCCAGAGCTGCAGCTTCGACAACAACATCGCCTACACCGAAGGCGGCGCGTTCTACGCCTACTACACGGTCACCCCCATCTCGGTGAAGGACTCCACCTTCACCAGCAACAGCGCCGACCACGGCAGCGGCGGCGGCATCTACGTCTACTACGACGCCGAGGTCGAGCTCGAGGGCAACACCTTCACCAGCAACTACGCCTACACCAGCGGCGGCGGCTACTTCGGCGCGTACCTCGTCAACACCCAGAGCCTGGACGACACGTTCGAGGGCAACACCGCCGAGCACGGCAACGGCGGCGGCATCGACCAGGACGGCGTCTACGCGGGCTACGGCGAGTCCAGCTTCACCAACACGGTGCTGCACAACAACACGGCCGGGTACTACGGCGGCGGCATGCTGCTGAACTACCAGTCGGTGTCGGTGCTGGACGGGCTCGACGTTCAGGGCAACGTCGCCGACCGCAACTTCGGCGGTGGCATCTACGCCTATGGCAACACCGATCTGCTTGTCAGCCACACCAATATCTGCGGCAACACCGCCGACGAAGGCGGCGGCGTCTACACCAGCTACAGCACCAACGCCGAGTGGACCAACAACGTGGTGCAGGAAAACGTCGCCAACTACGGCGGCGGCATGGCGTTTGTGACCGAATACGCGCTCGCGGTCACCAACAACACGGTGGTCGGCAACGACGGCGCCAGCGACGGCGGCGGGCTGTACCTTTACGGCGTCCACGGCGCATTCACCAACAACCTCGTCGGGTACAGCCAGGACGGCGATGGCCTGGTGGTCGACGACAGCGACTCGGCCGCCAACTCGACCTTCACCTACAACGACTGGTACAACAACGTCAGTGACGATGCGAGCGGCTACGTCACCAGCGCCGACCTCGCGACCATGGCCGGCAACATCTTCCTCGATCCGGACCTGTACGACTACACGGTCGACGGCGACTGCACCAACGACGTGCTTTTGCCCAACGGCAGCAGCCCGCTCATCAACGGCGGTGACCCGACGCTGTCCGATCCCGACGGCAGCGTCAGCGACATCGGCGCCTACGGGGGTCCGGGCGGCGAAATCGCGGACGCCGACGGCGATGGCTACGCCTCGGCCATCGACTGCGACGATGCCGATGCCTCCATCAACCCCGGCGCCACCGAGATCGTAGGGGATGGCATCGACCAGGACTGCGACGGCGCCGACCTCACCGCGGCCGAGCTGGACCTCGACGGCGACGGCCACGACACCGACGCGGTGGCGGGCGGCACCGACTGCGACGACACCGACGCCAGTGTCAATCCCGACGCGACCGAGGTGTGGTACGACGGCACCGACCAGGACTGCGACGGCAACGACGCCGACCAGGACGGGGACGGCTGGGATGTCTCCCAAGACTGCGACGACACGAACGACAACATCTTCCCCGGCGCAGCGGAGGTCGCTTACGACGGCATCGACAACGACTGCGACCCTGACAGCACCGACACCGACATCGATGGCGACGGATACGACGCCGAAGCAGTGGGCGGCGACGACTGCGACGACGACGACGCCGTCATCAACCCCGGCGAAGAAGAGACCTGGTACGACGGCATCGACCAGGACTGCTCCGGCGGCAGCGACGACGACCAGGACGGCGATGGGCACGACGCGGCCTCGGCGGGCGGCGACGACTGCAACGATCTGGACGGCACCAAGATCACCCCCGAAGACTGCGGGATCGGCGACGACACCGGTGACACGGGCACCGACAGCGGCACCGACAGCGGCGGCAACCCCGACGACGACAACGGCGACGACCAAGTCGATGACGGCTGTGGGTGCGACACCAGCAACCCGGCGGCGGTCGCGCTTCCGGCGCTCTTGTTGGTCGGCGCGATGGTGCGGCGGCGCCGGGGCCAGGCGGTCTGACCGAATCCCCGTGGCGGCCGCCCTTGCGGTCGCCGCGTGCTCGCTACGGGCCAGAGGCCCTCCGCTCGCCCGCTGCCGCGGCGATAAGGCCCGCTGCTGCCCCCCCGCCTCCCCTTCACTGTCACCCGTCCCGACGGCGCAACCCAAGCGCGCCTCGGCCGCCTGAGCACGCCCCACGGCCTCGTGGAAACGCCGCAGTTCATGCCAGTCGCGACTGCAGGCAGCGTGCGCGCCCAACGGACGGAATCGCTCGGTCCCGCCGGCGCGACGATGCTGCTCGCCAACACCTGGCACCTCTCGCGCTCACCCGGCGTCGAGCGGGTGGCGGCGCTGGGCGGACTGCACCGCTGCATGGGCTGGGACGGACCCATCCTCACCGACTCGGGCGGGTTCCAGGTGTACTCGCTGGGGGAACATGCCCGTCTCGATGACGACGGCGTCGAGCTGACAGAGCCGACGAGCGGCCGACGGATGCGACTCACGCCCGAGTCGAGCGTGCTTTCCCAAGTGCGACTCGGCAGTGACATCGCGATGGTGCTCGATCACTGCGTGGCGTCGACGGTGCCGGAGGCGGCGGCCCGCGACGCGATGGAGCGAACACATCGGTGGGCGCTTCGCGGACTCGCGGCGCGGGGAGACGCCACGACGGGCCTCTTCGCCATCGTACAGGGGGCCAGCCACGCGGCGCTCCGAAGCGAAAGCGCCACGCGCCTGACGCAGTCCCCTTTCGACGGCTTCGCGATCGGCGGGCTTGCCGTCGGCGAGGAACGCGAAGAACGCGAGCGGGTGACCGCGCAGGTGGCGGCGCTCCTGCCGCAGGACCGACCGCGATACCTGATGGGCGTGGGCACGCCGCTGGACCTGCTCGAAGCGGTCCATCGGGGCGTAGACCTGTTCGACTGCATCCTGCCAACGGCGATGGCCCAGCGTGGACGCGCCTACACCAGCGTCGGCCGCGTGGAGCTGCGCCGCGGGGTCTACGCCAACCAGGATCGGCCGCTCGATCCGGGGTGTGCGTGTGAGACCTGCCTCACGACGAGCCGCGCCTGGCTCCACCACCTGTACCAGGCCAAGGAGCCGCTGGCGTGGACGCTCATCGGTCTGCACAACCTGCACTTCTGGCTCGGGCTCATGACCCGGATCCGCGCATCACTCGTGGTCGGCGCGTTTGCGGCGCTCTACCAGGCGGACCGGACGACGCTGGACGCCTCCGACCTGGAGCACCCGGTGACGCCACCGCAGCCACCGCGCGCGGCGGTCGCGCCACCAGAGCAGCTCGGCCGCTGGCGGCTGCATCGCAACCCCGGCTTCGCCGGCGGCCCCGCCTTCACCAGCATCCTGGACGTGGACTCGGGCGAGGTCATGCACGCGGTGAGCGCGCCGGAGGAGGAGGCGCGCCGGCTGTACGTCGAGCAACCGCGGCTGCGGGAACGCGCCCTCGCCGGCGGAGAGCCGCTCGTGCTCTGGGACGTGGGCCTGGGCGCCGCGACCAACACGATGGAGGTCATCCGCGCCTGGGAAGAAGCAGGCAGCCCCCGCCCGCTGCGCCTCGTCAGCTTCGAGCGGGACCTCGACGCGCTTCGCCTCGCGCTCCTCCACCCCCACGCGTTCCCGCGCCTCCGTCACGCCGCTCCGAGCGCCCTCCTTGAAGGTGGTCGCTGGACAAGCAAACGCGCGGCGATCGAGTGGGAGCTCCGACTGGGAGACGTGCTGCAAAACCTCGCCGACGCGCCTGCTCCCGACGTCATCCTCTGGGACCCCTTCTCGTTCAAGGTCGACGCTCCGTTGTGGTCGCTCGCCGCCTTCCGCGCCATACGCTTGGCCTGTCGCGACCGTTCCGCCGAGCTCTACACCTACTCGAATTCAACCGCCGTCCGCGTTGCGCTGCTCCTCGCCGGCTTCTACGTGGCTCCAGGCGTCGCAAGCGGTCCGAAGAAGGAGACGACCGTGGCCCTCTGCCAGCCCGATGGTCGCTCGCTCCTCGGCGCACCGTTCCTGGAAAAGTGGCGGCGCTCCGCGGCGCAGTGGCCGGGCGGCGTCGACCCGTCGGAGCACACGGCGCTCGAAGGAGCGCTTCTCGCTCACCCGCAGTGGGCCCTGTAGCCGATCGAACGCACCAACTCAGGGATCGCCTCCGCGGCCACCGCCCGGCTGCAAAAGAAGCCCTGATGCTCGTCGCAACCGAGCGCCCGGGTCACGATAGCGGCGACGATCGAGCGAGGCGCCGGTCGGCGTCGCAACTGAAGGCCTGCCCCTCGATCGACGTCATGAATCCACGCACCTTGGTGTGCTCGAAGGTGATGGCACGACATCTTGCCACGGCCAACCGGTCATTGATAGCGGAAAAGCAGCGTCCCGCCCGCCCGCAGCTCCGCGTGCTCGAACGTTGGCGCGCTCCACTGCACCCCGTTGAGTTCGATCCCGACGAGGCTTCCCTCCCCTTGCTTGGAGACCACGAAGGTCCCGTCGCCAATGGGCACCTCCAGCCTCTCGAACGCCGGCTCCCCGAGAATATAGTTGGGCGTGCCCGCGATTGGGTAGAACCCCGAGGCGGCAAAGAGGTACCACGCGGAGAGCGTCCCGGCGTCATCGTTGCCGGCGAGACCGTCCGGGTCGTTGTGGTACTGAGTTTCCATCAGCCACGCCACCCATGCGCGCGTGGCGACGGCGTCGCCCCACAAGGTGAAGAGCCAGGCCGCGTGGATGTCGGGTTCGTTTCCGTGCCAGTACCAAGTGCCGGGGCCGATGATCTGGCCCTCGCCGCGCGCATTCACGAAGAACGTTTCGAGTCGGGCCCTGGCGGTCGCCTCCCCCCCGAGCACCGTCGCCAGCCCGTCCGCGTCCCACGGCGCCAACCACAGGTACTGCCAGGCGTTGCCTTCGACGAACTCCTCCTCCCAGCCCAACGGGTTCACATCTTCTTCGAAGGTGCCATCGCTGTACCGGGCATGGAACCAGCCCTGATCGACGTCATAGAGGTTTTTGTACAGGCCCGCCCGCCACGCGAAGTGCTCCGCAGACGTCGTGTCGCCAAGATGTTCGGCGGCGGCCACCAGCGCCGCGTCCGCCCACGCCAACTCAAGCTGCCACGCGACGCTGCCGCCCAGCACGTCCTGGGGGATAAAACCCAGCGATTCCAACTCAGCGATCGCCGGCCGTGCGTTGTACGGGTAGTCGCCTTCACCTCGCGCTTGGGCCACCATCATCGGCCAGGCAGCATCGATGTCCCAGCCCGGGACCCCCTTCACGATCGCGTCGGCCAGAGCGATGTCCGCAGGGGCGCCGATCATGCTCCCGCCCTCGGTCTGCGCCACGGGCCACCGCGGAAAGGCGCCGCCCTGTTCCGCCATCGCGACCAGGGATTGGGCGAAGCTCGCCGCGTCCTCGGGAAAGTACAGATCGAAGGCCGGGTGGGCCGTCCGGTAGGTGTCCCAGAGCGAAAGGTCGCTGTGGTAGCTCCAACCATCGGCCTGGTGGATCGCGCCGTCAAAGCCGATGTATCGCCCGTCCACATCCGAGTAGAGCGTGGGCATCTGCAACAGATGGTAGAGCGACGTCCAGTAGATCGCCGCCTCGTCCTCCGTCGCACCTTCGATCGACCAGCCGTCGAACCGCTCTGCCCACAGCTCCCGCGTCTCCGCCTCCGTCACGTCCACGGACTGGTCCCCGGGCAGCTCCGCGTCCAGGTTGGCCTGGGCCTCGGCAACCCCAATCAGCGAAACGCCCACGCGGATCCGCGCTTCCTTGGCGGTGAAGTGCAGAATCGCGCCGACTTCGTTGCCGGTCGAGGCGGCCGGCGCACCGGGCAGGGGCTCCCCCTCGGACCACGTGCTGGCCGAGGCGATGCCGGTATCGACGACGGCGTAGAAGTAGATCGGAAAACTGCCCCCGAAGCTGTCGTCGTTGGTCATGAACCCGGTCACGATCCCAGCGGCGACGTCCACGTCGATCGCGGCGCCCAGGTTGGTCCCGTAGGAGACGTACCCGAGGTCAATCGCCAGGGTCGGATCGACCGTCGCCTCCGGGAAGAGGTATCGGTGGTGGCCAGCGTGAAGCGTCGCGGCCAACGACACCTCGATTCCATCGGCGAGGACAACGTCGTAGCGGCCAGGCCTCGCCGATTCTTCATCGTGGGAGAAGGGCTGGCGCCAGTCCGCAGGCCCGCGCGCGGTTTCCGGGATGCCGTCACCGGGCATGAACAGGATGTCCCCCAACGCGGGCACCCCCACCCCGTGCATGTGGAGGTGGGAGAACCCCTCGATGTGACCGTCGGGGTACCAGTAGCCGGAGCAATGAAACGCCCCGAAGCCGTCGCCCCCGTTGCTGGTGTCCGGGCCGAGCTTCACGAGTCCGAACGGCGCCGTGGCCGCAGGCGTGGCCGAACCGACCCTGTAGCCGAGGCCGCCGGTGCCGATGAAGGGATCAACCTGCGACAGCGGGTCGACCTCGCGGGCCGGCTCGACCTCGGGTTCTGGACAACCGACGAGGGTCAAAAGGCCTAGGGTCGTTTTTCGTCCAGCCATGTTTGCGGTCTAATCCGCGCCCCGCTCTGATCACCACGTTACGCGCCCCACTCGGAGGCCGCCTGCCCGCTCTCCTGCTGTCCCTTTCGCTGCTCGCCTGCACCGCCGAAGCGCCGGATGTGCGGACTGTAGGCAAGGTCAAGGTTCGCCAGGAGCGGGACACGCCGCTGAGCCTCGTGGAGTGGACACCGCCGCGCGGCCAACAGAGCCGGGCGGTCACCGAAGAAGAGGGCGGCGATCAACTTACCACCGAGTGGCGAGACGGCACCGGTGAGCCCATCGAACTGGCGATGCTCGGTCTCGCCGCGAGCACCGCCTACCGGGCCTGGGTCGAGTTGGAGGACGGTGCCACCTCCGACGCGATCGAGTTCGTGACCGACCCGGTGCCCGCTGAGTTTCCGGACTGGACGATCAGCGGCGACCCGGGCTGGCGGGGGTGGATGCTGACCGAAGTGATGGGCTCGGGCCGGCGTGCCGTGCTCCTGGACGCCAAGGGCCGAACGGCGTGGTACTCCGAACGATTCCCCTCGTCAGACCCGACCATCCGTGCGGCGTTGCGCCAAGAAGGCGACGGCATCTGGGTCCTCACCGAATCGTCGGGCGCGGGATTGGCGCGCCTGCGCGCCTACGGATGGGACAGCGTCGAGATCGCGTCGTACACGGTAGGCCGGTGGACCCACGACTTCGTCGTGATGTCGACGGGCGAGTTTTTGTGGCTGGAGGACGACTGCCGGCGGGTCGGCAACGGCGAGACCGCCTGCGGGGAGCGGGTGATGCGTGGCACTGTGGACGACCTCGACGCGGCCGTCGAGTTGTGGTCGGTCTTCGACGACTTCGATCCGCAGGTGGACGGCATCGTGCGTCCCGACGGCGACTGGACCCACGCCAACGCCATCGACGTCGATGAAGCCGCTGGGCGGATCAGCGTCGGACTCCGCGGGCTGTCGGCCATCCTCCAGCTTGACCTCGACACCGGCGCCGTGCTTCGGCAGATCGGCGGGCCGCACTCCGACTTTGTCCCCGCCGACGCGGACTCCACCCTCGACGGGCAACACCAGTTCGACTTCTTATCGGCCGACACCGCCATCATCTATGACAACCGCGCTACCGAGGACGTCTCGCGCGTGGTGACGATGGAATTCGACGACGACGCGGGCACCATGACCGCTGTCGGTGTCATCAACCCCGACCCGGAGCTGTGGGGCTACTTCCTCGGCGACGTAGACCGGTTCGGCTCCGGAACCCTCGTCACCTGGTCCTCGGCAGGCATCATCGCCAAGTACGACCCTGACGGCGTCGAGGACTGGAGCCTGGCCTCAAACCTGGGCGTTGCCTTCGGCTACACCACTCGCATCACCGCGCTCCCCGGCATGGCCGCGGTCGAGTGACAAAAACGCCGAAGGGCGCGACCCCGGTAGAGGCCGCGCCCTTTCCCCCTTTTGGGAACTATAGGCAAACCCGGTAGGGCGAGACGTAGGACGAGTAGCCGCCCAGGCCGTCGGGGAAGTGGGTCATCCCTTCCCAGCAGTTGGCGTCCACGCCGTAGCCGACGAACTCGGCTTCCACGCCCGCGGTGGTGGCGTAGTAGAACTCCAACATGTTGCCCGTCACGGTCCACTCGCCAAAGTAGTCGGGGTAGTCGGCGAAGGAGATGTCCCCGTCGGCCTCGAGGGTTGCCACGTGGGTGGAGATCGAACTCGGGTAGAGCTCGCACTCGTAGTAGGACTCGAGGCTCGTCCCCGTGCAGTGCGAGTTGTCGACGTCGGTGTCGACCGTCGGGGCCGCGACCGTGACGTTGCTGGGGTTGCCGATCTCGGTGTCGACGTTGTTGCCGAGCGGGTCACCCGAGGTGGTCGTGGTCGCGGTCGTCGAGAAGTCGAGGGTGCCGGCGCTCTCGGGGAGGGCGATGTTCACCGTGGCGGTGGCCGAGGTGCCCTTGTTCACGGTGCCGACGTTGCAGGTGACCAGCGTGCCGCTGCGGCTGCAGGTGCCGGCGGTGGTGCTGATGGTGCCGAGGACGCCCATCACGTGCACCGTGGGGGAGGTGTTGGTCTGGGGAAGCTGGATGAAAAGTTTGACGCCGGAGGCGTTCTTGTTGGTGCTGACGTTGCTGACCTTGAACGTCCAGGCGCCGGACGCGTCGACCGCGTAGCTGGCCGGAGCGGTGATGGTGGTGGTGAGGTCGGGGACGGGGGCGGCGAAGGCGGACGAAGCGGCGAGGATGAGAGCGAGCATGATCTTGATTCCGGGGTGGGTGGACCGCGGCGGGGGTCGCCGTCGGTGAATGCACTGTCGCCCACCGGATCGCCCGCAGCTACGAGTCGTCAGATCGGCGTCAGATTAGACTTCCGGATGTACCCAGACACCCTCCTCCACATCGACGGCGCCTGGCGCTCGGGCCGGCAGGGGCGGACCATCCCCGTCCAGAACCCCGCTACGGGCGCGATCATCGGGCAGGTCGCCCACGCAGAGAAAGACGACCTGGACGAGGCCCTGGCCGCAGCCGAGCGAGGGTTCCAACTCTGGCGTCGCACCAGCGCTTACGACCGCTACCAGGTGATGCGAAAGGCGGCGGACCTGTTTGGCAGCCGCGCTGACGACATCGCTCGGCGCCTCACGCTCGAACAGGGCAAACCCCTGGCCGAAGCGTTGGGCGAGGTCAAGCTCGGCGTCGACCTGATCCAGTGGTTTGCGGAGGAGGGTCGGCGCACCTACGGGCGGGTGATCCCATCACGATTGCCGAATGTCGAGCAGCTGGTGGTGCGGGAGCCGGTCGGTCCGGTCGCAGCGTTCACCCCATGGAACTTCCCCATCAACCAGGTGGTCCGGAAGCTGTGTGGCGCGGTCGCAACCGGCTGCTCGATCATCATCAAGGCCCCCGAAGAAACCCCCGCCTCCCCTGCGGACCTCGTCGCTGCGTTCGTCGATGCCGGCGTTCCTCCCGGGGTGGTACAGCTCGTCTTCGGCGTTCCCGCCGAGATCAGCAGCTACCTGATCCCCCACCCGGTCATCCGGAAGGTCACCTTCACCGGGAGCACCCAGGTCGGAAAACATCTCGCTGCCCTGGCTGGGCTGCACATGAAGCGGGCGACGATGGAGCTCGGCGGCCACGCTCCGGTTGTGGTCTTCGCCGATGCCGACGTCGACCATGCAGCAAAACTACTCGCGACGGTGAAATACCGTAACGCCGGCCAGGTGTGTACGAGCCCGACGCGGTTTCTGGTCGAGCGGCCGGTCTATGAGCGCTTCGTAGAGGGCTTCGTAGCGGCTGCCGAACGAATCGTCGTGGGCGATGGTTTACTGCCCACCACCCGCATGGGTCCGCTCGCCAACGAACGCCGCCTGCACGCGATGGAAGAGCTGGTAGCCGACGCCAGCGAATGCGGCGCCCGCGTGCTGACCGGCGGCCACCGCATCGGCGCCCAAGGCTTCTTCTTCGCCCCGACCGTCCTCGTCGACCTGCCCGCCCGGGCGCGGATCCTGAACGAGGAGCCCTTCGGCCCCATCGTGCCCATTCAGCCATTCGACTCCTTCGCGGAGGTCATGGCGGAGGCCAACCGACTGCCCTACGGGCTTGCGGCGTACGCCTACACCAAGTCGTTGACGACCGCGCAAGCGTACTCGGCGTCGGTCGAAAGCGGAATGGTGGCGATCAACCACCACGGGCTGGCCCTCCCCGAGCTGCCATTCGGCGGCATCAAGGACTCAGGGCACGGCAACGAAGGCGGGACGGAGGGCCTGGAAGGGTACCTCAACACCAAGCTCGTCACTCGCGCCGGGCTATGAGCGCCCAATGAATATCACCACGTTCAACGTGAACTCCATCCGCGCGCGGCTAGATCGACTGCTCCGCTGGCTCGACGACCGTGATCCCGATGTGGTGTGCCTACAAGAGCTCAAGTGCACCGAGGTGGAGCTGCCGCGGGCCGAGCTCGAAAAGCGCGGCTATCACGTGGTGATCTCGGGCCAGAAGTCCTGGAATGGCGTCGCCATCCTCTCCAAACAGCCGATCACCGACGTCGAGATCGACGTTCCCTGGCGGGGAGACGTGCAGGCCCGCGGCATCACCGGGGTGGTGGCGGGCCTGCGAATCGTGAACTTGTACGTCGTCAACGGGCAAGACACTGCCAGCGACAAGTACGCCTACAAGCTGGAGTGGCTCAAGCAGCTGCGAGAGTGGGTCGCTCCGCACGTCGGGGGCCCGCTGGTGGTGTGCGGCGACTTCAACATCGCGCCGGCCGACCTCGACGTCTACGACCCCGCCAACTGGACCGAGCAGGTGCTCTGCACCACCGCCGAGCGCGACGCGTTTTTTGGCCTCCTCGCGCTGGGCCTCACCGACAGCTTTCGCAAACTCCATCCCACTCGCCGGCAGTTTACCTGGTGGGACTACCGGCAAAGCGGGTTTGAGCAGAACAAGGGCGTCCGCATCGACCACCATCTGCTCAGCGCGGCGCTGCTTCCCCGGCTCGTAGATGTGACCGTGGATCTCGTTGAGCGCGGCCAGCCGCAGGCGAGTGATCATGCGCCGGTGACATTGCACCTTTCCTAATCAGCGCACCCGGCTGATCATCGCGCGGGTCGCGGTGTAAACCTCCACCTCCAACGTGCGGTCCACCAAGCCAGCCCACGTCTCGAAGGGCTCCAGGAGGCCTTCGAGCGGATCCGTCGCCGAGGGCAGCTGCGCCAGCTCCTCGCGCAGCCTCCCCTCTGCTGCGGCGATCCCTGCGGACAGGCGAGGCCCCACGGCGCTCATCAACGAGCGGCAGCCGTCGGGGTCGCGCCCACCCGCAAACAGCGGTTCGAGGTACACCACGACCTTTTCCCAAGCCGACTCGACGGCGGAATCCAGACCTGAGGGCAAAAGCACAAGCGGGCGTGTCGCCGCCGCCAAGGTGCCGACGCTCTCTCCAGCGCGACGACCCTCTACGATCGCGGTCAGCAGGGCCTTATGGGGACCCTGCAGCGCGTCCAGCAGCGGCACCAGCGCGTCGCTGAAGCGCGTCAGGGTCGCGACCTCTTGCTCCTCGCCGATGGTCCGCCGCGCCAGCTCGGCCGAGCACACTTCCCACGTCGATACGGCGGCGGTCCCCGGCCGCTTCAGCTGGGCGTCCACCTGCTCCTGCAGCTCGGCCCACGCCGTCGCGACCGCCGGACACCATCGCTGCCCCACGACGGCCGGAGCGTCGACCGCACCCGCCAATCGCTCCCTCACCCTGCCGAGCCAGTTCCGCGCACGCATCGCTGCATGATATCCGGATCCATGCCCCACGATCCCGACGACCCCGAATCGGACATCCCGACCATCCGGCTCGGCGGCGCGCAGCCGCGCATGGGCGACCTCCCGGCGGCAGGTTTCTTGCCCCGCGAACCTCGATCTTGGGAAGAAGTGGGGCTCGAAGCCGCCCAGGTGGAGGCAATCGTGCTGCGGTACCTCGCACGGGAGGGGACCGCCCACGGGCGCGCGATCGCCAACGAGGTCGCGCTCTCCACCGGGATGATCAAGGACCTCCTCGATGGGCTCAAGACGCAAAAGCTACTCCAACATCGCGGCGCCACCGCCACGGGCGATTTTATCTGGGAGCTCACCGACCTCGGACGGCACACCGGCATCGAGTCCCGCAAGCTGACGACCTACGTGGGGCCAACGCCGGTCCCGTTCTCCCAGTACGTCCGCGCGGTCGCGGCCCAGTCGATCTCTGCCGTTCGCTCGACCGCGGACGACTTGCACCGCGCCTTCGAAGACATGACCCTCGGCCAGGGGCTCATCGACGCGCTGGGCCCCGCCATCTCCAGCGGCCGAGCGCTCTTCCTGTACGGCGAGCCTGGGAACGGCAAGACCAGCATCGCGGAGCGGGTCACGCGCAGCTTCGGCGACACGATCTGGGTGCCCATCACGCTGCTCATCGACGGGCACATCGTGAAACTCTACGATCCCGCCACCCACAACCATCGCCCCGAGCGCCAACGTACGCTTTCGGTGCTCGATCGGGCCGATCGGCGCTGGGTTCGCATTGACCGCCCCACCGTCATCGCCGGCGGTGAGCTGACCCTCGACATGCTCGAGATCCAGCGGAATCCGGTCTCTGGCGTGTGCGAGGCGCCCCTTCAGCTCAAGGCCAATTGCGGGACGTTGGTGATCGACGACTTCGGCCGCCAACGGATCGACCCGCTGACCCTGTTGAATCGGTGGATTTTCCCCCTCGAACGCCGTATCGACTACCTTCGCCTCCCAGACGGGCGCAAGATTGCCGCCCCGTTCGATCCGCTCCTGGTCTTTTCGACCAACATCGACCCCGCCACCCTCGTGGACGAGGCGTTCCTACGGCGGATTCCCTACAAGATCCGCGTGCCGGACCCCACGCGCGACGAGTTCGGCCAGCTGCTCATCGACACCGCCGAGCGCATGGATGTGCGGGTACCGCCGGGCTCGCTCACGTGGCTCATCGACCAACATTACCGCAACCGGCCGATGCGCTTCTGCCACCCCCGCGACCTGTTGCAACAAGTGGCCGACCACGCGCGGTACGCCCAGGAGGAAGCCGTCGCGACCCCAGCGGCCTGGGACCGGGCGGTGGCCAACTACTTCGGGGCCTCCGGACGGTGAATCGACGCGTGCCGGTACTGGTGGTCGGCGGCTTCCTGGGCAGCGGCAAGACCACCCTCGTGCGCCACCTGCTCGCCGATGCGCAAGCGACGGGGGTCCGCATGGCGGTCATCTCCAACGAGTTCGGCGAGCTCGGCATCGACGCGGCGCTGCTCGGCACGGGCAACGTCCAGATGGTGGAGCTGGCGGGCGGATGCGTCTGTTGTACGCTCAGCAACGAGCTCCTGGAGACCTTGCAGGAGCTTCGAGAGCGGGTTGACCCTGACCGCATCGTGATCGAGACCAGCGGTCTGGCGCTGCCCTTCGACACCCAGCTGCACCTTTTTCGGCCGCCGGTTCGCGACTGGGTGGGGGACGAGGCCTGCGTGGTCGTCGTGGACGCCGAACGCGCGGACGAGTCCGACCCGCTCTTCGCCGAGCAGGTCCAAAGTGCCGACGTCGTGGTGCTCAACAAGCTCGACCTCATCGACGATGCGGCGCGTCTGACCGCCGAGGCCAGGATCAGGACGCTTGCACCCGGGGCGCCGCTCATCGGCTGCGTGCGGTCCGCGGTGGCGCCCGAGCTCTGCTTTCCGGCCGGCCCGCGTCGCCCCCGTTGCGATCAGCACGAGCATCACGACCACGACCACCATCACCACGACGAGTGGGAGTCCGGTGAACTACGCGTTCCCGACGGGCTCGCAGAGGCGGAGGCGTGGTCCTGGATCCACTTGCGTCGGGGGGTCCGGACCAAAGGATTCGTCCGTGTCCAGGAGGGCGTGCGCGTGGTTCAGGGCGTCGCCCAGCGCCTGGAGCTGGTCGTTGCAGGCAGCGACGTGGCGCCCGAGCTCCTGGGCCGGGTGGTGGTGATTCAGCGGCGCCCGCAGGCCTGGATCCTGGCTGGGGGGCGCTCCAGTCGATTCGGATCGGACAAGGCCGGGTTCGTCATCGACGGCGAGACGCTCTTGGCACGGACGGCGCGCGTGTGTGGCGACGCCGGTTGGGTCGCGGACGTCGTTGCCCGCCACGAGCGACCGGGGGGGCTGCGCACCTTGGTGGAGCCCGAAGGCCCCCGCCACCCCCTCTGGGGCGTCGCCAGCGCGCTTTCGGAAGCGGTGGCCCGCAACCAACGCGCCGCGCTCCTCGTTCCGGTGGACCTGCCCAACCTGTCGGCAGCGGCGTTACGAGCGCTCATGGCGGAGTCCGCGCCGCGCCACGCTGCAGGACAACCGCTCCTGGCGCACTTGCCCACCCACCTGGCAGAGCTGGCCGCGGCCTACGCGCGTCGGGGAGCGAGCGTGCGCGCGTTCCTGGACGAAGCGGGGTCTGTCGCGACCGATGTGGGCGCGCTAGACAATCTCAATCAGCCGTCAACGGCAGCCGCACCGTGAACACGCTCCCCCGGCCCGCCTCGGACTGAACATCGAGCTCGCCCCGGTGCGCCTGGACGATGCGTTGACTGATGGCCAGGCCCAGCCCCGTGCCGTCGTGGCGCGTGGTGAAGAAGGGAACGAAGAGTTTGTCGAGGTCTTCTGGGGTGATCCCGACGCCGGTGTCCTCCACCGACAGCTCAACCGCGGGTCGGGAGCGGGAACGGGGATCGGCAAGGCTGCCCAGTCGGGCGCGAAACGTCAGCGCGCCGCCCTGGGGCATCGCGTGGAGGCCGTTTTGCCCCAGGTTCAGCATCACTTGCCGAAGTTTGTCGACATCAACCTCGATCGTCGGCAGGTCCGGCTCCACCTCCTCGACAAAGCGCACGTGCGCGGCAGCCCCGGCCGCGGCGAGCGCCCGCACCGTCGAGGACACAAGGTCCCCGGGTTCGACGCACGAGCGGGTGACCCGAAGCTGGCGGGCATAGTCGAGAAACTGGCTGACGATCCGGTTGAGGCGGTCGGTCTCGTCGACGATGACCCGCACCATCTCGCCGTCAGAACCACCCCGCGAAGAGTCGAGGTACTGCGCCGCGCCGCGGATCCCGGCGAGCGGGTTGCGAATCTCGTGGGCCAGCCCTGCGGCCATCGTGCCGAGGGCGCTGAGGCGGTGCTCTTCTTTGAGCTCGTCGAAGCCGTGGATGTTCTCCACCGTTCCGGCAGCCTGCACCGCGATTCGCGCCAAGCGCCCGGTCTCCTCCTCCGAAAACCCGTCGCTGTCGGGCTCGTCCGCGAGCGCGAGCCAGCCAAGCACCAGCTCCCCACTCTTGAGCGGCACGACCACATCAGCGTTCATCCCCTCCATCACTTCGATGCGCCGCTCCAACTCCACCGTCGCGCGCGCGTCGCGACGAATTTGTCGCTCGAGCTCGACGCGGACATAGGCCGGAGCGCCGTCAAGGAAGCCATCGACAAAGGGCTGGCGCGCCACGTGAAGCAGCGCGGGATGGCTCCCGGCGCCACGCTCGGACACCAGTCGGTACAGCCGGCGCTCCTCGTCCCACAGGTACAACGCGGCGGCGGGGATTCGCCCGCTCGCGACGAAGCGGTCGAGCACGGCGGTGCACAGTCCCGGGATCGAGATCGCGCGCGGCAGCGCCATCTCCACGTCCCGGAGCGCATCGGCCAGCACCAGGCCGCGGGGGTTGAGCGCACCCCCCAACCAACGTTCCAGCTGGGTACGCAACGGGTCCCAGGCGAGGAGGAAAAGTACGCTGCCTACAAACGCCTGGAAGAACCCGTGGGTCGGGTACGGACCGAGCAGGGAGACGGCGCTGAGGCTGTCGAGCAGCACCAGGATCAGCGCTGCGATCGAGACCGCGCCTACCCGAGAGAATATCTCCGTCAGATCGAGGAGCCGGTAAAGCGAGATCATCTGGTAGAGGAAATACAGGAGCGTGGTCGTCATGAGCGCGCCCAACGGGGGGATGGCGCCCTGAACCAACCCCTCTCGCGTCAGGAACGACACCGCCTCGTTGCTGCCAGGCGTCCAGGCCCGCGCCACCGCCTCAAGCAGCGTGAAGCCGACCGCCGCCGAAGCAAGGACCAGCAAGTACCGGATCCGGGCGCGTTCGACCCGTTGGTGGCTTTCCTGATGGCGCTGCCACAGTCGTCGCAGCGAGATGCCGACGCCCCCGAAGACCCAGAGCCCCAGGATGAGGTCCCCGCCGCCCGCCTGCCCAAAGCGCCAGGGTGCGAAGAGCTCCGCCGCGACGTAGGCCATCGCCACAAACGGCGCCAATCCGCCCAGGGTGGCCAGCCGCGGCTCGCTCGGCGCGTTGTCCCGCCCCCCGAAGAACTGCACCACGAACCCGAGCAGGCTGAACGGCAAGAACGTAGCCGCGGCGCCGTTGATCAGCTTGCCCACCCGGAGCTCAGGCACCATCAGGTGCACCGTCCAGCCGAGCCAAACCACCGCGACGGTGAGGGCCAAAACGGCGAACCGGCGCCGCACCGGGTCTTCGCGATCGGCCAGCGGCGCCCGAATCCCCAGCGCGCCCGAGCCTACCGTCGCCAGTGCGTAGAGGAGGACGATCATCGGGCGAAGCAGCTATAGCGTCCCGCGATGAACTCCCGCCACCTGCCGGCCGTCGGGCGTCTGGTCGACGCACTCCCTCACCTTCCGCGCGCACTCGTGGTCGCCGAGGCCAGGACGCTCCTGGATTCGGTGCGCGCTGGCGCCGAGCCGCCATCGGACTGGCCAGCCGCGGTTCGCCTGCGGGTAAACGCGCGTTTGGCACCCAGACTCCGCCCCGTGATCAACGCCACCGGCGTGGTTTTGCACACCAACTTGGGGCGCGCCCCCCTCGGCGAGCGTGCTCGCGCCCATCTCGCAGCGGTGTCCACGGGTTGGTGCAATCTCGAATTGGACCTTGAGACCGGCGCCCGCGGCGAACGGCTACACGGGGTGGAGGGTCGCCTCCGCGCCCTGACTGGGGCTCCGGCCGCGCTCGCCGTGAACAACAACGCTGCCGCCGTGCTCCTGGTGCTCACAGCCCTTGCCCGCGGCCGCGAAGTCATCGTCTCCCGGGGCGAGCTCGTCGAGATCGGCGGGAGCTTCCGCGTGCCAGAGGTCATCTCGGCGTGCGGGGCGCGCCTCGTCGAGGTCGGCGCGACCAATCGCACTCGTGTCGCCGACTATGCCCGCGCGATCGGCCCGGACACCGCCGCCATCCTCCGGGTGCACCCCAGCAACTTCCGCATCACCGGCTTCACCGAGGCGCCCGACCGCCCCGGATTGCAGAAGCTGGCACAGAAGGCGGGGATCCCGCTTCTCGAAGACCTCGGCTCGGGCGCGCTGGTGCCGGGGCTGGGCGAGCCCACCGTGGCCGAGGCGCTCGCCGACGTGGACCTGGTCACCTTCTCCGGGGACAAGCTCCTTGGCGGCCCCCAAGCGGGCCTCATCGTCGGGCGCGCCGACCTCGTCCAGGCCGCGCGCAAGCACCCGCTGTACCGCGCCCTGCGCCTCGATCGGCTCGTGCTGGCCGCGTTAGAAGGGACGCTGGCCGACTACGAGGCGGGGGCCGAACCACCCGCCGTCGCATTGCTCACCGCGGACGTCGCCGGGCTGCGGGGTCGCGCCAAGGCGCTGGCCGAGGCGCTCGTTGCCGACGGGTGGAGGGCGGCGGCCGCAGCGGTCGACGGGCAAGCCGGTGGCGGCGCCCTGCCTGGGAAGGCGCTACCAAGCTGGGGGGTGCTTTTGACGGTCTCGGGCATCGACTCGCTCCTGGGGCGGCTGCGCCTGGGAACCCCAGCGGTGATGGCGCGCGCCGCCGATGGCCACGTCGTCTTGGACGTCCGGACCGTGCTGCCGGAAGAGGAGCCGGCCTTGGTCGCGGCGCTCGGAGCGGCACGGGCGGCCTTTCCCCCCGCGGCGAGTTAGCCGCCCCGGTAATGTCGACGGGTTTTTACGAGTTGTTGGGCGTGGCCGCGGAGGCTGACGTCGCCGGCGTGCGCGCCGCCTACCAGGAGCAGGTGGCGCAGACGATGCGGCGCCTGCGCGCCGCCGAAGCCCGCCAGCAGGACACCGCGACGCTCGAAGCGCGCCGCGCCTCGCTCGCGGAAGCGATGGCCATCCTCAGCGACCCCATCCGCCGCCGCCGGTACGATCGTTTCCGTGAGTTGGCGCTTTCCGGCTTCCCGGCGGACATGGAAGAGCTGTGGCGTGCCGCGGCCCCCTCGCTGGTCGACCCGGCCGCTGCGGCAGGCCTCGACGCGGTGCGCACCCTCACCACGCTGAAGGTAGGCGACGCCTACGGCAGCGGCGAGGCCCAGGCTGCTGAGCCTGAGGCGGAGCCCACGGTCCCCGTCGCCCAGACGGTCCGCGGCAGCCGGCCCCCGGCCGCTGCTGAGCCGCTGGCACCCGCCGTCCGCAAGGCCGTGCCCACCCCGATCGACCGCACCGTTCCGGCGGCCGAGGTGCAGCGGCTCTTTGACCTCTATGGGCCCACGGGCGCCTGGCTCCGCGCCGCACGAGAGGCCCGCAAGCTCGATCTCGATGGGCTTTCCGAGGCGACGAAGGTCGCCCGGCGCTTCCTCGAAGCCATGGAGACCGAGACGTGGGGTGCCCTGCCCGCCGCCACGTTCGTGCGTGGCTACGTCCGCGTCGTGCTCCGGACCCTGGAACTCGCCACCAACGCGGAAGACGCTGAAGAGGCCGTCCAGGCCTACATGGCGCGGTTCCACCGCGCCCGGGGCTGAACGTGGCTGAACTGCGCACCTGGGTAGCCGGACTCGAGGCTGACCGCCTGGACCGCTCGCTGGTCCTGGCCTGGCCCGACATGTCGCGGGCTCGCGTGCAGGCGCTGCTGGCAGCGGGGAGCATCCGGGTCGACGGCGAGCTGGCGCGGCCCAACGATCGCCCCCGCCCCGGCGCCAGCGTCACCGCGGAGCTTCCGGACGCCACGCCCGCCGAGCCGGTGCCACAGAACATCCCCCTGGAGATCCTTCACCAGGACGACGACCTGCTGGTGCTGGTGAAGCCCGCCGGGATGGTCGTCCACCCCGCGCCGGGCCATTGGGACGGCACGCTCGTCAATGCGCTGTTGTTTCACGCCACCGGCCTTTCCGGCATCGGCGGCGTCGCCCGCCCGGGCATCGTGCACCGCCTCGACGCGGGCACCAGCGGGGTCATGGTCGTCGCCAAACACGACACCATTCACCGCGCCCTTACCGAGCAGTTCACCGTCCACAGCGTGCAACGACACTACTTCGCGGTGGTTCACCGCGTGCCGAACGTCGACCGCGGCACGATCCGCAGCCAGCTCAGCCGCGACCCCGACAGCCGTTTGCGCATCACCAGCGTGGAAAAGGGCGGGCGGCGTGCGGTGACCCACTGGGAGGTCAAGGCGCGGGGCGACCGCGTGGCGCTTTTGGAGTGCCGGTTGGAGACGGGACGCACCCACCAGGTTCGCGTACACCTGACCGAGGCGGGCCACCCGATCCTCGGCGACCGGGTTTACAATCGCCGTGACTGTGTCCCGACCGCGCCGCTGCGCACCCGCGTGGAAGCGCTCAGCCACCCGCTTCTGCACGCGTGGCTGCTCGCCTTCGACCACCCCGGAACCGGCAAGCGCGTGCGCTTCGTCGCGCCGCCCCCCGCTGACTTCATCGAGACGTGTGAGGCGGCGGGGCTCCCGATTCCTACGATCGGGTGAGGCGCCGGCTCCGCTAGATGCAGACCGCGTCAGCCGCCGGGGGGCCGTCCTCGCAGCCCTCGCACATGTTGCCGACCACCTCGGACAGGTCGGTCTCGTCCAGCCAAGGGGCGTCGATCTTGGTGACCAGCAGCTCCAAGCAGAACTCCTCGCCGTCGGAACACGCGACGCAGGCGCCGCCGCCCATGGCCGCGAGCTGGCACACGGCGCCCTCTCGGCCACCGAAAGCGCTGTCCAAAGGCCGGGTATCGAGCACGCCGGCGATGGAGCCATTGGTGATCTCGCTCATGTCGGCCGCGAAGGTCCCGGAGAAGTAGACGTCGGTAAGCAACACCGCGTAGCCAGCGACCACCATGCTCAGCTCGGTGGGGCCGACGTCGAAGCTCGGGTTCCCAGCGAAGCTGGCCCCTTCCACCGTGGTGGTGCCGGTGCAGTAGTCCTGGATGGTGGCGTCGTCAGCGATGCTGAGCCCGATCAGGAAGTCGAGGCTGGCCGCATCGGCATACGCGACCTCGAGCAGCATGCTCTGGTTGATTTGGGACGACAGCACGCTCGACAGGCCCGCCGGCTCCTCGATCGTGGCGTTGGCGATGTCGAAGTCGTAGACGCGGCCGAGCAGATCTTCGCCGACGACCGGATCCGCGTCGGTGTCGGTGTCGGTGTCGGTGTCAGTGTCAGTGTCGGTGTCGGTGTCGGTGTCGGTGTCGGTGTCGGTGTCGGTGTCGGTGTCAGTGTCAGTGTCGGTGTCCGCATCCGTCTCCCCGGAGTCCGTTCCGGCCAAGGGGTCGTCGCCGACGACGGTTTCAGGGGCGCAGGAGATCAGAAGGGCCAGGATCATGAGAACCTCTCAGGGTGGTGCAGGCGCGAAGAATCGCCCGACCCGAGGCCTGACGCAAGGGGGAATCACGAAATTGGCGTGATCAAGGCGCGTCGGGGTCGATCGGGCACTCAGCGCTCGCGTCGGGCGGGGGACCGTCGAGGCAGCCTTCGCAGTCTGTTCCGTCGATGGCGACGACGCTCATGTCGACGAGCGGCGCCGTGATCGAGTCGGCGACGAGCGGCAGGCAGAAGTCCTCGCCATCCGAACAGCATTCGCACACGACACCCAGGGCGCTCGCCGTCCGGCAAATGAAGCCCTCCTCACCATCGCCGAATTCGGTCGTGCTCGGGTCCAATGGCGCGCTGAGCCGCCAGTACGGCGTGAGCCGGTCCCGGCTGAACTCCTGGCTACCAGGGATATCGGTCTCGATGACGGCGCTGGCGTCGGGCTTGGTGAACCTGAACTCCACGTCGCCGCGGTAGTACGCGCTCACGAAGCCCGGCAGCGGCCACGTTGTCACCGAGACGCCGCACGCGCCAGTGTCGGTGCGCCGCCGGTGTCGCCGTCGCCCTCACCGCTGGGCGTAATGGGACGTCACCGCTGACCGACGTCGGCAAGCATGACACCATGAGCATCGCAAAAAGCATGACCGCCGCCTGCGGTCCGGGGATATCGCATACTGCACCGCCCCGGAACGCCTGCGGCCATCCCGGAGGGCGGGCAATACTCAACGTCTACGCAGTCAGTTCGGTGGCCGAGCGACTACGGCGCGTCGGGATCCTCGATGCACTCGGCCGTGGCGTCGGCCGGGGGTCCTTCGACGCAACCCTCGCAGTTGTTCCCGTCGATGACCACGAGTTCGAGGTCGGCGACGAGCTGGGCGTCGATCGAGTCGGCGACGAGCGACAGACAGAAGGGCTCGCCGTCGCCGCAAGGCGCGCAAACCACACCGAGCGCGGCCGCGGTGTTGCAGATGAAGCCGACCTCGTCGCCGAACTCGAAGTCCAGCGGGCGGGTGTCGATGGTACCTGCGAGCACGCCGCCACCGAAGTAGGAGAGGTCCGCGGCGAAGTCACCTGAGATGTTCAGGTTTTCGATGTAGACCGTGGTGCCGGCGACGGTGATGGGCGTCGCGCCTTCGCCGCTGATCTCGAAGTGAGGGCTACCGGAGAAGTCGGCGACCGGGAAGTCGATCGTGGGGTCGCAATATTCCTGCGTCGGGGTCGCCGCGCCGTCCCGACCGAGCCCGCCGACCACAGTGATGGTCTTGGCGGTAGCGTCCACATCGGTGATGCCCGTGTAGATCGCAACGCCATCAAGCTCAGAGGACAGCAGCGCGCCGATGCCAGGGGGCTCGGTGATGCGGGCGTCCGCGAGGTTCAGCAGGTACGTGCGACCCTGCAGGGTGGTGGCATCGGGGATCGCCGTGCCGAGCGCCGAGGTGGTGAAGCTGAGCTCGACCGTGCCGGTGCAGTAGGTGAGGCTGGCCGTGTAGGTGGTGCTGGGCGCCAGAGGAGCGCTGAGCCGCCAGTACACGGTCAGACCGTCGGCGCTGACCTCCTGGGAACCAGGAATGTCGGTGCTGATTTCCGCCGTCGAGTCGGGCTTGGTGAGCTTGAACTCAATGTCGCTACGGTAATACGCGCTGACCGCGCCCTGCAGCGGGAAGGTGGTGACGCTGACGCCACACGCTTCGTCGGCGCTGTCGGCCGTGTCTTTGCCGCCGTCGCAGCCGGTGATGAGAAGCGCAAGGGCGATGAGGGTACGGTGCATGGTCGTCTCCAGAAGCGTAGGGGGGCGCACACTACCTCACCCGCCGGTCTCAGTCAACGCCGACGACGCCAGCCCGGCGGCCGCCTCAGCGAGCCAGCGCCGCCCTCAGCTCGTCCTGGAGGGCGTCGAGGAGCCGGGCCTCCTCAGAGTCCAGGTTCCCCTTGGTCTTGAGCTCCAACAGGTCCAGAACCGCGAGCGTGTCGCGTGCCATGCGCGGGTCGGTGGGAACATCGACCCCTTCGGCGTGGCCGAGGTGGGCGAGCGCGGTGCTAGCCAAGGAAACCAGGAAGGTCGAGAAGTTGATGGGCGCGTCGGCAGACATGGGCGGATGTATAACGCGGCCCGGTCACCGCTCTCCCCCACCCGCCGGCCCCCCATGCCGTCGCACAAAGTGTTAGCCCCGGGGTCTATGCTTCGTCTGCGCACCTTGATGCTTGCCCTCGTCGTCGGCGTCGCCGCCCTCCACCCCGGCAACGCCACCGCCGCGCCGAAGCCGCTCTCGGCGGAAGAGGTCTACTCCCTCGGCCTGAAGTTCTTGCGGAACCGCGCCTACACCAAGGCGCTGGAACAGTTCAACCGGGTCCGCACCTTCTACCGGGACGATCCCTACTCGCTCAAAGCCGAGCTCGCGATTGCGGACATCCACTACCAGAAGACCGAGTGGGTGGAAGCGCGCCTCGGCTACGAAGACTTCATGCGGGCCCATCCTCGTTACCCCGAGTTGGACCTGGTGATCTACCGCCTCGGGCTGGTGATCTTCAAGGACGCGCCGACCGTGCCCGACCGCGACCAGACGATGACCCGGCGCACCGTGAGCACCTGGGCCGGCTTCTCAGCGCGCTTCCCTGAGTCCCAACACCGGACCGAAGTTGAGAAGTTGTTGGCCAAAGCACAGGATCGCCTCGCCCGCAAGGAGCTGCGTATCGCCGAGTTCTACGCGCGCCGGGAGTCCTGGCCCTCGGTGGTCGGCCGGATCGAGCCGATGATGCGAACCTGGCCCGAAAGCTCCGTCCGCGGGGAATCGTTGGTGCTCTACGGTAAGGCGCTTCACCGGATGGGCAACGACGATGCCGCACGCGCGGTGCTGGACTCGCTGAAGACCGCGCCGGGGGATGCCCAACGCGCCGGGCAGTTGGAACGGGAGCTTGCTCGGCCGATGAAGAAGTCGGCGGCGCTGCCGACGGGCTGAGGCGCGGCGCTACCGCCCCGCGACGACCGCCGCGATCGCGTCGTAGTCGTGCTCCCCCACCGCGCCGTTGCGCACACAGCGCAGCTGGTCCGCTGGGTCGACAAACAGGTGAAGCGGCAAGGCGGCGCTCGCGTCCAGGCCGATGCTCTGCAACCACGGTGTCAGCTTGTCGATCTCGGCCAGCCGGGGCCCCTTGGGGAACTCCGGGTGCAGCAGCATGAAGCTGGAAAGATCAGTCGGCTTGGCGTCGACGCTCAGGAACTGCTGAGCGACCGGCGTACCGGCTTCGCCGAGCTTCTTGGCCCAGCCCTGGATGAGCGGCATCTCGGCGATGCACGGCTTGCACCAGGTGGCCCAGACGTTGACCCAGGTCCAGCCTGAGGCATTTTCTGGAGCGACGCCACCCGCGCCCACGGTGTCGAGCGCTGGGTAGGCAAAGGCGCCGCCGCCCCGCGTGTCGCAGAAGGCGTCGGGATCGGCGGCCTTGCGCGCGGGGGCTACCGCGGCATCGACCCGGCTTTTCTTGGGGCCCGGCGTTGGGGCCGGCGACGAGTCGCAGGCGAGCGACAACAGCAGCAACATCACGGCGCTCAAAGGGTGCAATCGATCCACGCGACGAACGCGGAACGGTTGAGCTCTTCCGGCTGACAGGTGGTGGCGTCGCCGCTGCGCTGCCAGCTACAGAACTCCTGGTCCAGCTGGGCGAACTCCTCACCCAACCACAAGAGCCCGACCTCTTTGTCGAGATCGGGGTCCTTGAAGGTCGACCGGAGGTGTTCCAGCGCCGCGCCGCTGCGGGCCTGAGACAGCGTGCGGTTGTGTTCGACGCTGCCTTCCGGCGAGGAGCGCGCGACCACGAAGAAGTAGGAGGCGCCTTGTTGCTCGGAGAAGAGACGGTCCAAGAGCGCGGTGTCGGCCGGGTCCAACTCAGCCGAGTCCTTGTCGAACTGGAGGATGCCGGCTCGCTTGCCCAACGGGAGGAAAAGCGCGTTGAAATCGTTGCCGGAGACGGTGCCAGTGGCCTTTTTGGCCGACTTCTTGTCGGTGGCAACCGCCTGGGGGTTCATCAGCGACTTGGCGTCGAGCGGCTGGCACCCGCGCCCGCCGCTGGGCCCGGCCAAGCCGCAGCTCTGCAGCACCCGGCGCAGCACCTTCTTGAGCTCCGGCGTGCAGTATCCGACGTCGGCCGCAGCGGCCGTCCCGCCTTCGACCTTCTCGACCGGGGCGGCTTCCGCCTGCTCGAGGCGGGTGGTGGCGGCCATCACCCAGCTGCTGACCATGAGGCTGGGGACCAGGAGGGTGCCCGCGGCGAGCGCGGCGTGAAGCGCGGTGTTCATTTGGCCTCCTGGGGAGCGGCGGGCCTGGCGAGAAGGCGGGACAGGGCCCAATCCATTCCCAGGTCGGTGTCTTCGTCGCAGAGCTTGACGCCGTCAACATAGAGCTGCGGGGTCAGGATGGGAAGCTGATTGGCCACTGCCCAACGGAGCGAGCGGTTGAGCTTGGTGCGGACCTCGGGCGAGCCCACGCACTTGTCCAACTCCGGAAACTGTGCCACCACCATGCGGCGAGCGGCCTCCGGATCTGCTTCGGTCGCGATGCGAACCTCTTCCTGGTGGGCGAAGGCCCACTCGATGACCGCATCCCGCTTGCCCTCGGCGCAGAGCACGGCCTCGCTGACGGTGCAGGCCCCCGCGTGGAGCGTGGTGGCAACGTTCCAGTTGCAGGTGTTGTCGAGCGGAAAGAGCACGGCCTGACGGTGGAGCTGGCCGGCGAGTCCGCTGGCCTCGAGCCGCTCTTCAAAGCCCTTGCAGGCGGGGCAGAGCGGATCGAAGACCTCGATGGCAGCGCGGCCTCCGGCGTTCTCGTCCAGCGGCACCATGATGCCGTAGGTGTCCTCGGGCTTGGGCAGGCTGCCACAGGCGCCGATGTACTTGGTGAAGTCGGGGGCGAGGATCAGGTACAAGAGCGCGGGCACGGCGACGAACCCGCCGAGGGTGCCGAAGCCGACGACCATGCCCATGACCCCGGCCCCGGAGGCGGGCGGCGCTTCAAGCTCGGGCTCGCCAGTGATGCCGATGTCTTCGCCGAGTCGCGGCGCCGCCGCCGACCGCCACGCACCCACCGCCGCGACCAGTACGCCGGCGCTGGAGAGGTAGGTGCCGACGCACAGCTTGCAGAACTCGCCGATCTCATTGTAGGCGATGGTGCCCATCACCAACGACGCCAGCACCGGTACGATCGAGGCGAGCACGAGGAAGAAGGTGGCGTCACGATCGTCTTCGCGGCGGTTCAGGAACAGGTCCAGCGCGCGGAAGATCAAGAACGCGAACGTCGCGAGCCCAGGGAGGGAAATCGGAAGCCCGCCCCACACCAAGGCACGGAAAACCGAGCTGTAGGGGCTCATCATCGCCAGGTGACAGCCGCTCGACGCGGACGCGTCCGACTCCAAAACGCCCGGGATCGCCGAACAGTGGATGTCGTGAACCTGCCGGTCCAAGTGGCCGGCGAAGTCAAACGTCGAGAAGCCGGTGAAGTAGGCGCCGGCGACGGCGGACAGCAGCAGGAGAATCGTGAACGGCCGTGGAGCCATGCTTACTCGCGATGGATCGGAGGGGATTACCGTATATCTGTTGGTAAGTCAAGAGATGTGACCGCTAAAGGAGGTCGCCCCACCAGATTGCGAACGCCCCGATCACCCCGCCGCCACCAGGATCTGTCCAGCCGGGCATGCCCACCACGAGGTCGGCCCGGCCGTCGCCGTCAATGTCCTTGCCCCCCGCGAGCACGTCGCCGGTATGCAGGAAACCCCGGTCGCCGTAGCGGGCCCAGGTCACCTCTTCGACGTCCCACTTATCGTCGGTGATGCCGCCCGGCACGATGAAGACAGCGCCCGCTTGCGGCTCGAAGGTCAGTCCAAGCGCAGTCGGGGCGCCTACCGCCAGCTCGTCAAGACCGTCCCCGTTCATATCGCCGGCGGCAACCATCGCCGCGCCGAAGAGCGGCCCCGCATCGTCGTTGCGGTCGTCACCCAAGAGCACGAGGTCCGCGTCGTGCGCCTTCCACCCGACCAGCGCCTCAGGCCGGTGAAAGACGTACACCGCGCCCACGTTGTTCTCCTGCCCGAGCGCGTAGGGCGCCCCCACGGCGAGGCTGTCCAAGCCGTCGCCGTCGCTGTCCCAGCTGGCGAGGGCGTAGCCGAAGAACTCGTACTCGCGCGCGCCATAGCGCCCGACACCAACGTCCCCACTCAAAACGACCTCGGCCTCGCCAAAGTCAGGCGACCAGAGGGCCACCGCGCCGCCCACAGCCACACCGGCGTCGGCCTGATGCCCGGCCAGCGCCACCAGCGTACCGCTACTCGTGCGCAGCGCAGTCAAGGCGCTCCCGACCAGCGCAAGTGTCCCGTCCCGGTTGCCCAGTCCGTGCAGATTGACCGATGCCAGTGCGTCCGCGGGTGTAGACGCATCTTCGGGCCAGGGCGCCGCCAGGAGCCACCCAGCGCCGCTGCCGCTCTCATACACCGCGCCGACCATGACGCTCTCCACCCCGTCCACCTGTCCCACCCCGACGACCGACTCTCCGAAAAACCCGAGGGCCTGCACCCCATAGACCAGGGCGTCGGCCTCGGTCTCTCGGCTGTCGGCCGGTAGCTCGATGGCCAGGACATAGGCACCCTCGCCGGCGACGCCGCTTTCGAAGCTGGGACAGCCGATCAACAGGTCCGGGGTTTCGTCGCCGACCACATTGGCGCTCGCCAGGGCCGTTCCCAGCTGGGGGTGCTGGGCGTCGAACCGAAACACCGCCTCATCCACGGTGTGCGTCGTCGCGCCAACGAGCGTCTCGGCCGAAAAGGCGGCGACCACGAACGCGTAGGGTGCCGAGGCCACCACCTCCGGAAACCCGTCGCCATCGACGTCCTGGACGAGGAGCGCCTCCGGGAATTCGGCCCCGACCAGCGCCACGCCGGCGTCGATGCCCAGCACCACGCTGACCAGGCTGTCGACCGAGCACCCGGCCCCGCCCACGTCGCCGTCGCAATCGCTGTCAATCGACGCCAGGCAGTCTTCCGGTGCCCCTGGGAACGTTCCCGGCTCGTCGTCGTTGCAATCGCCGAGCGCCACCACCCCGGCGCTGCCCGGACAGGCCAACGTCGCGACGGCATCGTCGCTGGCATAGCCGTCTCCATCGGCGTCTGCGTACACATTCACCGCACCGGCGATCGTCGCGTCGGCGTCATCGCAGTCCCCCCCCAGCGCCACCAGACCCGCATCTCCCGAGCAGCCCACAGCCTCAGTCCCGCCACCGACACCGTCCCCGTCGCCATCCACATACAGCGCGCCAGGCGCCCCGACCGAGGCGTCGCCGTCGTCGCAATCATCGCCACTAAACGCTTTATCGGTGACGCCGTCTCCGTCGCGCTCGATCAGCCGCCCCGTGTCAACGTGCATGGCGCCCTACCACCGCGCGACGACGATGGCGCCGGCGAGCGCGAAGACCGCGACGCCACCTGCGCCGGCGGCGGCTGCGCTGTAGGTGTGATTGGCCTCGATTGCGCCGTCGAGCGTCGCAAGGTCCCCAGCTTCGAAAGCACGGTCGTGCTCCACCCACGCCAGCCCGTAGAGCACGCCGCCCGCCAATGCGGCGGCGCCCGCGACGCCGAAGAGGGGGTTTCGCGCCGGGTGCGGCGCGCGCGGATAACTTGGCAGCGTGCTCGGCGTCGTGACCGCACCGCGCGCTTCCACCCCGTCGATCCACTGCAGCACGAAAGGAACGCCCCGCGGCCCAACCCGCGAAGGGGCCCCGTTGACGTAGAGGGCGCCCCGCAGCGGCGGGCGCAGCGCGACGGGAGCGCCGCGCTTCGCCGGGGTGTCCCACAGCGCGCGCAGCGGGTGACCTTCGCCCGCGTAGGTGTCGTCAAGCGTCAGCGATGGGTCCGCAAGGCGCGCACCCGCGAAGGCCGCAGCGCTGTCGGGCATTTCCCGCCGAGCGAAGGCCGCCAGCCCTTCCAGGCGCAATAGCCGCCCCACGGTCGCGACCGGCAGTGGCGCGTTGACACAATCCAACAGGTCGGCCGTGCCTGCCGTGGTTTCCGCGAAGGCCGCAGCGCCGTCGCTCCAGGCCATTTCCGCGGCCAGCAGCCGTGCGTCAAGTTCGGCGACTGTACGCGGGACCGCACAGGCGGCCACCGCAGGGGCGAACAGTGCAAGCAGGGTGAGCAGCACGGCAACGGGATAACCCGCCGGTCGCTGGCGTATGGCGCCGACCCGAACCCGCGGATAGCGCCCGACCCGATGAAGCTGGAAGAGATCCGCACGGCCCTCGCCGCCGACCTTGCCGAGGCCACCAACGAGGCCGCGCTCGCCGTGGTCAAGGCGCGCTACCTCGGCAAAGACGGCGTCGTCACCAACCTCCGCCGCAACGTCGACTTCTCGGCGATGACACCCGATGAGCGCAAGGGCTTTGGCCTCGCCTTCAACGAGCTGCGCTCCCTGGCAGAGTCCGAGTTGGACGCGGTACAAGCGCGCCTCTCCGCAGCGGCGCAGCCCGCCCCCGCTGGGTTCGACTACACGCTTCCGGCCGACGACCGCCGCCTCGGCAGCATCCACCCGATCATCGCCACCCAGCTTGAGATCGAGGACATCTTCCGCTCCATGGGCTTCTCGGTCTTCGCAGGCGACGAGGCGGTGTCCGAGTTCGAGAATTTTGACGCGCTGAACATTCCGGGGGACCACCCGGCGCGGGACATGCAGGACACCTTCTGGCTCGAAAATGGCATGGTCCTTCGCACCCACACCTCGTCGATGCAGAACCGCGCGATGCGGCAACTCGGCGTGCCCCTGCGCGCGATCTTCCCGGGGCGATGTTTCCGCAACGAAGCGCTCGACATCACCCACGAAAACACGTTCTACCAGCTGGAAGGGCTGCTCATTGATCGCGACGTATCGGTGGCCAACCTGATCGCAGTCATGCGCGACTTCCTCGCGGCGGTTTTTCGGCGCGACATCGAAGTGAGACTGCGGCCGGGCTTCTTCCCCTTCGTCGAACCAGGCTTCGAGCTGGACTTTCGCACCACGCTCGGGGGTGTGCGCCGCTGGGTCGAGCTGATGCCGTGCGGAATGGTGCACCCGCAAGTCTTGCGCAATGCCGGCGTCGATCCCGACGTGTACAGCGGTTTTGCCTTTGGGCTCGGGCTCACCCGCCTCGCCATGTTGCGGCACGGCGTCCCCGACGTCCGGCTTTTCAACAAAGCCGACCTTCGTTTCTGTCAGCAATTTCCCGCTTCCTTCTGAGGCGCCCGTGAAAATTTCCGCCGACTGGCTCTCCGACTACGTCGATCTCGCCGGAGTCTCGCCCGCGGAGCTCGCCGAGCGGCTCACGGTGCGCACCGCCGAAGTGGAGGGCGTGGAGACCGTGACCCGGGCGGTGGACGGGCTGGTCGTCGCCGAAATCGTGACCGCAGCCGCGTTCGATGCTGGCGGACGCCTCCGCTACGCCGTCACTGTCGATGTCGGCGGCGGTCGGCGCTTCCAAACCGTCTGCGGGGCGCCGAACGTACGCGTCGGGATGAAGTCGGCCTTCGCCCCGGCCGGCACGTCGCTTTTCGGGGGCGTCGCCGTCGCTACCGCGGAGTTGTATGGCCAGCGCAGCGAGGGCGTGCTGTGCGCGCCGGGTGAAATCGGGCTCGGCTCCACCAAAGACGGGCTGGTGGAGGTCCCGGGCAGCGTCGCGACCGGAACCACCCTCAGCTCGCTCGTCCCCGCCACCGACACCATCATCGAGATCGACAACAAGAGCCTGACCCACCGCCCCGACCTCTGGGGGCACTACGGCTTTGCGCGGGAGGTCGCCGCGATCCTCGGGCGCCCGCTGACGCCGTGGCAGGCGGACAACCTCCCCGACGACAGTCGGCTCCCCCCCTGGCCGGTGCAGGTCGACGACCCGATCGACTGCCCGCGGTACAGCGCGCTCGCCTTCGATGTGACGCACGATCCGGTCTCGCCGCTGTGGATGCAGGCGCGGCTCTACGCGCTCGGTCACAGCCCACTTTCAGCGCTTGTCGACGTCACCAACTACGTGCAGTTCGAGCTCGGGCAGCCCACCCACGCCTTCGACGCGCGCTCGTTGGCCTCCGTCCGTGTCGCCCGCTCCGGCATCGCCCGCTCGTTCACGACGCTCGATGGCAAGGCCTGGGCGCTTTTGCCGGACGACCTGCTGATCTGGAACGGCGATGTCCCGGTGGCGCTGGCAGGGATCATGGGCGGGCTCGACAGCCGCATCCGACCCGACACCCGCAGCCTGGTCTTGGAGAGCGCCACGTTCCGTGCCTCCCGCATCCGTGGCACCTCCGTTCGGCTGGGTTTGCGGACGGACTCCAGCCTCCGGTTCGAGAAAAAGCCGCCGCCGCTGTACACCAAGCTGGCCGCGGGGCGAATTCTGCGGCTTTTGCGCGAGGGTGGACTCGCCCCGACCGTGCGAAGCCAGTACACGGCTGTCGGCGACCTCCACGAGGCTCCCCGCACCATCACGCTGGCGCCGGGCTGGTTGGCCAAGCGCGCAGGCGCCGACATCGGCGACGACACCGCCGCGGGCATCCTCCGCTCCATCGGCTTCGGCGTGGAAACCAGCGCCGACGGCGGCCTGGCGGTGAGCGTACCCGCGTTCCGGTCTACCACCGACATCAGCATTCCGGAGGACATCTCCGAGGAGGTCTTCCGGCTCTACGGCTACGACAACATCACGCCGAAAGCAGCCCTCGGTCCGGCGCGGCCGGTGGCGGCGAACGCGGTCACCCAGAATCAACACGGCATCCGCCGGCTGCTCTCCCACGCGCATCGCTTCGTGGAGGTCCAGACCTACAGCTGGCACGCCGACGACTGGCTGGAGACGCTGCGCTACACCCCGGCGCGGCCACTTCTGGTGCGCAATCCGATCACGCCGACCCGGCGTCAGATGCGGGACACGATCCTCCCCAATCTGCTGGCAGCGGCGCACCAGAACCGAAACGTGGTGGAGACCTACCGCTTCTACGAGCTGGGCCGCACCTTCTGGCTGGACGAGGCCGGCACCAAACACGAAGACGACGAGCTCTGCGCGGTCATCGTCGATCAGAGCGGGGCCTCGCCTGAGCGCTCCCTTCGCGCGTTGCAGTCGGTGATCGAAGATGCGGCGGCGGCGGCGGGGATCCCGGCGCTCCGGTTCGTGCCCTGGGACGGCGGGTCGGCCCGGCCGTGGTTGCAGGTCGGCCGCGCGCTTTCGACACTCCGCGACGGGAAGGTGGTCGGGCACGTCGGGCACGTGCCCGATGAACTCGCAAAGAAGCTGGTCAACGGGGGTCACGTCGCCTTCGCGGTTCTGCCCGCGTCGGCGCTTTCCGGCGCGCTCTTCCCGGCCGCCCGCTACGTCACCCCTCCGCAATTCCCGGGGTCCTGGCAGGATTTCACCTTCGTCTGGCCGGTTTCCCGAGGCTACACGCATCTGCTCGCGACGCTCGACACCTTCGCCCACCCGATGGTGGAGGCCCGGGAATTCGTCACGGTCTACCAGCCGAAGCGCAGTCCCACCGCCAACTATAGCTTCCGCTTCCTGCTCCGGGCGGCGGAGCGCACCCCGACCCAGGAGGACCTCGACGGGTTCCGGGCGGCGTTCTTGGGCTTTGTCGGGGGGGCGGGGTTGATTTTGGGGTGACGGCGCAGCGACGGCGACGGCGGCGGTTGGACGGTGGCCGGCTGGCAGGCCGCCAGCGGACTGACGACCCTGGGGCTCTCGGTGCGGAACAGCCCTGGGGGCGTCGACTTCTCCGTGGACCTCGCCTGTCTTGATTTCGACGAGATCGCGGTGTTCAACCAGACCGCCGCGCAGGGAACCTACGGCCCCGCGGACTCGCTGATGGTGATGGCCTGCGTGGACTACAAGTACAGCGGCAGCGTCGTGCAGGAGTACGCGTGCGACAGCGACGGCCAGTGGGGGCCACGGGGTCACATGACCGACTACGCCGGGGAGTATTGCGGGGGGCGCCTGGACTACACCTGGGCGTGGGTGGACGGCGCGACCTGCGCGTACGCCGGCACGCCCTACTCCTGGGGATTCATGCGCCGCAGCTATGGCGACGGCGGCGGCGGGGCGTAGGACTGAGCGACCGGCCGGGGGCGCGGCGACGTGGACTGCACCGGTGAGGGCTGTCCGCGCAGCTCCGAGTCGCGACACCGCCAGAATCCGAAGACGCCCATGGCCACGATCAGCAAGCTGGACACGGTGTTCCAGAGCTCTGCCAGCCACGGCGTGACCAGGTAGTTGGGCTCGCACCAGTCCACGAGCGCGGGGGCGCCGAGCGGGGTCCAGACACCGTCCATTGACCGAAAGTACCGTGTCACCAACGCCGACGCCGCGTCCAGGTAGTAGAGTGGGCGCGCCGGAGTCCACATGCGCCTTTCCATCCTGAGCCTGTTCCCCGTGGCCCTCCTGGCCTGTCGTGTCGAGGGCACCACCAAGTACGTCCCCGATCGCGACGAAGACGGCGTCAGTCAAGACGATGATTGCGACGAAACCGACCCCGATGTGGGCTTGGCGACCACCTATTTTTTTGACGGCGACCGGGATGGCCACGGCGACCCCGCCACCGCCATCGCGTTTTGCGATCAGCCCGAGGGCTACACCCTGGTCGCCGACGACTGTGACGACGCCAACGCCGCGATCTACCCGGGCGCAGAGGACGTCTGTGACGGCCTGGACAACGACTGCGACGGATCGGTGGACAACGGTTTGCAGTCCGCCGCGTTCTACACGGACGCTGACGGGGACGGCTACGGGGACGATGCGACCGAGGTCCTCGACTGCACCGCCCCGGAAGGGATGGTTGAGCTCGGCGGCGATTGCGACGACACCAACGCGGCCTACAACCCGGGCGCGGTCGAAGAAGACTGCGAGGACCCGAACGATTACAATTGCGATGGCAGTGTGGGCTACGCGGATGACGACGGCGACGGCTTCGCCGCGTGCGAAGAGTGCGACGACGGCAACGCCGAGGTTCGGCCCGACGCGGTCGAGACCTGCAACGGTCAGGACGACGATTGCGACACGCTCATCGACGACGACGACGACTCGCTCGACGCCAGCGCGGGCGTCACGGTGTACGCCGACGCCGACTTCGACGGGTACGGCGATGCTGCCAGCCCGGCGCAAGTCTGCGAGGCTGGCGCGGGCTGGGTGGCCGACGCCACCGACTGCGATGACCTCAACCCCTCGGTGAACCCCGCCGCCGCCGAGGTGTGCAACGGGCTCGACGACGACTGCGACACCCTGGTGGACGACGCGGACGACTCGCTGGACGCCAGCACCGGCTTGCCCTGGCTTGCTGACGCCGACAGCGATGGCTACGGCGACGACGCCCTCTCCACCCTCGCCTGTCTGCAACCTGCTGGCACGACCGACGTCGGCGGCGACTGTGATGACGGCGATGCCGCCTACAACCCAGGCGCCGCCGAGGCTGACTGCGCCGACCCCAACGATTACAATTGCGATGGGAGCGTGGGCTACGTCGATGGCGACGGCGATGGGTGGGCCGCCTGTGAAGAGTGCGACGACCTCGTCGCGGCCAACTACCCAGGGGCGGTCGAGAGCTGTGACGGCGCCGACAACGATTGCGACGGCACCGTGGACGAAGCCGACTCGATCGACGCCACCACCTGGTACGCCGACGCCGACACCGACGGCTATGGGGACGCCGCGTCCGCTATAACCGCGTGCAGCGCGCCCAGCGGCTACGGGGTCGACGCCACCGACTGCGACGACACCGATGCCAGCATCAACCCGGCCGCGATCGAGCTGTGCGACGGCATCGATCAGGACTGCGACGGCGCGATCGACGACAGCGCGTCGGACAGCCTCACCTGGTACGCGGACGCCGACACCGACGGCTTCGGCAACGCGGCGAGCACGGTGACGTCCTGCTCCCAGCCCACCGGCTACCTGAGCGACGACACCGACTGCGATGACTCGGACAGCAGCGTCCACCCCGGCGCCAGCGAGCTGTGCGATGGCATCGACAACAACTGTGTCGATGGCGTCGATGAGGACGCCGCGACCGACGTCCTCACCTGGTACGCTGACGCCGACGGTGACACCTACGGCGACGCCGGCGCCTCGGCGCTCGATTGCGATCAGCCCGTCGGCTACGAGGCCGACGCCGACGATTGCGACGACACCGACGCCGCGATCAACCCCGCAGCCGCGGAGACTTGCGACGGAATCGACAGCAACTGCGATGGCATCGTCGACGACGCAAGCAGCATGACCACCTGGTACGCCGACGCCGACACCGACGGGTACGGCGACATCGCCACCTCGACCGCGTCCTGCAGCACCCCCGCTGGCTACGTCGCCAACAACGACGATTGCGACGACACCGACATCGGCATCAACCCCGCCGCCGTAGAGACGTGCGACCGCGAGGACGACGACTGCGACGGCGTCGTGGACAACGGGGTCAGCACGACCTGGTACCGTGACGTCGACCTCGACACCTACGGCGCCACGTCGCCGACGACCGAGTCGTGCACTACGCCCGCCGGCTACGCCGACAACGACGACGACTGCGACGACACCGACGCGACCGTGTACCCAGGCGCGACGGACGGGAGCGACGGGATCGACAACGACTGCGATGGCGTGGTCGACGAAGGCTGGTGGGTGGGTACCGGTGCCGATGGTGCGCTCAGCGTCCCGGCGGGCTCAACGTTGTCGCTCTCGGCTGGCGACGTGGTCAGCTCGATCTCAAGCGCCGACGTCACGGTTGTGGGAACCCCTGGAGTCGCCGCCGGCGATGAGGTGCTGATCATCAACATGCACGGCAGCGACGGCCGCCACACCAACGTCGGCAACTACGAGTTCATCTACGTCACCAGCGTGTCCGGCAGCGTCGTGACGCTGGACTCGGCGCCGACGGTGATCTTCGGAGAGTCGACCAACAGCAACCTCGGCGGCCAGGCCGTGCAGATGGTGCGGGTGCCGCAGTACACCGACGTCACGGTCGGTGCCGCCGCAACCCTGACCACGGCCGCGTGGGACAGCGAGGTGGGCGGCGTCCTGGCCTTCCGCGCCACCGGCACCGTCACGCTCGCCTCCGGAGCGCTCATCACCGTGGACGAGCTTGGGTACTGGGGCGGTGAAACCGGCACCGCCTACAACAACGACGGCTTCCAGGGCGAGTCCTACGCCGGCGAAGGAGACGGCAACCTCAGCTCGGGCACCGGGTGGTATGGCAACTACGCGGCCGGCTACTACCTCGCGAACTACGGCGGCGGCGGCGCGATGATCACCGGCGGCGGCGGCGAGTACGCGGGCGGCGCCACGGCGGGAGACGAGTGGTACCCGGGTGTGTACCCCGAGGCCGACGGGGGCGACACCTACGGCGACGTCGCGCTCGACGACCTTTTCCCCGGGTCCGGCGGCGGCGGCGTGTGGTACGGCGCCAGCAGCCCCGGCGCCGGCGCCGACGGCGCCGGCATCCTGTTCATCGGCGCCCAGGAGCTCGACGTGACCAGCGCCAGCTCGATCACCGCCATCGGCGGCACCACCAGCGCTTGGGCCACGGGAACGTGGACGTACGGCGCCGGCGGCGGCGCGGGGGGATCGATCTGGATCATAGCGGACACGCTGACTTTGGTGGCCAACACCTTTGACGCCACCGGCGGCTACGGCGAGTCCACCCACACGCGCGACGGCGGCGACGGGGGTGAAGGCCGCATTCGCCTCGATTTCAACGAGATCAACGGGTACATGTCGACGGCCAGCGCCGCCACGAGCCAGGCCAACTCCGCGTGCGATCCCAATCCCGGGACGATTGGAACGCCGTAGCCCGACTACGGCTCGAACCGATACCCGACGCCGCGCAGCGTGAGGAAGTGCTTCGGCTCGTTGACATCCTCCTCGAACATCCTGCGCAGTCGCATGACATAGTTGTCGACCGTGCGTTCGGTGGGGGAGCGGTCCATGCCCCAGGCCGATTCGAGGATGTCGGCCCGGGCGAGCACTTCGCCAGGGTGGGCCACCAAAAGCGCCAGCAGCGCGAGCTCGGTTTCGGTGAGCGGCACTTTCGGTGCGCCAAGGCGGGTGGCTTCGCGGGTGACGACGCTGATCACCCACGCGCCTACGCGTAGCTCACGGGGGCTCGCACCTCCTGCGGCGGAAACACCGGGTGCGCGGCGGGCGAGGGCACGCACGCGCGCCACCAGCTCAGCCATGGCGAACGGCTTGGTGAGGTAGTCGTCGGCGCCAGCTTCGAGGCCTGCAACCCGCGCCGGCACCTCCCCCCGCGCGGTCAGCATCAGGATGGGCGTGGCGCCGCCGCCAGCGCGGTAGCGACGGGCGACCTCCATGCCATCCATGCCGGGCAACATGACGTCAAGGACCAGCACATCGAAGCCACCGGCCACGGCCTTGGTCAGTCCGACCTCGCCGCTATCGGTATGGACGACCGTGCAGCCCGCGTGTTCGAGGTTCAAACGGACCATGTCGGCGACGAGACGCTCGTCTTCAACCAAGAGGACAGTACTCATGACCGCGGAACCTCGCAGATGGGGAAGGTGGCGGTAAACGTAGCACCGCGACCAAGCCCGGCGCTCCGTGCGGTGACGTCGCCTCCGGCCTCCTGGGCGATGGACCGCGCCAGGTACAAGCCCAGCCCGGTGCCGTTCGCGGTACCCGCCTGTCGGCCGCGCTCCCACGGTTCGAAAAGGCGCTCAGCATCGCCGGGAGCGAAGCCGGGCCCCTGGTCGGAGACCAGGAGACCCACGCGGCCCGCGTCGTGAGATGCAGTGAGCTTGACCCCGCCTTGGGGAGCGTACCGCGCTGCGTTGTCGAGCAGGTTGTCGAGGATGACGCGCATCGCCTCGCCGGGGAGGCGTAGCGACAGAAGCGCGGCGCCACCCAGGTCGACTGCGAGCCTTTGCCCCGGGGCGCGGGCCGCGACGACCGGCTCCACCCACTCGCGCAGCGTGCGCACCTCAGAGGGCGACTCACCAGCCAAAACGGCCTGCCGCACGAGCATCCCTTCGGCCAGCCGCTCGAGGCGGCGGCAGGCGTCGAGACCCCGCTCCAGGTGAGGCGCGGCCTGCTCCAGAGGGAGAACGCCGCTGCCGAGGCTCTCCAAAAGCGCGCGCAACCCCGCGATCGGCGTCTTCAGCTCGTGGGTGCTGGCCGCGAAAAGCACGCGGAGGCGCTGAGCCTGGCGCGCCTCCACGACGCTGCTACGCCACCCAAGGAACAACAGGAGTACCGTAATACCCAGGAGTGTGGCTGACTCTCCCGCGATCATCGCCCGCCGACGCTCGAGTTGGAGTGTCGCCGCGGCGGCCTCCCCGACGAGGCGTACACTCTGCTCATAGCTCTCGGTGGTCAGCCGGAACAGCAGCACCGACCACCACCCCAGCAGCGCAACGAGCAGCGTGAGGGTGACCAGCAGCGCGGGGCGGGGGCGGAGGCGCACGCGTTCGCCTATCCCAACCGGGCGGCGAATACTCGGGAGGGACCCTCCCACGCTTGACGTTAGTGCGACCCGCGACTAGCCTCACACTTCGAACTATTCGATGATTGGTGATTCTTCCATCCTCCGCTTGAGCGGGCAGCTCATCGAGCTGATGGGGCTTCTGCACTCCCGCATTGCGGGGGACGCGATGCAGATCATGGCCGAGTCGAACATGACCATGCCGCAAATGGTCTCGCTGCACCTTTTGCGTGACGGTGGCTCCCGCAACGTAGGTGCCATCGGGCAGATGTTGAACCTGTCGCCGAGCGCCACCAGCCATCTGGTGGACCGTCTGGTCGAGCGGGGCTTTGTCACCCGCGACGAAGACCCAACTGACCGGCGCCAGAAGAATGTCGCCATCACCTCGCCCGGGCTCGACATCGTGCAACGCCTCTCGGCCGCCCGCAGCCAACAGATCAGCGCCGGGGTCGCCAACATCGAGCCCGAGCTGCGCGACCGCCTCTCTCCACTCATCGAACTCGTCACCACGCAGCTGCGTCGCGGAGGACCCCCCGGATGTCAGGGATCGTAGAACTCACCAAGGTCACCAAGGACTACCCGCTCGGCAAGCTGTCGGTGCGGGCGATCGACGCCGTATCCATCTCGATCGGGAAGGGCGAATTCACCGCGATCGCCGGGCCATCCGGCAGCGGCAAGACCACCATCCTCAACATGATCGGCTGCATGGACGTGCCCACCACCGGCACCGTGTCGATCGACGGCACCATCACCAACAACCTGTACGACCACGCGCTCACCGAGCTGCGCCTGAATCGCATCGGCTTCATCTTCCAGAGCTTCAACTTGATCAACGTCCTGGACGCCTACCAGAACATCGAGTTTCCGCTGCTTTTGCAAGGCACGCTTTCGGGGAAGGCGCGCAAGGCCCGCGTCAACGAGATGTTGGAGAAGGTAGGACTCACCAAACAAAGCGGTCAAAGGCCCAACGAGCTGTCCGGTGGCCAGCGTCAGCGGGTCGCGATCGCGCGTGCGCTCGTCACCAACCCGGCCATCGTCCTGGCCGACGAGCCCACCGCCAACCTGGACTCGACCACCGGCACCGCCATCGTGGAGCTGATGCGGGACCTCAACAAGAATGAAGGCATCACCTTCATCTTCTCCACCCACGACCCCAAGGTCATGGACCGGGCCACGCGGCTGGTGATGGTGGCGGACGGGCGAGTCGTCGAATGAGCGCGCTGATCCTGATGGTGCGCCTCGCGGTCAGAAACGTCCGCGCCCACCTGATCAAGAACCTGGTGATCGGCGTCATCCTCGTGTTCGGCACCTTTGTGGTGGTGACCGGCGCGGCGATGATCGACAGCCTCGACGTTGTGATGCGGCGAAGCATCACCACGAGTGTCACCGCCGACGTTCAGGTGTACGACGCCAACGCCCGTGACCCGCTGGCACTTCTGGGCGACATGAACTTCGGCGGGTCCGACAACGGCGAGGTCGCCGACTATCGCACCGTCCGTGACGTGCTCGCAGCGGTGCCCGAGGTCCGCACCACCTTGCCGATGGGCCTCGGCAACGCGACCGTCTTCGGGGCCAACGAGCTGGACCGGACACTCGATTCGTTGCGCGAGGCCGAGGAGGCGGGCGACCCGGCCAAGGTGGCCATGCTCGTGGACCGGATCCGGCGCATCGCCGGCGATCTTCGGCCCGAGCTCGAGCGGGTGGACAACATCACGAACGACACCGAGCGGGTAGCCGAGAGTCGTGCGGCCCTCGACCGGGTGATCGCGGAGACCTTCCCGGCCGAGTACGCGCTGTCTCCGGTGCCGACCATCGATTGGATGGACAACGCCGTCGCCCCGCTTGCGACGGACGGCCGCCTCGCCTACTTCCGCCTGCTCGGGACCGACCTCCCGGCGTTTCAAGAAAACTTTCCGCGCATGCAGATCACGCGCGGCACCGGCGTGCCCGCCAACGAACGCGGCATCATCCTCAATGAGTCGATGGTCGAACAGTGGCTGAAACACCCCATTGCCCGGGAATTCGACGCGATCGAAAAGCTCTACGATCCCGAGGACGACGGGCCGCAAGAGGTGATCGGGGAAAGCGGCACCATCTACGACCGGGTTCAGCGGACCAGCCGCCAGTACCGGCGCATCCTGTACCAGTTGGACACCGAAGAGATCGCCGTGCTCGAGCCCAAGCTCAGGGCGCTCCTTGCCGACCAGAGCACCGACATGCCCGGCCTGCTCAAGGCCTACCTCGCGGTGAGCGACGAGAACTTCGCCACCCGCAAGGCGTTCTTCTACACCGAGATCGCGCCCCTGGTGCGGCTGTACGACATCAACGTCGGCGACACCCTCCCCCTGCGCGCGTTCACCAAGAGTGGCTACCTCAAGTCGCTCAACGTCAAGGTCTACGGCGTCTACAGCTACACGGGCGTCGCGAAGGATGACAGCGCGGCCGGGGCGTACTGCCTCGTCGACATGCTCACCTTCCGCGACCTCTACGGCAAGATGACCGACGCCCAACGCGCCGAGCTCCACGACATCAAAGCGGCAGTCGGCGCGGTTGAGCTGAGCGGCGGCACCATCGAGGACCAACTTTTCGGGGGCGGCAGCGCGCTTGAAGCGGAGGTCGCCACCACGTCCACGCTCGCGGCGCTGGACGATGTCAGCTTCGGCCGGGCCGACGCGCGCGTGCAGCAGACCTTCACCCAAGACCAGATGGAAAGCGGCGTCGTCACCAACATCGCGATCTTTTTGAAGGACCCCGACGCCAGCGAGGCTGGCATCGCGGCGATCCTGGCCGCCACCGACGCCGCGGGGCTCACGCTCACCGCCGTGGGCTGGAAGACGGCGTCGGGCTTCATCGGGCAAGCCGCGATGATGATCCAGCTGGTGCTCTTCGTCGCCGTGCTGGTGCTCTTCCTGGTCGCGATCGTCATCATCAACATCGCGCTGGTGCTCGCCACCCTCGAACGCACGGCGGAGATCGGCACCATGCGGGCGCTCGGGGCCCAGGCCCGGTTCGTGACCCTGCTCTTGGTGGTTGAGAGCCAACTGGTGGGTCTCGTGTCGGCCGTCTTCGGCGGGGGTCTGGCGATCGGTTTCGTAAACTGGCTGAACGACTTCGGTGTGCCCGCCGACAACGACTTCCTCAGCATTCTTTTCGGCGGAAAGGCCATGTACCCAGAGTGGAGGCCGGAAAACGTCGCGCTGGGCGTGGGCTTGGTGCTCGCGGTCAGCTTCGTCGCCACCATCTACCCGGCCATCCTGGCGGCGCGCGTGCCCCCGGTCGTCGCGCTCCAAGGGAAGGAGTGACCCATGGGCGTGCTTTTCCTCATCGCGATCCGCAACCTGGTCCAGGCGCGGCGGCGCACGGCGCTTCTGTCAGGCGCCATCGGACTGGTCACCGCGCTTTTGGTGTTGCTGCTGGCCATGAGCCAGGGCATCGCGGACAACCTCGTCAGGAGCGCCACCACGCTCTCCGCCGGCCACGTGGTCGTCGCGGGCTTCTACAAGCCGAGCCCGAGCCAGGCGATCCCGCTGGTCACCGACGCCGCCAAGGTGCGGAAGGTGCTCGAAGAGTCCACGCCCGACCTGGACTTCATCATCGCCCGTGGCCGTGGTTGGGGCAAATTCGTTGGCCCCGGCGGTACCGTCCAGTCCGGTTTTGGCGGGGTCACGATCGCCGATGAGCCGCGCTTCGTCTCGACCCTTCAGCTCGCCATGCAGAGTGAGTACAAGGACGGGGGCAAAGAAGAAATCCTTGGTGACGCCTCCCGTATCGCGGAGCCCGGGGCGGCGATCCTGTTCGTCAACCAGGCCAAGCGCCTGGAAGTGGACGTCGGCGAAGCCATCACCTTTGTCACCGAGACCAACGACGGCCGCACCAACACCATCGACCTCACCGTCGTCGCAATCGCTCGCGACATGGGCATGCTCTCCAGCTGGGCCGTGCTCGGCAACATGGACAGCTTGCGCACCGTCTACAAGCTCAACGACGACACGACCGGGGCCTTCTGGGTGTACCTCAAGGACATCGACCGGGCCGATGAGGTGATGAACTCGTTGCGGGTGTCCCTGGCCCAGGCCGGCTTTCAGTTGATGGACCACCAGGGCGACCCTTTCTTCTTCAAGTTCGAGGAGGTCGGCGGCGAAGACTGGACCGGCCAGAAGCTCGATCTGACCATCTGGCGAGATGAGGTGTCCTTCCTGGTGCGCATCCTCGACGTGTTCAACGTCGTGAGCGTCTTTGTGGCTAGCGTGCTCTTGGTCATCGTCGCCATCGGCATCATCAACACCATGTTCAACATCGTCCGCGAGCGCACCCGTGAGATCGGGACCATGCGTGCCATCGGCATCCATCGTCGCCGCGTGCTGATGCTTTTCCTGATCGAGGCCACGATGCTGGGGCTCTTCGCCACCACCGTCGGCGCCCTGGTGGGGGCAGCCGGCGCCCTGGGCATCGATGCCGCCGAGATTCCCGCGCCCATCGAGGCGATGAAGATGATCCTGTTGGCCGACACCATTCCGATGGCCGTGGACCCCGTCACACTGGCTCTGGTGGTGGTCGTGCTCACCGCGGTCACGGCGTTGGCCGCCTTGTGGCCCGCTGCGCTCGCCGCCCGCCTTCGTCCGATCGTCGCGCTCGGTCACACAGCCTGAGCCACTCTACCGACTCCTGGAGGTTCCGATGCTGACCCTGCTTCTCGCCGCACTCGCGTTCGCCGCCCCCACCGCCGAAGAGATGGTGAAGCGCCTCTCCGTCATCGATGATCGTCAGGCCAACAGCGGCGACTACAAGTCGCTCGTCTACATCGAGAACAAACAAGCAGGAAAGTCTGATCTTGTCTATCAGGCGGTCGTCTACCGTCGCGATGCTGACGACAAGCTCATCATCCTGTTCGTCAAACCTCAGTCGGAGGCTGGAAAGGGCTATTTGCGACTGGACAAGAACATGTTCCTCTACGATCCCACGGTCGGCAAGTGGGAACGTCGCACCGAACGTGAACGCATCGGCGGCACCAGCTCCAACCGCCAGGACTTCGACGAGTCGCGACTCGCGGTCGAGTTCACGCCGAGCTTCGTCGCCGATGAAAAGCTAGGTTCCTACGCGGTCGAGCACCTGAAGCTCGCGGTGAAGCCAGGTGCCGACGTCGCCTTTCCGAGCGCCGAGCTGTGGATCGACAAGGCCACGGGCAACACCCTGAAGCGGCAGGACTTCGCCGATTCCGGGCGGCTGATGCGCACCACCTACTATCCGGCGTGGAACAAGATGAAGTCGGAGACCAAAGGCGCCGACGTCTACTTCCCCAAGGAGATTCGCATCATTGACGAGGTCGAGAAGGGCACATCCACGACCGTGGTGATCCAGGAAGTCGATCTCAAGGCCTTGGACCCGAATATCTTCACCAAGGCCTGGCTCGAAGCGAAGAGCCGCTGACGATGGGCACCTTGCTGCTGCTCGTCGCGCGATCGTTCGCTGAGGACGTCGACGAGGACACACTTTTCGGGGGGACGCCCGCGACGGAGACACCGGCGCCGTCCGCCACGGACGCGCCCGCTGTCCCTCCGACCGGGGACCTCGGAATCGAGATCACCGAGACCGCGCCCGCCGACATTCTCGCGCGCATCGGCCTCGCGGATGAGCGACTGACCGTCGGCGGCAAGCTCTATCTACGCGCCAGCAGCTCGTTCTTTGAGGGCACCGAGGCCGAGGACACGGCCTACAGCTCGCCTAATCTGCTCGACCTTTTCACCGACATCCGGCCCAGCGACCGGGTGCGCGGCTTTGCTCAGGCTCGACTCACCTACGACTTCACCATCGCCGACGGCGACGAAGATTATCTGGGTAACGATCTGGAGCCGGCGTCGGTGGAGCTCGATCAACTCTGGCTGAAGTTCGACCTCGCCAATCGGGTTTTCGTCACCGCCGGCCGCCAGCGTGTCCGGTGGGGCAGCGGGCGTTTCTGGAACCCGACCGACGTCTTGAGCCAGCAGACGCTCAACGCGCTGGACGTGGCGGTCTTCGACAATCGCACCGGCGTCACGCTTTTGAAGGTGCATGTCCCCATCGAGAAGATCGGGGCCAACCTCTACGCGGTCGCCAACTTCGATGGGGCCGATACCGTCGGACAGATCGGGGGTGCGCTGCGCACAGAGTGGGTGCTCGGTCCTTCAGAGATCGCGCTGACGGCGGCGGCGCGCGAGGGGGATCCGCTCCGCTTGGGCGCCGATGTCTCGGCCGCGGTGGGTCCGCTCGACCTGCGCGTGGAAGGCGCCGTCCGCCACGGGGACCAGACCCCCTGGTACGAAGGCGAGTTCGACATCGCCACGCTGACTCTTCCGGACGAAGTGGACCGCTCGGACGAGTGGATTCCGCAGGTGGTGGCCGGGGCGGAGCTGGGCATCCAGCTCAACGACGAAGACACCCTCTACATTGGCGGCGAGTACTTCTACAACGGGTCGGGCTACGCGGACTCGACGCTGTACCCCTTCCTGCTCGTCAAGGGCGCCTTCACCCCCTTCTACCTGGGTGAACACTACTTTGGGGCCTACCTCGCCCTGCCAGGTCCCGGCAACTGGGACGACACCAACTTCACCGCCAGTACCCTGGGCAACCTGAGTGACCACACCTACGCGTCGCGACTGGACGTCTCCACCAAGCTCAACACCTTTCTGAGCGTCAGCGCCTACGCGGGCGTGTACTACGGCGACAACGGAGAGTTCCACTTCTCCTTCCAGCTCGATCCCGTGGAGGGCATGTTGCCCGATGGCGTCGACATCCCCGCCCCCATCGGCACCGTCGGGGCCGGGGCGACGGTGAATTTCTAGACGCGCTCGCCGAGATACATCGGTCCGATGTCAGAGCACGCCCGCGTCAGCGCCGAGCTGGCCCGCATCGACGCCTTCTTCCCGATCCTCCAGGGCCTGGGCACCCGATGGGCAGCCTCCCGCCCCTTTGAAGGACTCACCGTGGGCGTGCACCTGCACCTCACCACCATCACGTTGGCGCTGGTGCGCGAGCTGGTTCTGGGCGGCGGCCGCTGGGTCGTCAGCGCCGCGAACCCGGCCACGACCGACCATGGCGTCGTCGAGTACATGCGCACACTGGGCCTGGACGTGCACACGGGCCGAGGTTCTCGGGATGGCGTCGAGGCCACCGTGGCCGAGGAGCCGATGCTTTTCGCCGACGTCGGGTTCGCGCTCGGCTCGGCGCTTTTGGACGAGGGGCAGCGTCCCCGTGGCGGCGTCGAGATCACGGCCTCTGGCGTCACCCGCCTGCGCGAGCGCCTCCCCCTCCCCTTTCCGGTGCTCAACATCAACGACGGCCGCCTGAAGCCGGCGATCGAGAGTCGCCGAGGCGTGGGCGAAGGGTTGTGGCCTGCCTTCACCACCCTGACCGGACAACATCTGTCGGGACGCATGGTGCTCGTCGTCGGCTATGGGCCCGTCGGCGCCGGTGTCGCAGCGTTTGCGCGTGCCGCAGGCGCCACGGTTGAGGTGGCGGAGAACGACCCCGTCCGCCGGCTGATCGCGCACTACGACGGTCTTGCCACCACCGACGCGGTCCCGGCGCTCAAGCGTGGGCGCATCGTCGTCACCGCGACCGGCCGTCGGCACACGCTGGGTGCTGCCGAGCTGGCCTCGCTCCCCGAAGGCTCCATCGTCCTGAGCGCCGGCCATGGCGGCGACGAGATCGACGTGGCCTGGCTCCGCAACCACGCCACGACCGTCGATCAGATCGGGCCGCGCGTGGTCCGCTACACGCTGCCGAGCGGGCGAAGGGTCACGGTTTTGGCCGATGGTCATCCGCTGAACATCGTCACCAATTCCGGCTCGCCGGAGCCGGTTTTGCTCCACTTCTTGCTCCTCGGGCTCGGGCTGGAGCACATCGCACGGACGGACCTCCCCCCTGGTGAGGTCTGCCTCCCGGTGGGGCTGGAGGAAGAGGCGGCGCGGATGGCCCTCGGCGTGATCGAGCGGCCGGCCGGATGACCGACGGGCTGGCGGCGGCCTATGGCGCGCTGCAGGCCGGCAACGCCGCCCAGGCGCTGACCCTTTTGGAGGCGCTGCCCGCGCTGACCCCGGCCGACCAGGCGCGCGTCCACGCCTGGCGGGGTCAGGCGCTTCGGGCCCTCGGCCGCGCCGAGGAAGGCGCCCGCGAGGTGATCGCCGCCATCCGCATCGCGAAGGCCCTCGGCGACGCCGACGGCGTCGCCGCGCTCCGCGCCCTCCACACCGACATCGCCGCTTCGGTGGCGAGTCTGCGCACCGCCGAAGCAGGGCAGCGCCGCGATCAGGCGCTCCTGGACGTCGACGACGCCACCCTGGACACCGACGGCCGCCTCCGTCGCGCCTTCGCGCTCTTGAACGCGGGTCGCCATCCCGAAGCTAGCGCCCTCGTTCGCCGCGTCGCCACCGAGGCCACAGAGCTGCGCGATCGAGTACTGTCGCGACTTGCCCTCGCGCGCATCGAAGCCGACGACGAGGCGCTCCACGAAGCGCACCGCCTGGCCGACGAGGCCGACGATCACAACCTGTTGACTGCCGTCGCCCAAACCGCGAGGCAGTTGGGAAAGAGCCTGCGCGCGCCGGACTTCGAAGGATAAGGCCGCCGTCCCATGCGCATCGGCATCCTTCGTCACGGCATCGCCGAAGACCACGCGCGCTCGGATTTCGACCGGCGGCTGGTCCCGAGCGGTCGGGCCGAGCTGGCCCGCGTGGCCGAGCTCATCTACCGCGCGGGGTACCGGCCCAAAGTGATCGTGCACAGCCCGCTGGTTCGCGCCGCGCAGACCGCTCAGCTCGTCGGCGAGCGGTTTCCGGGCGTGGCCCTGGTCGAGGCGGAGGCGTTGGCCTGGCCTGACCTGGACGGCATCCTCCGCATGTGCGCGGGACTCGAGGATCCTCTCCTGGTGGGCCACGAGCCGACGCTGGGACGGCTGGTCGGCAAGCTCATCGGCGCGCCGGAGGGCAGCACGCCGTTGGAACGGGCGGGGTTCGCGCTTGTCGATGTCGATCGCATCCCCAGCACCCGTCCCGGCACCCTGCGCGTCTTCGTGCACCCGTCGCTCGCCCCCCCGATCTGACCAGGAGATCTCGTGCTCTCGCTCATCCTGCACTTCGCCTGCTCGACCCCGGAAGGTCCCCCGATCTCTCCGGAAGTGAAGCGGGTCGAGCCGCCTCGGCCGCCGGAGGTTCGCCGCCTCGAGGGCAGTCCGCTCACGCGGGAGTGTTTTGCCGAGGCACCCGCCGGCCGTCGCGGCAGCGCACAAGGGGGGAGCGGCGGCGCGCCACCGCCCAAGGGCGGGGGCCCCGGCGGCAAGGTCGGCAGCAAGAAGCAGGGTCGTTCGCCGCTTCCCCCCAAGCCTTCCGCGAGCGCCCCCGTGCCCAAGTCCGCGCCGACCAGCGCCCCGGAAATCGCGCGGGCCGACGACGTCGTCACCGAATCGAGGGCGCCCGGCGCGTCGGCGACGGAGCCCTCCGGAGCGCCCCCCGCCACGCCCGTCGTGACCGCGCCCGCGCCCGCCGCCGAGGAGACAGCGGCGCCGGAGCACCAGGCGACCGAGCAGAAAGAGGAAGACCGCGCGCAGAAGGAACGCTCGGCGCCCTACCCGGAGCCGGACGCGCGCTCCAGCCTCGACTGGGGGGGCACCACCTGGCTCAGCAACGACGACTCGATGTCGCTGGCGTCGGCGCAGCGGCTGTTGTGGGCGATCCAGAATCAGGGGCCGGTCAAGACGTCGGAGGTGCGCCCCCACGAGCTGCTCAACTACTTCAGCTTCGATACCGTCGAGGTTCCAGAGGGGGAGACCTTCTCCGTCCTCGGCCAGGCCGTGGCCGTCGAGCCCGGAAAGCTCACCCTCGCACTCGCCGTGCGGGGCGTCACCCCACCGCGGCGCCCGCTGGATCTCACCTTCGTGCTCGACCGGTCGGGCTCGATGTGGGACGACGGGCGCATGGAGTACCTGGTGCGCGGCCTGCGAAAGGCGAAAGACCAGCTCGTTCCCAATGATCGGGTCGACATCGTGCTTTTCGACGATGAGGTGTGTACGCCCCTGGAAAACTACGTCGTGGGTCGCGACGACCCCGCGATCTTGGACAGCGTTCTCGACCGGCTGGAGCCCCGGGGCGCCACCAACCTCGACATCGGGCTGGCCGAGGCCTACCACATCACCAACGCGCGCACCGACACCGCCGGTCGGAACCGCCGCATGTTGCTGGTCACCGACGCGCTGCTCAACGAGGGCGAGATGGACCCCAGCGTGCTCGCCAGCGTCGCGAGCGGTTTTACCGATCACGGCATCCGACTCTCTACGATCGGGGTCGGCCGCAGCTTTGACGACAAGGTGCTCGACGCGATCAGCGAGCGCGGCAAAGGCGCCTACGTGTACCTGGGCAGCGAGGCGGTGGTGGACCGCGTCTTCGGACCGGGCTTCCGCTCGCTCACCGAGACCATCGCCAACGACGTGCACTTTGCCCTGGATCTCCCGGAGTCCTTGGCGCTGACGCGCTTCTACGGCGAGGAGGCCAGCACGGTGAAAAGCGAGGTCCAGCCCATCGACTACTACGCGGGCACCACCCAGCTCTTCCTCCAAGACGTCGCGATGCGCGGCTCGATCCCAGCGGGCCCGGACCGCATCGTGCTGACCATCGAGTGGACGGACCCGGTCACCGGTCAGGCCAAGACGCGACCCTTCGGACTGAGCCTCGACGAGCTGATGGCCGGCGAGGTGCGCAACGTCAAGAAGGGCCGGGCGCTGATGGCGTGGACCGACCTGATCCTGGCCCGAAGCATGGGCGGCGAGCCCTGCGCCGCCCCCTACGACACCTGGGCCGATCGGGTCCGTGTGCTCGGTGCTGACGCAGAGATCACGTGGTTGGACAGCCTGACGTCGCCACTCTGCGGTCGCGACCCGGTTGCAACTGCCCTCGTCGCCTCCACCGGCGTGCCGTTGAAGATCAAGTTCGACACCGACCAGGTCATCGCCGAGGTGGGCCTCGCCTGCGGAGCCGCGCGCCAATCCCGGCCGGTGTCAGGCACGGTGGCGACCTTCACCGCGGAACCCGGCCAGTGCGTGCTGACGGTGCAGGGAGTGGTCCCGATGACGGCGGCTCTCGAGGTCCCGCGCGTCGGCGGCGACGTGCGCTGTGTGTTGCGCGGCGGGCGGCTGAACTGCGGATAGCCCTCCCCGTGTTGTCCATTCCGGTGGTGCTGACGCACGAGGCGGGGTTCACGTTCGGCGGAGAGTGAGGGAGGCGGGATAGATACTTGCCCCCATGGCCGTCAACCGCGCAGGCATCGTAGACAAGAATTTCGTGCACCTGCTCGGGCAACTTCGGTCGGGAGACCGCCGGGAAGACCTGGGTGAGCCGGTGCGGGAGAGCACGTCGCTGACCGCGCGGCTGGCCGTGCAATGTTTCACGTCCCAACTGGAAAGTCGGCACATGGACCTCGCGGCGCGCGCTCTCAAGGCCCGGAACCAGTGCTTCTACACCATCGGGTCCAGCGGACACGAAGGAAACGTGGCGGTTGCCGCCGCGAGTCGGCCTACGGACCCGGCGTTTCTCCACTACCGCTCCGGCGGATTCTACGTCCAGCGCGGTCGCCAGGTACCGGGCGCCACCCCGCTGATGGACATCATGCTCGGCCTCGCCGCGAGCTCTGATGAGCCCATCGCCGGCGGGCGCCACAAGGTCTTCGGCAGCAAACTCCTGGAGATTCCGCCCCAGACCAGCACCATCGCCTCGCACCTTCCCAAGGCGGTGGGGATGGCGCTGGGCATCGCGCGTGACACCACGGACGACCGCATCGTGCTGGTGTCCTTCGGCGACGCGTCGGCCAACCACAGCACCGCGGTGGGCGCGATCAACCACGCGGAATGGCTCGCCCACCAGGGTCGGTCCTGTCCGGTGCTCTTCGTGTGCGAGGACAACGGCATCGGCATCTCCACGCCGACCCCCGAGGGGTGGATCGCGACCAACTTCGCCGAGCGCGCCAACCTCGCGTACGTAGCGGGCGACGGCCTCGATCTGCCCGATGCTTACGATGCCGCCGTGGCAGCGGTGTCGTGGGTGCGGGAGCATCGCCGGCCGGCCTTTTTGCACTTGCGGACGGTCCGCCTTTTGGGCCACGCGGGCAGCGACGTGGAGAGCACCTACCGCCCCCCGAGCGAGATCGCGGAGGCCGAAGCACGGGACCCGCTGCTCACCTCGGCGCGGCTCCTGGTCGAGGGGGGGTGGCTCAGCGCCGAGGAGGTCGTCGCGCTCTACGAGGAGGTGCGCGCAAGGGTGGCCTCCCTCGGGGAAGAGGCCATCCAACGGCCCAAGCTGCGCGCCGCCGTCGACGTGATGGCCCCGCTCTCGCCGCATCATGCCGACGCGGTCGCGACGCTCGCGCGGCAGCCGATCGCAGACGAAGAGGTCCAGCGAGCGTTCGGCGGCGAAGACATCGAAGCCGACAAGCCCCGCCACCTCGGGGTGCAGCTCAACCGGGTGCTCGCCGAGTCGTTGGCGAAGTACCCGAAGATGCTGCTTTTCGGGGAGGATGTCGGAAAAAAGGGCGGAGTCTACAACGTCACGACCGACCTACAACGCCGCTTCGGCGCCGACCGCGTGATCGACTTTCTGCTGGACGAGCAGAGCATCCTCGGCGCGGCGATCGGCTTCGGCCAGGCGGGGTTTCTGGCCGTTCCTGAAATCCAGTACCTCGCCTATTTCCACAACGCGTGCGACCAGCTGCGCGGGGAAGCCTGCTCGCTCCAGTACTTCAGCAACGGCCAGTTCCAGAACCCGATGGTGGTCCGTATTGCCGGCTACGCCTACCAGAAGGGCTTCGGCGGGCACTTCCACAACGACAACTCCATCGCCGCGCTCCGAGACATTCCGGGCCTGGTGATTGCCTCCCCCGCCCGCGGGGACGATGCCGTCGGCATGATGCGCACCTGCCTCGCCGCGGCGGCGACCGACGGCGCGGTGTGCGTCTTCCTTGAGCCCATCGCCCTGTACATGACGCGGGACCTGCACCAGGACGGCGACGGCGGTTGGAGCACGCCCTGGCCCGCGGCCGATCATGCCGTCCCCGTCGGCAAGGGACGGCTCTACGGCGACGGCACCGACCTGACCATCCTCACCTGGGCCAACGGCCTGTGGATGAGCCTGAGGGCTGCGAAGCGGCTGACCGAGGAGACGGGGTGCACCGTGCGCGTGCTCGACCTGCGGTGGCTCAATCCGCTCCCCATCGACGACATCGTCGCTGCGGCGCGGGCGACCGGCCGGGTGCTCGTCGTCGATGAGTGTCGCCGCACCGGAGGGCTCTCCGAGGCCCTGTTCACCGTGCTCATCGACGAGGGGGTGCCGGCGAAGATGGCGCGCGTCGCCGGCCTGGACGTCTACATTCCCCTCGGCGACGCCGCGAACCTGGTTTTGGTCCAGGAAGCCGACATCCTGGCGGCGGCGAAGCGCATCCTGGAGCTGCCATGAGGCGGCGCGTGGTCCTGGTGTGCCCCGGCCGCGGCAGCTACGGCCGCGAACAGCTCGGCTCGCTGGTGTCGACGCCTTCGGTCGCCGCGGCTGATGCCCTGCGCGCCACCCTCGGCCGGCCGACCCCCACCGAGATGGACGGCGCTCCACAGTATTCGTCGCGACTTCACATTGCCGGGGAAAACGCGTCCATCCTGACCGCAGCATTCACGCTCGCCGATCGTGATCAGCTCGATGACGTCGAGGTGGTCGCGGTGATCGGCAACTCCATGGGCTGGTACACGGCGCTCGCGGTGGCGGGGGCCCTCCCCTTGGCGGACGGCCTGCGGCTCATCGAGACCATGGGCCAGTACCAGGCGGGAAACGTCATCGGCGGGCAGGTGTTGTACCCGCTGTGCGACGAAAAGTGGCGGCCCGACCCCTCCCCCGAGGTCGACGCCCTTTTGTCGGCGACGCCGAATCTGTACCCAAGCATCTTCCTGGGCGGCCAACTAGTCCTCGGCGGCGACCCGGCTGCCGTCGCGACCGCGCTGGCAACGCTTCCAGCGCGCCGGATCGGTCAGCATGAGGCGCCCATGCAACTGCCGCTTCACTCGGCGTTCCACACGCCGCTGATGCACGACACCGCCGCGCGCGCAGCGAGGGCGCTCGCAGACCTGGACTGGCGGCCGCCGACGATCCCGCTGGTGGACGGTCGCGGGGCGATCTTCCGGCCGCGATCCGCCGACCCCGCGGGGCTCGCTGCGTACACCCTCGGGCATCAGGTGGTCGCGCCCTATGACTTCACCGCCAGCGTCAGGGTGGCCTTGCGCGAGTACGCGCCTGACGCGCTGGTGCTCCTGGGGCCGGGCGGCAACCTTGGGGGGCCGGTGGCGCAGGCGCTCATCGCCGAGGGGTGGCGTGCGCTGCACAACAAGGCCGATTTCCTCGCGGCGCAAGAAAAGGCGCCGTTCGTACTGTCGATGGCGCGCCCCGAACAGCGTGCGCTCGTGTCGCGAGCATGACCGATCGTGAGCTGTTGACCGAGGCCCTGGCCCTCAAGGAGCTGCATCGGGCGGGCTGGAAGCGGGTGGGCATCGTGGAGCCAGAGAGCGTGGC
>CANFCK010000003.1 GCA_947445035.1 Deltaproteobacteria bacterium
CGACTTGCATGTGTTAGGCCCGCCGCTAGCGTTCGCTCTGAGCCAGGATCAAACTCTCCAGTTTATGATCCTGGTCCGCCCTTCGTGGCTAAACGAAGGTCAGACAAAACTCTATTTGAACTTTTGAACTGCTACCAATTTTTCAAAGACCGATCCGGGTTGCCGACCCACTCTCGTGGGGTGCTTCCTGGAGCCCCGCGCTTCTATGCGATGGGGCCCAGTGCGTCAAGTCTTTCCGCCGCCAACGATCACTTAAGCGCCCTCGTCCTCGTCGCCCGCCGCGGAACACTCCGCGTCGGCGGCGTCGAGTACGCCGTCCACGTCATTGTCGATGCCGTCGTTGCAGACCGCTAGGCCGAAGCCCAGCTCGTCGAACGACGCGCCCACGCAGTCGGGGTCGGCCGCATCGCCCCAGCCGTCCCCATCGCCGTCCAGGCCGTCGTTGCAGCCCTCGGTGCCCAAACCCTTCTCACCCTCGCCAGTGAGGCAATCTGGGTCGTTGGCGTCCACCCACCCATCCGCGTCATTGTCGAGCCCGTCCACGCAGCCATCTGCGGTGGACTCGCTCTCCCCCCGGATGCAGTCGAGATCGTCCTCGTCCCTGAGGCCGTCTCCGTCGTCGTCGGTATTGTTGTCGCAGTTGGACTCGTCGTTATCGACGGAGTCGGCGCAGTCCACATCCTCGGCGTCGACATCGCCATCGCCATCGTTATCGACGCCGTCAGCGCAGGCCGCGGTGGGGTCGACGCCGACCTCCTCGGTGCCGCCGTTGGCGCAGTCAGGGTCCAGCTCGTCGGACCAACCGTCCTCGTCGTTGTCCTCACAGTCGTGGCAGGCGTCGTCGGTGGGATTGGTCCATTCGCTGAAGCCGAAGTCGCCGGTGACGTAGGCGAAAACCACGGGCCCGACATCGGTCTGAACGGTGTACTCGGTGACGCGCTGCACTTCCATCACGAAGAAGCCCAGGTGCGCTCCTGTCTGGATCACCAAGCCAGCCCCTCCCATGCCGGACCCCCGTGGGGAGGCGATGCTGGGCAGCTGGTACATCACGCTGGCCGGGACCGTGAGGCGACCGCGGGTTTCTGGCCGACCGTCGGCCCCGGTGGTTTCGTAGCTGTTGTTGTCATCGGGCACCGTGATCGTCGCGCGAACGGGGAACGCAAGCGGGCCCAGCCAGCTCGTCGACAGCTCGGTCATCGCCATCCGCACGAAGCTGCGGGACCGGAGGATTTGCCCGCCCGGCTTGACGAGGTCGGCCTCGGACACTGGCCACTCGAACGAGAACGCGATGTCGTCCAGGCTCTCGCCGTCGCCGTCGTCGTCGAAGCAGTGCTGCATGGCACCGTACGTCGCCCAGAGGTCCTGAGCCCCGGGCGTCCCGTCAGTGAGAATGTCGTCGAAGCCCTCGGTGTTGTAGACGACCAGCGGCTCCGGCAGCGTGAGTGCGAGCCCGTTGACGCCGATGTCCGGCATGTTGAGCAACACGTCGGCGGGGATCAGCTTCTGGGCATGGGCCTCGAAGAAGTTCTGGTCAATCGGCCAGTCCGCCTCGTAGACATAGTCGGGAACTCCGTTGGCCGTGTCGCGACGGCAGAAGTGTAGTTCGTCGGCGTCATACCAGATGGTGTCGTCGCATTCGTCGGCGGCGCCTTTCTCGACGACGGGCAGCCCCTTGCCGGAGACGGCCACGGGCGCCGGCAGGTCATCATCACCGCCGAATCGGTAGGTCGCCGTCTCCGAGAGGTCGACACAGTAGCCTTCCGCCGAGGACCAGTGCTCGTTTTCTACGCTGACCTGCCCGAGGTCGACGTGGTAGTCCTCGAGTCCGGAGAGGTAGGGCATTTCCGCCGGGCGTTCGACGCGCCACTCGGCGCCGGCCATGTCGGTGCCGCCGTAGAAGCCTTGCGAGGGGGCGTACTTCCGGCGTGCGGCGAACTCTATCGCTTCGGCCTGTCCGGAAAGCCCGGTGCTGCCGATGTAGGCCAGGCTCGTGCAGTCGGTCACGCCGTATTTGCCCTCGAGGCGGTCGCTGAGCCCGCCGTAGCAGCTTTCCCAGAAGTTGCTCACCAGGACGTACCCCACCTCGTCCAGGACTTCGTCCCCTACGCCCGGGGTAACCTCATCGCCCATCTGGTAGGAATACCGTCCCGTCGCGTAGCCGGTGTAGGTGCCGACGCGAACCGGAACGTCTCCGCCACCCACGGGGCCGGGTGGCGCCAGGACGATGATCTCGCCGTCCTTGACACTCAAGACCTTGGCGTTCGCCGAACCGAACTGGACCATAACCTCTGTGGGGTCGGACCCGAAGCCCGACCCGTAGATGACCACGCTCGACCCGCTCACGTTGCCCGGCTGGCGGTCGACGAGTAGCTCGGTGATGGTTGGCGGGTCCCAGCGCCCGTCGTAGTAGTCGACGGGTGCCGAAATAGAGCAGGCCGAGAGGAGCAACAAGAGCGGTGGGTGGACGCGTTTCATGGCTTATTCCTCGAACCAGAAGCGGCCGATGTCGATCGCCTTTGCGGCCACTTTCACCGGGCTGATGACCTTTCTGTAGCCGTAGTTGTCCATCGCATCGGGCACGTCGATCTCCGCGACGGTTGAGCGACCAAAGTAGAACACCACGCCCTCGCTGCCGTGGGCGCGCGCATAGACCAGGGCGTCGGCCACAAGCGCGTCGGTGAGCGCGAACTCGCCGTCATCGTGCAGCCGGCAGGTCACCTCGGCCATGTTGTGAAAGGGGTCACCGCGCATCGAGGGCACAAGCTCGTCGTTTGCCGTCAGGTAGGCGGGATTGAACTCGTAGGCGCCTTCTTGCTCGCACGATGCAGGGCTTCGGGTGCCGTCCGGGGGCGGAGCGTCGGGCACCTCCGTTCCTTTCATGGTGTTCCAAGCGGCCTTCACGCCGCCGGGGGCCGGCTCGCGGACCACCTCGGCCTGGAAATTCGGGTCCTCGCGGTCCACCGGCCCAAGGAACCGAACTGCCAGGCTCACGTATTCATCAGGATTTTCGCCCGGCTCCCAGCGGAAAAGGACCTTCCCGTCGTCGGTGTCCCATGGAGCCGTGTACATCTGTCCAACATCAGCCTGTGCGGCCATCACGTCGGTGCAGGCAGCCGGACCCTCAGGGTCGGAAACTGCGTCACCCGAGAACGTCAGGCAGGTGCGCTGTACACCATCTACCGCCTGCGTTCGGCCATATCCGTCGTAACGGGGTCCGGTCCATTCGAGCTGTACCCCGCCCGGGAGCTGCGGCATCATCATCGGTGTGTCAGCAACCACTTTGGACGGCAGCGGGATCGACCCCAGCGGCGCATTCTCCGGAACCATGCCTCCTGGGAATCGGAAGGTGACCTCTTCGCCCGCGGGGAACGAGGCCCGGTGGACCAGTACCTGTTCCATGTCATCGATTTTGGTGCCGCTCGCGGGCGCGGCCAGCGCGTACAATGGCTCGGTCGTCCACAAATCAACGGCGTTGTAATAGGCGAATGCATTCTGGGTGTCGGCGGGGTACTCGGAAGGGGTGCGATCGAGGCGCAGCCCGCCAGTCCCGTCGGCCGTGACCAGCTCCATGTGGTCGCCCACGTCCACGGTCTTGAAGGAGCCGATGGGGCCACTGGCCTCGAAGGTGGTGTAGCAGCTGTCTTCCGCCTCGGGGGGCACCGAGGTGACGCCCGCCAGCGAGTCGGCCGCATCGAGCTTCTCCGTGAACATGTAGGAGAATCCGTAGACCGCGACATAGGGGGGCGCGAAGCCCGCCAGCCCCGAGCCGATCTCCGCGAAGGAGCCGAGTTGCATCAACGCGAGCGAGAGCCCACCTCCGCTGAAATTCACCCAGCTGTACTCAACGACCCCGCCGTACGGCGTCGGTGCCGGACCGATCTGCTCGGGGTCGTACCCGACGCCGACCGTCTTGGCGTTGACGTCGGCGTACTCCGGTGCGCAGGACAGAAGCGCAAGAATGAGGCCCATGATCACCACCCCGTTCCTAGGCCGAGATAGAACCGGAAGCCCGGCTCCTCGACCTCGTTGCTGAGTTCATCGCCGACGGCGCTTTCGGTGGAGTCGGAGACGTCGTCCCCGTTGACGTCACCATAGCCGTGAATCCGATTGAAACCGTACGAGACGCGGAAGAAGCTGTTCCAACCAAAGCTGTCGAACAAGGTGCTGGTCACCCGGATTTCAGCCCCGGCGTCGTACAACAGGTAGTTGCCGTTCTTGTGCGCAGTGTCGACGAAGGGGATTTCACGGCGAATATTCGCCGGATCGTGTGCGACGCGCTCACCGAACTCGTTCCGGTAGGACAGGCTGGGATCGTCGGGCGGGGTGAACGACCACAGATTGCCGGCCGTGCCCATGATCTGCGCGGTGACGTCGTACACGTAGAGGGGGCCGACCCGTGCGTTGAGCTCCCGACGAATCGGGAATCGATAGGCGAGATTGATCATCGCCATCGTCTCGCCCGAGAGGCTGTTCGCGGGGTAGCCGGCGAACAGGGTGTTGGGCCGAAGAGCGCTGCTGCCCCAATAGAAGGGGTGCTGCCCACCCCCACGGAACTCATCATTGCGGTCCACGTTCCGGTCGATATAGCCGCCCGCGAAGTCGATTTGAATCGTGTGTCGGTACTTGTTGGCCTGGGTCAGTATCCCCCCCCACGCCGGCACCGGAATCTGCTCAACCCAACGGAGCTCACCCTTGTTGAACTCGTAGGCATCCAGCAGCTCGCCGTCGTCGACCGTCTTGCCCCCGTAGGCTTCGTAGACGACGTCAGATGCGCCGTGCGCATAGGTCAGGTCAATGACCCGCCCCCCACGAACGTTGGCGCCCGGAGCGTAGGTGCCCAGCGTGGAAATGTTGTGATTCAGGCTGATCTCCCCGCCGACCGAGTAGGGCGCGTAGTCCGCATCGCCTGTCTGCCGGAAGCCGAAGGTCTGCCCCAGGGCGGTCAGGGTCGTGTGGTGCACGCTGTTCCACGGGTAGTCCACCCCCGCGAAACCATAGGCGTAGTACTGCTGGTTCTTTCCCTGGTAAATGCCCTGATCCTCCGTCGTGGTCAGGTCGTTGTCCTCGTCCAGCAGGTAGCCGTACGGGAACTTCGCCTCCCCTCCGATGAGCCCGAGGTAGAAGTTCGGATACCAGCCGTTGTAGGCGTACTGCAGCCTGGCCGACCAATCCTCACCCATCAGCACTTCGGTGTAGACGAAGTGGTTCTCCACGAAGTCCTGCAGGAAGATGGCCCCGCCGGCTTGTAGGGACAAATCGTCCCGCGCGTCGTTGGTGATCCGAACGAGGGGCACCCCGCTGAGCGACATCAACGGCGTCTTGTACGGCACCGACTGATACATGCTCAGGTCTTCTTGGAACGACCAGGCTGCGGCGACCGACGCGGCGTCAGGGTTGGTGACGAAGTCGGCAGTGACGTCCTTATAGAGGAGGTCGGCCTTCGCGGCGCCTTCCACCTTGTACCCGTTGGCGTGGTAGGCGAGGTACACCAAGCCGCCGCTGGGCGTTTCGGCCGGAGTTTCAGCCCCGCCGATGGTGTTGGTAAGCTGATCGATGCGCCCGGTCTCATGATCCCAGCGGTGCACCTGCATGATCCCCGTGCGGTCGGAGATGAAGAGCAGGTCGCCATCCTTCGTCCACTCTGGGTCCCCGTCCTCCCAGCGATCGAACATCAGCGCCCGAACGTTTCCGCCGTCGGCGTCCATCAGGTAGATGTCCTGCTGGAACTGCCGGAAGACCGACACCGCCAGCGTCTTGCCGTCAGGCGACCAGTCCACGCGCTGCAACCAGGTGCCGTCGGTGTATTGGGTGAGGTGTTTCTTGTCCGAGCCGTCGATGTTGATCGAGACCAGGTTCAACGTGCCGTCGGTGTACTCGAAGTAAGCGAGCTTCTTGCCGTCGGGAGAGACGCTTGCATCGGTGCCACGCTCAGTGTTGGGAATCTTGTACGTCCCTTCGGGAACTACGCCGTAGTCCTGACCGAGCACGTCGATCGGCTTGTGCCCGAGGTACGAGAGATTTCCGTCCCGCTGTTCGGTGGGGGCGATCGGCACATAGTAAAGGTTCTTCCAGTCATAACCGTCGGCTTCGCCCCGAAGGTGAAACAGCTGGTTGCCGAGCCGCGCATCTTCGAGCAGATGCTCGCTGCCGACGACGACGACCGCATCCTGCCCGGGAACGAAGTCCCAGTCGTGACCGAACTGCGCGAATGAGGCCACACCCATCGTCTGCCGCTCGACCCGCGCGGACACCGCCGCATCCGAGTGAACGACCCCGGAGAACGCGGCCAGCGAGCCCTCACCAAGGGGAGACAGCTCCAACGTGCCCAGGTTGTTCACACCGAACCATTTCCCGTCGTCCGAGAACTTGGGGTTCATGTTGTAGCGACCGGTCCCTTCCCTGGCGCGTTCGCGCTCACGACGCGCAAGAAGCTCCCCGGTCACGCCGGTCTTCCGCTTCCACCGCGGGTCGTTGAACGCGTCTCGGCCGTCCGGATCGGTGTATTCCCAGTCGTAGGCTTCGAGCGCCACTTCACGATGCGGCGTCTCGCCTTCGCTCTTGAGCGCCTCAAAATGTCCGGTGTACTTTTCGGTGACCCAGGAGCGCCACTCGTCGTAGAGCTGGGGGCCGGAGACGCCGGTGACGGTCTTGAGGTGGTCGTTCCAATCGAAGACGAAACCCTTCTGGTTTTCAAGCGCGAACTTGTTGTACGTCTCGCTGCCGAAACGTTCGCGCAGGTAGAGGCCGAAGCTGTAGCCCTGCTGGTACCCGCGCTCTCCGTCCATCCACCCGTGGCTCTGCTGGACCGTCTTCCATTCGTCCCAGCTCAGGAGCCGGTCCTCCAGCACGCTCATGCGCACTGTGCGGTCGCGACCGGGCGTCCACCAGTTGTAGCCGGCCTGATCGGACCAGTACTCAGCGCCGCCCTCGGTCCAGTACCAGGGATTGTTGTCCCCAATCAGGACTTCCCCGCCGCTCATCGTATTGCCGACGCCCTCGTTGTAGAGCACACCGAGGCTGATCGCCTGGGATCCCTCGGCGAAATTGCCGTTGGCCTTGAGCGATACCACATGGGCGAACTCATGGACCAGCACGTCCGGCAGCCAGTCCATGCGCGACCGCGTGCGGTAGAAGTCGCTCCCGGGATTGGCGCTGATCTCGATCCAATCCCAGTTGGGGACGGTAAACCCTTCGAGGTCGTCACCCTGGTTCAGGATGACGACGTGGACGCGCTCCTTGAGGTAGTAGTTGAACTCCGCGCACATGCGCGGGAACATCTCTTCGCTGATCTTGGCGGAACGCTGCGCCGTCCACTTCGCCGTAAGATAGTGATCGTTATTCTCCTTCTTGCGGCTTTGTGGGTAGTGAACCACGAAGTGCTCGGTCTCGATCGAGTGCCACTCCAGGTCCGGATGGTTGTTCGGGAAGACGTTCTTGGCCAGCGCTGGCGCGGGCGAAAGGAGGGCAGCGGTGAGCAGGAGGGAGCGCCACATTTTAGTACCGGAGCTCCACACTGGTGCTGAGGGTCGGCCCGCGGGTCGGCGAGATGCTCTCCAGCGGGAAGAAAGTGAGGTCCTCACCACGGATGGGGACCATCGCCGAAGCGAGGATGTCGACCCCGCGGGACGCGTTGATCACCAAGCCACCGCCGGCGTCGAAGGACCATCCGTCGGAACCCTGGATCACGTCCAGCTGTTCGTCGACGAAGAACCCCCCGGCCGTGGTGCCGACCGCGGCGGCGAACCACTGCCGATAGACCGCGTCGCCGTGAATGGCGATGGGACCCAGTTGAAGCATCGGCGACAGCTCGGCGCGCACCTCGCTTCCAGGCTTGAAGCGCCCCGAAAACTGGTACTCATCGACCTCGACCACGAACTGGGAGACCCCCGAGAACCGATGTACGTAGCCGAGGGAGGCTTCGATGGCGATGGGACCAAACTGCTGCTTTCCCCTCGCGAAGGCGGCGACGTCCGCCTGCCCGGTGCTCATCGGGAAGGTGCTGACCGTGTTCGGACCGCCCACGTACGTTCCCGCCGTTTCTTGCCCGGTGGGCATCTTGTAACTAAGGTCAAGCACCATCGACGTGGTGGGGATCGCTCGGTTGAACAGTTCCAGCTTCCAGCCGAACTTTGGCTCTCCGATGCCGAAGCTCGCGGTGTCGGTACCGAGATTCTCATTGACGAGGCGCATGTAGTGAAAGGGGACGTCCCAGTAGAACTCGGCGGAGCGAGTGATCCCGTAGCGAATCCCGAGGCGCTCCGTGGTGTAGAGCCATTGCGCGCTCTCCCACTGCAATGCTTGCCCGTCGGCCGTCCATGCCCCGTTAGCGAATTTGTGGTCGTAGCCGAGAGAGACCTCGAACCAGCCTTTGCCGAGGACCAACGGACGCTCGACTTCGACCGCGCTCAGCGGCGCGCGCATCGTCTTGACCTGAAATCCAGCGGCCTCGGCCGACGGCGTCGTGGCGGCGAGAGTGGCGAGCAAGGGGAGCAGCCACATGGCGATCGGGCCTCGGGGAAACGGACCCATAGAACACGGGCTCACCCCGACTGTCAACCGGCTTTTCAGGCGGTTGACGACCGGAGCGGCTGTTGCCCGCCTCGGCCGGATGGAGTAGTCCGCCCCCGCCCTGGGGAGAGTGTCGCCGTGCTCGTGGTGCTGTCGATATTGTCGGGCGCGTGCGTCCCGATGGCCCGTGACGGTCAGGGCGCTGACGTCGCCGGTCAGCCGGTACGCCTGACGTTCATCCACACCAGCGACATTCACAGCCGACTCTACGACTACGACTTCACCCCGTCCTTCACCGACAACGAGCTCGGGTTGCAGGATGGGCTCGGGCCGTACGGAGGGCTTGCCGAGATGGCCACCATCATCAAGCGGGAGCGTTCGATGGCCGGGCGGACGCTCCACCTCGACTCGGGCGATTGTTTCCAAGGCGCCGTCGTCTTCAACGAGTTCTCCGGCGAGGCTGAGTTTCGCGGGTTGAGCATGCTCGGTCTGGATGGCGCGGTCGTCGCCAACCACGAGTTCGACAAGGGCGCCGCGAACCTCGCCACCCAGGGCGCGACGTGGGCGAGCTTCGATCTGTTGGCCGCCAACTACGACTTCGCGGACAGCGACCTGCCCTACGCGACCGAGCTGGAGGATCTGGTTCTTCCCAGCACGATGTACGAGATGGACGGGGTCCGCGTCGGCGTGATCGGGCTCGCCAACATCAGCTCGCTCAACTCCATCTACGATCAGTCCAACAGCATGGGCATCCGGGTCATCGAGCCTGGCCAGGCGATTCCAGACGAAGCCGCCAAACTTCGTGCGCAAGGTGCCGACATCATCGTCATCGTCTCGCACATGGGGCTCGACAACGACATCGAGCACGCACGCACCTACGCGGACATCGACATCATCCTCGGCGGTCACAACCACATCGCGCTCGACCCGCCGCTGGTGGTGACCAACGAGGCCACCGGAAAGCGGATCCCGGTCGTGCACAGCGGGGCCTTCGCCAAATTCGTGGGCCGCCTGGATGTCGTCGTTCAGGACGGCGCTGTGCTGTCGCACAGCTACGAGCTGTTCCCCGTAGACAACACCGTACCGGAAGATCCCGATGTGGCTGAGCTGCTGGCAGAGTACTCGGAGCAGCTCGACTACGAGCTTAACCTCGAGCAGGTGATCGGGTACGCCGAGACGGAGCTGACCCGGTACGGCACCACCGGCGGCGACTCGATGCTGGGGAACCTCACCGCCGAGGCCATGCGGCTGTATCCGGGGGTCGAAACCGAGATTGCGCTGACCAACACCCTTGGCATCCGTTCGGACATTCCGGCGGGCGACATCACCCTCGACACGCTCTACAACGCGATGCCGTTCGACAACACCATCACGACGATGTTCCTGTCGGGCCGAGAGGTACAGGAGCTGCTCGACTTCAACACCGAGCGCAGCACCGATCGTGGCTGCCAATCGCAGGCCCAGGTGGCGGGCATCCGCTTCACCATGAACTGCGCGGACGCCCGCGCCGAGAACATCCTCATCAACGGCGTGCCACTGGACCTCGACGGCACCTACGAGCTCGCCACCAACAACTACATCGCGCACGGCGGCTCGGGCTTCGAAGTTTTGGAGCGCAACACGACGCAGGTCGACACCACGATCTCGATCCGCGACATCGTGAAGTCCGCGATCAGCTCGGCGCGCACGCTGCCGCAGGCTGGCATCGCCCAAGAGGATGGCCGCATCCTCCCGGTGTACTGATGCTGGCGCTGCTTCTCGCTTGTTCATCGGTTGAGCGGAACCGCATCGAGCCGAGCTTCGTGCATGTCGACCTCGCGACCGGATCGACACTCGGAACTGAAGCAGCCCCCCTCCCCTTCTCGGCCGTCGGCAGCACGTTCACCGCGACGATCACCACCTGGAACGTGGACGGAGAGGCGTACCCCTTCAGCGGGGAGATGAGCCTGTCGGTGCGGCCCGGTCGAGTGAGCGCCCCGGCACGCATCACCCTCGTCGACGGAGCGTGGACCGGTTCGGTCGCGGTGGAAGCCGGATTCGGCCCGACCCGGATCTGGGCGGCCGACGAAGACGTCACCGATGGCCGGTCGCCGTCCTGGTCGGCGGGGGTCAGCGCCCCGATCTGGTTTCAACGGCCCACCATCCCCGAGATGCAGACGACCGACAACCATGAGAGCAACCAGCTTGAAGGGGAGTTCGCGGAACTTCGGATCGGGGACCGCGAGGTGGTGGTGTCGGCCACCGACCCAGCCGGGTTCTACGTCAGCGACCTTGGGGCGGCTCCGGGCAATTTCTCGGGGTTGTACATCTACACCTTCTCAAAGCCGCCGGACGAGATCGTGGTTGGGGCGCGCCTGGACGAGCTCAACGGACAGAACAGTGAGTATCTGGCGGCAACCCAACTGAACTTCCCGACGCTCCACGTGGTTGAGGGCCAGAGGCTGAGTCCCTCTCCGGCCGCGCTGATCACGGAGGCCGTCGCGTGCGAAAACAACGCGATGGAGGCCTACGAGGGCAGCCGGGTTCGCGTCGAGGCCCCGGTCATCCCCGCGACGTTCACCGCCGACTCCACGGCCTTTGCCGACTACGTCGCGTACGGGCAGTGGCCGCTCGAAGTGGGCGCCTGCACGGTCTACGCCGAATCCACGGCCACGGTCCCCGACTACTACCCTCCGGATCATGCCGGAGAAACGCTCTCTCACGTCGAAGGCATGCTGAAGGAGGTCTACGGCAAGTGGATCTTCATCGTCCTCGACGAGACCGACATCGGCGCGGGCACCCGCTCGCGCAAGGGCTCACCATGACGCTTTTCTTTGCGATTTCCTCCCTCGCCCACGCCAGCGACTTCGTCGACACCTGGGTCACCACCTCGCTCGAAGACACCAACGTCCGCGCCGGGCCGGAGGCCTACTCACCCGCCGCAAATTTCGTCCAGCGTGGCAACTCGACCTTCTTCGAGAACTACGAGACCCGGTTCACCGACGACATCAGCCAGACCCACCTGGTGCTCTACAAGAAGGATGACGGCTTCATCAAAGGGGTCACGACCGAAGCGGCGTTCGTGCTCCGGATGCAGCCCTACCTCGACGTGGCCAGCAGCAAACCGGGCGTCAACGTCGCCGACGACGGCAGCTACGTGCGCATCATCAAACACTTCGACGAGCACAAGAACCTCTCGTTCACCGGCTACGCGGTCGACGCCAACCGCTTCCGCCTCGGCTACAGCTACGACGTTACCTGGGGTGGTCGCGACATCTATGCGTTTGATCCGTACGCCGCGCCTGGGCTACGGGTACAGTTCCAATCCGGCCCGCACTACGCCTTCGCGGGAGTGAAGACCGCGGTCGGTGACTACACCGACGCCGAGGGAAACAAGAACAACGAGGCGTACTGGGGGTTTCTCGCCGGGGGTGGCTTCGAGGTCGGCAAACACCTCCGCATCGAGGGGGGCTTCGGTGACTTCCAGCAAGGTCAGCTGACGAACGTCGGCGACGTGGAGTCCCCGCTGTACAACGCTCCGATCACCGCGCTGGGCGGGTCCGCGCAGGTCAGCGTGCGCACAAATCCTGAGCTCGACTACATCTCGTCCGCCGAGCTCAAGCTTTACCGAAACGCCCCCGAGTTCATGCGCGACAGCTACATCAGCCACCGCCGACTCGACGGCTTCGGCCTGCTGGTGCAGTCGGAGATCAACGTGATCACTCACGATCTCATCGATCCCGAAGCACCGGACACGACCACGGTCGAGACGGCCATCGCGGGCGACATCCAGGCCCTCGCGGTGATCGGAACCACCGAGGTCAACGTCGACTTCGTCTACAAGGACCTGCCGTACATCGTCTTCAACATCCCGGGCATCACCTCGGGATACGCGCTCGACCCCGACCTCAACGCCACCCCCCAGCTTTACGTGCGCGGCAGGGTCGGCCACTGGTTTGAGAAGGCCCACCTGACGCCGAGCCTAGGGGTCGGCTGGGAACTGCCCGCCACCTACACCACCGGAGACACCAGCTTCGTCCAGTACGACGAGCGCAACAAAGCTCACGTGCCGGACGGGCAGGAGCCTACCGCGATCTTGTCGGCCGTAGCGGGCTTGCAGTGGGACGTCTCACCATCGACTGTTCTCGTCGGCGAGGTCCTGTACACCGTGGACAACAACCTCAGCGACTTTCAGACCAACGACGACGGCACCAACGCTTTTGTGCCCGAGGCCGAAGAGGTCCGCAACGCGCTCGGGTTCAACCTGATGATGCGCGCGAGGTTTTAGAACGCCCAGACCTCAGCGTCGTAGCAGGCGCCAGCCTCGACGTCGGCGCACTCCGACTCGTTCAGGCAAGTGAGCTGGACATCGAACGCGTCACGCTTTTCGACGTCGGTCCAGTCGTCGTAGAGCGTCTGCTGACTGGCGCAGGACTCCTGACACTCGGCGGCCGACATGCGCTCGGTACCCTCCATCTCACAGGCCACGAGCTTGTCGCACACCTCGTCACAGGTGGGGGTGCAAGCGGAGACAAGGAGGAGGACGAGGACGATCACGTTGAGCGACCCGGTTAGTAATGCGGCTGACAGTAGCCCTTCCCGATGTTGTCGCACGAGGTGCTGTCGACGCAGTCCATCCACAACGCCGCCTGCTTTTCGTTCGCGATGCTCACGTCTTCGTCGGCATTGCTGTTGGGATCGTAGCTTCCTATCGTACCGGCGTTCGACATCGCACCGTCGCACACCTGCTGGCATTCGATGACGAGGCGATTGGCGCCTTCTTCGCCTTCAAAATCCGGCACGTTGATGTTGCACGCATCCTCGCCGCTACCGTAGAGGCGCTCGCACGAACTCCGACAGTTGGGACCGCACCCGACAAGGGTTCCGAGGATGGCGAGGACGAGGACGAGCATGCAGCTTCCGAAGGCCGCCCAGGGTAGTCGGGCAAGCGGCCCCGGTCAATGCGCGTCCTTCACGTCACCCCCTGCTACCCACCCACGTGGGCCTATGGCGGCATCCCTCGGGTGGTGTACGCGCTGGCGCGGGCGCAGGTGAGCCTGGGCATGGACGTGCGGGTGTGGACCACAGACGCGTTCGACGAGGTCCGGCGCGCCGATGTGCCAGCCCAGCGCATCGAGGACGGCATCGAGGTCCATGTCTCGCGTTTGGCGAGCAACCGGCTTGCGTGGCGGCACCAGCTGTACCTTCCTAGCAGCCCGCCTCCCCTCGCGGGGGTGGACGTCGTCCACTTGCACAGCCACCGGCACCTCCTGAACTGGTGGGCGTTTCGGCGAGCCCGCGCCGCGGGGCTTGCGGTCGTCCAGACCCCAAACGGGACCGCGCCGCGTCTGGAGAGGAAGCAGGCGCTAAAGGCCGCCTGGGACCTGTGTTTCGACGGCAACATCCCCCGCGACGCCGACCGCACCGTCGCCGTGTCCAAGGCCGAGGTCAGGCAACTGCTCGCGCTCGGAGTCAGGCCGGACCACATCCGACGGATTCCCAATCCGCTACACCTCGAGGAGTTCGAGCAACTCCCCGCGCGCGGCAGCTTTCGGTCGCGCCACGGCCTCGGAAACGGACCACTCGTCGCCTACCTGGGCCAAATCACCCCGCGAAAGGGGGTTGAACGGCTGGTCGAGGCCTTTGCCCAGGACCTCGATGGCGCCACCCTGGTCGTCGCGGGGGCGCCGCGCGGAATGGCGCTGCCGACGGCGCCACACGTGCGATATACGGGCACTCTCGAAGGGCCGGAGCGGCTCTCGCTCTTGGTCGACGCCGACGTGCTGGTGTACCCCTCCACCGATGAGATCTTCGGATTGGTGCCTCTGGAGGGGCTCTTATGCGGCGCTCCCGTCATCGTGGGAGGCGACTGCGGCTGCGGCGAGCTGATTGGCGAGGCGGGCGCCGGCCTCCTCACGCAGACGCGGGACGTCGCTGAGCTGCGCGCGCACATCCGCGTGCTGCTCCGCGACCCTGTCCGGGCAGGGGAGATGGTCGCGCGCGGTCGCCGCTACGTCGCGGCCCACCTGGACCCGGTGCGCGTGGCGACGCAGTACCTCGACGTCTATCGGGAGGTCGCACCAGGATGATTCGTCGTGCTCCCCTGTTGATCGTCGCCGCGATCCTGGCGGTGTGGGCCAATTCGATCAGCTCGCCGTTTGTGTACGACGACAAAGTCGAGGTCGTGCATCGCGCGATCCGGGACATCACCACCCCGATGGCCTGGGTTCTCTACAACCCAGGCCGCGCCGTGCTCCTGAGCACCTACGCCGTGAACTGGGCGATCGGCGGTTTGGACCCCCGCGGCTACCACGTCTTGAGCATCGTCATTCATGCGATCAACGGGGTGCTCGCCTGGCGGCTCGCGTCTCGAATCTTGACCCCCGTTCGCGCACTCTTCGCCACGCTGGCCTGGGCGCTCCATCCGATGGCGACCGAAGGAGTGACCTACCTGTCTGGCCGGTCGGATGCGCTGGTCGCGACGTGGTTCCTCCTTGCCATCGGCCTGTGGATCGACGATTCACGGGCGCCGAACGCCCGGGCTCGCATCGGTGCGATCAGTGCCGCGGTCCTCGCGTTCTTCACCAAGGAAACCGCCGCGGTACTACCTTTCCTGCTCCTGGCGGCCGACCTTTTCCTTGTCGCGGGAGGCCGGATCGCGCTGGTCGACCGCCGCCGCTACCTCCCGCTGGCCCTGCTGCTGGTGATGATGGTCGGCGCGCAGCTCGTTCGGACCGGCTGGCCGGCGCCCGAGGTGCCGAGGTCGGCCGTCGATCACGTCATCAGCCAAGCCGCGGCGTGGGGGCTGTACCTGCAACTATGGGTCGTGCCGTGGGGGCAATCGATCCTCCACGGCTTGCCCGGCGTGGCCTCGCTTTGGGGGCTTGGCGCAGCGGTCGGCCTTTCGATCGCGGCGGCACTTGCCCTCCGAGAGCGCGGCATCGCCGCATTCGCGGCGATGGTCTGGACACTTCCACTGACGATGGCGAGCATCCTGGTTTTGCGCGAGACCGTGCCGGAGCACCGGGCCTACCTCTCGGGGTTCGGGCTTTGGCTTTTCATCGGCAGTCGGCTCCCGGAGCGCTGGCCGATCTTTGTGGTGCCGCTTCTCCTCGCAGCGCTCACGGTCCGCCGAAATCAGGACTGGCGGGACGAGCCGACACTCTGGGCCAGTGCAACCGACCGGTGGCCACAAAGCGCGTCTGCCTGGTACGGTTCTGGGCAGGCGCTGAAGTTCGCCCACCGATGGGACGAGGCGGAGGCCGCCCTGCAGATCAGCTACGAGTTGGATGGTCGCGTCGAGGCGCTCGACGACATCGGCATCTGCCGCGTTCAAACTGGAGACGCGCCCGGGGCGCGCTCCGTCTGGGAGCGCGCGTTGCGTGAGTCGCCGGGGCATTGCGCCGCCCTCAACAACCTCGCAGGCCTGGCGCGCTCCGAGGGTGACGTCCGCGCCGCCACCAGCGGCTTCCTGAGCACACTCCGGTACTGTCCCGAAGACCCCATCGCCCACTACAGCCTCGGCACGCTCCATCTGGACGCCCACGAGTCGGATCGGGCGCGGTTTCACCTGCGGGCCTACTTGGCTGCGGACCCGGGGGGCACGTACGACAGGAGTGCACGGCAGGGGCTCACCGAGCTAGGCGTGGGCCCGTAGTCCCGGTCAACGACGCTGAAGCGCGCCGAGGGAAAGGCTGAACCCGGACGGAAGGTGATCCGCCAGCCAGCCATCGTCGGCCACCGGCCAGCCCCGAGCGGCGATGACCTCGGCCACGCGTCCGCGAACTCGGGTCGACTCCTCGCTCCGGCGCTGAAGCGCAGCCAAAAGCGGAGAGCTTCCATCGTCCCCCTCCTGCCCCGCGATCGCCTCGACCGCCGCGTGGCGAACACCCTCGTCGAAATCCAGAAGGAAGCGCGTGGCGCCGTCGACGACGCGGGCATCCTTCCGTTCGGCGAGCGTCAGCAGCAGGGTGCGCTTCTTCTCGGGGTGGAATTCGTTTTCAACCGTCTCGAGCCCCAAGAGCTCCAAGAGCAGCTCCGTGGCCGCCGTCGAACCTTCGATGCGCTCGATCACCCGCAGCGAATGCTGGAAGTTGTGGGAGCCTCGCGCATGCGCCCTGGCGGGCTCGACCGCCAACGACCCCTTGTCGACCAGGAGCTCGATCACCGCGTCCTTCTCGGTGCGGTCCTTGATGTTGTGTTCCAGTTGCAGATCGAAACGACGGCAGAGCGCGAGCAGCGACTCCGGCGTGGCCTGCTCGGCGAGCCAGTGCGCCGACTGAACCCGATCGTCAGGTTGGGCGTCGCGATCCTGCAGGCGCCGGCCATGTTTGGCCACGCTGCTGGGGGTGAAGAAGTCGTACCAGGCCATGGGGAAACTCGGACCGCGCAGTGCTATTCACCCGGGGGCGTCCGGGGAAGAGCCCACGTGGTCCCGATCGCGATCAACACCCTCCCGTCCGCAGCCGCTGGCGTCAGCCCGGCCGTCCCTCCCACCTCTCCGAAAAACCTACCACCATAGCGCAACCCGCCGCCAGCCTCGGCGCGAGCGGGGTTCCGGGATGTGGCAAGCGCCAGGTCCGCGTGACAGAGGACCGACCACCGTCCAGAGGTCCAAGCGCCCTCGATCGTGGCGAAGGGGACGTCGTCCTGGGCCGCAAACCGGAGCGGATTACCCAAGACCGCGAGGCCGACGGAAGCCACGCCCGACCACGGCCCACGTTGGAGTCCGGCCCACGCGCCGAAGTCCACGTCGGTTTCATCCGTACCGAGGCCGTCCTCATTGGTGGCATTCGGCAACTTTGCGCCCCATCCGAGCCCCATCGAGATCGCGTCGGTGTGGAGGAGCCGCAGCCCGGTCCCCAGGCGGAAGTCGCTCGGACCCGTGGTTTGCTCGGCCGCGGTCTGGTCCGCCAGCCAGCCCCAGCCGAGTTCGAGGCGAACCGCCGGACCAACCCACGCGGAGGCGACCCCGGAGACCTCGGTCCGGTCGCGCGACGCGCTGCGAAACGCCGGAACGAGGCCGATCGCGTGCTCCGCAGCAACGCGCACGCCCCCCGCGGCCCCCCCGTCAAAAACGCCCGGAAGGTCGGTCGCAGGCGGCGCCCAATCCGCCGCTGACGCCGAGTTTCCAGGAAAGCCCGCGAGCCCGAGCAGCGCCAGCGTCGCTGTGTTATGAAGCGCGCCCACCCTGATTTCCCCCTGTGTCGAATGGTGTTGACGATGGCCCATCGGATTGCGTACGCTGCGTCACGCCTCGCCTCACACGCCTCGCCCGACGCGTCCAGCCGTCCGGAGTGCATCGAATGACCTCGACCTATCGTTTCCTCCCCGCCGCCTTGCTGTTCCTCGCCGCCGGTTGTACGGCCGTCGAGAAAGACGACACCGCGGAAGTGGTGGTCTGCGCCGGTCCCACCGTCGACCCGATCGCCGAGCAGACCGTCACATTGGGCGACGGCAATGCCGTGGTCACGGCGGAAGTCAAGCCGTGCGTGGCCGAGGACCAGCTCTCCTACGCCTGGGTGATGGACAGCGCGCCGCTCGACTCCGACCAGGACACCTCCCTTTTGGGTGGCGGTGAGACCGCCGAGGTCAGCTGGAAGCCGGATGTAGTCGGCACGTACGTGCTCACGCTGGTGGTGACCGACCAGAACGGCTTGATCTCGCAGTTGGTGTATGCGGTGGTCAACGTCGTCTCGGGCAACGAGCCGCCGATTGCCGACTGCGGCGCCAACAAGACCGCGATCGTCGGCGACCGGGTGGACCTCGATGGCTCCGCCAGCAGCGACCCTGAGGGCGCGGCGGTGGTGTTCGACTGGTCGCTTTCTTCCGGGCCGGTCGGGACGGACCTCGGCTACGACGACGTCTTCAACGGGGACAAGTCGGTCGCCAGCGTCGTGCCCGATGTGGCCGGTACCTACGTGGTCAGCCTCGTCGTCGACGACGGCGAGAACTGGTCCGAGCCGGACTACTGCTCGATCACGGTTGCCTCCGAAAACGTGGCGCCCATCGCCGATGCTGGTGACAGCTCCGCGCTGTCGCCCTGCACGCCGCCTGACTTCCACCTCGACGGCTGGGGCAGCTACGACCCTGATGGGGACGCGCTCACCTACGCGTGGACGCTGCTCACCTCTCCCGCCGGCTCCGCCAGCTACTTCTCCAGCGACGCCGCGACGCCCGACCCCTATTTCCGGTGGGACATCCCTGGCGAATATGTGTTCGAGCTTCAGGTGTGCGACGCCGGGCAGTGCTCGGCCCCCGACGTCGTGACCTACATCTTTGCGGATGAAACCGACAACGCACCGCCGACGGCCAACGCCGGGGCCGACCAGTCGATCTCCAAAGAGACCGACTGCGAGACCGATGCCTACGTGTTCACGTGCGAAGATTGCCCGGCCGACAGCGTGACGATCGACGGGAGCGCCTCGATCGATGACGTCGACGGCGATGAGCTCGACTTCTATTGGACCGAGCCCACTGGCGAGCCGGTCATCGCCGCACCGCTGAGCCCTACGACCGAAGTGTCCTTCGCGTCGTTCCCCGCGGTCTACGACACCGCCACCATCAAGACCTACGAAATCACTCTCGCCGCCAGCGATTGCAGCGAGACCGACACCGACACGGTCATCGTTTCTTACACCTGCATTGGTACTTTCTAGGAGCCCCGAATGCGCACCTCCCTTACTTTCACTGCGTTCGCTTTGGCGATGGGCTGCACCGGCACCGCGAAAGACACCGCGGAAGCCGTCGTCGTCGACCCCAACGACGCACCGGTCGCCGAAGCCGGCGCGGCGCTCACCCAGGCTGCGGACACCACCGTGCAGCTCAACGGCGGCGCCAGCAGCGACCCCAACGGAGACGCACTGACCTACCACTGGACCTTTGACCGGCTCCCGGACGGCTCCGAGCTTGCCGGCAAGGAAAAGGCCTTTTCTGCGAACGACACCGCCGATGCGGTGCAGCCTACCTTTCAGCCCGACCGCGTCGGGACGTTCATCGTCAAGCTGGTCGTCAATGACGGCAAGCTTGATTCGTTGGCCGATTTCGTCATCGTCACCGTCACCGCGCCCGACAACCTGCCGGTGGCCAACGCCGGTGTGGATGTGACCGGGGCGATGGGAACGACCATCGGCCTCGACGGTGCAGCGTCGTTCGACCCGAAGGGCCGGACGCTGACCTACGCCTGGACGCTCATCGACAAGCCCACGGCCTCGACGCTGGCTGGGCTGACGGCCGGAGACTCGTCAGCGCCTTCGTTTATGCCGGACGCCCGGGGCAACTACACCGTGAACCTGGTGGTCAACAACGGCCTCGCCAGCTCCGTGGCTGACGCCTCGGTGATCACCGTCACGGGTGAAGACGGAGAGCCCATCGCCAACGCCGGTGAAGACATGGCGGTCGAGGATTGCACCTCGATCACGCTCAGCTGCGCCGGCTCCGTCGACCCCGACGGCGACGCGCTCCGGTACTTCTGGTCGATCCAGAGCCAACCAGCGAACTCCGAGGTCAAAAACGAGACCTCCTTCTCGGATCGGACCGCGGTCAGCCCGACCTTCTGGCCCGATCAGGCCGGCTCCTACCTTCTGACCTGCGCGGTCTTCGACGGGAAGAGCTGGTCGAATGCCGACCAGATGACGCTTGTGGCCGCCGAGCGCGCGTCGAACAGCAAGCCGGTTGCCGACGCCGGCGCGGACACCAGCGTCTCCGGCGGCAACGCCGAGTGCGTCGAGTCCGGCTACGTCTACAACTGCGACGAGTGCGCATCGACGACCGTCGCCCTGGGCGGCGACGCGCGTGCCTCCGACCCCGATGGTGACCCCATCGCGATTGAATGGACGCTCGTTGAAGGCAGTGCGACGATCACCAACAACGCCGTCGTCTCCACGACCGCGACGCTGAGCGACGCCGAGCCGACCGAGCCCGGCGCCTGTGAAGACGTCGATTACACCTTCAAGATGACCGTCACTGACTGCACCGGCGAATCGACCAGCGACACCGTGAAGTTCACGCTCAGCTGCTGTGGCGTCGAGGATACCGGCCCGTAGTGGTCCTGGTGCTCTTGGGGCAGGCCGTCCGAGGAGTCGACGCGGCGGCCTGCTTCGACGATGCTTGGCCCCGTGTGATCGACGGAGTACTGCTTTTCTGCGAGACCGGCGGGAAGGTCGACAACGCCGTGGACCTTGAGACCGGGGAGCGGTGGGCACTGCCCGCGGCAGCCCGCAGTCCCCATTTGGTGGGCGACGCCGTCTGGTTTCCAGGAGACGCCCCCGTGGAGTACGCACCGCGGTCGCGAAGATTGGTATCGACGCCGCGGCCCACGACGCTGCACGCGTTGGTCACTGCCGACGCTGCAAGTTGGCTCGGCGCGCTGGCCAGGTGGGACGCCCGCCCCTTGCCAGACGCGTTTCCGGTCGGCGCCGCACGGGCCGTCATCTGGACGGAGCGGGGTCTCGACGATGACGTCATCATCGGCCTTCCGGAGGGGCGAGCGATCCTCGGTGGGGGCCCGGGCAACCAGCGCCGGCCGGTTGCGTACGGGTCGCGCGTCGCGTGGTTTGACGACCGCGGAGCCGACGGGGATCCCGCGGTGGTCGTCGCGGATCTGGCGAGCGGGGAGCGACGCGCTTGGCCCGCCGATTCCGGCTTCCTCGGCCCCCTGGCCATCGACGGGGAACGGGCGTGTTGGGAAGACAGGACCGGCCTGCGCGCCGTGGGGGGGGGGGTCGGAATCAACTGTTCTGACGGGCACGGGGTCTATGGCGAAGACGGCGACCGGTTGTCGCCCAGCCTCGGCGGGGGCTGGCTGGCGTGGCATCAGGGGAAGCAGGTCTTCGCCGCGCGGCTGACGGCACCTGCGCCGTGATCGGCGTGCTGGTGGGCGTCGCTGCGCTGGCGGCCGCCGTGGGCGGGGGGGGGGCATTGCTCGCGCGCGGGGCACCAGCCCTCCTGGAGCGACCGGCAGGATGGCTCTGGGCGCTTGGCGCCGGGATGGCTGCGCATGCCCTGGTGCTCTCCCTCCTGGCCGCAGCAGGCCTCCTCTCGGCGGGGACGGCAACGGCGACGCTCATAGTGCTGGCTACTGGCTGGGTGTTCCGCCCGGCGATCCGACCGCCGCGGCCCTCGGGGGGGTACGCGGCCCTGGTGCTGCCCGTGCTGCTGCTCCCAGCGCTCGTCGCAGCGCTGGCACCACCGACCGACACCGATGAGCTGTACCAACACCTCGCGCTCGCGCGGCGCATCGCCGAGGGCGGAGCGCTCATCGGCGGCTTCGACAGCCCCGACGGGTCGCGGCCCCAGCTGGTGCATGCGATCTTCGCCGGGCAATTCGCGTTGGGCGGCGCAGTCGCAGCCCGCCTTTGGCACCTTGGTCTCGCGCTGCTGCTGCTCCTCGGCGTCGGCGAGCTGGGAGACGCTCACTTCGGCCGCGGCAGGGGGCTCGTTTCCGCGATAGTTGTCGCGACGTCATATACGTTTGCACATGAGGCTGGACTCGCGTACAACGATCTTCCAGCGGCGCTGTGGCTGCTTCTGGGTGTGGAGGCCGCGCTCGCAGGACTGACAGCGCCGGCGGGGCTGTGCCTGGGCCTCGCGATAGCGGCCAAGTACACCGCGGCACCGGCGGCGGCGGCCGCGGGGCTGGTCCTCCTGGTGCGGGCGCCTCTGCGGTTGCGCGCCTTCGCGCTTGCCGCGGGGGCCGGGCTCCTCCCGCTCGCGCCGTGGTGGCTCCGCAACGCGAGCGAGGGGTTGCACCCTCTTTTCCCCTACGCGGGGTGGCCAGCGGTCGAGGGCTTTCGTTTTGTCTATCCGGAGAAGTACGGCATCGGGCACACGTGGTTCGACGCGCTTCGGCTCCCGTTCGACGTGCTGTTCCGCACGCGGATCGACAGCTTCGCGTTCTTAGGCCAGCTCTCCTGGGGCTGGTTGGCATTGGGCGCAGGTGCGTTGTGGACCGCGCGGAAGGACCGTGACGCCCGCCTCCTCCTGGCCATCGTCGCGGCCGGCTTCGTGGGTTGGGGAGCCTCGGCCCAGGTGATGCGGTACCTGCTGCCGTTGGTCGGCGTGGCGGCCCTCGCAGGGGCAGCGTCAGGGTGGCGGGCGCTGGCCCTGGTGCTGGTCGTGGCCTCGTTGCCAAAAAACGCCGAGCCGCTGGCGAAGGAAACACGAGACCGCGTTTCGGTGGTTCGGGGCGCCGAAGACGAGGAGACGTTCCTGGCCCGCGAGTTGCCAGCGTGGGGGGCGCTCCGCTACCTGCGCGACCACGTCCCCGCGGAAGACCCGGTCGCGTTGCTATATGCATGGCAGGGCTACTACCTCCGCCAGCCCTACCTGCTCGGCTCGGTCGAGGACCACACCCCGACCCGCCAGTGGCTGGCCTCTCACGGCGACGCAGCGCTGTATGCGCTCTACGACCGCGGAGTACGCTGGCTCCTCGTGGGTGACCTGCACTTTCTGCGGAAGTCCTACGCGTTTCTGCCGGTGCCCGAATGGCGCGAGCAGTTCGTCGAACCTCAGGAGCAGCTTCGCCACCTGCTGAGACGCGACGCCGAACGCCTGCACGCTGCAGCTCACTGGGAGGTCTACCGGCTTGACGCCCCCCCCTCCGGCGACTAAACGGGGCCCGTCATCCAGGCGGGGGTGGCGGAATGGCAGACGCGCTAGGCTCAGGACCTAGTGGGGTAACTCCCGTAGGGGTTCAAGTCCCCTCTCCCGCACCATTGTTTGAGGGGGGAAGGGCCTTCGGCCCCTCCCCCAACCGGGGCGTTCCCTCCGGCCGTACGCAAGCGTACGGCGTGCGGCCCCCGGTCTGCCCTACCTCAAATCATCCACCACAAACTGCGCCTCCGAGCGTCCGTTGTACGTGTTGACACTGGCGCGTCCCAAGACCTCGCGGGGACCGGCCAGCCAATCCTGACGGTCGGCGCCATCCCACCAGATGCAGCGCAGCGAGCCGAGGCGAAAGCGCAGGTGGCGCCCCTTGAGCACGGCGATGTCGGTCGGTACGCCACGCACGACCAGCCGCGCGGATTCGTTGCCCTTCCCCGTGGGCTCCATGCGAGCGAGATCCTGGATGAGCCGAAGGTCGACCACCGCCGGATCGACCACCGCGTCAATCCACTCCTCGGCGACCAGTACATCGTCACCCCCGTGCGCCTCGACGAAGGCCGCGAGCGCGTCGGCGAGCTCCGGGATGCGCGTGGTGGAGACCGTGAATCCCGCCGCCGCGGCGTGCCCGCCATGCCGATGGAGCAGGTGCGCCACCGAATCGAGCGCCTTGGTAGCGTGGACCCCCGGCACACTTCTCACACTTCCGGTCGCGAGCTCACCGAGAATCGCAACCACCGCCACCGGGCGATTGACTCGCTCTCGGACCTTGGCGGCGACGATGCCCACCACGCCGCGATGGAAACCTTCGTCCTCCGGACCGGCGACCACGACAAACGCCGGCAGGGGCGTGGGCACCCGCGCCAGCGCCACCTCCACCAGCCGCTCTTGAATGTCCTGCCGCTCGCGGTTGAGCTCGTCGAGCAGGCTGGCCTGCGCAAGCGCCTTGGCGGGATCGCGCTCGCGGATGAGCTTCACCACTGCGGACGCGTCCGCGAGCCGACCGGCGGCGTTGATGCGCGGCCCGATGCGCCAGCCCAACGTTTCAGCGGTGATCTCGCCGACCGTGGCGCCGGCGACCTTCAGGAGCGCCGCCAGGCCGGCCGAATGTGGCCCCCGATTGAGGCTGCGCAGGCCGAGGGTGACGATGGCACGGTTCTCCGCGTTGGCCAGATCGACCACGTCGCACACCGTCCCGATGGCCGCGAGCTTCAACATCGAGTCGAGCAGCTCCGCACGACGGGGATCGTCTGCGAGCAGGGCGCCAGCGAGCTTGAGCGACACGCCGCACGCCGCGAGGGCCTTGTTGGGGTAGGCACACCCGGGTTGGGGCGGACACAAGACCGCGACCGCCGCTCTGGGGACCGCCTCGCCGGCGGGTAGGTGGTGATCGCACACGATGACGTCGACACCGCCGTCGTGCGCGCGCTGCACAGTGACGTGGTCGCGCACGCCGATGTCCGCGGTCACCAGCAGGTGCACGCCGTCGGCGATGGCCTTGTCCACCGCCTGGGTAGACAGGCCGTAGCCCTCTTTGAAGCGGTCGGGGATGTGGTAGCTGACGGTCACCCCACCGAGGCGGTCGAGCGCGGCGTGCAGGATGAGGCAGCTGGTGGTGCCGTCCACGTCGTAGTCGGTGACCAAGCGAACGTGTTCGCCATCGCGGCGAGCGCGCCGGAGGCGATCGAGCGCGAGCTGGAGACCGAGGAGGCTTGACGGGTCGAGCAGGTCCCCGATGGACGCGCCGAAGAAACGCTCGTCCACCTCGCGCGCCGCGTAGACCGTGGCCGCCACGGGGTGACAGCGGAGCTGGGCGGCGAGCGCTGCGACGCGGGCGGGATCGGCGTGGCGGAGGTGCCAACGACGTCCGCTGAGGCTGCGCGCCGAACTCATTGTCATGTGCCGGGGCTACCCCGCCGCAAGCGCGTAGCCAATCACGATGCCCAGGAAAAGACCGAGCCCACCCGCCGCGACCGCCGCGCCGAGAAGCCCGAGCACGCTCGTGCCCGTGGGCGGGGGGGGAGCCGGCGGCGGCGGGCGGGCTACGAGCTTGACGGGGTGGCTGCGACGTTCGCCGCCGCGATCGATGACCACGTCGACAAAGACGGCGCCGCCCTCGCAGCGGGCACCCGTGACCCGCTCGACCCGCGCGCCCACCCAGCCGGCGGGGTCGACCGCCGCCTCGATGATTTGACCCGGCTCGGCCGGCGGCAGCTCGCGGGCCTTGGCGGGCGGCGGCGGCGGCGGCGGCGGCAGCACCCGGGACTGGGCGCCGCTGATGGTGCCCGGCGCAGGCTTCGCGGCGGCCACTGGAGCGGCCGGAGCCGGGGGCGGGTTTGCGGACTTGACCGGCCGGGACGTCACATTCTCGGCGGCGACCGACACCCGAGGGGCGACGGTGGCGGTGTCGCGCGTGCCGTCGAGGTATTCCTCCGCCCGCTCGACGTTGGCGAGCAAGAACGCATCGACATCGGCCGACTTGACGTGCCCACCGGACTTCAACTTCTGGCCGCGCTGCTCCTCGAAGGGCCGCACCCGCTTGATCTTCTCGAGGTGGTCGCGGATGACCTTCTGGTCACTGTCGGCGTGGGCGTTGTCGACGGCGGTCAGCGCCACCGCCGTTTCCCGGCCAGCGAGATTGTCGCGAATCCGCTGCGCGGCGAGGTCGGTGACCGCGCGCAGCGTCTCCATGACGCCCTTGCCTTCGAACGCGGTGGCCTCGATCATCGGCACGCCGAAGGGGTTGAGATCGGCGGCGATGTCTTCCACGGATCGGGCGTTCGGAAGATCGCGCTTGTTGAGTTGGATGACCAGCGGGATGCTGGCGAGGTCCAAGCCGTGGCTGCGGAGATTCTCTTCGAGGTCGATGAGCGCATCCACGTTGGCGTCACCCCGATCATCGCCGGAGTCAGCCACGAATACGACCGCGTCGGCACCTTGGAGCAGCACCTTGCGCGTTTCCTTGTAGAACACCTGCCCCGGCACCGTGAACAGCTTGAACTTCGCGTTGAAGCCGGCGATCTGACCGAGCTGCACCGGAACGAAGTCGAAGAAGAGGGTACGCTCTTCGGCGGTGGCCATCGTGTGGAGGTCGCCGCGCTGGGCCGCCGGGACCTGCTGGTGCAGGACTTGGACGTTGGTCGTCTTTCCGGAAAACGCCGGCCCGTAGTAGACGACCTTCGCCTCGATTTCACGACGCGCGAAGTTGATGACCGCCATGGCCGCGCGCTATCCCGCTGGCACGCCCGCTGCCCCTCGGCGGGTTAGCCGCCCCCCCATGACGCCGTTGATTCCATACTTCGAGGACCCGTCCTTCACGATTCCGTTCGTGGGACTCGAGATCCATGCGTTCGGAATTCTTGTCGCGATGGGCTTCATTTTGGGTGGCCGCGTCGCCCAGCAGCGCGCTGACCAATTCGGAGGCAGCGGCGAGGCGGTGAATCGACTGATCGGATGGTTGGTGCTCGGGGTCTTCCTCGGCGGCCACTGGGGTCACCTGCTGATGTACAAGCCTGGGGAGCTTGCCGACGAAGGACAGCGGTTCTCGACGATGTTTGCCATGCTCGCGGGCGGGAAACTTCCGCACGGCGACGAGTGGCCGGTGATGCTCCAGTTCCAACACGGGCTGTCGAGCTTCGGCGGGTTCGCGGTGTGCGTGGGCCTGACCATCTGGTTCTTCCGCAAGGAGCGCCTGCCCTTTTGGCCCAATGCCGACGGGGTCGCATTCGGACTGACCCTGGGCTGGTTCTTTGGCCGGATGGGTTGCTTCTCGGCGCATGATCACGCGGGGACGCCTACCGACTTCTACCTCGGTGTCTACGGCATGTGCCCCGGCAACGACCGTACGGTCGCCTGTCACGACATGGGCCTGTACGAGGCCATCTGGTCGATCAGTGTTTTCGGCCTCTTTCTACTTTTCGGCCGCAAACCTCGCCCCAGCGGGTTCTACGTGGGCATGCTAGCCGCGCTGTACGGGCCCTACCGCTTTGTCTCCGACTTCTGGCGCCCCTCCGAGACCGACACGCGCTACGCCGGGCTGACCCCCGCGCAATACGGATCGATCATCGTCACGCTCATCGCCATCTGGGTGCTGCGGACCAAGGTGTTTGGCGCAAAAACGCCAGCGGCGACCCCAGGTTAGTTCCCATCAGAAGCGGGCGCCGGCCCCGGTGCGAATGAAGACGCCCTGGATGTTCAGCGTCGCGACATCGCCAAGTTCGAGAGGCGCATTCCAGGCGTATCCGAACTCCATATGGAAGGTCACATCCACGCGGTCGCCGCGCACGGGCGCCGCTGCCTGGACGCCGAGCGCAGCGGTGAGGCCGCCTGTCGCCCCCTCCAGCTCGATCTGGCCAGGGTTGTCGTCGACGTCCGGATCGTCGTCGATGCGGAGGATGCCGAGCACCAGCTGACCCTGGGCGAGCCCGTAGACGCCGAAATACGGCAGGGGCGACCACGCCGACTTGAGCCCGCCGAAGAACTGATCCTGGTAGTAGGCGGTCCGGAAGAGGTCCCCGGTGTCGCCCTCCTCGACGAAGTGGGACATGCCCGCGCCGTTGGCCGAAGCGCCCACGAAAGGGGTGATCCACGGAGCCACGCGGTACCCGACACGGAGCCCAGCGGTCGTGGCACCGTTGCGGTTGAACTCCCCCAGGGCCGAGTTCTCCAAGACGATGCCGGCCACGTGGATGTCCACCTCCCAGGGCTTGCGACTCGGGCTGTCGAGGTCGGCGGCAAGCGACGCAACCACCGGTGGCCCAAGAGGCGCCGGCGAAGCAGGCGGCGGCGGGGTTTCGGAGGCGGTCGGCGCCGGCGTTTCGGCGGCAGGAGCCGGCGGCGGGGACCCGGTCGGCTCTTCGGCGAGGGCAAGGGCGATGAGGCTGAGCATGGTCACTCCGCGGCCGCGCGACGCGGCAGGATCGGGGTCTCGGCAAACCGAAGGGTGGCAAAGCCGGTCACAGTCGTGACTGCATCGTCGGCGGGGTCGAGGAAGCTGAGCATGCCCAGCGCGCTGTCCTGCACGACGACAAAGCCGCCGTCAGGTGTCGTGGCAATGCCGACCGGCGGGGCCGGCAGCTCGATGGCGACCGCGGAAGCGTCGTCCAGCCGCACCTTGAGGATCGTGTCGAGCTCGCTCAGCAGCAAGAGCGCGTAGTCGGCGGTGTCGCCCTCGATCGTGGCGAAGCCGACGGGGGCGGACTCCAAAACCAGCGTGACGGCCTCTGGCACGTCCTCCGTCCCCGGCGCGGCGACGGTGAAGATGCCGAACGCGTAGTGACTGTCGTAGAAGTCGCCGGAGGCCGACTCGGCCCGCATCGTTGCCACCGCGTGACGGGCGCCGGCCCGCAGCTCGATGACGGGGTTTTCCGCGCGCTGTTCGGCCCAGTCGCCGCTGAGCGCATCGACCATGATCACGTCCTTGTAGCCGTTCTGCTGGTCGTTGTAGAAGAGCGCCCCCGCGGGGGTCATCACCCCGGACGACGCCGGCTCTTCGACGGCGATGCTAGCCAACTCGAAGAACTCGTGCTCGATGACGTCGATCTGCGGCCGCCCGGCGTAGGCCACCAGAGTGCGGTTGTTCACCGTGTCTTCGAGCATGACCGAGGGAGCGCCTGCAAGCTCCAGAAGATCGATGGATTCGGCCTGAAGGTCGAGAACGTACAGATCGGTTGACGATTCGACGCTGACCAGCGCGTAGCGACCGTCGGCGACGATGACCACGTCATTGGGCGTGATCGCCTGATCGGAGTCGAGGGTGAGTGGGTAGGTGACGCACACGCTCCAGGCGTCGCAACCGTCAGATGCGGTGGCGAGGTCGATGACGGCGACATGACTGCGGGAGAGCACCACCGCGCGGCGATTGTCGGCGGTGAAGAGCACCGACTCCGGCGCAAAGCCCACCGGCACCCGATTCACGGTGGCGCCGGTATCGACGAAGGTGACCTCGTTGAGGTTCAGAAAGCCGTCGAACTGCACGTCAGTGGCGTTCTCAGGGTCGAGGTACAGCGCCGCGAGGGTCCCGTCGGCCGTCCATTCGGCGGCGTTGAGCGCTGCGGACACGCCGAGCAGCGCCCCGCCCCCGACCCGCTCGCCATCGCGGACAAGCACCATTTCGCGCTGGGTCGTCAGGCGACTGGACGGGCAGTCGCTGGCGTACACGATGTCCGGGTCGTCATCCTCGCAGACCTCCCAGGAGGTCGTCACAAAGACGCTCGAGCCATCGGGCGAGGCCAAGAGCGAGTCCGGCGCGGCCCCGTCGAGGTCCACCTCCGACCACGTGCCATCCGGCAGCACACGGACCAGCGCACCGGCGACGCCGAGCCGCACGTAGACCCCGTCTGAAAGCACGGCGACAGCAGGGTCCCAGAGCAGGTCGTGGTAGCGGGTGTCGCCCGTGGGGAAGTCCCAGGGATCGCAGCCGGCGAAGAGAAGGAGCGTCAGCATGGTGGCCTCTAGTGCTCGATGTCGCTGTTGAGCTCGAAACCGGTGATGGTGTCGAGGGCGTCGGTGGTGGCGTCGTAGAAGGAGATGCGTCCCAGATCGTGCGCCTGGCTGGCCCAGGCGACGTCGTGCCCCGGCAGCGTGCCGATGAAGGCTGGCTGGCTGGGCAAGGACACGGTGGTCGGGATGAGGGTGTTGAAGTCCACGGCCTCGAGCAGATCGTGGCCATCGAGGATGAAGAAGCCGTAGCGGTCGTCGTCGGTCACGGTGTAGCCGGTGGGCTCCGACGGCAAGAGCAGCCGGTTCTCACCGATGCTCGCGGTCTCCATGAGGGTCAGCGCCCACTTGTTGTAGAAGGGGTCGTTCGAATCGGCGTCTTCGGCGTTTTCTTTGGTGTGGAAGATCAAGGCGGTGGTCCCTTCAGGACTCAAGCCCACGCTGGCCACCGGCTTCACCAGGCTGCGCGTGTCGAAATCGCTGGTGCCAACCTCCCAGATGGTCAGGGCATCCACCGCGGAGGCGTTGGTGTAGAGGACGGCGCGCGCCCCGTCGCCGGTGAAGGTGATGCTGCCGAAGGGCAGGTCGACCGGGAAGTCGACGACATCAGGGGTAGCATAGGGATTAGCCAGGTCATAGGACCAGATCTGACGGGCCGAGCGGGCGATCACCGCGAGGAAGGCGTTGTCGGCGGTCACGTCCATGTCAGTGGGGTCGGTGCCGACCACGACCCGGTCGACCACCCCGTTGTCGAGATCGACGATGAGCAGATCTTCGGCGCCACGCTGCCGCACGAACGCGTACTTGCCGTCGGGGGTCAGCACCACCTCCTCGGCGACAGGCGGGCTGGCGTCATCCTCCACCAACGGAATGATTGTGCGCGCGGGCGTGTCGCCGGCCAACTCGACCACCGCCAAGGCCGTGTCGCTCACGACGACCGCACGGGTGCCGTCGTCACTCCACCGGACACCGGCGGGGTCGTAGCCGACGGCCATCGCGAAGTGAGTGGCCGGGTCGGTGCGGACGAAGCTGACCTCGTTGAAGCTGGTGACGCCGCCGGAGCTTCCCATCGACTCCGCGTTGGGGTCGTACCAGGCCATCGCCCACTCCCCGTTGGGGGAGAGCGAGAGCTGGTTCATGTTGTCGCGAATCTCCACCGGGAAGACCTCCAAGGTCTCGGCATATACGATGCTGACGGCATCATCACCCTCATCGAGCGTGATCGCAAGACGATAATCGCTGGTGGTCTGGACCGTGGAAGGGATGCGACCCACCTCGACGGTGACCACCTCGAGTGAGCTGACCGCGATGCGGGTGAGCGTGTCGCGGTCGGGATTGGCGACGAAGACGTACTGGTCCGTCGCGGCTGGGGCGAGCTTCAGGTAGTCGGACTCGTCCTCGGACGGAGGCGCACCGGTATCTGCAGAATCGCTGGCGTCCCCCGCGGCGGCGCCGGTGTCGCCGAAACCGGACCCGGAATCCCAATCGGCTTTGCCTGCCGTCATGTTGCTTTCCGAGTTGCACGCGGGGAGGAGCAGGAGGAGGCACAACGGAAGGGGCAAGCGCATGAGGACTCCGGCGTTCAGCACACAGCAAGAAGCGGGCCACCCCCCGATGATTCGTCAAGAAGCGCCCGTCAGACACAGGATTCCCCCCGCGGCCCCGTCCCACACCTTACGCCGGCTTCGGCCCTGCCGTGACATCGGGGTCCTCCTGCTCGGCCACCTCCAGGGACGAACGCAAGAAGAGCATCAACACCGGCGCCGCGAGGGTCATCAGCCCGATCACCAACCACATGGTGGTGCTGTCACGCGGCCCCTCCTTGGGGCACCAGGTCATGAGGAGCCACCCCGACATGTAGCCGGCGCCCATCTTCGCCACGAACATCGGCACTTCTGCGAGGCCCATGTACGAGGACTCACGCCCGCGCGGGGCCACCGTGGCGGTGTACTCGTACAGCCGAGGTGACCACACCACTTCACCGATGCTGAGCGCGACGATGAACACCAGGCTGGCGGTGACGCTCGTCGAAAAGGCCATCGCGAAAACCGAAAGCGCGGACACCAATGCACCGGCCACGATCACCGGGTACGGCTTGAATTGTCGCGTCAGCAGCGTCGCGAACGGCGTGAGCACGATGACCATCACCGGGTTGATCGACCAGTAGCTGGCGAAGTGGAAGTCTTCGCCGAACTCTCGGATTGCGTACTTGGGCCAGGTGGTGTGGGCGTGCTGGAAGATGAGCCGCACGAACGTGAGCAGGGCGACGAAGGTCAAAAAGCGCCAAAACGCCCGCTCCGAGAGCACTTCCTGTGCGATTCTAAACGGGTTGCGCAAGGGGAGCGGGGCGGCGAGCTCCGGCGGTGCCTGCCGCAAACACAGTGCCAGCCCGACGTTGATGGTCGAGCAGCAGGCACCCACCGCAAAGACCGCCTGAGAGCTGCTGAAGTGCCAGCCCCCTACATCCAGCCCCTGCTTGAAGAACGCGCGGAAGCCGTCAATGAGCGGGCCCTGCATCGCCGCGCCCACGTTCATGAGCACGTAGTAGATCGAGAACGCGAACGCGACCGTCGCCGCGGTGGTGTAGCTGCGAACCGCCGCGTTCATCGTCGGCTTCATCGAGCCGATGCCCCAGACGGCCAACGCAAGCGCCAGGTACACGCCCCCCAGGGACGGCGTCAGCGCTAGAAACCACCGTCCGGCCATCGTCGAGATCGCTGCCACCAGCAGCGCGCGACGGACGCCCATCGCATCGGCGATGAACCCCGCCATGAAAACCACCAGCGAGATTGCCGTCTGCCAACCCCCCACAACCGCACCCGCCTGAGCGTCGTCGAGGGCGTGGTCGTCGGAGAGGAAGATCGCGAGGAGCGAGTAGATCGCGAAATAGCCGATCGACTCGAAGAGCTTCATCGCGTAGACGATCCACAGCTCGCGCGGCGAGTGGGCCAGGGCCCGGAGGTCGGCGGAGAGCGCGGCGAGGCCGCTACGAGCGGACATTGCGCCTACGTTCGATGCTCATGTGACGTCCAGGAGGTGGCCCCTGGTAGCTCAGGGGCGGACTCCGGGCCGCCTGTTAGCCCTCCGGATGCGCATCCTGGTGATCACCGACGGTGGGCTGGATCTCGTCCAAAGGGTGCACCAGCTCTGGGATGCCGGCGCCAGCGTGCTCGTACGGGAGCCGACCCTCCCGGCCGGGCTGCCGCTGGACCGCGTGATTCTCCACGCGCGGATGCCTGGTGCGGCCGACGTCGCCCACGCACTACACCTGTCGGCAGAAATGGACGTCGTGAGTTGGCGCGCCCGGTTCACGGGCACGCTCGGAGTGAGCGCGCACTCCCGCGAAGCCGCTCTGGCCGCGCTCGGAGCGGGTGCCGACTACGCGCTGCTCTCCCCGATCTTCGCGGCGCGCCACGGCCGCGACCCACTCGGTCCCACCGGCCTCGCGGGGCTGTGGGCGCTGGGCGGCGTGCTGCCCGAGCATGTCGGAATCTGTCGCGAGCGTGGAGCCGTTGGCATCGCCGTCCAAGGCGCTATCTGGCACGCACCGGCGCCGGTGGCGGCGTTGCAACGCTACCTGCCGACGACCCCGCCGATCGGGCTGGACGCCGAGCCGTAGAGCTTCTTCGGAATCCGCCCGGCCTCGAACGCGAGCCGCCCCGCTTCGACGCCCAACCGCATCGCGCTGGCCATCTTGACCGGGTCCGTCGCGCCGGCGACCGCGGTGTTCAAAAGGACCGCGGTCACGCCCATTTCCAGCGCGAGGGCCACATCACTGGCGGTGCCCACCCCGGCATCGACGATGACCGGGACCTTGGCTTGTTCGAGGATGATCTGCAGGTTCCACGGATTGCGGATGCCAAGGCCCGAGCCGATGGGCGCCGCGAGCGGCATGACCGCGACGCAGCCGATGTCGGCGAGCTGCTTGCAGGCCACAGGGTCGTCGGTGACGTACGGCAGGACCACGAATCCGTCGCGCACCAGCACACGCGCAGCTTCGAGCGTACCCTCCACGTCCGGGAAAAGGGTTTCGGGGTCGCCGATGACCTCGAGCTTCACCCAGTTTGTGCCCAGCAATTCACGCGCGAGCTTTGCGGTCAGCACGGCGTCCTCGGCGGTGTAGCAGCCGGCCGTATTGGGCAGCACATGCACCTTGGTACGGTCGATGAAATCGAGGATGTTTTCGCCTGGGGGGGCGCTGAGGTCGACCCGGCGGATGGCCAGGGTGACCATCTCGGTGGCGCTGGCAAGGTGACAGTCGCGCATCACCGCGAAGGACGGGTATTTTCCGGTGCCGAGCACCAGACGCGAGGTGAAGGTACGGTCGGCGAGTGTCCACATGCGCGCGGCTTATATCAACGTGTGGTCCGCACCCAGGAAACGTCGTGAGCGTAGGTGATCCGGCTCTCCAACGGCCGGTCCGCGAACCAGCGTGGCGCGGTCGGCATCACGGACAGCACGACGGCATCACCCTCCCAGCGGGCCAGGGTCCGACCGACGCCGTGGCCGGGCTGACCGTTGATGTCGACGACGAAGGCACCGTGCGCGTCGCCGTCGAAGCGGCGGCGAACATCAGGAAGACGCGGTGAGAAGGTCACGTTCACCAGCGGGCTGCCCTCCCCATTTTGTACGGCCTGGGCACGGTCGAGCTCGCCCCCCACGAAGTGGTAGCGCAGGCTCACCACCGGGCCGTCGCGAACGACCCAGCCATCCTGGGCAACGGACCAGCGCTCCTCGGCCTCGGTGGGCCAGTCGTCGGCGGCGCAGGGGCGCTTGAGCACGAATCCGCTCGCGTCACCCCCCTGGCAGAAGTCGGCGACAGCGAAGCCACCTTGGACCTGGGCGAGGAGGTACGCCTCGGGCACGAGGTTCGCCAGCCGATGCAGCTTTCGCTCGACCCCGGCGATGCTGATCTGCGCGCTCCCACCAATGCGAAAGCGGTACAGGTCCAAGAGCGCCGCGACGCTCGCCCGGCTGTGGCCCATGGTGTTGCCGTTGCGCGGTTGGCTCGGCGCCGTCGGGAGCGGTCCCGTGTAGTGGACATCCGTGCCCTGACCCAGCGGGTTCTGGTATTGAAACCGAAGGTCGGCGTGGGTGGCAGTGCCCACGTCGGTCACGACGAGCGCCCGCTGGCGCCGGCGCACGGGTACCTCCGGCACCCAGGAGGCCAGGTCGTCGAGATCGGCGGTGATCGTCTGCTCCCGGTCGATGCCCGCATCCTTGGCGAGCCACACCGACCGCCCGGGCACATCGACTCGCGCGTACTCGTGCATCACCCAGTCCGGATGGTCGGAAACCAGCACGATATCGAGCGCGTAGCGCAGCCCCCACACCTGGATCGGCAGCACCGGCCAGGGCACGCTCGGCGCGCTGAGGTAGGTGAGCGCGGCCCCGTCGGCGGTGCGCGGGGCCTCGGCGCGGTCGTAGGCTGCGCGCGCGGCCCCGGTCGCGACCGGAGGTCCCGGCAATACGTCGCGGAGCCCGCAGCCGGCGAGCAGCAACAGGGTAGGCGTCAGTAGCGCCAGGCCGCCTCGACCAGGAGCGAATGGCCGATCGGCAGCGCAGTGTCTTGCGGCACGCTGAGGTGGTAGCCGAGGCCGGTGATGAGGCTCGTGCGAGGGGTCGCCCAGCCGAGGTTCGCCCCAGCGCGCCCTTCGTAGGTGGCGTCGGGGGTGTCCTCTTCGTCAGGGAACCCGGTGAGGGTCGGATCCCAGCCGCCGCCACCGACGACCACGTCGAACGCCCGCAAAGCGCCGCCGAGCGGCGTGTTCACCGCCAGAAGCGCCAGCCCGCCCACGAGCGGCACTGCGTCGTCTCCTTCGACACCGGCCAGGAGCTCGCCGATGACGCTCAGCCGCTGCGAGTGCGCTGCTGCCTGGATCGCGGCGACGGTTCGCGGCGCGATTTCGCCCAGGGCCGGAGCGCGCCAGGCGAGGCTGGCCCCGAGTTCAACGCCGACGTCGTCGGTCCCGAAATGGCCTCGGACCCGGCCGCGCACTTCCACTGCGTGGAGGTCGATCACCTCCAGCGGGCTGTCGCCTCCGGCATCGGCGACCTCACCGTACACATTCCACCGCCGATTTCCCCCTCCCCCGCCGATGCCGAGGGTGGCCTGGGGGAAGACCCCCCCCGCGCGTTCCACCTCAGCGGAGGCGCCAGCGATCCAGAACCGGCGACCTTCTTCGAGGTTGTCGGCCAGCCCGAAGGCCGGACGCGCGATGCCCAGACGACCAACGGCCCCCGCCGGCCCCGACTCCCCCACCCGAATCCACGCATCCTCGACGACGACGGGCTCCGGACCGCCCGCCGACAGGTACACACGACCCGACACCAACCCGCCGTCAAGCGCCATCCCGGCGGCCAGCCGCCGCAACGAGATCGTCGGCGCCTGCGTCGTAGAGGGATCGAAGCGCACGCCCAGCCACACCTCGCCCAGGCCGACAACCCCGGCGTGCGGCGGATTTTCAAGCGGCGCCGCCGCCTCCACCACGGGTGCCGCAGCCAAAAGGGGCGGGGATGCGGGGGCGTTACGGGGGGCTTGCCCCCCGTCCCCAGAATCTGGAACACCAGCCTCCAACGCCGGCGCTGACGCCACCGGGTCGTTGAGCCAGGCATCCACGATTTCGGGCACCCGACCGGCGAGACGCCAGTCGTCCCACTCGTCCCGGCGGACCTCGTGGGTAGCCGTGGGATTCTTCCGGAGAAACGCCCCGATCTCCGCCGCGGTGTACAAGCCCTCAGGCACGATGCCGCGGTAGGTGTACTGAGTTCGCGCGTCCTCAGCTTGAGCGAGCGTCGCAATGAGGCCGAGGAAGAGCACGGCGCCGCTTATACCGGCGCTGTCATCGGTTCACTCCCCGCGGACAGGGTCCAGTGCGCGCACACCCGACGGGTATGCCCATTCCACGGCGCCCGTCGCGACATACCGGTCATTGACACGGGTGATGAAGTCCTGGAGGAGCGCTTCGGCAGCGACTTCGGGCTCGGGGCCGTCGCCGTCGGGGTCGGCGGTGACGGGGGCGTCGACCCCATCGCGGAGGTTCAGCGTTCCGGTGTCGTGAATGTGGAAATACCAGGTGTTCAGCGAACCCGGCTTACGATTGGCAACCGCGCTGCGGAGCAGTTGCCACTGCATTTCGAAGTCGTCTTGACGGTAGGCGACGTCGCTGGCCACCTCGAAGAAGTCGAGCATATAGAGTCCCGACGACTGCTGCTCCGCCAACTTCACCGTCGCCGAGTTTACCCCCGGCAGATACAGAAGGTTTGAGTTCGGGTTATCCTGATCCCAGTGGTCGATGTCCGCGGGATGCCACGCCGCCGCGCGCCCCTCGACCCGCCAGGGCGAAGGATTCTTGCCGCGCGGGTCGTCGAAGTCGATGCCGTTGTAGGCCCAGGCGCCAGCGAAAAGGGTAAGATCAAAACCAGATATCCCCAGTGTGGGGCGATCGACGGTGCGGTAGAGTCGCAGCCAGTCGTACTTCCACATTCCGTGCCGATCCCCACCGACGATGAACGAGGCGCCCCCTGGAATATTCCGGTCGGCAACGTCGACGCGGGGGCCGAGGAACGCCAGGTAGCAGTCCCAGTCGCCCAGATCGCAGTACTCGGGATCATCGGGGAAACAGGCCGCCCCGCTACTGGCGGCGATGTAGTTGGGATCTTCGGGGGTGCACAGGTCGGGGTTGTACGGCGCCCCGCCGGCGCTGCAGTTGTAGCACGGCCGATTGTGGAGCATGGCGCCGAGCTCGAACCCATGGTCGGTCAGCTCCTGATAGATCGCGGTTTGCCCGCAAAGCTCCGCCTTCTCCGCGAAGTTGTCGGTGATGGCCATCGCCACGGGAATGCCATAACCGGCGAGGACCCGGGCGTTGTACCGCACCAAGGTCAGCTCGTCCTCGAAGCTCAGGCCATCGCCGGCACACGGGAGCGCCATGTTGATGTCGGAAGGCTCTTCGATCGTGGTGAACAGAAATATCCGGAGGGGGTCGAGCGCTTGCACGTCCTCGACCGGCGCGAGGATGGTGAACTGGACTGCGGTGCTGTCGAGCGCGCTCCAGAAGACGGGCACATCTCCCGTGGCGGAGGGCTCAGCCAAGCGGAGCACCTTTCCTTCGATCGCATAGGTGGCGCGCACCTCGCCGGCCTGGAAGAGCGCCACGGACTCGACGCCATCGGCCTCCACGACACCCCAGGCGAGGCCGCGCACGGGATCGGCGACGAGCTCCCGGACGTTGCCCAAAATCGGCGTCAGCGCCGCGGTCGCGACATGCTGCGCGTCGAAGGTGACCTGCGCCACGCCGGCTTGCCCCATCGCGACCCACGCGTCGCCGCTTCCAGTGGCGAAGGCAACATCCAGGATGGCGGCCGGGGCCTGCCAAGCGCCGAGCACGGCCAACTCTGCGGTGCCCATGCGGACCACGCGATCGTTCGAGACGTCCTGGACGAAGAGTTGGTCCCCAACGACTGCGAGCTTGCCTGGCACAAAACCAAGGACCTCGGTTCGTAAGACTGAAGGCATCTCCCCAAGGCTCAGCTTCGCCAACGCGCTCTGCGCGGGAGAGCTGAGGAGGAGGACATCGTCGTCAGGCAGGTAGGCACAGGGCCCAGTCCAATTGACGGCCTGGGCGATGGCGATCGGTAACTTCACCGCAGTCAACGCCCGGAGGTAGCTGTAGGGGTCGTCGCCTTCCATCGAGATGTCGATCACCTCGAGCTTGTCGCCGCCGGCTTTGAGCAGGTAGAGAGCGCCGCTGGCGGGGTCGGCACAGGCATTCAGTGTCGCGACAGATGACGCGATTCTGCCGCTCGTCCAGGTAATTCCCCCGCGGCAGACGCCATTTTCGTCGATGGTGCCGCCGGCGCAGTAGTCGCCGGTGGGATGAACGTAGGTGTCGAGTAGGTAGCGAAACGTGGTCCGAGCTTCGTCCAACGCCAAAACCACGCCGGTCAACGGGCTGACGAAAGCCAGCGCTACGCCGTCCTGCTCGGGAAGAGTGCCGGTGGCCACCCGCTCAACCGAGTAGTGCACGTCCGGCTCGATGACATCGGTATCTACCGGTTCATCACCGGTGTCCTCGGTGTCGACTTCGTCCGGCGCCGCGTGACGGCAGGCCAAAAGGAGGAACGCGACGATCACGGCGCCCCCGCAAGCGAGGCGATCGCCAGCCCCACCGCCGAGCCGGTGGCGCCCGTGCCCGAATACCACATCCACAGTTCGTCCCCAACGACCACGATCGGCGCCGACAAAACCGAGTTGCTTTCCCAGGTGCCGGCCTCCGTCGCCGCGGAAAACACGGGCTTGTCCGCACGAACCCAATGGATTCCATCGCGACTCATCGCCCAGCCGATGGTGAAGGCGCCGGTGTCCCCCGCCGTGTAGGTCATGTAGTACCAACCGTCGTGATGAAGCACTTCGTTGGCCTTGACCTGGTTGGTTTCCCAGTCCAGGTAGTCTTGGTCCCCTTCGAACACCGGGTTTTTGCAGTACCGCGACCAGCTGGAGCCGTCGCGCGAATAGGCATAGCCGATGCGATGGTAGCCGGTGGAATACCACATTTCCCACCAGCCATCCTCGCGAACCAGGACGCTGGGATGTGCCACTGCCTGCCCTGCCCAGGTGGACTCCGCTTCGGTCCAGGAAAACACTGGGTTCTCGGGCACGTCGACCACGGTGGAGGGATCGTCCCCGACCGCCAGCCCGATGTTGAGGTTGCCGGTCTCTTCGGACCGCCCGGTGTAGTACATGTACCACGCGCCGTCGTGCTCCACAATCATCGGGGAGTTGGTGCTGTAACGCCGCCAACTCGCCTCGATCCCGTCGCCCGAGAACAACGGATTCCGCGCGTCCTTGCTCCAGGTGATCCCGTCGGGTGAGGTCGCGACGCCAACGATGTAGTCGACCTCGGCGGTGCCCGCGAACCACATCACCCAGCCGTCGTCCGTCCTGGCCACGCTTGGCACGATGTCGCCCACTTCATCCCAGGTGCCGAGCTCTCCGGCGGGCAGCACGGGATTGCCGGCGTGCCGGACAAAACTCGGCGTCCAAGGCAGCGTGTCAACCGGCGCGCTGTCACGCTCGAAGCCATCTGCCCACCCGAAGGCCGCCACCGTAGCCGTCGCGATGCTCGTGACCGACTCGCCGTCGAGCGTCGCAACCACCAGTGCCTCGTGGACGCCCACGTCGAGGCCCCCCCCGCAAACGGACGCCGTGCCATCGCCCGTGGTGGGCACGTCCGCGCCAAACGCGTGATCGCCGATCCACACGTCCACGAGCACATCGTCGACGCCGCGGCCATCGCGTGTCACCACCACGCTGAAGCAGACCTCGGCGCACTCGTCGATGGACGCGGCCGGACCTACGGCGGTGATCGTGAGGGGGCCAGCCGGCGAGGTGTCGACTGTGTCGCCGTCAGGCATCACCGGTTGTGGGAAATCGGTGTCGTCAGTGGCACAGGCGAGCAACAGGGCGATCATCGGCGCCGCCGCGCTGACATCGCGATCGCCAACAGCACGACCCCCCCCGCGAACGAGGCGTTGCCGCTGTCACAGGCACATCGGTGCGTCGGCCCCGGCTCGACGGCATCGCCGGAGTCGTGGGTGTCGAAGATGGGCACGGTATCGTCGGCCGACTCGGCCGTATCCGCCCCGGTATCGGCGGTGTCGCCCGGGTCCCGCACACAATCCGGGTCGTCGGCGGCAAGGACCCCGTCACAGTTCTGGTCGGCCTCGGGCTGCGCGCACGCCTCTTCCGCGCCCGGATGGACGCGCTCGTCGCCGTCGTCGCAATCGCCGTCCGCCGGCGAGTACCCGTCGCGATCGGTGTCCCCGTCCAGCGGATCGAACCAGATCGGCGAGCCCCAGACATGGTCGAACGTGGAGTCGCCCCCGTCCACACACCCGCTCGGCCACCATGCCGCCGCGTCGACCTCCAAGTCCACAAACAGGTGCTCCGGCAGCTCGACAGCCGGAATCGTGACCTGCCACGCGCCCGCCACCGTCGCGACCATGGGCCATGCGGCATCGGGACCCAACGCTATTGCGCTGACCACGGTAGCGGCTACGTCCCCTGGCACCCGCGCCTCGACCACGATGTCCTGCCCGTTCGCGAAGGGCACCGCCTCGCCCATCGCGGCCACGAAGCTGCCATCCGGGAGCCGCACCTCGACCACCAACGGGAGCATCGGCCCCGTGGTCGCGTAGGTCTTACGGTCGCGGAACGCGGCGTAGATCGCCGGACGGTCGAAGGTTTCCACCGCATCGAGGACCACCACGGTGAGCCCGGACCCGTAGGGCTGGTCCTGTACGGTGTCGATGCCGCAGGTCTGGCCGGGGTGGCTGTCATGGTTGTCGCTGCCCGCGGCGAAGCCGAAACGCAAGCCACCACCCCGCGGATCCAGGCCGGCAAGAACCGTTCCCGACGCCGCGTACCCACTCCACGGGATGTCGAAGGTGGACTCCGCGTCCATGGAGCTGCCGTGCTCTGAGTACACTTCCACCGCCGGCTCATACTCGGCGTCGAAGCAGCTCCAATCGGTGGTCATCGGCTTCTTCACGCCAGGGTGATGCGGCAGCAAAAGCGCCGGACCCATACGGGCGGTGAGCGCGTCCATGAACGTCGTGAGCACCGAGCACTCCGACACCTGGTTGCTGAGGCTACCGCTCGGCTGGGCGTCGGTCATGACCAGCCCGGAAAGCGTGGCCTCATCGCCAAAGAAGAGCAGGGACCGGTGCCCGACATCGGACCCGTCCGGCAGCTCGACGAACACCTCCGCCCCGGGAATGGTGACCAGGCCGCCCTCGGGGTCGTTCAGCCCGTTCACATGCTGAAAAACGGCCTCGAAGTTCTCGACCGTAGTCGTCGCGCCAGCGCTGGTGACATGGTCGAGGCTGGCGAAGAAGTCAAGGCCGTTGGCGCGGGCCACCGTACCGACGTCGACGTACGCGCCGCAAACCCCGGGATCGCCGGTGCTGAACCGGGTGCAGGCCCCGATGTCCGAGCTTCCACCGTCTCCCGACGCGCCGGTATGGCTGTGGATGTCCCCGTAGTAGAAGCGGAACCCCTCGAATTCGTCAGCCGCGAGGGCGGTAAATGCCAGTAGCGAAAGGAACATGACGCGGACACGACCATAGCACCGGTCTGGGCGATGCGGTAGGGAACGCGCGCCGAGGCCAGCATGGATCACCCCGTTGTCGTTCTCCCCCTGCGCACCCCTGTCGGAAGGTTTCTCGGCGGGCTCGCTGACGTCCGGGCCGACGACCTCGCGGCGCTCATCCTCCGTGAGCTCGTCAGCCGCAGTGGCATCGATCCCGCCTGCGTGGACGAGGTGATCCTCGGCTGCGCCAACCAGGCCGGCGAAGACAACCGCAATGTCGCGCGCATGGCGACGCTCCTGGCGGGGCTGCCGCAAACCACGCCGGCCTACACCGTCAATCGCCTCTGCGCGTCGGGTCTCGAAGCGGTCAACAACGCCGCCCGCATGGTCCTCACCGGCGACGCGCGGCTGGTCCTGGCGGGAGGGGTGGAGAGTATGTCGCGCGCGCCCTACGTTTTCGCCCGGGGCGGGGTGGCACCGAAGTTTGGCAACATCACGGGCTTCGACACCTCGTTGGGCTGGCGGTTTCCCAATCCCAAGCTGGAGGCGCTCTTTCCGCTCGAAGCCATGGGAGAGACGGCGGAGAACCTCGCGGAACGGCACCAGATCTCCCGCGAGGACCAGGACGCCTACGCCGTAGAGAGCCACCGCCGCGCTGTGTCCGCGGACTTCGCTGCCGAGATGGTGGCCGTCGTCCGCGCCAAAGACGCGCCGCTCGACAAGGACGAAGGCCCGCGCCCCGACTCGACGATCGAGGGACTGACCAGGTTGAAGGCAGCCTTCCGCAAGGGCGGCACCGTCACCGCCGGGAACTCGTCCACCCTCAACGACGGCGCTTCGGGCATGATCATCGCCCACCCGGCGGCGGCGCGGGAGCTGGGGCTCTTGCCGATCGGCCGGGTACTGGCCTGCGCTTCGGCAGGCGTCGATCCGCGGGTGATGGGCATCGGCCCGGTCCCGGCGGTTCGGAAGTGCCTGGCGAAGGCTGGACTCTCGGTCGCCGACATCGGGCTGTGGGAGCTCAACGAAGCCTTCGCCGCCCAGTCGTTGGCGGTCATCCGGGAGCTGGGATTGGACCACGAGAAGGTGAACACCAAGGGCGGCGCCATCGCCTTGGGACACCCGCTCGGAAGCTCCGGCTCACGCATCACCGCGACGCTTCTCCACACGATGCGGGAACGCGGCGTTCGATATGGTGTCGCGACTTTGTGCGTTGGTGTCGGCCAGGGCGTCGCGACCCTGTACGAAGCGCTCTGATGCTGCTCCTCGTGGCGCTGGTGGCCGCCGCCGAGCCCCCTCTCAGCTCCATTGGCGTGCACGACGCCCGTTTGGCGCAGCTTTTGGACGAGTCCTGGGACGCGACGATGGCCGCGTCGCCGACCTGGGCCACGCAGCTGGGCGACCCCCGCTTCGACGACCGCCTCGACGACAACTCGCCCCGGCAGCGACAACGCTGGAAAAAGGCGAGTGAAGCCTGGCTGGCGCGCGCCGAGCGGCTCAACGGACTCGACGTCACCGACGCGTTGCATCGCGACGTTTTCGTGCGGCAGCTGCGGGACGGACTCGCCGCCAGCGAGGCCTGCGACTTCTCGGTGTGGTCGTTGTCAGCGCGGGCCAATGCCCTGGTTTTCGTGGCCGACCTGGGGCGTGAACAGCCGCTGGCGAATCGTCGTGATGTCGATGCATTCGTATCCCGCTTCCGGGCCGCCCCGAACTATGTCATGGTCGACGTTGCCAACCTCAGAACCGGCCTCCGGGACGGCAAGGTCGCCAACCGTGCCTCGGTCCAGAAGGTCCTGGACATGGTCGAGGCCGAGTTGGCGGCACCGCCGGAAACCCAGGCGCTCCTCGCGGTGACGCGCCAGCCCCATGCGGCGTTGGCCGCTGCTGATCGGCAAGCGTTGGTACGCGAGATGGGCGTCATCGTCCGGGGCCCGCTTCGGACCGCACTGTTGGAATACCGCGGCTTCCTACGGGACGAGCTGCTGCCGGTGGCGCGGGGCGCCGGCAAGGAGGGCGTGAGCTTCGTGCCCAACGGCGCGGCCTGCTATGCGGCGCGGGCGCAGCAAGAAACCAGCACCGCTCGCACCCCCCAGGACCTGCACGCCACCGGCCTCGCAGAGCTGGAGCGCATCCACGCCGAGATGGTCCGCCTCGGCGAGGGCACGCTCGGGACGAAGACGCTGCCAGACCTGCTGGAGCGCTTGCGTAGCGACCCGGCGCTCCACTTCAAGACGCGAGAGGAGGTCGAGCGCACTGCGGCCGACGCGCTCGCTCGCGCCAAAGCGGCGATGCCCCGGGCGTTTGGCCGACTCCCCCTCGCGGAGTGCAAGGTCCAGGCCATCCCCGACCACGAGGCGCCCTACACGACGATCGCCTACTACTGGCCCGCTGCGACCGACCAGAGCACCCCTGGCATCTACTTCGTCAACAGCTACCAGCCGGAAACCCGGACACGCTTCGACGCCGAAGTCCTGGCCTGGCACGAGGCGATTCCGGGTCACCACCTCCAGATTGCCCTGGCCAACGAAGCGGGAGGGCTGCCGGCCTTCCGCCGCTACGCCAGCTTCACGGTCTTTGTGGAAGGCTGGGCGCTGTACTCCGAGCGGCTTGCCGAGGAGCTTGGCCTGTACTCCGACGACCTCCAGCGCATCGGGATGCTCGGCTTCGACACCTGGCGGGCGGCGCGCCTTGTCGTCGACACGGGAATCCACGAGCAAGGCTGGTCCCGCGAGGAGGCCGAGGCCTTTCTCCTCGATAATACACCCCTTGCCAAGAACAACATCGTCAACGAGGTCGACCGCTACATCACCTGGCCGGGCCAGGCGCTCGGCTACAAGACGGGGCAGTTGGAGCTTTTGCGCATCCGCAAGGAGACCGAGGCGGCCCTGGGCGCCCGCTTCGATCTGCGCGGGTTCCATGACGTGGTGCTCGGCGGTGGCGCGCTGCCGATCGATCTCGTTGAGGCGCGGGTGAAGGCTTGGGCGGCGGGGAGGTGAGCGCGGATGTCAAGGGCGTCGAAGTGCGCGTCGGCGTCGAGGTGGACGACGGGTTGCTTGCGACGAGGCCACGAAGGCCCCACCTTCGAGGCGCCCCACCGCGATGCCGTCGATCGCCACCGTCATCACCCCGTCGCCCGAACCATCGACGCCCGCCACCGGCGCGTCCGACAGGCTCGGGCCCCACATCTGGGCGCGAACGTTGGCCGTCGTGTCGTCTCCGTCAGCATCGACGGCCACCGGCGTCCCGAAGGCGTCGCGGGTGATCACGTGGCGGATGCCGACGGGCGTGTCGATGCCCCACTCCAGACCGTCGACGGCGAAAACGCGCCGCCGTCCACACAGGTGGGGTCGTCACTCGGACCGCAACGGGTCGCGACCCGGCCCATCTTGTCGTAGGCGTAGGCCTCGGTGGCGATGGGCGTGCCGGTGCTACCTTCGACGTAGTCCACCTGGCGAAGCTGCGTGCCGACGAAGGTCGCGTCGAGGGCCAAGGGCCCGGACGTGCCGGCATCCCCGGGCTCGGCGTGCGCGGGGGAGATTGGGACAAGCAGGGCGGTCGCGACAAGGATCAAACATGCGCCAAATGCATGTTCAACCCAGATGTGCAGCCGGCTACCGGGGGAGGGGGTGAAACATGTTTGCTCCCGCTCGGGTGAGTCGTCAGGCGAATGTTCATATTCACGCGCGGCTACCCGTGCCGCGCGATCTCCACGATCATCGCGCCGACACACACCAGCTGAACCAGAAAGCAGGTGAAGCGCAAGTTGATGATGCGCGCGCGCCCCGACGCCAGGTGAAGCAGGGTTTGGCCCACGCGCGCACCCACATACACCTGGGACAAGAGCGCAAAGTTCCCGTCAGTGAGCCCGATGAGTTGGCCGACGAGCACGACGACGCCGAACGGGCCGAGGTTCTCGACACAGTTGGCGTGTGCCCGCATGAGCCGACGGTACCAGTCGGGGCCGTGAGGGGTCTCGGCGGGAAAGTGGTTGGGTTTTGCCTTCCCCATCAGCACGCTGCCCACGCGAAACGGGCCGAGGCCGAAGAGCACCAGGGCCAACGTCCACGACGCGAAGAACACCAGGCACCACAGCGGCGTCGTCATCCGGCCGAGCTAACCGGGGCAACGGCCAGCGGTCATGGTTTCGCTGCCGACGATGACCCGCCGCCCCCGGAGCTCGGTCCCCGTCGCGCTCAGCGTGAGCGCGATCTCCTCGATGCGGGCGTGATGACAGCGGAGCGCGGGCTCGTCGCCGACCGTCGCCGCGAAGTCCGCGGGCGTGACGACCAGCGTCGCCGCCAACGGGGCGGAGGACGCGACGAGACCCGCGAACGTGCGTGCCCCGTCGGCCGGAACCGGCGCGCGAAGCTCGTCCACGCCCGGCAGCTGCACCTCGGCCCCCGCGATCGTCAGGAAGAGACCCGCCCCCACCGCCGGGCTGTGATCTCCGCCGGGTGTACCCATCGCCTCGACGCCCGGAAGCCTCAGAATCCGCAGGTCCTTGGGGTCGACGAACAGCGTCGTGGGTTCACCGGCCAGCGCGAGGGCAAGGAGCATCGTCATGGCGACCCTATAAACCACGCGGGAACGTCGTCGGGCGCCGATTCCAGCCACTCATGGCCCACGTCGGCCCCCTCGATGACCCGGTTGGTGATCCCGGCGTTCTCCAGGGCCTCGGCGTAGGGACGCATCGTCTCGATCGATACGATGGCGTCGGCATCTCCGTGAAGGAAAAGCGTGGGAGGGTGGTTGGTCGGAATCTGGCCCACCATGCACAGGGGACCCGCACAGGTCGCCCAGGAGGCGGACTGGATGGCCAAGGCGCGCATCCGGCCGGGGTAGCTCAGCGCCATGCGCGAGCTCATGTACCCCCCGCTGGAGATGCCCGTCGCGTACAGCCGTGCCCCGTCCAACGGGCCGAGCTCGCCGCGATCGAGCGCCTCGAAGATACCGAGGATGACCCCGTGGTCCTCGCCCGCTTCCCAATCGTACGTCGTGGGCCACACGTTGGTTCCCCAGAAGCCGAACCCGTCGGCCGAGGTCTCCGGCGCGATCACGGCGAAGCCCGCCGAGAGGAGGTGGGACAGCAGGCGCGCCTGATGGAGCGAGCCGAACCCGTCGTCCGCCGCGGCCGCCCAAACACCCTCGGCGGAATCGAAGCTGCCCTGGAAGAAGAGGACGGTGGGCCAGCCGGCGTCGGGGGCCTCGCTCAGCGGGAGCTGCACGTGCACGTCTCGGGTGGCGAGCCCGCGACGGAAGACGACCGTCGTGAATGGGCAGCTGACCGCCGCCTCCGTCTCCTCGCACGCGGCGGGCTCGAGGACGACCTCGGCCTCGGGGGCGAACAGGCAACCCGACGCCAAGACCGCCGCCGGAGCGCAGCGGCGGAAGGGGTTCATCCGGCCGCTGCCTCCACCCTCGTGGCCGCCAACATCCCACACGCGGAGTTCTCGTCCGCACCGACGCTGTACCGCCGGATCAACGGCACGTTCAGGCTCTGGAGCCGGCCCAGGAAGTCCCGAAGCTCGGCCGCGTCCACCCGTCGGTATCCGTCAGGACGGTTGTCGTTGACGTCGATGAGGTTCAACTGGTAGCGGAGCCCAACCAGACCTTCTCGCAGCGCGTTGATCTCGTCATCGCCGGTGTTTTCCCCTTTCATCACCACCCACGCCAGCGTGAGCCGACCCTTGCTGACCGTCGCGTATTCCCGTAGGGCATCCACCAGCTCCGGAAGCGGTGTGCGCCCGGCCACCGGCAGCAGCCGCGCGCGTCGTTCGGCCACCGCGGAGGACAACGAGACGATCAGTCGGAAGGGCTGCCGCTCCCGGGTGAACCGACGGATCTGAGGCACCAGCCCCACCGTGGAGATGGTGATCGCCTCCTGTGCGATGCGCCCCCCGGCCGGATTGCTGAGCACCTGGGCGGCGGTCACGACGGCATCGTAGTTGTGGAAGGGCTCGCCCTGGCCCATGAAAACCGCCCCCGTCACCCGCCCCGGCGCCTCGTCGCGCACGGTCAGGAAACATCCGATGATCTCGGCGGCATCGAGGTTGCGGGAGAGTCCGAGCCTGCCCGTCGCGCAGAAGTCGCACGCCATCGCGCACCCAACTTGGGAGGACAGGCAGACTGTGAAGCAGTCCGGCTTGAGCAGCCCGATGCGCACCGCTTCAACCAGCTTGCCATCGTGGAGCCGGAACAGGTAACGGACACTCTTGCCCTCGGAGTCCGGAACCCGCTCCATGACCTCGGGCCGTGCCCACGTCGCGTGCTCGTGCAGGGCGGCGATGAGCGCTTTACGAGGTTCTCGCTGGGGAGTGGGATCGTCCCGGCCTTCGGAGATCACGCGTGAGAGCACCTGCCGCGCCTCGCGCAGGGAGCATCGGACCTCGCGCTCGGCCAGCGCCGCGACCAGCGTCTCGGGGCGTTGGGCGAGGAGGGGGATCGTCAGTTGGGGCATCGGAGCGGGGGCGTAGCGCGGGGGGCCGCGATCGCACACCTTGACACCACCACCCCCGACGAACGTCCCCGGACAACCGCCGGACCTCCGTCACCCGCGCCCCCGCACGCCACGAGCGAAGCTGCCTTATTACCGGGCACGCCGCGTGCGGAGACCGGCGGCACACCTGGACCCACCGTGTCAACTTTCGACTCCTTCTCCATCCACTGGACCCTCGACCACCAGCGCTACCGCTTCGGCAGCCTTGCCTTGGACCCGCTGCTCACCCTGCCCGACGGCCGGGAGCTGCAGATGGGCCTCGCCCACTGGTGGGCTCTCCGCGAGGTTCTAGCACTGCTACCGCCGGATACCGGTCGCGACAGCGGTGACTGGTACCCGACGGCGCCGCCCCCGCCACCGATGGCGCGTGAAGAGTCGCGACGCGGGAAAGTGTGGACCGCTGAAGAAGAAGAGAGGGTACGCGCCGGCTGGACCGCTGGCGACGACGCGGCCGAGATCGGGCGCGAACTGAAGCGCTCACGGGCCGCGGTGACCGCGAGGTTGGTCCTGCTCGGCTTGATGGACGAGGCCGAGGCCAACCTTCGATGGCCGGCGGGCGGACGTTCCCCAGCGGAATCCGGTCCAAAAGACTGATCGGCGCGCGACCCGTGCAGCCGACGCTGTGGTAGGCTCGCCCGGCAACCCGGGTTCCACCATGTCCAAGAAATCGTCCTTCCTCCTTCTCCTCCTCGGCCTCATCGGCGGCGGGCTCGCGTCGCGCCTGGTCCCTTCTGCCAACGCTGGCGGCGGCTGGCAGTGCTACGTCGTCGATCGGCTGCCGGACGAAGCGAAGGCCGCCGACTGGCGCGGGGCGAAGAACGTCACCGACGGACTCAACAAGGTGTCGCCCGGGTCGCCCTCGGGTACCCTTTTGACCTTGCAGTACCCGACGGCTGGCGCCGCGTGGGCGGGCGGGGGTGGCGACGTTGGGCTGATCTGCGCGAAGGAGTAGCCGTTCAGTAGGGCGCGATCGGCAGGTCGGTCCTGGCGAAGTCCTGGCCGGTGCACAGGAGCGGCAGGCCGGTGGCCTTGGCGATGACGTAGCCAAGACAATCGCCGAAGTTGAGCTGCGCCGGGTGACGCCCGCGGCCGAATCGAGCGTACGCCGCATGCGTCTGCGTCCAGAACTCCGCCGGAAAGGGAAGGACGACCATACCAAATCGGCTCAACAAGCCTGCGAGTACCACGTCCCCACGCCCGGGGAAGCGATTCTCCAAGACGATGCTGGCCTCGGCAGCGGTCGGCGCGCCGATCACACTCCCGGGGTGAGCGGCGAGCGCGGCGACGAGTTCCTCGGCACCAGCTTCGCCCAACGCGATGGCGACGAGCGCTGACGCATCGACGATCACACGCCCTCCGGACCGTAGCCGAGGAGCTCCGCCTCCTCCTCACGCGAGATCGGGCGTCCCAGATGCTCAGCCGCCAACGTCGGCCAGACGCTGGTCCGCAGCCAGTGCAGAGTGGCGTCGTTGCGGTGCTTCTGGAAGGACCCCGCGCGGGTGCGCTCCAAGCGCTCGATCAGCGCCCGACGGACCGCTTCGGTGCGGGTTTCGCCGGTGTGGGCGGCCAACTGCTCGACCAGCCGCTCGACCTCGTCGTTCTTGATGTTCAGCGCCATGCCACAACCTACGCGCGGCTCGAACGTCGTCAACCCCAAAACCATTTTTTCCACCACGGTGGAACTACCGCGTAAACTCCACAATGATCGCTGCTTCTGTGCTCAAAAACATCGCAAAGTCAGTCTCGCTCTCGTCGGTATCTAAGGCGCCGAAGCCGCGGACGACCCACCGGGCGCCGATCGCCACGGCCGGCTGACCGGAGACGTCCGCAATCAGGTACTCAGCCCCCAACCCGCCCTGGGCGCCGAGGCCACCGATACTCGCGCGACGGGCGGCACTGTCGGCGTCTGCCTCGGTCTGCTCGGCCTCTGTCCAGCCGCTGTCTGCCTGGGCCGCGTTGGGCGCGATCCCGAAGATGCCCGCGGTGCCCCACACGTTGACCCGACCAGCCTCGCGGGCCCACACGTAGCCCCGCCAGTCGGCGCCGAGACGAACGCCGCCGACGCTGAAGGTGCGCACCTCGTCGGAGGCGTTCTCCGCGATCGTCTCGACAATGGCTACGTTCCCGAGCCAGGCGGTCCCGTTCCCCACCCACCCTGCGTGCGCAGTCAGCGGCGGTCGGAGCCAGCCGTCGTACTCGCCGGCGAGGGTGCCGCTGAAGCCGTCCGCGTCGGAAAAGGAGAGGGCGCCGATGCCCACGGGGACCCAGGCGACGCCGCCGAGGAAGGCGGCATGGGCAGCGCCAAGGAGGAGGAGCATTCCGAGACCTACTTCGCCAGCGCGCGGGGGGGCAACAGCCGGGCGAGAACCGGATGCAAAACCGCCGCCTCCGCCACGAGCGTGTCGCGATCCTCGGTCAGCTGCGCCACCGCCGCCGCGAGCAGCGCAGCCGCCTCGACGGTCGTCGCTGCGACCTCCAGCCGCTCCGGCGGGATGCCACCGCCTTTGTAGGGCCCCTCCTGCCAGACGGTCAGCTTGGCCTCCGCGTTGGCGACGCGCACCTGGGCGAGCAGCGCATTGAAGCGCATCGACGCGGTCGCGCCGAAGTTCTCAGGGCTCTGAACCATCGCGAGCGCCTCGGCGCGAGGGTCGGGGACCGAGAGCGCAAAGTGCCGGGCGCCGACGTCGATCGCCCAGCCGCCTCCGCTGATCGCGCGCCTGACCCGGCCGCCCTCCACCCGCATGATCGCGAACCCGAAGCCATCGCCGACCACCGACTTTCCGTTCACGCCGAGCCACGCCGTCGCGCCCCACCCCTCCTCCAGCGGAACCTCGCCGGCGTTGTAGACGACCCCGAAGGTGCGCGGCCACTGCGCGTCGTAGGCCAACGTCGCGAGCTGTCGCCACGCGGTACCGGGTTCGCGGTCGTTGACGACGGCGCCCCCATCGCACGCAGGAGGGCGCACGGCCGGCGAACACCACCGCGCCTCGACGAAGTTGCCCAACCGGCGGAACGGCAAGGCCTTCCAGCCGCCGACCCCCGTCCTGGCGTGGTCCAAGAGGTCCGTGAAAAGCCTGGAGTCGGCCTTGTCGGCGAGGGTGAAATCCAGGTCCCCGGCGTGTACGGCGGTGACGCTGGCCAAAAGGAGCGCGGGCAGCACCGCCTCAGCCCCTCGACAGGCGCTGGAGGCTCAGCTGAATTCGCTCGGGCAGCGGGGATGCCGACTTTCCAAGCTCGGCAAGATGCGAAAGCGCCAAATCGATCTCGGAGCGCTTGTAGCCAAGCTGGGCGAGCGCGAGCGCCAAGGAGTCGTCGGCTTTCGGCACAATCGCCGCCCCAACCCCATCCATCGCCGACACCGCCAGCTTCCCCTTCAGCTCCAAAACCATCCGCTCCGCAGTCTTCTTCCCGATGCCGGAGACCTGAGAGAGCGCCCGTACATCGCCCGCATTCACGGCGCGAGCCAGCGCGGGCGCATCGAGGCCGCTCAGGCACGCCAAGCCGAGCTTGGGGCCGATACCGGAAACGCTGATCAACGCCTCGAAGCAGTGCTTCTCATCACTGGTCGCGAAGCCGAAAAGGGTGATGGCGTCTTCACGCACCGAGGTGTGAACCAACAGCGTCACCTGGTCCCGCGCCGCCTCGGCCACCCGCATCGGCACGAAAACTTCATAGCCCACGCCGTTCACATCCACGACGAGGCGCCCGGGAGCACGCTCGACGACCTCGCCGCGCAACCGGGCGATCACGCCTTGGCCCCGGCACGCAGCGCGATTGCGGTCCACTGGTCGCGGCTGGACATACGACGGGGCACCTTGGTGGTGACGACGGGAGTGGCAGCCCGCATCCCAGCGTGCGCGAGGTGGGTGACCGCGACCGCGAGGGCGTCGGTCTCGTCCGCGGGCAGCGCCTCCGAAAGTCCCAGAACAACCTGCATCATCCGGGCCACCTGTTCTTTGTCCGCCTTGCCGCTGCCGGAGACGGACTTCTTGATGGTACTGGCGTTGTAGGTAGCCAAGGGCAGGCCTGCGACCGCGAGCAGCGCGACCCCGCGGGCCTGGCCAAGCACCAAGGCGCTCGCCGCGGACCGGTACGCGAAGATCTCCTCCATCGCTGCCTCGCCGGGAGAGTGGGTATGAATGGCCGCCAGTAGCCCGAGGTGAATCGTCTGCAAGCGAGCTGGCATAGGCATTTCAGGGTCGGTGCGCACCACCCCGGACGCGACGCGCACCATGCGCCCCGAAACGCGGGCGACCACGCCCCAACCGGTGGTGCGACTCCCCGGGTCGATCCCCAGCACGCGGACGTCCCGCAGGTTCATGTGCGCGGCGTATCTCGGCCGGGTAGGCTCCCGGTATGCTGCTGTCGTTGTTGACCACACTCGCGCTGGCGGGGGAGGAGCCGGACGTACTCGTGGTCGGGGTCCATCTCCCAGGTCTGGTAGGCGAGGCGGCGATGGCCGCGGCGGCCCTGCTCGAGGCTACTCTGGACGAGCGCGCCACGGTCGATGCCTTTTCTCCGCGGCAGGTGGCGAAGCGCATTCGCGGTCGCGAGGCGATCATCCTCGAAACCTTCGCCCTCGGGCCGGGACGGGAGCGCCTTAAGGAGGCGCGGCTTTTGTACGACCGCGCCCAGGTCGAAGAAGCGCAGCCCATCGCCGAAGACGCCGTCAGCCTGTTGCAGAAAGGGATGGCCGTCAGCACGTCCACCCGTGACTTGCTCGATGCGCAGGTGCTGCTCGGCATGATCCGCATCGCCCTGGGTGACGAAAAGGGGGCGACGAGCGCGTTTCGCAAGGCCGCGGCAATGGACCTTGACCGTGAGCTGGACGCCGTGAACCACCCTCCCCGGGTCATCGAACTCTACGACGCAGCGCGGGGCGATCTTTCGCGGCGGGCGGTCGCGACGGTCACGGTGCAGACGTCGGTCGGCGCGACCATTTTCGTCGACGGCGGGGAGCTCGGCGTCGCGCCGGTCAACGACCTCCGCCTAGTCCCTGGAGAACACTTCTTCCTAATACGAGCCGCCGGCGGCGCCTCGTCGTTCCAGGCGCTGACCGTCACCCCGGGCGAAGAGCGAATTCTCGACATCGCGCTCCAGTCGCAGGGACTGGGCTTGGCGGCGACGGACAACCCTGGCCGCTCGCGGCAGGTGAAGGACCTCTACCGCGCCCTCGGCGAGTACGACGATGGCGTGGCGGTTTTGCTCGCCGGTCAAATCCCAGGGGGGCAGGTCGGCGTCCAGCTGTATGCGCCCCGTTCCGGCAACTTCTCGAGGGTCCTGACCGCTGATCCCGGGGACGATCCGATGGGAGCGCTGACCGACCTGCTGCCCACCGTCGGCACCTACCTCGCAGAAAATGGCGACATTCGCGCGGACCGCGTCGGCGCGCAGGTACTGGCCCTGGACATCGGCCACAACAGCGTGCTGGCCGGGCTTCTCTTCGATCCACAGCCGATCGAGGAGGCCGCCGCCGCGCCGGTGATCGTCAAGAAGGGCGTGCCGTGGTGGGTCTGGGCGGGAACCGGCGCCGTCGTCGCCGGCGCGGGCGCGACGGTCGCGGTGGTGCTTTTGCAGCCCACGGACGGGCCGGGTGGAGGCGAGGATCCCGACCAGGGGACGATCGTGCTCGGGCCGATGCCGTAGGCAGAAGGCCTCAGTCGCGACCGCGCAACCACCCGCCCATGCGAATCTCCAGGGCGGCTCGGACACTGTGCGGCAGCGGTCGGATTGCGGTTTCCAGCGCGGTGAACGCGCGTTCGGTGCGCGCCTCTCGAGCCACCGCCGCAGCGGACGGCTCTCCCTCGGCGATCCACTCCCGCTCGTGCGCATTGGCCCAACGCCACATCGCGTGCGGCGCGTGCACCTCGGCCCGCGCCCCGGCCTCGGCGAAGAGCCGGCGCGACCGGGCAACGTGGTAGCCCGCGGTGAGCACGAGGCCCCGTCGGACCCGTCGCTCGTCGAAGCAGGCGGTGCCCAGCACAGCCTCCTCGCGGGTGCTGCGTGTCAGGTCCCGCCGCAAGATCTTGGTCGAATCCACGCCCAGCTCACCGAGGAGCCCGACAACCAGCGCCGAGCCGCTGCGCTCCTGACCGCGAAGGTGCGCCTCAAGCGTGATGACACACGCCGCACCCGCCCGGAGCGCCGCGGCGGCAGCGGCCGCGCGCGCCCGCAGCTCCCTGAGCGCGCGATCGGGCTCGCGCCGAAGCTCCTTCCCGAGAATCAGGACCGCATCGAAGTCAAACGACACCGCAGGAACTAACGTCCCCGTCCCCACTTTCCGATCCCCGGTGCAGAGGCCCCCCCCAATGCTCCTCGCCCTGCTGCTTTCAGCCACCGCGGCCGAGCCCGCACCGCTCCCCGCCCTCGCCTACAACAGCGAGCTTGAGGTGGAGATGCCCGCGGTGCACATCCGCGCGAGCCCGCTGGCGCTGACGCCTTGGCGCACCCTCGCCGACGGCATGGCGGCCGAACTGGCCCTCTCAGCCCATGGCATTCGGGTGGAGGACGCCTCGGTCGTTCGCATCGAGGACAGCCACGGCAGGACGCGAGTCTCCTGGACGGAGCTATCGACCGGGCAGATGCGCTTGCGTACCGACAAAGCGCACGGACCGACGGTGTGCTCCGCAACCGTCCGCGGCGGCATCTGGAGTGGAAGCGGCTCGGTGGCGGTCTATGCGCCTACCCCCGGAAGGGAGGAGGCCGTGGGAGACGATCTCGGCTTCCTGCTGATCGAGGACCACCCCAAGATCGGCGCGCTGGTGGCGCTGTCTCCGGGGGACTCGGTAACCGTGGTCAACGTGCGCAAGGCGGGGGTGATGCTACGCGAGTGGGTCGAAGTTGCGCGGGCCGCGGGGTCGGTCAGCGTCGACCGGAAGCCGTCTGGCGAACGAATCTGCTACCACGACGCGGGGTAGCCGCGGGGCCGAGACGGGGTACATCGCGGCGATGAACGCCGCCGACACCGCCCGTGACGCCTTCGCCGCCTGGCGAGCCGAGCTGCGCACCAACGCCTGGGACGCCGACCCCCACCTACGGTCGCTCCTGGCCCGGTTCGGCCGCGGGTCTACGGACATGCTGCGTACCTTTGGAGGGCAGGTCGCGGGCGAGATCGACGGCTGGGCGAAGGAGACCAATCGCGACAGCGGCTTGCCCCAGCTTCGCCGCTTCGACGCCATGGGCCGACGGACGGAGCAGGCGGTTTTTCATCCGGACTACCACGCGATCGGCCGGCTGGCTTACCGCACCGGTCTGATGGGGCTCTACGCCGAACGGGGTCGCGAGCTGGAAACGCTTGCATTCACCTATCTACTGGGCCAGAACGGCGAAGCAGGGCATACCTGTCCCCACGCCTGCACCGCAGGGATGATCAAGAGCGTACAGGCTGCGGGTCACGATGCGGCCGGGGGGGACGTGCCCCCGGGCAGCGTCTCCGAAACGCAGGCCAACGCCTGGCTGGAGCGGCTCTACGATCCTGACTACGACACGCATTTCCATGGGTCACAGTTCCTGACCGAGGTGCAGGGAGGCTCTGACGTGGGCAGCAACGCCCTGGTCGCCCGGCTCGACGGCGATCGGTGGCGCCTCAGCGGCGAGAAGTGGTTCTGCTCGGTCGTTGATGCCCAGCTTTTCCTGGTCACCGCGCGCCCGGAGGGAGCGCCCCCAGGCACGGGCGGACTCGGCGCCTTCGTCGTGCCACGGCACCGGAAAAACGGGGAGCCAAACGGTTTTGCGATCCGCCGGCTCAAAGACAAGCTCGGAACGCGGTCGATGGCGAGCGCAGAGCTGGACTTTTCCGATGCGGAGGGGTGGCGGGTCGGCGACTTCCGCCGCACGGTGGACATCGTCCTGAACACCTCACGGATCTACAACGCGGTCGTCGCTGCGGGGATGATGCAGCGCGCCTGGCGAGAAGCCTCTTCTTATGCCCGACATCGCCTGGCGTTCGGCCAGCCGATCCGCGACTTCCCGGTCATCGCCCGCATCCTCGCGGGGCTACAGACCGAAGCTCACGCCGCCCGGGCCAGCACCTTCTGGGTGGCGGACATGGCCGACCGCGCTGCCACGGGCCGGGCGCAAGAGCACGAGGCGGACGCGTTCCGCATGCTGGTGAACCTCAACAAGATGTGGACCGCGCTGGCCTGCCCCGCGATGATTCGGCGCGCGATCGAGGTCCTCGGCGGCAACGGTGCCATCGAGGAATTCAGCGTGCTCCCACGTTTGCTTCGCGACTCGATCGTGGTGGAGGCCTGGGAGGGCGGGCACGGCGTACTTTGTGCACAGCTGCTCCGCGACAGTCAGCGGCTACGGCTGCACGAGCCGATGTTCGCGCTCTTGGAGTCGCTCCCTGGCGGGGAGTTCGGCCCGATCCGGGCGCGGTGGGAAACACTGGTGAGCCGGCCCGAGGCCGACGCCGCCTGGCATCTCCGCGACCTCGTCGACGAGATGCGGATTGAGGTGCAGAGCGCGCTGTTGCTGGGGGAGGAGGGCGCAACCGCGCAGACCTGCGGTCGGCACCTTCGCGCCACCGAGCGGCGCGGCGCGGATCCCCTGGCGGACCGTGGCCTGGCCGAGCGGGTTCTGGCGCTGCGGTAGCGCCGACGCGTGAAACGGGCGATCTTGGTCGCACGTTCGGGTGTTCGATGTTCCTGCAACCCTCCCGCCTGCGCCTCGCCGTGCTGACCAGTCTTGATAGCCCCCGAAGCATGCACCGCCTCGCCCTCCTCGCCGTCCTCGCCCTCCTCGCGTGTCCCGAGCCTGAGCCGCCGCCGACCCCGACCGGAGACAACCTCTTCCTCCACGGCTGTCCCACCGAGGGTCAGGCCACCGCCCGGGCCCTGGTGGACGCGCAGGAGCGCCCCTGGGGCATCGAAGCACTCGCGCAACCGGGGGACGTCCTGCTGATGAACGAGCACGCCGCGTTCGTGATCCAGGGGGTCGATGCGCCGAGGACCTACTACCACTACGGAGGCGCTCCCATCGATGCAGTAGCGCTCCGTGGCTGCGACCAGGCCGGCCCCGAGCTCTTCGAGGAGTTGGGGTTCATCGTCGGCCAGCTCGATCTCAGCGATTTCAACGCGTCGACGCTGCATCAGGTCCGTGGCAAAAGCATCGAGGTGGTCAACGACGGCGCCGACGGGAAGGACGCGGTCGTCGAGGTCCACGCCACCGACGACCGCTTCTGGCTGGTGGAGCTGACCCTGGTTCGCAACGTCTGGGAGTCCGGCGGTCGCAAGGAGTTGGGACATCTCTTCGGGGTCGACGTGACCCTGCGGTACACGCTGCAGCCAAACGCCAAGGCCCTTCAGATGGACGTTGTCCTGGGAGGAACCCCGGTGACCGACGGCTTTCTGGTCGGCGCCCTGGTCTTTCCTTCCGACGAGCTGGCGGTCAGCACGTTTTCGACCGGTGAGCTGTCGACCGGCGGGTTTTCCCTCGACGTCGGCGTGCCGTGGCTGGGCATGGCGGGCGCCTCCGGCTCGCAGGCGGTGGCGATGCCGGACTCGACCATGGCCTACACCGAAGTCAGCGGGGTGCGCGCGCTCCTCGACCTCAAACAAGCGGTCGAGCCGCTCTTGGTGAACGGGGCAGCAACCCCGCCGACGACCAGATTCCTTCTCAGCGTGGGCGCGACCGACGGTGCCAGCGCCAGCGCAGGGCTGGAGCCGTGGATGGGTTCGCTGGCGGAGGATGGCGCCTGGGCCGCGGTCAGCGGGACGGTGTCGGACGGAAGCGGTCCCGTCGCCGGCGCCACCGTTTTGGTGGAAGCGACGACGGCTACCGGGATCGAAGGGGTCGTAGAGACCCTGGTCACCGACACCAACGGCCACTTTTCGGGGCGGAGCATCCATTACAGCTCGGCGTGGACCCTCACCGCGACCGGCGACGGACGCGACAACGGACCGGGGGTCACCGCGGAGCCCGGCACACCGGCGGCGCTCCAGATCGGCGGGACGGGAGCGCTCGTCCTCGACGTGGTGGACGGCGAGGGCGTCGCAATTCCGGTCCGGGTCGCGCTCGAACGGGACGACGGCGCCCGGCGGGTGCTCTACGCCCTGCCCGGCGAGACCCTTGCGGTGCCGCCCGGAACCTGGGCGGCCACGCTCACCCGCGGGTACGAGTACACCATCGCCCATGAGACGGTCACCGTCCCCGAGGATGGCAGCACCACGCTTTCAGCGATGCTCGAACAGGTTATCGACACGACGGGGTGGGCGTCGGTCGACACCCACGTGCACGCCGAGGGCAGCGCCGACAGCACCACGCGCGCGGCGGACCGCTTCCGAACCTCCGCCGCGTCGGGACTCGACGTCACCGTCAACACCGATCACGAAGCGATCATCGACATGGCCGCGTATGTCGATGGCGAAGGCCTCGCCGACTGGGTCAGCTACGGCCTCGGCAGCGAGATCACCGGCTCGATCCCGGAACATGTCAACGCGTGGCCGTTCCCGCCCGAGCCCGCTGACCCCCGCGGCAATCCGGTGCGTTGGTACGAGCTTGGCCTTGGCGGCATGTACGCGGCCGCTCGCGAGCGGGGCGCCCGCGTGGTCCAACTCAACCACTCGCGCGTCAACGGCGAGTGCGGAATCCTGTGCATCCTCGACTGGGACAGGGGCGCCGACGACCCCGCCACGAGCGACCCGGAGGCGCTGGCCCTCCCCGCGGGAACCGAAATCTGGTCCTGGGACTTCGACACCTTCGAGCTGATCAACGGCCTGCGCTCACCGCTTCTGGACCCCGAGGACCCGCGCCACACCGGGGCGCTCCACGACTGGCTCGCCTTCCTCAACCTCGGCCACCGGGTCACCGCGGTTGCGGTCACCGACGTCCACGGGCTTCAAATCCCCGGGGAACCTCGGGTGTACGCCCAGGTGACCGACGACACGCCGGGCGTCGTGACCGCGGACGACGTCGCCGATGGTGAGCTGGACGGTGCTGCCGTGCTTTCAGCGGGGGCCTTCGCCACGGTGAGCATCGGGGGATTCGGACCCGGAGGCCTGGCGAGCGCCCTGGACGGCGCGGCCACGCTGGTGGTGTCGGTCCAGGCGCTTCGGGAGGTCGACGTCGCTACCGTGTACGTGCTCGTAAACTGCGATCTGGTCGCCATCGTCGAGACGACAGCGCCACACGAAGTGCAGAAGCTGAGCGCCAGCCTTCCCTTGTCTTTCGACGCCGACGCCCACGTGGTCACCCTCGGTTTCGGGACCGAGCCGATGCCCGAAGGGCTGGAGGACTACGATCCGCTCAACGTGCCCCGCTTCGTGACCAACGCGATCTACGTCGACGCAGACGGCGACGGCGCCTGGACTCCGCCCGGGGCAAAAACCTGCGAGACCGGGCGCTTCGTCCAGTGAGCGCCTACAAACGATAGTGCATGGTGTAGGCGGCCAGTAGCCCCTCTTGATCAGCGCGAATCGCCCGAATCTCCAGGCCGGTGTGCTCGCGGACGGCCGCCAACGCCTTGGTGTTGAGCGGGTCCTGGAGGGCCACCACCAGCACCTCGCCGTCACGCCGCACGGGCACGACCAGGTACTGGCGGACAAGCCAGGTTGGGAGCAGGTCCAGCACCTTGGGGTCCAAGCGTGTGCGCTCCAGATCAATATCGGGAGGCGGAGGCGCTTGATCCTCGTCTGAAACCGCGTTGCCAGCGCCCTCGAAGACCGATCCAACCGGAATCTCGGGCCCGGCGAGCGCGGTCCCCGGGGCGGGCAGCGAGGGCGGGGGCGGGGCCAGGGCGGTCGCTCGGTCCGGCAAGGCGGCCTCGCCGGAAGACTTCGGTGCCGGGGACCGCTGGCGCTGCACCGGCGCAGCGGCGGGCGTCGGCAGCGGGACTGCAGCCGCCGGCAGCGTCGCCGCCAGGGTGAGGTCGACCGTGGGCGCGTCCGCCTCCAGCACGGCCCGGCCAGGTACCGGTCGCCCGGAAAAAACCGCTGTTCTCTTGCCCAAGAACGCGGCGAGCCCCTCCTTGGCATCCGGAGACGTGAAGAGCCGCTGCTGAAGCTCACGTTCGAGCGCGAGCCCGCTCTCCAACGGCAAGTCACTCCCGGCGACCACCGCGCGCTTGATGAGGCCGACGGCACCCGCGGCGCGCGTCGGCGCACAGAAGCTGCGGGCGTACTTCAGCACTTCTTGCCACCAGTCATCGGCGGGCAACACGTGGTGGACGAGCCCCATCGCCGCCGCCTCTTCCACGGCGAGATTGCGGCCCTCCACCATCAGCTGCATGGCCCGGGCGCGGCCGATGATCCTCGACAAACGCTGTGTTCCGCCCGTTCCTGGCAGGACACCCAGGGCCACCTCTGGCAAGCCCACCAGGTTCGGCTTGGCCCCCGACTCCTTCCCGATGCGAAGGTCGCACGCCAACGCAATCTCCAACCCACCGCCGACACAGTGCCCGTTGAGCGCCGCGATCACCAGCTTGGGCGTGTTCTCAAGGCGCAGGAGGGTTTCGTTCGCGTACAGGCAGAAGTAATACTTTTCTTCTGGCTCCAGACCCTGGAGGTAGCCGATGTCCGCGCCGGCGCAGAAGAAACGGTCGCCCGCGCCGCGAAGCACGATGACGTCGATGGCGACGTCCATCCGCACGTCGCACACGTGTGCATCCAGCTCACGATGCATCGCGTAGCTGTAACCGTTGGCGGGGGCATTGTTGAGGGTGAGCACGGCGACGCGATCGACGTCTTGGCGGTGTACGAGCATCCGGACCTCTGACCCCCGAAGGCTATCCCAGGCCGGGCGCCGGCAGGGTACGAAGGCTGATGTCCCTCGACGCCCTGTACGCCTCCCTCCCCCAGCGCCACGCCGTCGGCCGCCGCCGCCTCGGTCGCGGGCTTACCCTGGCCGAGAAGGTGCTCTTTGCCCACCTCGTGGAACCAGAGACGGCCCCGTTCCATCGGGGTCGGAGCTTCTTGGAACTGCACCCCGATCGGGTCGCGATGCAGGACGCCACGGCACAGATGGCACTTCTCCAGTTCATGCTCGCGGGGAAGGACACCACTGCGGTCCCCACGACGGTTCATTGTGACCACCTGATCCAGGCTCGCCGGGGGGCGCGGGAGGACATGGCCGTCGCGACCACCGACCACGCCGAGGTCTACGACTTCCTGCGCACGGCGAGCCAACGCTACGGCATCGGCTTCTGGAAGCCGGGCGGCGGCATCATCCATCAGGTGGTGCTCGAAAATTACGCGGCGCCGGGGACGTTGCTCATCGGGACTGACAGCCACACGCCCAACGCGGGCGGCTTAGGGATGTTGGCGGTTGGGGTAGGCGGCGCCGATGCGGTGGACGCGATGGTCGGCTTGCCGTGGGAGGTGCTGTGCCCGACGATCATCGGGGTGAAGCTCACCGGGGCGCTGTCGGGCTGGACCTCGGCCAAAGACGTGATCCTCAAGCTGGCGGGGCTGCTCACCGTCAAGGGCGCCACCAACGCGATCATCGAGTATTTCGGGCCGGGTTGCGAGAGCCTGTCGGCCACGGGCAAGGCGACCATCTGCAACATGGGCGCGGAGCTCGGCGCCACGTGCTCGATCTTCCCCTACGACCAGCGCATGGCCGCCTATCTTCGCGCGACCGCGCGCGATTCGCTCGCGACCCAGTGCGACCGCATTCGGGGAGCGCTCGTCGCCGATCCGGAAGTCGAGCCCGACCCGGGGATGTACTTCGATCGGGTGGTGGAGATCGACCTCACCACGTTGGAACCCCACCTCGTGGGTCCGCATACACCCGACCTCGCGAGGCCGCTGTCCGCGATCAAGCAGGCGATTGTGACCGAGGGCTACCCGCGCCAGCTCAAGGTCGCCCTGCTCGGGAGCTGCACCAACTCCTCCTACGAAGACATCGAGCGCGCCGCCCACATCGCCCGACAGGCCGCGGCCAAGGGCTTCAAAGCCAGGGTGCCGTTCATGGTCTCCCCGGGGAGCGATCAGATCTACGCGACCATCGCTCGCGACGGACAGCTCCGCGACCTCGAAGCCATCGGTGCAGTCGTGCTCGCGAACGCGTGCGGACCGTGCATCGGGCAGTGGAAACGCGACGACATCAAGCCTGGCGAGCGCAACAGCATCGTCACCAGCTTCAACCGCAACTTCCCGGCTCGAAACGACGGTAACCTCGAAACGCTGGCCTTCATCGGCAGCCCCGAGACGGTGGTCGCGATGGCGCTCTCAGGCGACCTCGGGTTCGACCCCGCGCACGACACGCTGGAGCAGGGCGGCATCACGCTGACGCTGGAGCCCCCGCGCGGCGAGGAGCTTCCCCCCGCGGGTTTCGTGCCCGACTTCGTCAGCTTCATTGCGCCGGATCCCACCCAAAGCGCGGTCGAGGTCGTGGTGAGGTCCGGCAGCGATCGGCTGGAGCGGCTCACCCCATTCGCGAAGTGGGACGGGCAGGACCTCTCCGGGCTGGTCGTGCTCCTCAAGGCCAAGGGCAAGTGCACCACCGACCACATCTCTGCCGCGGGGCCGTGGTTGAAGTACCGCGGGCACCTGACCAACATTTGCGGCAACCTCTTTTCGACTGTCCACAACGCATTCACCGGGGCGATCGGCCACGGTCGCGACGTGGTCGCCGAGGAGCTGAGTGTCCCCTTCCCCGACCTCGCGAAACGGTACCGCGTTGCCGGCCAGGGCTGGGTGGCCATCGGCGACGAGAATTACGGCGAAGGCTCAAGTCGCGAACACGCGGCGATGGAGCCCCGGCTGATGGGCTGCCGGGCGGTGATCGCCAGGAGTTTCGCCCGCATCCACGAGACCAATCTCAAGAAGCAGGGTGTGCTCCCGCTCACGTTCGCCGAGCCGGCCGACTACGAAAAAGTGAGGGAGGACGACCGGATTGGACTAGAGGGTGTCGCTGGGCTCAGGGTCGGGAAAGCACCGACCCTGGTCCTGAACCACGGCGACGGCACTGTGGAGCGGTTGGCAACGATAGCCTCACACACCCCTGAGCAATTTGGCTGGTTCGTGGCTGGAAGCGCGCTCAATGTGATCGCGGGTGGCTGATTCGCCGCTCTTCTGGAGCGTCTACGATCGGCTGGTCGAAAGCGGCGCCGAGCCCGGACTCGCCGACCTCGTGGAAGCGGCGTTCGAAGGTGATCAGGCTGTGCAGTCGGCACTGGCAGGCTCCGGCGCATCCGCCAGAGGGGGTCGCCCGCTGGTCCGGCCACGAGCACGCCCTTGCTACCTCACCCGGGTGGAGATCACCTCGTTCAGAGGGATCGGGCCCAAGGCCACCCTCGATCTGGCCCCTGGTCCCGGCCTGACCTTGGTCACCGGACGCAACGGAACCGGTAAATCCAGCTTCGCCGAGGGGTTGGAGGTGCTGCTCACCGGGGGCGCCCGCAGGTTGGACGGCAAGGCCAAGGATTGGAAGGAGGGGTGGCGAAGCCTGCACGCGGTCGAGCCCCCTCAGGTGCGCGCGACCTTCGCCGTCGAAGACGTGGGGCCGGCCACCGTCGTGCGCCGATGGGCCGCCAACGCCGAGCTCGCCGACAGCACGGTGGACGGCCTCGCCCCCCTGGGCTGGTCGGACGCGATCCAGACCCACCGGCCGTTCCTGGCCTATGCGGAGCTGGGCGGCTTGCTCGAAGCGGGGCCGGCGCGGGCGTACGACTCGCTGCGCGCGATTCTAGGTCTGGAGGAGCTCAGCGCCGCCGTTCAACGCCTCGCCGACGCTCGACTGGTGCGAGGAAAGCTCATGAAGGAGGCAAAGGCGAGCCTCCAGCCCATTGTGGCCCGGCTGACGCTCTCCGACGATCCGCGCGCAGCGGTGTGCATCGCGGCCCTGGGAAAGAAGTGGAACCTCGACGCGATCGAACCGACGCTGGCTGGTGAAGCGGACGACCCCGTCCCCGCCACGTTGCGACGTCTGGTGCTCCTGCGCGCGCCGAGCTTGGACCCCGAACCGCTGCGCCGAGCCGTCGGAGACCTCGCGGATCTGGCGACAGGCGCGTCGGCGCGGCAACTTTCGGCGGCAGACCTGCTGTCCAAAGCGTTGCGTTGGCACGAAGGGGACGGCGACGGGCCCTGCCCCGTGTGCGACACCGGCACGCTCGACGCCGCGTGGCGCCAACGTGCGGCCGCGAAAGCGGAAGAGTTACAGAAGGGGGCCAGCGTGGCCCAAGCGGCGACCGCGGCGGTCAAGCGGGCGCACGACGCGCTTCGACCGCCCGCACCCCCGCCCGACCTGAGCCACCCCCTCGCGGCGGACGCCATGGCCGCTTGGACCGCCCTCCATCAGGCGCCTGACCGGCCCCTCGAGCTCATCGCCCACGTCGAGGCGCACTTGCCGGCCGTGGTCGCGACGGTCCAAAAGCTGGTCGCCGCGGCGCAGGGCGAAATCGCCGCGCTGGAGGACGCCTGGCGACCGCTGCGCCTGGAGTTGCTCGGCTGGATTCAGAAGGCGAAGACCAGCAGGGCGATGGCCGATCAGCTCGATGACATCGAGGCTGCGGAGGCCTGGCTCAAGGCCGCGGAGAACGCGTTGCAAACCGAGCGCTTCGCCCCGATCGCCGAGCGGGCGACGGCCACGTGGCTGGCGCTGCGGCAGCAGAGCAGCGTCGGCTTACGTGGAATCAGCCTTGCGGGCGGAGGCACGCGTCGCCATTTGGACCTCGCGCTGGAGGTCGATGGTGCCGAGGCGCCACTCGGGGTGATGAGCCAGGGAGAAGTCAACGCGCTCGCCCTGAGCCTGTTCATCCCTCGACTGGTCCACGGCGACAGCCCCTTTCACTTTGTGATCATCGACGATCCTGTGCAATCGATGGATCCGTTCAAGGTCGACGGCCTCGCCCAAGTACTGTACGACGCGTCCAAGACCCGGCAGGTCATCGTCTTTACCCACGACGATCGCCTGACCGATGCCATCCGCCGGATGCAGCTCCCAGCGACCATCCTCGGGGTCACCCGCCGAGCGCGCTCCGCCGTCGATGTCCGCACCCTTTTGGATCCGGCCGACCAGATGCTCGACGATGCCCGAGCCGTGGCCTACGACGCCGACCGCGCCGGCCGAACGGTGCTCCAGCGTGTGGTTCCGGGGCTCTGTCGAGCCGCGGTCGAGTTGGTCCTCCAGGGCGCGACGCGACGAAGCCTGCTGCGCAAAGGGGAGGCAACCGAGGTCGTCGAAGGGCGGTTGCGGGAGGCACGCACGCTCCACGAACAAGCTGCGCTCTGCCTTTTTGACGACGTGAGTCGGGGTGGAGACGTTTACCAGCGGCTGGGCAAGCTCGGACCCGACGCGGCGGACCTGTTCGGCGAACTGAAGGAGAAGGCCCACACTGGAGAGGGGGACCAGCGCCTCGTGCGGCGGACTGAGGTCTTGGTGAAACAACTCCGCCAGGCCCTGTCGTGAGCCCGACGCCCGGCGAGCTCTTGATGGAGGCTCGGACGCTCCTCGACGAGGACGACCCCGCGACCCGCGGACGGTGGGGGCGAATCGCCACGCATCTGACGCGCCAAGCGCTGGAGGCCAACCTCCGCGCCTATTGGGGGGAACGGTACGCCGGGCTCGCCGCCGCCAACTTCCGGACCCAGTTCATCTGCCTCGGCACGCTCCATCCCGACCGCGCGCTGGTGCGCCGCGTCGCCTGGGCCTGGGAAGCGTTGAGCGACGCGGGGCACGCCCGGGGAGCGCTGCCAGGGCGCGCCGATCTCGAAGATTGGATTGCCACTGTCGAGGAGTTTGGGGCCGCGCGTCCCGCCGCCAAACCTACTTGACCGGCGCTCTGGCCCGGTCTTCGAGCGGACGAAGGGGCGCGCACTCGACCGAGAGCTCGAACGGCCCGACCGCGCCGTCCTTTCCGTCCACCACGATGAGGTACTGGCGCTCGTGGAACGCCTGCATCATGACCGACCCGCCCGGGCCGGGGCGCACGTCGCCCTCACACTCGGTGATCGGATGGTTCACTGTCGGGCAGCGGCCGTCGTAATCCCAGGCGACCGCCGCCAGGTCCAGGTCCACGCAGGTGCTGGTCATCCGCACCGTGACCTGGGTGTCCTTGGGCGCGGTCAGGGTGTAGACGCGTTCGGCCCCCGAGTGGTGCTGACCGGCAGGAAAGCAGAACGCGGCGGCGTAGAAGTCGTCGTCCCACGCCGAATCGCCGCCGAGCGTCGTTCCCGAGAGGCGGCTGCCGCACCCCAACGCTCCGCTGAGGCAGCCCCGCGCTCCCTGCGCCTCGCCTTCCGTGGCGCAGGCGGGCAGCGGAGCCGCCGCGGAGGCCTCCGGCGCCGACGCCTTCGCCAGCTCGCCGAGCTGTGCGCACGCGAAGAGGAAGACGATCATGACGACGCCGCCGCAGCCGGGATTCGTTCGTCGCGGAGGAGCCCGAAAAGCAGGCCATCACCCGCGTTGGCGGCGCGCCGAAGCGTGCCCTCTTTTTGGAAGCCGAGCCCTTCGAGCATCCGCACCCCTGCGCGATCGTCGGCAGCCACGCGGGCCTCCACGCGCAAAAGCTCGGCGGAGCTGGAGTAGAGGTGATCGACGAGCGCGGACACCGCTTCAGTGGCAACCCCGCGGCCGGCCGCCTCAGGATGAAGCACCCAGCCGACCTCGACCTGCGGCGGCGCCACCCAGACCTGCCGCCAGCCAACGCCGCCGACGAGCCGACCGTCCAAGGTGACGGCGAGGTCCGCACGCGGAGGGCGCCCGTAGCGCGAGACCGTGTCCGCGATGTACCGGGCCGCCTCGCTGGGATCGTCGCCACCGAGCCAACTGCCGTACTGCGTGGGGGGCCAGTCCTTCGCGTAGGCGTGCACCGCCTCCAGGTCATCGACACGAAACGGGCGGATGACCAGCCGACGCGTACGCAGGACGGGCGGCGCCCAGGCATCGGCGTTCACGAAACCACCTCTCCCCCGGCTTGGCGCCACGCCTCAAGGCCACCGTGCAGCGCAAAGGTGTCCTCCATGCCCCGTTCCCGGAAGAACGCCACCGCCTGTGCGGATTGCACACCGTCATCACAATAGGTCACGACGAACTGGTCCCACGGCAACTCACTGACGCGGACGTTGATCTCGGCCATCGGGATGTGCAACGCGCCCCGGACGTGACCTGCCCCCCAAGCCGCCGCGCTCCGCACATCGACCCAAGCCACGGGCTTCTTTCCAGCCATGCCTCGCACGCCAGCCGCAGAGATCGACAAAGCCGCGGCGTCCACCTTGACCGAAGTGACATCCGCTGACGTTTGTTGGCCGCCGACAGCCACAGTGCCGGGATCGTGAGCGGTGCCGTACTTTTCCCGAGCGCGGGCGTCATCGCGATCCTGGAAGGCCTTGGCGGCGCGGCTTGCCACGGTGAGCGGAAGGTTCATCAAGCGGCGGAACATCCGCTCCACATAGCCTTCCGGATAGAGGCCGGCGATGATCCTCCTGCTCGCCGCCGCCTTGGCCGCCGCCCCCGCGAATCCCAGCGCCGACATCGTCACGGAGGCGACCGTCGCCCCGAGCCCGGACGCGCTCACCACCGTGCTCACGGACCTCGATCGCTTCAGGAAGGCGCTCCCCACCGACTGCGTCAGCGTCTTCGAGATGGGGTCCATTCGCGCCGGCAAGGGCGCCACGGCGCGGGTGCGGTACGACATGGCCGCCATGCACCGGGCGCTCACGATGACGGTCTCGCGGGTCGAGGTTCTCCCCGAGCGCACCATCGTCGACTTTGACCACGCCACCGATCGCGGATTCGTGACCCGGTGGATGATGGAGCCATCGGCCACCGGCACCCAGGTTACGATCCGGACAGCGCTCAATGCGCCACCTTGGCCGTTTGCGGCCTATTACTTCAAGGCCGTCCAGCCGGAGTGGACGGACTGCCAAGCACGTTTCTTGACGGGCGTCACCGAATCCGCGACTGGCTCGTAAGCAAGGGACGCGACGGGACGCAAAAATCGCGTTGCGGACAGTCAAGAGTATTACAGAAAAAACGAAAGTAAAGCGATTAGCTGACCGAACAAATGATTCGAATCTCAATCACCGGAATCCTGGTCGTGCTTGGCACGGTGCTGCTTGCGGTCGGCATCACCGCGGCGGTGCCGGCCCGTTCGTGGGAGCCCGCGTGCCGGGCTACCACCACCTTCCACGACCCATGCCAACGCATGCTGGTGCAGCTTGAGCTGGGCGCTTCCGCCCCCAGTGTGGACACGGTTCGGCTGATCGACTGGTGCCAGGACGACGAACTTTGTCGGGTGGACGTGCTCAACGGGCGCCCGGCTGGCGATGCGCGTGCCGAGCGTGCCTTGTGTGAAATGTGGGCGCCGTCCTACCGCCTGGCTTGCGAGCAGGGGATCACCAGTCGACACGGCGTCGTGCACTGACGACGGCCATAAGCGCCGCAAGCCCGATGATGGCCGCCCCGAAGAGCGGCTCACTGCCCCGCCGAAGTGCGTCACCGACGATCCAAGCCGCGGCGGCGACCAGCACACCCCAAACCGACCGCAATGACCCGAACGACGCTCCGGTCACGCTGGCCAGGACCAGCAGGATCGCGGTGCCAGGCCAGTCCGTCGGGGAGCCCCACGCCGCCGTCAAGAGCGTGGCCTGCTCCGGCGGGAGCAGGCCCGGGTCCGGCAGCACCACACCCCGCACGATCCACGCGCCTGCGATGCGCGCGACGTCGACCCCCGGCTGGCACAGCTGGCCGACCGCCATCGTAAGGAGCGCGCACGGCGTGGCCACCCACAGCACGCTCGCGCGCACACGGCCTGGCGAAACCCCAAGGGTGCCGAGGGCAAGGAGCTGGCCCGATCGAGAAAGCTGCGCCGCGGTCAGGGCGGCAGCCGCCAGCGCCAGCGCCGGAGACAAAAGCGCCCAAGTGTACGGCAGTTGGCTCGTCAAACGCCGCAGTACCTCCGCCGGCGTTTCGTCCGCGGCCTCCGTGGCCACCACGATCGCCAAAAGCCCGACGCCGGCGATCTGAACCAGAAAAAACCCTCGCAGCCACGCCACGACGAGCAACCGACGGAGCGCCGTCATTGACGCCAGGCCCAAAATGCGCTGCCCAACGCCCCGAAGAGCACGATCGCCGTGCCTCCCGAGAGGCCGATGAGCGGCAGCTGCGCGTCGATCAGGCGAATGACCACCCAGGTGCCCAAGACCAGAGCGCCGACGACCGGACCCTCGCCCCAGCGTCGCGCGCCCCCCGCCGCCGCCGCCGCCAGCGCCGGCAAGATCAGGGGGAGGATTGAGCGTTTCCACAGCGTCCACCGCTCGTATCGGTCGCGCGCCAACCCCGCGCTGACCCGCAGCTGACGGACGAGGTCCGGCGTCGACCGCTCGAAAATATGCACGCGCCCGCTTCTTTGGAGCGCGAGGGGCAGGCTCACCGCCTCCGCGCGCAGGCTCGTTCCGTCGGCCAGCGCCAGGTCGACACCCGAAAGTTCGGCGAGCACCCCGCCCTCCCGTCTCGACAGCGCCCAGCCGTCGGCGACCCCAGCCACCCGGCCATCGGTGAACGAAAGTGCCGACCCATCCTCGGCGAGCCACCAGCTCCCCACGCGCACCGGTCGGCGGCCATCTGGACGAATCAACGTCGCGACATCGATTCGAGTGTCCCGCACCAGCGCACGCGCCCAGGGCTCGCCGAAATGGGTGAGGCCGGCCTGCACCACGGCGCCCGGAACTGCGACCAGACCGCAGAGCACCGCCAGACGCCAGCGCGCGAGTCCGATCGCTGCCAGCGCGGTCAGCGCACGCTCATCACGCAACCGCGCGATGCCGCTGGCCACGCCGCCGACGACGCCCACCCCCAATGCCACCGGCAAGACCGAGCCGAAAACACCGGCCACGAGCGGCAGGAGCAGCGCGGGACCCGGCGCCACGGACAACACCAGGAGCGCTTGAGCGAGGCTTCCCAACCCGAGGAGCAAGACCGCCATCCCGCTGATCAAAAGCGCCGGAGTGACGGTCGCCCGGACCAAAAGCCGTACCAGGGGGGTCGGGAGCATTGAAATCCGGCTCCCGACCGGTTAACTACCCCCGCGTTCGAGGACAGCATGCAGTTCAATGTGGGTGACAAAGCGGTTTATCCGGCGCACGGCGTCGGAATCATCCGCGACGTGATCACGATGGAGCTAGACGGCGAAAAGCACACCTTCTATGTGCTGAAAATCCTCGACAACGGCATGACCATCCGGGTGCCGATCAACAACGCCCAGCAGATCGGGATGCGGACCGTGGTCGGCCTCGGCCAGATCGACAAGGTGTTCGACATCCTGCGCGATCGCGACGTCCCCACCGACAACCAGACGTGGAACCGTCGCTATCGCGACTACATGAGCAAGATCAAGACCGGGGATCCGCTGGAAGTGGCGAAGGTCCTCCGGGATCTGGCCCTTTTGAAGTCGGAAAAACCGCTGTCCTTCGGCGAGCGAAAGATGTTTGACCAGGCGCGCAGCTTGCTCGTGCAGGAAATCGCCACCGCTCGCGATCAGAACGAACAGGCGGTCGGCGCGGAGATCGAGGCGCTGTTTACGACCACCAAGCCGTCAGCGGCCTGATCCGACGCGTCGCCAACCGGGCGGCCCACAAAGTTTGACATCGGGCCCGGGCTGCGGCTACACGCGGCCGCCGACGGAGCGCGCGTGATCCGCATCTACAACACCCTGACCCGCACTACCGAACCCCTGGTCACCAACGAGGCCGGGAAGGTGGGGCTCTACGTCTGCGGCATGACGGTCTACGACCACTGCCACATCGGCCACGCCCGCGCGATGATGGCGTTCGACGTGGTGGTTCGCCACCTTCGCCGCCGCGGCCACGACGTGAATTACGTCCGCAACCACACCGATGTGGACGACAAGATCATCAGCCGCGCCCGGGAAGCCGGCGTGCCGCCGTTGGAGCTCAGCGCCCACTTCATCCGCGAGCTGGAGGCCGATCTCGACGCCGTTGGGCTGAGCCGACCGACCCTCGCGCCCCAGGTCAGCGACCACATCCCCGAAGTCGTGGCGATGATCGAAGCGCTCGTCCGCAAGGGCCACGCCTACAGTGCAGACAACGGGGACGTGTATTTTAGCATCGAGTCGTTTGACGGCTACGGAAAGCTATCGGGCCGGCGCATCGACGACCTTCGCGAGGGCGCCAGGGTCGCGGTGGAGGCCAGCAAGCGGCACCCTGCCGACTTCGCGCTGTGGAAGTCCACGCCAAACGCGGCCGAACTCGGATGGGACGCCCCCTTCGGTCGCGGCCGTCCGGGCTGGCACATCGAGTGCTCGGCGATGGCCGCGAAGCATCTTGGTGAATGCTTCGACATCCACGGCGGCGGGATCGACCTGGTCTTTCCGCATCACGAAAACGAGATCGCGCAGTCCGAGTGTGCCAGCGGTCACGCACCCTTCGCGCGCACCTGGATGCACAACGGCCATTTAACCCTGGTCGATGCCGCGGGCGATCCGGTGAAGATGTCGAAGTCGCTCGGCAACGTCGTGCATATCCGCGACATCGTCGCGCGCGTGCCGGCCGAGGCGCTGCGGCTGATGTACGTCGGAACGCACTATCGTTCGCCCTTGCCCTTCTCCGATGCGGGGCTCGGTGATGCGCTCAGCGTGCTCGACCGGGTGTACTTGGCGCGGGAAACCCTGGACGAGGTCGTCGGGCGCGGGGTCAGCGCCCCGTTGGACGAGCTGCCCGAGACCGCGCGGGAGGCCAACCGCCTCGCCGCGGGTTTCGTGGAACGCTTCGACCACTCGATGGACGAGGACTTCAACAGCGCCGCAGCGATCGGCCACTTCTTCGAGCTGGTGCGCGCGATCAATCGGTTCGGCAACGACAAGAAGGCTCGCGCTCGCGGCGCCGACGCGCTTCGGCCGGCGCTGGCGGCCTTCGCCGCGGTGGCGGACGTCTTCGGCATCGCGGCGATGTCGCCGAACGACTACTTCGACGAGGCCAAGGTCAAGCGCCTTCGCGCGCAGGGTCGCAGCGTCGAAGCCGTCGATGCGCTCGTGGCCGAACGCGCCGCGGCACGAGGGGCCAAGGAGTGGGCGCGCGCCGATGCCGTCCGCCTTGAGCTCGACGCCCAGGGCATCGCAGTGATGGACAGCCCCGGCGGCAGCACGTGGCGCGTTCGAGTGGATGCGTGAGCGGGCGCCCACCGGTCTCGCTCATCCTCGCCTCTCGCAACGCCCACAAGATCGTCGAACTCCGCCGGATGGTGCCCTGGGTCGAATGGGAGGTGCTTCCAGAGGCGCTGGGAGACCCCCCGGAGACTGGCGACACCTTCATCGACAACGCACTCGAAAAAGCCCGATATGTCTTTGAGAAGACCGGCAGCTGGGCGCTCGCCGACGACTCCGGCCTCGAGGTCGATGCGCTGGGGGGTAGGCCTGGGGTGCACAGCAAACGTTTCAGCCCTCAAGCGCGCGATGACACCAACAACGCCTTGCTGCTGGAGCAGCTCGCAGCCTGTCGCGACCGACGGGGTCGTTATCGTTGCGTGATCGCCTTGGTTGGTCCCGGCGGCGAAGCGGTCGCAGACGGCGCCTGCGAAGGGCAGATCGGCGACGAGCTCCGCGGCGAGGGGGGCTTCGGCTACGACCCGCTGTTCCTCCCTGTCGCGACCCCTGGTCGGACGATGGCTGAACTGGATGCCGCCGGCAAGGATGCGATCAGCCACCGCGGCGCCGCGATGGCGAAGCTGCCGTGGCTCTTGGCTAGCTTGGGTTTGCGCGCGATCGCCGCCGACTGATCAACAGCCCGCCCGCCACAAGCCCGCCCCACTCCGCCCCCGGCGCAGCACCGCACCACACGAGCGTGACTTGGGTTGGTGACGCTCAGCCTCCCCCGTCCCCACAGGCGTCCAAGCCCCAAGCAATCGTCTCGCGTACCCGATCGTTGGTCCGCCGCACTTTCACGGCCATGTCCGCCAAAAGCACCCGCGCGACGTGCGCGAACAGCGGACGGTCGCTGACGAGCATGCGCCGAAAACGGTCAGCGTCAAGCTCGATGACCTCGCCGTCCTCTTCGGCGATCACAGTCGCGGTCGCGCACTGTCCATCGACGAGGTCGATCTCGCCCAGGTGATCTCCGGGCCCGACGCGCGCCACGAGCGCCTCGGTGACGCCGGAAACGCCCTTGCAGACCACCACTCGCCCGCTGGCAACGACGTACAGCCGCGCGCTTTCTTCGTCCTCGCGCAAAAGCACCTCGCCCGCAGTGGTCGACCGCAACACGAACCACTCCGCGAGCTGCCCCAAGACGGGCTCGGGGAGCGTGCCGAACAGGACACTGGCGCGCAAGGCGTCGTTGACGGTCATCAGCTCTCTCCGGGATCGACGGTGGCGGACTCCAACGACCAGCGGACCGCCTCGACGAGGCGGGCGTTCGCCATGCGCACCTTTCCGGCCATCGCCCGGAGCAGCGCCCACGCCACGTCGGGCTCACCGACGAGGCCTTGCATGCCACGACGCTCGACGCGCCAGACGACCGCACGCTCTTCGGCGGTGACCGTGGCGGCGGCAGGTGCAGGGTCGAAGACCGACAGCTCGCCGAACGACGCGCCCGGCCCCAGCTCGGCCAGCACCGACTCGAGCTCGCCGCGGACCGCCTGCGACACCGACAGTCGACCGTGCAAGACGATGTAGATCGCGTCCTGCGGCTGCCCCTGCCAGACGACCACCTGGCCGCGGGCATAGTTGAGCACCGTGGCGTGGGGCTCGATGGCGTCGAGGAGAGAAGCGTCCATCACCAGGGGATCGGATCGATGCCACCGCGGCCTGAGGGCGCGCTACTCTGGCCCCTCTTCCGACTCGTCGGGGCCCACTTCAGACAGGTCCTCGCCGATGGCCAGGAGCTCGCCGGGCACCAGCCGATCGCAGATGCTCCGGAGCGTGGTGAAGTCCACGGGGCGCTGCAGAACGATGGCCCCGAGGGCAACCAGCCGCTCTCGCGTGGCGGCCTTGATCCCGGGCGGCACGACCACGAGGCAGTTTCGACCGAGCTCCGGCGCGGACTCGGTGAGGCGGGTGTAGACGCGGAGGCCGAAGTTCTCGGGGCGAGGAAGGCTCATGACGACGACGTCGATATGGGTGCCTGGCAGCCCTGCGATAGCGTCCGCAACGCTGTCGACAGCGTGAACCTCGAAGATCTCACCGAGGTGACGCTCCATGGCGCGCCGGAGGAGGGCGTCTTCTTCGATGAGCAAAACCCGACCGCGGCGGGCCGCTTCGGGACGCGGGGCCTCGATGGGGCGTACCAGGCCCGGCTGGTCAGCGCTGGGGAAGGTGACCTTGAGGCGCGCGCCAGTGCCGATGGCGCTGCCGAGCTCCAGGCTGCCACCGGCGGCACGCATCGCTTCACGCGCCATGCCCAGGAAAAGCGGCGCGAAACCGGATTGTGTGGAAAGGAAGTCCAGATCCGCGATGCGAGACTGCACCTCGGAGCTGTAGCCCGCGCCGTTGTCCCGCACCTCCAGCACCACAAAACCGCCGACGACCTTGCCATCGACGTGCAGCCGGCCGCCCTGCTCCGGGGGAAAGCTCTCGGCAGCCGCGAGCAAAACGAGGCAAAGGCCGCGCAACAGGGGCCCCCGCCCGGCCCGCGCGGCAGGCAGGTCCTCGACCATGAACTCGGTCTCGATCCGGTTTTCGAAGGCGTGCCCCACGAGGTCGCGGGCCGCTTCCAACTCGCGTGAAAGGCGCACCGGCGCCGGGGCCTCGGGGTCGAATTGCGAAAAGCGCACGACGTCCTGGGCGAGCGTCCGCAGGCGCGACATCCCCTCACCGAACTGGTCCATCACCGTGTCGAGCTGACGCTCCAGATCGTCCGGGCGTACCCGGCGGAGCACCTGATCGAATTCCCGCATCGGTGCGCCCGCCCCGACGAGCCGGGCGAGCGTGCGCAGCTCGGCCAGGCGGGCGAGCACGATTCGGTGGTCGGGCTCGAACTGCGCGAATCCATCGAGCATGCGCCGAACGAGCCCCTGCACGAAGACGCTCTCCAGCGCGCGTTCCTTGGTGGCACGAGACTCGGCGATCACGGCGTCGGTCTCCGCGCGGTCCACGAAGAGCAGAAGCACGGCGTCGATCGAGCCGTCCGGCGCTTTCAGCGCGACCGCATCGAGCTCGGCGCGGGTACGGGTGCCGTTGCCGCGCACCACTTCGACCTGCATGGCCAGCTTCCCGCGGCCGGCAAGGCGGGTCAAAAGGCCGTCCCAGCCCAGCTCCGGCACCAGCATCACCTCGTCCAGGACCCGCCGACCCCGGGCCCGCGCCGCCCCGACCGCCGCCAGCCGTTCGGCGCCTCGGCTCCACGCACGCACACTCCCATCCGGCGCTGCGACCACGGCCGGAACGGCGATGAGCGCCGAGACCGCTCGATCGAGCTCGCGAATTCCCTCGCTCGGCTCCGCGCGGGGAGGGGCAACGACCGCCGCCGTCACCGGCTGCGCGATGAGCGCCAACGCCACCATCTTCCCGCGTTCGTTCTGCACCCTCGCCACGCGCACCTGGCACTCCACGCTGTCCCCGCGCTCCCGTCGGAGGGCATACACCAGCTCGAATTGCCCTTCCTGTCGCGCCCGGTCCACCCACTCCAAAAGCCGCTGCCGGCCGTCCTCCCCGCCGATGACGTTGGAGAGGGGCCTCTCCAGTGCGCTGCGCGGATTGTAGCCGAAGAGGCGCTCGGCACCCGCCGACCAGTGGAGGATCCGGCCGTCCGGATCGGCGAGGATCACCGCCTCCGGAACCTGCTCAATCAGCGCATTCTGGAGCCGAACCCAGTGCTCCAGCTTGCGCCGATCGGTCACGTCTTCGCCGAGCGCGACGCACAGCCGATCCGCGCCCTGGCCCGCACCGCCGAGCTGCCAGCGCACCTGCCGCGCGTCCCCGGTGCGCGAGGTGAACACCCACTCCACCTCGCGGGCCTTGCCCCCCGTCGTCACCGAGGTCACCGCCGCCACCACCGCCTCCCGCGCGGCGGGCTCAGCGCTCACGACGCGTAGCAGCGCGCGAAGATCCGGAAGCTCCATTCCCTCCAGATCCAGCCGCTCCGCCATGGCGCGGTTGACCGACCGCAGTGCAAGGCCGGCATCGACGACGAAGACGAGCGCGCCCGACCGGTCGAGCAGCGCCTCCACCGTCCCCGGAGGAAGGGCCGGCAATGTGCGCGGCGGCGCCTTGGCCATTCCATGCAGCTAACGCGCGGGCTACTGTGGGGGCGTGCGCAGACTCGTGTTCCTCCTTCCGGTGCTCGCCCTCGGCGGTTGTTGCCAAGCGCCGCCCGAGTGGGCCGAAATCGATCCGCTGACTGTGGGATTTGGGGTCGATGTGCCGCTGACGCTCAGCGACTTTGCCACCGGCGATCATCTCACCTTTACCGCCGAGGTCGACCCTGGTGTCGACGTGACCCAGGTTGGAGACGTGATCCACGTCACCGGCACCGAGGGCTTCGACGGGTACACGACCATCCGACTGCAGGCCGTGGACCAGTGCGGACAAGCGGCCGAGACGAGCGTGTCAGTCCGGGTCAGTGACCGACAGCGCTCCAACGGCTGCCTCGTCTCGGTGAATACCCAAAGTACGGCGGCAAGCGTGATGATCGCGGGTGACTTCAACAGCTGGTCCACGAGCGCGACCCCGATGGAAAAGCAGGCCGACGGCAGCTTCTCCGTCGATCTGACCCTGGCCCCCGGCAGCTACGCCTACAAGTTCGTCGAGGGCAGCGACTGGCGCTGTGATGTCGAGGCGCCGATGGTGCAATGCAACGCTGGGCAAGAGTGGACTGGAGACTGTCCGTCGGGGGGCAATAGCTGCAACTCGCTCTTGGTGGTCCGCGATTGTGACACCACCGAAGTGACCGTCACGCTCGTCGACATCGATCCCGACAATCGTTCGATCACGGTTCACGGGCGGGCCGACCGGCCGGTCACCGAAGGTTGGGCTACGCTGGATGGCGAAACGATCTCGGGATGGAACGAGAAGGAGTTCCAATACACCGCCACCGGGCTCGACGCCGGACGACACGCGCTTCGTTTCGGCGCGGACGGCGCCGAGGCCGCCTATGTACCCTTTTGGCTTGACGATGGCGACTGGTCCACCGGGCTGCTCTACTTCGCCTTTATCGACCGCTTTGCCAATGGCGATACCAGTCTCGACGGCTCCGAACTGGCGGACGTGGACTACGAAGGGGGCGACTGGAAGGGCCTACGGGAGCGGCTGCCTTATCTGGATGAGTTGGGTGTCACGGCGCTGTGGTTGACCGCGCCCGTGGACAACGCCGAAGGGGCGTTCGATGGGACGTGTGACACAACCTATTCCGGTTACCACGGCTATTGGCCAGACAGCTCGACAATGGAAGAGCATTTCGGGGACGAGGCCGACTTCCAAACCTTGGTCGATGCGGCCCACGCGCTGAACATGCGGGTCCTGGTCGACTGGGTGGCGAACCACGTCCACGAGGACCACGACGACTGGCAAACCCACCCGGAGTGGTTCAACGACCGCTTGATTTGCAGCGCAGACGAAGATGGCGACGGCCAGCTCAACTGGGACCAGCGCCCCGAAACGTGCTGGTTCACCAGCTACCTACCGGACTATGACTACACCCAGATCGTGCCGCTGACGCGTTCGGTCGATGCCGCGATCGACCTCGCGAAGACCTACGACCTGGATGGTTTCCGGATCGACGCCGTCAAACACATGCCGCACAGTGTCTTCGTGAACAGTCAAGCGCGCATCCGCGCCGAAATCGAACACACCGACGCCGGCGGAACCCAAGATTTCCGAACCATCGGCGAGACCTTCGATGGTGCGGAACGCATCGCCGGTTACCTTGGCGAAAGAGAACTGGACGCCCAGTTCGACTTCCCGTTGTATTGGTCAGTCCTGGCCACGTTCGCCAGGGACGAGGCCGGCCTATCCGATGGGGCCGGCTCGCTGCAGGCCGCGGTGGCCTCATCCAACACCGCGTACGGCGGCGCAGTGATGTCGACCTTCCTGGGCAATCACGACGTCTCCCGATTCATCGCCCACGCGTCCGGGGACGTGGCGAGCTTCGGTGGTGACAGCGCCTGTGACGACGGCGGTGGGTTGCGGGCCAAGGACGAGGCGCCCGCGGGCAGTGAACCCTACGACCGGCTCCGCCTGGCCTGGAGCTTCTTGCTCACCTCGCCGGGGTTGCCGCTCATCTACTACGGCGACGAATACGGGCAGCCGGGCTACTCCGACCCCGACAACCGCCAAGTCATGCGCTTTGACGCCGATCTCAGCGGCGAAGAGGCGGCCACCCTCGGTCACGTGAAGACGCTTGGACAGGCACGACGGAAACATCGGGCGTTCGCCCTCGGGACGACCGTCGACTGGTGGGAAGGGGAATCCGACGTGTGGGCCTACGCCCGCGTCTATGAAGACGACGAAGTCCTGGTCTTGCTCAACCGTGCCGACAGTGAGCGCACCTTGGCGAATGGACTCGCCTTCGCGGGGCTGCCCGAGGGCTCCTGGCAGGACGTGCTGACCGGCGACACGTTCGTCTCCGCGGGCGACAGCCTCAGCGTGACCATCCCCGCCCGCGGGTCGCGGGTCCTGGTGCAGCCTTGATGGGACTCCTGATCGCGTGCGCTTCGGCCCCGGCCGTGGAGCCCTTTTCTTCGACGCAGACGCACGTCGGTGCCAACGGCTACGGCGTCCTCGTCTACGACGGCGATCGGCTGGCGCACGGCTGGAATCACGTCTACCAACAGCTCAATTCCACCTCTAGTACCAAGTCCGTCGACATCCTCTTTGACACCTTCTTCGGGTACACCGATCTCGACGGCGCCGGGGACTGGCTCGTGCAGCCCGACTCCGTGGAAACGCTTGGGGGCACCGGCATCATCGTCTCGACCGAGCGGCAGGGTGACCTGGAGTTCACCCAGTACGCGTTCATGCCGATGACCCTTGACGCCTGGGGCGTGGCTCAGGTCACGCGCGTACGCAACACCAGCCGAACCAAGAGCGCACCCCCGTTCCAGCTGACATCGCTGCACAACTGGAAGCCCGGCTCTGGCGAAACCGTGGCGACGTATGGCAAGGACCAGGTCGTCGAGCGCGGCTCGTCCATCGCTCTCTGGTACCGCGCGCCCGACGCGGACGAAAACAGCTGTGAGCAGGTCTACACCACGGTTCTGGAGGGGCGCCGACTCGCCGGAGAGTGTGCCGGCTACTCCTCCGACAACGTGCCCGGGTTCGCTTGGAGCATTCCGGCGCTCGGACCCGGCGCGGACTCATGGCACGGTGTTTTCATCAGCCAGGATGCAAGCCCCGCCTACACCCCCTACGACGCCGGCCCCCAGGCGTGGCTCAGCGAGGAGCTCGCCTGGTGGGGCGCTTTCCACGAGCGAGCGGTGCTCCCCGAGGGCTTGAACAGCGATGAAACATCGGTGTATCAAACTCAGCTTGCGCTCTTGGCCATGTCCCAGGTGCGCGAGGCCGGCGCGCCGTACGGCCAGATTCCCGCTTCTTTCCCCGTTGCGGCGCCTGACGAGCAGTTCCCGCACACCTGGAACATCACCTGGGTTCGCGACTCATCCTACGCCACGGTCGCCCTCGCCAGCGCTGGCTACGTCGCCGAAGCCGAGGCGTCGGTGCGGTTCCTGTTCCAGGCGGGTAAGGCCGGTAAGTATAAATCCTGGCTGGACGATACATCCTATGGCGTGTCGGTGTGTCGATTGTACGGGGACGGGTCCGAGTGGTCGGACGAGGACGATAGCGGACCGAACATCGAGCTGGACAACTGGGGTCTTTACCTCTGGGCATTGGCCGAGACCGTCGCCGCCAGTGGCGCCGAAAGCACCTTGCTCGCCGATCTGGGGCTGCGCGCGCTCGACGAAGTGGCCGATCCGCTGGTCGCGATGGTCCTTCCGGGAACCAATCTGATCCGACCGGACAGCTCGATCTGGGAACGACACTGGTATGGCAACGAGAAGTCGTTCACCTACACCAGCGTGATGGCCGTAGCCGGACTTCGTGCGGCGGCAGAGCTCGCGACGAAGCTCGCCGACCCCCGCGCCCAGGGGTACTTCGACACCGCCGACGCCATCGCGCTGGCGATCACCACCCACCTCGTCGACGCCGACGGCGTGGTGGCCGGTAATCTGACCGAGCTCAACGCGGGGTCGGGCTACCTTGACGTCGCCGCCGCCGAGGTGTGGAACTTCGACATCTTGGACGCACGGGGCGAAACCTTCGCGCCCACCATCGCCATGTGGGACACCTGGCTCGGCGCCCCCGCCAGCGTCGGCTATCGCCGCAACGACGATGGCAGCGCCTACGACGAGCAGGAGTGGGCGTTCGCCGACCTACGGGTATCTACGGCCATGCGCCGCGCCTGCGAGGTCGATCGCGCACGGCTGATCGAAGACTGGGTCACCAACCAGGCCCTCGCCAATGGCGGTCAGATCCCCGAACTGTACGACCCCGAGACCGGCAGCTACGAAGGCCCGACGCCGATGCTCGGCTTCGGTGCTGGGCTTTACTTGTTGGCGATGCAGGAGCGGGCGCTGGTGAGCGAGGGCTGCCCCGCGGAGACCATCCCGCCCGACCCGGTCGACTCCGGCGATACCGGAGAGCCGCCAAATGATACATGCCAATGTGTCAGTGGCGGCGCATCCGCCGCATGGCCGGCGTTGATGGCCGTGTGGTGGGTGCGGCGAAGGGTCACGACCAAGAAACGGTGAGGCTGCCGCCACCGCCGAGCTTCCATTGGTTGGGCCCGGGAGCCCAGGTCACCCTGCCGTCGGCGTGGACGATGACCAGCTTGAACGTCTTGGCCGTGGCGTCGAGCTCGAGGCGGGTCGGCAAGCTGATGCCCGCCTGCGGCTGCCAATCCCCCAGGGCGGCTGCGCTGCCCACGAGGCGGAGGCTGTCGCCGGGAGCGAGCGGTGGGGCGCCCGCAGCGAGAATCTTCGTCATCCCTGCCCGAACCGGTTTCGCGCGCAGGCGCAGCTTTTTCGCATCGAACACCCCGACCGATCCGGCAGGCACGGGCTCCGGCCACGCCCCGCTCAACGGCGAAACACCGCCGTTGTACACCACCCAACGCCGGTCATCACCAGACTCACGCTCGATGACGAACCAGTCGGAGCCGAGCTGGAGGGTGCGAGAGGACCCCTGTCGAAGCGCAGCCGACGCCTTCCGGCTCAGCGCCAGCGCCGTCAGCCGGCTCACCCGTTGTAGGTGCGCGATCTGCTCTATCGGGTTTCTCCACGCCCACTTCATGTCGGCGCGATTGTCCGGCTCCCCGGCCCCACGCGCGCCCCATTCGGTGCCCCAGCTGATCATCGGCCGACCGCGCAGCGTAAAGAGCAGGTCAAGAGCAGCGTCCACCCGGTCGGGCTCATCGTGACACACGGTGGTGATACGCGGTGTGTCGTGGTTGTCCAGGAAGGTGATCCACGCGGACGAGGGGACATGCGCCGCCCGGTCGATCACCGCCGGAATCGCCGCCGCCAGCCCACCGTCGCACACCACGTCCCGGATCGCGTAGTGGAGCGGGAAGTCGAAGACCGCGTCGAGACCCGCCGCGTCGCGGCTGTCCAAGACCGTGCGCACGTTCCCGTCGAAGACCTCGCCCCACAGCTCCAGCCCCGGCGCCCCCGCGCGCAGGTCGCTGCCCGCTCGACGCAGAAAGTCGCCGCCCATGTGCCGCACGGCATCGAAACGAAGCGCTACGGGGCGAACGGCAGCCAGCCACGATCGCGAGGACGCCAGGAGCCAATCGTAGACCTCCGGGTTCTCCTGGGCCAGATCCGGGAGTCCGTGCACCCGGTGGGTGACAACTTCGATCGGATCATCCCAGTTGCCGATGGCCCCGGTTTTGTGAAACCACAGCGGACGCTCCGTCACCCACGCGTGATCGGGGGCGACATGGTTGTACACCATGTCCACGACCAGCCCGATGTCCGACGCCTCGGCCGCTGCGACCAGGCCAGCGAGGTCGGCGGTCGTGCCGAAGCGCGGTTCGAGCGCGGCCAGGTCCTCTGTCCAATACCCGTGAAAGGCGCCGTGCCCATGAAACGGCGTGTCCCGCATCTTGGCGATCGGCCCCAGCCACAGCGTGTCCACGCCCATTCGGCGGAGCTCCGGAAGATGCGCGACCACCCCAGCCAAATCGCCGCCGTGGAAGGCCTGCGGGTCGGACGCATCCACCGAACCGTCATTCCCCAGGTCCCCGTTTGCGAACCGATCCACGAGCAGGAAGTAGATCAATCAACCGCCCGCAGCCCGTAGCCAGTCATCCGCCAGCTCCCCCACCCGACGCGCCACGACTCCACCGGCGGCGTCCACCGCATCCGCTTCGCGTTGGTGGTGGTAGCGCAAGAAAACCGGCACATCGAACTCCACGGTCTGGTTCGGCCGGCTCTGGGAGGCGCTCAACGTCAGGGTCACCCCCACCACCCAGCGATACTGGCCGTTCATCTCAGCGTAGTAGCCGGGGCGCGTTTCGACCAGGAGCATCGCGCCCTCGGCAAAGTCTCCCCGGAGCCGCTCTACCCGCAGCGAGGACTCGCGTGCGGCGCTGACCGGACCGAGGCGACCCCCCTCCACAAGCTCGGCTGTCAGCCCCCGCAACGCCAAAACATCGAGGATCGATGAATCAAAGCGGGCCGGTGTATCGACGACCTCGGCCGCCCCGGCGCCTTCCGCCAGCGCCACAACCGTGATCCGCAGACCGGGCTCAGCCGTCGCGGGCGGCGTCGGCTTGATGCACCCGGTGAGGGCCATGAGCGACAGGACTAGAACCATGCTTCGGCCTCCAGCGCCACGACGTTGTGCCAGTGCCGCTCGACGTTCCCGAAATCGTTGTATTCGCCGATGGACTCGACGAAGCTGTTTCCGAAGGCATTATTCTGGGTGCTGTATTGGACGCCGTACAAAACACGCAGACTGGGGCGGGTGTAGATGCCAGGCCCCAGCGGATTGAGCACGACGCCGGCCTTGCCTTGCCAGGTGACCCGCTCTGCCGCGTCACCGTACTCAAGGCCTTCGCTATCCGATGCGCCATCGTCGCTGGTGAAGATGGAGTCCTTGTGATTTCGCCACTGGTTGCCGTTGTGAGACGTCTCGTTGGCGAAGCTGGACTCGGCGAGCAAGTGGACCGTCGGGGATACGTACACCTGCGTGCGAATCACGACAGATGCGAAGGTGCGGTCGTCGTCGCTTGGGGCGATGTCGTTGTCGCCGTCACGATAGTCACCGTACAGACCCGCCAACGCGACATCCCACCGATCCTCCACCACGCTGAGCTGCAACTCATCGCCGATGGTGAACTGGGTGCGCTCATCGGTGAGGTCATGCGCGTAGATGTCGACCGATTCCCCCTCCCAGGTCTCAGTGACGTGACCGCGCGGATGCAACAAGCTGTAGTGCGCGTAGATCGCGTTCCACTTCAGCGGTCCGAACCCACCGAAGCCGAGGTAGCCGACGGCTTTCCAACTGCGGGCGTCGCTTGCCACCGGGTCGGGGAAGTTGATCATCTCGCCGGGGTTGTCGCGAAGAAAACTCTCAAACACCTCGCCGCGCGCGTAGTCCTCGTAGCTGACACGTGGGGTGCTGTGGGGCGCGTACCGATTTCCCACCACCATCGGCTCGTAGTAGCCCTGACCGCCCACCCCGAGCTCCACATGGTCGAGGATGTTGACGCGAGCGGTGACGCCGCCACTGAGCACCGTGTTGTATTCGGCGCCCTTGAGTGGGAAGCCGGCGTCCCCGAGGCCCGCCGTCAGGTCCAAGCCGGGCGTCTCCAACCGGGCCTGCCCGCCCACGGTGTCGCCAAGGACCTGGGCCAGACGCATGTCGTAGAGCCCGAGGTCGCCAAAGTTCGACTCCAACGTGCCCATTCGCCAGGTCACGCCCGTCAGGCCGATGTTTCCTGCCTGGGCGTACAGTTGGGACAGGCGCAAAAATGCGAGCGAACCGTTCTGGGCGTCGGCCCCTTGCACCGTCCCGCCTTCGATTCGCACATGGACGTCGGTCCAGGGCGCCAAGGATCCCGGCTTTCGCTCCAGGATGCTTTGCCGGAGCTCCAGCGCGGCGTAGGGGCCCTCGTTGAGCAGGCGCCCGTAGAGGTTCCAGTGGCCGAGGCGGCCATCGCCCCCTTCGAGGTCCGGCCGCGTCATGATGCGAACGTACCCTGCGACGTCGGCGGCGAGCGCGGCAGCGACGAGAAGGATCATTCCGTGGTTTCCAGGATGACGATGGTCGAGCCCGGGACGGTGTAGGTGCCCGACACCGGCTGCGGCGCCTCGCGCGACACGTTCGCCGACCGCAGGACCTCGAGCCCTTCGGCCACGAGGTACTCGTCTCCATCGAAATACTGCTGGGTGTCCACAACGCGACCCCAGCTGCGGCCGCTCGGCAGGGAGTAGGTGACCTCGCTCCTGTCCATGTTGAGCAAAACCACAAGCTCACGTTGGTCTGAGTACGGCGCGCCGACCGCCCCATCGTCATACCAATGGATGAGCAGACTGCGCGAGCTCCAGTCGGGATCCCCGCTGTTGGTGGGGTCCTTCCACGCGATCGGCATCGCCCCGCCGTACTCCTTGGGCGAGAACGCGTAGGTGTGCTCGCGGCGGAAACGAACGAGCTGGCCGACAAAGTCATGCATGCGCCACCGTTCGGGTTGTGCGGTCCATTCCCCCCAACGGAACCAGTTCCACTCGTTGTCGGCCGCGGTGCTGTAGGCGTTGTTGTTGCCATACTGAGTCCGAAGCCACTCATCCCCGCCGTACAGCATCGGCGTGCCTTGCGAGATCATCATACCAACGTAGAGGTTCCTCATCAGTTGGCGCTTGAACGGCTCCGCGCCTTGCCCCCAATCCCGCGATCGATTGTTGTCTTCCCCGCTGTCGGTGTCACACCACGGGGAGGCGGGCGCACTGCAACACGTCGGGTTCAACGGGCCGCAGAAGTTCTCCTTTTCGTCGTAAGAAAGCAGGTCATACATCGTGAACCCATCGTGACAGGTCACGAAGTTGACCGAGTGATACGGCGCGCGACCATTCTCGCCATACCGCGCCTCGGTCCCGGTGATCACCCCGCCCCCGTCGATGCCGCTTTCCGCCGAGTTGAGCGCCCACTCGTCATTGTTGACGATTGCCCGCCACCAGTCCCGGAAGCTCGCGTTCCATTCGCCCCAACCGGTGCCGGGCTTGTTGGACGACGCGGGGAAGTTGCCAATCGAGGTGTAGGAACCACCCGCAGTCCACGGTTCGGCGATGATCCGTACGTTGTTCGCTTGGAGCACCGGATCGTCGATGATGGCTTGCAGGACGGTGTTGGCCGGGTCGTCCCAGTTGTTGTAATCCCCGTCCCGCTCGCCGAGGATGCCCGCCAGATCGAAGCGAAAGCCGTCAACGTGAAGCTCTTCGACCATGTAGTGGAGCGAGTCGAGGATCAGTCGCCGCCCGGGGGTGAAGTTCGGGCGGGTCTCGTTGCCCACGCCGGTGTTGTTCCAGTACCCGCTCTTGTCCGCGGACAACGCGTACCAGGCGTCGTTGTCGAGGCCCCGGAGGTTGTAGATGGTCGCCGCCTCGACGGTGTCGAGGTTGTAGGCGTCCGAGGCTCCGAGAACGTCGTCGGTGAAGATGCGATCCCGCCAGAGCCCTCCTTCCCCGGTGTGATTGTAGACCACGTCCACAATCACCTCGACCCCTTGCTGGTGGAGCGCGTCGACCATGAACTTGAACTCGTCAATCACCGCCGCCGGATCGCCGCCGATGGCGTAGTCGGCGCTGTAGCTGAGCTCGGGCGCGAAGAAGTTGATGTTGTTGTAGCCCCAGTATCCCCCGTCCAGCGGCTTTTCGTGGACCGGAAGCAGCTCGACGCCGGTGACACCCAACGCCGCGAGGTAGCCCGCGTTTTCGGCAAAGCCCCGCCAGGTTCCGGGGTGGTCGACGCCGGGCTGACCGTTGGCGGTAAACCCCTTGGGATGGACCTCGTACAGCACCAGCTCGTTCCAGTCGTGACCGGCCAGGCTGTTGTCAGCCCGGCCCGCCCGCCACGCGGTTTCCGCGTCGCTCCAAACGTACGCGCTCTGCACCACGACACTCTTGGCCGAAGCGCCCCAGGTACAGGATTCGCGACGACTTTCCCCGGTGCCAGCGGAGCCGGCCCCCCAGTCATGGTCGCGGGTCAGCGCACGCGACCACGGGTCCGTGAGCAACTTGTTGGGATTGTAGCGATTCCCCAGCGCATCGACGTCTGACACAAACGCCGTCTGTTGTCCGCAGGTCCACGCCGGGTCGTACGGCCAGTTGGGCCCCCACGCGACATAGCCGTAGAGTTGGCCGCTCCCCACACCCTCGACGTAGAGATTCCACACATCCCCGAAACGATCGAGCTCAAAGCGTTGCACCGGCCGTTCATCGTTTGCATCCGAGAAAAGCAACAACTCTACGCGCTCGGCGTTGCGGGCGTAGACGCCGAAGTTGACACCCCGGTCGCTCAGCGTCGAGCCCAGGTGTTCGAGCGCGGCCACCGCGTCCTCCTCGAGGCTAGGCGCGACAGATTCGGTGTGGTACAGCCGCGTGTACTCGCCCAGGTCGCAGCCGAACAAGAGGGTGAGGGCGAGCATCAAGGCAAGGTAGCCCGATATGCTGCGCCCGGCTGATGTCCGACTCCCCCCGACGGTACCGTTCCCTCCCGAGCCTCGGGCTCCCGTCGCGGCAGGCGTTGCCGCTCGATCGGTCCGTGCGGGTCGTCTCCTGGAACCTGCAATACTGCGGCGGGCGCCAAGGCGTCTTCTTCTACGACGGGGGACGGCAGGTCCGGGTGCCCCACGCCGATCAGGAGCGCGCCTTCGCCGGCATCGTCGAGGTGCTTCGCCGGCTCGACGCTGACGTGCTGCTGCTCCAGGAACTGGACCGGGGCTCGGCCCGCACCGACAGGGTCGACCAGCTTGCACGCCTGGTTCAGGCCCTGCCTGGCTACGCCGCCGTCAGCACGCCCATTCATCGCAACCGGTTCGTGCCCCACCCCTGGTGGCACCCCCTGGGGCGAGTGGATTTCCATCTGGCCACGCTCTCGCGGGCCCGGCCGGAGCGTCCCAGCCGCGTGGCGTTGCCGCTTTTGCGGGAACCCCCCTTAGTGCGTCACTTCAACCTCCATCGAGCCCTCTTGACCACCGAGTTGCCCCTGGCCGACGGGCGACGGTTCGCCGTCGGCAACACCCACCTGAGCGCCTTCAGCGGGGGTGACGATACCCTGTCGCGACAGATGGTCGAGGTGGAGCGCTGGTACGACGGCGCCGGACCGCTCGGCGTCCTTGCTGGCGACCTGAACCTGCTCCCACCTGGCGACGACCCCGCTCGGCTCGGAAAAGACGGCGTGGACCACCCGCGCGAGCGCCCCGAGATCGACGCTTTCTTTGCCCGACACCAGAGCGCGCTGAATCCCCGAGCGCAGCGCGTTCCGTTGGCCGGGACATACCTGCCCCCGGGCGCGGATCGGCCCGACCGGACCCTGGACTGGGTCTTTGCCGGCGTCGGTTGGGAGGTATCCGCTGCCAGAGTGGAGCCGGTCGACCCCCTTGTGAGCGACCACTGGCCGATTGTTGCGGACCTACGCATCCGGTAAGTCATCCCTGCCGTCGCGACGACGGCTCATGGGGCCACGAACGCTGCGCCCTGGTGAGGTATGCTCACCACATGCGGTGGGTCGCGATCCTCTTCGTCCTCGCGCTCTTGTGCGCGGGCGTGGTCACGCTGCTGGCGTACGGCGGGTACGAGTACAAACGAGTTGCCGAGGCCACGCTCCCCGACAACGTGGCCGGCAGCGCGGCAGCTGCGCCCGCTCCCGCCGCGCCGGCGCCCGCCGCTCAATCCTGCGCCGACGGGAAGGCCGCGTTCGCGGCTAAGGACTACGAGACGACAACCACGCTTTTGGCGGTGTGCGCCGATGCGAACCCCAGGGATGCGGACGCGCGGCTGCTCCTCGGCCGGGCGTACGCTGCCACCGGCCGCTACGAGCGCGCCGCCAGCGAGCTGGAAGCCGCGCTGGCCGCGCGCCCGGACGACGCCGCCGGGTGGGAGGCGCTGGCCTATTCGCGCATTCAGTCGGAGAACGACCGCGGCGCTGAAGCCGCCCTCGACAAGTGGATCACGCTGGACGCGGGGGCACCTGTCGCATGGCGGATGCGCGCCGACGTCCGCTACCAAATGGGCGACAGCGAGGGTTCGGCACGGGACGCCGCGCAGGCCTGCGCCCTGGGAGACGACGACGGCTGCACCCTGCATAAGCGGATGAAAGACGTCAAACGGCGGCGGTGAGGCCCCGGCGGGAACCTCCACGCGTAGCGACTGTCCGACGGTGGACTCTGAGGCCCCATGGCTGGAAGCGGCACCGGTGAAGAACTGAACCTCGTCCCATACCTTGACGTCGTCACCACGTTGATCATCGGCATGATGGTGCTCGCGACCGCGGCCACCGACGCGCTGAGCTTTCGCAGCCCCGAGGTGGAGGTGCCCACCCTCGTCGGGAAAGACACGCCCGGCGCGTCCGGGAGCAACCTCCTGTCCGTACACATCGCCGGCGACACGTTTGTCATCGAGGGGGCCGGCGGCAAGATGCGCATCGACCCCGCTCCGGGCCAACGGCCCGCTTACGCGGCGCTCGCGACGGCACTACGTACGGCACATGACACCGGGGGTGAAAACGTGAACGTCAGCCTTTCCGCAGACAGACACGTTCCTTATTCGGTTGTCGTACATACTCTTGATACGATGCGTAAAGACGACAGAGGCGAGCTTTATCCGCGAGTCTCATTGGCTGTCGCGACAAAGTAGCAGTTAGCTTTCAAACTGACTGACGCAGACGGGCCGCGATGCGGTCCCGCCCCTCCCTGGCGCACGAGGCCAGCGAAAAAGCATCGCCCAACCGGCTTCCTACCCCAGCACCCGCTCGCCCAACCACCACACCCCCGCCAACGCCACACCCACCGACCCCGCAGGCACGCCGATCCGCTCCCACCACCCAAACCGGCGTAGGAAGAGCATCAACGGCAGCGCGACCGCGACGACCGCGGCCTGACCCAGCTCTACGCCCCCATTGAACGAGACCAGGGCCAACATCAGCGCATCGCGAGGCAGGCCCAATTCACCCAGCAGCCCTGCGAATCCGAACCCGTGCACCAAGCCGAGCAGGAACGTCACCGCGACCCGGCGGGCGGGACGCGGTCGCCAGAAGTTCTCGATGCCGACGTACACAATCGACAAGGCGATGGCCGGCTCGACCAGGTCGGGCGACAGATGCACCAAACCAAGCGCAGCCAGCGTGAGGGTGATCGAGTGGGCCACCGTGAACCCGGTGACGATGGCCAACATCGGGCGCAGACCGGGCGCAGTGAGCAGGAGCGCCAGCAAGAAGGTCAGGTGGTCGTACCCGGTCAGGATGTGCTCCACACCGAGCTTGCCGAAGCGAGCGACCACCTCGCCGCGGTCGGATGCGCCGGTAAACGTGACCGTCAGGTTCGCGGCATCGAGCACCGCGACCGGCTGACCGAAGGCCTCGACGTAATGCCGATGACCGGGACCGAGCCCCGTCAAGAACGACGCGGTGTAGGCGCCCCCCCCTCCGCCTGGACAGGAAAGCGGCACCCGCAGCTCGATCCCATCGCCCTCGACCTCGCGCACCACCGGCTCGGACGCGACACACGGCCCGCCCATCACCACCGTGGTCTGGTCGACCGTGAGCTCAGCAAGGAGGACGCGGGCCGCCGACAGATCGTCAAGCGGAATGCGCGTCGCGAGTTCTGGACGCGCGATCGCCACCGTCAGCGAGTCCGCGTCGATGCGAGCGTACGACAATCCTGGGCGGTGGGCCTCAGCGACCCCAATCAGCCAGATGGACACAGGCATACAACCCTGGGCGACGACAGGCCCTCAACTACTCGCGCTCGGATGGTTCCGCAACGTGCCCTCCACGTACAAGACGCTGAGGATGGTGGTCGCCGTGGCGGGATCGTTGGTGGCCAAACAGCCGTCAGCCAGCATTCCGTCGCGCAGGGTGAGCGGGCGCACGGCCTGCTGCTTGGCAAACCATTCGGCCGGTGAGGCTCCCAACCGACTGACCGGGTGAAACCGCCACGTGCCACGCGACGAGGGGTGGATCCTCGGATCCAGCGAGAGAGAGAGGCGGCCCATCGTCAGCCGAGCGTTGACCTCGCAGAGCGGGTCGAGCTTCAGCGAAGTGCCGTCCCGGTAGACGAAGGCGTCCACGCCGACGGCTCCGTGAATGCCGAGGGCGTGGAGCCGAGGACCGAGGAACGTGGTGATGCGTTCGCCCAACGCGCGCAGGCGGCGTGCGTCCTTGCCGTCGCCATTGAGGAAGCGGGCCAGGACAGCGTCGAGCGTCTCGGCCCAACGGCCAGGTCGGGTGCCGAGGAACTGTCCAGCAGGACTTGTGTCAAAGCAGCAGATGCCGACAAAACGACAGCGATCGGCGACGTCGAGGTGGAAGCTGATATCCAAGACCCGATCGCGCCAGGGTTCGACCCGGACGCTACCGTGCTCGGCGAGCGCCCGGGCAAGCCAGCTGCGGTCGGCGAGGGCGAACGGTCCCCGACGGCGATCCCGGCCCGCGGTAGAAAAGGGCGCCTTCACAATCCAGCCGCTTTCTGCCGCCGCAAGGACCTGCGCCGTGTTCGTTAGCACTGCGCCGGTCGGCTCCGAAAGCCAGTCCTCATCGAGTTCACGTAGGAGCTCCGTGCGCCAACCGAAGGCAACGCGTTTGTCGAACGCGGGGCGCCAATCCTCGCGCCAAAGGGTGCCGCGACCCGGCAACGGCTCGAAACGTTGCCCCACCAGCGGGCTCGGCCCCCAAGGCACCAACTCTCCCACCTGGCGATCGGCCAGGTCCGCCGCCGAGGTCACAAACTCCGGTTGACCGAGCCCCGCCTCCAGGAACCCTCGACGCCATTCCACCGTCGGCAACCGCGGGGTGATCACGACGTCGTCGCGGGCGGCAATGAGGGCCAGAAGCGGCGCGAGGTCGTGGGCGACCGCCAAGGCGGCAGCGCTCGGGCCACGCTCAGGATGAGCGACCTCCTCTTCGCAACCCGGGTTGAAGGCAAAAACCCGCGGCGGCCGACCCCGCGACCGCGCGTACAGCTCGATACGGTCGATCCAGTCCGGGGTGAACCCAGCCATCAGCCGGCCCTCCCGATCCACCGCCGCCCCGCGCGCACGGGCCGGGCTCAGGGGCATGGTCAGCCCGGCTTCGAACGCGGCCCATTCGCTCAGCGCCGGGTCTTTCCACTGTCGAAACAGCGTGAGACCACCGCGGACGTGGCCGATCTCGTCACGGTAGACCTCGTCCAATAGCGCCGCCGTCTCCGGGTCGCCCATCGCCGCGAAGCGCTCCCGCCAATGCCGGGTGAAGTCCAGGTTGGCCTGCTCGAAGGTGAGCGCCATGCGGAGGATGTAGTCCATTGGTCCGCTCATCGACTCGCAGACGCGCCAGAAGAAGTCGTTCACCGGGACCGCGCCCGCCGCCACACCCAGCGCCGACATCCGGGCGAGGTACCCGGCAAGATGCCGCTGCTCTTCCACCATCGTGCGGCCGAGCCCGAGGCGAAATGCAACCGGGGCGTCGGGGAAACGCACCAACGTGCTCGCCATGATCTCGAGCGCGAGCAGCTCATGGTTGGCGAAGCGGTGCAGAAGCTTGCCCCGTTCGATGGTGTCCTCGAGCGCCGCAGCGGTGGGAAGGCTGTCGCGAACCCGCGCGTTGGGAAACGCGAGCTCCGGCGGGCGCGCGGGGCGCTCCAAAACCGCAGCCGCTCCTGGAAAACCATCGACGAGGGGCCCCGGAGCGGTCAGCTTGTCGGGTAGCGTGGCGCCGTGCAGCACCTGCTCGGCAAAGGCACGCAATTCCATGTGGTCAGCCGCCCGCCGCCTTGCGCTCCGTGCGTTCCTTGAGCTTCTGCATGATGTTCACCATCTGGTCGTTGGCCAGCCACTTGCGTATCCACCCCGGCGCCCAGACTTTGCTGGCGAACTCGGAATGAAAGACGATCGCCGAACCCGCCGCCTCGGGACGGACGATGAGGAAGCCGACCTCGTCAGTGACGTCGCTTTCCCGCGTCGGGTCCTGAACCCAGGTGCAGGTCATCGTCGCGGGCATGCAGGTCCAGTGATCGTGGATGACGAAGCGGAGGCCGAAAACACTGAGCTCGAAGCGGACAAACCAATCGTCGGGTGAGGTGCGGCCATACTCCTCCATCGCCTTGAGCGTGGGACTTTCGCCCCGCTTGGCCTCGAAGTCGAGCGACTCCCGCCATAAAACGGCAGCGGGTGCGGCTACCCGCGTGATGCCGCTGGACCTGGTGAGCGGCGTGGAGGTGTCGGCACGGACGACGAGATCGCCCCGATCGAACCGGGCCTGCTCATCGACAGTGAGCACCGGCCAGGACGGAGCGGCGACGGCGAGCGCGGTCCAAAGAATCACCACTGGAGCTAACCCGCGGCCAGGGTCGCGCCGTCCCAGACGGGCACCACCTCATCGACCGGCATGTCGTGATCGTCGAGCGGGAGTGAGTCGACGAGCTGGCAGGCATAGCACACACCGATGCGTTTGGTCGTCGCCGGAAACAAGGGCAAGAGCCGATCGTAGAAGCCCTTGCCCCGGCCCAGACGCGCGCCCGCGCGGGTGAACGCGAGCCCCGGCACCAGCGCGACGGCGACGTCCGCCGGGGGCACCACGACCGCCCCAGGCCCTGGCTCCTGAAGGCGGAACGGACCCGCACGCAGGCTGGTCAAGTGCGGCACACGATGCAAGGTCAGCAACGAACCGTCGACCCGAGGGAGGGCAAGTCGGCCCTGGGCGGCGATGGACTCCAAAAGTGGCCACAGGATCACTTCGTCGGGCAGCGGAGCGAACGCCAGGATCAGCCCCACGCCCAGGCGGGGCCGTAACCAACCACACACTGCCGCCGATTGCGCCGACTGCTGGAGTCGCGACATGGAACGCAGACGCCCGCGACCCCGCGTGCGTTGCTGCGCTTTATCGGCGTTTTCTGAACTGAATCCGATCATCGGTGAGCCGAAGCCGCCGGCGTCGTGACGCACCAACGCAGAATCGGATCGGCGACCCGACTCCGGCAGTTTGTCGCGCGTGCTACGGTCGCCGGCACCAAGGTTGACATGAAGCAGATGACCGATCTGGACGTGTTCGTGAGGGTGGTCGAGGCCGCCAGTTATGCCACCGCCGCCAAAGCGTTGGGGATATCCAGGTCCCACGCCAGCCGCATGGTCACGGGCTTGGAAGCCCGCCTCGGCGTACGTCTGCTTCATCGCACCACCCGCCGGGTTTCCCCTACCCAGACTGGGCAGTCCCTGTACGAGTCCTGCGCGCCGCTGCTCGACGCGCTCGCCAGCGCCGAATCCCGCGCCGCATCTGAACGGGATGACGTCGTCGGCACCCTTCGGATCTCGGCCCCGGCCCAGTTCGGGCTCCGCTACCTCGCAGCGCCGTTCATCGAGTTCCAGAAGCGGCACCCCGGACTGCACACCGTCCTCGACTTTAGCGACCGCAAGGTGGACCTCATCGCCGAGGGTGTGGACCTGGCCATCCGTGGCGGGAGCGTGGACAATCCGTCCTTGGTGGCCAAGCGTCTGTGGCCTTTCCAGATCGCCTGCTATGCGGCGCCGGCGTACATCGCCGAGCACCCGCTGCCGACCACGCCTGCGGGACTGGCAGGCCATCGTGCGCTGCTCTTCGGACCGAGCGCGCTCCCCCGCGTCTGGCGCCTTCAGCGCAACGGCGACGAGGTGGTGATCAGCGTGAACGGCCCGCTGATGTCGACGTCCAGCGAGGCCATCGTCGTCGCCGCAAAAATGGGGCTCGGGATCGCCTACCTGCCCGACTCGGTGCTGAGCGACGAAGTGGCGCGTGGCGAGCTCGTGCGCGTTTTGCCGGGCTGGAGCGGGCCGAGCAGCCACTACTGGGCCGTGCGCCCGCATCGCACCCACCTTCCGGCGCGCGTACGGCTGTTCATCGAGTTCCTGAGCGGGCTGTACGCCGACCCACCGTGGTCCCGGGTGCGCATCGCCGCCTGATCGATGGGATGGCGCGATAGATACGCGCGTGCGGCAACTGACCTTCCTACGGGTGATCGGCTCTGGAGCCTTCGGAACGGTGTACTTGGCCGAGCTGGTCGGGGCCCGGGGCTTCCGGCGTAGCGTCGCGGTCAAGGTGCTGCTAGCCGGCTCCGAAGAGCAGGAGATGTTCCTGTCGCGGGTTCGGGACGAAGCGCGCCTCTTGGGCCTCTTGCACGACGAACACATCCTCCGCGTTTTGGAGCTGGTGCGCATCGGAGAACGCGACGGGGTGGTGATGGAATACGTCGAAGGCGTCGACCTCTCGGCGCTCATCGCCGCCGGGGATCGGCCTCCGGCGCGTGCCCTGGCCGAGCTCGGCGCCGCGATCGCGGGGGCCCTCCACGCCGCGCACACGGCCAAGCACCCGTCCAGCGGCGAACCGCTCAACGTCGTTCATCGCGACGTCAAGCCCGCCAACGTGATGCTGAGCCACCGCGGCAGCGTCAAGCTGCTCGACTTCGGCATCGCCCAGGCACGTTTCGCCGCCCGCGAAAGCCGCACGGGCCAATTCGTCCTTGGCACGCTTAACTACATGGCGCCCGAGTACATCATCACCGGCGAGGTCAGCCCCGCGGCCGACGTCTACGGACTGGCCCTGACCCTCTGGGAGGCCGCGGTGGGCGAGGTCTTTGGGCAGCCGAAGCTCAAACAGGAATCGCACGCCCGCAGAGTGGAAGAGCGGCTCTTGCGGCTGGCGTCGACCCACGCCGAACTGACGCCCATCCTGCGGCCGATGCTGAGCTGGGACCCGCAGGGGCGGCCTTCCGCCAACGAGGTGGAGCGCCAGCTCGTCGGCGCCGCCGACCGGTTCGCCGGCACCGGGGTCCGCAGTTGGGCGGCGGCACACGTCCCACCCGCGCTCCAGCAGGTTCGCACCTCCGCGCGGGATGCCGCCGGTCTCGCCGGTCAAACCATCACGATTGCCGACGAGTCGCCGGACTCGGTGATCGCCCCGGCGCTCCAGGTAGCGGAGGCCCCGACGCCGACGCCGACGCCGACGCTGATGCCGGCGGCGACACGGACGGCCGCACCGGCGCCCGCGCCCGCCGCCAAAACGCCTGCCGCACCCCCGCCCGAGGAGCACACGCTCTTCAACGTCGAGCGCCCGGCCTTCCTGAACGACCCTCCCCGACCCTCGCCGACGCCAGCCCCGGCCCGCCCCCCACGCCCGGCCGCGCGAAAGCCAGCCGCCACGTCGGCGCTGATGGTCGTGGCGCAGGGCCTGTTGGCCGGTGCGTTCGTCGGGTTGGCGCTGGTGGCCGCCATCGGCGTCTACCTGCTGTTCAATCGAGGGGGGCCGTGAGCACGACACGGGTAGTGGTGACGATGGCCGTCCTCGCCCTCGGCGGCTTCGCCTCGTTCGTCGTCGCCTCGCCGACGCCGATCGAACAACCGGCCGCCGCGGTGCGCGGCGCCGCGCAATTGGCTCCCCCGCTGCGCTACCGCACCACCACCCAGGTGGTCGCGGCCGGGGACAACGCCGGCCCCCTGTTGCGTTCGATGGGCGCCCCGGCGGCGGAGCTGCTTGCTGGGGCTGGGACCGCGCTCAACAACATCTTCCCCGGCGACCAGGTCCACCTCGACTGGCGCGACCAGGACGAGCGCCCGTTCCGTCTGCGACTTGCTCACGACACCGCCACCACGACCGAGCTGGTGTGGACGGGCACGAAGTACACGGCCCGCAAGGTGCCCGTGCCCTACCGGGTGGCCGAGCAGGCCGCTGCGATCACGGTCACGTCGTCGTTGTGGAGCGCCGCAACCGCCGTGGGTTTCTCGGCGGGGCAGATCATCGAGCTCGCCAAGATCTTCGAGTATGACGTGGACTTCAACACCGAACTGGTCGCAGGGGCGCGCTTTCGCCTGGTGCTGGACCGCCTCACCGCCGACGACGGCTCCGAGCGAATCGGTGACATCCGGGCTGCGATTCTCGACAATGGCAAAAAGCAGTACGTGGCGATTCGCCACCGGACCCACGACGGCACCGCTGGCTGGTACGGGAAAGACGGCGCCTCCCGCCGCAAGTCCTTCCTGCGCTCGCCCATCGAATTCTCCAGAGTCAGCTCTGGTTTCAGCACCGGCAGGTACCACCCGATCCTGCACCGGATGCGCGCGCATCGGGGCGTCGACCTTGCGGCGGCTTCCGGCACGCCCATCCGCGCCGTGGCCGACGGCGTCGTGACCAAAGCGGGTTGGGCCGGCGGGCATGGCAACCACATCGAGCTCCGCCACGACAACGGCACGGTCACCGGGTATTCGCACCTCAGCAGCATCGGCGTGAAGCGCGGCGCCCACGTCAGCCAGGGACAGACCATCGGAAAGGTCGGGAGCACCGGCCAGTCTACGGGTCCGCACCTCCACTATGAATACCTGGTCAACGGAGTTCACAAAGACCCCATGAAGGCCATTGTGCCAGTTCAGAAGCCATTGGCGGAGTCCGAGCGTGCGGATTTTTTGGTGGCACGGGACCGGGTGCTTCCCCTGTTGGAAACGGCAACAGAGCTGGCGGTGGCAGCCGACGCCTCCGAGAATTCCACCGCCGAGCGCTAAACTAGTGTCGGCACTGACCGAGGCGATTTACCGGCGGTATACCAATAATATTCACTCAAGAGTCGGGCGCCGGAGACGATTTGGCGTGGGTCTACTTCGCCATCACACCTTGCCCGCCAGCGAGGCCCTGCAATGCCCTTGAATCACGCGAGGCCCTCCGAAACCGGAGGATCCGCAACCGCTCTCACCCTTGAAAAACCTATCCGGAAACAGCGGCTCGACCCGCGTGCCCGGACAGAGTTGCTGACCCGCCACATCGGGATGGTCCGTCGTGTCGCGTTCCGGATGGCCAGCCGCTATCCGACGTGCGTCGACGTCGATGATCTCGTGAACATGGGCATGCTCGGCCTCATCGACGCGGTCGACCGCTTCGAGGAGGACCGAAGCATCAGCTTTACCGCCTACGCCCGCATCCGCGTCAAGGGCGCCATCGTCGACGAGATGCGGCGCACCGATTGGGTGCCACGGTCGGTCCGCGACCGCGGGGCACGCCTCCGCGTTGCTCGTGAACAGCTGGCGAAGGACCTCGGCCGCACGCCGACGGCGCCCGAACTGGCCGAGAAGCTTGGCGTCACCGAAGCCCGACTCCGCGAGCTTGCCGACCACAGCTTGATCCACGACGTGGTGAGCATGGAGGAGGGCGCCGACGACGAACACACCCTCGGCGATGCCATTCCCGGCGATACAGAATCGCCGGATGCCGAGTTCGAGGCCTGCGACTTCCGAACGACAGTGCGTGCCGCGATCGGCAGCCTCCCCGAGCGAGACCGCATGATCGTCGAGATGTACTACTTCCGCGAGATCGGCTTCAAGGAGATCGGCCAGATTCTCGCCGTGACCGAATCACGGATCAGCCAACTGCACACGCGCATCATGGAGCGGCTGCGACCGAAGCTGGCCGAGTTGGCCGCGAGCTGACGCCTGGTTAGTTCAGCCCGTGCTTCTTGCGGACCTCGCGCAGGGCACGGTTCAGCGCCTCCTGGCGTTCGACCGATCCTTCCTTCACGTTCTTGATGCGCTCTTCGGCCTCGGCGCGGAGCGCGCGCTCATCCACGTCGAAGCTGGCCACGACGTCGAGGATCTTCTTGAAGAGCTCACGATCGTCGGTGTAGACCTCGCCGACGAAGTTCGAGATCATGAAGTTTTCGATGAACTGGCGCGCCAGAAAACGATCGACCTCATCCCCGGTGGGATGACCCCAGCTCTCGGCGATGGCCCCCTTGACCTTGCCATAGTGGTCGTAAGGGATATTTTTCCGCTCCATCTCGTCCCGCACCGCTTCGCGCAGATCGTTGTCGCGCGTGAGGTAGGATTCGAGGATTGCGACAAGATCGCTGGCCGCTTCCTCCCGATCGGGGCCAGCCACCTCGATATCGCCTTCGTTGGTCAGCCGTTCGATGACGGCGTGAGCGATTTGCGGAACGCGGGCGCGGTAAAGCTTCATGGTCGCACCAAAGGCGCGGGCGTATACCCTAAGCGACGCTTCCCCGCTACCACCGCCGCTCAGGTCAGCGACCGCCAAGCCGCACCAAGGCGCTCCAAATCCAGCGGCATCACCGTCACCGTCCGCGGCAGCTCGCCGCTGAGCTCCGCTTGCGGCACGAAGCCTTCCTGGATCTTTGCCTTCATGAAGGCGAGATAGGCGCGATCAAGGTTACCTTCGGCGTCGATCGCGTGCATGTCGACAAGGCGCGTTCCATACGGGCGGCCGAAAACCACGCGATCGCGCTCGACGTAGCAGGCGTACCCGGCGAGGAGGAAGTTGAAGTCGACCACCGGGGCGCGCTTGGGTTTCCGTTCGACAACCGCGGCCGAGACCGGCGACGGGTCGCTCGAAAACTCGGGCAACGCGAAGCCCTCTTCGGATTCGGCAACGAGGGGCGGATCGGAGGTGATCTCGAACCCCGCGACACCCTCGAAGAAGGCCGGAGGAGGCGCGGAGGGAGGGGGCGCGGCGCTGTCGCCGACCGGAATCCCGAAGACGTCGGCAATCGGGGCCGCTCGGGAGGAACCCGCGTCGTAGCCGGCGGCGGTCGGCGCCGGGGTGAAAACCGGAACCGGATCGTCGAAGGGATTCGACGAGGCGGTGTGCTCACGCGGGGCACTCGCCGGTCCGGGAATGCTGGTCGGCTCGGCGTCATCGCCGAACGGGTTGCCCGACGGGGCGGCGCTCGGCGGGGGGCCACCCTGAGGCTCCATCGGAACCGTCACCCGTGGCCGCACCGCGTCAATGGCCTCGCGACTTGGGCGACGGACCTCATGCGTTGCGTCAGAACGAACTGCCGCCGACTCCACAGGCGGTGCCCCCGCGGCCGGGACGGGCTTTCCGCGCGGCCTGGCCGGCGCCGCGCCGGGGGTGGGGGGGGGGGCGGGTACAGGAGAGCTTTCCGACGCGAGCGCGGTCCAGTCGGCGAAGGTCATTTGCACCGCCGCGCAGGCACCCGGAATCTCCGAGATCGGCACCAGGACGAGCACGCCGCCGTCGAACTCCCACGCCGCTTGCACGTGCGCCGGCACCGCGCCCGGGACGGGAGTGAGCGCGGCGGCGCGGAGGAAGTCCACCGTGGCGGGGTCCAGCGCAGCGCCGTGGCCGGCGAGTCGCCCCCGATCGAGGACCAGTTCCTTATGGCCGAGCAGACTGGGCGGCCGGCTGGGCAGCGGCAAGTGGGCCAGCAGGCTCAGCGCATCCTGAACCGCCCCACCCGCGACGCGAAGCACCGCACCGTCGCTGCCCCCGGCGATCTGCCCGGTCGCGACGGAGGCCGCAGGCGGGGGTACCCCTGGCGGGGATCGAGCGCCCACAGTGGCGGCGAAGCGAACAGCTGCGACCGTGTCGGTGAACACGAACCACGCGATCGGCCCGTCCAAGCTGGAAATCGCAGCGGCACCGACAGCATCGTTCCACGCGGTGAATAGCGAGCTGACCTCCTGACTCAGCGCAACCTGCTCGCTCATCGCCGCCGCGACCATCCCCGTGCTGACCGCGACCACGGTAGCGTAGACCGCCTGCCCTCGCGGGAGAAGGAACTGGCGCGCCACGTTGGACTCACCGGTCGGTGCGATCGCCGCGAGCACGCACGCAACGACCTGGGACGCCTGCCACGCGCGCGCCGCCTCGGCGATTCTGGAAGCCAAGGCAATCGCCACGTCTACCCGGATCAGCGATGCGATCGCCGATGAAGGGATGCCCGCCCGCACGAGGCCCGGCTCATCGACCCACGTGGACAACTGTGGGAGCACGACCGTCCACGCGTCCGCTTCTCCCCGCAGCCGAGCCAGCGCGTCCCCGCCGGCCGCGGCCTGCAGCGCCGGAAGGCAAAAGCGGAGCGAGAGGGCCGCATCGCGAGCCCCCAGCGTCCGGTCAGCGACGCGCGCCAGGACCCCGCCCATGACGAGATCGAAGGCCGTCGTGGCCGCTGCGACCAGGACATCGCCGTCGAGCGGCGCCAGCACGCCGACCGCGAGCTCCATATCGATCGTGAGCGGAGTGCTGTACGGCAACACCCAGACCAACGGCGCGTCCGTCAGCATCGTGATCAGGGCAGGGACCCGCACGCCCGCCCTTGCCAACTCCGCCGATGCGACCGCCAGCCGGCCGCTCATCGCCGCGGCGACAGAGCGAAGCGCCGCGGCGCGACCCGGGCCGGGCAGCTCGGACAACCGCCGAACACCTTCGACGAGCAGCGGCGTCGGCGTCGCCAGGCGGCTCGCGCAGGCGCGGACGTAGTCCAACGCCACGAGGGAGCCGGCGCCGACAGAGAGGCCCAGCCCCTCTTGGAGCAGTCGGCCAAGCGCGCGGGTAAGCGAATCATCCTGGAGACGCCTGAACAGCTCGTCGCCCGAGATCGGCCTCATCTCCGCGAGGGCCTCGTCTACCGCGGCCCGCAACGCGCGGTCGACGAGCGGGGACAGCAGCTGCGTCGACGCGACCGGAAAGGACACGGGGCGGTCGTGCGGGGGCAGGAGGATATCCGGCAAGCCGTCGCAGAGCGCCGGCACGCGCGCCAGGGCGGCCGCAGCGAGTGAACCGCCCAAAGACTCGCAGCGACCTCGCACCATGCGCGCAATCAACTCTGGGTTCACCACCACCCTCCGCCGCGATTGTAGCCGAGTTGCCTCACGGCGTCCCGCGAGCGCCACCCACGCCGTCGAGGACGGTGCCATCGGCAAGGCACAACGGAGCCCGGCTCTCGGACTCGCCTCGCTGTGGACAAGGAACGGCGCTGCGGACCGGACTCGACACCTCGCTTCGACGAAGCGCGGCGCGCGTTGCCCACGTCTCACAAGCGCCCCCGGGTCGACACACACTGACGTCCAGGACCCACCTGGCCTCGACGACCTCGGCCCTCTTCAGAACCACCGATCCGTCAAGCGTTCCGCTGCCGGTCCACCCGTCCGGCGAAGCCACGCCGAGCGTCGGGGACCATCGAAACGCGCGCCCCTCGCGGGTCCAAGGGCCGGTGGCGACGAGGCGCGACTGTCCCCGACCGCTTCCGCCGATGGGCCAACTACTCACCAACCCGTCGCTGAGCTGGACCCGAGCGGAGAGCATCGGCCACATCCCCGTGGTCAGCACCCGCAGGGGCTCGGGCCAGGACTCGACCCCCCGGAGCACAAGGACCTCCCCGCTGGGAAAGGCGCGCAGCTCAACACAATGCGTCTCCTCGGCCTCCAGACACACAAGCCACCCGTTGCTGCCATCCGAGAAGGCCCGCGCCCACTGCTGAGTCAGGGGGTAGCTTCGCCCCTCCGATTCCAGCAGATAACCAACCGCACCCTCGACCTTTCCCGCGCCGAGCGCCCCGTGTGGGAGGCAGCCGGCCAACAGGGCCAGAAAGATCATGCGTCTCGCAGCGCCCGCAGCTTCGTCTCATCGAGGAGAATCACCCGTTTTCCCTCGGTCTGGATCAGCTCGTCTTTGCGCAGGTCCAGAATGGCGAAACTCACAGTTTCGCGGGTGGCACCGATGAGACTCGCGATTTCTTTGTGCGTCAGCTTGAGGTTCACGATGCGCCCGCGGCTGTCGCGCACGCCGAAGCTGTCGCCAAGATCTAGAAATAGGGCTGCCAACCTGGAGTGTGCGCTCTTGAAGAGCAGACTCTCGACCCGATTTTCCAACTTCTGCCGCCGTTCGCCGACCAGGCGGATCATCCGCATGGCCAAGGGCGGATGGCGCATCATCAGCTTGATGAAGTCTTCTTTGGGGATCGCAAGCACCTGCGCATCCTCATAGGCTTCGCACGTCGTGTCATTCGGAGAGTCGTTGACCACGCTCAGTTCCCCGACCAGCTGATCGCGGGTGTAAAAGCCGAGTGTGAGCTCTCGCCCTTCGTCGTTGGTCTTGCTGAGCTTCACGATTCCGGCGCGCAGGATGTAGATGGTATTGGCCGGATCCCCCGGTTCCCACAAACGGGTGCGGCGGCGAAGGTCGAGCGAATCACTCAATTGGTCGAGTATCTCAAGATCGCGGTCGGCCAGATCTGCCAGCATCGGCGTCTGTCGGATGAACCAAGCCTTGGTTTTGATGATCACGGTCGATATGTAACCGGGCGATCGGACGCAGGAACGTCGAGGTGGGTGAGTCGGGGTCTGCCGTACAGGATGCCATCGTGCTCGCCGCGGGCGGATCGTCACGAATGGGAACCCCCAAGGCCCTGCTCCGCGTAGGCGGCACTCCGCTGATCGTCCGTCACGTAGAGGCGTTCCGGTCGATGGGGCTCCGCGTGCACGTCGTCCTCGGCTGCGACGCCGAGCGGATCGCAGCGGCGTTACCGGCAGGCGTCATCGTCCGTCACAATCACCTCTGGGCCACAACCGGCCCTGCGGAGTCAGCCGCCATCGCGCTCCTCGGGCTGGGGCCGACCCTTTTGACGCCCGTTGATGTGCCCCCGGCCGCGCCTGACGATCTACGCCGACTCCTCGACGCGGCTGGCCCCGCCGTGCTGACCTACGACGGCGCTGACGGCCATCCCGTCCGACTCGACCCGCCCCACATTGCAGGCCGGCTAGACGGTAGACTCGCAACCGCGTTGCGAATTGCCGTCGGCGACCCGGGCCGGATCTTGAACCTGAACTCACCGAATCAGTGGGAGTCCTGGCTGAAAGGGCACCAATAAAAGAACTTATTAAATTCCCCGGAGCGCGGCTGGGTCGGACCGAAGGGAGACGTGGATGGCAACCGAACCCGGGCGCCCGTCGAGATTCGGTAGCGGCCCACATCGACCGGTAGCCCCGCGGTGCGGGAGTCAGCCGAAACAGGCAATCGTGCTGCCATCTGCGCCGAGCTGGGCATCACATCCGAGCCCGTAGCGGGCGCGGACCGCGGCGGCGTGAAGGGCGAGGTCTGCGTACAGCTCGTTCAACGACGCTCGCACCCAGGCTTCGACCGCTGCCGGCGGAATGCTGCCCCCGAGGTCCGTCCACACCTGATAGATGGCGAGGGTGCTCTCGGCGTCGATGGGCACCAGGAGCCAGTTGCCGCGATTGTGTGGCAACGTCTCCGCGGCATCGAACAGCGGGGCATCCGTCCGTTCACGCACCCCGGCCAGCGCATGGCCATCCTGCGTCCACGCGCGCTCCCACACCCCCGATCTCTGCGCCAGAACCGTGGTGTTGGCGACGTCGAGCACCCAATGCCGGTCGGCGAAAGGCCAGGGCAGATCGAGCCGCTGGTAGATGAGCTTGGGCTGGGTCCACGCCCCCCGGATGCGCACCTCGGTCAACGACTCGACATCGTCCGCGAGGTGATCGTCAGTCATCGCCAGCCACGCCAGCTCGCGCGGGACAGGCAGTACGCCCCAGGCGCCCACGCCCTTTCCTGGCAACGCCATGCGTCCAACACCACCCGCAGCGGCCTCCGCAAACACCGCGGATGAAGGCACGGGCGGCGGAAAGCGCGCGAGATCTGCGACCGGGCCGGCGACAGTGGCCCAGAGCGCGGCGAGCGCTGCCGCGTCCACGTTTCAGAAGGCGAAGACGTGAGAGGCGCGGACCACACCCCCGCGGGGCGCGGGAAAGGTCAGCCGCTGCACCGACTTCTGCAGGCATTCCTGCAGCGGCGGATTCCGGAGCGACGACTCGTTCACCCGGAGCTTGTCCACCTTCCCTTCGAGGGTGATCTCCCAGGCAAACTCGACCCGGCCATCCAGGGTCTTCCCTGACAACCGAGTCACGCAGTCGGTGACCGCCCAGTCGTTCTTTTTCAGAACGTCGCTGACGGCGTTTTTGGGGAGGCTGCCCTCTTCCGCATCGAGATCAACAACCTCCTCTTCCTCCTCGGCCAACACTGGCGCGGTTGCGGCGGGAGTCGTTTCCCCGGCGTGGGTGATGCCGGAGCTGAGCGCGAAAACCAAAAAAGTCAGAATCATGCCGGACCCGATAGCAGCACGAACGTAGCGCGCCATGCCCCTCCCCGTCAGCCCCCACGATCCCTACCGCAGCATTGCTGCAGCCTACGACGCTGAGTTCGACGGGGCAAACGCGGATACTGCAGGCTACGCCTCACGCGCGGTCGCAGGATCGCTCTTGGTGCTCGGTTGTGGAACGGGCCGGGTGTGTCGCGGCCTCGCCTCTACCCGACAGGTCACCGGCCTCGATCGCAGCCCGGCGATGATCGAAGGCGCCCGCCGACGCGGGCCGGATGACGTGCGTTGGGTGGTCGCCGCCATGACCGACTTCGACCTCGGCCCCTTTGGCGAGATCATCATCCCCAACGCCTCGTTCGCGTTCCTTCCCGACCGCCGGGCGCGCGCCGCGTGCCTGGCTCGCTGCCTACAGGCGCTCTCGGGCGGCGGACCCGTCACCATCGATCTTCCGGCGCCCGACGCCCGGCTTCTCGCCGAGGCACACACGCCGGAGAAAATCGCATGGGAGGGTCAAGTGGACGGCGCCACCGTGCGGCGGACCCGGGAAGTCTTTCGCTTTCCCCTGCGCGGCAACCTCCGCCTGGTCGACCGCTACTACATCGATGGCGCCCCGCCGATTGAGAGCGTGCTCGCGCTGCACCTGTTCGTGCCCGACGAGCTGGAGTGGATGCTCGAGGCCAACGGTTTTTACGTCGAACAGGCGTGGGGCGACCACGTGGGCGGGCCGGTGCGAGAGGGGTGCGACCGGCTTTTGGTCAGGGCAGTGCCGGTGGGGTGAGGCTTATCGAACCCCGATCACATCCCAGCTTTGGTCGGCACAGTCGTAACAACGCCCGGCGTACGAAGCGGTGAATATCGCCTCGAAGCTGTCATGGTCCGGGAAGTTCCCTACGAGGGAGTACGTCTCGGTGCAGGTGCCCGAAAGCTGGTTGTCAGCGTCGAAATCACCTGTACCCGTAACGCTTCCCACCATCTGGCCGGGCTGAGTGCCGCCGCCGTTGAACTTGATGATGGGGTTCATGTCGGTGACCACAACCTGATCGAAATTCAGGCTCACCAAGCCGAACGCGCAGCTGTAGCTGACGACCTGGTCAAGGTCCCAGGTGCCGCCGTAGTCACAGTCGTTGTCGACCGTACCGTCGCAGTCCTGGTCGATGCCGTCGTCGCAGGTCTCTTCGTTGCCGGTGAAGCGGAGCGGATCGTTGTCGTCGCAGTCGTCGCAGAAGTCGTCGCCGTCGCCGTCGCCGTCAGGCCGGTCCAGCGTGACCTCATCACAATCGTCGTCGATGTCGTTGCAAGTGGTCTCGACCGTGCCCGGGTTGATGCGCGGCGACAGGTCGGCGCAGTCCTCGCACTCGGTGTAGCCGTCGCCGTCCTGGTCGAGCCCGTCGATTGTGCTGTCGTCGCAGTCGTTGTCGAGCAAATCGCACTCGAGCTCGGGCTCGCCCGGGTTCACCGATGCCTCGTTGTCGTTGCAGTCGTCGTCGCACGCGCTGTAGCCATCCTCGTCAACATCCGCGTCGTCGATGGTCGCTTCGTCGCAGTCGTCGTCCAGGCCGTTGCAGGTCACCTCCATCCCGTTGGGGTTCACGTCGGCGTCTTTGTCATCGCAATCGAGACGGTCGGCGTCGTAAGCGCCGGCACAATGATCGGCCTGGTAGAACCCGTCACCATCTTCGTCGAAGGGGCTGTCGACCACGTCGTTCTCGGCAAGCTCGAGCTGCCCGTTGCACTTGGCGGTCTGAGTCACGCCAATGTCGCTGGCACAGCTACCGAGTAGCGCAAGAAATCCCACTGTCGTTGCCCACATGCCGCCTCCGTGAATACTGTAGCGACGTCCCAGCCCCGCGCGCGACCGCTCTCGTAGCTCAACTGGACAGAGCACGCGATTTCTAATCGCGTGGTTGCTGGTTCGATCCCAGCCGAGAGCACGCGTTCGCGGCCGTCATCGGCCTACCGGCTTGAGTTGTTCTGACCGACGGTCGGCCCGACTGTCAGAGCTTCCCGAGCAGCGCGTCGATACGCATGCGTACCGCCGAAGAGCTTTCCTTGGCGCGACGCTCCTTGAGCAAATCGCGGCCCTTCTCACGCCGACCGGTGCGGTCGGCGACCTCATAGACGGCCTTGACTGCCGCCAGGCGAATGTCGGGGTCGCCGTCGTCGATCTGTGCGCCCGCACGTTCCACGTTGCGGCTGCGCTCTCCAATCTCGGCGATCGCTTCGGTGCGCGCATCCTTGCTGCCGTTCCCCGCAAGCCAGACGGCAGCCGATTCGTGATCTGACGCGGTGCCGATGCCCTTGTTCCAGCGCGCCCGGATCACACGCCAGGCCTTGAAGCGCACGCCTTCGTTGTCGTCGTTCTTCATCACCCAAACGATGGCCGCCGTCAGCTCCGGGTTGCCCTCGTGGCGCACCAACGCGTCCTCCCGGCTGTCGGCCGAGCCCGTCTTGAGGTCCGCCGGGATGGTCTGCTCTGCCTCCGGTGCCGAGCCCCCGGACAAGAGCGGACTGGGACCGCCCGCGGCGAGCGCTCCAGGCCGCCCACCCAGGCGACGACCGGCCTTGACCTCCGAGATCGCGGCCAGCGCTGCCTGATCGTCGACCGCGAGCGCGCGTGCGGCCATCGTCGGCGGCAGTTCTTCTACCAGGCGGACTGGGATCAGCCGGGCGCCGTCGGCGGTCAAATCGCTGACGCGAGCGCTGCCGACCACCGGCTGGGGGCCCCCCGCCGCCGGAGCTGGTCCCACCAACGCCACCGTCATGTCCACGATCAGCCCCTGGGTCGAGCCCGCCTTGACGCTGGCAAAGGCGCGCAACGGCGCCGGAACCGCGTCGGGGTCGGCAACGACCTCCCACAGAATGACGGCGGGAGCCACCACCTCGGCCGGAAGCGGCTCCACGACGGGCACCAAGGGCTCATCCCCGCCCATCAATCCGCTACACGCTAGAAGAAAGACGCTCAGAGGAAGGATGGTGTGCCGCACGAAGACCTCGATCAGTTCGCCTTGTACTGAAGCGCGACCCCGCCGTCACCCACGGCCCACACGTTGTTCGAGGAAATCCCGTGGGCGCCGAGGAGATTCTGCTCGGTGTCGGTGCTCATGGGCAGCCAATCGTCACCGTTGTACAAGAGCGCGGTCCCGGTGTTGCCGACCGCAACGGCTTCGTCGCCGTCCATGAATACCGCGTTGAGCGTGGCGCTGGTGTCGCTGCCGATGCTCTCGAACTTGGAGCCGGTGTAGTGGAGGGTCTGACCCTGGTCGCCGACGACCCACGCGTCCTCGGACGAGGCGCACGCGACGCCGCGGAGGTTCGCGGAACGGCCGCTGTCGAGCTCAGTGCATCCCGCCGAGTTGCAGGACAGCACCAGCCCCTCCGCGCCGACGACGAAGGCCCCGCTGGCGTAGGCGCACACATCGAAGAGCGCGACGCCCGGCGTTGCCAGGGTGCTCCAGATGCCGCCGTCGAAGTGGAAGACGCCGTTGTCGCCCACCGCGTAGATGTTGGTGAGCGAGTCCCCCGCCACCGCCGTGTTGTCGCGAGCGCCGATGTTGTACACCGACCACGCTCCTGACGCGAAGAAGGCGACCATTCCCTGGTCGGCGGCGACGGCCAGGTTCAGCGTGTCGTCCTTGCCGCCGCCCCAGATGTCGTTGACGTCCATGCCGCTGAGCTCCGGGGGCAGCGAGTACGCCGCGAAGCTCTCGGCGCTGCCGACCCAGGCGGTCCCGCGCGTGCCGACGATGTAGACGCCCGCGCCGGAGGAGTAGACCGAGCGCAACGACGCGGTGCTGTCGGTCTTGTACTTGTCGAAGGTGCCGGCGAAGCCGGCTTCACCGGTATGGCCCGTCTCGGAGCCGTCGCCGCTGTCTTCGGCGGAGTCAACCGGATCAGCCGAGTCGGTGGGGGTGGCGGTGGGGAAGCAGGCGAGGGCGGCAAAAAAGAGGATGTTCATGGCGCGGGAGTGTGCCGCCGCACGGCCGCGCTGTCAACCCGGTCGTGCCACCGGCGCTCACACGACGAGCACGGTCGGGCGCGGTCTCAGGCGCAAAAGCTCCACTTCATCGGCGACCGGCCAGTGTAAAAGCTCTGTCACCCCGACGGCCACCCGCGGGGGCCTTCCCCAAGGCAGATGATTTTCCGAATGCAGGCAGCGGACCACCCGCTTCATCTGCGCTTCACTGGTCAGGTGCCCGACATGCACCAGCATGTACGCCGCATCGAGCAGGTTCGCGGTGCCGAGCCGGTACCAGGGGTCCATCACCGAGTCGTGACCCACGCCAACCGTCGCGCCGGCCGCCCATAGTTCGTCCACGCGCGTCAACCCGCGGCGCTTCGGATACCCGTCGTACCGCCCTTGCAGCACGACGTTGTCGAGAGGATTGCAGATGACTTGCACACCTGACATCGCGACGAGTTCGCAAATCTTCGCAGCGTAAGGGTCCGGGTAGCTGTGCATGGCCGTGCAATGCCCGGCCACGACGTGCGGCACCCCGCCGGCGCGCGTCTCGGCGCACACCACTTCGAGGTTCCGCGAGCCCGGATCGTCCGTTTCGTCGCAGTGCAGATCGACTTGGAGGCCCAGCTCGCGCGCCAGCCGAAACGCCATCCGCACGCTTTCCCAGCCTTCCTCAGTGGTTCGCTCGAAGTGGGGGATGGCGCCGACCGCGTCGCAGCCGCCCCGCACCGCGCGCTCCCACCCGTCGCGGAGCCCCGGTGCGCGCAAGATGCCCTCCTGCGGAAAAGCCACGACCTGCAACCCCGGCGCGCTCGCTCGCATCGACAGCAGCGCATCGACAGCGACGTTGGAGCCAGTGTCCACGTGGGTGCGCCACCGCAGGACGCCCCAACTCCGGTACATCGCGAGCGTCGCCTCCGCGCGGTGCACCACATCCTCCGTCGTCAGTTCCTCGCGTAGCCTCGACCAGTTGGCGATGCCCTCGCGCAGGGTTCCGCTGACGTTGGGGGCGCGCGCGCCAAGCAGCGCCGCGTCCAGATGCACGTGCGGCTCAGCAAACGGCGGCGTGAGGAGACCGCCCTCGACGACGGCATCGCCGACCCGCGACGGAAGGGTGCCCGCCGGGGCGAGCGCGACGACGCCGTCGTCCCAGAGCAGGTCGACCGTTTCGTCCAGGAGCCGGGCTCGTCGGAACAGGGTGCGTGCCATCGCTCGCAGTCTACTCCGAGAGGCGTGGTACTCTCGCTCGCCTGGAGCCTAGAATGTCTTCTGTACTCACCGACGGCACGCTCGCCAGCACCGTGAACGGCCTGCGCCTTTTGAACCCGTTCATCATCGGGAGCGGCCCCCCTTCGACCAACGCCACCGTCATCGGCAAGGCCTTTGCCGCAGGTTGGGGCGGCGTCATCGCCAAGACTACCAGCCTCAGCGACACCCACGTCGTCAACGTCCAGCCGCGGTACGGCAAGCTGCAGACGCCCAGCGGCGAGACCATCGGGTTTCAGAACATCGAGCTCATCAGCGATCGGCCTTTCGAGGACTGGGAGGTCGATTTTCGCAAGGTCAAGGACGCCTGGCCCGACCGGATTCTCGTCGGCTCGATCATGGAGCGCTACGATAAAGAACGCTGGCAGGAGCTGGCCTGGCGGTGCATCAAGGCCGGATGTGACTCGCTGGAGCTGAACTTCTCCTGTCCGCACGGCCACCCCGAGTCGGGCATGGGCGCGGCGATGGGCCAAAATCCGGCGATGGTGAAAGAGGTGACCAGTTGGGTCGTCGAGGCCGTCGGCGGCCGGCCGGTGTGGGCGAAGATGACACCAAACATCACCGACATCCGCATTCCAGCGCGCGCGGCAAAGGCCGGCGGCGCCAACGGCGTTGCGGCCATCAACACCATCCTCTCGACGGTGGGCATCAATCTCAAGACGCTCCGGCCAACGCCGACCGTGGAGGGGCACTCCACGTACGGCGGCTACAGCTACCGCGCCGTCAAGCCCATCGCGCTGCGCATGGTGGGCGAGCTCGCCACTGACCTTCCGGGCTTCACGATCTCGGGCATCGGCGGCGTGTGCAGCAGCGTCGACGCCATCGAGTTCATCCTGATGGGCAGCTCCACTGTGCAGAGCTGCACCGGGCCGATGCTCCAGGGTTTTGAGATGGTCGACGAGCTGGGCCAGGGCCTCGCCGCGTTTCTGCGCCAGCACGAGTTCGCCGGCGTCGAAGCCGCGATCGGCAAGTCCTTGCCGTACTTCTCGACCCACCACCACCTCGTCGAGCTCCAGGGCGCGCGCAAGGCGGCGAAGGCGGCCGAGCTGGCCAATCGCGACACCGAGTGGGGAAAGCAGGACTTCGTCGCCGAGGCCGGGCAGCTGGTCTCGAGCAAGGAGTAGGGCGTGCACGACAATCGGTACGCAGACGAAGCGCTGGAGTTGGTCGGGCGCGATCTGGCAGACAGCCCCCTCTACAACGCCGATCTCGCGCCGATCCCAGCGCGCCATCGCAACTGGGGCACGTACACGTTCTGCGCGCTGTGGATCTCGATGGCGCATTGCATCCCGACCTACACGCTAGCGGGCGGCCTGATGTCGAAGGGGATGAACTGGTGGCAGGCGCTCCTGACCATCGGGTTGGGTAACTGCATCGTGCTGGTGCCGATCCTGCTGAACGCTCATCCAGGAACGAAGTACGGAATCTCGTTTCCGGTGCTCGCGCGCGCCAGCTTCGGCACCGAGGGCGCTAAAATCCCCACAATCCTGCGCGCTCTCGTCGCGTGCGGCTGGTTCGGCATCAACTGTTTTTTCGGCGGCGAGGCGCTCAAGACCTTCTTCGCCACCCTCTGGCCCGGTTTTGCGGCCCTCGGCGGTGGCGCCGACATCTTCGGATTGTCAATCCCCTCCGCGATTGGCTTCGGCCTTTTCTGGGCGATGAACATCGTCATCGTCTACCGCGGGATGAACGCGGTGCGACTATTCGAGAATTGGGCCGCGCCCATCGTCCTGGTCCTTGCGGTCGCGCTCTTGGGCTGGGTCGTCAACCGCGCCGGCGGCTTCGGTCCGCTCTTGATGCAACCCTCGAAGTACGCGACGATCGGCGCCTTCTGGCCGGTGCTCGTGCCGTCGGTCACCGCGATGGTCAGCTTCTGGAGCACCCTCGCGCTGAACATCCCCGACTTCACCCGCTTCGGCCGCGGCCAGAAAGAGCAGATCCTCGGCCAGAGTCTCGGTCTTCCCACCACGATGATCGCGTTTTCGGCGCTGGCAGTGATGATCACCAGCGCATCGGCCGCGGTGCTCCCGGGCAGCGAACTGAAGGACCTCTGGAACCCAGAATACCTGCTCGGGGTGATGGCCTCGCCCAACATCCCCGCCGGCCTGACCGAACCGCTGATCCCCAGCGGAATCGTGCGGCTGTTCGTTGCGATTGTCGCCGTCTTCGGCATCGTGCTTGCCACGCTTTCGGTGAACATCGCCGCCAACGTGGTGGGTCCGGCCAACGACTTCGCCAACCTCGCGCCCAAACGCATCAGCTTCCAGACGGGCGGGCTCATCACCGGCGTCCTCGGCGTGCTGTGCATGCCTTGGAAGCTCCTGGCCGACGCCGGTACCTACCTGGACGGGTGGCTGGGCGGGGTTGGCACACTGCTCGGCCCGGTCGCGGCGATCATGATCGCCGACTATTGGGTGGTGCGCCATCGCGAGTTGAATGTGCGAGCGCTCTTCGATCCCAACGGAGGCGAACCGCGCTTCAATCGCGCTGCCATCGCGGCCTTGGTGATCGGCATCGCCCCGAATCTGCCGGGGTTCATGGTCGCGACGAAGCTGTTGTCGAGCGCCCCGGCCGTCTTCCTTGCGATCTACCCGTATGCGTGGTTCACCGGCGTGGGGCTGGCGTTTGGGAGCTATCTGGCGGCCGAGCGGGCGCTTCGCCGGTAGCCTTCACCCCCGTGTCGGCTCCCAACTCACCTGCCGCAAGAAGCTGGCGTTCAGATATTCTTTCTCGATAACCGTCGCCATCTCCTCCGCGTCGCGGAACCGATCGTAGTCGACGGTGATAACGGGAATCGTTCGCGAAATATCGGCGATAAAGCGCGAGTATTCCTCGTATAGCGCCACCAGGTACTCCATGCTGACGCTGGACTCCACGTCGCGCGATCGCATCTGAATCCGCTCGTAGGAACGCTCGGGTTTGACGTCGAGGTAGACGATCACGTGGGGTCGGCACATGAAGTTGCTCATGTGCCGGAACAACGACAGGTACGTGCGGAAGTCGCGGTCCTCCATCAGCCCGATGTTGACCAGCATTCGCGCGAAAACCGCGTCCTCGTAAATCGTGCGGTCCTGCACGCCACCGCCGCCACGCCAGATGATCTCCTGATGCTGCTGAAAGCGGCGATTCAGCAGGTAGATCTGGGTTGCAAAACAATATCGCTTAGTGTCGCGGTAGAAATCGGCCAGATACTCGTTGTCGGCCACCGGCTCGAAATACACCGGCAGATCGAGGTGTTTACCAAGGGCGGTCGCCAGCGTGCTTTTGCCGGCACCAATCATGCCAGCGATGCCGATGAATAAATCGTTGAGCGGGGCGACGGACGAGGGCTGACTCATACCGGCCTCGCTATCCCTTGGGCAACGCCCCAGGCCAGGGCGTCTTTGGGCCGACGATCACTCCCAGGCGTCGCTCGCGGCCGAACCCTCCTTCGACGACGAAAGCAGCTCCCGCCGCTCCTTCAAAACGGCCACCACCTCCCCCTCCCACGCCACCTGTTTGGCGTAGCTCACACCTCGGTCGTAACACAGGAGCGCCTTGGTCCTCGGCCCCTCGGCCTTGCGCGCGATCTCCACCCGATAGATCGCGGCCTGATCCTCGGTGAGCGAGGCCGGCGGCGGAGAAACCACCAGGTCATCGGCAAGCGCCGCGTAGGTGTCCCCCACCCGCAAGAGCGCCGAAGTGATCCACTCGGGCTCCTCGGTCTTGATCACTTCGTACAGCAGCTTCTCCGCTTCTGACAAGGCGCGGACGCGCTCGCGGAGGTCTCGCCTCAGCTTGGCGGAGCGCGTCGTCAAGCTCAGCCGGTCGCCGCGATCCGCAGCCGAGTCCAAGAGCGCGAACCGACCGCGACCCACCATCCACGAGTGGCGATCGGCGTCTTTGACGTCCGCAAGGCCACGCCGAATCTGACGCTGGCCGCGCGCCGTGCGCCCGGCGCGAACATCAAGGACCCCGGCTTGGATGCGCAGCACCGGCACGAAGTCCGGGTTGAGCCCGTGCGCGGACTGCAAGGCGCGCAGCTCGTCGCTGGCCTCCCCTCCCCGTCCCAGATCGTCGAGCACCACCACCAGGTGGTACCGCGCCTCCAGACCCACGTCCCCGCCGAGCTCGATCGCCGCGCGGAGGTACGGCTCGGCCGCCTTCTGCCGCCAGGCCAGTTCTTCCACGATGCCGCGTTCCAGGAGCCACCGGCCCTCGTCGGCCTCATCGACGAGCGGGTGCAGGGCGTCCAGGAGCGAGGCCGCGCCCACCAGATCACCGGCACGACGAATCTCGATTGCCTGGTCCAGAATGCCGGCCCAGGCGGCCGCGACGAGGAGGAGCGACATGGGGAAGCCTGACCATGAGGATGCCACGGAGTTCCCGAGATCGCAGTACACTCTCGTCATGAAGCGCCCCTCGCCGATGTCCGCGCTCGGTCCGTTCCGTGCCGACCAGCTCCGGTCGGGCGACCCCTACGAACTCAGCCGCGGCCACGCCATCCGTGTCTCCCCGACCGGCGGGCAGGGCTCAGGTGCAAACTTGCTCGGCGGGGCGGTGATCTTGACTGATCCTGCAGTGAAGAACGCGGGCGTGGACGCCGGTTTCGCGCCTACCCACAACACGCTGAGGGCGCCCGACATCGCGATCCTCCCGGAAAACCCAGCGCCCGGGTGGGTGCAGGGTGTCCCTCCGCTCGCGATCGAGTACGCAGGACCCGGTCAAGACGAAGAGAAGCTGGCGGAAAAGATCGCGGACCTGCTCGCGCACGGCACCCAGCACATGTGGGTGGTTCGGCTCAGTCCGATCCCACGGGTGGAGGTCTGGCACCCCGACGGCTCGATGAGCGTGGTCAACGCGGGCGAGCTGCTCTCGGCTCCCGGCTTTCTTGCCAACGACATCCCTGCCGAGGCGCTGTGGAGCCCGGCGGCCGGCGAGCGCGTGATCATGCGGAACATGCTTCAGCGCTACGGGTACCAAGACCTCGACGAGGTGCGCCTCGAAGGGCGCGAGGAAGGGCGCGAGGCGGGCCAAGCCCACGGCCTGCGCGAGGCCATCCACGCCGCGATGGCGGCCCGCGGCGCGCCGCTGTCCGAGGCCGAAGGCGCGAGCCTGAACGAGGAGAAGACACTGGACAGCCTCCGGGCGCTGATGCTCGCCGCGGTTCGCGGAGAGCCAATCACGCTCGGCGACTGAGTCCCAGCACCGCCACCCAGGCGAACGCCGCGCGAGTCACCTCCAGGTCCCCAACGGTGTCCTGGGTGAGCCCCCCGACCAAGACACCCGCGAGCCCCGCGGCCGCGCCCCGGTGCCCGAATCGCCAGACCACGCTGGCGAGCGCCAAGAGCGCAATCCAGCCAGCGCCGCCGAGGGTCGCCGCAAGCTGGATGTAGCTGTCGTGGGCGTGGTTGGGGAACCAGAACCCCGGCTGCAGCCGTTCGTACCCGGAGGCTGACGCTGCGGCGTACCCCCCTGCTCCCGCGTGCCCGGGCGGCACCAGAAGCCCGCCTGTCCACAAAACCGCCCGCTGGCCGAGCTCGGAGGTCCGGGCCAGAAAGGTGAGCCCAGCCAGGGTTGCGACGGCACCGGCCGCGAAGGCCGAGAGGGCCCCGGCACCGAGCCCGATGAGGGCCGCAACGCCGAGCGCGATCGGCGCCGCATCGCTGCCGCTGGCCACCACCCCCACGCCGACCAGGCAGGCCACGACCCAGCTACGACGCGCCACCGCCACGGCGAAGGGCGGAACCAGCGCGTACGCCAGCGTCAGGTGGTGGCTGAGCGTGCCCCGCGGGTCCAGGCCGACTCCCCGCTGCGACAGCGCTATCACCGATGCGACGGCAGCCGCGGCCAACGCAATGCGGCACCGTCGCTCCACCCAGTCGGGCGCATCCGGAAGGCCCGCCAGGCCCACCAGCGGGGCCAGCGCCCACCCCCCGCTCAGCCCGGCGCGCAGCTCCCCGCTGGCAAGGGCGGTCAGCGCCCCGACGCCCAAGACCAGCAGGCCCGCCGATGCCCACGGCAAGTCCAGGAACCTTCGCGCGCGCCCGTCGACGATCGCAAGGACCAGGAGCACGGCACACCCGAGCTCCATCGCGGCAGTCGACAGCGGCAGCGCCGCAAGCGTGAACCACACCACTCCCTCTCGGACGCGCTCGGCGCGGGTCATCGGCTCATCACGCGCTCGTACACGGCCATCGTGCGAGCGGCGACGTCATCCCAGCCGAAGCGCTCCAGCACCCGCGCTCGGCCCAACTCACCCATCCGGGTCATGGCCTCGGCCGGCGCGGACTCGGCCTTTTGGAGCGCCCGCGCCCACGCGGCTACGTCGTCTACCGGCACTCGCCATCCGGCAAGGCCCCCGTGTACCTCTTCGTTGGGCGCGATGTCCGAGGTCAAAAGCGGCAACCCGGCCGCCATCGCCTCCATCAGGGCCAGCGGAAGGCCCTCCACGCGGCTGGGAAAGACAAAGGCACGGGCGTGGCCCAGCAGCATCCGCTTCTCGAGCCCAAAGCGTGGCCCGGTGAAGATCACCTGGGCCTCCGACGCGGCCCGGCGCAGCTGCGAGACGAATCCCGTGGTGTACGCAGCGCCGCCGGTGATCACCACCGGAAGGCGGGAGCGCGCCGCGTTCGCCGCCGCCACCAGGGTTTCGAGTCCTTTTTCCGGGACCAGCCGGCCCAGGAAAAGAAAGTATTCGCCCGGCCGCAGCATGGGAAAGATCGCGGGATCCCAAGCCACTGGAACGTGCGGATCGACGCCGTTGGGGATGACGTCTACGCCCGCGGCACCCGCCTCGCGCAGCCAAGGCGCCATCTCCTCCGAAACGCTGACCACCGCGTCGGCAGAGCGGGCACCGACGGCCGCGCTCGAGATCAACACCTGCCGGGCGACCGGACCCCACTTCTGCCGGGTCCAGTCGCGCCCGTGGAAGGTCACCACCGACCGCCGACCCAGCGCTCGCGCCACCGGCGAGAATAGCGCCGGCCCGCAGGCGTGGATGTGCACGACGTCGTGACGCAGACACGCTCGTGGCGCCGCGAGCGCGGTGTGCACCAGCGCCTCACCACTGCGCGTGTAGATCGTCGCAGAGTCCGCGAGGCGCACCCCCTCCCGATAGCAGGCGCCGTGCGGATTGTAGCGCTCGCGGCAGTAGACGGTGACATGCGCACCCAGAGCCACGAGTCTCGGGGCGAGCGCCGCGACGTGGGCCTCGACGCCGCCCTCTGGTCCCCAGGGCGCGCGCAAGCCGGCAAAGGCCACGAACAACCGATCCCGGCGGGCAGCGCGACTCACTCCTCGAGGCCGACGGCGGCACAGCGGCGCGCATACTCGGCATTGACCCACCCGGAGTAGTCGTGGAGGTGATTGGTTGCCACCCCCGTGCCGCGTTGAAAGCGGCGGGTGCGCTCCGCCTCCGGCAGCCAGGCGTAGCGGCGCTCCCAGAGCCGATCGATGGCCTCGGCGCCCAGGCGCTCAACCGCCGCCGGGACCAGGGCCTCGACCGAGCTGCGCAGCGCGGCCGCCGATGCACGCGGGGCAGCCTCGGCACGAGCCAGGGCAAACGCCTGACCGGGCACGCGAGAGGCAAGCCACGGATTCTCGCGCAGCAGCGCCGAACACGCCACCGGTCCGAACATCGGGATGGCCGTGGCCAGCTCTACCGCGTGGAACATGCTGCGCTGAGGCAGGGCCAAGCTGTCAGTTGCAAGCAGATAGTTGGTGCAGAGGCTCTCCCGAAGCGGCCCCGGCAGCACTCGACGCGCCGCGTGGAGTCCGGCCTTGACGGTCCAAACCCGCCCTGGCTCGACCAGGAGCATGAAATCGACGTCGCCGCCGGGCTCGGCGCTGAGCTTGCTGAGGCCGCCGGTGACCAGCACGCCGCGGACGAACGGCGTCGCGGCCAGAACGCTCGCGGCCCGTCTGGCGCGGCCCCACTGGCGTTCGGCCTCGACGCTGCGCTCTTGCCGCCGCGCTCGGTCCCCTCCCCGTCCGGCGCGGAAGGCCCACACCCCCTCCACCTCGATGGCGCCGGACCGCACGGCCTGCGCCACGGCCGCCTCGGTCGGGTCACCACAGAGCGCCGAAAGTTCGTCCCGCCGCAGCGGGTGCCGGAAGATGTCGAAGTACAGCACCATGCGCACGACATCCTCGCCGCGCGCTGCCCGTGGCTTTGGGCTATGCTCGGCGGCGGAGGAAGAAATGCGCCTGTCCATGTTTGTGGTGCCACTCGTCGTGCTGGTTGGCTGCCCCGGTCCCGAGGACAGCGGCAAAGGCGAAACCGCCGGCACGGATGATACCGCGAGTGGTGGTGGCGAGCAGGACAACTGGTCACCGGCCGGGAGCGGCACCGCCTACTTCGTCGACGGCGAATCGGACAACTCGTTGTTCACCCTGGAGCTCACCGGCGCCAACGAACCACGGGACGGTGACGCGTACTACGGCTTCGTCAGCGTCGGCGTCGATGGCGACCCGGTGGCCTTGGGCGAAATCCAGGTCAATGGCGAAGACGTCTCATTCACCTCTGACATCGGAGAAAACGCGATCCTGGCCGGCTACAGCCACTTCGAGGCTTGGTCCAGCGACGGCGACGGGGACGAGCCTGACGGCGACGCCGTCTGGGAAGGCGACCTCGACACCACCGTGTTCGACGTGCTCCAACGCCTGTTGATCGCCAATCCGGACACCCCGACGGGCGAAGGCTCGCTGCGCGCCCTCGAAAGCCACCTGGAGTTCCTCCGCGACGAGACGGACGCGGCGTCCAACGGCGGCCTCACCCTTGACGAGCTCGCGCTGGTCGGGGAAATGGTCGGCAACGCGCTGCAGGATCCGCCTGAGGACTCCAACAACGACGCCGACGAAGACTTCTTCGACGACAACCTCGCCGTCCACTCCGACGACGAAAAGGGCGACGGCATCGGCTACATCGAGCTGATCATCGCCGACTTCACCGCCGCTGCCGCGGCGATTCCCGATCCCCGCGACCCGATCCGCACCTACATCGAAGAAGCGTATGACGGCCTGGACCTCACCGAATACACGGTCAAGACCTTCTCGGCCGACTCCGCGCGGGACACCGGCAGCGCCAGCACCACCGCCGTGAGCGAGAACCTGCTGGACGACGTGTCGGAAGACATGACGCTGTGCCTCGAGGGCGGCGACGTGGACGAAGACGGCGTGATCAACCCGCAGGTCGAGGTCGGCATCGAATGGGCGATCGAACGGTCGAGCTTCATGGCTCATATGACCGTGAACGTCGCCCGATAGGCACGTTGTATGGTTGCGGTGGCCGCGTTGGTCGCGGGGGTGCTGCTGGTCCTGGCAGCCCAGGCGGCGCATCGCTTGGTGCATGCGTTCTGGTTCTGGCGCTGGCGCGCCCGGCCACCTCGCGTCGCGGCCCCGCCCATGGACCTGCCGTCCGTCACGGTACAGCTTCCGGTCTACAACGAGCGGGACGTGGTCGCGGGCCTGGTGGACGCGGTGGCGAGCTTGGACTGGCCGCCGGAGCGCCTGTCGATCCAGCTGCTCGACGATTCGACGGACGACACCGGCGCGATGGCCGCCGGGGCGATCGCCAGGGCGCGAGCGGCAGGGCTCTCCGTGGCGGTCCTTCGTCGGGACCACCGGCTGGGGTTCAAGGCGGGCGCGCTCGGCGCCGGCATGGCGGCGTCTGAGTCCGCCTACTTCGCGATCTTCGACGCGGACTTCCGACCCCAACCCGACTTCCTGCGCCGAATCATGCCCAGCTTCGAAGGGAATCGCGTCGGGATGGTGCAAGCGCGTTGGGGCCACGACAACGCCGATGCCAGCTCACTCACAGCGGCGCAGGCGGTCATCCTGGACGCCCATTTCACCGTCGAGCACCTGGGTCGCAATCGCGCCGGGCACTGGTTCAACTTCAACGGAACCGCCGGCGTGTGGCAACGCGCGGCCGTCGAGGACGCGGGCGGTTGGCAGGGCGACACCCTGACCGAGGATCTGGACCTGAGCTACCGCGCCCAGTTGGTCGGTTGGCGATGTGTCTATCGCGATGACGTGGTGGTGCCGGGCGCACTCCCGTCGACGATGCCGGCGCTCCTTGCGCAGCAGCGCCGCTGGGCGATGGGATCGATCGCAACCCTGAGGAAGCTCGGACGGCGGATCCTACGCGCCGATGCGCCGGCGGCGACGAAGTGGGAGGCGCTGGTGCACTTGTCCGGAAATCTGGCCTGGCCGCTCGCGCTTTTGCTTGCCGTCCTTGTCCCGGTCCTGGCCTCGTTGGGCAAGCTGAACCCCGCGGTGGAGGCTGCGGGGCTCGCCGCCGTACTGTTCGGAACCTCGTCGCAAGTGCTCGTCTTTTCCCTTCCCGGCCGCCGGGGGGCGGGCGACATCGCTTTGGCGCTCGCCCTCTGCCTGGGCCTCGCGGCGTCGCAAACCCGCGCCGTCTTCGACGCGCTCGTCGCGCCGGCCGGCGAATTTGTTCGCACCCCCAAATCGGGGCCCCGCGGCACCAGCTACGTCGATGCGGTGGGCCCGCGCCTCCCGATCGAGCTGATCCTGGGCGGCTGGCAGGTTGTCGGCCTCGGCGCCGCCCTCGCCCAAGGCAACCTGAGGAGCGTCCCCTTCCTGGCCTTGCTCGCGGCCGGATTTCTGTGGGTGGGATGCGGCCGGACAATCCAGAAACGGGGGAAAGGGCTCGCCGCCCTCTCCCCCTAACGCGCCATATCCTCCTGCCTCCAACCTGCGGTTTCCGGCCTGCGCCGCCTGTCGCGCAACTAGCGCGCCGGGCGTGCCGCTCCCCCCCTCACCGCTGTCCCCGCGGAAAGCCCGGCGCCAGCGAAGCGACCACGACCAGGCGCGGCACTTTCCCGAACGGATCATCCACCACGAGAGCATCGCGCGGGGCCACCATCGCCGCCGACTCCACCCGGGCGTCGACGCCGCAACGACGTAAGGGCGCGGGGTTGGTACAGCCCGTCACGACCAGTCGATACCGCGCCAGCAGGAGTGCCAGCACGACCAGCCGCTGGGTGCCACCTCCCTCGGGAGGCGGGCCCGCGAGCACCCCCGCCCACGGGTACGGCAGCCGCTCTGCGAGCGCGGCAAATGCCCGCTCTCCGGAGCCCTCCCCCATGCCCTCGGGGCAGGCCGCCTCTACGTACAGCGTCGCGCCGGGGCGCAGGGGCGGGCGCGCCGACAGTCCGACATAGGTGGCGGCCCGACTGGCCTGGTAGAAGTTCACCGCCTTCTGCACCGGCACCTTCAAGATTACGGCATCGACGGGCTCATCCACGTCCACCCAGCACGACAGCGACGACGCGGCCTCTCGTACGACTCGGCGCGGCTCGCCCGCGAACCACCGCCCCCCCGCGGTGTTGAGCGCCCAGACGCAGCCCGCCGCTGCGCCCAGCGCGTCCACCACCTCCCGAAACGGGTTCCCATCCAGGTTTCCGAGACCCACCCCGGGGGCAGTCACCCGGTCGCGATGGTGGAGGGCGTCGATCGTCGCGCGCGCGCCCAACCCCACCGACACCGCCTTGTGGCCCCCGGAAAAGCCCGCGTACTGATGAAGCTCCACGATGCCCACGCCGAGGATGACGTCGGCGGCGGCAAGCGCACGCGAGATGCCCCCGGGGACCCCATCAACGACCGCCGTCAAAACGACATCATCGGGATCGTGCTGCACCACCGGAAAGGGCGACGCGGGCTGCTCGGCTGGCGACATCGGGCGGTGCAGTCCCAACCCCACGTGGGCGGTCGCCTCGCCCACCCAAGGTCGCAGCGCCGCCAGCGCTGCCGGAACATCGACCGGTCGCGTGCCGTCGGGAATGGCGATGGCAACCCGCTGCCCGCGTGGCGGGGGCGAGGCGGCGATCGCCTCTTCGGGGGTGGCGAAGCCGAGCATGGGTGGTTCTATCCTACGCCCCCGCCCGCGAGAATCGATGCCACCAATCGTGGACGAAGATCAGGAAAAACGCTCCATACTCGACGACGCGCACCCACCGCGCCTCGTGCCAGGCGCCGGTCGCGTCGGCAGTGGCGAGGACCAGGTACGACAGCGGTGCCAGCGCCGCGAGCCACAACCACGCCCGCTCCCCTCGCCAGAGCGCAGGGACCAGGGGCCACAAAATGTACCAAGGATGTACGGTCGGCGACAGGATCACGAAGGCTCCGAACACCCAGAGGCCGAGGCTCGCCCGATCCCGTCGGGTCACCACCGCCCAGAGCGTCACCAGCGCGCCGAGGACGAGCAGCAGCGCGCGCGACTCGCGGTCGCCCAAAAACATCGTGACCAGTGGATACATGGAACCGTTGAACGACCAGTGAGCGCCGTAGTTGCGGAGCCCATCAAGCGCGCCCACGCCGACCAGAGGCCACCCGACGAGCGTGGTTGCGAGCCCGGCGACCAACCACACGCGCAGGGGGCGGCCAACCAGAAAAACGGCAGGCAGCAGCTTCAACATCGCCCCGAGCCACGCCGCGACAACGCTCCCCCGCAGTGCCAGCGCCACCAAAAGCGCGCCGACCGCCTCGAGGTGGCCGTTCCCCGCGGCCTCAACGACCGGGAGTGGGAGGAGCGCCCACAACCAGCCCAAGCGCGGCTCGCGGTGCCAGAGCACGATCACCGTGACGACGTCCGCCACGCCCATGAAAATTTTCACGCCGAGGACTCCGAACGGGGCCAGGCCGAAGAAAAGAGCCTGGGCGAGCGGCGGGTAGAGCGAGGACACGGTCTTGTGATTGACCAGCACCCAGTTCGCATCCCGTAGCCCGGTGAGCTCGATGGCATCGGGCGCGTGGACAAAGGGCGAGTACCCCGCCAACCAGACGCGCCCCTCCCACACGTAGCGGTGAACGTCGTCCGACAGGGTGGGCGGCCACGCCAAGAACGGGGCACGAACCAGGGCCGCGACCACCACCAGGGCTACGAGCGAAGAAACGAAGGCGGCTTCGGGGCCCCGGGAGGGGCCGGCGCCCACCGGGCGAGCGGCGCCCTGCGCGTTCCCCAAAAGAATCACCACCACCACGCCCCAGACCACGAGCCCAATCGACACCGCCACCGGTTGCAGCCGGGGATCGCCGACACCACCGAGGGCGAGGCTCGCGAAGATGGAAACCAGCGCTGCGGCGACGATCGGGCGCACACGCCGCGCTTAGCACCGAGTTAGCCGCCCGCGTGGCTCGGTCTCTGCGCATTCTGCTGTTCTTGGTGGCCCCCGCCCTTTTCGCGGCCAAGTGCGGGAAGAAGATCGAAGACGAGGTCACCCCGCCCGATCGTGTGCTCAACTCGCCCGACGTGACCCTCCAAGTGGCTTCCATCGACCCCAACTTTGGCACCGCCGGCACCAGCTTTTCGGCCGAGGTCTTCGGGAACGGCTTCGAAAATGGGTCGAACGTGACAATCGGTGGCGCGCCGGCCGATGCCCGCTATCGCGACAGCTCAACGCTCGTCGTGACCGTGCCGGCACTCTCCGTCGGCAGCTACGATGTCGTGGTAGAAAACGTAGATGGCTCGCGGGCAACGTTGAGGCGTGGGCTGACGCTGGTCGCAGGGGACGCCGGAACGCGCTGCCGTGCGCAGACCGTGCGCTTCGGTTTCGACAGCTCCGTGCTCGATGCCGGGATTCGGGGGCAAATCGAATCCGTCGCGACCTGTCTTCGTGACAGCACCGATTTCGTCCGGGTGGAAGGACACTGTGATGACCGTGGTACCACCGAGTACAACCTGGCACTCGGGCAACGTCGTGCCGACGCGGTCGCCCGCTACCTCGTGGGACTGGGCGTGGCTCCGAGCCGCGTTCAGGCCGTCAGCTATGGCGAAGAGCGTCCGGCATCCGGCGCTTCGGGCGACGCGGGCTGGGCTGAGAATCGGCGCGTCGAGATCGTTCCAGGGGGGGGGCGGTGATGTTCATTCTCGCGTTGCTCGGCTGCGTTTTGGATCGCACCGGGCAGTCCGCCTCGACGGTGTATCAGCGCGAGCTTACCGCCGCCCAAGCCCGCGTTCGCGACCTGGAGTCGTTGGGTGAGGACGTCGGGCGCCGGGTGGCCCAGCTTGAAGAAGTCACCCGTGCGCGGGGCCAGGAAGACATCCTGAAGATGGAAACGGTCGAGGAACTTCGAGGAGAAGTGGCGAAGATGCGTGGGGAGTTCGAGACCCTCGACCACGACTACCGCACCTTTGAGACCGCCGCGCTCGGCACGCAGACCGATGTGGATGCCCGCCTGCTCTTCCTCGAAGCCCGCGTTGGAGGCTTGGAAAAGTCACTGGGCCTGAAACCCCCGCCGCGCCCCGACGGTGACGCTCTCCTGGTGCCAGCCATCGGGCCGGTCACGCCAAAATCGGGCGATCCCATCGTCGATCCGCCTCCGGTCGAGGTGACAGCGACGCCGGAAGAAGTTTTCGGCCTCATCGGCCAGCACCTCGAGGCCGGGAACGGGGAAGCAGCGCGCGCAGTCGCCCGTCGTTTCGTGGAGGAGCACCCCGGCGACGACCGCGTGCCTGAGGCCTACTACCGCATCGCCGAAAGCCACCAGAACACCGGTGAGTTCAAGCAGGCGGCCACGGCTTTTCAGGTGGTGCTCGACAAGGCGCCAACGTCAACGTGGGCACCCTGGGCGCTTTTGCGACAGGGGGAATGTTTCGACAGCCTCGGGCGGAGCAAAGACGCCGCCGTGTTCTACTGTGACGTCGTACGCAAGTACCCCAAGAGCAAGGCGGCGAAAGAGGCAAAGGACAAGTGCAGGTGAGAGTCGGGGACCTTGCCCTGCTGGCCCAGCTGCGTTAGTCACCTGCTCGTACCAACCTCCACGCGGAGCGCCCCAGGGGCGCTCTCTTCGTTTTTGGGTTCAGCGCCGACCGATGCTCACCACCCCCGCCATCCTCCGCCAGCTTCGCGAAGTCGTCGAGCCTTTGGTCGATCGCCTGGGCTACGAGCTTGTCGGTATCGAACTCGGGGGGGGTGCGTACGGCCCGATCATGCGCATCAGCATCGATCACGCGGGTGGCGTCGGCATCACCGATTGCACCAAGGTCTCTCGGCAGCTCAGCCCCGCGTTGGACGTCGCCGACCCAATCATCGGCGGGTACGACCTCGAAGTTTCCACGCCGGGAATCGAGCGTCCGGTCCAGAAGGCGGAAGACTTCGTCCGCTTCGCCGGGTGCGAAATCCGCGTCAAGCCCTTCGGCATCGACAACAAGCGCCGCACCCGTGGCACCCTGCTTGGCCTCGAAGCCGGCGTGGTGTCGATCCAGGTCGCCGATACCGTCAAGACCTTCCCGTTCGACGCGATCGAACGGGCCAATCTCATGCTCACCGCCGAGCAATTCCAACGGCTCGGTGAGGGCCTCCCTCCTCTGCAACAGGCAAACCCATGAACAGCCCCCTCGCTCGTGATCTCGACGCCGTCGCCAAGGAAAAGAACATCCCGCGCGACGCCCTCGTCGAAGTTTTGGAACAGGCCATGGAGGCCGCGGCCCGCAAGAAGTACGGCTTGCAGAAGGACCTCGAAGCGCGCTGGAACGAAGAACTCGGCGAGGTCGAGCTCTTCGAGTTCAAGACGGTCTGCGAAGAAGTGGAGGACGATCAGATCGAGATCGATCTTCCCGACGCCCGCAAGGAGGACCCCGAGTGCGAGCTCGGCGACTCCCTCGGCTTCAAGCTCTCCGTGGACGACCTCGGCCGCATCGCCGCCCAGACCGCCAAGCAGGTCATCATCCAAAAGATTCGGGATGCCGAACGCGAGATGACCTTCTCGGAGTTCAAGGACCGCAAGGGCGAAATCATCACCGGCATCGTCCGTCGGTTCGAAAAGGGCAACATCATCGTCGATCTTGGCCGCGCCGAGGCGCTTTTGCCCAAGCGCGAGCAGGTGATCACCGAAACCTACCGCCAAGGTGACCGTATCCAGGCGTACGTCGTAGACATCACGCGGGCCACCAAGACCCCTCAGGTCGTGCTCAGCCGCACCCACCCGGGCTTGTTGATGAAGCTCTTCGAGCTCGAGGTTCCCGAGGTCGCAGAGGGGATCGTGCGGATCGAAGCGTGCGCGCGCGAACCTGGCCACCGCGCCAAGATCGCGGTCAGCTCGATCGATTCCGACGTCGATCCCGTGGGCGCGTGCGTCGGCATGAAGGGCTCGCGCGTACAGGCGGTTGTCGCCGAGCTTCGTGGCGAAGCCATCGACATCATCCCGTACCACCCCGACCCCGCCCGCTACGTGGTCCACGCGATCCAGCCTGCCCACGTGGCGCGCGTCTACATCGACGAAACCGCGCACAAGATGGAGCTCATCGTCCCCGACGATCAGTACAGCAAGGCCATCGGGCGCCGCGGCCAGAACGTTCGTCTGGCCCAGCACCTCACGGGCTGGGAGGTCGTGGTGCTCAGCGAAGCCAAACACGCCGAGATGAGCGCCCAGGCGCGCTCCGAGCTCCAGCGAATCGAGGCCCTCTCGCCAGAAGGCGTTGAACTGCTCATCCGTCACGGGTTCCACAGCCTTGCAGAGGTGGCCGACGCCGAGCCCTACGATCTGTCCGGCATCCTCGGCTGCGAAGAAGACGACGCCGCCGCCGTTATCGCGAGTGCCGAGACCGCATTGGAGGTCATCATTCTGGAGGAGGCCGGTCGCCGTAAGGCCGCCGCTGAGCTTCCCCCCGAGGCCTAGGCCGCGGGGCATGCCCCCCATTCGCACCTGCGTGGTCAGCCGGGAACGTGCGGACCCCGACGACCTCGTCCGGCTTTTTGCCGGACCCGACGGCGTAGCCCACGTGGATTGGCATGCCCGTTGGAAGGGCCGGGGCGCTTGGGTCCGGTGTGATCGGCGCTCCTTTGACGAACTGGCGCGAAAGCCTGCGATCCTTCAACGGGCGCTGGACGTCACGATCGTCGACGCAGCGGGCCTCCTCGAGGAGGCGCGGGCCGCCAATGCGTTGGCCACCCTCGAACTTCTCTCGCTGAGCGCCCGGGCAGGCGCTCTTGTCAGCGGCGCCGACGCACTGTCGGGCACTTCGCCAGCCTCCCTGTGCGCGTTGGTCGTGGCGTCGGACGCCGCGGAGGGGAGCATCGAGGCTCTGATCCGCGCTTTCCCCGATCTGCCGCGATTTCGAGTTATGCTGCCGCGCGAGGCGCTGGGCCACCGGGTCGGCAAAGGGCCACGAGCCGCGGTCGGACTGCGCAATGCTGCACCGACCCGGGCGCTGCTGCGCGAGTTGCGGCGCACCCTCGATCTCGGTTAGGCCCCCGCCCCCCGCCCGCAAGGATTCGCTCTTCATGTCATCTAAGGATCTATTCGAGCGCCTCGAAAGCGCACGCGGCGCCCCCACCCGACCCACGGTGGCACGCCCCGCTGCGCCTGCGCCCGGTCCCGAGCCGAAGTCACTGGGCGAAACAAAACGGTTGGGAAGCACGCTTGTCCGCCGACGCGTCGACGCGCCAGTCGCCGCACCCCTGCCGCCGCCCCCCCCGGCACGCACGGTCATTCGCCGCCCTGGCGCCGCCTTCGAGCCGCGTCCTGTCGATGCCCCCATGGCGTCGTCGTTGCGCCGGCCGATGGCTCCGCCGGTGGTCGAAGCGCCCGCACCGGTGACGGTCAGCCTGCCGCCGCCCGTGGCCGAGCCGGTCGTCGAAGCCGTCCAGGCTGCGCCCGCCGCCCCTGTCGACGCGGCGCCGGAGCCGATCGAGGCCGAGCCCGTCGCAACACCTGATGCCGCGCCCGCCGTCGCGGACCCGGCCGCTGCCGAGCCCGTTGCGGCAGCACCGGTCGCGCCCGAGGCCGTGGAAGCCGCGCCGGTAGCGCCCGCTCCGCCCGCGCCGAACGAACCTCCCCGGCCGAACGAACGCACCGGCGCCATTTCCCCCTCCGGCCGCGTCGGCGGCTTGGGGCCACTGGGCCGGGCCAGCGCCGGGCTCAACTCACGCCCAATCCTTCCGGGACTGGGACTGGGCGTCGTGTCGCTCCCTGTCGGCTACGACCCGACGGACCCGACCGGCGCGCGTCGTCGGGCGCGGGAACAGGCCGTCGCCCAACCGCGGTGGCCGGGCTCTGGCCCGAGCGCGCTGCGTAATCCCGCCAGCCCGCGGCCCGCCCCCGGCGCCCCTGGTGAAGCTCCGCCTGCCGCCGACGACAAGTTCAAGAAGGGCGCCCGACGCGGGGGCCGCAGCGAACACATGGGGATGCAGATTCCCGAGATGCGCCACCGCAAGCACCGCGGCGGTGGGCGCACGCCCGAGCCCCGTCCCGCTTCCACGATCAAGCGCAAAGTCCAAGTCGATGGTGAAATCACCGTCGCGGCGTTCGCGCACGAGCTGGGCGTCAAGGCCGCCGAGCTGATCAAGGTGCTGATGGGCCTCGGCCAGGTCGCCACTGTCAACCAGAGCATCGACTACGACACCGCGGAAATCGTGGCGCAAGAGCTCGGGCACGAGGTCGTCAACACCGCGTTCCAGGAGTCGACCCACCTCATCCAACACGCGCCCAGTGACGACGCAGATCTGGTCACTCGGCCCCCGGTGGTCACGGTCATGGGCCACGTCGATCACGGCAAGACGACCCTGCTCGACTACGTCCGCAAGGCGAAGGTCGCCTCGGGCGAAGCCGGCGGCATCACCCAGCACATCGGTGCCTACCAGGTCAAGCGCGGCGACAAGTCGGTCACCTTCATCGACACTCCCGGCCACTCCGCGTTCTCGGCGATGCGCGCCCGCGGCGCCAAGGTCACCGACATCGTCATCCTGGTGGTGGCGGCTGACGACGGGGTCATGCCCCAGACGATCGAGGCGATCAACCACGCGAAGGCGGCGAAGGTGCCGATCATCGTGGCCATCAACAAGATGGACAAGCCCGGCATCAAGGCGGACCGGATCAAGACCGATCTGATGAACTACGGCCTGGTCGCTGAAGAATACGGCGGCGACGTCATCTGTTGCCCGATCAGCGCGCTCAAGGGCACAGGCATCGACCATCTGCTCGACAGCGTCTTGCTCATCGCTGAGGTGGCCGACCTCAAGGCCAACCCGATCCGCCCGGCCGAAGGCGTGGTCATCGAATCTCGAATCGAGACCGGTCGCGGCGCCGTCGCCTCACTTCTGGTCAAGACCGGGACCCTCAAGCAGGGTGACACGTTGGTCATCGGCACCACCTGGGGCCGGGTCCGCGCGATGAGCGATGAGCGTGGCGCGCGCGTCAAAGAAGCACCGCCTTCGACCCCCGTCGAGATCTTCGGCCTGGACGATGTCCCCAACGCGGGAGATGAATTCGCGGTGGTCGGTAGCGAGCGCGATGCCCGCACGCTCTCTGAGCACCGTGCGGCCGCCGCGCGGCTGTCCAGCATGGGCCAGCGCCAGCGTCTCACGGTCGACGACATGTACAAGCAGGCCGGCGCCGTCGGAGTCGCCCCCCAAGAGACGCTCCACGTCGTACTCAAGGCCGACGTGGGCGGGTCGCTCGAAGCGCTGAAGGCCTCGCTCGAAGCCATCGCCGTCGCCGGCGCACAAATGAAGCTGCTCCACGCCGCCATCGGCCCCGTCAACGAGTCGGACGTGAACCTCGGCGCCGCCAACGGCGCGCTGGTCATCGCGTTCAACGTCAAGGCCGACGCCAAGGCTCGGCAGGCGGCGGACTCCGTGGGCGTGGAGATCAAACGGTTCGACATCATCTACCAGGCCATCGACGAGGTGAAAGCCCGGCTAACGGGGATGTTGCCCACGGTGTACGAAGAGCAGCGTGTCGGCGAAGCCGAGGTGCGCGCGGTCTTCAACGTCTCGAAGTCTGGGCCGATCGCGGGTTGCATGTTGTTGTCCGGGAAGGCCCAGCGCGGCGCAATCGGCAGGGTCCTTCGCGCAGGCAAGGTGGCCTACGAAGGAAAGCTCACCGGGCTCAAGCGGTTCAAGGAAGACGTCAAAGAGGTGGTCGAAGGCTTTGAGTGCGGTATGCAACTCGAAGGTTACGACGACATCCAGGTCGGGGACCGCATCGAACTTCTGGTGAAGGTCGTCGTCCCACCGAAGCCCTAGCCGCGGAGCGGTGTACCTTCCCGCACCGGACGAATCACTGTGGATCGGGGTTGTGCGCCTTGTCGTGCACATCCCCAGAAGCTTGAGCCTGAAGGACCGTCGACGCGTCGTTCAGTCGCTGGTGCAGCGCATCCAGGTTCGGCACCACGCGGCCGCGGCCGAGGTCGGCCACCTCGAGAACGCCGGTGCCGCCGTCATCGCAGCCACCGTGGTCAGCAACGACGCCCGCATCGCCAAGGCGCGGCTGGATGCGATCCGCGTCGAGGCGGAAAAGGGCGGCGACCACTGGCTGGCAGAAGTGACCACCTGGCTTGAGAAGAAGGGCGAACACGGCGCCTCTTGACGCGTCAAATGTGATACGCTTATTTACATGAAGGATCAACCGATCCAGCTCGCCCGCGGCCACCTCTTCGCGCTTGCCGCGACGTCGCTGGCATTGTCCGTGCTCACATTCTTTCTCGGCATCACCGTCGCGGAGCGCACGCGCCCAGGCGTGGCCGCGCCAGTTGGATCCCAGCCGCTGCTGGCCGAAGAAGTCCGCCTCGGCAGTCTTGAGGCGCTCCTGGCGCGGGTGTCTGACCAAAAGCGGGCCGGGTTGGCGTTTCCCCAGGGGCTTGACGGCGCCGGAAGCGTGTCCGAGTCGGGTGTTCCGACCAGCGGGTGGGCCGTCCAGGTGGCCGAGTACCCCGATGCGCCCAGCGCGGACCGGCTTGTCGCCGAGCTGCGCGCCGCCGACATCGCCGCCTACCGAGCGGCAGCGCTCGTCGATGGCCGTCGGGTGCAACGCGTTCGGGTGAGCGGCTTCGCCAGCCGAGAAGCGGCCTTGGGCCAGATGGAAGCCGTGGCCTCGCGAGCGGGCTCCGCGCTGCCCTCGGTAGTGCCCGCCCCTTGACAGGGGCGCGGTTTCGATCCAAACTCGCCCGTCGCAGGAGTCTCGATGCTGGCTGGATGTTTGTTCGCTGCCCTGATTGCGTCCGCGCACGCCCAGGAAGGCATGGTGCAGATGGGGGGTACCGCCAAGACTCCCGACTTCTACACGATTCAGGCGGGAGACACCCTCTGGGACATCAGCACCCGTTTTCTTGGCGACCCGTACCAGTGGCCGCAACTGTGGTCGTACAACGAGTACATCACCAACCCCCACTGGATCTACCCGGGCAATCAGATCTACTTCAATCTGGGCGATTCGCTCACGCCGCCGGCAGCCTCGGTCGAGCCCGTGCAGGACGTGCCCTACCAGCCGCCGCCGCAGGTCGTGGCCACCAACGACAGCGACTGCGACTTTCCGGCGCGCTACGACGACGTCCGCCGCGGTCAAACCCTCTCGGCTCCCGGCGTGCTCGGTAGCGCCACGGACATCAACGCGCGTGGCCGGTTGATTGCATCCGACGTGCCCGGGTCGCTCATCGGCGAGGGCAACTACGTCTACCTGAAGATGGACGACATGGAAGGTGTCGGTTGCGGGACGGTGCTTTCGCTGTACCGGAAGCAGGCGGGTTCCGTGAGGACCGCGGGCGGGGTCAGCAACATCTTCCAGGTTGTCGCCGAGGTGCGCGTCATTCGAACGGACGACAAAGTGGCCACCGCCGAAGTGCGGGACAGCTTCATCGAAGCGGAGCGCGGTGACATCGTTGGCGATCATGTCGTCGTGGATGTGACGGTGGACGTGGACCCCCCCGAGGGCGATACCGAGGCGCGCGTCATCGGGCGACTCAACGTTCAGCAGGCGATGCCCTCGACGACCGAAACGGTCTTCCTCGACGTTGGCACGGACGACGGCGTGGACGTCGGGACGGCCATGTACCTCGTCGCGCAACGCGATGGCCTTGCTGGGCGCTTTGCGAAGCCGGACAAGCGCCTGCCCGAACGGGTCACGGGTCGGGTGGTCGTGGTTCGCGCCGACGCACACCGCTCGACTGCGGTCGTGATCGACGCGGCCGACTCGTTCGAGGTGGGCGCGCGCCTCGTAGCCACACCCAATCGGGAGTGAGCCCTTGACACCTGAACATCCGTGCAGAGATTGCGCGAATGTCTGGTCTGCCGCCCCCGTGGTCGGGGTTCAATCGCTACGCCACGCGCCTACCATCTGACGTTTCCGAGGCCGCAGCCGCGGGCGCGCTGGTGATGCTCGCCGCGCTGCCGCCCAGCAGCTTGCGGGACGCCGTCCTGGCCTGCCCAGAAGAGCCGGGGCCGTGGCTGCGGGCGGATGGACCCACGTGGCCGGCGGCCCTGCTCGGCCTCCCCGGCGGCCCCGTGGCGCTCTGTGCTGAGGGCAACCTTGCGCTTCTGGATCGCCCGGCAGTCGCCCTGGTCGGCACCCGGCACTGCACCCCTACCGGGCGGTCGCTGGCCCGGGACTACGCCCGCGCGGTGGCCGCCGCGGGCGGGGTCGTGGTGTCGGGCTTGGCGGCGGGCATCGACACCGAGGCGCACATGTCGGCCCGGGGGGCCACGATCGCGGTGCTGGGCCAGGGCCTTGGGGTGACGATGCCGGCATGGCAGGCCGGCGTCCGCCGACGTCTGCTCGCGGAGGGTGGGCTAGTCCTGACGGAGTACCCGATGCAGTTTCCAGCCGCCGCGTGGACCTTCCCCAGGCGCAACCGCATCATCGCGGGCCTTGCCCGCGCCGTGGTGGTGATTGAAGCCGGACATCGCTCCGGCGCCAAGAACACCGCCCACCACGCGGTGGCCTACGGCCGTGAGCTGGCCGTGGTTCCCGCGCTGCCTGGCATCCCCAGCTTTGCGGGGTGCCTGGACCTACTCGAGGAAGGCGCGGCGATCGTTCGCGGGCCGGACACCATCGTGGCGCTGCTGGCGGCAGGATAGCCTGGCGCATGCGCACACCCTACCAACATGTCGAGATGGTCCCGGAAGCCAGCGACTTCCTGGAACTGCTGCGCGAGCTCGGCCACCTGGACGACACCGCGATCGACTCGCTCACCGCAGCGCTGATGCAATCGGCAACCCAGGGAACCGCGGTCACGTTCGCGGACGCCCGCCGCGCCGCCGCCGGATGGTTGGCGGACAACGAAACGCACATCCGCCCCGAAAACCGGGAGTTGCTGCAGGCAGAGTGGGGCCGACTCTTCTACTGAGTCGGCGCCTCTCGACTAAAGCAGGTCGGCCACCTTCGACACGGCCCGCACCGTCCCCCGACCCTTGACACCGTCCACCGCCGCCCGCGCCGCCTGGGCGATATCGTCAGCCAGTACGGCGTAGCTCTTGTGTTCCCCGCGCTCGTCCACGGTGACCAGGTAGGCAGAACGCCCGCCGGAAGCCGGCGCCGCGGAAGCGGCCTTGGCATTCGGCGCAGGACTCGCCTTCGTTGCGGGAGCCGCCGCCGCGCCGACGACCGGTCCCGGAGCACGCGTGCCGCCGATGGTGCGCCGCGCCCGGTAGGCGCGCACGTTTTCGATCGTGACGCCGGCCTTGGCGGCCACGGCCGCGTCGGACTCTACGCCGAGCAGCGCGACGTACGGGTCCAACTTGGACCGGCGGCCATGGAACGCCACCCCAGCCGCTATGGCAGCGGGAGGCTTGGCGACTTTGGGCGGGGGCGGTGCAGCGGCCGCTGCGACTGGAAGTGGGTGCTTACGAGGGCGACCGACCGGACGCTTGACTGGCAGGACGGCCGCGGCGGCAGGAGCGATCGCGACCACGAGCGCCACCTTGGACTTCTTCGGGGCCTTCGTCGACGTCTTTTCCTTGTGACCGGCCGCGGCGAACTTGTAGCCAGCGTACGCCGCAATCCCCAGCCGCTTGCGATAGTTTACCACCGCGGAGCGTGACACACCCGCCGTCTTTGCGATGTCGTCATCGGGGACATTACCCAGTTTCGACTTATATGGTTCGAGCTTCTTATCGACGGGGGGACGTGGCATTCGGATGATCTCCAAAGTAGGGGAGCGCCAAGCTAACACGCACTGTCGAAACGACAAGCCGCCCATCTACCGGGGTTTGACGCGCCGTTCCCCGTTGGGCGCTGGCGCCGGGGCCAGGGATAGAAACTCGCCCCCTGCATCTGCCTCGGCCGCTGCCAACGCCTCAAGCTTGGCAGCGATCTCCGCGTGACGGAACGCCAAGGCCCGGGCATCGATCGGGAATGCGGACTCCATACCTCGGGCAATCGCGACGAGTTCCTCCGAGGAGGTAGCCAGAAAATCGCTTGAGTCCAGCCCTTCGGCGTGGAGACGCGCCTGCCGCTCGGCCAAGATCAGGCGCGCTCGGCCCAGGGCTGGCGTGTCCGACGGCAGCGCCGATTCTGCGAGGTCTGTCCAGGCGGCCTCGATTGTGCGCCAACGCTTGGCATGCTCGGCAAGCAGAGGCTGGTCGAGCGCGCTGCCGAGGTCGGCGACCGCTTCTGCAAATATGCCCCTCGACAATCCCGGTCCGGCGCTCTCTTGGACAAATCGGTACAATGCGGCGTGCGCGTGAAACAACGCCGCACCTCGACCAAAACAGCGGCGCCAGCTCGATGCGTGTCCCGGATCACGAATCCGGGCTGCAAGTTCACGAATGCCGAGTATCCCTCGATTTCCGATGGGCGCGTCGAGGTGGGCGCGCACGCCGGACGCCATGGCGCCGAGCAGGTCGCCCGCCAGGACGCTCACCGGGCGGGAAACTCCCGGGCCGACTGTGAGCAACGGATTGCCACCGATCGAGCAGAGAGAGCGCGTGTGCCGGAGGCGGAAGGGGTCCAGCGGCAAAGGTCGATCCGAACGATCGTCGAGTAGCACCTCGTCGGCCGAAACCGACACCACGCCCACCAGGTGACAAATCCCCCGCTGGTAGCCGCGGGGCAGCGGGTCGTAAGGAAGCGAGGCGCGGTCCAGCCAGATCAGCCGACCCTCGTGCGGCGGGGTGTCCTGCGCGAGCAGGGCCTCGGCCGCGTCGTCGTCCGGCCGCAGTTGCAAGGTCGAACGGGCTCCCAACCGTGCCACGGCCAGGGCCACCACCTCGGGCCGCAAGCTGAGCCCCGCCGCCAGCCCATCGATTGCGAGCCTGGCGTCGGCGCCCTTCCCGATCATCAAATGTTGGAAGCCAATCCCCCCTAATGACGCGAACACCGCGGCATCCGAGAGCTCGGCACCCCCAGGGCCCTCGACCCCGGCCCCGCCAAGCGCGTTGGTCAACGCGCCCACGCCCGACCCGGCACCTCCGCGGCTTCGCACTCGCATCGCCGACAGTGTCACACGTCCGCGCCCGTCCCTCACGCCCGCGCGGCCGGATATTACGCGACGCGCTTTACCCGCAGCCGCTCGGTAAGGGCGGTCTCGTCGGCGAGGATGGCCCCGAACTCTGCCGCCGGTACTGGGCGACTCAAGCCGAATCCCTGTCCGATATCGCACCCGTCGACGTCAAGCATGTCGAGCTGTTCTCGGGTCTCGATCCCCTCGGCGACAACTTCCATGCGGATGGCATGCGCCAGCGCGATGATGGCCCGGACCAGCGCCCGCTGCTCCACATCTGTGGTGGCGCCGGCCAGAAAAGAACGATCGAGCTTCAGCCGATCGATCGGGAACTGGCGGAGGTAGGCCAGCGAACTGTAGCCGGTACCAAAATCATCCAACGCCACGGTCACCCCACGCCGGCGCAAATCCTCGAGCACGCGGCATGCGACCGCCGTGTTCTTCATCGCCAGCGACTCTGTGATCTCGACTTCCAGCCAGCGGGGGTCGAGCCCGCTGTCCAGGAGGGCGGCTTCGACGACCTCGACCACGCCCCCGTAGAAGAACTGCCTCGCCGACAAGTTCACCGCGATGCGGATCGGCGGAAGTCCTTGATCCTGCCACCTACGCGCCTGCCGACACGCCTCTTGGATGACCCACGTTCCGATCGGCGCGATAAGACCGGTCTGTTCGGCGACGGGGATGAAGTCGTTCGGCGGCACCAACTTTCCATCGCAGAACCAGCGGATCAGCGCCTCAGCCCCGATGAGTTCCCCAGTGCGCAGGTCCACCTGAGGCTGGTAGTACAACACGAACTCATTGTGTTCGAGCGCGTGCGCCAACCGGGAACGAGTCTCGACGACGGCTTTGGCGCGAGCGCGAAGGTCGGCGTCGTAGAGCTGCCACCCGTCCCGACCGGCCTCTTTGGCCTGAAACATCGCCATGTCGGCATGTTTGATCAGCTCCAGCGCATCGACGCCATCTTCGGGATAGACGGCAAGACCGATGCTGGCGGTGAGGGTGAACTCGCGGCCGTCGACGTGAAACGGAGCGCGGAAGACCTCCAAGACCCTCTCGGCGACCCCGAGCGCGTCCTCGCGCCGCCCCAGGTTCGGAAGGAGCAGAAGGAACTCGTCGCCTCCCTGCCGCGCCGCGGAGTCGCCACCGCGAATCCCCTCACGCAAGCGACGCGCCACATCCACGAGCAGTCGATCGGCCACGTCATGGCCGACCTCGTCGTTGATGAGCTTGAACTGGTCCACGTCGACGAAGGCGACACCAAGCAGTTCCTGGCGCCGTTCGGCATTCCCAATCGCGACCCTCAGGCGCTCCTGGAAGCTGACTCGGTTGGGCAGCCCGGTCAGTGGGTCGTGCCCGGCGAGGTGACGGTTGGTTTCGGCCTCGCGGTGGCGGGCGGTGACGTCGCGAAGGACGACGCACACCACGGTTTCGTCACCCCACGTCATCTGGCTGGCCGCGATCTCCAGATGGCGGGTCCGTTCCGTGTCCGCGTACGGGACCTCGCCCAGACTCAGCGTCGCCCGTCCAATCATCCCGCGCAGGGCGATGACGGCGGCCGGTGAAAGCGGCACAGCCTCTGGGAGCGACAGCGAAGCCAGTTCACGAGACTCTCGGCCCAAAAGCGCGCACACCGCGCCGTTGGCTTGGCGGATGGCCAGGGTGTCTGGCTGCACCAGCAGGATGCCCTCGCCGCTTTTTTCTACGAACTCCGAGAACACGCGGTCGCTTTCGCGCAAAAGCACCCCTGGCAGCAGGCGCATCGCGAGCAGGCCCAAGCCGCCGCTGATGACCGCGAAGGCGACCAAAAGCACGCGGAACGTTCGCAGCGCGCCGGCGTGCAGCTGGCGCACGGCCTCGCCCTGCACCGCGAGCAGCTCGTCAGAGCGCGGCAGCGACACGGGGCGCGACGCGCGAATCGTCAGGTCATCCACGACCTCCACGCGCGTGCCCGACAGGAGCCCGACCGTGGTGGGCGCCAGCGACAGCCGCAGCGACAACGCAGCACCAAGGTCCGTCAGGTCGGCGAGCGGCCCGACCACGTGCAACGATCCCGCCCCGATTGCGTGACTCGACGCCACCTTTTGGGCGCCGCCCGTGCCGACAAGGCGCACGCCCCGCGCCGACACCGCGAGCGCCGAGGATGGCGCCGGCGCCGAGCGGTACCGCCACACTCCGTTGCCGTCGACGACGCCAACGAAGGTGCCAGGGGACGCGGCCTTCGCCCAATCGGTGAGCAAGGCGGGCGGCTGCGTCTCCGCCCCTTCGCCCACCCAACCAGACAACGCTGCCGCGAGGGCCTCCGCGCGTCGATCGAACTGCCGCAGGCCGATGTCGACGACCGCCGTCACCCGTTCCAGGCGATCGCCGACCTCACTGACCTCGGTCCGGTCGGCTCCCGCCACCAGCGTCACGCGCAAAAGCAGCCAAGCGGCCAGGACCACGACGATCCAGGCGCCCGCCACGAAGAACGCGACGGCTCGATGCGGTGACCAAGGACTAGTGTCCGTAGGGACCATGACCGCTCATCGGACACCGACGACGGGTCTGTAGCAAAGGCCTACCTTCGATCCACCAATTTGTTCGCGCGACGGTAGCTGTCGTGCGTGCCGGCGTCTGACCATTCGCCGGACAGCTCGGCCCAATGCAGATCATCGGCAAGCAGGTACCGACTGTTCACCTCAGTGATCTCAAGCTCGTCGCGCGCGGAGGGCACGAGGCCGCGGATGAGGTCGTACACCTGCGCATCGTAAAAATACACCCCGGTGACGGCGAACCGAGAGGCGGGCGCGTGAGGCTTCTCGTCGATCCCGACCAGCCGGCCCGCCTCGAATCGGGCCACGCCGAACCGCTCGGGATCGGCAACCTCCTTCACCAAGATCATCGCCCCCTTTCCGGAGGCCGTCCACCCCTCCAGATGCGGCGCGAGGGGGCAACAGAAAACGTTGTCCCCCAAAACCACGGCCACCGGTCCGCCGCCGGCGAAGTCCTCGGCGAGGCCGAGCGCCTCGGCGATCCCACCAGCCCGGTCCTGCACCTTGTACGTGAAGCGACAGCCGAACTCGGCGCCGGAGCCCAACTGGCTGACGATTGCCCCAACGTGATGCGCGCCGGTCACCACCAGCACGTCGTCGATGCCAGCCTCGACGAGCCGGCGGATCGGGTGGTACACCATGGGGACGTCACCCACGGGGAGCAGGTGTTTGTTGGTGGTCTTGGTGAGCGGAAACAGCCGACTTCCGGAGCCGCCGGCCAGAACCACACCGCGAGTCGCGCGCATCGTTTCGCAATGGTAGCTCATGGGCGCAAGGAGCGCTGATGCGCGTTCTGGTCACAGGCGGCTGCGGGTTCATCGGCCACCACTTGGTGAAGCGCTGGACCGCCGCGCGTCCTGCCGACACGCTCTTGGTCCTTGACCTGTTGACCTACGCCGGCGACGCCAGTCGGCTACCGGCACACGCAGGCCTCGTCGTCGGCGATGTGGCCGACCCGAGCGCGGTGCGCGCGGCCTTCGACCGGCTCGGGGGCGTGGACATGCTGATTCATCTCGCCGCGGAATCGCACGTCGACCGGAGCATCATCGACCCCTCGCGGTTCGTCCGGACCAACGTCCTCGGCACCCAAGTGCTCCTCGACGTCGCAAGGGAATGCGGAGTCGAGCGCTTCCTCCACATCTCAACCGACGAAGTGTATGGATCCATCGGGCTCGGTGCCGCCACCGAGGCGGCACCGTTCCGTCCCGGCTCGCCCTACGCTGCGAGCAAGGCCGCGGGCGATCTACTTGTGCAGGCAGCACACAACACCTGGCAACTCCCGACGGTCGTAGCTCGGCCGGCGAACACCTTCGGCACCGGCCAGTTTCCGGAAAAGTTGCTGCCGGTGCTCGCGCGCGCGGCCGTCGGCAGAGCTTCGCTTCCGCTGTACGGCGATGGGCTACACCAACGCGACTGGCTTGCCGTCGAAGACCTCTGCGATGCGTTGAGCTTGCTGGCGGACCGGGCCCAAGCCGGCTCCGTCTGGAACATCCCAGGCGGCGGGGCGCGAACGAATCGGTCCGTCGCCGAGGCCATCTGCCGCGTAGCCGGCGTCTCCACCACGCAGATCGCCAGCGTTTGCGACCGGCCGGGCCACGATCGAAGGTACGCAATGGATGGGAGCGCGCTCCGGGCCCTGGGGTTCGAGGCGAAACGTTCGCTCGACGACGCCCTCCCAGCCTTGTTGGCCGAGGCGCAGGGTTCGGAGTCTACGTGAACGACTTCTTGTCGCCCCACCGCATCGACCGAACTTCTCGGCCACTTTCCAAGCCCAGCAGCGCCTCCCGCGCGAGTTTCTGCACGACCTCGTCGTGGCTCATCCCCTGCGCGCGAAGCGCCTTGTAGCCCGCGTCCGCGTTGCCATGGGACTCCGGTGCCGCCGTGCCTTCGTGCGCGGCGCCGGGCGAACCCGTCGGAGCGCCACCCGGCGCGCTGGTGTGAGACGCTTCGTGCATCTCCGCCCCGCCGGCGTGCGAGCGATGAAGGACCATGCTTTCTACCGCGCGGGCCTGCTGCTCTTCATGGTCGTGACCGGAGTTGGTGCCTTCACCACCCGAGTGTTCCAGGTGATATTGCTCGTGCGCAAAGAGCGCGGCATCTTCCGGCTTGTTCGGGTCGAAGTCTTCGGAGACGATGATGCTACGGTCGACCGTCATCGCCCGCGCCCCCATCGCGTCAAGCGTGCGCGACGCCAGCGCCCCGGTGAACACCTCTCCTCCACTGGCGAGTTGCTTGCGCTGCAGCCCCGGCTTTTGGGCCCGACTCGCAAGCCGGTCGATGGTGTTCGCCCGATTTGAGGCCATGAGCGCTCCCGCCCCTCACTATAGCGCACCGGAAGGAAGGTCGGGGTATGGTGGAAGCGATGCGGCGGCTCGTCCTTCTTGTGTGTTTGGCCACGGGCTGCCCGGTTGATGACACGGGGGGCCGCACCGACAGCGGGGTGCCCACCCCCGGGGATCGTGATGGGGACGGCATCAAAGACGGCGACGACTGCGCGCCGGACGACGTGCTGGTGGGGCAAGGGCTCGCCGAACTGTGCGACCAGGTCGACAACGACTGTGATGGGGAAGTGGACGAAGAGCTCCCCGCAGCCACCTGGCATCGCGACCAAGATGGCGATGGCTACGGAGACCCCTCGTGGACCGAGGAACTCTGTGCCGAAGTCACCGGCTGGACGCTCGATGATAGCGATTGTGGCCCCTCGGACTCCACGATCTTCCCCGACGCGCCTGAGTTCTGCGATGGGCAGGACCACGACTGCGACGGCCTGACCATGGAAAACGGGAGCGTCAACATGGTCTTGTGGTGGACCGACGCCGACAACGATGGCTACGGCGCGAACGACCCGGCCCTTGCCTGTGAAGCCCCGGTCGGCACCGTCGGCAACGGCGACGACTGTGACGACACCCGCAGCGATGTCTCGCCCCGCGCGCCGGAAGTCTGCGACGAACCCGGCACCGATGAAGACTGCGACGGACTGATCGATGATCTCGACGAGTGGGTTGCCGGCGGAGCCCAGTGGTACCCCGACGACGATGGCGACGGCGCGGGCGGGATCGTAGAGCCGACCTGGGCTTGTGATCGACCGCGCGGTTTCGTCGAAACGACCCTCGACTGCGACGACGGGGACCCGTTGGTGCTGCCGGGTGCGGTCGAGGTGTGCAACGGCGTCGATGACGACTGCGAAGGCACGATCGACGACGCTGCGGCGGACCAACGCCTTTGGTACCAGGACCGGGACGAGGACGGCTACGGCGACGTCTCCAGCACGCTCGGCGCCTGCGCTCCCCCGGTTGGCTACGCCCGGTGGCCAGGAGACTGCAACGATCGCAACGACACGATCCACCCCGGCGCGGACGAAAGCGCTTGCGACAGCGCCACCGATCTGAACTGCGACGGTTACACCGGCGAGTCGGACAACGACGGCGACGGCTGGTTTGCCTGCCTGGAGTGCGACGACGGCGACGTCGCGGTCAATCCCGAGGCAACCGAAGTCTGCAACGAGGTCGACGACGACTGCGACGGGCGCATCGACGTCGACGCGATCGACGGCGCCACTTGGTACGCCGACGCCGACGGCGACCGGTATGGCGATGCAAGCAGCAGCGTCAACGAGTGCGAAGACCCCATCGGCTACGTGGCCGACAACACCGACTGTGACGACACCACCCGCACCACGTTCCCCGGCGCCCCCGAAACCTGCGCAACCACCCACGACGACGACTGCGACGGTGAGCCCAACGAACTCGACGCGGTGCTGTGCAACGACTGGTACGCCGACCTCGACGGCGACAATTTTGGGGCCCTGTCCGTGTGCGCCTGCTCGGCCTACGGCATCTATGACCTGGCCACGGGCGACGACTGCGACGACATCGATTCCAGCGTCTTCCCGGGCGCCTTCGAAGAGTGCGGCGACAGCGTCGATCAGGACTGCGACGGGACCGACGACGACTGCACCATCGCCGACGCCGACGGCTCGATCATCGGCGCGCTGGACGGCGACGGCCTGGGCTCCTCGATCACCAGTCTCGGCGACGCCGATGGGGACGGGCTCAACGACGTGCTGATCGGGGGCACCGGCATGGAGAGCACAACGGTCGACGGCGGCGGCGTCTCGCTGGTCGTCGGCCCATTCGACTCGCAGCGCGACTTGAACGCCGCGCGCACCGCGTTCTGGGAGGGCACCTTCAACAAGGACGCCGCGGGCGCGGCCGTCAATGGCGCGGTCGATGTCGATGGCGACGGGAATCGTGAGTTCGTCGTCGGCTCGCCCGGCAGCGACGACGCGGCGACAAGCGCAGGGTCCGCGTACCTGGTCGAGGAGGCCTCCGGACAACTCAGCCTCAACGCGGTGGCGCTTTTGACCGTGCGCGGCGAGTACGCCTACGATGGCCTCGGGAGCACTCTCCTCCTCGGCATCGACGTGGATGACGACGGCCGCAGGGAGGCGGTATTCGGTGCCTATGGCAATGACGAGAACGGCGCCGAGAGCGGAGCGGTCTACCTGTTCGAGCTACCCGACGGCGGGGCGCGCGCCGCGACCGACGCCGACATCATCGTGCGCGGCGACGTCCACGATCGGCTGGCGATCTTGCCGCCGGAGCCGGTGGACGTGGACGGAGACGGCACCCACGATTTGGTGATTGGCGGCTGGGGCATCGATGGTGACGCGCTCGTTGCCGGCGGCGTGGCGATCTTCCTCGGACCGATCTCCGGTACCTTGGCCATCGCCGATGCCGACGCCGTTCATGTGGGCGAAGGCAACCAAGACGAAGCCGGCCGCTCGCTCGACGCCCGCGACGCCGACGGCGACGGCACGCCTGACCTGCTCGTCGGTGCCCCCGCCAATGACGACGCCGACGCCGACGCCGGAGCTGCCTACCTGCTGATCGGTCCCGTCTCCACCAGCCGCCGGTTCGCGACAGCGGAGACCGTGATCCGGGGCGAGGCGGCCGACGACGCCTTCGGCAGCGCAGTCTCGATCGTGAACCTGGCCGGCCACGCCGCATCCAGCCTGGTCTTCGGTGCGCCGGGCAGTGACCTCGGGGGAACCGACAGCGGGGCGGTGTACCGCTTCAACGACGCCGTGGCCGGCGCCTTCACGACCGCAGACGCCGCGGCCGCGTACGGTGGGGAGTCGCCGGCCGCGCGACTTGGCGAATGCGTCGTCAATGTCGGCGACACCGACGGCGACGGGTTCGAAGACGTCGGCGTCTCCGCGAGCGGGTACCTCGACACCTCCGGGAATGTGCCCGGCGCGGTGTACTTCTTCTAGCGCTACTGCGGCGCCCAGTCTGGATTGGGCCACATCGGCTTGGCGTCGCTGCCGTCGGCGGCCGTGCAGCCGAGCCACCGCTGCGGATCTTCGAGCACGCGCGCCACCGCGTCCATCCCGAAACGAGCGGCCAGACCGTGGTCGATGCGCTCGTCGTAGCTGTACCGGAGGTGCATCCTCGGTCGAACCTTCACCTCGCCATCCACCACCATCGGCTGATCCTCCACCTTGCCGACCATGATGAAAAGCGGGCAGGTGCCGTACTCAAAGAGGTGGTGGTAGCCGGGGCCCATCTTCAAACTGCCGAGGTTGGCGACGAAGATGCTGGTGTGGAGCGGGTCGTCCTTGATGAAGAAGCCGGGCAGGATGTTGTAGTGGTTCATGGTGTTGATGAGCTTGGCGGCCACCCGCAAAAGCGGCCGGGGAAGCAGGTTGAAGAGGTCCAACTCCTTGTCGCCCGAGGTCCGCTTGCCGCTGCGCTCTTCATTGATGCCGGTGTTGACCCGCGCACACCAATCTTTGAAGTTCTCGCCGTCGATGAACTCCCGCTTGACCGTTCCGATCTTGGCCTCCCGATTCAGACGGGTGCGCAACATCGAGAAGCTGAGCCAGCGGCCCTCGCGCGCGTACAGGCGGCGGCCCATCACGAAACGATTCATGGCCGGGTTGGCCGAGAGCCCGATCCCAATCGCGGCCACCGTGGCCTGGGTGGGGTTGGCGTCGGGTACGACCAGCTTGCAGCGTTCCAGCCACGCGTTGAAGTTCGTCGCGTCCAGAAACGTTTCGAAGTACACCACCGACTCGTTACGGCCGGGCATCAGGTAGAGCATGATCCGCCGATAAGGCGGGATCCTCATCAGGACGCCGTCAGGGCGGGAGGTCTTGAACTCCAAAAGAAGCCAGAAAACCAGGAGCGCGGCGGCGACGAGGGCGGCGGTGGGGAACATCCGGCGAGCCTATCGCGGGCGCTCACTGGTCGGCGGTCTTCTCGGCGCTTGCGAGAACCGGTGCCGATTCGTGCCCGTCGATGTCCAGCACCACGAAGGCAAAGTCGTAGGTCGGCACTGCGACCGCGTCACACTCGACGTCGAGGTCGTCCCCTTGCCAACTCGTGGCGCACGACCCGTCGGCACAGGCCAGGGCGACGGTGCCGATGGCCCCGCCGGCGTCGGAGACATCGACACGACCGAGTGCTTCGATGGTGCCGAGACCTTGTTGGTCGGAGACCGTCGCGATCCCGTTCCATTGGATGAAGGTGTCCCCAGTAGTGTGAAAATAGCAGGTCACCGAGGCCGATTCGACGACCGGCGCCGCCGGATCGGTTGGCACCCCGGAGTCTGCGGTATCCCCGGTGTCGGCGGAGGTTGAGCAGGCCATTAGCGCGAGGATCAGGGACATTCGTTGCAGTCGCCGAGCTCATTGTTTTCGTAGGAGAGGCTGCTGAGCAGCACGCTGCTGCCTTCCCCCAGGTACAGTCCCCATTCCAGGCTGTCGTGGAGGAATACATTGCTCAGACTGGGAGACGCATCGACAATGTGCACGTTCCCGCGCATCGTCGCCCCGCCCGCGTAGCCAATTTCAGTGTGGGTGAAGACGACTTCGGCGTCTACAGCCGAATCGTAGATGCCGACTCCGCCCCAGGCGCCGGGGGTGAAGGCCGACCAGGGCAGCATCGTGACCGGGAAACTGGCCGTCCCCGCGGCCCGGAGTCCGGCGGCGCCCGTCTTGCCCACGAAAAGGCTGCTGTCGTTTCCGAAAAGCAACTCAACACCCGGTGCAAAGGTCACGATCGCCGGCGTCATCGCGGTGCCGTTGATCTCGACGTCTCCCGCGACCCAGTACGGCAACCCCGTGTCGGCCCATGTGCCGGTCTCGGTTACCGCACTCTCCCCGGCCACTTTGATGGCGTCGGTCAAGTTGCCAGTGAGCACCAGCCCCGAAGCGGGCAACGTCGGGACCGCGGCGGCCGGTAGAATCACCGGGAGCTCACTGGTGGTGATCGTCAGGCCAGCGCTGCCGGGGGCGAGGCGGGCGGAGCCCTCAAGCCATAAACCCCCCCCTTCCGAAAGGTCGATGGTGACGTCTTCGAGCAGCACGTCCACGTCCTCGAACTGGAGCGATCCGCCTTCCGCCCCGGCGCCGCTGATCGAAAGGTGGTGCAGGCTCACCTCGGCCGCGCCACTACTGGCGGTGATGCCACGCCAGAACCCGGCAGTGTCGGCGCCGAGGGCATCGAACACCACGGGCTCCGCCGCGGTTCCGTTGACCACGAACACCGACGCATCCCCGGTCCGGGAGAACCGCAGGCCTCGGTCACGCTCGAAGAGCAGCGTGGTTCCGGGGCCGATGGTCAAGCCAGCCGGCGCACCGGCGGTGCCCGCAATGTCCACGACCTCGGTAATCACGTAGGGCACGCCCAGGGCCTCCCAAACAACGTCGTCGGTGATCGCATCCCCGGAAAGGTAGATGCCATCCGTACCGTTTCCGGAGTAGCTACTGGCCGCCGCGGGCAGCGTGTGGGCCGTCGCCACCTCGCCACAAACCGACCACCCTGCTGCCCCGGTCACGGTGACGCCAGCTGAGTCGTCCGAGAGCCGGGCCCCGGCTTCCAGCGTCAGCCCGCACCCCTCAGCCACCCCATCGATCGCCAGGCTGCCGATCGTGACTGCTGCGGCGTCGATTCGGACTCCAGTGCCGCTACCGCGGAGCGAGAGCCCCGAAATCACGACGCCCTGGGCGCTGGCCCCGAGGACGAGTCCTTCCCATGCTTGGTCCCCAGAGCGGACAAAGACGACGCCCGCCTCAGTACCGTCGACGATGAGGGAGGCCTCGAAGTCCTTGGTCCCCACCGCCAACCCCGCCCGCTCGTCGAAGAGCACGCTTGCCCCGCCTTCGATTGTCAACGCCCCCCGTTCGACGGTCACGTCGCAGGTGACGCGATGCTCGCGACCGGAACGCCAGGTCTCGTCCGCTGCGATGGTGCCACAGTGCTCGATCGCAGCGGGCTCGTCGCCGGTGTCGCCCATTTCGCCCTCTGCATTGGGAGCGTCGGGGATGCGCGAGCCGACCGGGCCCACGCACGCGGAGAGCAGAAGGAACATCATCGGCTCATCATAGCTCCATCCTTCGGCCGCCACGACCTGTCGTCGAGCGGGCATCCGCGGCCAAGCAGCGCCACGCCGCCGCCTCGTCTTCGGTGGTCCGTCCGCGCTCGGCCCACGCTTGGGCGGCGGCACCCAACAGCGCTCGGCGGCGGGGTTCGTCCAGCAGCGCCTGGCGGGCCCCGGCAACGTCCGAGCCGACCACCGTTCCGGGGGGGAAGCCTTCGTCGGCAACCGCGGACACGATGGCCGCACCACCCCTCGCCGCCGCGACCACGCGCTCGGGATCCCACCGGTCGTCCGGCCCCGCAACGTAGACGCCATCATGCTCGCGAAGAGGCGGAGGCCCGGGGACCACGACCGTCAGCCGACCCAACGGCACCACCGACGTCCACGCCCGTGCCGCGAACTGACTCGGCAAAACCAACCGATTGATCGCCCGGTTGCCCCACGGCATTGCCACGGGCTCGCCCAGGGGCACCACCACCAGGGCGCGGGCCTGGAAAGAGACGACCCGAACCACCAACCGCGACCACGCCGCCGGTGCGGCAAAGCAGATCACGAGGTCCGCGCCACGGAGTCGTCCCCACCCGGCGGTCAGCGGAAGCACCGCCGCACCCACGGCGCTCGCGGCGCGCACCACGCGCTCGCTGACGTCATCCGCCAGCACCACCGCCTTGCTCATGCGCGGCCGTATCGCGTTAGGCACCAACGCTCATTCCGAAGCGAGGAGCGCGCCTTGAAGTCCGCCCAGATCGTCGAACACGTCGTGGTCCGTTTCGCTGGCGACTCCGGCGACGGCATGCAGGTCATCGGCAGCCAGTTCACCAACACCACCGCGCTGCTCGGCAACGACCTCGCGACCTTTCCCGATTTTCCGGCCGAGATCCGCGCCCCCGCGGGCACGCTTGCCGGCGTTTCCGGCTTCCAACTCCACTTTGCGAGCACGGACATCTTCACGCCTGGCGACGAGCCCGAAGCGCTGATTGCGATGAATCCGGCGGCGCTCAAGGCGAACATCGCCGACCTGAAGAAGGGCGGCCTGGTGATCGTGAACAAGGAGAAGTTCGTCGACCGCGAGTTCGAAAAGGCAGGAATCACCAGCAACCCGCTCATCGATGGCTCGCTCAGCGATTTCCGGGTGATCGAGGTGGATCTGGCCCGGCAGTCCAAGGCCGCCGTCGAGGGTCTGGGTCTCGGCGCCAAAGAGACCGACCGATGCAAGAACTTCTACGCGCTCGGCATCACCTACTGGTTGTACAGCCGGCCGATGGAAACGACAGAGCGGTGGATCAACGCCAAGTTCAAGGAGCCGTACCGCGAGGCGAATCTGCGCTCACTACGGGCTGGCTACGCGTACGCCGAGACGGTGGAGATGTTCCACACTCGCTACGAGGTGCCGCCCATGCGGCAGGACGCCGGCGTCTACCGGAACATCATGGGGAACCAGGCGACGGCGCTGGGGCTGGTCGTCGGCACTGAAAAGGCAGGATTGCGGCTATTTCTCGGCAGTTATCCAATCACGCCGGCCAGCGACATTCTGCACGCACTCAGCGGCTACAAGGCCTACGGGGTCTACACGTTTCAGGCCGAAGACGAGATTGCGGCGATCACCAGCGCCATCGGGGCTTCCTTCGGTGGTTCCTTGGGAATGACGACCACCTCGGGTCCCGGCATGGCGCTCAAGACCGAGGCGCTGGGGCTCGCCGTCATGACCGAACTTCCCCTGGTCCTCGTAAACATTCAGCGCGGCGGCCCCTCGACCGGCCTGCCCACCAAGACCGAGCAGTCCGACCTGCTGCAGGCGGTATACGGACGCAACGGCGAGTGCCCGATCCCGGTGATCGCGGCGTGCACCCCCGGCGATTGTTTCGACATGGCGCTGGAGGCCGTGCGCATTGCCGTCACCTACATGACGCCGGTCATCCTGTTGACCGACGGCTACCTGGCCAACGGCAGCGAGCCGTGGCGGGTGCCCAACGTCGCGGATATTCCGGCCTTTCCCGTTCAGTTTCGCACCGACCCCGAGGGCTTCTTGCCCTACGCCCGAGACCCCGAAACCCTGGCGCGCCCCTGGGTGCGCCCCGGAACGCCGGGGCTCGAGCACCGCATCGGCGGCATCGAAAAGCAGGAAGGCACCGGTAATGTGAACTACGAGGCGCTCAATCACGAGCGCATGGTGCAGCTGCGCGCCGCGAAGGTTGCCGGCATCAAGGTCCCGGATCTGGTGGTGTACGGCGATCCCGACGGCCTTTTGGTCGTGGGCTGGGGAAGTACCTACGGTGCGATCCGCGTCGCGGTCGACCTCGCCCGTCGTGAGGGTCTCCGCGTTGGCCACGCCCACATCCGAAACATCCACCCGCTCCCGGCGAACACCATCGACGTGCTCCGGAAGTACGGTCGTGTCATCGTCCCCGAGATGAACATGGGTCAGCTGGTCAAGCTGCTCCGCGACAAGAGCCTCATCGACTGCATCTCGATTCCCAAAGTGCAAGGGCAGGCTTTCAAGATCAGCGAGGTCCTGGCCTCGATCCGTCACCACCAGATCGTAGAGGCCAAGTAATGGAAGCCCAGCCGCCGACCTACACCAAGAAAGACTTCATGTCGGACCAGATCATCCGCTGGTGCCCGGGCTGTGGAGACTACGCGATCCTTTCTCAGGCACAGACCGTTTTTGCCGAGCTCGGCATTCCACGGGAAAAGTTCGCCATCGTGTCCGGAATCGGGTGCAGCTCCCGCTTCCCCTACTACATCAATGCCTACGGCTTCCATACCATCCACGGCCGGGCCTTTGCAGTGGCGACCGGGTTGAAGGTCAGCCGCCCCGAACTGTCCGTCTGGGTCGCGACAGGCGATGGCGACGCGTTGTCCATCGGCGGCAACCACTTCATCCACTGCTTGCGCCGCAACGTTGACCTCAACATCCTGTTGTTCAACAACAAGATCTACGGCCTGACCAAGGGTCAGTACTCACCCACCAGCGAGATCGGAAAGAAGACGAAGTCCACCCCCTACGGCAGCGTTGACCACCCATTTTCCCCCGCCGCGCTGGCCCTGGGCGCGGACGCCAGCTTCGTGGCCCGGAGCGTCGACATCCTGGTGAAGGAGCAACGCGAGGTGATGCGGGCCGCCGCCGCCCACAAGGGTACCTCCTTCGTGGAGTTGTACCAGAACTGCAACATCTTCAACGACGGCGCCTGGGATGCCCTGATCGAGAAGCCGGTGCGTGAAGAACGCTGCATCTTCCTGGAGCACGGCAAGCCGATGGTCTTCGCCGGCGGAAAGAAGGGCATTCGTCTGAGCGGCATCCGGCCCACCGTTGTCGACCTTGGCGAGGGCCTCACCGCCGACGATTGTCTCGTCCATGACGAGTCGGACCCCTTCCTCGGGGCGATCATCGCGCGGATGGACTACCCTGCGTTCCCCGTCCCGATGGGAATCCTGTATCGCAACCCGCGCGCGACCTTCGATACGCTGATGAACGAGCAGATCACCGAGGCGCAGAAGGACGGCAAGCCCGATCTGCAGAAGCTGCTCAACGGCGGCGAGACGTGGACCATCAAGTAGCCGTGCGCCGGCTGCAGCCCCTCGGATTCATCGATCGCGAAGCCGCCCGCGGGCTGGTGGGCGTGCTCACGGACATCGACGACACCCTGACCCTGCACGGCCGGCTGGTGCCAGCCGCCTTCGCGGCCATGTCAGAACTTCGACGGGCAGGCCTGGCGCTGGTCCCGGTGACCGGACGGCCCGCCGGCTGGTGCGACCAGATCGCCCGCCAGTGGCCCTGCGAAGGCGTCGTTGGCGAGAACGGGGGCTTGTGGTTCGCGATGCGCGACGGCCGCCTGGCCCGGGCCTACGCCCAGTCGGCCGAGGAGCGAAGGGGGAACGCGGGCCGACTCGCCGCGATCGAAGCGGCCGTCCTGGCGGAAGTCCCCGGCACCGCCCTGGCCAGCGACCAGCCCTACCGGGAGCTGGACCTCGCCATCGACTTCTGCGAGGATGTGCCCGCACTTACCGACGACGCCATCGATCGGATCGTCGCGATCTTTGAGCGTTTCGGCGCGGCGTGCAAGGTCTCCAGCATCCATGTGAACGGGTGGTTCGGAGCGTTCGACAAGCTGGCAGGCTTCCACGGTTTGTGCGCCGACCTGGGGCTGGACGCCGCACCCGAGCGCTGGGCCTACGTCGGGGACAGCGCCAATGATGCCCCGATGTTCGCCCACTTTCCGATGTCCGTGGGCGTGGCGAACGTCGACCGGTGGCTCCCGCGAATTCCGATCGCGCCCGCCTTCCGCACCGAGGCCGAGGGGGGCCACGGCTTTGCGGAGCTGGCGGCTCGCCTTTTGACCCTGCGGGGGTGATCCGCCAAAGCGGCCTACCGCGCCTCCAGCCAGCTGAGGTCGGGTAGCGCCACCGACTGACCGAGGCGCGCGGCGGTCATGCACGGGGAGACGGCTTGCAGCAGCCGCTCCACGTCGATGCCCGGCCACGGCAGGCCGTGGGCCAGCTTGTCCAGAGCCTTGTCCCACTGACCCACAGCGCTGCGCAGACTCCCACGGCGGTGGTGCTCCAAGGCCACCGCGAGGTGGATCATGCCCTGCAGGGCGCGGCGCGGCGGCCCGTGCGGAAGGTCCTTCCACTGCAGCTCCCAGACCTCGTGCGCCTCGAACCCCTTCCCTGCCGCGAGCAATCGGCGCCCTTTGGCAAGGTCCAGAGGCGGCACCGGCTCGATCACGCCCGCTCCCCAGCCAGCGTCGTGAGCACACCGCGTGCGTGCGTCGCTGCGGGCTCGATTCCAGACGCCTCGCAGCGGTGGAGCGGTGCGCGAGCGAGCGCGCCCAACCGGACCAGTGCATCCATCGCGGGCAGGTACAGCCCTCCGAAAGCAGTCCCGCTGGTGTCGCCCAAACAGGCGACGAGGTCGTCTACGGCATCGGCAGAGCCGAGCTCGCCGAGCGCCCAAAGGAGGTTGGCGCGCACCGGGTACTGAATGCCCAGCCCTGCGCCGGGGCGGCCCTCGAAGTCCGCCTTTTCGTCGCCCAGCGCCCGACGCAGCACGGGAACCGCCACCGCCAGCCCCAGCCGCCCGAGGCCGTCCGCCGCCAGCCGCCGCTGCATGAACCCTCGGCCGGGATCGACGTCGCGGGCGTGCAGAGCCTCCTTGAGCACCGAGAACGCCCGTGGATCGCCGTGCAGACCGAGCGCTTCCAAGACCACGTGATCGCCCCGGCGGCCCGCCACCGCCCGAGCCGAACGCAGGACTTCGAAGTCGTCGGGGTGGTGCAGCGCGGCCAGACGTAGCCAGCGGGAGGGCGCCGCGGGGTCGTCCAAAAGGCGCTGCCGCGCCGCCGCTCGCGGCATCATCGCGTCCGCGCCGAAAAGGAGGAACCGGTCGGCGAGCGGCGCAATGGAGATCGCCTGGGCCGGCGCCCGGGGGCCGCCGGGCGTCGGGACCGTCCGCGCATCCAGCGCCGCCAGCTCGCCGCGGAGGGCCTCGTGGCCTTCTCCGGCGCGCAAACGCGCGAGCGCTTGGAGCAGATGGTCCTCCCGTGCCCGTGGCTTCGGGGGCGCGGCCAGCCAAGCGGGCTCGGGCGCCAGCGAGCCGGCCGCGAGCGCCCGCCGCAGCGTGCGCCAGGCACCCACGCTCCCGATCGCACGGGCTCCGGCAACACATGCGCGCCCGTCCCCGGTCTCGGCGACGGCGCGAAGCGCTGCGATTCGCAGCCCCTCGGAGCGAAGCTGCGCCAGGAACTCACGCAAGCGGCCCAAGGCAACCCTCCTTCCACAGCTTATCCACAAAGGCACCGTCCAGGCCGGCGAAGCCGCCCCCTGGATCACGGGTTTTCCGCAACGCCCGCACCGATCGGATGCACGGTCCATCCACGCTTTCGATCGTGTCGATCAAAGTTATCCACAGGGGTTGACCCGTCCACTGTCCACGTGAATTGATCGCCGCGGATGCAAACTTTTCTCTTTCTAAGCCCTTGCTGCCCGATCAATGCCACCATACCCTCTGTGCACAAGGCCGCCCCGGTCGCCCGCGGCGCCTCCTCCCTCCACTTCCCCTCCTTTCCCGCCTCCTTTCCGCTCCTCCTGGGTGCGGACACGCTGGGTACGTGGCACATGCCTGTTCCCACGAGTCCTGTTCGATCTGTACCAAGCACGTTTCGGCGTGTCCGCACCTGGCCTCCCCGTCTTGCCCCCCTCGGCCTCGCCGCCCTGATCCTGGGTTGGGCATCGTTCACTCCTGAGGGGGTCGGCGCCAGCGCCCCTGCCCTGGCACGAGCGGTCGTTTTCGCCGATGAGCCTCCGTCCTGTTCCAATCCATGGTCCGCCTGGGCCCGAGTGGTCCTTGAACTCGACGATGCTCGGAGGTACCGGGCATGCGCGGGCGCGCTGATCCCGCAAGGCCCCCGCCGCGCGGCCATCGTCCGCCTCGCAACCGGCCCGGCAGTACCGGCCGGGCGCCGTCAGAACGCCGCCCACCTGCTTCTGGCCGATCCCGCCCAACCGGCTGGGACGATCGCCGACGTGATCCTCGCGGGCGGGTGGCCGGACGCGGCGCGGGCAGACCTGTTGTCACCGTCGTCCCTCGCCTCTTCGTCGTTGGACCTTGGGGTCTTCGCCGAGGAGGTTCCGATCGGCGGGCTGTACGACCGGGCCATCCTGCTCCGCGACGCCGAGCCCGGCGCCGCGATCGCGGCACTCTCCTGGTTGCAGGGCGACCTCGACGAGACCGAGCAAGCGTGGCTGGCGAGCGCGTTGGGCGACGAACGGCCCCCACCTACGTCGCCGCCTCCTCCGCCGCTGGGTGTGCTTCAGCTGGTGGAGGAGCGAGCCCGCGACCACGTCGCCGCCGAGTGGGCCGCCGTCCTGCGCTTTGTCCGGTCCGGCCCCAGTCGTGTGGGCCTCGCCGACCCCGAAGCCCGCTGGGCGCTGGCCGCGGCGGTGTCCCGGGTCCCGGGCGGCGCAGCGGCGAGAGGTCGGGTGCATTCGGTGCTGCGCGGGGACACCGCCGACCCCGCCGTCGGGGGGTGGGTTGTCTACGAGCTTGCGCGCCAAGCCGAACTGGCCCCCACCCTTGCGCGTAGTGCCACGGGCGTCCAGGTCAGCGTCGGCGGGACGACGATTCAAGTCGGACGTTGCGGGGCCCGTTTCTTGGCACCGGCCGAGCGGGCCGCCGCGCCCATCGCCCCCGACGACCTGCGTGATGACGCTGTATCCGCCGTGATTGCGGAGCACCTCCGTGCGGGCCTTGTAGACGATGCCGCCGAGTTGGCCGCAGCGCTGCCCGCGGAGCGCACCGCCCTCGACGCGCTTTTGGTCCTCCTTACCGCGACGCACATCGAGCGCGCCGCTGCACAAACCGCGCCCGAGTTGGTGCCGCGCCGAACGAAAAAACGTTTTCGCAGACCGCCAACCTTGCCAGCCCGGCCACCAGCCGTCCCGTTCACCCCCCCGGCCGACCCCGGCGATCGGGCCCTGCTCGCGTGGTGGGCCGTCGACCGCGAGCCTGAGCTGGCGCGGCGCCTCGCCACAACACCCACCTCCGGCCCCTGGGAAAAAGTCCGGCTGTCGGCGATGGCTCGGCTGGACGAACCGGGAAGCAAGGCGGTGGCGCTGTCGTCGAGGGGGTGCACCCCCGCCGCGCGCCCCTGGCCGCCCGAGGGCTGACCGGGCTCGCCCGTTCAGCCCCGGAACGCCTCGGCCATCTTGGCCACCCGTGTAGCATCCAGCGGAGCGCGGATGTCGCCATCGACATGAAGCGCGGTGCCGACGATCGCGCCGCTTACACGATCGCGCCACGAACGCGCCGAGCCCTGCGTGACGCCGCTTCCCAGCCAGACCTCCGCCTCGGGCACCGCTGCGCGCACCGCCGCAAGCTCGGCACCATCCACCTCGGCGCCGGTTGCCCGCCCGGTCACGATGAGCACGTCGGCGCCCGCCCGCCGCCAGAGATCAGCCGCCGCCTCGCCGATGGAGCCCCCCGCAAGCGGCCGCGCGTGCTTGACATGGACATCGGCAAGAATCCGCGCCGTGCACCCAAGCTCACGACGGTAGCGGAGCCACTGGTGCGCATCGCCCTGGAGCAGCCCCTGGTCCGTGACCGCGGCGCCGGCGAGCACGTTGATCCGCACCCACTCGGCGCCCGCCGCCACAGCCACGCCCAACGCCGACCGCGCGTCGTTGCGGAGCACGTTGATCCCGAGCCGGAGGGAGGGGTGGCGCGACCGGACTTCCGCCGCCAGGACCGCCATGGCCGCGACGACGTGGGGGTCGACGGCGCCCGCAGCAAAGGGTGCATCCCCGAAGTTTTCGATGATCGCCCCGTGCGCGCCCCCCTCCGCGAGGGCGGCGGCATCGGCGAGGGCGCGTTCGCGCACCGCGGCGAATCCCGGCGAGCCGCGCGGCGCCGCGGGCAGCGGGAGGAGGTGGAGGACACCGACGAACTGGAAGGGGGGCACCCCGTTGGCCTATCCAACCACGCCGAGGAGCGGGAGCTGATGCGCGGGACGCGCATCAGCGTCAACCCAGCGGATGCCGCGAACCTCGCCGAGGTGCACGGCGCGGGCCCGGAGGGCGGCTTCGACAGCGGCGGCCGCGCCCGCGGAGGCGCAGCGAACCTCGAAGCGCTTGACCCCAGCATCGACCTGGAGGCGGCCCGCCTCGCCCGCGCGGGCAGCCACCGCGCGGGCAAGCGCCACGATCCCATCGACGTCCACCATCTGACCGGACCAGCCGGCCCGCAGCGAGGCCGAGCGCTGGCGCCGCCAGAGCGCCCCGGCGCTGGCCGGGAGGTAGGCCACATTGTCCGCGTCGAGAAGTCGGGTGAACCGGACCGCCACCCCCGCATCCGCGGCGAAGGCCATGCGCAGCCGCACCCCGACTTCCTGCCACACGCGCAGCGCCACCGCTTCAGCGAGGGCGAGCAGATCCGCAACACGATCCCCTCCGGGACGAACGACGAGCGCCCCGCGGAACCGCGTGACCTCTCCCACTTCGGCCGCAAGCAGTCCGGCGACCTGGCCGAGCAGGTCGGTGGTGTCGGGCTGCACAATCTGCAGCTGCGGACAGCGGCGCCGTGCCAGCCGAATCGACATCCCCACACCGACGCCCGCCGCGGCGGCCGCCGCCGAGACCTCGCGAATCCGAGCGCCCGCCACCGCGACCGGGCCCCGCCGCAGGCGGCCGTCCAGGCGGGCCGCCGCCGTCAAAAGCGGCAGCACCGGACGGATTGCGAGAAACGCACCCTGCCCGGCCAGGCCGGGCCGCAGGGGGGGGGCCGCGACCGCAGGACCCACCGGAAGCGCGTAGGGCCGCACCCGAGCCGCCAACCCGCCGACGGCAAGCCAGCGACGCGACCCGCACGGTTCCCCGGAGCCCTCCACGCGCCAGCCCCCGGGCGCAGGCCGGCCCAAGAGCGGCCGGCCGAACCCCCGCGGCACCAGCACCTGCCGACCAGGAACCTCAGGGACGGCGACGAGCACCTCCCCATCGGCGGGCGTCCCGGCGTGACGCACGGCAAAGCAGCGCCCGCCGCGCGCAAGCACATCGTCCCCCAGCAACGAAGCCGGGAAGATGGGGACGAGGCGGAGCGGAGAGGAGTCAGACATGCGGACCTCGGGTGGACACTCCCAAGATACTGAACTCTGGAACCAGATGGATACCAAAAAATGGTCTGATCGCTCAACGGCGACCACAAACTCCGCGGAAGCTGCAGTAGCGACAGTCCGGCGCCCCGACAGGGAGTTCGGGGTAGTCCTCCGCCACCGCCACGTTCTCTGCCACATTCAGCAGGCGCGCGCGCATGTCGGCGGAAGAGGAGGCGATTCGGGCCGCGGCTTCGTGAATTTCGGCGGCACCGACCGGGTGCCGGCTTTCGGTGCCCAGGCGAAGGTTCACATGCATCGCCGTGATGCGGTCGGCCGGCACCGCCAGCTCCTGGGTCGCGTACAAGCCGTAGACGCCAAGTTGAACGGCAATGTCGGCGTCGTGATGCCCCTCACCCGTCTTCCAGTCGAGGATCACCACTCCGCCACGCCCGTCCTCCACCAAGACGTCAAGCACCACGTACACGTCGACGTTGCCCACGCTGAAGCGGCGAAGGTCCTCCAACTCCAGGATCCGACCCGGGACCGCGCACAGCCGCTGGAAAAGCCGATTGTCCCAAAGGCCGCGCACCTGGCGCTCGATCTCGTCGATGGCCGCGTCCCAGTCGGCCTCGGTGGGAGCCTGCTCATAGTAGTGCTCTCGAAAACCCACGCGGCGAGCGGGCCGTTGCAACCACGAGCCGTCTTGACTGCCTTCGATGTCGCGACGCGCCCCACTCCGCGCGCCCGCTACGGCCATTTCGACCGGACCGAGCGCAAACCCATCCCGCACCTGCCGCAGCGCGCGCTCGGCCACGGCGTGGACCACGGTGCCCGTCCACATCGACCGCGACGTGAGCTTCTTCTGGACGTAGGCATCCCGCGCGGCAACGGGCGCAGCCGCGTCCCATCCGCCCCAACTGCCGTAGTAGGCGAACCAATAGGCGCGGGCGCAGCCGGAGAACGCGCGCGCACGGGAGTGCGACCAAACCAGCTCGTTGACGAGGTCTGCCACCGACGCGGCTTATCCCCGAAGCCGGGGCGAAGCGCGCCGCGATGCACACCAGCACCGGCCTGCCGAGACGTCCGGTCGCGGTGCGTCGCCCAGATGATGCTTGGCATCGACCGCGGCCTCGGCTATGGTCGGGTGGGGTTGGTGCGGGCTTGCCGGGAGCCGTCATGCGTTCGTTTTTCTTGGGTGCCGCCGCATTGACGTTCGGGTGCACCGAAAACCCCCTTGATGCCGGCTTCGTCGAGGGCCCCACCAAGCAGGAAACCGCTGACGATGGCGGCACCGACGACACCAGCATCGATGAGGCGTTCGTCGCCGCCTGGTACACCCTTGAGGCAAGCGTCGTCGTCGAGGACGGGGCGGGCAGCATCACGGACGCGACCGTCGAATTGGTGACCGTGGACGAAGGGCTGGTGCGCGACCCAGCGCCGTGTGCGCTCGACCTAGCCGAGTTCTCGGTCGTCCCCCCGCCGTCCGGGGACGCCGAGCTGATGGCGTGGTGGAGCTTGTCCGTCCAAGCCGACGATACCTGCGTTCCAGACGGGGTTCCCGCGATCCTCGGCTTCGGCCTCGGCAAGCTGGACGTCGAGGTGCGCGCCCGGCTGGGGACGGTGAACCTCGAGGATCAAGAAGGTGAACTCTACGGCGCGTGGCTGAGCGCCGACGAGGGCGCCACGCTTTTCCCGTTCGGCTATGCGACAGCCCCGGAGGACATGACCGACTTGGCCCTGCCCGATGGCGCCTACGCGCTGAAGCCGCTGCTACTGCTGGCGTTACCCGCCCCGGAGTGACCTACAGCTCCCACGCGATTGCTGGCGAGAGCGTGAACGTAGCGCCGGTCGCCAGCCCAGCCGGTGGCACTTCGCCAAGGTCGAGCGCTTCGGCGTAGGCATACCCGACGTCGACCAGCTCCCCATCGCCGAATCCCACCGACCACCCGAAGCCTTCACCGGGAAAGGGCTCGGTCGGGGCGATTTCGTCGGACACCTCGCCAATCGCGTAGAGGGCGGGACCGGAAAAGCTCGGATCCCGGACGAGGTCATCGGCACAGTCCGCGTCGAGCTCGGTCAGGGTGAGATCGTAGGCCGCCCGGCAGTCTGGGCACGCCGGCGTCGTCGTGAGTGTACCGACTACGCTCTGGGTCCTTGCACAGAGCGGCTCCTGGTCACCGGCGTCCGGCGACCAAGCGGTGGTGTAGAACTCCCATGTCTGGGTGCCCTCCATGCCAGTGGCCCCGGGGACGATCGATCCGCGCTGAACCACCCAGGCCGGCTCCGTCGAGCACGCCAAAAGAAGGGCAATCACTGGAAGTCCGCTGGGCTTCGGGGGCATACCTTGAACTCTTCGTAGGCGAAGTGCAGCGGCCCGACGACGTCGAGCCGTTCTCCCGAAACGTAGTCGCCAGCGTAGTCATAGAAGAAGTCATCCAGGAAGATGCCCCAGTCGGTGAGCACCTGTCCGTTGGCATCGAGTTCGCCACTGGGCGTGATGCCGCGCAAATCGACGAGCACGCCTTCGTAGGGCTCCCAATCGCTGAGCTCGGAGGAAATCCTGGTGGATGTGAGGCTGCCGTTACCCACGATTTCGACCGCGTCGACCGACTCCACGACGATCTCGGTCTCGTCGTAGTATTCCTGGACAAAGCCGAGAAGATTGACGACGTCCCCCGGTTCGACGGCGATGACCACCGCCGAAGGGTACACGCGGATTCCCGACCATTCGCCGCCCCCGGCGTCCTGAACGAAGAAGCTGCCATCGCTGGCGATCGGCGTGGTGACGGCCACATCGTGGAGCGCGAGTTCGCCAGTGAGGCCGCCTTCTTGTAGGTCGCGCACGGTGATCGGGTCGGCGTCGGAGTCGGAGTCGGCGTCGGAGTCGGCGTCGGCGTCGGTGTCGGTGTCGGTGTCGGTGTCGGAGTCGGAGTCGGAGTCGGAGTCGGTGTCGGAGTCGGTGTCGGAGTCCGCGTCACCCTCGACATCCACGCAGACGCCGTCTTGCGACTTCTGACCGGAGTCGCAGATCTGGCTGGCGCCCTGGCAGGCCAGGATCGAGCCCAGAACAGCCAGAAACGGCCAAAACAGACTGAATAGCCGCAGTCGGGCCATTTCCACCTCGTGGCTGAGGTCTACCCCGCCGCCAACGCCCCGCCACCAAGGACGACCCCGCCCTCCCGCTTCCGTGCCGCCACTCGCAGACTGGCGGCCGCCAGAAGGCACGCAATCGGACAGAGCAAAAGGGCCTGGGCGACACGTGTGGGGTCCTGGGCCGAACCCGCCGCCTCTGCGAGCCACCCGAGAACCGGAGGGCCGACGCGAAAACGAGTGCATCAGCCCCGTCAACCCCGAGAATACGCACCACACCACCAGGCCCAGCGCGATCATCCGCACCCGAGGAACACGATCGGCCAGGCGCCCGAACGGAACGCCCAGGATGGTGTAGAAGAGCACGAAGCTGGTGCTTCCGAGCAGGGCCAGTTGCACGTCGCCGAGCCCCAACTCCGCCTTGATCGGCCCGAAGAGGATGTAGATCACCGTGCGATCGAGGAAGTTGAAGGTGTACACCAGGGCGAGCAGGGCGAGCGCCGGGTGCGCACCATCTTGGGTCCGATCGGATTGGTTCATGGCGACTTCGGGGCCGAAGTATGCGCAATGCTGCACTGCGTTAAGTTCATTTTGCGTCGCAGCATGTGCTATTCAGGGAAGATGTCCACCCCCGAAACCGTTGCCGCCCATGCCCGCGAGGGCGTACCCGCCGCGCTCAACGCGCTGTGTGCCTACCTCCGCATCCCCGCGATCTCCTGCGACCCCGCTCACGCCGAGGACGTGGGGCGGCTGGCCCAGACCGTGGCCGCGGACCTGGCGGCGCTGGGCTTCGATGACGCCGTCGCCCGCAGCCTCCCGGACGCGCTGCCGTGCGTCACCGCGAGCTGGATGAAGCGGCCCGGCGCCCCGACGATCCTCATCTACGGCCACCTGGACCTCCAACCCGTCAAAGGGGAGACCTGGACCTCGCCCCCGCACGAGCCCACGATACGAAACGGCCGCCTGTACGCGCGCGGTGCCGCCGACGACATGGGGGGCTGGGTCACGCACCTCGCCGCCATCCGCGCGTGGTTCGCAGTCACCGGCGAACTGCCGTGCAACGTTCGGCTGGTGATCGAGGGCGAAGAGGAGATCGGGAGTCCCAACCTCGAACGTTATATGGATGCCTTCCCCGTGTGCTTCCAGGCCGATGCCATGGTGCTCACCGATTGTGAGAACCCCTCGATCGACATTCCGGGGCTGACCGTCTCGCTTCGGGGGATCCTCGAGCTGACCGTCCGATGCACGGCGTTGGAGGCTGACATCCACTCCGGACTGTGGGGAGGGATGGTGCCCGACGTGTCGCTGGCGCTGGTGCAGTTGATCTCGCGGTTGGTGGACGAGGACGGCCGCGTCAAGGCTCCCCGATCAGAAGTGCCCGACGCATGGTGCAGCGCGGCATGGGCCGTGCCGCTGACGCGCGACGTGATCCGCGAAGGGGGTCACCTCTGCGCGGGTGTGGAACCGCTGCCGGCCCGCGGGATGCCGCCCGCTGCACACTTGTGGCGGCAGCCGGCCGTGACGATCGTCGCGACCACCCTCCCCACGCTGGACATCAAGAAGAATGCGCTGCGTCGCAGCGCCGAGGCCATCCTGTCGGTGCGCGTGGCGCCTGGCATGGCCGACGAGGACCTGAAGGCTGCGTTCGACGCCGAGCTGGTTCGCGACCCACCCGGCGGGGTCAAGGTGAGCCTGGAATGGAGCACCCAGCCGTCCGGCGCCTGGTTGTACGAGCCGAAGGGGCCGGCGTTCGCCGCAGCTGATCGTGCCTACACCCGGTCCTGGGGGCGCCCGCTGCTCCAGGTCGGCGTCGGGGGCAGCATCCCCTTCGTCGCCCTTTTCGGGCGTCGGTTCGGTGATCTGCCGCTGATTCTCAATGGCGTGATCGACCCCCTCACCACCGCCCACGGTCCCGACGAGAGCCTGGACCTGGGGATCTTCGAGAAGGCGATCCTGGCCAACGTCTACCTCTACGACGAGCTTGCCAGCGCGCTGACCGGAGCCTGAGGCGCTCAGATCGGCGCCCCGGTCGCGCCGGTCAACCGCCACTCACCGTCCTCCCGAGCCAAAGTCACGTCGAACCGCCACTGATCGGCCGCGATCGGCAGGATCTCGGTGAGGGCGTCTGGCGACTCGGCCATGAAAGCCTCAAAGGAAGCGGTGGCGCCGTCGCCTTCGCTCGCCACCGCGATCTCGCCAACCACGATGAAAAGCGGGCCGCGACGAAGGAACTGCGCGGCAAGCACCGTCCGCAGGCCCGCCTTGTCGAAGGTGTGTCCACGCGCCGACCCTCGGAAAGACTCCGACACCGGTGCCAGCACGTCGCCCACGTCGGCCGCCTCAGCCCCCGCAACGACGTGGTCCACAACGGCGCGAATTCGGTCCGCGTCGGATGGCGCCGGGCGGAAGAGCGACCACAGCGCGCCCACCACGCCGAGAACGACGACGATCAACAGGAGGCGGCGAGAGGTCATGGTCGTCGCGCGCATCTCGGCCTGGGGTTTGCTCAGGCGGGTCGATGGCGAGCGCGAGCGCCGACGCACCACCGAGTGAAGCTCTGTGCGGAATTCACCGCCCCTGTTTGCGAACGCACAGGTACCGACCCACCACCCTCCCGAGCGCCGCGCCATCGGCGCGCAGCCGGTCGGTCACGCTCGGCGCCGTCGGAATGGGGATCGGGCCAATGCGGAAGGTGCCCGGTTCAGTGCCATGCGACACGGCAATTTCCTCGGCGATCTCGCCAGCCCGGGTGAGTTGCACGGTCAGTCGTACCTCACTGGGGATGCTCACCATCCCAGCGTAGAAGCCCGGCTCGATGTACCCGACCGACGTCGCCACCGTGTGGGTGCCGGGGCCCCCTGGATCGTCCAGGCCCAGTTCGCATCGGGCCGCCTCAAGGGTCGCGGCTCGGCGATACTCCTCGCTGAACTGACGCTTATCCTCGTTCCAGGCTGTTTTTTGGTGGTCAGACTTGCGGCCCAGGTACTCAGCCTCGGAGGTCTGCCCCACCGCGAGCCCGTAAAAGGTCGGCCTGGCAAGGTCGACCCTCGCGACCCCGAGCAGAGGATTGGGTTCCTGCTGGACCACCACATTCCACGGGGGGAAGCAGCCGATGAGGAGCAAGAGCCGCATCGGCGTAGGGTATCACCCCAGCTGGGCGATTCCACGCGCAAGGATTGTAGCCGTGGCCATGGTCGTGACGCTCGGGTTCACCCCGAGGGACGTGGGGAAAATGCTCGAATCCGCCAGGTACAAGCCCTCGTACCCGTGCGCCCGCCCGTCAGGACGGATGACGCTGGTCAGCGGATCCGTGCCCATGCGGCAGCTGGACATGGGATGGCTGGCGTACAGCGTGAAGTCGCGAATCGTCCGCGTCTTCAGCTTCTCCGCAAGCTCCTCCGGGGTGTGGACCCGCCCGACACCGGCAACCGGCGTGTAGAGCCAGTCAGCGCCGCCGGCCAGGAGCACCTTTGCACTGGCGACCATACCCCCTTTGACCCGCTCCACATCAGCGTCCTGGAAGTCATAGCTCAGCTTGGCGCGACCATCGGGCCAGCGCCCGACCGTGCCGCTCGAGTAGTCGGAGATCATCACGAGGAGCCCCGCCAGATGGGGGATGAGCTGCAACGCTTCGGGCGCGGCGATGCCGAGCGGGGCCAGTCCCAGCAGCGCGACCTCCGGCGGGAGGGAGCTTGAGTGAGGAAGCACCCCGGGCTGGTCCGGAGGATGGAAATAGGCCCCTTGGGTGGCGCCCTTCCACCAGTTGACCTTGTGCTTGCACACGCCGAAGACCGCGCTTCCGGGATGGGTGTGGAAGCCCTTGCCCACGGCGGGGCCGAGGTTGACGCTGGTCCCGTGGAGGAACCGGGGCGTGCCGATGCCGCCGGCGGCGACGATCACCCGGCCGGCCCGAACGGTGACCTTCCCGCCGGCTTCGTGAGTGTCGGGGTGGAACATCCGCCCGGTCACCCCGACGATCCGCTGCCCCGACACCAAGAAGTCCTCCACCTTGGTGTCGGCTTGGATCCGGGCGCCGTTGGTGACAGCCTCCGCCAGGAAGTTATGGTTCGTACTGGACTTCCCTCCGGTCGAACACCCGTAGAAGCAGGTGCCGCAGCCAACGCAGCGGGGCGTGTAGCGGGCTAGGTAGCCGCCCTCGTAGCCGACCGCTTTGGTGCCCCTCACCACGATGTCGCTGTTTTCGCCAGCGATGGCGGGCAGGGTGTCCCAGATGCCCAGGTACTCCCAGAGCCAGTCGTACACCGGGCGCATGTTCGCCGACGAAAAGCGCCGGTCGTCCAGCATCGGCCCCCAGGAGTCGAGCACCGCGTCGGGGCAACGCCACGCGATCGCGCTGTTGATGAGCGTGCCCCCGCCCACCCCGCGACCGGCGGCGATCGGCATGAACGCCCGCCCGGTGGCCACCATCGCCCCACCTTCTTGCATGTGGTGGCGCATGACCGAGCCCTGATTCGGGCGAAAACGTTCTTCGGGCGGCCCCTCTTCGAGGAGCAGGACCCGGACGCCGACATCCGCCAGGGCTCGCGCCGCAGCCGCGCCGCCCGGTCCGGTGCCGATGATCGCGACATCGACCTGAACATCCAGGTCCTTCGTCGAAAAGCCGTCAGCCTGAGGAGCCGCGCGCCACAAATACCCTTCGCCCGGAGACCAGCGCATCAGCCGCTACTCGCCATAGCCGCACAGGAACTGTGCTTCGAAGATCGGCGCGATCTTGGGATGGATGGAGTACGCCGTCGCGACGAAGATGTACACGCTGGCCACCACCCCGCGAAGCTCGGGCAGGCTGCTACCCACCCACGCCGCCAGCACCGCTGCGGACTCGTCCGGACCGAGCTCGCGGAAGGGTCGACCCAACGTGGCGCGTGGGTATTGATCGAGGGCGTGGAGGCTGGCGCGCAGGAGCTTTCGCTGAAGCGGCGCCATGCCGTCGAGCACGAAATCGACGTACCGGCCCACGTTGGCTTCACGCCCGCGCAGGGGCAGCAGCGGCGACGGTGGAAAGATGGCGTCGGCCATCGAATCGACGAAGTCGAGCTCGTCGCGGCTGAGGTGCAGGGTGGCGCTGTCATGAGGCTGGTCCCACCACGCTTGATAGGCCAGACCGACCGCTGCCGTGCCGACAACCGCAGCGGCGCTGAGCAGCCCCGCCGCAGCGAGCACATGACGACGGGTGAGACGCACGTTCAGAGCGCGCGATGCGCGCCGTCGCAGAAGGGAGGGTTCTTGCTCTGCTTGCACTGACACAAATACACGGTCTTCTTCTCAGCGATCTCGAACTTCTGAGGGAAGAGGCCACTGCCCTTGTGGGCACCCGTGCAGAACGGCTGCGGCTCGGCCTTCCCGCAGGCGCACCAGAAGTACGCCCCCGCTTCGAGCTCGACGGCGGCTGGGACCTTGGCGGCGATGACGGCATCGGACATGGCGACTCCGGGGTAGCTGCCCAAGTAGCTCGTTTCCGCCTGCGCCACGGCCGGAGGTTTGATATCCGTCGCCCCCGTTGACGAGGCTACCGTGCCCGAGCTGTACCCCCGCGTGGAGTCCTGGATCGATTGGATCCGGATGGAACACGACATGCAAGATTTGTGGACGCGCGAACACATCTTCGAGCGTTTGCGTGAGCAGAACAAAGCGGGGGAGCCATGGTCCTTCATCGACGGTCCGATCACCGCGAACAACCCGATGGGCGTACACCACGCCTGGGGCCGGTCACTCAAGGACCTCTATTGTCGGTACTGGGCGATGAACGGACGGAAGCTCCGCTATCAGAACGGTTTCGACTGCCAGGGCCTGTGGGTCGAAGTCGAGGTCGAGAAAGAACTCGGCTTCAAGAGCAAGCGCGATATCGCCGCCTTTGGTTTAGATAAGTTCGTAAAGGCGTGCAAGGAGCGGGTGCTGACCTTCGCGGCCCGGCAGACCCAGCAGAGCATCCGCCTGGGCCAGTGGATGGACTGGGACGACCCGGCGCTGCTCCTGCAACTCCGTGACGGCCTGCGCGATGGAACCCCAGAGCTGACCGTCACCGCGACCAACGGGCGCACGCTCACCGGCACGCCCGAAGCCCTGATCGGCAAGCTCGGCACCGCCGAGATGGGTGGCAGCTACTTCACCTTCTCGAACGAGAATAACTACACCATCTGGTCCTTCCTGAAGAAGTGCCACACCGGAGGACACCTTCGCCGGGGCAACGACGTGATGCCGTGGTGCTGCCGGTGCGGGACCGGGCTCTCCCAGATGGAGGTCGCGGAGGGACGAAAAATCGTCGAACACGTCTCGACCTACGTTCGTTTTCCTCTACATGGTCGCGACAAAGAGGCGCTCCTGGTCTGGACGACCACGCCCTGGACACTTTCCAGCAACGTCGCGGCCGCGGTGAATCCCGAGCTCGAATACCTGAAGGTGTCTCACCAGGGATGGACGTTGTACGTCAGCAAGGGCGCGTATGAACGGGCGCGGGAACGCAACCTGGAAGCGGGCTCCGACAAGAAGAGCTTCAAACTTCCGAGCGTGGAGAAGTTGCTCAAGGGCGTGGGCGAGGCCCAAATCGTCGGCAGCGTGAAGGGTTCGGAGCTGGTGGGGATGACCTACGACGGCCCCTACGATCACCTTCCCGCCCAGTCCCTGGAGCGAGACATCGGCAAAACCGGCCGTCGTGCGAGCGCGATCCAGTGTCACCGCGTGCTGGCCTGGGCCATGGTCAGCGACAGCGAAGGCACCGGCATCGTCCACATCGCGCCCGGCTGCGGCGCGGAGGACGCAGAGCTCGGAAAGCACGAGCAGATCGTGGCGATCGCCCCCCTCTCCGAGATCGGGGAGTACGGCGAGGGCTTCGGCGAGCTGAGTGGCCGTCACGTTCTGACAGTCGGGGACGACATCGTCAACGACCTCAAGGCGCGCGGCGTGCTGGTGGTGCGCGAGCGCTACCCCCACGTCTACCCCCACTGCTGGCGTTGTAAGGAAGAGCTGGTCTTCCGACTCGTCGACGAGTGGTTCATCGACATGGGCTGGCGCGACCGGATCAAGGCCCTTGTCCCCCAGATCCGCTGGATCCCCGGCGAGGGCCAGGCCCGCGAATTGGACTGGCTGCGCAACATGGGCGACTGGATGATCTCCAAGAAGCGCTTCTGGGGACTGGCGCTGCCAATCTGGGTGTGCCGAGGGTGCGAACGCTTCGATATTATCGGCTCAGAAGACGAATTGCGCGCCCGCGCGACCAGTGGCTGGGACAGCTTTGCGGGGCACGCGCCCCATCGACCCCACATCGACGCGGTGACCATCGGGTGCCCGCATTGTGGGGACACCATGGATCGCGTGCCAGACGTCGGAAATCCATGGTTGGATGCAGGTATCGTCCCCTACAGCACCCTCGGTTACACCACCGACCGCGCCCACTGGGACACGTGGTTTCCCGCGCAGTTGGTGCTGGAGTGCTTCCCCGGTCAGTTCCGCAACTGGTTCTACGCGCTGCTGTCGATGAGCGCGATGATGTCGGATCGGCCTCCTTTTATGACGCTTCTCGGCCACGGGCTGGTGCGCGACGAGAAGGGCGAAGAGATGCACAAGAGCAAGGGCAACGCCATCTGGTTTGACGACGCCGCCGAACAGTTCGGCGCCGATTCGATGCGCTGGCTGTACGCCCGGCAGGACCCAGTCCAGAACCTGAGCTTTGGTGAGGGTCCCCTCCGCGATGTGCGCGGCGGATTCCTGAACCAACTCTGGAACACCCATGCCTTCTTCGTGAACTACGCGCGGCTGGCCGGCTACTCGCCATCGGTAGCCCCGATCCCCTTCGCACAACGGCCGGACTTCGACCGGTGGATCCTCACGGAGCTCCAGAACACCATCGCCACCTACCGAAGCGCAGTCGAGTCCTTCGAACACCACCTCGCGGCGCGAGAGCTCGAACGTTTCGTCGAGAGCCTGTCGAACTGGTACGTCCGCCACAACCGCAAACGTTTCCGCGCCGACGTCGCCGATGGGCAGTCCGCGTTTGAGACCCTGGACTCGTGTTTGGGGACCGTGATTCGGCTCCTTGCCCCGATGTTGCCGTTCACCGCCGAGAAGTTGTGGCAGAACACCATGACCGGCGGCCGGCCCGAAACGGCGGCCAGCGTCCACTTGACGGCGATGCCCGTCGCGGATTCGGCCCAAATTGACGCGGTGCTAGCGGAAGACATGCGCGCCCTCGTTCGCTACACCTCGTTGGCGATCGCCGCCCGGGACGCGGCGAAACTCAAGCTCCGGCAGCCGCTCCAAAGATTGAGCGTTGGCACCACGACGGAACAGGAGCGGCGCGCGTTGAGTCGTTTCGCCGAGATGCTCACCGACGAGCTCAACGTGAAGGAGCTGGAGCTCCATCCGGTCGGCACCCCGAGCCCCCTCGGCTGGGTGGTCAAGCCCAACTTCAAGGCGCTCGGCGCCAAAGCCGGCGATCGAATGGGGGAAGTGGTCAGGGCGATTCAGGTGCACCAGGCGCAGCTCGCCGTCGATCTCCAAAAGAGCGACACCGTCAATGTCGCGGGCTTCGACGAGCCTTTCCGGCGTGCAGACTTCCTCATCCAACTCGTGCAACCGGAGGGGCTGTCCGCGGCCGAGGACCGAGGGCCGTGGTGCGCGGTGACGACAGAGATCACCCACCCCCTTGCGATCGAAGGCCTCATGCGCGACGTGCTCAGGCGGCTGATGGCGCTGCGCAAGGAGCAGGGCCTGGAGATCTCCGACCGGGTGACGATCGACTGGGACAGCGATGACAACGACGTCGCAGAGGCGATGGGCACCTGGGGCGCAGGGCTGTCCGACGATCTCCAGTGCGACCGCCTTTCGCGGGTGGTGGGACTGGACACACCGCCGCTGGAGCTCGGCGCGCGCACGCTCCGCGCGCGCATGGTCGCGACCGCGTGACTCCCACGCGACAGCTCACCTTCGCCGATCACCGGCGCGAGCTCGGCACCAATCGTTACATCTACGCAGTCGTGTCGCGACGTGCGGGCGGACTCAGCATCGGCGTCAACCTCAATCCGGACAAGGTGTGCAACTTCGCCTGTCCTTACTGCCAGGTTAATCGGACCGTGCCGGGGCGGGAGGCCCGCGTCGATATTTCACAACTCGAAGCTGAGCTTCGCGACCTGTGCGAGCGCGTGGCGGCCGGCAGCCTTTGGAGCACACCGCCCTTCGACACCGCCGCCCCGGCGCACCGCCGCGTCGTCGACATCGCGTTTGCCGGCGACGGGGAGCCGACGACACCCCCCGAGTTTCCGGCCGCTGCCGTTGCCGTCCGACGCGTCCGCGACGCCCTGCTCCCTGGCACGCCCATCCGCCTGCTCACCAACGCCACCATGCTGCACCGCGCACGGGTGCGCGCGGCGCTGGCGGACATCGACGACCTGTGGTGCAAGCTCGACGCCGGCACCGCGGAGTGGTTCGCGCGCGTGGACGGCACCCGCTTCCCTTACGCGCGGCTCTTGAAGAACCTGACCGTGCTGGCTGCCGAACGACCCATCGTCATCCAAGCGATGTTCTGCTCGCTCGACGGCGACGGACCCGGTGATGAGGAGATCGCGGCGTGGGTCAGCCGGCTCCGTCACATCGGCACCACCGGCACGATCGCGGAGGTGCAGGTCTACACCGTGGCGCGGAAGCCGGCGGACGACGCGGTGGCGCCGCTTTCCCACGAGCGGCTCCTGGTGATCGCACAGGCGGCCACGGCGGCGGGTTTTGCGGCAAAGGTTGTTTGAGCGAGGTAGGGAGGGGGGATGTTGTGGCTTCTCGCGGCGTGCGTTGGGAGCGGATCGACGCCCGACGACGCGGCGCTGCCGATCACCGGGCTGGCGCTGACCATCGATGCCGTGCTTCCGACGGTCGTTCACGCAGCCTGGGATGTCGGCCCCACGGGCGAGACATGGCTCGAATACGGCGAAAACCCAGAGGACCTACGCCGACGAACGGCTCCGGCCCTTGGGACGACCGCCACGGCCGCAGCGCTCGCCGAGGGCCGGAATTGGTACTTCCGTGCCGCCGCAACCGACGCCGACGGCGCCCGCTGGCAGTCCGACTCGGTGTCCATCGGCATCGCGAACGCTCCGGCCGCGCTGCCCCGGTTCACCGTCAGCGACGTGTCCGACGCGGATGTAGACCCTGACGCACTGGTGTTCACGTCCTTGCTCCAGGAAGGAACCAGCTGGGTCGTCGGGCTCGACCGCCAGGGCGACTACGTTTGGTGGTGGCAGTCCGACGGGAACATCGAGGTCGACTCCGTGCACGCCGCCGCCGACGGCCAGGGGCTGATCTTCACCCACTTTCGCCAGGTCGAACGCCCCTACGCCGGAGTCGTCAGCGTCCGGTTCGACGGATCGGCATGGGCGACCACCTGGGCGGCCGACGGCCACCACGACGCGGTGCAACTCCCCGGCGGCGAGATCGCCTACATCGCCGCGCAGCGCGCGGACGCCGTCCCACTGGAGGACGGAACCACGGCGGACCTCGCCAGTGACCGGCTGCAGGTCGTCGCCCAAGGTGCGACGAGCGCCGACAGTCCTGAAACCGTGTTCAGCTTTCTCGACGACTACGCACACCAACCCTGGCGGGTCTGCTCCCATTTTGACGACGAGACCCCAGGCGGCGGTCTGAACTACACCCACGCCAACTCGGTCATGGTCGATCCCGACCGCGACAGCCTGCTCATTCAATCGAAGAACATCGACGCGCTGATCGCCGTGGACCGCGAGTCGGGAGCCATCCTGTGGCAGGCCGGCGGGCGATACGGCGACGTGACCGACGTGGACGGCGACGTCATCCCCGATGGCGAGGACACATGGATGGTGGAGGGACCGAACCGGACGTGGTGGAGTCACGGACACATGTCCCACTTCTGGGGAGACGGCTTCGCGATGTTCGACAACGGCTACCACCATCCGGATCAGGTGTCGCGCGCGGTGGCCTATGCTCTCGATCAGGACGCGCGGACCCTCGAAAAGGTGTGGGAGTTCCGCTCCGAGACCGACAGCTTCAATCCCCTGCTTGGCGACGTACGCCGGCTCAGCAGCGGCAACTACTTGGTTTCTTGGACGATCCAGGGCATGATCACGGAGGTCACGGCGGACATGCGCGTGGTCTGGCGGGCCTCGGCCTCACTCGGCGCCGCAACCGGACGCTTGGTCTACGTGACGGACGTCTACGGCCGAACACCCCCCCAATAACCACCGCCCCTACGCCAGATACGTCCACACCCCGACGCTCAGCCCGCCGTTCTTGAACTGGACCACCCGCTCCACGCGCTCGTCCACCTTCAGCGCCATGCGACGATCGGGGGCGAGGAACACCACGCGCCAGCTGCCGAAGCGCTCCCGGAGGGAGCGACCGAAGGTGGCGTACACCTCATCGACCGTGACGCCGAGGCGCTCGCCGTACGGAGGGTTGGTCACGATGGTGCCGACCACCGCTGGCGGCTGGATCTCGGCCACATCGAGCAGACGGAAGGGCACGACCACCCCGGCACGCCGGGCATTCGCCACCGATGTCGCGACCGCCTGCGCTTGGTGGTCGCTCCCGAAGACCATCTGAACCGCGGTTCCCTTCGGCGGCGGCCGCGTTGGGGCAGCGGAAGGTGGCGGCCGCCCCCCGGAGCGAGGCTTCCCGCCCACCGGCTTCCCCTTGCCCCACTCGTCGCAAGCGAATCCGCCGCGCCCCTGGAACGGAGGCCTCCCGGCAGCCAGCAGCGCCCCCTCGATCGGGATGGTCCCAGCGCCGCAAAAGGGGTCATAGAGCGCATCGGTGCCGTCCCATTCGGCGAGGGCGAGCATGCACGCCGCGAGGTTCTCGCGAATGGGCGCGCGGCCGGCCTCGGTGCGCCAGCCACGTTTGTGAAGCAGGTCCCCGCCCGCGTCCAACGAAACGGTGACCTGGTCCTCCACGATCCGCACCTGCAGCACTTGGACATGACGGGGGCGCACGCCACGGTCGGGCACGAACGCGCCCTTCCGAGCGTCCCGGATCATCGCAGTGAGCGCGCGCGAGACGGTGTCCTTGAAGCGGAGTGCGCTGGCCCGAGAGGTGATCTCGATCTTCAGCTCGGCCTGCGGCAGCAGGAACTCCTTCCAGGGCAGGCTGCGGATGAGCACGCCGAGGGCGTCGCTGCTACGAGCGGTGCCGCTGCCGAGTTCGTAGAGCAGTTGCGACGGCGTTCGCATGGCGCGGGTGAGCATCGCGACGCGGGCGGCATCGGCAGAGAAACGAACACCCCCTGGAACGACGTCCCCTTCGATGCCGAAGCCGGCGAGCTCGGCGGCGACGACCTCCTCAAGGCCCGGATGGATGACCGCGAAGCCGTGTCCCATCAGGGCAGGAGCCATCCGGCACAACCCGGGCAGGTGTGAACCGCGCGAGCCAGGGTGGTCTCAACGATTCGTTGTCCGGGAATCCGGGTCTGGCAGGTCTGGCACATCTGCTCGTGCGTGTTGACCAGCGCCGGCCGTTTCCGCTGGCGCTGGTACGCGTAAGCCGACTGGTACTCGGCGGGAACGTCATCGGCGGCGTCAGGGCGGCTTTCCAGAAGCTCGGTCAGCTCCGCCCGAACGGGACGATCGCGGGTGGCAAGCGCCGTGCGTGCTACGACAAGCGCACGCTTTCCGGACTCGAGTTCCCGTTGTGCGCTGGCGCGGGCCTCCTCGAGGGCCTCGACCGCCTCCATCAACTCCAACGCGCCGGTTTCCAGCCGATCCACGATCTCCAGAACCTGGGCCAGCTGCTTTACCGCTGCGGCGTAGTCCGGCGCGGTACCAGTATCGATCATCTTGCCGGTCCGGTCCCGCTTGTCCACGTAATCGGCCAGTTCCCGGTCGTTCTTCCGCGTTCGCTGGGTCGCGTCGTCGCGCTGTACCGCAATCGCCGAAAGCTGCGCCTCGACCCCCTTCACGGCGGCGTCGGCGGCGCGCACGGCGTTGGCGAGGGCCTCGTGCTCGGCACGGAGGAGGTCGCACTGGTGATCGATCTGCCAAAGATTCGAGATGAGGACGAGATCAGGATGCAATTCCACTCCGAAGGGTAGGCCCGGCTGGGGTTGAACCAGCGACCGGGTGGATATAAGCCACCTGCTCTGACCACTGAGCTACGGGCCCGGTTTTCAGCCGTCCATGAATGCGCGGAGGCGCTTACTGCGGCTGTGATGCCGCAACTTCCGCAGCGCCTTCGCCTCTATCTGGCGGATGCGTTCGCGGGTGACGTCGAAGTCCTGGCCGACCTCTTCGAGCGTGTGGTCCGAGCGTTCCCCGATGCCGAAGCGCATCCGGAGCACCCGTTCTTCCCGCGGCGTCAGCGTGGCGAGCACTTTTCGCGCTTGTTCCACCAGCGCGCTGTTGGTGACGTTCTCCCCCGGGGAGGGCACCAACTTATCCTCGATGAAATCGCCGAGATGGGAGTCCTCCTCCTCACCGATCGGGGTTTCCAGAGAAATGGGCTCTTTGGCGATCTTGAGTATCTTCCGGACCTTGTCGGCCGGCATGTCCATCTTTTCGGCCACTTCTTCGGGTGTGGGCTCGCGTTCGAGCTCCTGGACCAGGTACCGCTGGGTCCGGATGAGCTTGTTGATCGTCTCGATCATGTGCACGGGGATGCGGATCGTCCGCGCCTGGTCTGCGATGGCACGCGTGATCGCTTGGCGAATCCACCACGTGGCATACGTCGAGAACTTGTAGCCGCGCTGGTATTCGAACTTCTCGACCGCCTTCATCAGCCCGATGTTGCCCTCCTGGATGAGGTCCAAGAACTGCAGGCCGCGGTTGGTGTACTTCTTGGCGATGCTGACCACGAGGCGAAGGTTGGCCTCGATCAGCTCGTTCTTGGCCACCTCGGCCAGGTGTTCGCCACGCTTGAGCCGCTGGGCGATGACCCGCAGCTCGTCGGCATCGACGAGCAGGTCTTCTTCGATCTTGCGGATCTTGCGCAGCTCTCGGCGCACACGACTGTCGAACTCCGCCCACTGCGCCTCGGTAATACCGCTATTCTCGACCAGTTCGCTTCCGCCGCGTTCGGGGGCGCGGCGCACACGACGGATGCTTCGCCGAAGTTCGCGGACGGGGGTATTCGCCTCCCGCGCCACAACCTCAATCTCCTTTTCGCAGGCCGCGACGCTGGCCCAGGCCGCGTGGATCTCCTTGGCCAGATCGTTGAGCACCACGCGCTCGAGCTCCAACCCGTCCATGATCTCGAGAATCTGGAACTCAATCGCGGTGACTTGCGCGGCAGGGGGCAGCGCAACCGGCTCTGCGCGCGGACGATCGTTTTCTTTGAGGAGCGCCCGTCGGCGCTCCTGAAGCTCCCGCAGTTCGTTGACTACCACATCCAGGGTGCGCCCAGATTTGGTCTTGACCCGCCGCAGCTTCTTCCCGGCGCGGGTGGCCTTTTCGATGCGCTCGTCCTCGTCGGCGAGCAGCCCAACCGCGATGCGGACACCCAAAGGCGAGCCGATCGTATTTTTGCGGATGGCCAGCTCTCCTTCCTCGATGCGCTGCGCGATCTCAATCTCACCATCGCGAGACAACAGCGCTACAGAACCCATCTTCCGCAGATACATCCTTACTGGATCGTTGCTACGCCCCGATGGGCTGGTCTCGTTGACCTTCCGTTCTTCAGGTTGGACGCCGCGGCGTTCTTGCTCCGCACGCCGCTTGGCTTGGTGCACGACCTCAATGTCGAGGTCTGAGAACATGATGTTGATCTCATCGAGGTTCTCATTGGAGATCAGGTGCACGGGCAAGAGCGTGTTCACCTCGTCCTGGGCAACGAATCCGCGTTCCTTACCCATGGCGATGAGCGCCTGAACCTCCCGCATCTCTTTGTCTTTGAGCATCAATCCACGACTCCCGCCCTGCGGTTGACCGACTGTTTCAGCCCTGCTTGCTGCGCATACAACACGGATAGCTCACGTACCAATGATCCATAACTTGACTTGTCGCCAGTTGTCTCGCAACGGTGAATCTCGCGGTTGATCGTGAGTATCCGCGCGTCTACCGACCGCAGCTGTAGTCGCGCGAGGATGGAGCGAGCCGCCGGAAGTGATGCTTCTAACTTGTAAAGATCTGGGTTTGCCGCCGCAGCCGCCAGGACGCGCGCCAGATCGGGCGCGTCGACTTCCGCCCAGGCGAGGACATCCGCGAGGGGATGGAGACTCAACAATCGAGCGATTGCGCCCAAAACGTCCGAACGCTCGGAAACCACGCTGGGATCCACCTCCGCGAGGGCGGGGGCAACGCGATCTGGGTATTGCACCACCAGCCAAAGCAGATGGGCCAGGTCCTTGTCCGGAGCCCAACGGCTCGGCGTGAGCGTTTGAACACTGCTTTCCGGTGGACGCCCCACTTCTCGAATCAGCTCTTCCTCAGCGATCCCCAGCCACCCGGCCGCACGCCGAATGGTCACGTCGCGAACGGTGCCGACGAGCTTCCGCAGGGTAGGCGCCAACGCCGCGACAGCACGCCCCCTGCCCTCCGAGCTGCTGCCATGTTTGTCGAGAGTGCGGCGAATGACCAACTCAAGCAGCGGCTCCGTGCGCTCCAACCGCTCCTCGAAGGCCGGGGCGCCGAACTTCTGCACGAACTCGTCGGGGTCCTTGGCGCCGGGGAGGTCCAGACGTCGGGCCTCGATGCCTGCGGCGAGAAAGAGGTCGAGCGCACGAACCGCGGCATTGATCCCCGCCTCATCGGTGTCAAAGAGCGCCACGACACGCGTGGTCAGGCGGCGCACGATCTCCAGGTGCTCCACGGTCAACGACGTACCGCAGGGCGCGACGGCTTCCTCGAACCCGGCCTGCCACAGCGACACCGCGTCGAAGTAGCCCTCGACCACCAGCAGTCGGTCCTTCCGCTGCACCGCGCTCCTCGCATACGACAAGCCGTAGAGTACCCGCGACTTTTCGTAGATTTCCGTTCCCGGCGAGTTGAGGTACTTGGGAGAGTCCTTCGGCGCGCCCGGTAAAACTCGGCCGCCAAATGCGATGGGCCGCCCTCGCTCGTCATGAATCGGAAAGAGCAGGCGCCCTCGGAAGACGTCGTAGGTCGTGCCACGAGCCTCGTGCTTCTTCACCAGCCCGCAGCGCAGCAACAATTCGCTGTCGAAACCCTCCCGCGTCAGGTGTGTTTCCAGGTTGTTCCATCCTTCTGGGGCGAAGCCAAGTCGGTACTTCTTGGCGGTGTCGAGGCTGATGCCCCGATCCGCCAAATAGGCCCTTCCCGGCGCTCCGTCCTTGCCCACCAGCAGCGTCGCCTCGTACCAGCGACAAGCGGCCTCGGCGGTCTCGTGGAGGTCCTTCCGCCTGGAAATCCTGGCCTCTTCCTGCGCACTCAGTGCCCGTTCCTCGATGGTCACCCCAACCTGGGCGGCGAGCTCCTTGACCGCGTCCATGAAGCCTACCCCCCGCGTCTTCTGCAAGAACGTGAACACGTCCCCGCCCGCCCCGCAGCCGAAGCAATGGTAGATCTGTTTGGAGGGGACGACGTTGAAGCTGCCGGTCTTCTCGTTGTGGAAGGGGCATAATCCGACGTGGCTGGTCCCGCGACGCCGCAGGGTCACCGTCTGCCCGATGACCTGCACGATGTCGGTGCGCGCCCGCACTTCGTCGACCACATGCCTCGGAATCGACATCGGCCCCTCGGCGGCTCCCTAACTCCTCCGCTACGCGACCGCGGCCGGCGCGGCGAAGCGCGGACGCCCCTCCTGACCGCGTTCGACCCGGGCGCCCACCGCCGAAAGTTTCTCGACCAAGCGCTCGTAGCCCCGATCCAGGTGGTACAGCCGGAGGATCTCCGTGCGCCCCTCGGCGGCGAGGCCCGCGAGGACCAAGGAGGCTGAGGCCCGCAGGTCGGTCGCCATCACCGTCGCCCCCGAAAGGGTGGGCTGACCGGTGATCGTCGCCGTTCGCCCCTCAATTTGAATCTGTGCGCCGAGCCGGACCAGCTCGGCCGCGTGCATGAACCGGTTTTCGAAGATGGTCTCGGTGACGCGACTGGTGCCCTTGGCGAGCGACAAAAGCGCCATCAACTGGGCCTGCATGTCCGTCGGGAAACCGGGGTGTGGCGCTGTCTCAATGTCGACGGCGCGGACGCGGCCGTCGGCCCCAGCGCTGACCCAATCCGGACCCACTTCCACCGCGGCGCCCGCTGCCCGCAAGACGTCGATCACCGGGGCCAGATCGGCCGGACGCACGTCTTCGCAGCGCACCTTCCCGCGCGAGATGACACCGGCCACGAGGTAGGTGCCCGCCTCGATCCGATCGGGGAGCACCGCGTGCGCCACCGCTGACGCCCGCAGCGATGAGACGCCGTGCACGACGATCCGCGAGGTGCCCGCGCCTTCGATGCGCGCCCCACACCCGACCAGGAAGCGAGCGAGGTCCTCCACTTCGGGCTCTGCCGCGGCGTTGTCGAGCACGGTCGTGCCCTCGGCGAGCACCGCCGCCATGAGCACGTTTTCAGTGCCGGTGACGGTTACGACGTCGAAGGCGAATTCCGCCCCGCGCAGACGATCGACGCGCCCGTGGACGTAGCCCCCATCGAGCTCGAAGCGACAACCGAGCGCCTCCAGCCCCTTGAGGTGCTGATCGATCGGACGGCTGCCGATGGCGCACCCCCCTGGCAACGAGACGTGGGCCTCGCCGCAGCGGGCCAAGAGCGGACCGAGCGCCAAAACGCTGGCGCGCATCTTCCGGACCAGGTCATACGGCGCCTCGCAGAACGCGACCCGCGAGGTGTCGACACGCACGGTCTCGCCGAGGAGAGACGGGCAGCCGATGCGGCCCAGCAGTGAGAGCATCGAGGAGGTGTCGACCAACTCGGGCACGTTTCGCAGCCGGTGTTCACCCGGCGCAACCACGGTTGCGATGAGGATCGGGAGCGAGGCGTTTTTAGCGCCAGAGATGCGCACGGCGCCCGCGAGGGGGCGGCCGCCGTCAAGTAGCAGGGTGTCCATGGTGGGTCCGAAGGCGGGGGGCCGGGGGGGGGGGGCGGGACGCGAGTATACGCGCCACCGCGGACTGTAAAGCAACCGTCTTCGCCCAGATGAAAAAGCAAGCGCCGTGCCAGCCTGAAAGCGATAAATCGGGGACCGTGCCCGTACTCGCCTTCAGGCCTCGGTACCGGGGGGCCGACCTCCGCGTCGTCGATCTCTCGACTGTAAGCCTCAAGGGCCAGGATCTGGCCGGGTGCGATCTGCGCGGCGTAGACTTGAGCCGTCGCGATCTCTCCGGCGCCGACCTCAGCGACGCCCGGCTCGACGGCGCGACGCTCGTCGACGCCGAGTTCCGGGACACCGTTCTCAACGGAACGAACCTGACCGATGCGGACGCCCGCGGAGCGCGCTTCGACCGAAGCCGCGGCGCGGACCTGATCGCGACGGCGCTCGACGCCCGCGGGGCCTCCTTTCGTGGCGTCGAGTGGCCGCGATGCCGGCTGTCCTCGGCTCGGCTCGGCGGCGCTCGTTTCGGTGGGGCGAGACTTGACGGCAGCGACCTCGAGGGCGCGTCGCTCGTGGGCAGCGAACTTCGGCGGGCGGTCCTCGACGACGCCGCACTCGAAGGCGCAGACCTGAGCCAGATCGCCGGGCTTGGCCTCGCCCTGGCAGGGGCCCACGGGCGCTTTCGACTTGTCGGCGCCGATCTGCGGGGGAGTGACCTGCGGGGCATCGCCCTCTTGGAGTTCGAGCTCGATGACGCCCGACTCGACGGGGCGACGGTAGACCGACAGCTCTCCCGACAATCTCCGGGGCGGCTCCGCGCCCTGGGTTGGTCACCGCCGATGCTCGGCCGCGCGCTTTCCCCCCTCCGCGAGGGCGGTCGATTCCCAACGCACGTCGCGGCGTGGCTCGACGGTTGGCGAGCGGCACGTCCGAGCGAAGCGGACGCCCGCCCCGACGACGAAGAAGCCCGCGAGCCGGACGACGACGTCATCGAAGACGCCTTCGCTGGGGACACCTTCCGTCGTGAGCGAGAGATCGCCCGACGGGCCTGGGCTCGCGAAGCGTCGGCGCGTTCGCGCGCGGCGGTCCTGCGCCCCCCCGACCGCGTCGTGCCCAGGCTGCCAATCCCCGCCGCGCCCGTGCCCGCTGCCACGCAGCGTCTGGGCACCCCGACGCTTGCCCCCAGCGAGTTCCTCGACGCCTTCCGAGACGGGGCTGCGGCGCGCGATGCAGTCGTCGCTGACGCTGCGCTCACGCGTGAGCTCCGGGCCCGAGCGGACGTCCGCCGGCGAGCGGCAGCGGCCATTCGGGAGACGGCGAACGCTGCCCTCCGCCGGGAAAGTGAGCGGCTCCGGGCCGCCGAGGAGGCCGCGGCTCTGGCGTGGCACCAACGGCAAGAGGCGCTGCGACTCGCGGAGGCGGAGGCCCTCCAAACGGCGGCCGCTCGCGGCGCGGCCGAGGCCGATCGCGCCGCCTTGGCGCGATCGTCGCAGGTGGCGGCATCGCGTGCCGCCGAGGTGAAGGGTGCCGCGGCATCGCGTGCCGCCGAGGTGGAGCGGGATTTTGGCGACAGCGCGGGCGCAAGGGACGCGGAGCCTCCCGCCCCGGTCGTGGCCCCGGCGCCGCAGGCGATCGATCCGCCGCCGGCTCAGGAGCGCCGCGCGCGCGCCATCGCCCAGCTCATCCGCTCCGCGTCTGATCAAACGCAGGGACGGCGCAAGCTCCTCTACCAGCTAGATGCGGCAGAGGCCCAGGAGCGCGCGCGCCGAGACGAGCAGGACCTCGCGGCGGCAAGCCCAGGCCTCTCGCCCACCCGCAGGAGTGCCGTCGGCCCGGGGGCCGTGCTCGCCGCGGCGAGACGCGTGCTCAGCGCCGCTGGTCGACAGGTAGGCAACTTCGTAGAGCAGGCAGCGGGCGCTAGCATGCGCGTCGGCCGGGGCGCGCCGACGGCAGCCGCCGACTTCGCCGGCGCCGCGACCCGCACGCTGGCTGAATTCAGGCGCCTTTTCGACACCCTGGCGGCGCCCGTCGTTCCCGCCGAACCCGGAGGGACGACCGAGGACGAACGCATTCTCAGGATCCTGCGCGGGACCGAGGACGAACGCATTCTCAGGATCCTGCGCGGGGGGGAGTCGGCCTCCGCCGCGCCGACGGGGCCCGCTTGGGGCACCGAGAGCCGCGCGCGGCTTCGCGCGTTGGCCCGCCGCGCGCAGGGGCGCGCGCGCAACGCCTCGTTCCCAGGCAGGGTCTATTTCGGGACGATCGCAGGGCTCTCGGCCATCGCCGGGCGCATCGCCCAGCTCCCCACCTGGACGTGGTCGACGGCGGCACGCGCCGGGAACGCCGCGCTCGCCCTCACGGTGACGGTCGCGACAGGCGCCATCGCGCTAGCCATCGCTGTGGGCCACGGCGTGCGGATCGGGGCGCCGAGGCTCGCCGCAGCGTCCGATGTCTGGCTTTGGACCCCGCTGAACCACGCCATTCGGCGGGCGGCGCCGGCTCTCCGTGACGTCCTTGACCGGGCGGAGGTGGGCGAGGCGGAGCCGGAGCCAACGGGCGAGCCCGACACCGTCGCGCAAAAGCGCCGCGTGGAGTCGCAACGCCGTCGCGCGGCAGAGATGGCCCGACTCGACGAGCTCCGGACGACAACGGCGCAGCGCGCTGACGAGCTGATTCGTACCGCGAGAGCGGTGGCGCTGGCCGCCCGTGCAGGGCTGGGTCCCGCCGTGGACGCCGCGCTGGAGCCCCTCGCCCTGATCGTGGCACCGATGGTGAGCCGGTTCCAGAGCCTTCGCTCTCTCACCACCGGCGAAAACCTTCGGAGCGCGTCCCTGTGGCTCTGGGGAGCGGACGAGGACGCACGGGTGCTGCGGGCGACCGTAGAGGACGGCCTGGAGTTCGCGAGACGGTCGGAAGAGCGCACCCGGACCCACAGCTACTTGGGCGGCGCGCGCTACGTGGGCGTCTTGGGCGCCGTGCGGGCGTCGGCGAGAGAACGTGAGGCCGGCGGCGCGGTTTTTCTTCCCCACGTCATGCGCCGCGAAGCCGCATTCGTGACCCGCGGCCGGCGAGACGCCACCGACGCCATCGCCGTGGCCAGACTCCTCCGCGCCGAGGAGGCCCAAGCTTCGGTGGAGCTGCTCGTCGCCGACCGCCAACGCGGCGAGGTCTCGGCGCGACGGGCCCTGGCCGACGAGGTCCGCCGCGCACAGCTGGCGCGTGAGACCGAGCGGCGCCGGCGCCGGGAGGAGGCCGAGCTCGACCGGCTACGCACGGACGCGGAGGCCCTTGAGGATCGCGCCGAGCGCATCGTGTCACAGGAGCGATCGGATACCGCCGATGGTGTCGATACAGCGCTGCTCCGGGAGCTACGCGCCCGCCTGGAAGAGCGCCAGCGGGCCGTCCGGGAGCAGGCCGAGCGGGTCGCCGCGGCGCGCGACGCGCAAAGCGCCTCCGAGGCCGAAGCGGCGGCTCAGCGGCGGCGCCGCGTGCTGGCGGCGCTGAGCGTGGGCGTGGGCCGCTTCCGCCGCCGACTGACCCCGGAGCCGATCGACGCCCGGCCGGGAGCCGATCTGTCCGGGCAGTCCTTCGACGAGCGCGATCTCGCCGGTGTCGATCTGCGCGCCGCGCAACTCCGACGCTCGACGTTCGTCGGCGCCGACCTCCGGCGCGCGGACCTGCGGGACGCGGACCTGACCGAGTCCGATTTCACGGGCGCCAGGCTCGAGGGCGCGCGCTTCGACGGCGCCTGCTTGGATGGGGCCGTGCTCGACCAGATCCTCGTCACCGGGGCGACCTTTGCCAATGTGCGCGCCGCCGGCGCGCAACTGGGCGCCGTTCGCGGGCTGTCCGCGGAGGGTAGGCAGGCGCTGGTCGGCGGCGGCGCCCAGACCCCGACCGCGGCCGAGTCTGGCGGCGGTCGTCTCGCCCTCGGCGCGGTGCTCCTCACCATCGCCGTCGGCGGTGGGTTCTACGCCTACGGCCAGTTCGGCCCTCGCGCCCTGGACGCCGCGGCGCTCGAACAGGCAGCCGCCGAAGCAAGGCAGTCCGGGCGCTCCGGTGACGCCGCTGACGCCTTCCGCCGGCTCTCCGAGCAAGCCGTCGACCTCCAGAGTCGCGTGGACTACCTGCTCGAAGGCGCGGTCTCGGCGGAGGAGGCCAACGACCGCGCGCGTACCCTCTCGCTGCTCGAGGAAGCGATCGAGGCCGCCGGCGACACTCAGGACTTCCCCCGCGTGCTGCTTGCGCGGGCAGATGTCTGGCAACGGCTCGGCCTGGACAGTCGCGCGGCAACGGAGTTCGAGGCGCTTCTGGCGCGCAGGGACATCTCGCCCGACCAGGCTGCGGCCTCGGTCGTGGGACTCCACAACGCGCTGCGCGATGGCGGTCAGACGGCGGGACGATTCCAGGAGAAACGCCTTTTCGCCCTGGCCACCGACCCCGAACGTTGCGCCTTCGCCCTTGCCCTCGCCGACGCCTGGGCCGCCGCCGACCTGCCGCTTCCGGCGAAGGCGGCGCTCGAAGCCGCCCTCGCCTCCATTGAGAGCCCACCGGAGCGGGCGGAGGTGCAGCTACGGCTGGCACGAGCCACTGCGGAGGGCGGCGAACTGGACGCGGGCCTGGCCCTGTACGCGGCGCTGGACGGCTCCACCCGCGAAGAGGACGCACGCCTGGGCGCGGCAGAGCTGCTGGAGCGGGCCGGACGTGGCGAAGAAGCCAGGGCGATGCTCACTCCGCTCTTGAGCGCCTCGGCGGCGGATGTCCGGGCGCGGGCTCACCTTGCCCTGGCGACGACCGCCGAGCGCGCCGGGCAGAACGAGGTCGCCATGGACCATGTGCGCGAGGCGCTTGCCATCGGCGGCGTACCGCCCGCGATCTCGGATGGCGCTCGCATCCTCCTCGCCCGGCTGGATCCCAGCGCCGTGGAGGACCTGGTGGCGGAGCACCCAGGCCTCGCGACCCAGCTGCTCTTGGGGCGGGCTCAGGCGCTGCGGGAAGCGGGGGAGCGCAGCGACGCTCGCGCGATCTGGGTCAAGGTGGCGGAGGACGCGAGTACGACGCCCGAAGCCCGCGTGGAGGCGACGCTGGCCATCGCCGAACTACAGGTCGACGACGGCGACATGGAAGGCGCGATCCGCCGCTACGACGCGCTTTTGGCCGGGGCGCTGGTCGACCGCGACACCCGAGTTCGCGTCAGCCTTGGCCGCAGCCAGGCCCTGCTCCGGTCCAACCGCGTCCAGGAGGCGGAAGCGGCCTACATCGCGCTATTGGCGGGGGCCTCCGCGGAGGTGGAGGCGCAATGTCGCCTGGGACTGGCCAACGCGAAGGAGCTGCGGGGTCAGGCCGCGGCGGCGGCTGAGCTGTACCAGATGGTCGGGCGCGGGCAGGGACCCTGGGCGCTGGAGGCGCTGCTGTCGCTGGGCCGGCTCCGCGAAACAGGCGGCGACCTGCCGAGCGCGATCGAGGCCTACCGCCTTGCCCGGGGCCGACCTGGAGCCGAGGCCAGCCGCCGCACGGCTGCCGATCTCGCGTTGGCCCAGGCGCTCGACGCCAGCGGGGACGCGGCTGGCGCCGCCACCGTGTATGCGGCGCTCATCGAGGCCCCCGACACCGGCATCCGGGTGCAGGCCCGCATCGCAGTCGCCGAAGCCCGGCTCGCAGCGGATCCCGCGGCGGCGCGTGCGCTGCTCGACTCGGCGCTGGCGGAGGCGACTGCGGGCCCCGAGCAGAACGCAGCAAGAGCGCTCTGGGTGCGGGCATCGGTCGCCGTCGGCGATGCCGCAGGGGCGCGCAGCCGGCTGGACGCGTGGCTGGCAACCGATGGCGACCGCGGCTCCCGCGATGAACTGGTGGCTGCCTCCATCCGCGCGCTGCGCGCCGAGGGCGAAATCGATGCGGCTGCGGAGGTTGCCACGCGGTGGGCCGACGTCGGCTTCGAAGCTGGCATGGAGGGGGCGCTGAGCTTGCGGGAGGCGGGGCGGACTGCGGAAGCGGTGCGGGTGCTCAAAGACCTGGAGCCAGAGGGCGTCGACGACCGCCGCTGGCGGGACGAGGTGTACGCCGAGCTGCTCGTCGAGGCCGACGATCTGGACGCTGCGGACGAGGTGTGGGCGCGCTTGCAGCGGTCCGATCCCGACGCGGCGTACCTGGGCCGCGCGCGGATTGCCCGTATGCGCGGCGAGCCTGAGCGCGCACTGACCCTGCTCGCCGACACGCGGGACGCCCGCGCCGCGGAGGAGCGCGGACTCGCCTACGAAGCGCTGGAGCGGTGGGACGAGGCGCTCTCGGCCTACGCGTCCATGGCGTCTTCCGCCGATGTCGAGCGACGCTCGGCGGCGCACGTCGGGCAGGCGCGGGTGTGGCTGGCGCGGGAGGACGCCCGGGCGGCGCTATCCGCCCTCGCGCAGCTCTCGGTCGTCGACCCTGGCTACACCCTGACGGTGGGTCAACTCAAGGGTGATGCGTTGGTGGCGCTCAAACGTTTCGACGAGGCGCGTGACGTCTACGCCTCGCTCGACGGGGACGCAGAGTCGCGGACGGTCGGCGCCTTGGGGCTTGGCGAATGCGCCCTTGCCGCCGGAGACCCGCGCACTGCCGTCACCCGCTTCGGCGACGCGTTGCGCGAAACGAGCGACCGCTACTACCAGGCCGACGCCATCGCTGGCCTGGTCCGGGCGTTTCACGAAGCGGGTCGCGGCGAACAGGCGCTGGCGCAGTTCGAGACGCTCAAGGACGGCTACCCCGAGCGCCCCGACGCCATCGCCCGCGCCCAGGCCGCGCTCAACGAGTGACGCGCGTCCACAGGGGGCCGAAGGGCTCTTTGAGCACGTCGCCAACGCGCTCGGCGAGGCGGATGTCCCGCCGGGACGCGGTGACGCGGCCTTCCCAGGAGATCGCCGGGCCATCGACCAAGGGCGGGGAGCCGAGTCGCACACCCAGCGCACGCGCCCGTGCTTCGGCGCGACCCGCGTGTGGACCGGCAAGTGCCGGCTCGGCCCAAAGCTCGGCATCAAGGGAGTATTCTGGAAGCAGAAGGCCGCTGGTGTGAAGCACGATGCGGTCGGTCCTGCCCCGCAGCGCCGACAGCACGCCCGCGAGGTCGGGGTGCAAAAGCGGCTCGCCCCGCCATCGCAGGACCACCGTGCCGAACCGGAAACCAGCCGCCGCGGCGGCATCGAGGATGCGTGCCACCACCCCGGCGCCGAGGAACCCGCGACCAAAATCGACGTAGTGTTTGTCTCGCAGCTCGGCGAGACGCGCGGGGTCCTCGGCCACAGCCTCAAACGGCACGGGCGACCGGGCAAAGAGGGTGCGAAGCGCGGGGCTCCGCGTGTCGTCCGGCACGTCTGAAAGCTCGAAAGCGACTGGCAAATCTATGGTACTCAGTCGTCGTTGCGTCACGATGGACGCGCGCGCGACCCCGGCCAACTCGCGCACCAGCGGCACCACGGCATCGCTGTCGCGGCGGAGGTAGCAGTTCTGGATGCACGGCGTCGCGCAGCGCTTGACCACCTCACGTCGTTGTTTCAGCGTCGGGCTCGACCAGAGTTGGCGGAGCGTGGCCTCGCGCACCGAGCCATAGCGGCCGGCCAGGAAGTCCAGCTTCCCGTCGCACATGATGACGCTACCATCGGCGTTGACGTAAAGCTCCTTCCAGCCCGCCCAGCACGGCGCGTCCAGGGGCGACAGGCCTTCGCGGTAGTACCGCGGCACCAACCGCAGGTCCGCGGCGGCGTTGAGCACCAGGGGTTCGTCCTCGAGCGCCCGCACCACGCTTTCCAGCTCGGGCAGCGATCCCTCGTCGAACCACATGCCGCCCACAGTGTCGTCGTCCCGATCGCGGAACAGGTTGAGCACCTGCACGCCGTCGAAGCCGAGCGCACCCAGGCGCTGCACGAACGCCACGAAACCGTCGACATTTCGTCGGTTGAGGATGACGTTGGCACACACCTTCCGACGAGGATTTCCCTGGGTCTCATCGGCCTCGCGCAGCGCGCGGTAGCCGGCCATCGTCCGCCGCCAACTCCCCTCCCCTCGCACCGCATCGTGCGCCACTTCAGGCCCGTCGATGCTGATGTTGACGTGGAGCTTTTCCACCGGTATCTTGGCGATCGCCGCGGCACGCTCGGGCCGGATCAGCGTGCCGTTGGTGGTCAGCGTGGTGTGCATGTCGCGACGTGCTGCATGCGCAAGAATGACTTCGAGATCCGCGCGGATGAAGGGCTCGCCCCCGAGCGGGTTGAAGACCCCGACGCCCCAGTCCGCAGCTTGATCGATGAGATCCATCACTTCGCGCGTCGTGAGCTCTGGGCTGTCGTAGCAGGTGGTGCACATCACGCAGGTGAGGTTGCAACGCAACGTCAGGTTCACGCTCAACCAGTCGGGCGGCGCGAGGCTCGTCGTCAGCGCGCGGGACGCCCACATGCGCAGGTCGCGGGTGATGGCGGGGACCGAGCGGAGCACTGCCGAGGGCATAGCCTCGGTGGCCGACCACCGCCCACGCGTGACGCATCTCGGCCAAGCTGGCTACGTTCCCAATGTGCGCATTCTCGTCGTCCACCACGGCTCGCTCGCTCCCGGCTCGGCTCCCACCACCGGGGGGGCCGTTCGTGCCGCGCAACACGTCGCGGCGCTCCGAGGCGCCGGGCATGAGGTCGCGACGTTGCATCGCGATCAGGATGGTCCGGGCGGGTTCACCGGCCCCGCGCACTTGCGTTCGTTGGCGCGCCGAAGCCGGCCGGACTGGGTGCTGTGCGTGGCCCCAGAGGAGGCGTCGAGCCTGACCGGGCTCGCCCCGCTCGTCGTCGATCTCTACGCTCCGCGACTGCTCGAAGCGGCCTGGGAAGGACAGCAGGAAGACGAAGCTCGGCGCGCGCTCTTGGCGGTCGACGCCGCCGATGAGGTGCTTTTCTCCAACCCCCGGCAGCGCTGGTTCTGGTTGGGCGTGCTCGGGCTGACCGGCTGGGACCTTTCCCGTGAGGTGGGCCGCATTGTGCCCCTGGCCACATCGTCCATCGTCAGCGGAAAGCGTCCCAAGCGGCCACGGGTGATCCTTGGCGGCCATCCCTGGCCGTGGCAGGACGCGACCGACGTCCTCGGCCGTGCGCTTCGGCACCTCAAGGGGCGCGCGGAGATCGTAAGCTACGGGCTCCCGCCAATGGACGGCGTCACGGCGCAGGGGCTGGTCTCGGTTGGCGAGTGGCGGACGGCCTGCGCGGGAGCAACGGTCGCGCTCGACCGCTATGCGCCCCACACCGAGCGCGAGCTGGCGCTGAGCTTCCGGCAGTTGGACTACCTCTCCGCTGGCCTCCCGATCATCACCGATCCGTGGACGCCCCTGGCCGACGGTGTCCGCGCCCACCGCGCCGGCTGGGTCGACGAGAGCCTCGAAGATGCCCTCGACGCCGCGCTGACGGATGACCGAAGGGCAGGCGCCGCCTCGCTCGCAGCGACGTACGCGCCCGACGCCACGGCGGCGGTGCTGGCTTCGCTCGCCCCCACCTTCCGGCTCCGGACCTGGAGCGCGCTGCGCTGGTCTCGTCAAGCCGCGGCTGCCAAGCTCCGTTCTGAGGCCGACACCCTGCTTCGCGAGGCCGCCGAGGCAGAGGTGCGGCAGAAGCGCGACGAGGTTGATGTCCTGGTCGGGCAACTACGGGCGCTGACCAGCGCTGTCGAGAGCCTCGCTTCGTCGCAAGCGGACATGGCGGGCTTCCGGCGCGAGACCGTCCAGGTCCTGGGCACGCGGCTGGCGGGCCAGACGGGAGAGGCCGAGGCGCTGCGTCGTGAGCTGGCGATCACCCGCGCCGACCTGGAGAAGAAGGAATTGGAGCTGGCCCAGGTGCACACTGAGCGCGATCGTTTGGGCGGGGTTTTGAGGCGGTTGAAGGGGGAGGGGCGCTGAGGCAGGGGCCTCTCAACCGCCCGCCGCCTTCTTGTCCAGCTCCTCGCACATTTGCACGAACGCCAAGAACGACTCCGACTCGGTCATGGCGGCCTGCAGCCGCTTGGTGGCGTCCTTGTCGCCTGACAACAGGCGCAGCCGTCCTTCGAGGCCGATGAGTGCGCCCTGGCGGTTCGGAGCGTACCAATCCAGCCCGCTCGGCGGGGACTGCTCCAAGAGCACGAGCAGGGCCTCGAAGAAGTGGCCCTTGCGCGCGAGCTGGCGAATGGCGCCGTTCTGGAGGGCGAGGGCCTGGTAGTAACGTTCCCCTTCCGGCCGATCGCTCAGCTTCGCGACTTCGCTGCGCACGGCCCGGGGGACCTCCCCCTCGCGAAGCGTGCCCCAGCGCGTGGCGAGGCGCTCGGCCAGCGTGCGGAAGGCGGCGGCGTCGGCGTACTCTGGCTGCGGGGTCACCACCGGCGCGCCGAAGCCGCCTACATCGACCCAGGGGTCGGGGAGCGCGTTGCCGGCGAACTCGTCCGTCGTCCAGGCGGCGCGCTGCGGAATCAATGCCGCCGCCGGCCGCTGGAAAAGCGCCTTGGTCTCCCCGCTGCCGATCGCCGTCAGCGCCGCAGAGAGTGCATCCATCTGGCGCCGCCGCTCGGCCAGCGTCCACGCCCCCCACGCCTCGCTGACCACCAGCGGATCGACCGTGTCATCCCAAGCGCGCGCCAGCCACAGGGCCTTTTCGGCCGGGGAGGCCGATGCGCCCGGCGGGGAGTCCAGCGCCTCTGACGCCGCGGACACGCCCACCGCCAACGTGCGGGCGCCCTCGCGGACGTCCTCGCCCTTTTCCGCGCGCAGCGCCAGTGCGTAGTAGCGCAGGCGCATCGCGGACAACGAGGACCCTGTGGGCTCGGGAACCGTCCGGGTCGTCAGCGCAGCGCACAGGGCCCCGTCCCGCTCCAGGCCGGCCGCGAGCACCTCCCGGACCGGGGTGACCGCCGCGCTCGACAACGGCACCGCCCGCACCCGCGCCGCCGCTGAAACATAGGCGGCGGCGCATGTTTTGAAGTCACCACGCGCGGCGTCGTTCCGTGCCAGGTCGCGACCGCTGATCGCCAGATGGGTGACCGCGGCGACACGCACGTGGTCCCAATCTGGCTGGCCGTACTCGCTGGGGCTGCGGCGGTAGCCGTCGGCAGCCGCCCACGCGGGATCGTCCCGGCCGATGCGACCGCCGCTGACCGCCGGAATCGCGAGAGGCTCCGGGGGTGCGGGCGCAACAACCTGCTTCGCCTCGACCGCCACCTTCTTCTGCATTTTTTGTACGTCGCCGTCCTTTTTACTCGAACGGCACGCAGTCAGCGGGAGGAACAGGAGTCCGAGGATCAGCAGGCGGAGCATGGGCTCCTCCTGGTATCACCCCACCCCCAACTCCTCCGCCCGCCTACGCGTCTGCTCCCGATGCGCCGGCTCCAGGCGGTACCAGTTGACGCCGCCGCAGCGAGCGCACGCGCCTTCGAAGCGGCCGGCGAGGTGCTGCATCCGCAGGCGCGTGGCCCGTTCGCCCTCCCACAACTCGCGGAAGCCCGCCCCTGCGAGTGAGCCCAGATCGAGTTCGCCGCCGAGATCGGCGCAACACATCATCAAGTGACCATCGTGCCGAACGACGGGCGTAAACCACGCACCGGGGCAGGCGTCGCGCTTTGGGTGGGCGTCGTCGGCCTGCCAGGGGCGGTCCGCCCAAACGCCGACCGAAAATCCCTCCTCGTGGCGGGCGACCACCCCGGCCGCCGCGAGCGCCTCGTCGTAGAGTCGGTCCGCGGCCGCCTGTCCCGAGGCGCCGCCGCCGACGCTCAGCCGCTTGAAGAGCACCTCCAGGTGGCCGCCGGGCGAGGGGTGACAGCGCGCCAGGCCCTCCCAGTAGTCCAGGAACGGCCGCGCCTCGTGGGCGTTGCCGGGCTGGACCACGAACTGGACCTGCACGTCAAGTCGGCCCGCGTCGCCACGATGGGCGAGCAGGTACCGCGCTGCTCGGCGCACCTTGGCCAGCCCTTCGCGGCCCTTCACCCGCCGGTAGGTGGCCGCCGTCGCCGCGTCGATGGTGAACACCACCAGGAGCGGCACGTCGCGGGCCTTTTCGGCGAGGAGCCGGTCGAGCCGCGCCGGGTCGAGCAACAGCCCGTTGGTGTCGATGCGCACATGCCCCACCCGGTCCCCGAGCCGCCGCCCCGCCAGCCCGACCATGCGCTCCAGTTCGGGGTGAACCGAGGGGTCGCCGAGCCACTGCAAGATGAGGTGATCGAAGTGGCAGTCCCCGTCTACGAGGCCGGCAAGGACGTGCTCGTAGAGCGGCAGCGGCATCAGGCCCTTGGCGATGCCATGGACCGAGGGCCAGTGCTCGGCGTGCGGGGCGCACATGCGACACGCGAGGTTGCACAGATCGGTGGGTTCGATCTGAAGCACGCCCATGCCGGAAGGAACCGTCGCCACGCAGCAGCCTACCCCGCGACGGCCACGCGATGCCGCACTACCCACTTTGCCGACCTGGCGGCCAGCGCCTACGGCATCGCCCGGACAGTCCTTTGGCTTGAGCGTCGGCGCGGCACGGGGTAGAGTGGCGCGATGTTGGTCCTCCTCGTACTTGCCGGCTGCCAGAACGCCTGTCAGACGTTGTGCCAGACGATGGCCGACCGGGCCGACGAGTGCGGGCTCGCAGTCAGTAAAGACGATCTTCAAAGCTGTGTTATTGCCAACGAAGAGCCGACGGCCGAATGGGTGCGCCAGTGCGCGGACGCCGACGAAGCGGTGCGCTTGGAAGAGTGGTGGACCTGCGATGAGGTCGCGGAGAACTACACAAACGGCGCCGAGTAGATCGCCGTCGGTTAGCATCGGCACAGCATGTCCGTGGCCGGTACCGCGACCGAACCCGCCCCCCAGCCGGCCCCCGAGGCGTTCGGCAAATACTACCTGATCGACAAGATTGCGGTGGGCGGCATGGCCGAGATCTTCCGGGCCAAGACGTTTTCACACGGCGGGTTTGAAAACCAGCTGGTGGTCAAGCGCATCCTCACGCACATGTCGGACAACGAGCAGTTCGTCCAGATGTTCCTGGACGAGGCCCGCGTCACCGCGCTTTTGCAGCACGCCAACATCGTGCGCGTGTGGGAATTCGGCAAGATCGGCACCAACTATTTCTTGGCGATGGACTGTGTGGAGGGCAAGGACGGCAAGCTGGTGCTGCGCAAACTCTTCGAGCGGCGAAAGATGCTCCCGCGCGAATTCGCGGTGTACATCGCGGCAGAAGCGGCCAAGGGCCTGGATTATGCCCACCGAAAGAGCACCAACGCCGGCCAGATGATGAACATCGTTCATCGCGACGTCAGCCCGTCGAACCTGATCGTCTCGTACGCGGGCGAGGTCAAGGTTGCCGACTTTGGGATCGTGCAGTCAAGCATGGTGGTGGAGACGACGACCAAAGGCACGCTCAAGGGCAAGGTCGAGTACATGTCGCCGGAACAGGCGATGGGCGAAGCGCTCGATCGGCGTAGCGACATCTTCTCGTTGGGCATCGTCCTTTGGGAGATGTTGACGGGCCGGCGGGCGTTCAAGACCGACAACGAGATCAAGACGCTCGACAAGGTGCGTGCGGTGGACGTCGAACGCGCGTCGGTCGTCAATCCGACGGTGCCGGCTCGCCTGTCCGACATCGTCAGCCGCTGCCTGGAAAAAAATCCAGACGACCGCTACCAGGACGCGCGGGAACTGCACTCCGACCTGTTGAACTTCTTGTACCCGGCCACGCCAGACGTGATTCAGCAGTCGCTGGGCCACTTCATGCAGGAGCTGTTCAACGAGGAGATCGCGGCGGAACGGGCGCGTTTGGAGACCGGCACGCGCATGGCACGACTCGTCCATGACGCAGCACCCAGCGTGGACCTGGAAGAAGAATGGGAGGAAGGACCCCGCACGAATTCGTCGCCGACCGTCGCGCCCGCCGCAACGCCGGCCAAGGCGTCGAAGACCCCGCTTTTGCTGGGAATCCTGCTGGCCTTGCTCGGGGTCAGCGCGGCCGTCGGCGCCGCGACCTGGGTCAGCCAGAAAGAGCCGGAGACGGTCGTGGTGGAAAAGGCCGCGCCGGTCGCCGCCACCAGCATTTCGGTCCGGGTCAGTCCGGTGTCAGCCTCACTTTTTGTCGACGGCGTCGAGTCCGGAGCCGGAACCAACATCGTTAAGGAGTTGACGTTCGGTATCCACAAGATCGAGGTTCGTGCCGAAGGCTACGACACCTGGACCGACGAAGTGGAGATCAACCAGGGCGAAAAACTACGGTTGGACGCGAAGCTCGTGAAGGTCAAGGCCGCGGTGGTACTCCCCGTGCGCCCGCCCTCGTCGGGCGGCGGAAGCCCGGTCGTAGCGGTCACCCCGCCGACAACGACCGAAGTCCCCCCTCCTCCCCCACCGCCACCGCCCGTCGAACGCGCGAAGGGCAAGCTGAGTGCCAACGTTTCCGGCGGCTGGGCCGACATTTTCGTCGACGGAAAGAAGGTCGGGACAACCCCCCTCATCGGGTATTCACTCCCACCCGGAACGTACCAGATCCGCGCCAAGAACGACGCCTCGGGGCTGGACATCACCCGGCAGGTCACGGTCAAATCCGACGAAACGTCACCGGTCAGCTTCTCAGCGCCGTAGGCCCGGCCGACCCCACCGCATCAGGGCGCCGCCGTCCGCCACGGCACATGCTCGCCGGTGAAGATGATCAGCCCGGAAACATCAAAACCGAGCGACCAGACCAGCTCGCCCGTGGGCGTGCGCTCCTCCAGGCGAGGCGGACCCCGACCGGAACCCGAGTCCTGGGAAATCGTGGCGAGGAAGTTCCCGTTCGGCATCCGCTCAACGTCGCCCCCCCCGTGCACCTTGGCGTTGACCGGGAACCTCAGCGTCTCCGTCGCGGTCAGCGCCGCGTGGTCCAGTGTGAGCACCTGGACGGCGCTGACCTCTGCCGAGATCGCGCGGTTGTCGAAGAGCAACATGCTGCCGTCGTCGAGGAGCTGCGCCGAATGTTGCGCCTCGAACCACGTCCCGGCGGTGAGCGCAAAGTCGCCATCGGCGCCGAGCCGCCACGCCAGCGTGGTGTCCGTGCGGTTGACGGCGACGACCCAGCTCTGATGTCGCAACGACACCAACACCTCGTCGCGTGCGACGTCGTAGTGAAGGTGGTTGGCGTGCGTCCAATCGACGTCGATTTCCTCGACCTTCCCGCTGAGGTCGGCGTCGATCCGGGAGGGGTCCAGACCATCGAAGGTGGACCACGACCACACCTCGATGTCGTCTTTGTCGTACTCGCGAATGACGTTGCCGCGGATGTTCAGCCCGTCGATGTCCTGGTCCTCGACCTGGAGGGTGAGGATGTTGCCGTTGGGCCGCACCTCGACGTCATGGCCCACCCCGGGCTTGGCGAGATCCCGTTGCAGCGAGGCGTCAGGGGCCACGAACCAGGCGCGCTCCCCGGTGATGACCGAGACCGTACCGTCGGTCATCCGGCGCGAGAACCGCGAGACGCCCAGCTCGCCTACGATCGCGCCGGCATCGAGGTACCAGACGACGAAGCCCTCCCGATCGAAGCCCAAGACCGCCAACCCGAAGTCCGGGTCGTCCTTGGTGACCGGCGTCGCCAGGAAGATGTCCCCGGGATCGCCGCCGGCCTGGATGACGGCCGGCCAGCTGGTGTAGTCGCCGACGGGCAGCGCACCAGTGGTGAAACTCTGGTCCTCCATACTGGCAACCTCGACGCCCCCCCGGTAGACGATGGGCGTGAGCGTCCAGGCCGTCGCGGCGCGCATCCCCAGCACGTCTACCGTGTGCCAGTGGCCGAGCGCGCTGCGCTGCGTGCGGAAGGTGCCGACGCCCTCTGCGGAGAATTCGATCTCCAGTTCCGCTTGCTCAACCACGGCAATCGTCGCGATCGCCGCCACCGTCATGCGCGGGTTCGCCGCGACGCGCCAGGCGTCCTCCGTCGGGGGTGCGCGCCCGGTGTCGGCAGTGTCCGCACTGTCGGTGGTGGTGTCGGCATCGGTGTCGACCGCGGCGGTGTCGGACGAGTCCTTGGCGCCGGTGCACCCGACAAGGAGCAGGAGCGATAAAAGACGCATCAGAACTGGTCCCGGCGGCGGCGCAAGGCCGCGAAGGTCGCGACGCCCGGAACGGAGCCCACCATAGCGGCAAGGTGGGCGTCATCGCAGCGGAGGAAGAGGTTGGTCTGCACTTCGAGGCCCATCGTAGCCGGCGGCGGGAGCGGCTGCCGGTCGGTGGTGAGCAGGGTTTTGGTGAACGCAAGGTTTTTGGCGGCGTAGTCGTGGCCGAACCATGCACGCGTGGCGGCGGGGAGCGCGGCGAGGCGGGCCAGTGAGGTGTACATCATCTCCGCATCCCCCTCGAAAAGCCGGCCGCACCCCATCGCAAACATCGTGTCGCCGACGAAGACCTCCCCTTCCGGGAAATAGAAGGCGAGCGCATCGAGCGTGTGCCCGGGCACGGCCATGATCCTCATGCCATCGAGTTCATCGCCGTCGGCAAACGTGTGGGTGAGCCCCTCGATCGGGCGGCGTCCGCTCCCGCACACCTTCAGCCCTGGGAAGCATGACGCAAGCTCGACGACGCCGCCGACGTGATCCCAATGGTGGTGGGTGCACCACACCGCTGTGAGCGAGGCGCCATCGAGCCGATCGAGCACCGGCCCCGCCTCGGACGGGTCGATGACCACCCCCAGTTCGGGCAGCCAGTAGGCGTAGTTGTCGATGAGACAGGGGATGGCGACGACGTTCATCGGTGCGGGGGAGTAACCGGAGCCGAGGGCTGACGGTTCAGCCCCGCGATAGACCGGGTCCGCGGAGGCGTGATGCGGGACTTGCGTGCTTTCCTCGACGTGCTCCGTCGTGAGGGCGAGTTGGTGGAGATCGAGGCCGAGGTGGACCCCCACCTGGAGATCGCCGAGGTGCATCGCCGGGTGATCGCCGGGGGTGGGCCGGCGCTGCTGTTCAAGCGGCCGAAGGGCTCGACGTTTCCGGTGGTCACCAACCTGTTCGGCACCAAAAAACGCGTCGACCTCGCGTTCGGCACCCGCGCCGCCGCGTTCGTCAAACGGGCCGCGGGCTTGCCGCACGAGCTGATGCCGCCTTCGCTGGGCAAACTCTGGGGCCTCCGCGACTTCGGCCTGCAGGGGCTCAGCGTGGGCCTGAGCCAGAGCGGAAGCGGGCCCGTCCGCCAGGTCGAGAGCGCCCCGAAGCTCACCCAGATCCCGATGCTCACCAGTTGGCCCGAAGACGGCGGGGCCTTTGTGACCCTCCCGCTGGTCTACACCGAGCACCCCGAAACCGGGGCCCACAACCTGGGCATGTACCGCATCCACCGCAAGGCCGATGACCGCACCGGCATGCACTGGCAGATCGGGAAGGGTGGCGGCTTTCATCACCACCTCGCCGAGTCCCGAAACCAGGCACTGCCGGTGAACCTCTTCGTGGGCGGACCCCCAGGGCTGATCGCCAGCGCCATCGCGCCGCTCCCGGAAAACGTCCCCGAGCTTTTGTTGGCCTCGCTGCTCGTGGGAGAGCGCCTCCGCCGCTGCGACAACCCTGCCGGCCCCCTGCCCCTGGTCTCCGACTGCGAGTTCGCTTTCGTCGGCGCGGTGCCGCCCCACCGGCGCGAGCCCGAGGGGCCGTTCGGAGACCACTACGGCTACTACTCCTTGGAGCACGACTTTCCGGTGTTTGAGGTCGGGCGGATGTTCCATCGCAAGGACGCCATCTGGCCGGCGACCGTGGTCGGTAAGCCGCGTCAGGAGGACTTCTTCCTCGGCGACTGGCTCCAAGAACTTTTGTCGCCACTGTTTCCGTTGGTCATGCCCTCGGTGCGCCAGCTCTGGAGCTACGGCGAGACCGGCTACCACGCCCTTTCAGCGGCAGTCGTGCAAGAACGCTACCGACGCGAAGCGATGGCCAGCGCCTTCCGAATCCTCGGCGAAGGGCAACTGTCCCTCACCAAGTTCTTGCTCTTGCTCGACCAGCCGATGGACCTCACCGATTTCCCGCGCGTGCTCGAACACGTCCTGGCTCGTTTCCGGCCCGAGACCGACCTCTACATCTTCTCGAATCTGTCGATGGACACCCTGGACTACGCTGGGCCCACGATCAACGAAGGCAGCAAGGGCGTGATGATGGGCGTCGGCGACCCGGTCCGCGACCTCCGGCGCGCCTACCAGGGTCCCCTCCCCGTCGGCATCAAAAAAGCGGTCGCCTACTGCGGCGGCTGCCTCGTGGTGAGCGGTCCCACCTATGTTTCAGAGCCGACGGCCGCGACTCGGATCGGCGAGGCCTTCCCCGACTGGCCCCTGGTGGTGCTGGTCGATGACGCATCCCAGGCCACGCGCAGCAACAGTCGCTTTTTGTGGACCGCCTTCACGCGGATGGAGCCCGCCGCCGACCTGCACGCGCGCCAACGCATCCACCGAAACCACGTCGTCTACGAGGGGACGTTGGTGCTCGACGCACGGATGAAGCCGACCTACCCGCGCGAACTGTTCTGCGACCCGGACACGGCCGCTACCGTGGGTCGCCGCTGGAAGGAGTACTTCCCCGCGATGGATGTGGAGATGGGCGACTCGGATGTGGGGCACTTGGACGCGACGAAATCCTGACGCCTTCGGACGCGGCCCGCGCTACCCTGTGTCCATGCTGGTCTTCTTTCTTGCGTGCGAAACCGCCACCTTGGACATCGGAGGACACGACTCTCACGACTCTGACGTCGACACGTCGGACACCAGCGACACCGGCGACAGCGCCGAAACCGGCGACACCGACACGGGCGTGCCGCCCATCGAATTCGACTGCGACGCGCTTCCAGAGGCGGACGACACCGAGATGACAGGCGACGCCGGCGGCCCGGGACCCCGCGCCTACCACGACGTGGTCTTCGACGATGACGGCCACCTGATCGGCAACGATCTCAGCTCGCTCTTGAGCGCAACCTATGAGGGCGGGGTGACGCCGATGGTGCCCGGGACCGGCATGCTCCAGGGCATGGATCGGCTGCCTGACGGCGACCTCGTCGTGGTGGATGACACCAACGGCACCTTGGTCCGCGTCTCGCCGGAGGGCGCCACCTCGATCATCACCACCGGCATGTACGGCACCTACGGGGTGACCACCGGGCCCGACGGCATGCTCTACGCGGCGCCTGTCTACCAGGGCGATGGCAGCGTCGTCATCGCCCGGGTCGACCCCGAAACCGGAGACACCACCGAGTGGGCGAAACTAAGCCGCGTGCACACGCCGCGCATCGTCGTCTTCAACCTCGACAGCACCATCGCCTACGTCGCGACCATTGGCACCGGCACCGTCTTCCAGATTCCTGTGGACGACAACCTCGACCCCACCGGCCAGGCGGAAGACTACGCGACCGGCATCGGCTCGTGGATGGACGGCCTGGGCATCGATGCGTGTGGCAACCTGTACGTAGCGGAGTACGCCTCATCGGGGCTGTACCGGGTGCGGACCGACTCCAGCGTAGAAAGCCTCGTGCGCAAGCGCCCGACCCCGTACGGACACGGTCTGGAGTGGGGCAGCGGCATCGGCGGTTGGCGCACCGACGCGCTGTACCAGCCCCAGCCCTACGACAACAACACCGTGCGGGAGGTGGTGATCGGCGTCCCGTCGGGGGCCGCATACCGCACCTGGCGGTGAGCCGATGATCCTCGTCGATGGCGCGCCCGGGGCGGTGCCTGGGGACGATCCGGGACTCCTCAGCGGAATGGCGGTTTTCGAGGCCCTGCGCACCTATCAGCGCCGGCCGTTTCGACTCGCGGCCCACCTTCACCGGCTGCGGGCCAGCGCCGGCTGGTTCGGAATTGCGGTGCCGAACGACGAAGTTTTCGCCCGCGAGGTGGAGGCGGTCATCGCGTCGTCGCCCGTCGAGCTCGTGATCGTCATCCTCCTGACCGAAGGCGGGCACCGGGTGATCCGGTCGCGCCCCGTCGATCCGAGCCGGGCGGGGGGCGTCATCAGGCTGGCCACCATCCCCTTCGAGGCCCCAGCGTGGCTGCCGGGCTGGGTCAAGCACACCAACCGCGCCGGATGGCTCCTGGCGGCTCGGCAACGGCGCGTGGACGAGGTGCTCCTGGTCGGAAGCGACGGCACCTGGACCGAGGCCAACCGCAGCAACATTCTCGCGGTTCGGGACGGCGTGCTGCACACGCCCCCAGTTGACGGCCGGATCTTGGACGGCGTTACCCGCCGGGTGCTCTTGGAGTGCGCCGCTGCGGCAGGCATCCCTGTCGCTGAAACGCCGATGGCGCCTGGGTCCTGGGACGAGCTGTACGTCTGCAGCACCCTCAAGGAGCTGGCTCCGGTCGTGCTCGTGGATGGGTTAGTCGCCGCGGGCGCCGGCCCCATCGGCGCCAAGCTTCATGCGCTCTTTTGCCACGCAACCCGAACGCCCGAGGCGGAAGGTTGACTCAAGTTCCGCACGATTCTATCGTTTCCACGTTGACCGAGGACCGCTGATTGGCCACTGAGCCCAACCAAATCGCCGCCCGCATCGGGGTGGTCGCTATTTTCGTGAACGTCCTGGCGTTTGTGCCCTTCGCCCTGGTGGACGACTCGTACCGTCCTGACCTGATCGAGCGGTGGAGCTTCGCCGTCGAGAGCCGGGCCGGGCCGGTAAGCGTGGGCGCGTGGCTTTTCTCGGCAGGGGCCCTCCTCCTGGTGCCGTGGGCGGCGGGACTCACACGATCGCTCGGACCGTACTCCTGGCCAGGCGGCGCCTTGCTCGTGGTTGCAGCCGCCGTACGCATGATCGGGAGCCTGCTGCCCCTGGTCGCCGCGCGCTTCGTACCCCACGGCGAGTCGGGCATCGTCACCACCCTGCTCGGAATGACCCTGCTGCTCGAGTCACTTTTCCACCTTTGCCTGGGAATTGGCGTGCTTTTGGTCTCGCTGGCGATGGCCCGCCACCGGGACGTGCCGATCTGGTTGGCCCCCGCTGGCCTGTTGACGGGCCTCCTGGCCCTGCCCGTGGCGGGCATGGTGAGCTCAGCACCCGCGGCCGTATTCATGCCCGTCGCCGACTTCATCTTCCTTGGCTGGACCTCGCTTACCTGCCTTTACCTGGTCGGCGCCTGGGCCCCCCGCACCGCCCCCCAGTCTACGCGCGTGCCGCTGCCGCCCCAGCCCCAACTGGGGAAGTAGGCCGTCAGATGAGGCCGACCGCCTCGCTGAGCACCCGAGCCACCTCGACGTAGGCGTTGCCGATCTCGGCCCCGAAGAACTGGACCTCCATCTCCGGATTCCAGACGAACGGACGGAGATCCCAGCCCATCTGCACGCCGACGACGGCGTACACGACGAACCAGCTACCTCGCAGCACGCGGTGGGTCGGGTTCTTCGCGACAAGGGGCTGGTAGACCCGGTCGAGCGACACCCGCGCGTTCCACGCCGCGCCAGCAAAGATCAGACTGCTCCGGGCCTGGGCGACCCGCTGCAGGCCCTGCCTCATCCGCCGGTGAGCGCCAGCCACAGGTGGCGCAGCGTCGCCTCCATGAAACCACCGCCCTTCCCACGAACGAACGCGAACGGCTCGTCGGGCGAGCCGATGAACGGTCGGAGTATCCATCCCGACTGCTGGACTCCGCGAGGCTGACGGTGCGGCCGCCGCCGCACACCGCGGGCTCACGGCGCGGCCGGCGCCCCCGAAAAATCCCCGTGGGGAAACACGCCGACCTTCCTACCCGATTCGGTGCCCGCCAGGCCGCAGTTGGCGATGGTGCCGTACACGTTGCCGGTGAAGTCGGTGTAGGCGCAAAAGTCGTCGGACGTGGCGTGAAGGCGGGCGGGCCATGAGGCGTCGAGGCCGCCTTGATCGTAGGGCTCGTAGTCCCACTGCTGGAAGGCGTCCGCTTCGTCGCAGATCGCCGTGATGACCGTCCACGGGCCGATCCAGGAGTCGGTGTGGCTCAGACAGGCACCGTTGACGACGCTCTTGTAGGCGCTGTGCCCACCGACCGAGAGCACCTCCCACTGTTGCGACGGGTCTGTCGAAATGCACGAGGTCGTCGAAGCGACAACGCCGCCCGACTCGGCCACCAGGCATCGCCCGTCCGACTTGAACTGGATGAGCGAGAAGGCTGGAGCCGTATCGCAGAGGTCGCCCACCCCGTCGCCATCTCCGTCCAGTTGGAAGGGATCGAAGACCTCGGGACAGACGTCCACGTCGTCCGCGATGCCGTCGCCATCGGTATCGCTGCCGGCGTCGATCGGCGGGTCGCCGGGCTCTGGACAGATCGCGCCGTGACAGGTCCAGTCAGGGTAATCGTAGCGGATCATCGCTTCGCCCGGCGCGCACACCTCGCCAGGAACGGGCCCGGACGCGCAGCCCCCTTCGAACCAACCGCCAGCGCGCGCCGCGTCGGTGATCACGATGGCGGACTTCACCTTCCCGAGGAAGTCACCTGAGACGGTGAGGGTCCCACCTTCATCGCCGTTGCCAGAGAAATCGGTGTCTTGTTTGAGCACCCCGTCCAGGACCAACTCGATCTCCAGCGGCAGCACCGCCGCCTCGTCCTGCCAGTAGGGATCGACGGGGTCGTGGACCTCGACGGTGGTGCTGGCTCGACAACTTGAGTAGGTGAACTGGCTGATGGCCCGCAGCCCGTCGAGGGAAACGTTCCACTCCACCGTACCATCGCCGCAATCGGCGCTCCAACTGCCCGTGCCCGAGGGGTTCTCGCAGCCGTTCATGCGACAGGTCAGCTCGTCCTTGATGGCGACGAACGCACGGACCAGTTCGTCGTTCTGCCAGAGGATCACGGGCCCGTCCACCGCCGCGCAGTCCGCATCCTCCACCAGGTAGGAGGCCTGCTCCAGGTCGGCCTCGCCCTCCCCCCAACGGATGCTCACCGCGTGAAACCCACAGGCGAGCGGCACGTGTCGTTCGGCATCGAGCGTCGCGACACAGGTGTCGCCGAAGCCAGGGTCCCCAACGTCCACCGCGACGCACACCACCGCATCGTCCAGCCCTACGACATCGACGCCAGAGGACTCATCGGTCAGGGTAGTCCCCGAGGGCGGGTCGAAGTGTGTGGCAGAGGGGTCCAGACTGCTCTGGGTGGTGCAAGCAGCGAGCAGGAGGGGGAGCGAACGCATCGCGGGGGAGTGTAGCCCCACGCCGGACGGCTCCCCCCGACCGGTAGTCACTCTCACAAGACATTCGCGTCCGGCCCGGCTACTGTTCAACTGTGACCCGCCTCGCCATCGCCACCAACGTCTTGTCCGTGGACACCTGTTGTTGTCCGCGTTCAACCGTCCGGTTGGCCCTGGCCTGACCTCGCGCCGCGAGGCGCCACCCCACCGGATGCCCCTAAGGCATCCACCTTTCGGGCACCAATAACCTGGAGCTCGAATGTCCCTTGTTCACGTTCTCTACGAAAACTCTGCATGGCTGCCCCCACTCGCCCGAGCGCTCGACGCGCGCGGCTTGCCGTGGGTCGCCCACTTCGCCGCCGAGGGCGCCTTCGAGGTCGAGGCCGACCCCGCGCCCGGCGTCTGGCTCAACCGGATGAGCCCCTCGGCCCACACCCGCGGTCACGCGGGCGGCATCCACTACGTCCGTGAGTGGCTTGGTGTGCTCGAGGAGCGCGGGTCGCCGGTGATCAACGGCGCGCACGCCTTTGCCCTGGAGGTCTCGAAGGTCCGGCAGCACGCCGCCCTCCGCGCCGCGGGAATCCTCACGCCACGCACCATCGCCGTCATCGGCCGCGACCGGCTACTCGAGGCCTCCCGGAGCTTCGAGGCCCCGTTCCTCACCAAGCACAACCAAGGTGGCAAAGGGCTCGGGGTGCAACTTTTCCGCTCTCACGACGCCTTCGATGCCTGGGTGAAAAGCGACACCGAGCTGCCGATGGATGGGGTCACCCTGCTTCAGCAGTACATCGAGCCACCGTCCGGCGCGATCACCCGCGTGGAGATCGTGGATGGACGGTTCCTTTTCGCGATGCGCTCCGCCACCGACGGCGGTTTCGAGTTGTGCCCGGCCGACAGTTGCCAGGTCGGCGACGCTTTCTGCCCCACGTCCGGCTCGTCGCGCTTCGCGGTTGAGGACATCGGGGCCGACGACCCCCTCGTCACCGCCTACCTCCGCTTCTGCGAGGCCCACCGCATCGATGTTGCAGGCATCGAGTACGTGACCGGTGCCGACGGCCGCCGCTACACCTACGACATCAACATGAACACCAACTACAACTCCCAGGTGGAGCGCGAAGCCGGCGTCGACGGCATGGGCGCCATCGCCGAGCTGTGCGCCCGGCGGTTAGGCCTCGCCGCCAACGAGGTGGAGGGCTTCGGGGCGGCGTAGGGGGGCCTCGCGGTCTCGTTGGCCTGCGAGCGCTGGGCCGCGCCATTGACCCTCGCCCTGGCGGCCGTCCAGCTCACCCTCGTGCGACCCGCGCTCCAGCCCTTCCTTTCGATGCGATCGGCGGAGTCCGTCTTCTCCACCCAAGTGCTCCAGGAGTTCTACGTCACCGCGGTCACCGGCCGCGTCTATCAAGGCGGGCGGGTCGAGAACCCCTTTCTCATGCCCGGCTGACCAGACCGGCGCTACGGCCCGATGAGCCTCTCGGCCATCACCGCCACCATCTCGTGCTCCACACTGTCGCCGTCGAGCTCCCAGGTCATCACGCCCCCGAGCCCGAGGGCGTCGATCAGGTCGAGCTTCTCGCCCAGGCTCTCGGGGTCCTCGTAGCTGATGAACAAGCCCGTCTCTTCGCTGTAGAGGGTGGGAACGCGGGCGCTCGGATGCAAACGACGGGTGTACCGGGTGTCGCCGATGTAGTTTTCGACGAGGTCGTCGTAGTCGAACATTCCGGCCTCCCAGGTGCCCTCGCTCGTCGCGCGACCGGCCTGGAACAGCCCGCCGTCCGTGCTGCCGACGCCGCCCCACCCACGCCCATACAGCGGGACGCCCACCACGAGCTGGTCGGCGGAAACACCCTCGTCCAACCAGCGCTGTACCGAGGCGTCAACGTTGTAGGTCTCGGCGTGCACCGCCGTGGATCCATCGGGCATGTAGAGCGCGTTGTGGAGATTGGTCGTCGGCTCCCAGCCGCCGTAGAAGTCATAGGTCATCAGGTTGATCCAGTCGACTTCGGCGGCAATTCCGGCGGGCTCGAGGTTGTCCACCTTGTCGGACCCCGCGGGCGCGGCGATCGTGAGGAGCGAGGCCGGCGCCCGACTGTCAAGTTCGCTACGGACCGCACGGAGCAGCAGCGTAAAGTTCTCGGTGTCCGCCGCCGCCCCTTCGGTCAGCCCGCCGGTGACCGGGTACTCCCAATCGATGTCGATTCCGTCAAAACCGTACTCGAGCATGAAATCCACGCACGACGTCGCGAACCGCCCCCGGCCAGCCGCGGTAGCGGCAACCTCGGGAAAGTCAGCCGACAACGTCCAACCGCCGACGCTGATCAGGGTTTTCAGGTGGGGGTACGCCGCCTTGATCTCGACCAATTGGGCGAAGTTGCCACCCCGAAGCTCGAGGGCAGCCCAGGGGTCGTAGACGGCACACTCGCCGTCCGTGATGGTGGCGAACGCGTAGTTGACATGGGTCAGCTGCGCCGCCGGGATGTCGGCGACGCGGTAATTGCGGTCGTAGACGCCCCACTCCACGAAGTAGCCGATGACCCGGCGCTCCACGAGGGTCCCGGTGTTGGTGTCACTATCGGTGTCGGTGTCGATGTTGGCCACGCAGCGGTCGCCCTCGAGGTGCGTGCCGCGCCCGCACGAAACGTCAACGCTGTCTTCGGTGCACCCGACGGCCAAGCCTGAGAGGGCGATCACAGAGAGAGCGCGCATGGAAGAACCTTGGGCTCCGCTAGCATACGCCGATCCCGGCTGAGCGGCGACTCCCCCTACAACCAGCGTGCGAACCACCCCGCCACTTGCCGCATCCGTTCGATGCGCCGGTCGATACGCCCCACTCGCGACAGGCTGTGGCTTTCTTCGGGGTACAACACAAGGGCCGTGGGAACGCCCTTTCGGAGCAGCGTCTCGTAGAGGGCATAGGCCTGCGAGGCGCTGCACCGGAGGTCGCTCTCAGCGTGCATCACCAGGAAAGGAATCGTGACCCGTTCCGCATCCTTGAGTAGGGAGAAATCCCGCCACGGTGCCGGGTCCAACCACGGCAGCCCGAAACCGAAGGTCTCCGGAAGAATGTAAGAGTAGTCACCATCCGTTGCGGCCAGGGCCCAATCGTAGAGCCCCCGGTCAGCGACGGCGGCTTTGAACCGGGTGGTGTGTTCGGCCAGGTACAGCGTCATGAACCCACCGTAGCTGCCCCCTGTGACCCCAATCCGCTGGGCGTCCACTTCGGGGCGCGCTGCCATCGCCTCCACGAAGGCAAGAAAGTCACGCGTCTCGACGGGCCCCCAGTGGGGCGAGATCGCCGATGCATGGGCCTCGCCGAAGCCGTGACTGCCGCGGGGATTTCCCCAGGTCACGGCGAAGCCCTCGTCGGCCAGGCGCTGCATCTCGAAGAACACCCGCGCCCCGTAGGCGGCCCACGGGCCCCCATGGATGTAGAGAATCCCGGGCGCGGGAACGGAGGCGCCGCGTGGCGATAAATACCAAGCCTGAGTGGTGACCCCATCGACCACACACTCAAGCCGTTCCGGGGCGCGTAACGCGACGTCCGCAGCCAAGGCATCGTTGTGAGTGGTACGGTTGGCGACCCTTCCATGCAAGATGTGCGCGACCTCGACGAACGCGCCGGTCGTGCCATGCAACCCAGCGAGCCCCCCAGCGACGATCACGGGACAACAGAACGACTCGAATTCGGGTGTCAGATACTCCGTGGATCCGTCCAGCCCGAACCGAACGAGACGTGTCGCGTCACGATCTTGCACGGAACACACAACAGCGCCGCCCACCCACAACGGCCTCCAGGGCACCAACGCGCACCCCGCCAGATCATCGAGTCCAAGGTCCATGACCGGGCGATCCAGGGTCGGTCCGAGGAGCCGGCCTTCGCCGGTGGCCAACTCGGTCACCCCTACCCGTGTGTTCCGCCAGCCCCACAGATCGTCCGGCGCCTGCCAAGACCAGGCCACAAAACGCCCGTCGGGTGAGACCGAGGCGTTGTCGAGCAGGCCATCGACAGCCGAAAGGCGTGTGGCCGATCCATCTGAGACGTTGACGCGAACGAGCTCGTTGCGGGTGAACTCGCGGTCACCGCGGGGAAGCTCGGCGCGGGTCGCGACCACCGCCTGACCGTCCGGCGTCCACGACGGGGCGCCATAGGCGTAGGGTCCGCACGTGAGCCGCCGGGCGGCGCCGGTCTCGATGTCGACAAGCCAAAGGTGGGGGAGGAAACCACCCTCCCAGCCGCCGCCATCGACGCGGGTGTGCGGCCTTGCGTAGACCCTCGCCACCGGAATGGTCGGTGCTGCTTTCCACTCCGGCTCACCCGCTGAGGCCCCGGGAAAGGCCTCGGGCCCGTCATTGCCAGCCGGCTGCCCCCACCGCTCAGCCGCCAGCACCATCGGCTGGTCCGGGCCCGCCGAAGGGGTGAACCCCACCACGAACGTCCGTCCGTCAGGGGAAAGCGCCCCCATCCCAAGGGTTCCGTGGCCCAGGTTGGTGACTCGGCGCGCGTCGCCACCCTCGGCGTCCAGGCGCCAGAGCTGCCCGCCGCGCTCGCGGTCGGAGACGAAGAGCACGTATCGGCCGCCCGGCTCGGCGATCGGAGTCCGGTCGGCGTTTTCCCCCTGGGTAAGACGCACCGGCGCCGTGCCATCGAGGGCCGACGCGTAGAGCGCGGTGCGGTACCGTTTGCCATCGGCACCCACACGCTTGACTACGTACACGACCCGATCGCCCCATCGGCACGGGGCGGACGGAATCAGCACGCGCGCAAGATCGGACGCTTCGAAACGGCCGCTGGCCATGGCGCTCTGGGAGAGCCGGCGGTCTATCCGGGCGCCGTGAGATAGGTGGCGGCGTGGCAACCCCCGACGAGGTCTTCGAGCTCGGTGCCAACGCGCTGCTCGCCGCCCGGGATCACAACCGAGAACGATGGGGACCAGCCCGCGCGATCCTCGCCCCGGCGAAGACAATCTGGTGCGTCGGCCTCGGGAAGAGCGGGATCGTGGCCCACAAGTTGTCCGCCACGCTGAAGAGCTTCGGCCGCGCGGCACACACCCTGCACCCTGTCGACGCGCTCCACGGCGACGCGGGGGCGATGGGCGCCGAAGACGCCCTCGTGGCGATCTCCGCCAGCGGACACACCGCGGAGATCCTGCGCTTCTTACGTGGCTCTCCCCTGCCCATCGTGGCGCTCACCGATCCCGGCTCGCCCTTGGCGGCCCTCGCCACCGCCACTCTCGACGCCTCGGTCGAGTCCGAAGCCGGCGGCGACGCACCGGTCACCAGCTTCCTCGTGGCGAGCGCGCTTGCGGATGCGCTGGCGCTGCAGCTGCGTGACGACGGGGGACTGAATCATCCCGGCGGTTTCGTGGGGCTGGGACAGCGGCTGGTGGCCTCGTTGATGCGACCGGCACCACTGGTGACTGCGACCCTCACCGTAGCGGGCTGCATCCCCCATCTACACGATGGCGCCGTGCTCATCGAGGGGGGCGGCATCTTCACGGACGGCGATCTCCGCCGTGCGGTAGGCGCCGACCCGGCGGCGCTGTCGCGACCTGTCGGTGAGCTGTGTACGCGTGAGCCGGTGACCGTCCGCGCCACCGACCCGGCAAGCCTCGCCCTCGACCGCATGGAGCGCCGCAGCTCTCAGCTCAGCGTCCTGCCGGTGGTGGACGAGGGCGGCCGCTACGTCGGCTTGGTGCGGCTTCACGACCTCGTGCGCGCGGGGCTCGGCGCATGATCACCCCGTGGAAGCTGGGTGACATCACGGTGGGCGAGGACTTCTTCTTCGTGCTCGGCCCGTGTGTGCTCCAGCCGGGGGGCATCACTGAACGGGTGGCCGACGGTATCGCCGAGGTGTGCGCGCGGGTGGGCGTGCGCTGGGTGTTCAAGGCCAGCTTCGACAAGGCCAATCGCAGCTCGGGTGCCGGTGGGCGCGGCCCGGGGCTGGACGAGGGGCTGGAGCAGCTGAGGCGCCTTCGGGAGCGGCTCGGGGTGCCGCTCACCACGGACGTCCACCTTCCCGAGCAGGCCAAAGCGGTGGCCCAGGTAGCGGATCTGCTGCAGGTTCCTGCGTTCTTGTGCCGGCAGACCGACCTGTTGGTAGCCTGCGCGGAGACCGGCAGGCCGGTCAACGTGAAGAAGGGCCAGTTCATGGCGCCGGGACAGATGCGTGGGGTCGTCGGCAAGCTCGGTCGTGCGCCTGGAGTCATGCTGACGGAGCGGGGGACGAGCTTCGGGTACAACGATCTGGTCGTCGATTTTCGAGGGCTCGTGCAGATGCGCGAGCTGGGCGTTCCAGTGTGTTTTGATGCCACCCACAGCGTCCAGGCCCCCGGGGCGCTCGGCGACGCGTCGGGGGGGGATCGGCGCTACGTCGGGCATCTGGCGCGCGCGGCCGCCGCCGTCGGCATCGATGCACTGTTTGCAGAGGTGCACGACGACCCAGCGTCGTCGCCCAGCGATGCGACCACGATGTTGCCATTGGAGGGGTTGGAGCGCCTGCTACGCGCGGTCGTCGCGGTGAGGGCGGCAGTGGCCGGATGACGCCCGCTCAGAATTGAAAGTAGTAGAAGTCGCGCGCTTCGACGGCGTACAACGAAACCAATCCGCCGACTACCGCGATCAAGAGCGCCAAGGCCGCCGGACTCGCGGAACGAGCGTTGGCGAGAACGCGCTCCTTCCAGCCGCGTGGGCTCAGATGCAAGAGGATGACGCCGACCAGGAACAGCGCCGCGGTTGGATCCCAGAGGCCGCCCGCCGCTCGCCCGAACGAAAACAGGCTCCGCAACGCTTCGCCGAGCCGATCCAGCGGGATCGGCCGCAGCGCCATGACGCTCAGCGCGGTGAGTTGGAACGCAAACAAGCTCTCCAACACCAGCGCCCCCCCGCGCCCGGGCTCCGGCCGGACCAGCCTCCAGGACGCCGCCAAAACCCCGTTCCACAAGCCCATGAGCACATAGGAAGCGCCCACACCGTGCCACACGCCCGAAACGAAGAACACGAGGAACAGGTTGAACCACAGCCGACCCCGGCCGGCCCGTGAGCCGCCGAGCGGAAAATACAGGTAGTCCCGCAAGAAGGAGCCGAGGGTCATGTGCCAGCGGCGCCAGTGTTCCAACGGGCTCGGCGCGAAGGCCGGGCGGTCGAAGTTGACCGGGAGCACGATGCCGAAGAGCAGCGCGGAACCGATGGCGATGTCGGTGTACCCAGAGAAGTCGCAGTACAACGAGAAGTAGGCCGCCCAGTCCGCGAGCCAGGCTTCTGCTGCATTGTAGCGGCTGGGATTGGCGAAGAAGGGGTCCACCAGCGCCCGCCCGATGGTGTCACCCAACACCAACTTCTTGACCATGCCGATGCTGATGAGCATGAGCCCCTGGCCAATCGCGCCCGCGTCGCGCCGGGGCGGCGCAGCGATCTGCGGCAGAAACTCCGACGCGCGAACGATCGGGCCGGCAACGAGCTGAGGAAAGAACGAGACGAAGTGAAAGAACTCCAGCAGGTTCCGCGCCGGCGCGATCTGGCGCCGGTACACATCGATCGAATAGCTGAGGGTCTGAAAACTATAGAAGCTGATGCCGATCGGGAGCCCGATCCCCAAACGTGGGAGGGTGACGCTGAACCCAAGCAGCCTACACAACGCCTCGACCGACTCCAGGAGAAAATCGCCGTACTTGAACACCCCAAGCATGCCCAGGTTGCCAACGATGCTGACACCCAAGAGACGTTTGCGTATATTGGGGCGATCTTCCCGACCCAAAAGCGAGCCGACCGCGTAGTCCAGCACGGTCGCCGCACCGAGGAGAATCAGGTAGCGAAGGTCGAAGCTCCCGTAAAAGCTAAGGCTGGCAACCGTCAACCACAAGACCGCGAACCAGGTGCGCCCCTTCAGCGCCCGAAAGACCACCCACACCACGGCCAGGAAGATCACATACTGGAGGTCGGTGAACCGCATTCAGCGCACCGATCCGGCCAGTTCCGCACACACGCGCGCCGACAGCTTCCCCGCGCCGGATGCATTGAGATGGTCGGGGTCGATGTACTGCTCGCGAACCCGCCACTCGGGAAGGTTCAGGTCGAGGAACGCCCCGCCGTGCGAGGCCGTGGTCTCGGGGACCCAGCGCAAGAACTCAGCGTAGGCCGCCTCCGGCACCTCGGCCTGGTAGACCTCGCTGACCGGCAGGTTGACGACGTGGACGGCCACGCCCTCGGCCTTCGCCCGATCCAGCAGCGCGACGAAGTGCCGGGCGGGCAGCCCCCCCTCGATGGTGTAGTCGATGAACCGTTCGGTGCGGACCTTGGGCAAAACCCGGTCGATGCGCGTCTTCCAACGACCCTGGTGCCGCAGATCATAGTCGGCGTTGCGCGCTTCGCAGGCGGGCGTCCCGAAGCAATACTGCCCGCCGCCCGCATACAGCGCCATCCAGGTGATGTGTCGGTGCTCGGTCAGGGGGCGGTGCAACCAGAAGGCGATGTTTTCCACGCCGCGAAATAATGGCCGTGCACAACCCGATAAAGATGGTGGGCCGAAGGTGGCCGCACCGATACATTCTGATACATCGCCGAGCCCGGCGCTCGAGGCCACGTTGTAGTCGAGCTCGAAGTGGTTGGCGTTGAGCGACTCCGGCGCGACCTCCACGACGAGGGCGCGGGGCTTGCGCTCCCCCGAAAAAAGCTCCCGCGCGACGATGTCCGAGGCGTAGAGCGATGCGGCGAGGCGATTCGCCGAAACCGTGGTTGTCGCACGCCCCGCGGTGAGGGCGAGACAAGCGTCGACGGCGGTAGGAGCGAGTCCATAGTGGGATCTGCTGCTGCCCACGATGCCGACGTCCACGGGTAGCGGGCGCTCCAGCCGACCGAGCGCGTACAGGTCGGTGGGCCACTCGACCTCTTGCACCCAATGCAAGCCGAGCGCCCGAGAAAATAGGCCAGTCACGAGGAGAATCCCGAGGAGCCAGCCCAGGACCGCGAACCCGCGGCGGTCGACCTCGTCGATCACAGGCGTTCCTGCACGGTCAACGTGGCGCCGGAGATCGCCTTGGGAGCCGGTGGAGGCAGGCCGGTTTGCAGGAACGCGTCGTAGGCGGCCTGGTTCTTCGCACGCTCACGCTCGGCGGTCATGCCGGTCACCCCCAACGCGGCCGCGAAGACGAGGAGCACCACCAGGGTTTGTCTACGGTGCCGCACAGCCGAACCTACCAGGACTCCACCCGCCGAGCCATGCCGGGCCAACGGGGCGTCAGCCGCATCCATAGCCGCCGACCCGCCTCGGCGTCGAGCAGCACTGGGTACAACGACATGGCCATCACCCCGAGGGGCCCCACCTCCATGAGCACGTCGATGGAGAGATGCATCGCCACCCCAGCCAGGAGCACCCAGGCGCTCAACCGGCGAAAGCCCACCAGGAAAGAAAAGCCCACTTCGAAGGTGATGGTGAACCAGCTGGCGAAGGCGCACAGGAGCGGCTGGCCGCTCAACCAGGTCGGGAACCAACCGCCCGCGTGCCAGCGGTCCATCAAGTCGTACGAAAGCGCGGTACCGTTCCACCATGCCCCCTCCTCCAGGGCCTTCATCATCCCGGTCGACAGGTAGAACGAGCCGTACACGACGAGCAGGAAGTAGCGGCCTAGCGGTGACACCGTTCCGGCGACCAGGCCCCGGATGCCGATAGGGCCGAGACTCAAGCCCAAAACCGCCCACACAATGAAGCGCTCCGGCACCCGCACGTTGAGCCCGCAGGTGGCCAATAGCGCCGCGTACGCCAGAAACCACACCCACAGGCCGGGCTTCGCGAAACGTCCTCCCCAGAAAAGCCCTGCGAGGCCCACCAGACCGAGCCCCCAGAGGCTCCAGGCCGCGGGCGCCGCCAAAAGGACGCGCTCGGCGATGTGCGCGGGTCCCGAGTTGAACACCACGTGCGGATTCGCCAGCGCATCGCGTACGTGCCACCCACGATCGAGCTGGCAATGCAAGGCCGCCATCGCGAAGGCGAGCCGGGCCAGCGTCCACCCGCCAGCCCAGCCCGGGCGGAACAGGGCTTCCACCACCCCCGGCTGGCTCACCGACATCCGAAACTCACGAGCTCGGTCCGCTTTTCGCCCGTGCGTGGCTGCGCTTCCTGGCCGCGGGTCTTGGGCCAACGCACCTCGGTGAACCGCGCCGCACGGGTGCCCGGAATGCGGCACAGGTCCGCGGCCAACACCGAAAGCCGCTTCGGATTCTGATAGTAGTCGTCCCGGAGGTACCCCGGCCCCTCGTCCCAGTGCAGCGGATAGCGCTCGGCGAGGTCGAGACGCGTCCAGCCCGAAGCGCCCTGCACCTCGGCCTCTACATCCCAGTGTTCATCGCGCAGATCGGTGAACATCTTCCAGCGACCCAGCCACGTCACCCCTTGAAGCGCGGGCAGGCCCTTGGGAAGCTGGGCGACCCCCAACGTCGCGAGCGCTACGCGATAGGACAAGAGGAAGTAGAAGGCCAGCCCCGCGAGCAGGAAGAGCTTCAGCCCCGGTAGCCGTTCGGGCATCCGTCCAGTTAGCCGGCTACAGGGCGCTGTGCTCCTGTTACCCCTCTTCAGCGCCCTCGCGGCCTTGCCCACCGAAGAAGAGCTGTTCCGCGCCGTCGTGGTGCGCATCGACCGCGACGGCAACGGTTCCGTCTCGCGCGGGGAGTACGTCCGCTTGGACACGACCGAGACTTTTTCCCGCATCGACGCCGATCAAGACGGAGTGGCCACCGCGGGCGAGTTGGCTGACTGGGCGCGCAGCCAACAGCCGCGCCCAGCCGAACGCACACGACCCGACACGCCCGGCTTCGCCCCGCTGACGCGTCAGATTCCGCCGCCCCCGAAGGGTTGTGCCCACGCCCCAATCCACCCCATCGCACCTCTGGCCGTCCTCCTCCTGGTCAGGAGGCGCCGATGATCAGCCTGTTTTTGGCCTGCAGCGAGCCACCCGTCCCAGTGCGCCCAAAAAACGCCCATCCCAACGTGCTCCTGATCAGCGTGGACACCCTCCGTGCCGACCACACGAGCGCCTACGGATACGCGCGCGACACCACTCCGGTCCTCGACGCGCTCGCCGCTGAAGGAACGCGTTTCGACCTCGCGTTCAGCCAAGCCAACGAGAGCGCGTGGTCGCACGCCGCGCTCTTGACGGGCCGCTACGCCTCCGAGCTGGCGTCACCCGTTTACGCGACCTACGCCATCCCGACCGACGTCACCCTGGTTTCCGAGGCGCTCTCCGCCTATGGGTACGCTACCGCCGCCTTTTCAGCAGGGGGTCACGTCACCGCCGACTTCGGCTACGACCAGGGCTGGGACCTGTGGTCGGCCGAGCCCGGTTTTGGTTCTTTTTTCGACACCGGGCCCAAGGCGATCGACTGGGTCTCCAAGGTGCCGTCCGACAAACCCTGGTTCGCGTTTCTTCACGGCTACGACGCACACCGCCCGTACACGCGGCCCGGGCCGTGGAATCACCTCTACGCTGGCGGCGAAGGCTCCCCGCTGGCGGAAGCCCTGTGCAAGAATCCCTGCATCTCGGAGATGGTGCTCGGCGATGCCCTCTTGTTGGACGTCGTCCCCTCGTGGTTCGCCCACACCGGCGGGGACAACATCCTCGACCCCGAGAGCTACACCCGACTGGCGGCTGCCGCCCCGGACGCGCGCCGCGTAGCCGTGACCGCGGCCGACAAGCAGCACGTGCAGGATCACTACGATGGCGCCGTGCGCTATGCGGACACGATGCTGGGGCTTACGCTTACGCGGCTAAAAGCGCTCGGTGCGCTCGATGACACCGTGGTCATCGTCTTGTCGGACCACGGCGAGGACCTGCTCGACCACGGGTACATGAACCACCGGACGGGTTTGTTCGACTCGTGCACGCGCGTCCCCCTGGTGGTGTGGGGGCCGGGTTTTTCCGAAGGCGGCGTCGCTCCGGGGCTCGTGGACGGCCGCGATGTGGCGGCGACGATTCTGTCGGTGGCCGGCGCCTTGCCGCCAGCAGGCAGCGGCGGCCGGGACCTCCGTGCCGTGGCGCGGGGGGAACTTCCGGCCGACGCGGTGTTTGCCGAAGGGGTGATGGACATGCTCAGCGTACGCACCACGACACATCGTCTCGTCGCCAAGAATATATCCCTCATCGATCCTGGGCTCGCTGCGAGCCTGGCCGCGGAACCACTCGAGAGTTCAAAGTTCGAACTCTATGATCTGCGCTCTGACCCCGGAGAGCACACCGACATCCACTGGGAGGACCCCGCGACGACTGATACACTGCGTGGCCGGCTGGTGGACTGGCGAAGAAGTATCACCGTGGGTCAAAATGTATTGAGCCAGGATCAAGTGTCACCCGAGGTCGCCGCCGAGCTGCGCAAGCATGGGTATTGGGAGGTTCCGGGCGGGCACCCGGCGGCGCCAGCCGCGGTGCCGACGCATGGGACCGCGGTGGGGAATCCACCCGAGGGGAGCACGCCCCGGCCTCAGCAGAAGGACGCCGCCTGCAACGAAAGGTTTCAGTTCGCGCCGGGGTGAGGGTCCTGGGCCGGGAACGCGTGGTCTGAGCGGCAGCGCCCGCCTACCTCCCCGCGAAGTGGTACTTCTCCTCTCCTGCGATCGGCGGAATCCGGTCCCGCGGCAAAAGGCAGGTGCGGACGTTCCACAGCTCGGGAAAAACTCGATAGGCGGTAGTCTGGTCCAGGTATTCGACGCCGGCGCTGCCGCCGCTGCCGACGCGACGGCCGATGGTGCGCTCCACCATCCGCGCGTGCCGATGACGGAAGAGCACCGTCTGCTCCTCCAGCTCGACACACGTGTCGAGGAGCAGGCGCGGCCACGCCAGAAGCGGAAGGTGACGGTAACTTTCGATGAACACCAGAGCCGCCCGTGCCCGACGTGAAACCGGGTCGCTCGGGAGCAAGAACTCGCGGACCGCGGCAAGAGAACCTTCGACGCGGCCGCGGATCTTATCGGCGTCCACACCGTCCAAAACCGTGATCAGCTGATCGGCCCCCTCGCGTTGGTGCCGTTCGACGCGCGCGTAGTATTCGAGGAGGAAGCGCGCCACGACCTCAGCGTCCCCGGGATCGCCGGGGGAGCTGCCCATGATCGGCGTGCGGCCCAGCCAGGCCAGAAGCGCCTCGCGCAGGTGGGTCTCGGCGATGGTGGCTTCGAGCCGATCCGCCACCGCCTTCCCAGCCGGAGAGTGCGTCTGGCTGCGGATGTGCTCGATGGGATCGGTGCCAGCGTACTTGACACGACGCTCAGGCGTCAAGCCGAGGAGGATCTCGAACTCCCGCATTTGAAAGCTTTGAAATCCGCTTGACGGAACGAGCTTGTCCCGAAAGTCGAGGAAGTCCTGGGGGGGAAGCGTCTCCATGACCGCAAACTGGTCCACACACAGCCGCAGAATCGCGTTGACCCGCCCCAAGTGATGTACGACGAACGGCACCTGTTCTTCCGGAAGGTGCGGCGCCGCAAGGTGATCGCGCGCCAGACGAAGCTGGGAAAGCGTGAGCTTGAACCAAAGTTCGTAAACCTGGTGCACGATGATGAAGTGCAGTTCGTCCGGGGCCGGTGCGTCGTTGAGCCCGTTCTGACACGACAGCAGTTCCGGCAGGTGCAGGTAGTCCCAGTACGTCGGAGCAGGCATCCGGCCAGCTAACCCGGTTACGCTCGGCCCATGCGCGTGCTCCTCCCACTCTTCCTCACGGGCTGCGCCACGACTCCGTGGGGCACCTGGGCCTTCACACTCGAACTGACGGCGCCCGTCGGCGACGAGTGCGCCACCGAGATCAACCACAACTTCACCGGTGCGCATCCCGCGCTGGTTTCGACCCCGACCGACGAGAGTTGGACGGCGTCGTCTGAGGAATCGGCAAGCAGCCAACTGTTCTTCGGCCGGATTGACGCCTACGGCCAGGGTTCGATGCTCATCGTCGGCACCGAAGCCCTCCCCGGCATCCACAACGAAGACGGGAGTTGGACATTTGGGTGGACGGGCGAAGAAGAGAGCGACGCCACAGCCACCCACGCCTCCGGGTACGACTACAGCGTGCACGCCGAAAACAGCCAGAGCCTCCGCCTCAAGGGCACCTTCAACAATGAAATCTTCACCGGGAACTACCTGCCGAACTCGCAGGCGGTCTCCACCTGGGGCGAATCCGACACCTGGGCCGACGAAGCTGCGGTGTACGTGGGAGACAACGGGGAAGCTCCCGTTGGGGCCTATCTTTTTCTCACCGATGCCGCCGGGGCCGAGATCCCGGCGAACAACGGGCGGGCGGTCTACGATTGTGACACCGCAGGGTGCACTCTTTCGGTCGAATCGACGTGCACCTACGCCTACGCCATTTCGGGTCAGCTCACCGAATTCACGGCCGACGACGCCGCGTGGACCGAGGACGCCGGGCAACCGGCGGGGCTGTAGTGCTGTTGGCACTCGTGTCCCTCGCGCAGCCCGCGGGCTTCACCCTGGTGGACTCGGGTGTGCGCGGGCAAGGACGTGCAGGGGCGTTTGTCGCGGGAGCGGATGACATCAGCGCCCAGTGGTACAACCCGGCGGCGCTTTCGTCGATGCAGGGCACGAGTGTCAAGTTCGACCTGTGGGCGACCCAGCAGACGGTCGAGTTCGACCGCGAGGATATTTTAGGCGTCAACCCGTTCAACCCGGTGGAGAGCGCGGCGTCGCCGGTGCTCGAGCCAGCTGGCGGGTTGGTCACTGGTTTGGGCGGGGTACACAAGGCCCTCGAAAACACGACTCTCGCCGTGGGGGTGATGGTGCCCACGGGCTCGGACTATGCGTACCCTGCCGATGGCGCCCAACGCTACGCGATCATCGACTCTGCCATCCGCCAACTCTACGTTGGGCCCAGTGTCGCGCAACGCTTCACCCGTTGGCTGTCGGTGGGCGCGGGACTACAGTACACCTTCCTTCATGCCGATCAGTCGTTGGTCGCGACGCTCTGCAACAGCGCCGATCCCGACGCTTGCGGAAGTGACACCCCCACCGATGACGTGGTCCTGGACATCGCCGCCACCGACCCGTTTGCGATGACGTGGAACGCCGGCGTTTTGCTGACGCCGATTCCGGCCTTGGCCATTGGCTTGTCCGTTCAGCCCGGGGTGTCGTTTGCAGCCGGCGGCGCCACCACCGCGACCCTGTCTGAGGACAACGGGACCGTACGACCCTACCTCACCGACGCCAGCTTCACCGACGAGGATGCGACGCTCGAGGTCGAGCTTCCGTGGACCGTGCGCGGGGGGGTGCAGGTGACGCCCGTACCCGCCGTCCGCGTGGAGTTGGCCGGCACCTGGACCGGCTGGTCAGCGACCGACGCCCTGGTGGTGACCGACCTCGACCTGACGCTGACCGGCACCGAGGACGGCCCCCTTCAGGGTGCAGACATCGTGGTCACCGATGATGTCTCATTGCCGACGGGGTTCGTGGACACCTGGAGCCTGCGCCTCGGCGGCGAGTGGGACGCCCATTCCGCGGTGACGGTGCGAGCTGGCGTGTACCGCGAGACCGGCGCCACCCCCGACGGGATGGCGAATCCGAGCGTGCCGGACGCGGACAAGGGCGGCGCCGCCCTCGGGCTGACGGTGCGCCTCGGCCCGCACCTGAGCCTCGATGCCAGCGGCATGTACACGGCGTGGATCGACCGGGGAGTGACCACCTCGGCCTACGCCCAGCCCGCGCTCAACGTCGACTACGGCGATTCGTTCCGCACCACCGTGGGCGCCGGACGCGTCATCGGCAACGGGTCCTACCGATCATCGGCGTGGGTGGCGGGCCTCGGCGTGGGCTGGCAGTTCGGCGGGCGCGATGGACGCTGAGCTTGCGGCCAATCCGGGGATCGCGCTGACCCGGCCGGTGGCGCCTGCGACCGCGCCGCCATCAGCACTCGCCGAGCTACGCGCGCTCTGGGACGCCCGCCGGCTTTTCTGGGCGCTGACACAAAACGACCTGCGGGTGCGCTACCTCGGCAGCAGCATCGGATTGTTCTGGGCGGTGGTGAATCCAATCCTGGAAGTTGCCACCTATACGCTGGTGTTCCATGTCCTGCTCAACGTGCGCTTCCACACCGGACAGACCACCGGCCAATATGTTCTGTACCTGTTGTGTGGAACCGTGGCGTGGAGCGGGTTCGCCGACGGGCTTTTGCGGGGGACGACATCGATCACCAACCACGCCCACCTGATTCGCAAGGTCAACTTCCCCGCGGTGGTGCTTCCCGCACAGGCGATGGCCTCGTCGTTGATCAACCAACTGTTCCGGACGGCGGTGCTCCTGATGGCGTGTGTGCTCATCGGCGATGGGTTGAGCTGGCACGCGTTGTTGCTGCTCCCGTTCGTGGTGGCACAAACACTCTTCGGCTTGGGGCTGGGCCTCCTGTTTTCAGTGCTCAACGTGTATTTCCGGGACGTGGGACACTGGGTTACCGCCGGCCTGATGATCGGCATGTTCGTGACACCGGTAATGTACCCGGCCTCCGCCTACCCGCGTGAGTTGTTCCTGCTTTTGTATCCCAACCCGATGGCCCAATATATCGGCATCTACCAGAACCTGCTGCTCGGACACAGCCTCCCGGCGGCGCTCACGTCTGTCATCTACTCTTTCGTGGCGGCGGGTCTCGCGCTGGCGGTCGGCGCAAGCGTGTTTGCACACAATCGGAAGAAGTTCGCCGATCTGGTATGAAATGTGAAGCGGGGAGGCGGCCCACCTCGTGAGTTCCTGGCCTCCGCACCCGCGGCGGCGCGGCGGCGCGGCGCGTCCCCGCGACGGCTACTTCCGCGAGCGGCTGACCTCGTCCACCTGGCTTTCGAGCGAGCTCACGTCCATGCCGAGCAACTTCATCCGTTCGAGCAGGAGCTTGCTGTCGACGAGGTAGGCCACGACCTCGGTGTTCGGGGGCATGCGGTCGCTCACAGTCGGGACCGCGGCCGCGTGGGCAGCGAGCTTCGACGCGAGTTCCTTGACCTTGGGGTCGGGCGAGGCGAGCGCAGCCTCGGCCTGGGCGTTCCACAACGTCGGTGCGAGCTGGAGGTGACGCAGCAGCCGCGTCGCGCCGCGTGGGGCGCCCGAAACCGGCTGGGCGGAGATCGGTGAGGCCTCGGTTTCCCCCCCGACCACCCCGCCACTGCCGGTCACACCGCCGCTCGAGCCGCCGCCGCCCGACGTTCCGCCCTCACCGGACGTCCCCCCGTCTCCGCCCCCGCCGCCCGAGCTCGGCAAGTTCTCCTGGCTGCCTTGTGTGCCGGGACCGGCGCCCGCCATGCCCGAGGATGCGTTGCCAAGTCCCGGTGAGGCGCTACCCCCGCCCTGCCCTTCGCTCCCCTGGGCGGCGCCGCCCCCCTGCTCGCCCGAACCGGATTTCCCCCCGCTCACCCCAGTAGACCCACCCTGCTTCTGGCCCCCGGACACACCCACTGCGAGCGAGTTGTTCGGCGAAAGGTAGACGACCGAGCCGCCGACGAGCACCCCTGCGAGAAACACCGAGATCATCCGGTCTGCGTTCATGGGCCCACGATATTCAATGTTAGCCGTCGCGGCGATGTCGCTCGCGCTGTTGTTGCTGGTCATCGCCCCGATTCGGGCCGCAGATGCGCCGATCGATCTCGCGGCCGCCTTGGATCGCGCGCTTGCCGATGGCATCGATGCCGAGGAGGCCGCGCTCGCCCGAACCGCCGCCGCGAGCACGCTGTCCCGCCAGAAGCAGGCAGGGTTTCCGGCGCTTGGCGGGTGGGCGGCCGCTTCTGCTGGGACTGCGCAAGGCCCGGAGGCCAGCGCGGGGCTGAGCGCCGACATGACGTTGTACGGCGGCGGCTCGATCCGCGCCGGGGTGGCGCGCGCGCGCGCCCAGCTCGCCGCCGCCGAGGCTGGGGTTGAGCGGATGCAGCAGGACCTGCATCTTGCGCTGGCGACCACGATGCTGGAGCTTGCCGCGGCCAGGGCCCAGGTTGTGGCCGCAGGCTCGACGCTCGCGGCCGAAGAGGCCCTCGAAAAGCGCATCCGCAGCGGCGTCGACGTCGGCGCCCGCACCCGGGCCGACGCCCTGCAGCAGACCGCAGCGGCCGCCCGCGCGCGCTCTGCCCTGGTCGCTGCCGAGCGCATCGCGGCGCTCACGGAGCTCTCGCTGATCCAGACCCTGCGGCTCGACCCGCGGCGGGACTGGCCTTTCGCACCGCCAACCCGCGGGCCGGAGCTGGACGTCGGGGGGGTGGACGCGCTCCTTGTGCGCGCCGATGCCGAACTGCCAGAGCTCGCCGTGCTGCGCTGCGGCGTGGAAGCGGCCGACGCCGAGGTGGTCACCGCCCGCGCTGGCGGGCTGCCCAGCGTCGGCCTGGGGCTGGACGCCGGCTCCTCGCTGGCCGCCGACGGAGGTGCCGCAGCCGGCACGCAGTTCACGGACAACGTAGCGGCGACCGCCAGCGTCGGCATCACGGTTCCGATCTACGGCAGGGGCGCCACCCGGGACGCCGTCGCCCAGGCCACGATCGCGCGTGACCGGGCCGCTCTGGCCCTCGCCTCAGGGCGCGAATCGGCCGCAATCCAGGTGCGCGCGGCGCTCATCGACCTGCGGGCGGCAGCCGCATCGCTCGACGCGGCTCGGGCCCGAGACGAAGCCAGCGCCGCGGCGGTGGTGGTGGTGCGAGATCGCTACGAAGCAGGCGCCGCCGTGCTCTCGGAGCTGCTGACCGCGCGGGCGGACCTCGCCGACGCCCAGCGCGCACGCATCGCAGCGGACGCCGAGGAGCTGCGCGCCCGGTTCGCACTGGCCTGGGCGGTCGGCGGGCTGTAGGCCGAAGTCGGGCGGCCCTCCGTACGCGAGGTTACGCGCCGCCCCACGGGAGGCCCCATGGCCGGCATCTACGACAGCATCCTCGACGCGATTGGCAACACCCCGCTGGTGCGGCTGCACAACGTCGGGAAGGACACCGGCTGCGAGCTCTTGGTCAAGTGCGAATACCTCAACGCGGGCGGGTCGGTGAAGGACCGCATCGGCCGGCGCATGGTGCTGGAAGCGGAGAAGTCCGGTAGGATCAAGCCGGGAGATACCCTGATCGAGCCGACCAGCGGCAACACCGGCATCGGCATGGCGCTGGCCGCAGCGGTGCGCGGATACCGCATGGTCATCACCATGCCCGAGAAGATGAGCCGCGAAAAGCAGGTGGTGCTCGAGGCGCTGGGCGCGGAGATCATCCGCACCCCGACCGAGGCGGCCTGGGATGCACCGGAGAGTCACATCGGCGTGGCGATCCATCTCCAAAAACTTCTTCCAAACGCACATATCCTCGATCAGTATGCCAACCCCGACAACCCGATGGCCCACTATGAAGGCACCGGCGCCGAGATCGTGGAGCAGACCGGCGGACGCTTGGACTACCTCGTGCTCACCGCCGGCACCGGCGGGACGCTGACCGGCACCGCACGCCGCGTGAAAGAGGCCATTCCCGGCGTGAAGATCGTGGGCGTCGACCCCGTCGGCTCGATCCTTGCGGGTCCCAGTGCCATCGGCAGCTACAAGATCGAGGGCATCGGGTACGACTTCATCCCCAACGTGCTCGACGCTGGGCTGGTAGACGAGTGGATCAAGACCGAGGATGGCCCTAGCTTTCGCATGGCGCGGCGCCTGATCCGCAAGGAGGGCCTTTTGGTCGGCGGCAGTACCGGCTCAGCGGTCTGGGCGGCCGTGGAGGTGGCAAAGCGGGTGGGTCCGGGAAAGCGGATCGTGACGCTCGCGGCCGACGGCGTCCGCAACTACATGACCAAGTTCCTCGACGACGGCTGGATGCGCCAGAACGGCTTCACCGAGCGGAGCTGGGAGTCGGCGAGCGTGGCGGAGCTTTTGCGCTATCTCCCCCGGCGCGAGCTCATCTCGGCCGACGCCGGGCTCACGGTCGCCGAGGCGGTGCGCACGATGAAGGCGCATGGGATCAGCCAACTACCCGTACTCGAGGAGGGGCGGCTCATCGGCATCCTAACCGAGTCCGACGTGCTCGGAAAGCTGGTGGACGGGCGCGCCAACCTCAACAGTCACGTGGCCGAAGTGATGTTCCGCAACGTGCGGACGGTCCAGGACAGCGACGACGCCGCGACTCTGACCCGCGTTTTCGCGGACGGCATGGCCGCGGTGGTCGTGGACGACAATCGCATCGTGATCGGCCTGTTGACCAAGCTCGATCTGGTCGACTACCTCACCAAGCGGCCCGCTACCTGAGCGTCCAGAGGCGCACCCCGTCCACGAGCTCCGGCGGACCAAAGGCAGCAGTGAGGACCCGGGTGCTCTCCCCCGGTAGCTGGGCGCGAGCGTCCAGTTCGGGATGAACGATGACCCAGCCGTAGCGCGCTCGCAGGCCGGACATCGCCGTCACCGACAGCTCCGGGACCCGGCGAGGACCGCTTGGGGAAGGCAAGAAGAGCCGCACGCTGGGGGCGTCGCCATTGCCCTCCGCACGCACGTTGGGCCACCACGGAACGGGGTGCCGGTGCACCGTCTGGTACCAGAAATACACGCTCGTCGCCATCGTCTGGCGGACCTGTGCCGGGAGGTCGAGGACCGCTCGCGGATCATCGGAAGCGGCGAGGCGTTCGTACACCGCTGGGACCGCGGCAGGGGCTCCTGGAAGCGGCCATACAGCCCGTGAAAAACCCAAGGTCTCGCCGATGACCAGGGGCAGCACGACCAGCCCACGCCGGCCGTACACCCGGAGCCCCTCGGCGGCGAGCGCGGCGACGATCGCGTGGGCGGTCACCGCCAAACGGGCGGGGTGGGTGATGGCGATGTCGGGCACCAAGCGGGTGAGCAGACCGAATGGGAGGAGTGGACCGCGCTCGCCGAGCGGGTAGCCGCCGGCCAAAAAAAGCCGGTCGCCGAGCCCCAAAAGCAGACCCCAGACGGCGAGCGCGAGCCACGGCAGGGTGGCCCGGGGTTGGCGCCAGACCGCGGCCGCCAACAGCAAAAGCAGCGACCAACGTAGGTAGAGCGTGTGCCGGAACTTCTCGCCGCCGTACTCCTCCTCGAAGTTGACCGACTGGAAATCCCCTGGCATCAACGGCTCGCGGATGTCAACCGCGTTGTGCCGGGCGATCGCCTGCTCCGAGCCCTCCTCCCGCTGGATGACCGCCTCCTTCGCCACCAAGGCCGCCCGCCAGGTCAGCACCGCGCCGCCGCTCAGCAGCCCCGCCAGGACAATCCCGGGCACGGCCATCCGCCAACTCAACGCGCTCCGACCCAATGCAAGCACCGTTGCCGGGAGCAGACCCAAGATCAGCGCGGCGCCATAGTAGGGCGTGGCCCAGGTGGCGCCCCCCAGACAGAGACCGGCCAGGGACCAGGCCCTCCACGACCGCGTCCGCACCGCGATCAGCCACTGCGCCAGCACCAGCGGCACCCAGCCGGTCGCGCAGACCTCACTGATCCCGTTGTAGAGTTCGCACAGTACGTAGGGGCTGGTGGCGAAGGCGACCCCGGCGACGATGGTGTGGGGGCCTTGCGTCCCGAGCAGCCCGGCGAACCGGCGCGCGTGGAAGCCCGCCCAGGCGATGCGCGTGATCAACAGCAGATTCCACGCCGCCGCCGGCCCGAAGAGCAGGGTCACGGGCAAGGCGGCGAGGGCTCCGAGTGGGTCCGCGAACCAGAGCACGCCGCCGTGCGGGGTGGACAAGAGCGCCGTGCGCCACGGCAGCGCCCCGGAGCTCAGCGTTTCGGCCCACCACCACAACCCCCACACATGGTTCCAGACATCGACGTCCGGGTGTCCGATCAGCTCGCCGCGCCCCCAGGCCGGCGCCGTCAGGACCGCCGCGAACGCAAACCAGCAGAACCACTCCCTCGCGGCGCGCCTCACTCGCCCTCACCGAGCCAACGTTGGTAGTTGGCGCGCAACGCGTCGGCGTACTCGTGCACGTGCGCCGAGGTCCAGCCTGACGTGTCGATCGGGGGGTGCACCTGGACGACCACACGACCGGCTTCCGCCCACCAGCGACCGGGCGGCATCAACAGACCGGGGTGAAGAAAACACACGGGGACAATAGGCGCGCCGGTTTCGACCGCCATGTGGAAGGCGCCCATCTTGAAGGGGCCGAGCCGCCCCGTTCGGGAGCGGGTGCCTTCGGCGCTGAGCACCACACTGCGCTCGCGACGTCGCAGTTCGGTGACCAACTGCGCTACCGATCGTCGGGCCGCTCCCGCGTCGCCGCGATCCACGAAGCGCTGGCCCAGCGCCACCCACATGAGGTTGAAGGGGAAAAGCCAGCGCAGCTCCGCCTTGGCGAGGACCAACGGCGCTTGCGGACAGATCGCCGCGAAGATCGGCATGTCGAGCGCGCTCTGGTGATTCGCGACCACGATGCGCGAACCCGGATGCCGCAGGTGCTCTTCGCCGATCACCTCGATTTCGATCCCCAAAAGCCACAAGGACGGCCGGCCCCAGACCCGGGCCAACGCGGTGGTGAGCGAAGGGCCGACCAGCCCCAAGGCGCCCAAGGCCAGCACCGGGGCCACCGAAAACACCAGGCCCGACCAGCACCAAGCCGCCAGCGCCCGCGCCAATTCAACGACCGTCGGCCGACGCCAGGGCGGGGCGACGCGGGGATCCGGCGGCAGCGACGACAGGGCGGGACTCCGAAGCCAGCCTATCGCGGCCGAGTTAGTTCGCGCATATGGGAACTGCCCTCGATCGTGCTGCCGCCCGCGTGATCGCCGGGGAACGGATCGACCGCGCCGATGCCCTTACGTTGTGGAACGACGCCGACGACGAGCTGCTCTCACGACTTGCGACGGGAGTGCGGGGGCGTTTTCACTCCGCAAACAGCGCGACCTACGTGATCATGGCGATTGTCAACTACACCAATGTCTGTGTGGCACGATGCGACTACTGCGCCTTCTACAAGTTCCCGGGCGAGGCGGGAACCTACGTCCTCTCCTTCGAAGACCTGGTCAAACGAATCGATGTGGTGGCCGGGCTCGGCGGGCAGCTCATCGGCTTCAATGGTGGCTTTCACCCTGATCTGTCGGTCGAGGACTACTGCCGACTGTTCCGACAACTCCACGCGCACTATGGCGAGCGTCTGGCGTTCTATGAGATGACGATCGCCGAGTTCATGTTTGTCGCCAAACGAAGCCATATGAGCTACGCCGACGCGGCCAAGCGCTTCTATGACAGCGGTACGCGCTGGATCACCGGGGGGGGTGCCGAGATCCTCGACGATGCTTTCCGACTCCGACACAGCCCTGGCAAATACAAGGTGGAGGACTACTACGCGGCCCAGAGCGCGGTGCTCGAGGCGGGGCTCGGAAGCACCGCGACCATGGTCATCGGTTTTGACGAGAGCATCGACGAACGCCTGAACCACCTGGAGCGCCTACGGGCGTTCCAAGACGAGCGCACCGCCGCGGGTCGCCCTGGCCTGTCGAGTCTGTTGGTTTGGACCTTCAAACCCTACAACACCGAGCTTGGGGGTCAGGAGGTCTCCACGCAGCAATACCTGCGCCACCTTGCGCTTTGCCGCATCTACGTGGACAACATCACCAACCTCCGCGCCAGCGTGCTCACCCGCAACGAAGACGCGTTGTTGGGGCTCCGGTACGGCGCCAACGACTTCGACCTTCCCACGGAGGACGAGGTCACTCAGAAGGCGGGCGCCACGGTTTCGCTGGAGTTCGAGGCGATCCTCGATGCGGCGCGGCGGCTCGGGTTTGTGCCCGTGAAGCGGGGCGCGTGGGCGATCGGGGGCGGAACCCGCGTTCAGGACTCGTCGACCGCGACCTGATTCCCACCGGCCCGTTTCGCCTGGTACATCGCCCGATCGGCACGGGCCAGCAGCCGGATGTCGCTCTGGTCGTCGGGACGAAGGACCGCGACGCCGAGGCTGGCCGAGATCGGGCAGACGAGTCCCGGGACGGTGAGCTGTGCGAGTGCCCCGCCGATGCGCTCCGCAACCGACGCAGCCTCGGCCAGGGTCGCGCCGGGCATCACCACCGCGAACTCCTCGCCGCCAATGCGGCCGGCATGGTCGCCGCCCCGGACATGAGCGTTGAGGCAGCCTCCGAACGCGGCGAGGACGGCATCGCCCACGACGTGGCCACACTCGTCGTTGACCCGCTTGAACTGGTCGGCGTCGATGACCAAGAGCGCGAGCGAGCGAGCGCCGCTGCGCGCGCGCGAGATCTCAGCGCGCAAGATCTCGAAGAGCGCCCGCCGGCTCGCGAGACCCGTCAAGGCATCCTCACGGACGGCACGCTCCAGGAGTCCCTGGGTGGTGCGAAGGCGTTGAATCAACTCGAACCCTGCAAAGCCGCAAAAGGCGGCGCCGCCGCCGACCTGGGCGGCGATCACCAACAAAAGCGGCAACGCCGCCTCGCGACCCAGGACCATCGCGTCCACCGGGCGCGGACCACCCAGCAGCATCTCCACGGCGCGGTAGCCGAGGCCGAGGGCCATGCTTCCGAACGTTGCCCCGGCGACGAGGACCAACGCCAGCGGGCGGCCGACTGGCCGGAACAACTCCCAGACGATCGATACCGCAGCGACCGCCATCGCGGCGGAGGCCACGGCAGCGCGGCGATCGGGCCGGGGGTCCACATGGCCGAACCAGGTGTGGATCACGACGAAGCCGACGAGGCAGGCAACCGTCACCCCGATCCGACGGCGAGACGAAGGCGTGACTCCCGCGAGCCCCTGGCGCATCAGCAGCAGTCCGACCACGGCCAGAACATCCGCGCCCATCGACCACGGAGGGCTGGCCCCTGCCGTGATGTACAGCACCATGGCAGCGGTGACGCAGAGCGCCGCGCCGGCCCAGTGGCGAGGACCCCCGAGGTCTGGCAGCGCCCTCCCGGTCGCGATGGCGAGCGCACCCATCGGCAGCGCCACGGCAAGCGCTGCGTACATGAGCGTGGGGGAGTGGAGCTCGGCGATCGGGAACACCGAGATCAGCCCCCGACGGGAGTGAGGGCGTCACCAGCCCGCAGCGCCGGATCCGCAACGCCGAAGCCGACGTCCATCAGCGCGGCCCGGCCCGGCAGGCGGCGAGCGACGCCATAGGGCGTGGAGTCGAACTGCGCGATTGGAGCCATGGGGGATTCCCCTCGGAAGGCTCAGTAACGTGTCAGAACCTCGCATGCCCGGTGAGCGGGCCATTCCGGAATCGCCGGCGCCGGCCCATCAACACCACCGCGGTGAGCACCAACCATGCGTGCCCAGCGCTCCCGACGGCGGCGCACCCGACTGGTGGCGGCCACGACACCGCCGCCACGGTTCTCAAGAAAAGCAGCCATTCCAGCCGCTCACGACGCGCGCCGCCGCCGCCCGGCGGCTCGGAACGGACCCGAAAGCGACGAGGCGCGGCCGCACGGGCGAGGCCCGGCTCAGGGATGGCGTCAGGCATCCACCGCCAGATGCGGCCTCTGCCGAGGCAAGCCCTGTCAGATGCGGACTCCGTCGGCGGCCGCAGTGGCTCCGTCGGACCGGCGAACGAGCCAACGCCCGTTTTCTCCCGCCGCCCCTCCTCAAGGAGCGCCCGGGGCCGCATTGGGGGAGGGATACCTCGCCGGGGGCCGCATCCAGCGGCACTTGGCTCTCCAGCGCCGCCGTCGGCACTGGCTCGCGCCCCCCCCGGGGCCACCGGGAGGTGGGACAGTCCGTACCGACCCCCCTCACACCGCCCAGGGAATCGCCTCGCCCGCGAGGAGCGCGCGGACCGCAGCCGCCACCCCGTCGCTGATGCCCGCGCTCATTCCGGGGTGCCAACCGGCCGCGTGGGGGGTGACGATCACCCGCGGATCGGTGAAGCTTGCCAGCGCCGCCGGCTCCGCTGGGAACACGTCCACGCCGAGCCCGCCGAGGTGGCCAGCCACCACCGCAGCGTAGGCAGCATCGACGTCGAGGAGCTTTCCCCGCGCGGTGTTCACCACCACACAGCCTGGCCGCAGCGAGGCGATCATCCGGGCGTCGACGAGCTGGTGGTTGGTCCGGGTCAGGCTCGCGTGAAGGGTCAGCACCTCGACATCGCGAGGAATCGCCTGCCCGTCGCGCACCTCCACGACCTCGGCCCCGAGCACCCGCAGCACCTCAGCCATCTTCGTCCCGATGACGCCCATCCCCACCACGCCCACCCGTCCCAGCAGCCGGGCATCGTAACGATCGAGGCGTTTGCGGTCCCAAACACCCGCCCGCGCCGTTTCCGAGAACGCACCGAAGCGCCGTGTGAGCGCCAGCATCATCCCCAGCGCGGTCTCGACCACAGCGTCGCGACGCACCAGCGGCAACCGTGCGCATCGCACGCCGGCGGCACGGAGGGAGGGCACGTCGAGGTTGTCAAAACCCGAGGTGGTGGTGATCACCAGCCGGGCCCGAGGCACATCCGACGGCGTGACACGCTGGGTGCTCGGCACCACCACGACGTCGGCAGCGCGCGGATCATCGACGAGGTTGACCGCATCCGGAAGCCCAATGAGCGCCCCCGTCTCGTAGTCGGCTTTGCCCCAGCGGCAGAGGGTCAACATCGTCCCCGACCCTATCCCACCAAATTCTGGCACGCCCCCCGGATAGGCGAGCGGCATGGCCAAGGTCAAGACGGCGTTCGTGTGCCAGCAATGCGGGCACCTGGTCCATTCGTGGATGGGGCGGTGCGTCGCTTGTGGCGGTTGGAATACGTTGGTCGAGGAAGTGCAGGGGAACGATGCGCCCCGGGCGGCCAGCAAGGGCCCCCGCCCCGCCACCCGCGCTCGCCCGATCACCGACACCAGCGGGGACGCCGGTGGCGAGGTCCGACTGCGCATCGGCATCGGCGAGCTGGATCGGGTGCTGGGCGGGGGCCTGGTCACCGGCTCCCTCACGCTGGTGGGGGGTGATCCAGGCGTGGGCAAAAGCACACTTCTGCTCACGACGGCGGACGCCTTCGCCAAGCGGGGAATCCGGGTGCTGTACGTCAGCGCCGAGGAATCGGCGCGGCAGGTGCGCCTCAGGGCAGAGCGGCTGGGGGTGCTCTCCGACGAGCTCTGGCTCCTCGCTGAAACGTCGATCACCGCAGTGTTGGAGGCGGTGGACGAGGTCAAGCCCAAGATGTTGGTGCTGGATTCGGTGCAGACCTTCTCCGACACCGAACTGAACGGCGTCCCGGGCAGCATCGGCCAGGTGCGGGAGGTGGGGCATCGGGCCATGCTCCTGGCCAAATCCAAGGACATCGCCACCTTCCTGGTCGGGCACGTCACCAAGGACGGCAACCTGGCCGGGCCGCGCACGCTCGAACACCTCGTCGACACCGTGCTTTACGTCGAAGGCGACGGGGCCACCGCGTTGCGGGTCGTACGCGCCACCAAGAACCGCTTCGGCAGCACCGGGGAGATCGGGCTGTTCGAGATGCGGGAGGAAGGCCTGGTCGAGGTTCCTGACGCCTCGGCCCGGCTTTTGCGGGAGCGGCTGCCCGATGCCGCGGGCACCGTGGTCACCTGCGCGATGGTGGGGTCACGCCCGCTGCTGGTCGAAGTCCAGGCGCTGGTGGGCCGGCCGACCCAGGGCACGCCCGCGCGAACGGTGCTCGGCTTCGAACGGGGTCGGTTGTCGATGCTGCTCGCGGTGCTCGGGCGGGCCGGGCTCGATCTGAGCGACCGTGACGTTTTTGTCAGCGTCGCGGGCGGCCTTCAGGTGGACGAGCCGGCGGCGGACCTCGCCGTGGCGATGGCGATCGCGTCCAGCGCACGTGGCCAGCCGTTACCAAGCGACCTGATCGTCCTCGGTGAGGTGGGCCTCGTGGGCGAGATTCGCGGGGTGGGCATGCCGCAAGCGCGGCTCCGCGAGGCTGAACGCCACGGGCTGCGGCAAGCGTGGGTGCCGCCGGGCGTGGAGTACGCCGGGCGCCTGCGGATCGACGAGGTTCGGCGCGTGGGCGACGTACTCGGAAAGTGGGGCGCGTGACCTACTGCCCGAGGATGATCGGCGTGTCCCCGTTCAGGACGATGACCTTGGCGTTGGCGCTGGTCGCCAGCTCCTTGTAGGCCTTGATCTGCTCGTAGCGGAGCTGGTTGTCGTTGAGGCTGGCGCTGACGATGCGCTGGTAGTCGGCGATGCCCTGCGCCTCGACGCGCTTACGCTCGGCCTCCTGCTGTTCTTTCTGCAAGACGAAGACCATCTTCTGCGATTCCTGCTCGGCCTGGATCTTGCCTTCGATGGTGGTCTTGACCGAGGCCGGGAGCGAGAGGTTCCGCACCAGCACGCTCTCCACGACGATGCTGCGCGAGGCCAGCTCGCTGGTGATCGACTCGGTGATCTTGAGCTGGAACTCGTCGCGCTTTTCGGTGTAGAGCTGCACCGCCTGGTAGTAGACGGCGGCGTCACGGACGCGAGAACGCGCGATGGGCCGGATGACGTTTTCTTCGTAGTTGATGCCCACCTCGCTCAGCAGCTTGGGCGCTTCGCTGGGGAGCACCCGGTAGAGCACGGTCATGTCGATGATCACCTCCAGGCCGTCGCTGGTCAGCGCGCGGATCGCGTCATCGCCCTGCTTCAGCCCCTCGTCGTGGAGCGCGCTCATCGTGTAGTTGCGTGTCTTGCCATCGACGTGGACCACGGTGGCCAGTGGATTGACGAAGTGGAGCCCCGGCGCCAGGACGTCGGGGGAGACCTTGCCGAACAGCTTCACCACCCCGATCACGCCAGCGTCCACGGCGACGGTGGCGGACACGATCGCAGCGCCGAGCATCATCAGCGGGCCGAGAATGTTGAAGACCCGCGCGAGCGGGGCCAGACGAGCGTCGCTGGCACGAATCACCACGGCCGCGACGAGGAGGACACCACCGAGCACGAAGAAGGGCATCACTTAGCGATAAGCACCGTTCGGCCCGCGACCGCTATCGGTGCAGCCCATCCTCGACGAAACCTTCGGGCTCGACCTGGATCGTGCTGTGCGAAATCCCGAACTCGTCCCGCAGACAAGCCGCCCCCGCCGACAGGATTACGCCGGCATCCTGCCCTGGCGCGGCGACGAGATGCCCGCTCATCGAGATCATGCCGCTGGTGATCGTCCACACGTGCACGTCGTGCACGCCCGCGACGCCGGGGAGGGCGGCAAGCTTCGCCCGCATCCGCTCGGTGTCGATGTGGGCGGGTGCCGTCTCCATCAGCACGCCAACGCACTCCTGGAGCAGCTTGTAGGCGCTTCGCAGCACGAGGATCGCGATGAGCAGGCTTGCCACGGGATCCGCCCACGACCAACCGTACGCCCACACCGCGAGCCCCGCGAGGATCGCGCCGGCGCTGCCGAGCGAGTCCGACAGCAGATGTAGCCACGCACCGCGCACGTTGAGCCCGCTGCGATCGGCACCGCTGAGGATGCCGAGACCGATGAGATTGACGACCAGCCCACCCGCCGCGATGGCGATCATCGGCCCCGGGAGTATCTCGGTCGGTTGGCCGAGTCGGAGCAGGCCCTCGACAAAAACCCCCACGCCGATGGCCAGGAGGGCCGCCCCGTTGACCACCGCCGCCAAAACCTCTGCTCGATGATATCCATAGGTGCGACGGTGATCTTCTGGCAGCCGTGCCAAGCGCAGCGCGAACAGCGTCACCCCGAGCGCCGCCGCGTCAGAAAGCATGTGTCCAGCGTCAGCCATGAGCGCCAGCGAGCCGGTGAACCACCCGCCGACCGCCTCGACCCCCATGTAGGCGAGGCCGAGGAGCAGCGTCGCAAAGAGGCGCCGCTCGTCCTGGGTGCGCGAGTGCGCGTGGCCTTGGCCGTGATCGTGGCCGTGAGCATGCCCATGCTGGTGATCGTGCCCGCCTGCCGACATCGTCGCGGCCGTATCCTCCCGCGCCGGCCCGTGGTACCGTGCTCGCCGTGACCCTCCTCTCCTTGTTTGTCGCCTGCGTCGAAATCCCCGCCGAAGTGGCGCCGCCCACCTTGGAATCACAGTCCCTCCTGGCGCTACAGCGCTTCTATGAGGACGACGCCACCGAGCAGATCGAGACGCTGATCGACCTCGTCGCCGACGAGGTGGGTGACGAGGCGGGCGGGTTCTACTTCGAACCGCTCACCCCCGAAGACGTGGAGATGTTCGAGCACTCCGACGCAGCGATCTGGGAGCACACCGCCGGCTGCGCGACGTTCTCGAAGATGCGCGGGACGGTCGCGCAGTACGCGACCAGCGTTCCCGAGGCCGACCAGAGTTTCCCCCACGAGACCTACAAGTTGTGGTCCCGCGAGATCACCGGCGGCACGGAAGCGGAGTTCCTCGCCGGCGGCCCGCTCGACACCTGGAACGAGGTCGAAAAGGAGGGTTTCGCCTTCACCGTCGCCTACGGAATGGACAAGGACTACCGCTGGATTGGCGACGACACCCTGGCCATGATCAGCCTCGTGCCTGAGGGCGAGCAGCCCATCGACGCCTTCGGCACCGAGCTGGTGGTGGGCTTCACCATCGAGTTGTGGACCGAGATCGACGGGGAGCTGGTCTGGTACAACGGGAGTTGGACCGAGATCGAGAGCCCGCTCGACGAGGACACCGTCGACATCGAGTGGTGGCTCGATCAGCTCATCGACGGGACGATCGACTACTTCGAAGGCACCGAGCTGCACGTGATGGGCGAAGAGGTGGTGGAGTAGGCCCCGACGAGCGTCACCCCCGCGCGCCCACCTGGATGCCGAGCGACTGGACCGGTAACTCCCCAAGGGAGCGGCGGGTTTCCCCATCGGGCCCGAAGTTCCACGCCGGGAGCAGGGTGCGCTCGATCGACAGCTTGAGGTCGAGCCCCTTGGTTCCGAGCGGCACGGAGATCATCACCCGGTCCTTTCGAGCGACGTCGGGGACAAGGCCGACGAAACCCGAGGCCTCCACGATGAGTTGTTTGGTTCGAAATAGCCGAAGGGTGAGCCGGGCCGCGGGCTCCACGTGGTATCCGTACGCGATGGTGTCCCCGCTCGCCGCGTGGTGGTAGCCTGCCGACGCCCCGGCGAAGACGCCGAAATAGGGCTAGCGCAAACCGCCGTACAGCGCGTAGCTGGGATCGACTGACAGCGCGATCGGTCCTTCTTCCTCCCCATCTGCGTACTCCACCTTGTCGACGTAGGTCATCCCGAAGGTGAATCGAAGGCCGAGCTGGTCGTGGATCACCGGACCGTAGCGGAGCTTGAGCAGCGACTCCAGCACGCCATAGTGCGCGTCGAAGCCGACCATGACCGGCGCGATGCGCGAGCCGACCTCCGACCCGGTCTGGATTTCGCTGGGCGCCAGCCCGACATGCCCGTCGATGAACTCGTTGGGCGGCAAAACCCCCGCCTGGTAGCTCTCCGTGGACACCGAAGCGACGGCCTTGTCGGCCCGTAGTGGAGCACCGGCGCCTACGACAATCGGACTCGACAGGTAACGTGTCGCGACCTCGAAAGAGAGCCCGATGGGCGCGGCGCGGACGGTCTCCCGGGGGGCCAAGAGGCCCTCGACCACCGCGGCCGCCAGCCCGAACTCGGTCTGAAACCACGACGCAGCCTCGCCCTCGGCCTTGCCGTCGTGAAGGACCGAACGCACGAACGCCTCGCCGGCGGCGGCGCCGTCTCCGCCACCGAGGGCAAGCCGCCCCTCGTCTCGCGCCAACTTCGCGCGATGCGCTCGAACACGGGCGCTCAGTCCGCCGTGAAGCTCAGTCGCCGCGGCGCCCGCAACGGCCGGCGCGATCGCGATCACCGAATGCGATGGCGAAATGCTCTGCGTCAGGTGTGTGACGGGGTCCGCGTCGGTGTGCCCGGGAACGTCGTAGGCCCATGAGGACGCCTCGGACCCGTGCCGCTGGCTGAACGGCGTCGAAAGCGTGGTGCCGTCCGTCCAGACGATGGACGCCGCGCCGCTGATCTCCACGACCACCTCACGCGTCGTCACCGAATAGGTGACCGACCGCTGCACGTCCCGGTGCTTCTCGATGTCGCGCAGCTCATAGATCGGGACCAGCCGATTTTCGTAAACCGGCTCCTGCCGCACGCCGTAGACCCAGCCGCCCTCCACATTCTCCTGGTAGCCGACCTCGCGGGTGCCGGTCTGCACCACCACCAAGTCGGTGCCGATCTGGACGTTCTCCTGAACATAGTAGAGCTCGTCCGCCACGTACCCATGCTGGCGCGAGCTGACCGAATCTCGTGATGTCGCGATGCATTGGCTGGACATCGAAGTCAGCAGCGTCGGCAGCGCACCCTTGGGGAAGGCGGCACCCACGAGGCTTTCCATGGGCCCACAAGGACCAGTGCTCGCGGGCGGCGGGGTCAGCGCCAACGAGGTGGCAAAGCTGGGCTCGAGCCGGGCACGCTCGGCGGTCGCAAGGCGACCCTCTCCTGAAAGCGAGGCAGCAGCGCGCAGATGGAGCAGTCTGCGGTACCCGGGCGGGAGCGCCTCCGCCTGAGTGGCATGCCAGACGGCGCCCTCAGACGCGACCCTGGCCAGCCGAGCGACGAGCGGGTGCCCCGGCTCGACCTGAGCCGACAATGGCAAGAGCGCGTCGTAGAGCGGAAGGTACCGGTGCGCCGCGGACTCCTCGTCCGTCCTGGCGAAAATCAGGGCGCGAGCGTCCGTTTCAGCGCGGTCGGCAAGCGCGATCGCTGGTGACGGCGCGCCCAGCGCGCGCGCAAGCCTTCGCAGCGAAAGGGCCCGATCGAACGAGGTGACCGCGTTGTCGACGGTCGGCGGCGGGTACGAAGCGCTCCCCGCGCGGTCGAACTCGCCGGCGAGCGCTGCGTCGAACGCCTCGGGGAAATTTCGCTGTCGTAGGGCCGCCCGCAGGTCCAAAAGCTCGCCGAGCCGATCGAGTCCGCCGGACGGGCCCGGCGCTGGAAACCCGATGCTGACGCTCTGACCGAAGGCGGCCACGACGGTGTCGATGGGCTCTTGCGGGGCGCCGGACGCCAACGCCGCATCGAAGAGATCCAGGAGCTCGGCAAGCCGGACCTCGACCTCGGCTGGCTCGCGCGCCGCGAGGTCCAGGACCGACACCGCGCGCAGGACTTCGCCGTCGATCCGCGCGGAGAGTTGTTCAGGAATACCGGCAGAAAAGGCTGCTTTTCGCAGTTCAAACAGCTCGGCGGCGTAGGCGGCCGTGGTGGGAGACGGGGCCATCCCCAACAAGGCGTCCACCCTGGGCGACCACTCCCCCTCCATCAAGCGTTTGCGTGCCTTGCGCGCTCGTTCGTATTCGAAGTCCATCATCGGGACGTCGGCCATGGCCCGGTCGTACTCAGCCGCGGCAGTCGCAACATCACCGATGCTCTCCGCCTTTTTCGCCAGCGCCTCGTGTTTGGGCAAACAGGCGAGGAGCAGGACGGTGGAAAAGACCCCGACGGGCAATACGCGCATCCGCTGGTTTAGCTGGCCGTCACATCCGCGGCATCGGGGGGACGACGACCGGCGCTTCACCCGAGCAGCCGCCGGTGCTCGGGCATCATGCATCGGTCCTGCACGACGTCGATTCCGACGTTCGTCAACAGCGCCGCGGCTTCGTCATTGGCGATGCCGAGCTGGAACCAGACCACCTTCGGGCGCCAGGGCAGGGCAAGGATCTCCTGGGCGATCGGGACCAACGCGGCGGAGCGACGGAAGACCTCGATCAAATCGACCGGCGCCGGCAGCTCGGCGAGCGCCGCCACGGCTGGGGAGCCCAGCCATGCCTGACCGGCCAGCTTCGGATTGACGCCGATCATGCTCCAACCGTGCTCACCCATGTACTTCGGCACGTAGAACGCAGCCTCCCAAGCATCGACCTTGGCGCCGAGCACCGCGCCGGTGCGGCTTTCGGTCAGGATGCGGCGAAGCTCAGAATCGGTGGAAAGGAGCATAGGTGTAGTTATCTGAACGACCGTGACTTCGCGCGCTTCTCGGAACTGCGCTGGCGTCACCCGCTCACACCTCCACCACGGTAAACGCGTCGCCCCCCTCCCCTGTCGCGGCGGCGCGGAAACTACGAACCCCTGGCGCGGTCCTCAGCCAGTCGCGGAGCCCCGACTTCAGCGCGCCCGTGCCATGCCCGTGGAGCAGGTAGCCGTAGTGTTCGCCCTGCATTTTCATGCGGGAGATGAACGCGCCGACCTCCCCTTCAGCCTCGGCAAGGCGCATTCCACGCAAGTCGCAGGTGTTGTGCGGAAGACGCAGCCCGCCGGGCTCGACCGCGGGAGCCGGGGCGACCTCGACCTGCACGCGGGGACCTCGCGGCGCTTCTTTCTCCTTGGCCAGCGCCAGCTTGTCGAGCGGCAGGCGCACCTTCATGGCCCGAACTTGCACCTCGGCGTGGTCGGCGCCCACCGAAAGCACCTGGCCGTGCTGGCCGACCGTCGTTACCCACACCCGCTCACCGACCGCCGGGACAAAGCTCGGCCGCCCCGCTGTCGGCCCGTCCCCATCGAGTCCGAAGCGGGCACCACGCACCGCGGCGAGGGCCTGGTTCGCGGTGTGAAGCGTCGGCGCCTGATGGACCTCTTTGACGAGCGCCCGAAGCTCCTCTTCAAGCGCTTTGAGGTGGGCCCGGGTGGCGTCGAGCAGCCGCGCCCGTTCCCCCGCAAGCTGTCGGTCGAGCTTGTCCTGCCGGGTCTTGAGCTCCGCCTCTCGAGCGCGCAGGGCCTCATCGCGCGTGTCGAGCTGGCGCGCGGTTCGGGCGACCGCTTCGCGTTCGGCGTCGAGCGCTTCCGCAAGCCGGGCCAGGCGGGCAGCGCCTTCGTCCAGAAGGGTGTGCGCCCTCTCCAGCACCGATGCCGGCAGGCCCATGCGCTGGGCGATCACCAGTCCCTGGCTGCCGGTGGCCACGCCCGGCAAAAGCCGGTAGGTCGGGCGGCCCTCGGCGAACTCCATCCCGGCGACCAGTATCCGAGGGTCGGCAGCCGCTTTGAGCTCGGGGTAGTGGGTGGTGATGACGACGCGGGCGTCACGTTCGACGAGCGCTTCCACGACCGCCGCCGCGAGCGCAGCGCCTTGCGCGGGGTCGGTGCCTACGGCCACCTCGTCGACCAGGATCAGCGCGCCCGGACCGGCGACCGCCAGCGCCTCCTTGAGCACGGCGAGGTGGCCCGAGAAGGTGGACAGGTCCCCCGCCACACTCTGCAAGTCCCCGATGTCCGCCAGGATGGGCTCGAACACGTCCACGCGGCTCCCGTCGGCCGCGGGGATGGGGATCGCCGCGCGGACGCAGAGCGCACACAGCCCGATCGTCTTGAGCGCCACCGTCTTGCCGCCGGCGTTGGGCCCGGTCAGCACCAGACAACGCCGGGCTTCGTCGAGTCCGAGGTCGTTGCCCACGACCTCGACACCCCGGAGCGCCAAGAGCGGATGGCGAGCTTGTCGCAAGCGCACGACGCCCGACTGCCCAACCTCAGGGATGGTGCCCTGCCACCGGAAACCCAGCTCGGCACGGGCCGCAGCGAGGTCCAGATCCCCGATGGCATCGAGCGCGGCGTGCGTCGGAGCGGCAATCCGTCCGACCAGGTCCGAGAGCTCGGCCAGAATACGAAGGGTCTCCTGGGCGAGGCCCTCCTCTGCCGCCTTCAGGTCGTTCTGGATCTCGACGGTGTCACCGGGCTCGACGTAGGCGGTCTCGCCGCTGGCGCTGGTGCCGTGCACGATGCCAAGGCCCCGTCGGAACTGCATCTTGACCGGCACGACCAGCCGGCCGTTGCGCTCGGTGACGTAGTGCTCCATCAACATTTCGCCCCAACCGCCGTCACCCAAAAGCGCTGAAAGGGTGTCGTGGACGTGCACGCGGAGCTTCTGAACCCGCTCGCGGAGCGCGGCGAGCTTGGGGTACGCGCGGTCGGAGAGCGTGCCGTCGGCGTCGAAGGCCGCGCGAAGCTGCGCGCCGGCCGAGCGGTTGTGGTCGATCACCGAGCTGAGCGCGCGGAGACGGGGGCTTTCCCGTTCCGCCAGCCAGTCGTGGAGCAGACCAATCCCAGCCAGCGCGCGACCGACCGCGACGAGCGCCCACGCCTCGATCACCATCCCCCGCGCCGCGCGGCCGAGCTCGTCGCGGACGTCCCCCACAGCGTCGACCGGCACCACCTCGCCGCGCTGGCCGGCGGCGATGAGCTCGGCAACGAGGGCGTAGGCATCGAGCACCTGGGGCCGCGTCGCGAGCGGCAATAGCGCACGCCCACGCTCGGCACCCATCGGCGTGCGGGTGGCATCGACGAGCGCACCGCGGACGGCGTCCCAGTCGAGGGTGCTGAGCGTTCGGGCGGAGAAGTCCATGACGGCGGAAGGGTAAGCACCGGAGCTGACCGTCAGCAATCCGCGTGTGTCATTACCAATGGCGATCAGCATCAGTTTTGATGTGACAATCCCCGAGGGTGGGCCCCGAGCGTGTCGCAACGTCCGGCCCACGCCGCGATCGCCGCCGCATCAGGCCGACGGGCACGGGAAGCCCGGAGCAACCGGTTCTTCGGCGTGTGCTCCGCATCGACGAACTCGACCACGTCGACCGCCCAGCCATGGGCCTCCAACCAGTCCACCCGCAACGCGTCGGTCAGGGTGGATGCGTGTTCCCGAAGCAGGAGCCCGTGGCGGTAAGCCGGCGTCGGCCCGCCGCGGTTCCCACGAAGCTCGGCCGCAAGTTCCGCCTGGCAGCAGGGCACCACGAAGAGCGAGGCCGCCCCCAGGGCGTGGGCAGCGGCGAGCGCCTCGTCCGTAGCGCCGTCGCAGGCGTGTAGCGCGAGGACGAGGTCCGGCGCACCCCCCAACGACGCGCCGAGCTCCCGGGCGCCGGCGATGGTCGAGCGGGTGAAGGTCATCGTCGTCAGGCCCAGCGCCAGCGCCCGGCTCGTGCACCGCTCCACCAGGTCCGCGCGCACATCGACACCGTGAAGCACGAAGGGAATGCCGGCTCCACGCAGCGCGTCGGCCAGAACAAAGCTCAGGTAGGCGTTGCCACAGGCCAGGTCGAGCACGCGGAGCGGGGCCTCGGGGGTGACGCCTCGGCGGGCGCCGGCTTCCCAGGCCGGGCGGAGGAGGCCGACCAGGTGGCTGACCTGCTTGTACTTCTTGGCGTTCTGCGACGAGATGGTGCCATCGGCGTTTTGAATCCCGAGCACGCGCAAGAGCGCGCCGTTCTCTACCGGGCTCAGCGCCCGCGCTTTGCCGCCCATGACCTTTTCGGGCGGGGCGGCCGGCACCACCTTGCCACCCCCGTGGCGCACGTCGATGACCACCCGTTCGCCCCCGGCGCGGACCACCGTGAACTTCACATATCCATCGCGAGCGTGCAGCATCGCCGTCGCTGCGAGCGCGTCCAGAGCAGCCTCGTCACGCACCACGTCGCCTTCGAAGACATGCTCGCCGGCGCCGGCCGTCCTCGCAACCACCAGACGTTCGAAGCCTTCGCCCAAGGCGCGGCGGAGGTTCTGACGGGCTCGATGAAGTGGGCGCAATCGGCTTCCTGGAAGGTGCGCGGGCTATCCCACCGGAGGGGGAAAGGCGGCCGGTAGGTCATGGGGAGCTCGCCCAGACGTGGGCCGATCACGGTCGCCGAGGATCGCCCCCCCAGGCGCCCTCGACGCCGAAGATCGGCAAGATGGGGAGTCCGAAGCCCATCCCCTCCACCGCGACGTCCACCAGGCCGGTGATGAACGGCTCCGGGACGCGGTGGCTGCTGACGTTCTGGAGGTCCAGGTAAGCATCCAGTCGCCACGTCCGGAACAAAAACCGCTTGGAGACCTTCACGTCGAACCCGTAGAAATCCTCGACCCGCCGACCCAACACTTCGGCCTCGACCACCTCGAGGGTCAGGGCGTCCACCACCCGCTGCGGATCGGTCTCGGCCAGGTACCCGCTGGCATAGCGGAACCGGCTGGCCAGGGCCCACGAACGCCCAAGATCGGCCTCGGCCACCACACCCGCGGTGACCGGCTGATCGAAACGAGACGGCCCCCACGGCGCATCGGCGTCCTCACGACGAAAACTCCGCCCCCACCCCAACCGAGCCGAGCCCGACAGCCTCCCCGCCCGTGCGCGCACGGAAAGCTCCGCCCCATAGGCCAGCCCCTCGCCCACGTCGATGCTCCGGTCCGCCTCGATCTCGGCCAGCACCGGCATCAGCCGCGCGTAGCCCTCCACCGAGAGGTCGAATGCCCCCGCACCCCAAAACGCCCCGGCGCTGCCGCCCCAGGACTGGTCCAGCTCCAGCGATGCCCCCTCGGGCACCCCGAGCACGAGCTCCCACGCCGGTGGCGCATGGTGTCCGGAAAGCTCCAACTCAAGCCCCGCACGCGCGCCCAGCGGCAAGACGCCCGCAACCCGTGGCGACAGCGCGGCTCGGGCAGGCTGGTCGCCCACCAAAAGACTCTCCAGCCGCACGCCCGCGACGACCTGCGTCTTGGACCCGATCCGAAGGTCCGCGTAGACGTCGGGCATCACTACCGGCGAGGTACGCTCGATGCCGTCGTACCGGACTACCGCAGCGAACGCCTCCACGTCCAGCCCCGCACGCCCGTCGATCGGCGCGGTGCCGTCGTCTTCCAACTCCACACGAAGGCCGCCGCCAGTGCGCTCCTGCCGGATCACTGAGGATCCGCCGTCGATGACGAGGCTCTGGCGCTCCCACGCAAAGCTCGGCGCCACGAGCAGTATCCGCTTGCCGACCGGGGTGCGCAGGCGGCCATGGACCCGCTCGGTTCCGACCTCGTACACGGCCGTGGCATCCGGCAGTGGCAGGGTGATGACGTCGGCGAACCCGAAGCCGAAAAGGCCGTCGTCATCGACATCGATGCGGGCCTGCCAGTCAAAGAACTGGGGAATGGATGCCGCCGCATCGGTTGGGAGAAAGGGGCCGGCCACCCCATCAAGGTAGCTCCGACGTACTGCCGCGCTGATGCGCGCCGGACCCACCGGCGCGCTGGCGTAAGCCCCGGCAAAGACCAGGTTGGCCCCCGCCCGGACCTCCGGCGCAGCGCTGGGCGGCCGGGTGATCACGTCCACCGTGCCGGACAGACTGCGCCCGTACCGCACGCCCCCACCGGACGGAAAGAAGTCGACGCCTCCGACGAACGCCGGATGGAAGACGCTGGTAAAACCGCCGAGGTGGTAGACCAGCGGCACGCGGACGCCATCGACGTGGACCGCGGTGTGGGTGGGGTCGCCCCCACGAACCAGCAACCAACCTGATTCCAGCGGCGAGCGCACCGTGCCGGGCAGGTTCACCACCGCCCGAAGCGGGTCCCCCAACGAGCCCGGCATCGCCCGCAGCTCGGCGGCATCCAGGCTGCGTCGCGACACCTCGGGGCGACCGCGCCGGTAGGAGCCCATGATGCCGCTGTCGACGCCCTCGACCGCCCCCCAGAGCTCCACGGTGGCGACACCATCGGCCACCACCGAAAGCGTCACCTCGTCCGCACGAACACCCGGCGCGCGCACGGCGAGGGTGTAGGCCCCGGGCGGGACACCGCGGAGGCTGAACCGCCCCTCGGCGTCGGTATCGACGTCGCGACCGGCGACGCTGACCACCGCCCCCGCCAGCGGAAGCGCGCCGCCTCCGAAGAGCCGCACCCGCCCCTCGATCGAGACCGGCGGCGGCGTGAACACCACGGTCAGCGGGATGTGCACGGCGACGGGCAGGCCGGCTTCCGTCGCCGGGGCCAAGCGCGCGGACCGGGCCGCCGCGACCGCCAGCGACGCGAACGGCGCCTCCCCACGGACGAGCAGGACCTCGACAACCTCGCCGCCGACCCCCACGAGCAGCTCGAGCTCGACCGTGTGCGGCCCCCCCTCCAGCGGCGCGGTCGGCGGCCAGTCCACCCAGATCGGCGCCAAAAAGGTAGGCGAAACGAGGCTGTTGTCGGCCGCGGGGTCGGCATGGGCGACCGACAGCGCCAGCGCCGCGAGCAACATCGGGCCAACCGTAGCACGGGCCCGGCTCCGCCCCTCGCGTTAGCGCCAAGGGATGAAAACCCCGTCCGCGGTCACGATCATCGCCACCCTCGGCGCCCTCGCGCTGGCCGCGTCCGTCACCGCTTGCGATAGCGCCAAACCCCCTCCACCGGTGGTTGTGGCGGAGGCACCAAAGCCCGTGTTGCCGCCCGCCACGCTCCTCCTCGCCGAAGCGCAGTTCATCCGGGTCGACGGCAAGCCGAAGCCCGGCCCGGCGCTCTTGACGCTGTGGAGCCGAGCTGACGGCGTCTGGTCCAGCTCCATCCTGGAAGATCCCGACAGCAACGTCTTCCACAAGGCGCTGCCGGACGGCAAAGGTGGCTTCTACACCATCGGGGCCGAACAGGCATTTTTGAAGCATTGGACCAAGGTTGATGGCAAGTGGGTAGGCGTGGGCCTGTGGAATCCCAAGTGGGAGGGCAAGTTCAACCGCATCCGCGATCTGGAGATCGGCGACGTCACCGGGGATGGCAACGACGACCTGGTCATGGCCACCCACGACGCCGGCGTCATCGGCGTCGGTAGCTGGAACGCCGAGGGCAAGCTCGACGTCACCGAATTGCGCAAGCAGGACAACACCTTCGTCCACGAGATCGAGGTCTGCGACGTCGATGGCGACGGGAAGAAAGAGTTCTTCGCCACCCCGTCGGCGCGCAACCAATCCAGCGGAAAATCGCAGCCAGGACAGGTGGTGATGTACCGCTTTGTCGATGGCAAATGGGAAGAGACGGTGCTCGACGACTTTGCCGGGAGCCACGCCAAGGAGATCCTCTGCGCCGACGTCGACGGCGGCGGTCCTGCCGAGTTCTTCTCGGTGGTCGAGGCCCACACCGAGCTGGTGGACGGCAAGGCCCAGATCAAAGACCCAGTCGAGATCCGCCAGTACCGGTGGAAGGGCGACAAGGTCGAACACACGGTCATCGCGACCATCCACGACAAACAGACCCGCTTCCTGGTGCCCGGCGACTTCGACCACGACGGCAAGATCGACCTCGTGGCGGCGGCGATGAAGACCGGCCTGTGGCATCTCACCCAGACGGCCGAAGGCACCTGGGCCAGCACCAACATCGACACCAACAGCTCTGGCTTCGAACACGCCACCTGGGCCGCCGATCTCGACGGCACCGGAGCCCCGCAACTCTACGTCGCGGCGGACGAGCAGCGCGAGCTGCGTCAGTACCGCTGGAACGCCGCAAGCAAGAGCTTCGATCGACTGGTCATCGGCCGTATTGTCGATGACTCGATCACGTGGAACGTGAGCTCGGGAGCGTTCTGAGCGACCGGCGCGCGGCCTACAACCCTGACTTGTTCGCGCTCCACGAGGCGCGTGCGTAGCAGTCGATGGTGGTGTCCGCGTCGTCATCCAGCCCCAAGAACGCGCCGCCGTCGATGCCGGAGCGGCCGCTGATGTCGCTGTAGACCAGTCCAGAGAAGTTGGCGTAGATGGTCCCCTCTTCATGGTCGACCTCGCCGGTCATCGTGAAGCCGCCGCGCAGGTCGACGGCAACTTCCCATCGTTCCCCCTCCAACTCTTGGAACTCGCCGCGGTACGAGGGGTAGGCGCCGAGCACGGTGAACGGGCCGACCCACTGCTCGGAGTCCTTGTCAAAACCCACGGCGGTACAGTTGTCCTCCCATCCGGCGGCAGCAAAGGTGGTGGTCCAGTCGCCCGCGACGGCGGGGATGTTGCCGGTGTCGCCGCCACCCGCGCCGTCGGGATCGCTGCAATCATCGAGGTCGGCGGAGTCGGTGCCGGCCGCGCCATCGCAGCCGAGGACAAGCAACAGGACGGGAGCAAAAAAGACACGACTCATGGTGAAACTCCAGGTTCAATTACGAAGACGACCCGACGGTTGAGGATGCGCGCCTCAGGGGTGCCGTCGGCGGACCACGGCTCCTGATCGGCGCGCGCGGCGGCGGTCAACATCCACGCCGGCACCGAGAATCGTTCGACGAGCACCCGCACCGTGGCGGCGGCACGCCATGCGCTCAACTCCCACGCGCCGGGAAACTGCTTCTTGAACGGCGGGGGTACGGTGGGCGAGTCGAGGTGCACGCGGACAGTGACGCGCCATTCGGGATGCAACGACATCGCGGTCGCGAAAAGGTCGAGGGTCGGCTCAGCCTCCACGCGTAGTTCGCGGCCGTCCGGCGAGAAAAGCGTATCGAGCGGCACCGTGACCAACGTCCGTCTGCCGTCGCGAGCCACCGTCGCTGGATGCCCCTTCAGGAGCGACCGTAGCTCGACGAAAGCGGGATCGGGGGCGGTGTCGGTGCTGCACGTGGCAAGCAGCGACTCCAGCCGCTCGACCTTCTGACGAAGCGCGATGACCTCGCGATCCAGTTGGCCGATCAACGCCCGATCGTCGGCCGCGCCCGCGAGCGCGGCCAGCGTCCACCAGATCATTGGGACGCCCCGAGCGGGGGGTCGATGCCCCAGTCCAGGGGGCCGAATCCCTTCATCCCCTGCGGAAAGCGGCCTGACGCCCGCACCCGCAACCACCGCGCTGCCCACCGCCGCAGCGACTCGGGGTAGCGCCAGTCCCAGGCGCCCGCCGTCCGCGCTTTCGCCATCCCCATCCAAGCCAGGGTCTCGGGGTGCTGATCCACCTCCGCACCGATGCGGGGACCCTCTGCGAACACGAGGACGCCGGCCTCGTTGCGCACCAGGTGGCCGGTGGCCGGCGGATCGAGGATGACGTCGCCCCAGTCGCCCAGGCCCTCCAGCTCGGCCGGCGCATCAAAGCGCTCGGCCATGACCAGGAACGCCCGCCCGCAAGCCTCGGCGTCGTTGCCGGCGCGGTGGGCTTCGAGCAGGGGAACCTCGACGCGTGAGCACAGCTCGCCCAGCCGGTGGGAGCGCGCCTCACGAAAAAACAGTCGCGACAGGTCCGAGGTGTCGACCTCCGCCGCAGCGCGCGGCCAGCCTAGCGACAGCCGGCGGAACTCGGCCGCCAGGAAGCGCTGGTCGAAGGGGAGATTGTGCGCCACCAAAACCGACCCGAGCAGCAGGTCGTGGATCGCGCGAGCCGCGGTCGAAAACTCAGGCTTGTCCGCCACATCTTCGTCGCGGATGTGGTTGACCTCGGTGACTTCGCGCGGAATCGGCGAGCCCGGGTTGAACATCCATTCGTGACGCACCACGTCGGCCACGCGCCCGTCCGGCCCGAGCCGCAACTCCACACCGCCAAACTCGATGACCCGATGACCGTCCTCGGGATGGAGTCCGGTGGTCTCGGTGTCGAACGCGACGATTCGAAGCTCGCGCCAGCGCATGCGCGCCCTACGGACGGCGGCGGCGGGAGCTCGCGAGCGCGGCGAGGCCGAGGAGCAGCACCCCGGCCGACCGGTCGGTCACGGCGCAGGAGCAGACGCCGGGGGCCGTGAGCACGGGGCCGTTGCCGTCGCCGTTGCCGCCCGCTGTGTCACCGGTGCCGGAGTCCGTGCCGGTGTCCGTGTCCTCGACGTCGTCGCACGCGGTACCAATCCCGTCGCCGTCCGCATCGGCCTGATCAGCGTTGGAGGCCTTTTCGCAGTTGTCGAGATCGTCGACGACGCCGTCGTCATCGTCGTCGTGCCAGGAAAGGACGGGGTCGTGGAAGTAGGCCGAGCTGTTGTCGGCCTGACCGTTGTCTTCGTACATGCCTTGGTTGTAGCCGTAGAAGCCCACGCCATTGAGCACGAAGTCCGCGCCGACCGTGGCGCTGTACTCGATGCGACCGACGCTCACCGAGAGCTCGCCGTCGTTCATGGAGATGACCACCTCATTGTCGGAGTCGGACTCGACGGAGCGATCGCTCTGGTCGAGCACCTCGACGTCATTCCCGCTGATCAACAAGAGCCCAGAGCCGGGGACGTCGAGGTCGGGCGAGGGGCAGTCGGTGCCCGAGCCGTTTGAGTCGTAGCCGCAGAAGAGCATCAGGTACCGTTGGTCGTCCTCCGCGCCGAACACCACTCCCCACCCGTCGTCGTCGTCGACGTAGACCGTCACGATGAACTCACCCTGTTTCACATCTTCGGCGGCGTTCGTGATCCAGTTGTCGTGCGCGCCCCCGTCGCCGAACGCCCCGTCATCGCCTGAATCATAGAGCGGCGACGCGTACACGACGCCATCGTATTCGAAGCTGTACCACTCGTCCTGGCTCCAGCCGTTCTCCCAACCGTTTCCGGCCAGGTAGTCGTTCTGAGGGAACTCAGGCGCCCAGGCCTCGACGGTGCCGGCAAACGAAAGCGAGGTGGCGAGGATGAGCAACATGGAGAACTCCGGGTGGCCTACTATGGCCGATCCCCCGCCAACAGATGCACCGCTTGGTCAAGAAACTGTCGATCGGCGCGCCAACAATCGGCGCTCGGCCCTTGCGGTAACACGCTGGCCGTGCTCTTAACCGACCCGACCGCTCACGATGTCGCTCCCCCTCCGCCCCGCCCCGCCCACGCACGCCCGAGAGCAGGTCCTGGTGATTGATCCCGGCGATCCGACAGGAAGAACCCATAATCTTGCCTTGGGGGCCGAGGATCGCAACGTGCACGTCTGCACCTCGGCGCAGGAGGGCCTGGTGCTCCTGGGCGAAGTGCGTCCCGACGTCGTGGTGGCCGCGCTCGACACCGCCGACCTGCCCGGCCTCCGACTTCTGGAGTCCATCCGTCACCGGGCGCCGGGGGTGCCGGTGATCACCCTCGCAGGCCATCCGACAGTGGAGGGGGCGGTTCAGGCCTTACGGGCGGGCGCCGTCGACTATCTGGGCCGGCCCGTGTCGCCGGGGCTCTTGTCCGAGAAGGTCATTCGTGCCCTCGGCGCCGCCCGCACCAGCCGGCAGCTGATCCAAGCCCAGAAAGAAGCCAGCGACAAATGGGGTTTCTCGTCGTTCCTGTCGCGCAGCCCACGCATGGTCGAGGTGTTCAACGCCATCCGCGCCGTCGCCGGAACCGACGCGACCGTGCTGATCCGCGGCGAGACGGGCACGGGGAAGGAGCTCGTCGCCAGGGCCCTGCACGATCGCTCGCGACGGCGGGCACGCAACCTCGTGTCGGTCAACTGCGGCGCGTTCACCGAGACACTGCTGGAAAGCGAGCTGTTCGGTCACGAAAAAGGAAGTTTCACCGGTGCGATGGGACGTCGCGCCGGAGTTTTCGAGATGGCCGACGGGGGCTCACTTTTCCTCGACGAGCTGGGCGAAACCTCATTGAGCGTGCAGGTGAACCTGCTGCGCGTCCTGGAGGAGATGCGCTTCCGCCGCGTAGGCGGCACCGACCCGATCGACGTGGACGTGCGAATCATCGCGGCGACGAACGTCGATTTGGAGACCGCGGTCGCGTCGGGCCGCTTCCGCGAAGACCTTTTCTACCGGCTCAACGTCTTCCCGGTGACGCTCCCCCCGTTGCGCGAGCGTCCCGAGGATATCCAGATTTTGACGCGCCACTTCCTCACCGATGCCGCGGAGGAATATGAGTTGGAGGCGCCCGCCCCTCAGCCCGAGGCGATGGAGCTGATCTTGCGCTACCGTTGGCCGGGAAACGTGCGCCAACTGCGCGCCCTGTGCGAACGCTGGGTGATTCAATGCTCAGGTCGTGACCTTCGCGCGGAGGATATGCCCGCCGAGCTTCGGCGCGGAGGCAAGCCGGACGTCAACCCCTCGGGCGTATTCATCGACGACAGCGTTCCCCTCCCGCAACTGACGGAACGCGTCATCAATCAAGTAGAACGCGCGTATATGCACCGGCAACTGCTTAAGCACAAGGGACACCTGATCCAGACGGCGGCGGCGTGTGGGATCACCCGGCGCACGCTCTTCAACCGGATGAAAGCGCTGGGGCTGGCGGTTACGAACTACAAGTAGCCCCGTGCCCGAGGTTTAGATGTTGTCGCGTTGGTCGGTATTGTTCCCGCTGCCCATGCTCCTTTTCGCGGTCGAGGGCTGTTCGGCCGCCGTCGCTCCGGCCGAGGCCGCCCCCAAACCCAACGTGATCGTGGTGCTCGTCGATACGCTCCGCGCCGACCACATCGGCACGTACGGCTACAAGAAGCGCGCCACCACGCCCAACCTCGACGCCTTTGCCGCCGGCGGCATGGTCTGGGACAACGCGGTCTCGCAAAACGCCTGGACGGTGCCGAGCGTCGCGAGTCTGTTTACCGGCGTCGACACCCAGGCCCACCAGACGCTCAACTTCCGCAAAGGCGAAAGGCTGGCGACGGACACCATTGCCGACTGTCACGACACGATGGCCGAGTCCTTCAAGTCCAGCGGCTACACGACGGCGGCGTTCATCAAGAGCACCGTGATCAGCACGAGCCACGGCTTCTCCCAGGGCTTCGACAAGTTCGAGGTCGTCGGGGGGAAAGACCAGGCCTGGGGCTACTCGGCGCGGGATCTCAACGACGCCGCGCTGCCGTGGCTGACGGGACAACTCAAAGCCGGGACGCCCTTTTTCGCGTACCTGCACTTCATGGACCCCCACTCGCCCTACAAGGCGCCGGAGCCGTGGTACAGCAAATACAAGGGGACCTACGCCGGGAAGCTCGATGGCGCCCACGTCGGCCTGGAGGATGCGTTCAAGGCCAAGACGGTGAGCGCCGCCGACTGGGAGTACATGCTGGCGCTGTACGACGCCGAGATCGAGTACTGGGACACCGAGTTCGGAAGGTTCTGGAAGGAGCTCCAGGCGGCCGGCGCGGCCAAGAACACCATCGTGGTGCTGGTCGCCGACCACGGTGAGGCCTTCGGCGAGCACCAGAACGTCTTCCATGGGAATTTGTACCAGGAAAACATCCACATTCCGGTGATCTTCCGAGGCCCCGGCGTCAAGCAGGGCCGCATGAAGGGGTACAGCCAGCTCATCGATGTCGTGCCCACTCTCGCTGAGCTGAGCGCATCACCAAAGGGGAGGACCTGGCAGGGGAAGAGCATGGTGGCGGCCATGGGGGGCGGCGCGGGGCATACCAATCCGGTGTACAGCGAATACGCCGGGCACCGCATGGCGATCGAGCCATCGACGGGCCTGAAGCTCATCCTTGGCGATGGTGATGCCAAGCTGTACGACTTGCCCAACGACCCGTCGGAGCGGGTGAACCTTCACGGGGCGCGCGCCGCCGACGCCTTACGCATCAAAACACAACTTCAAAGCAGATTCTCCGCCGGACAGGCGCTCTCCAAACAGTGCGGCGCGGGCAAGAGCGAGGCGATGTCCGCTGAACAGTGCGAGATGCTCAAGGCGCTGGGGTATGTCGAGGTAGACAAGGACTGCGGCGAGATCAAGAACGACGACGACGGACACCAGGACTGATGCTAGTACTGAGCCTCCATCTAGTCGCTGCAGACTCGCTCGCAGCGGAGTTCGCCGGCACGCTGAAGGACCTCACATTGGAGGCGCCGGGCGGCCTCGGCGGCGCGCCCGAGGGGATGGCGTTCATCGCTCCACCCGGCAGCACCGCGTCCGCCACCTTCGGCGACCTCGGCGATGGGGATGCCGGCATCCGGATGAGCGTGAAGCAAGCCGGCGACGCGCTGGTGTGCAGCCTTCCGGTTCCCCTCGGCCCTCAGGCCTTCGCCAAAGCGCGAGTGCGGGTGCCAGAGATCATCGCGGGGAACGGCTCGTGGATGGGGATGAATTTCGAGCTGCGGGCCCGAGACAGCGCCGGCCAGCTGGTTTCGCCAGGCGGCGGGCCCTACGTGCTCATCGCCAACGTGCGCGACGTGGGCGGCTGGAAGGATCTCGAAGGGCGAATCCAGGTTCCCGCGGGGGCCACCCAGGGCGAGTTCTGCTTCCGCTTCGTGTTGTCGACCGGCACTGTCGAGATCGACAAGCTCGCCATCATCTCCCGGAATGGCGAGGCGGGTGGCGCCGCACCACCTCCGTTGCCTCGAGGCACGCCGCCCGCGTCGGTGCCGATGTTGCCGCCGGCGGCGGCCACCACCAAGACGGGTAAGTCGCCACCGCCGCCCGCCCCGGTCGCCGCCCCCGCGATCGTGGTGGCGTCGGTCCCAGCGCCGGCCGCCCCCACGTCTGGTGACTCGGCCAATCGAGGCTTCACCTTGCGTCTGGACCAACGCTCCAGCTCGTCGGCGTGCACCCGGTGGATTGACTCGGGTAGCCCGATCACCGTCTGGGGCTCGGCGGACCTCGCGGCGATCAATGGGGACGCCATCGACTGGAGCGGCGTCGCCGTCGAATCCTACGCTCGCGATGCAAACGATCGTCCGCTCACGACGGGTGGAGTACCGTATGCCCCGCTTTTCGTGAGCACCCAAGCGGGGGACAGCCAACGCTTCTCGGTCGCGTGGACGCCACCCGTGGGCGCGGAGCGGATTCGGTTGTGCGCCCGCTTTTCCGATGCGGCGGGGGCAATCGCGTTTGATTGGAAGTAGGGCCCGTTGCCGCGCTCACCACTTCGACGGGTCCCCGTAGGGGATGTCGAACCCGGGAATGACCATCATCCGCCCGGCGTCCTCGTACTCCGGCGAATCCCAGTTGTTGTCCGAGACGACCAGCTCGGGGAAGCCGTCGCCGTCGAGGTCGGCAGCGCCGCCCCAGTTGGTGAGGCTGCCCACCTTGTAGAAGGGACCGAACTCGCTGAGGTCGTGGGTGCCGACGTCCCCCAACAACCGGGAGCCCAGCCACCCGAACGCGTCCAGCGTAGGGCCGTCGCCACCATCCAGGGGGAACGCGGTCCAGACGACCATGTCGAGGAGGCTGTCGTCGTCGACATCGTAGTCGCTGACCTTGAACCATTCTCCCGGGGTTACGAGCCGCGGATGCTCGCACACTGCGCTGAAGACAGTGTCGGCGAGCGCGCTCGTTCCGTGGAACCGTGCCGCGTCGCCGACATAGAGGCATTGCGCCTCCACGCGCGCCTCTACCTCGTACCAGATGAGGTCGTCCAGGCCGTCGCCGGTGACGTCCCCGAGGGTGCTGGCGCGCTGCGCGGGTTGGGGGACCACGGGGATCATCTGGTTCACCGAAGCGTAGTCGACGATCAGCATGTCGGTAGTCGCCCGCTGGCCGTCGCGCACCACCGCCGTCGTGAGCCCACCGCCCGGCGCGTCGATGTCCTCCCACGCAACCTGAAAGTCCCGGGCCGGCGCCAGGATGGCTGACGCGTTCTGGAGCGAGAGCCAGTCCACCGACATCTGCCGACCCGCGGCACAGGACAATCTGATCTGCGTGACGACGCGCGATGGCTGCGTCACCGCCAAGGCGCTGCTCACCTGCGTCCCGCCGGCGCTGATGTTCCAAAGGGCCGTGACGGCGGAACCACCGCCGGTGGGAGCGGTGGTGACCGAGAGCTGGCAGTAGCTGCCTGCCGGACCGCTGAAGGAGCCGACGTCGATCGCGGCGAGCAGCCTCCCCACCGGCACGGTCGAGCTGAGGTTTCGGGTGACCGCCCCCGAGGAGGTGGTGCCGTTGCCCAGGATCACGCCGTCCCCGGAGGCCATCGTGTAGCCGGTGTGATTCCAGGAAAAGGTGCCGAAGGCGTTGAACATCAGGCGGCGCCCCAGCGCATCGTGCCCGTCGCAGTCCTGGTCGACGTCGTCACCCACGGCCTCCTGCGTGTTGGGGTTCACCCGGCGTCGCCGTCGTCACAATCCACCGGAATGCCCGGAGCGAAACTGGTGTGGTCCAGCCGTCGTTGTCGCAGTCGAACGGGCAGGCGGCAAATGCGGGTCTGGGTGCCAAAACGCCCAGCGCCAGCGCCAAACTAGAGAGAGAGAGAGAGAGACGCTCGCATGGTGGGTCCTCGGTGGGGGCGGCTGGATCGTAGCACACTCGCGTCGCGAAACATGGTTACTTTTTCCGCCGGTCGCCGGCCTGGCCGTCAGGGCCGAAGGGCGTGCCCCGCGACGCACGGTAGGTTCGGTCCGGCGGCGCCGCCCTGGCCAGTAAAGCAGGTTCCGTTGCCACTCACCGCGCCCTACGCCAGCTCCGCCCAGGCCGCTTTGAGCAGGTTCAGCGCACCCGCGTCCTGATGCGTCGCCACCACGGGACCGGCTGCGGATAATAGACGTGTGTCCCGACGCGCGAAGGCCGCCAGGCTAGCGGCCCAGACCAGGCCGTACGGTCCAGCCGACCCCTCCCCGACCCATCGGGCGACGCGGATGGCAGCGGACGCCAGATCTCCCGTGGAGACGCGCGCGGCCGCTTCGAGCAGGGCGGCATCGCCCGTTTGGTCCGACACCGACACACCCGCCGAGGCTGCCCCCTGCATCCGGACGCGCCGCGCGAAGCCGTGCAACGGGGCGTCACCCGCTGCCACCCGACCCAGGCGCGCGGTCTCAGCGGGAGGCGCCACGGGTTCCCCCGGGTCCAAAAGCGGCCCCGCGAGCGCGACGAGCGCGGCCCCGCGGACGAACTCTCCGCTCGCCAAAAAACCGATGGCCTCGGCGGACGCCGCCGTGATTGCCGAAGCGTCCCCCGCCGTCGCGGCGGACTCGATGGCGCGACCCGCAGCCATCACCTTGCGCGCCAGCTGCCGCAGCGCGACGTCCGTGTCGTGCATGACCGCCTCCGCGACCCCTTCGGGAAGCCAGGGCCACGCCGCCAGACCGGAGGCGGCGACCTCGACCTGAACGCCCCCCAGCGCCACCAACGCGGCGTCAAGCTGCACGTACAGCGCCGCGAGGGGGGGCAAGTCCGGCGTGGGGCCCCCGGTCTGAAACGCCAGAAAGTCGTCCAACGCCCGCAGCACGGGATCGTCCTCGCCACGCTCTGGCGCGGGCGGACGCCACGGATCCATCACCGGGAACGGCGCCAGGTGGGCGATGGCGTACAGCGCTGCGAGCGCGGCGGGATGGGCCTTGTCGGCAGGCTCGCCCTCCGCCGGCGGCACCGACGCTCCGAGAGTCCGCGTCAGCAGGGCACTGGCACTGAGGGCTGCCGTGCCAAGCTCGGCCGCGGCCCCCTCGACCCGAGGCCGAGCCCGACTGTCGACCGCGGCGTCGCACACCCCGTGCCACGACGGCGAGAGGTGGGCGAGCACCGCCTCCACCAGCGCCAGCTCCTGGGCGACCGCGAGCACCAGGGGCGAGTCGTCGGGTTGCCCGATCGCGGCCGCCCCGGCCGCCAGCGCCCGAGCGGCAGGATCATTGGCGTGTTCAGCCAAAAAGATCAGACACGCCCGCGCCCGGCACCACAGCGGATCGGCCGCTCCGCCAGCGCCGAGCACGGCGCCCACCAGCCGCGCCGGGTACCGAAGCCCCCTGGAGAGCACACCCGGCGACCAGGGGACGGAGCCGAAGATGGACTCCGCGCCGCCAAGAGAAAGGACGGCCGCCTGTTCCGCCGCGCCCTCATCAGCCACGCCCTCGATCTCGGCGTCGTCATCTGGATCGGGCGCCAGTGGCATGGGCCGCCACCGTGGCTTCGCGGGCCCGGCCAAGCCCTGGTCGGGTGGCGCGTCACCCCCAAACATCCGCGCGCCCGACCACGGCGAGGACCCCCCGCTGCCATCGCCCGCCGCGCCCCCTCCACCCGTCGAGAACGAGGGCAAAACCTGCTCCAGGTCGCCCGCGTCTTTGTCTTCGTCCTGCTCCTGATCTTCTTCTTGCAGCTCCTCCCGAGCCTTGTCGAGGGTGGCGTCCGCGGACGTGGTCGCAGTGTCGGTGTCGCTGGACTCCTTGACCATGCCCTGCATGGCCGCATTGCCCATCTGCTGCTGAAGCTGGGCCGCGGTCTCGGCGTCGACTTCCCCCGCCCCTTGCGCCTTCTCCAGCGCGCGACGGGAGTCCTTGCTCGCTTGATCGAGGTTTACTTCCTGCTTCTGCCGGGCAAGCCGCTCCTGGGGCAGCTCGGGCCCCGCTTTGTCCCCCGGACGTCGATCGAGCCGCTGCGCCATCTCAGGGGCTGGCGTACCCCGCCAGGACCGCGCTGTCGGTCTCGACCGAGCCCAGGCCCACGCTCCACCCCTGCGAGCCGGTGGGACCGCACTGCACCTCGCGGCGAGGTGTACCCGAGATTCAGCTGAAACGAAGCTCGATTACGGGACCGCCACCGCACCCCGGAGCCGCCATCATCGGCAGGGCCTCGTCGCCGCCCTCCCCGAAAACTTCGACGTGAAAGCCGACGTTCGCCGTTCGTAGTGCTTCCCGCGGGGCCGCGGGGCCCGCGGGCACGGCGAGCGCGTTGTGAAGGGCTCGGAGGTCGTCAAAGGCGAGCGAGTCGAGCTTCACGGGGGCCCCAGGTGCTGGCTACAACTTCCCTTGTCCGACTTGACCTGTCAACACTTTTTATTCAAAGGCCTGGATGCCGGTGATCCACCGACCGAGGATCAAGTTGTGCACGTCGTGGGTACCCTCGTAGGTCTTGACACTTTCGAGATTCGCCATGTGCCGCATCACCGGATATTCGTCGAGGATACCGTTTGCACCGTGAATATCGCGAGCCACGCGCGCGATTTCCAAAGCGATGTCGACGTTGTTCATCTTCGCGAGCGACACCTGCTCGGGGATCATGGTCCCGTTGTCTTTCAGGCGCCCCAGTTGGAGCGCGAGGAGCTGACCCTTGGTGATTTCGCGCAACATCCACGCAAGCTTGTTCTGGACCAACTGGAAGCTGGCGATCGGCTTGCCGAACTGAATGCGCGAAAGGCTGTACTCCCGCGCCGAGTGAAAGCACGCCATCGCCGCGCCGAGGGCGCCCCACGCAATGCCGTACCGGGCGTTGTTGAGACACGAGAACGGCCCCTTGAGCCCCGAAACAGTGCCCAAGATGCGGTGCTTTGGAATCCGGCAATCCTGGAAAACCAGCTCGCTGGTGACGCTAGCCTTGAGCGAGTGTTTGCCGTGCATCTCCGGAGCGGAAAAGCCGGGATCGCCCTTTTCCACGATGAAGCCCCGGATCACCCCGTCGAGCTTCGCCCAGACCACCGCCACGTCGGCGATGGTACCGTTTGTGATCCACATCTTGGCGCCGTTGAGCACGTAGCTGTCACCATCATCGACGGCCTTGGTGATCATTCCGCCGGGATTGCTGCCGAAGTCGGGCTCGGTGAGACCGAAACAGCCGATGAACTCGCCACTGGCCAGCTTCGGCAGGTAGGCCTGCTTCTGTGCTTCTGAACCGTGCTTCCAGATGGGAAACATCACCAGGCTGCCCTGAACGCTGGCGAAGCTACGGATGCCGCTGTCCCCACGTTCCAGCTCCTGGCAAACGAGACCGTAGGCGACGTTGCTCATGCCCGCGCAGCCGTAGCCGGTAAGGTTCACGCCCAAAAGGCCCATCTCGCCCATCTGCCGGACGAGCGGCCGGGGGAAGGTGCCCGCCCGACAGTGCCCTTCGATGATCGGGATGACATTTTCGTCGACCCAGCCACGCACCGCCTCGCGCACGGCCTTTTCGTCGTCACTCAGCAGGCTGTCGAGATTGTAGAGATCAATACCGTCGAACCTGCGCATGACTACACCTGGGTGAGAGCGTGAAGGGACGTGGCGAAGAGGTCAACTGCCGTCTGCGCCTCTTCCAACGTGAGGGTGAGCGCCGGACAGAAGCGCACCGTGTTCTGGCCCGCGCCGAGGATCACCATGCCGGACCGGTAGAAACAGTCCATGACCACGGCGTTGCGAAGCTCCGACGCGCGGTTCTTGCTGGTGCGGTCGTCGACCAGCTCCACCCCGATCATCAGGCCCTTCCCGCGGATGTCCCCAACATTGGGGTGGGCGCCGACTGCATCGTGGAGCATGCCCATCATCGCCGCACCGACGACGCGCGCGTTGTCGACGAGCGATTCCTCAAGAAGATCGAGCGTGGCGTGCGCGGCCGCACAAGCGATGGGATTGCCGCCGAAGGTGCTGGCGTGGGCGCCCGGTTTCCAGCGCATCGTTGTTTCGCTGGCCAGCGTCGCCGACAACGGCAGGCCGCTGGCGATGCCCTTGGCGAGCGAGAGGATGTCGGGTTTGACCCCGAAATGTTCGTACGCGAACATTTTTCCCGTCCGACCCATGCCACTCTGAACTTCGTCGAAGGCCAGGAGGATGCCGTGCTCGTCCGCGAGCTGACGAAGCGCTGGCAAGAAGTCGTCGGGAGGGACGATGTACCCACCCTCCCCCTGGATCGACTCCACGAAGATTGCCGCCACCTCGTCCGGAGGACAAATGGTCCGGAACATGTCTTTCATGTGGTCCAACGCCTGTTGTGTCGCGTCGGCACCGTGGCGGTAGGGGTCGGGGTAAATGGTGTGGGTGACTGGGAGGAAGGGGCCGAACCCTTCACGCTGCCGAACCTTGCTGGCGGTGAGAGAGAGCGCACCCATCGTCCGCCCGTGAAACGCGCCCAAGAACGCCACGAAGTGCTTTCGACCCGTGACGAAGCGCGCCAACTTCAGCGCCGCCTCGTTGGCCTCGGTGCCGCTATTGCCGAAGTACACCCGGCACGCGTCACCGGTGACAGGCTGCATCTTGACGAGCCGATCCGCGAGCCGTCCCTGCACCGGGTAAAAGAAGTCGGTACCGCTCATATGGATGAGCTTGCCGGCTTGTTCGGTGATCGCGGCGACGACGCGCGGATGACAGTGGCCAGTGCTGGTCACGGCGATGCCCGCGGACATGTCCAGGAACTCGTTCCCGTCGGGGTCCGTGATCCACACGCCCAATGCCGACTCGGCCACCAAGGGATGGTCGCGCGTGTAGCTGGGCGAGACGGCGGCGTTGCTCCTGGCGATCAGCGCAGAGGCGAGCGGACCGGGCAGTTCGGTGCGCAGGACGGGGCGGCGCGACACGGGTGCTCCGGAAGGACGTGCGACTAACACGCGGTAGGGGAAGGGGCCCGAGCCACTTCCCCTACCGCGGCATTCCCCCGGGTCGTCCGAGCCCGAAGAGCTGGACGTTGGCCACGACCACCTCCTGGCCGGGCGTCGACTGTGCCACGATGGCGCGCAGCTCGCGGAAGTAGGCGCTGTGCAGCTCGCGGAGCCGGGCGTGGTCCGCCGAGGACACGCTGAACACGTTGTAGGAGAAGAGCCCGTCGGCGCCGGCCTGCAGGCGCTCGACCCCCACCGACGCCCAATGCGCTTTGAGCCTTCGACCGGCCGCGGCGTCGCGCCGGGTGTCGGTGGTGCCCGAATGAACCAGTTCCCACCGCCGCCCCTGCCGAACCAACTGCCCCGCCCCAGCGAGCGTGACGATGGCCGCGGAGACCTCGCCCACGCCGATGCCGAGCTGCCCTGCGACCCAGGCGTCATCGTGTTCGTCGAGCCGGGCGTAGGCATCGAGCTCCAGCGCCCGAAGCACGCCTTGGGTCCAGGGCGCCTCATACGCGGCGCGACGTTCGGCCTCCAGTTGGTGCCACGCCCCCGCCACGGACGCGAGCGAGTCCATCTCGACGAAGCAGGCCAGCCAGTCCAGGAGGCGCAAGGACGTGGCTTCGATCAGCCGGAGAAAGTCGGGGAGCCGCGGCTCGGCGTCACCCGAGAGCCACCGCGCCACCGCGAAGCGCGATTTCCCAGCGCGACGCGCCACTTCCACGATCGGCACGGCGCCTCGTAGATCGTCGAGCAAGCGCGCCAACGTGGCGGGTCGGAGGACCTCGGCCTCCTCCAACCAAATCGGCGGCGTCCGAAAAAACCGAGCCCACGCCCCGGCGATGTCAACACGGGTGCGCGACGCCAGTTCCATCGTCATCGAGGCCGTGGGCCACCGCAGCCCCGCCTCCCACGTGTAGAGCACGTTGCTGCGGCACCCCAGCCGGCGACTCAATTGGGTCTGCGAACGCCGCGCTCGCAGCGCACGGACCAGCTCGCGGGCGAGGGTGTCATAGTCGCGCACTCTAGCAGTATCGCACATGATGCCGCGGTCGTGGCGGATGAAACGTGCGATGCTGTACTTGTGCCCCGCCGCTTCCGCGGGCACATTGAGAGTGGGTCAGGCACCCAGGAGATGACAATGACTTCCCTTCTCATCACGATGTTCGCGGTCGGCTGCATGGTGGACGGCGGCGATTCCGGCCAGTCCGGCGAAGAAAACGCTGGCGCCATGTGCGACGCGGTCGCCACCACCGACTACGCCTTCGCCGACAGCACGCCGCTCGGCTTCACCGGCCAGCAGGTCGCCGATCTGGTGGTCGCGGAGCACGCCGCCACCCTGACGTGGGCCAAGGGCGGCGAAACGGCGCTCACCGTGGCCGTCACGACCGCGGCCACGGCGATCACCTGGCGCGACAATGGGTACGTCGACGACGGCAGCGGCATCGAGATCGCCATGGAGTGCGCCGACGACCTGATGCTCCCGGTCCAGGCGGTCTTCACCACCGCCGATGGCGCCTTCGCCGAGACCTGGGATCTCGAACTGAGCGCGGTCGCGGCCGACGCGGCCAGCGCCTACGCAGAGCTCGACCTCGACGCGCTCGGCGGCACCTACACCGTGACCGAGGTCGACCCCGCCGACTTCGATGCGGTGCGCGCGTTCTTGGAGTTGAAGATCGGCCCCGGGGGCGCCTCGGGCGAAGTCTCCGGCCAGGCCGAGGAGGCCGGCGACGCGGCCGACCCCGACAGCACCGCGAGCGCGTCGAGGTTCGAGATCGCGACCTTCTGAAGGGGGCGCGGCACACTGGCCACATGCACATCACCCGCCCTGCCGCTGTGTGCCAGGCAGCGCCGGCGCTTCCGGCGCGCTGCACCCCGACCGGCAGCGTGTCCTGGACCTCGAGTCCCCCCTTCGCGACCACCTACAACGAGCGAGGATCCGTCAGCTTCCCCGCGATCGCCGACGCCGCGGCCACCGCCGGTGACACGAGGTACACCGGCCCCGCCGACCCCATGCGTCGGTCGAAATTCCGATTGGTGGTGCTGGCCGTGGTCTCCCCTGGCAGGGGGATGCCCGGCCCATTGCCGATGCAGCTGCCACAGCCCGGCGGCGACACCACCGCACCCAGCGAACGGAACAGGTCGAGCAGCCCATCGGCCTCTGCCGCACTTGCGACGTCGGCGCTGGATGGGGTCACGGTCATACGGACACCCGGGGCGAGGCTCTTCCCGCGCAGGACATCGGCGGCAGCGCGCAGATCGGAGAGCGAGCCTCCGGTGCACGACGCGATGACGACGTTGTGAATGGCGACGTCCACCATCGCTGACAACGGCGCACGGTTGCGACTGTCGCCCGGCGTGGCCACGGTGAGCGGCACCGCGTCGAGGTGCACCGTGATGACCCGCTCGTAAATGGCGTCAGGGTCGGGGTACACCAGTTCGTCGGTCACATCGATGCCACGCCGGGCCTTCAGGAAGTCGATGATGGGCTTGCAGGGCTCCACCACCCCGGTCATCAACCCACCTTCCACCGTCATGTTGGTCAGCACCGAAAGCTCGTCGACGTTCCAGCAATCGAGCCCCGACCCGCCGAACTGGATCACGCACGTGTCGGTCGGCGAGGCGCGCCACAACTCGTCGCGGAAGTAGGCGTCACCGATGATGTGGAGGATCAGGTCCTTCGGGGAGAGCACGCCGCGCGGCTGCCCGGTCACGACGACGCGGACGACCTTCGGCACGGTGACCGGGATGAGTCCGGTGCGGAACGCGAAGGCCATGGCCGTGCTGCCTACGCCGAACGCGAAGGCGTTGATGACACCCGCGGTAGGCGTATGGCTGTCGGTGAGGATGATGATGTCCCCTGGGCGGGCGTAGTCCTCGACGACCAGACGGTGGCAGACGCCCGGCTTGAACGGCCGGCCCGGACCGTGGAGCCGGATGCCGTATTCCTCGCAAGCATCGACCATTTCGACCGTGAGCTGTTTCGCAGGCGCCAACCGCGCCTTCTTCACGTTGTCGGGCACCGTCGGCTCGTCGATGAGCACGAAATGATCTTCGAAGGCAGCCACGAGGTCCGGCGCGTACATCGGCGCGGCGCCAAAGGCCTCCCGGTACAGGGAAACCACCATGCCCGCCGTGTACTCGTGCACGCCGCGGAACGCGGTGCGGCAAAGCACCTGATCCCCAGGCGCCACGGCCGCAACCCCGTCGGGACCTGCGCCCGTCCACGCTTTGCGGGCGATGATCTTTTCGACCGCGTTGAGTGGGCGCGCAGGTACCTCGGTTTCGTAGGTGGGCAAAACCTGCCCCGCCAGGAGCCGTTTGCCGTACTCCAAGAGACCCCCGCCTTCCGCGACGGAGCGGAAGAAGATGGGCAAGGCCGCGAAGAACGCCCGGGTGTCGACGTCCTCGCCAGCACGCAGCCGCTCGATCACCCCGAAGTCGGTGGTGAACGGCATGCCGCCATAGACCATGTTCTCCTGGAAGATACGCTGAAAGCTCTTGGCGATCACCAACTCGATGCCCGCGCCGCTGTGGGCGACCACCGCCACCTCCCGCGAGGACCCGGACCCGTAGGCATCGCCGCCCACAATCACCTGGAAGCCCGCGGCGGCCACGGCGTCCTTTCGGACAACCTCCTTGAAGTTTTCCAGGAACCACGGCCCCAAGACCGCGCCGCTGTACCCGAGGGTACAGGCCGCCCCGCTGATCATGAGGTCAGTGTTGACACCGTAGTGCAGCGGCTGCCCCGTCCAGGCAATATCCTTGCCTTGAAGCTGCGCCTCGACCAATTGGGGGTCGTCGCAGAGGAGGAGGATTCGACCGCTGAGCTTCATGGGGGCCATCTATCTGGGATCAGAGTGGGCGGCCCGCAACGGCGCCGCGATGCTGGGCAAGGTGACGCCTCGGCAACGGGGCAACGGCGGCCAGCGCGCGCCGCATCGCCCGGATAGGCTCGCCGGCCTTTCGGAGCAAGCGTGTACCACGACTTTCTGATCCTCGGCGGCGCGGGCCTGGTTGGTCTGCAAGTATGCAGGCAGATCATGACGAATCTAACGCCGCGCCGCATCGTCGTCGCCAGCTTGCTGGAGAGCGAGGCCGTGGCCGCGTGCCAGCGGTTGGAGCGTGAATTCGGTGACTCCATCGCTTTCGTGCCGGCTTGGGGAAATCTCTTCGTCCCCCGCGAGATGGCCAAGCTCACCCGGGGGCAGATCCTGTCCGACATCCCGATGCGTCGTAAGCTGCTCAACGCGGTGTACGACGACTACGAGGCCGCCTACACCAACAACCACATGGTCAACCTGATTCGGACCCACCGGCCCGAGGTCATCGTCGATTGCGTGAACACCGCCACGGGTTTTTCCTACCAGGACGTGTTCGACGGCGCCGCGAAAGTGCGCAGTTGGATCGGCGCCGACGGCTTTGACAGCAAGGGTGTCGACGACTTGGAGACCTTCCTGCTGAGTCAGAGCGTGCCCCAGCTGATCCGCCACGTTCGTTTCTTGCACCAGGCCAGCACCGAATATGCCACACGGGTGTATGTGAAGGTGGGGACCACGGGTACCGGCGGCATGGGGCTGAACATCCCCTACACCCACAGCGAAGACCGGCCGAGCAAGAAGCTGCTTGCCAAGAACGAGGCGGCTTTTGGCCACACCGGGCTGCTTTTCCTCCTGGCCCGCACGCCCAACGCGCCCATCGTCAAAGAAATCAAGCCGGCCGCAATGATCGGCTATCGTGCGGTGCAAGTCATGGAAGCGCGCGACAAACACGACAATAGCGAACTTTACCTGGCCCATGAGATTGCGTGCACGGGCGCCCTCGATTTGCGCGAGGATCCCAAGGGGTACGAAAAGGCAGGAAAGTTGCGGGTTCCCGTGGTTGACACTGGCGAGAACGGCGTTTTCACCCGGGGAGAGTTCGTGGCGATCACCGCCCTCGGCCAGATGGAGTACATCACCCCCGAGGAGATCGCTCGCACTGTGGTCCTCGAGATTCGTGGAGCGAATACCGGTAACGACGCCATCAGCGCCATGGACGGCGCGGTGATGACACCCTCGTACAAGGCCGGTCTGGTCCGCAACGTCGCCATCCGCGATCTTGACACCGCGGAGAAAGAGTGCGGGATTCCCTCCGTCGCACTCGGCCGGCTTGGGCCGCCTGAGCTCTCGAAGCTCTTGTTCGAAGCCGAACTTCTCCGATACGCATTCGGCGCCCTGGAGCAGGTCGCGGAATGTGGTGATCTGACGGAGATGTCGACACGATGCGAGGCCGCGATGGAGCCGTCGGGCACCCGTCGGACCGCGCCTTCCATTGGAATTCCAATCCTGCTTCCCGACGGGAAGCGACTGCTGCGAGGTCCCCGGATCAATGTTCCGGAGCTCGAAGGCCACGACCGCACGGTCAGGCTCGACGATCCCAAGCGGGTGGACGCCTGGGCCGCGAAAGGCTGGATCGACCTGCGTCCGACAAACATGGACGTGTGGCGGGAACGCGCCCGCAAGATGCTAGCCGCCCGCGCCACGCTGCGTGACGAGGGCTCCGCGGCCGCCAGCATCAAGAGCTACATGCCGAACGTCTTCGAGATTGGCGAAGTCGTGGCATGGATATTCAACAACGAGATGGGCGGGTACCGGGTGAAGTAGATAGGACACCGGCCCCCTGGAGTCCCGGTGCTCGTGACGATGCTTGGCCTGGCGCTGGCCGCCGACCCGCCGCCCGAAATCAAGTTCGAAAAGTACGCCCTGCCCAACGGGCTGGAAGTGCTGCTTTCTCCTGACCATCGGCTGCCTCTGGTGGCCGTGGACATCTGGTACCACGTGGGCGCCGGGTACGAAGTCCCGGGCCGCTCGGGCTTCGCGCATCTGTTTGAACACATCATGTTCCAGGGCAGCAAGAACGTCCCTGAAGACCAGTATTTCCCGATGCTGGAGGGGGCCGGCGCCACCTTCGTCAACGGCACTACTGACTTTGACCGCACGAACTACCTGGAGACCGTTCCCCAGAATCAGCTGGAACTGGCGTTGTGGCTGGAAAGTGACCGCATGGGCTGGTTGCTCGACACCCTGACCCAGGACCGTTTGGACAACCAGAAGAAGGTGGTCCGAAAGGAACGCCAGCAGTCCACGGAGAACGTGCCGTACGGCGTGGCCGAAGAACAGTTCTACAAGCTGCTTTTCCCGGCGCCTCACCCCTACAACGGGGTGGTCATCGGCACGCACGAAGACCTCGAAGCGGCCACGCTCGAGGACATCAAGGCCTTCTTCAAGACCTGGTACTTGCCCAACAACGCCACCCTGGTGGTCGCGGGCGACTTCGACGAGTCCACGGTCAAGGCCACGATCGAGAAGTACTTTGGGGCGATTCCCGGCGGCGCCGAGCCCAAGGCCACCACCCAGATGGCGCCGCCGATCGCCGCCGAGAAACGCGCCTCGTTCACCGATGACGTCGAGCTGCCGAAGGTCTACCTGGGCTGGGTCACTCCGCCCGTCTTCGCCGAGGGGGACGCTCAACTGCAGCTCGGCGCGATGGTGCTCGCCGACGGAAAGTCCAGCCGGATGTACCGGGAACTGATCGAAAAGAAGCAGCTGGCCCAGTCGGTCAAGGCCTACCAGTACCCCCTCACCTACGGGTCGATCTTCGCGGTCGAGATCATCGGGAAGCCAGGGCAGACCCCGGCAAGGCTCGAGGCGGAAGCGTGGCAGGTAATCGAGGGCATGAGGGCGGCGCCGGCGTCGCAGGCCGAGGTCGATCGGGCGTGGCGGGGCACCAAGGCCCGCGTGCTCCGCGGGCTTGAGGAGCTCGGCGGCTTCGCCGGCCGGGCCGACACCCTGAACTACTACAATCACCACACGGGCGATCCAGGCTACATCGCCAAGGACTTCGCCCGGTACGAGTCCACGACGCCCGAGATGATCCAGGCGGCCTTCAGCGCCCATCTTCGCAAAGACAACCGCGTGGTGATCGACGTCACGCCGATTCCAACGACCCCGGCCCCGAAAACACCGGCCCCCGCGGCCGAAGGAGGTGCAAAGTGAACCGCCTCGCCCTATCGCTCTCGCTCCTCGCCCTGGCCCTCCCCAGCGTGGCGGCCTGCGGCGCCAAGAAGTCCGCTCCGGTCGATGTCGCAGCGACGGTCGCCGCCCCACCGCCCGACCCGAACGCTTGGCGTGCGACGGCGCCCGCCCCCGGATTGGAAAAGCCCTACCAAGCGCCCGCCGCCACCCGGCTGGTGCTCTCCAACGGCGTTCCCGTCTTCCTCGTGCAACAAGGAGAGCTGCCCCTGGTCAGCGTGCGCCTGTGGATGGGCGTCGGTCGCGAGGCCAACACCACCGGCAAGGCGGGCCTGATCGCGATGACCGCGACGATGCTGGACGAAGGCACCAAGACTCGCGACAGCGCCGCCATCGCGGGCGACGCAGCCCTGCTCGGGGCCGAGTTGTCGATCAGCGCTGGCGACGAAAGCACGGTCGTGGCGCTCGACGCGCTGACGGGCTCGACCCTAGGCCCCAGTCTGGACCTGATGGCCGACGTGGTCCTGCGCCCCAAGCTCGACAAAAAAGACTTCGCGCGCGTCCAAGGCGACACCCTCGCCGCCATCCAGGCCGCGTCCGCCGAGCCCAACGACACCGCGCGCCGGGTTTTCCTGGGACAGCTCTTCGGCACCGACCACCCTTACGGCACGCCCGGCGTGGGCACCACCGCGAGCGTGACCGCGTTGAAGTTGACGGACATCAAAAAGGCCTACCTCGACCACTGGCACGCGGGCAACGCCGCCTTCGTGGTGGTGGGAAAGCTCGACGAGGCCACCGTCAAGGCCGAGTTGGAATCTCGATTCGGCGTGTGGAAGCCAGGAAAGAGCAAGCGCGCCGAGGTCGCGCCGCCGGTGGCGCCGCTGAAGCTGCGCGTCGTCTTCCGCGAACAGGCCGGCTCGGTTCAGAGCGTGCTGCGCGTGGGAACGCTCGGACCCGCACGAACAGGCGAGGGCTACTGGCGCGAACAGGTGGCCACGACACTCTTCGGCGGGATGTTCAGCTCGCGCCTGAACATGGCGCTGCGCGAAGAGAAGGGGTGGAGCTACGGCGCCTATGCCGGTATCAGCGACAGTCGCGACTACGGCATCTTCCAGGCCCGCACCAGCGTACAGGCCGACAAGACCGCTGAGTCCTTGCAAGTCATCCTCGATGAGTTGGGCGCCCAAGCCAACCGCGCCCCCACCGAAGCCGAACTCAAGCTCACCCGAGACTCCCTGACAAAGTCGCTGCCGGGGAATTTCGAATCCAATGCAGCGACAGCCGCCGCCCTGCTCCAGTTGCCCGGATTCGGCATGCCGGTGGACACGTGGCGTAGTTATTCGGCACACATCAACGGGGTCGCTGGCGACGCCGTGACGGCGGCGTCCAAGCAACGATTGGATGCGACGCACATGTTGGCGGTGGTGGTCGGCCCCCGCACCATCGAAGTCGAGGACGACAAGGGTGTAAAGAACACGGTGGACGTTGTCGCTTCGCTCAAGGCCCTGGGGCACGAGTTCGTCGAGGTGAAGTAGGGGGGCGCCTGCCGCTCGCCACCTTCTATCCCACCGTCGCGACAGATCGCACGCGCGCAACCCAAGCCACGCCCATCACCACCGCCGCGAACCCCACCTCACGCAGGTACGCACCCACCGCGTCGGCGCGGAACATGTTCGCGACAAAGCCAGGCTCGTGAATGTGGAAGGGGCGGAAGATTGGCGAAGCCGCGATCATCTTCTCGGGCAGAATCGGCCAGAGGAGTGGCACGCCAAAACGCGGGTCGCCCCCCGGCTCGCCCAGCTGCCAATCGAGGAGCGGGTGCGTCACGGCGGCGACCACCACCCAGCCGAGGACGCGCCCCCGCACCCCCGCTGAAAGCCCGACCGCAGCGCCCAGAAGCGCGGCGCCAAGCAGGGAGTGCGAGGGCCCATGGTGCCAGACGATCCCGCCCTCGAGGGTCGCGACAAGGAGCAGGTCAGCATCCGGAATCAAGCTCGCCACGGCCACGGCGATCACCACCCGCAACGAACGAAAAGACGAGCTCGGCACCGAAGCGACGCAAGGGCTCAGGGCGAGCGCAAGATGTGCGATCGGCGACGGCACGATTCCGGCCGCGCCCTACTCTGGCTGGTCCTTGCCGAAGTGGCCCCGCAGCTGGAGGCCGATCCGGTCGATGCTGCCGTTGTAGGTGCCGTTGCCGTGGGGGTAGCGCCACCGGTCGTCCACCGAGGCCATGTCGAGCGGATTGCTGAACGACGAGCTGTCGATGGTCCGCTCGGCCACGAAGTGATGGGTGTAGCTGACACCCACTTCGAGGAACTTCGTCGGCTTGTAGGCGACGAGCCCGGACACCATGTGCGTGTCCGCGTCCCAGTTGTTGGCGGACAGCGCGTGGTCCGGGACGGCGTGGTGGTCGAACCAATAGCGGGCGCCCACGGTCCAGCGGCGGTGCGGCTTGACCTTGGCGTCCAGCGCCGCCCAGAAGGTGTCCTCGTTGTCCCGCGCCCAGTCCCGTTCCTGCTCGATCAGGGCCTTGGCTTCTTCGGTAAAGGCGTCGGTGGTGCCCTGCACATCGGCGTTGCTGACCTTGATGTGGAAGTCGCTGTATTCGCTCCACTGCACCCAACCGCCCATGAGCTCCAAGCGTAGCGGATCGATCGGGCGCACCATGACGCCGCCGTGAACGCGCCGCGGCAGCGTGTACCCGAGGTACCCATCTGCATGGACGGTGGTGTCGCAAACACCGCGGGTCGAGGCGACCGCCTGCCCGATTGGGTCCTTCTCGGCCGACACACAGCCGAACGAGACGTCAACATCCCCCGTGTTTTCAACCACCGCGTTGTGCACGTAGGTGACCCCGATCGCGAACTTGTCACTCGGGTGCACCAGCACTCCGGCGGAGAAGCTGAAGGCGTCGTGGCTGAGCTCACCATTGCCACTGAGGCCCCCTTCGCTGCCGCCGAAATCGAGCTCGGCCATGTAGTCAGGGTCTTCGAGGTCTTCCTCCGTGTACCCGAGTGTTTCGGCGGAGCTCCCGGTGGCTTCCATCATGGCCGCCCGCAGGTCAGGGAGGGTGTCCTGGTCCACCTCCGCGGCCCAGATGCTGTGCACCAAGGCCCCGGTCACCCCGATGCTGACGATGTTCTGGACGTCGTAGGCCACGCCCACGCCCATCCACATGCCTTTGGTGTCCCCGTCCTTCATGTGGTAGTGGCCCGTGCCCGGCGGGTCAACTTCGGAGCCCCCGCGGATGAACGGGAGCGCCAAAACCGCACCCACGCCGAGCTGCCCCGGACCGACCTTCCCCAGCGTACTCGCCAAGCCGAAGTACGGCGGGAAGCCGCTGAGCTTGTACGTGTCTTTGCCCCCGTGCGGGTCGGCCCGATCGAAGGTGATCACGGCGTCTTCGTAGGCGCCTTCCAGTTCGATCCGCGTGCCCTTCCCGACCGCAAAGCCAGCTGGATTCCACCAGCCGGCGGTGCCATCCGTGGATGTGGGAGAGCCCCACGGGCCCCCGATCTCGAGGTTGTCCAGGGACGCGGCTGTGGCCAGGGCGCAGAGGAGGAGCATGCATCCTTGGTAACAAGTTGGGAACCCCTCGCACGCGAACACCTACCGCGCAGTGGACCTCGCCGATGGATTAGCAGGCGCGCATGGCACGACCTCCCCGCGAAAGCATCGAACTCGAAGCGCTCCTCGCCTGTACGCCCGAGTCGCTTTTCGGCATGTGGCTGCACCCGGTGGGGCATGGCACGTTCACCGGTGGGGCCGAAGCCATCGTCAACGACAAGGTGGGCGAACTTTACAGTTGTTACGATGGCTACATCGAGGGGGCGAATCTGACCCTGGAGGCCCCGGGCCGAATCGTGCAGAGCTGGCGGACCGAAGACTTCGCAGCGGCCGACCAGGACAGTATCCTAGAACTCCGCTTCGAGGCCCATGGATCTGGCACCCGGATGCGGCTTCGCCACACCGACCTCCCGGCCGGCACGAGCGAGCGGTACCGTCAGGGCTGGGAGGACCACTACTTCGTGCACATGCGCGAGGTCTTGGGGGCGTTGGACTAGCAAACGTGCCTCCGGCCCCGCGCACGGTCCACATGCCGGGAAATGCATTTGATGCCCGCTAGCGCGGGTTGCGTCACCAGGGAAAAGGCCAGGAGTAGGGTCATTGCTCACCTCACCCGAGCCATGCCCGCATCCGCCGGCAACGATCGCGTGGAGCGAGCCTACGCCTTCGCTTCCCCATCCGCCGTGTCCTGCGCCGCCGCCGTCGACGCAGTGACCCGCGCGTAGATCTCGGGTGTCAGTCGCGACAGCACGCCCAGCGCCTTGAGGTTCTCGACCACCTGTTCGGGCCGCGAGGCTCCGGTGATCACGCTGCTGACGTGCTCGTTGTTGGCACACCACGCCAGCGCGAGCTGTGCGGTCGTGCAGCCAAGCTCCGTCGCGATCGCGGAAAGCTGGCGCACCGCACCGACGCGGCTCTTGGTGACGCCGCTTTGCAACCACGACATCCGTTCCATCCCGAGGCGCGAGCCGGCGGGGATGCTGTCGTTGTACTTTCCGGTGAGCACGCCGGACGCCAACGGGCTCCACGTCGTGGTGCCGAGGCCGTGCGACGCATAGAGCGGGGCCAGTTCTTGCTCGACCCGCTTACGATGGAACAAGTTGTACTGCGGCTGTTCGACCGATGGCGGCGTGGCGCCGAGCTGGGCGGCGACGGTGTAGGCCTCAGCGAGCTGCGCGGCGCTCCATTCGCTGGTGCCCCAGTACAAGACTTTGCCCTGCCGGACGAGCACGTCCATCGCCCGTACGGTCTCCTCGATCGGCGTGTCGGGATCGGGGCGATGGCAGTAGTACAGGTCGAGGTAGTCGGTCTGGAGCCGACGCAGCGCCGCGTGGCAGGCCTCCGTGACGTGCTTGCGTGACAGCCCCGTCTCGTTGGGACCATCGCCACCCCAGAAAACCTTGGAGCTGAGCACCAACGAGTCGCGACGAAGCTCAGCGACCACCTTCCCAACGGCGACCTCGGCCTGCCCCTGGGCGTAGGCCTCGGCGTTGTCGATGAAGTTGACGCCGCCCTCAATCGCCGCGAGCAAACACGCCCGCGTTCCGCCGGCATCGACCTGGCTGCCGTAGGTCACCCACGAGCCGATCGAGAAGACCGACAGCTTCAGCCCCGACCGCCCCATCCGCCGATAGATCATGTCGCTCATCTCCAAGCCTCCCATTCCGTAGGCATATAGCCACGTCCCGCAAAGACAAGATTCCGATCGATGCTGGAGCCGCTCGACCCGAAGCGCTCGCTGTTGTACCCGACGCCGTCGGTGCTGGACTGCGTGGACCAGTACTCGAGCCCCACGATGTCCCCGCCCTCGACCAGCCAGTCGACGAAGATCACGTTGTGGCCGCTGCCGCTGTGGCGCCAGAACTGGACGAAGTCGCCAGGGAGGAACTTGCTGACGTCGGTGAGCTCCTCCCCCACGCCGTAGTGCTCGAAGGCCTCGCTGGGGCCGGCGCCATCGAGCTCCCGGACGAACCAGTCCGTCCGGAAGACGTAGAGATCATCGACGCTGACCCCGTTGATGCTGCCGTCGCCGCCCGTGGAGCGGTCGACCTCTTCCCAGGCACGCATGTACACCTCCCATGTCAGTCCGACGCAGAAGCAACGGCCGTCCCGGTCCCCCTCGGCAACGAGCACCTCCTGGTACCAGATGTCGCGGGTGGTGCCCGACCAGTCGCTACCCGAAGGCCAATAGTAGCCATTGCTGCCGTCAGTAGCGTAGGTTTCGAGGTAGCCGACGACGATGGCGTTGAAGTCAGAAGCGTCGGGGTTTTCCTCGGGCTCTACCGTCAACGTGAGCTGGTCGCTCGCCGTCCCATCCACCGCGGTGGCGGCGATCTCGCGCGCGTAGCCGGTACCTGAAAACGCGTAGGTGAGCTGCCCCTCGCCGTCGGTGGTGTCGATCGTTCCGATCGGCCAGCCGTCGGCCGCGAGCTCAACCTGATCAACCCCGTCAGCGGCCACGGTGAACGTGACCGGGTTCGCGATATTGGCCCCGTCGGCGGGCGAGGTGATCGTGACCCAGGTGTCGGCATCACTGACGCGCACGGTCAGTTCGTCGTGACTGAGCTCCGCGCCCCCACCGCCGTAGCCGACCAGCCGCAGCGTGACCTTCCCCTCCGGAAGCGTGACAGCGACCGTCCCGCCGCCATCAACGAACTCTTCTACTCGCGACACCGGCGCCCCGTCCGCGAGCAGCTCCGCGGCGTCAACATCAGCGCCCACGCGGAATCGCACCGCGAACGCCGTCGCCACCGTTTCGCCGTTGGTCGGCGAGTCGACTCGAACTGCCGACGCGCCGCCGAAGCGATCCTCGACGTCGGCGCCGCCGGCGCCCTGTTCAGGCTCCGGCTCCTCGAAACATGCCAAGAATAGGAAGAACATCCTGGAGCGCTATCACGGCTTTTGGCGTGCGCGACGCCACTGGCTGATCGGCACGCCCCTTCCCCCTCTGCAAGTCAGTGTTGCCCCCCGCCGTGCCAGCCGGACAGGAACGCGGACAGCTCAGCTTCGACCAGCGGGTTGGGATCGACAAAGCGGGTACCGTAGATGCGCAGGTTGGACTGCCGCGGAAACTCGCGTGAGTGTCGGATTTCGAGCTTGACTTCCATCGGGGTCTCGCCCGGCAGGTGCAGCGCGCAGTCGACGATGTCTTCCTGGTGGAACAGGTGGCGACGCGGGTCGGCGACGAAGGCGGCCCCGAGCTCGGAGACGTCGTAGAGCCCCAGCAGCGGTTGTCCCGGGTGGCTCGAGAGCCGAAGGCAGAACCCTGAAACTCCGACCACCACGCGCCGAGTGGAGATGCGTCGGTCGCAACGCTCGACCGCCAGAGGCGACTGCAGAACCCAGCGCCCCCCGGTGTCAACCGAGACGAGGCGAGAGAAGAATGAGAACGCATCACCACGGGTGAAATACTCGGCCTTGACCGTGGCGCCGACGCGCCGCAGCGGCATGGGCCGTTTCGGGTCGGGGCTGAACAGGGGCCCGGACCGCTCCGGAACCACGAACAGGCCATTGGCGGCCAGCCCCGAGCCGGTGAGCGTGACCGGGCGCTTCTCGGCGGCCGCACAAGCAAGGTGGATGGCGATGTCGGACGGTCGGGTCAGCCAGAGGCTGGCAGTCTCGCGGTGAGGATCCATGGGGAGGCTCCCTCCTGCACCAACGATCGGAAGAGACTGGCTTGGACGTGAGGGCCAGCCGTCGTCCCCCACTCAACCCCCAATCCGGCAGACGCGCGGCGGCCTGGAAGCGGGCCCGTGCTAAGCCGTGGCCGTGCCCACCCGCGCCCCACCCGCCGATGAGACTAGCCAGGGCGGATGGAGCGATCCCGGGACGCCCATCGGCGGAACGACGCTCATCACGCCGGGCGGAGCGCAGCCAGCGGATGCGTCCCCGGCGCGCTACGCGGTCGGCGCGCTTCTGGGGCGGGGCGGTATGGGCGTGGTCTACGCGGCGCGAGACAACGCCTTGGGTCGCGACGTCGCGTTCAAAGAGCTGCGGCCGGATCTGGTTGACAACGCGCTCGCAGCGGCGAGGCTGGCGCGTGAGGCCGCGATTACGAGCCGCCTCGACCACCCGGGCATCGTCGCCGTTCACGACGTCGGCACGCTCGCTGACGGCCGCCCGTTCTACACGATGCGACTGGTACGCGGGCAGACGCTGGCACGCGCGGCCGCGGACGCATCCACCCCGGATGGCCGGCGCCAGCTCGTTCGGCGCGTCCTCGCCGCCGCGGATGCTGTGGCCGCCGCTCACGACGCCGGCATCGTGCATCGTGACCTGAAACCTGCCAACATCCTGATCGGGGCGCATGGTGAAACCCAGGTGGTGGACTGGGGACTGGCCACGCCCACCGCGGCGGCAGCGGCGCGCTGGAGCGACCTCCCCGAGACCGGCGGACATGGCCCCGTCGGTACCGACGCCTACATGGCACCGGAGCAGGCGCGCGGGGACCCTCCCGAGCCCCGCCATGACGTCTGGAGTCTCGGGGTCACGCTCTCAAGAGTATTCGGCGAGGCCGATGATCTTCCGGTTGAAATCGCGGCGATCGTTGCGCGAGCTGTCGCTCGGGAACCGCAGCATCGGTACCCCGACGCCGCCGCCTTCGCCGACGACCTGCTTCGCTGGTTCGAGGGGCGGCGGGTTCTGGCCTTTGCGTACACGCCAGGCGACCTTCTGCGGCGAACGCTGCGGGCGTATCGGCTTCCGCTGCTCGTCGGTGCCGTTGGGCTGGCCGCGGTCGGCCTCGTCGTCTCCGTGGGGTTTTGGCAGACGACGCGGTCGCTCGGAAGGGCGTTGGTGGCGGAGGCCGACGCCGCCGACAAGCTCGCCGATCTTCAGCTTGAACGTGCTGTGGAGGCGACGAACCTCGGCGATCGTGAGCGGGCCGAGCGGCTGGCGCTGTCGGTACTCCAGCGGCGCGAGGATCCGTTGGCGCGCGGCGTTTTCGCGGCCTTCGGTCGAGCAGAGCGCCCGGTTCGGTTGACGACGACCGCAGGGCCCACGTGTTTGTGGTCCGCAGTGAGCGCTACGCACGGGTTCGTGATCTGCGGTCACGCCGACCGCATCGAGCGCTGGGCGGCGGGGCGGTCGGAATGGCAAGCGCCGATCGCGGCCATCGGCGGGCGCATACGCGCCGGCCACCTGATCGCTTGGGACGCCGTCGGCACGACTACACTGCTCGATCTCGACTCCGGCGGGTTAGCCGGCGTATGGCAAGGGAGCTCCGATTGGAGGCCAGAGTCGCCGCCCCGACGGGTGTGGACGGACCTCGGGGCCCTCCCGGTGCCGACAACCCCGCCGTCCCCGTGCTACGGAAATCTGAGGGTTGTCGACGCTCCGCCAGGTGGACGCATCGCTTCGGTATGCGGCGATGGACGGCTGTTTCTCGGCACGCTCGACGACCCGACCCACGTCGTCGTGCCAACCGATTTCGTTGGCGATCACGTCGCGGTGTCGCTGGCCTGGATGCCCGGCGACCGGGTGGCAGTCGGCAGCCTACGCGGAAAAGTGGCGGTCTACGAGGGGAGGTCGGGCGACCGCGTCGCCCACGGGCTCACGTCATTGGGGAGCCTCGGGAACCTCGCGGTCTCCGCGGACGGCAACGTCCTCGCCCTCGGCGGTACGGTGGGCGGCGTCGGCCTCTGGCAAGTAGACACCGCCGCGCTGATCGGAGACATCCCGGCGCCCCAGCCCCGCTCGTTCGTCTTCACCGGCGAGGGCCTGCTGGTTCACGACGGCTCACTGAACACGTGGCGGATTCCGACAGGGGCTCCGGCGCTCGTCCGCACCACCGCGGGGCTGGCGGATGTCACGGTGGACGGCGCGGGAACCCGGATCGCGCTCGCGTGCGGTGACGGGGGAGTGTGGACCGTGGGCTTGGCCGACGGTCGGGTACAACGCCGCCAGGTCGGCGACCGCGTGGTCAAGGCCACGGTGTTCAGCGCCGATGGCAGTACCCTGTTTGCGTCCGGGCTCGCTCCGCCTCAGCTGGCGAGCATGGGCGCGGGCGAAGGCGTGTCGCCGGTCGCCGGCGGGCGCCCGTTCCGTCGCTTGGCTTCCGCGACGGACGGCTCCCTGGTGGGCGTTGACATGGACCCCGGCCTCTACCGATGGCCCGTGCTGACCGACACACCCGCGCTGCTCGCCCCGGAGCGGGGGTTCAGCGATATCGAGCGCGATGGCGACACCGTCGTGGTGCTGGATGGGCATGGCGCGGTGGAGCGCTTGGACGGCCTCGTGCTGACCCTGCTTACGACGGTCCCCGACGCGCGCGCGGTGGCGGTCCGCGGCGATCGGCTTGCGATCGCACGTCCCGATGGCGTTGAGGTTCACGACGGCGCCCAGCCTCGGTTCCTCGACGCCGCGGGGGCAACGCTGGTCGACGTCGCGCTGTCGCCGGACGGCCGTCGGGTTGCCGCCGTGGGCCTCGATACGACCGTGCGCGTCTGGAACGCCGACACCGGCGAGCAGATCGGGCTCCTCCCCGGTCACGAAGAGCGCGTCGTGGCGGTTGAGTTCTTGCCCGACGGCGACCTCGTGACCGCCAGTTGGGACAAGACCGCGCGCATCTGGTCGCTGGGTGCGCTCACCGAGCCGGTGGCCAGCCTGGCCCAAGACGTCGTCGCCGCTTGGGGAGAAGCTCCGCGCTGAGCGGGCGGCGACCCGCCGTGTGGGCTACGGCCCGACGATGCGCGCCAGCGTTCGGTTCTGCCTCCCCGACGGCGCCGTGGAAACGCTCTACGCGGGCGATCTGATTGGTCGTACCTGAGCCGCGGCGCTGCGCCTCGACGACCCGGACATCTCGGAAGCGCACGCGATGGTGAGTCTGCGGGGTGAGCGATTGTGGCTGCTCGCACTCCGTCGCCGTTTCAGCGTGGGCGGGAAGGGCATCGACGCCGCCGCGCTCGAGGTGGGCATGGAGGTGCGGCTGGGACCGCGGGCGCTGCTCCGGGTGGAGGCGATATCGCTCCCGGACGCGGTGCTCGGTCTCGAAGGACCCGGCTTGCCGGCACAAGTTTTGCCCGGAACCTGCTCCCTGGTTTTGGATCCACACCCCCGGCTCGCGCCCGGCTCCGTGGCCGGGGCGGAGGCGATTTTCTGGGCAAGCGACGGCCTCTGGCGGGTGCGCCACGGCGAAAAGACAGCGCCTCTCGAGGCCGGAGATTCGCTGCCCCTCCCGAGCGGCGCGTACACCGCGATCTCCATCGCGCTGTCGGGCGCGGGCGAGTCCGCCACCCGCGCCGACGACGCCTCGCCGCTCCGCATCGTGGCCTCCTACGACACCGTGCAGATTCACCGGCCCAAAGTCGAGGTGTTTGTCCTCGTGGGCCAGCTCGCACGCGTCGTGAGCGAGCTCGCCACCGTGCAGCAGCCCATGGCCTGGGAAGAGCTGGCGCGCCCCCACTGGCCGCACATTGACGATCGCGATGCCCTGCGCCGCCGGTGGGACGGACTGCTCGGCCGCCTTCGCGAGCGCCTGCGCGAGGGCGGGCTCCGCGCCGACCTCGTCGCCTCCACGCGCATCGGCCTCGTGGAACTGCTGCTGCGCGAGGGCGACGTGGTGGAGGACAGGGGCTGAGCCGAACCGGGCCCCCCAAGCGGGGCCGTCGCGACCAAGCCACCCTTGCGAACGGACGCCCTTGGACGACACACCAGCGCGTTAGTCCGACCCCAACCCACGGTCGTCATGTTCACCCCCCTCATCGCCGCCGCCCGTTCCGTCGGCTGCGATGGGTCCCACCGGGCACCGTGACGCCCCGCAGCCTGTGCATCCGTTGCGGCGCCGACAAGGAGTTGCCCCTCGGCCGGTGCGCACAGTGCGCACACGTGCCAGATCGCGGCGAGGCGGCGCTCTCGCTCTTGGCGTCCACCCGCATGCTCAGCGCCGAGGAATTGGACACGGTGCAGGGCCGCCTGCAGCGGGGAGAGGCGCTTCGCCCGAGCCATGCTCGCCTCCGACGAGCCCGCTCCCTGCTGATAGGCGGCAGCGAGGCGGCCGAACCGTTGTCACGACGCCAGCTCACGGCTCTCGCGGCGCTCTCCATCGTGCTCACCCCGATTCCGGCGCTTCTCGCCGCCTGGGCGTGGCGTGAAACCGGGCGGAGTCGGCCGTGCCTCACCATCGCCGCCGTCGCCGGCACGATCGACGGCTCCCTATGGCTCTTGGTCCTGCGCTGAGAACAAGGCCTCGATGTGGGCCCGAAACTCGATGATCTGAAAAGGTTTGCGCAGGATCGGCGCCAACGCAGTCCCGACCAGGTCCTCATCGTGACCGGTGACGATCAGAATCGGGAGGTTCGGCAGCCATCGCCGCGCTTCCGTGGCGAGGTCCACCCCGCTTCGTCCGGGAAGCACCGCGTCCGTGACCAGCGCCACCAGCGTCCGCCCGTGGGTCCGGAGGATCATCGAAGCCGCCACCCCATTTTCGGCTTCCATCACCGCGAAGCCGTCCCGGCGAAGCACGGCTCCCATCATCGCCAGCGTGCCCGGATCGTCGTCAACCACCAAAACCGCCCCGCGCGTACCGCTGGGACGGTCGGGCGCCTCCGTGCCGAAGATTGGAAACTCGACGACCACGCCGCTGTCGGGATCGATGAGCACCCGCCCCCCCGCCGCCTCGACCGCGTCTCGCGCCGATTCGATCTCTGCACCCCGAGTGGCCGTCGTGCCGGCGGCAAGCACCACCTGACCGTGGTGCCCCCGGGTCCGAACGTCGATGCGAATGGTCCCATCGCCCGAAAGGCTGCGGGCCATCGAGCCCACCAGCGCAGCGATGGCCCAGAACCCCTTCTCGCGCACCGCCGTGACGATGCAGTCCTGCGCGACCGAGCCGAACTCGATCGGCAGCGGCCCGGTCATCGCGGCGAGCGCATCTTCGGTGAGGGTGGCGAGATTCAGCGCCTGAGGCTCCGGGCGGCTGACGCCGGGCGAGAGTCCGAGCACCTGCCTACGAATGCCGCGCAGCTCCTCCACGGTCGACAGCGCCTCGCGGATGGCGGCCACGGCGCGCTCGGAGGGCCGCTCCCGCAACGCCGCCGACAACGTCGAATCCACCGACGCCGAGACCCGGTCGAGCCGGCGCACGACATTGGTTACGACAGCGTCGAGCGCCACGCGGCCGCCATCGCCGGCCGAAAGCACAAGTTGGCCGTCCCCGAGGGGTTCGGCGCGCACCGGCATCGGCGCGCGGCCCGGCGCTACCAACCACGCGCCATCGGGCTTATCTTCCACCGACGCCCGCCGGTACGCGGGGGCCCACGCGTCGAACGCCAGGTTTGCGGCGGCGAGGTGGCCGGAGCTGTCCGCCCAGGCCGCCGGCACCGTCATCGCAGCGAGCAGGGCGCGGATCTGGTCAGGGGACATCGGAGCGCGAGAAGCGTAGCACTGCGACAGCCGACGCGACAACCATGTACACGGTAACGGCGAGGAACTGCCCGGCCTCGAACTGAGATTCCCAGCCTTCCCAACAGGCCTGTGCCCCCACCAGCGTCCACTTCAACACCTCGTCCACCCATGGCTGGCTTTCCCCGTTCGCCATCATCTTCTGGACGAGCTTGAGGCCGTTGAGCCCCATCCACAGTCCACGATCGGCCATGAGTACCAACATCAGGCTGACCACGACGCCCCCCACCGACTGGACGAACGTCGACAGCGCAAGCCCCAGCGCGATCAGGCACAGGTCGCTGACGAAGCTGGCGCCAAAACCCATCGCGAGCCGCAGAATCGACTCGCTACCTTCGGCCACGGATTGGTCGATGCCCGGGCCCCCCACCAGCGGCCAACCGATGATGCCGGAGGTGACGAACGTCAGCACCAAGGTGGCCAACGACAATGACGCCAACGCGCAGAACTTGGCGGCGAGGATGCTCCAACGCGGCACCGGGCGCACCGCCAACTCTCGCAGGGTGCGGTCGGCGTGCTCACCGGCCATGGCCCCCGCCGTGGCAAGGAAAAGCAAAAGCGGCAGGATGAAGAAGTTGCGGGCGTACAGCGCCTTGGCACCCACGCCGACCACATCGAATTGCATGAGCGCCGCTTGGCCGTTGATTTGCACCCCCCCTTGCAGGCTCTGCAACCCCGCCATCAGCGCCGCGGCCAGCGCACCCACGAGAAACGCCACGATGAGCGCTCCGATGCCGCTACCCCTGGTGAAGACCTTGAGCATCTCGGCGCGGACCATGCCGGGAAATTGATGCGGGATCATGCGACCCCCGGCTCGGAGGAAGTGACGGAAAGGAAGAGTTCTTCCAGCGTGCCTGCGCGAGGGACCAACGCCGGGACCTCGATACCGGCTTCAACCAGCGCGCGGTTGACGGCGGCGGGGCCGATTCCGCGGAGGCGCACCAGCACCCTGTCCTCGGCCGCATCCCCCACGACCTCGATCCCACCGAGCCGATCGAAGAGCGCGAGCGCCGCGGGCTTGTCGCTGACCCCCACCTCGACATCCTGCGCGCCGCCCAGCCGCCGTAAAAGCTCCTCCATCGTACCTTCGGCCTTGAGCTCGCCCCGATCCAGGATCCCGACGCGATTGCACATCGCCTCGACCTCGCTGAGCAGATGGCTGCTGACGAAAACGGTGAGACCGTCGCGCTTGACCAGCGCGGTGAGCAGCTCCCTCACCTCACGCATGCCGCGGGGGTCAAGGCCGTTGGTGGGCTCGTCCAGCACCAAGAGCTTCGGCTTGCCAAGCAGCGCGCGGGCAATGCCGAGGCGCTGGCGCATGCCCAACGAGAAGCCCGCTACACGCTCCCTCGCGCGCTCGCGGAGACCGACCCGCTCCAAGACCTCGTCGATATCGGCCTCCGTGCCCCGGCCGGCGTAGGCCGCCGCAATGCGCAGGTTCCGCCTAGCGGAGAGCCATTCGTAAAATGTGGGCGTCTCCACCAGAGCGCCAACTTCGCGACGCCGACGCACCGCATCCCGCTCGCCGAAGATCTCAACCGTGCCTTCACTGCGACCGATCAGCGAGAGGATCGCCCGAATCGCCGTGGTCTTTCCCGCGCCGTTGGGGCCGAGGAACCCGTAGAGGTCCCCGGGGTTTACCTGGAGGTCCAACGCCCGGATGGCGGCCCGCTTTCCGTAAAAACGGGAGAGGCCGCGCACGGCCAACGCAGGAACGTCACTTGTCACCAGCCTCATCCTCGTGTAGAGCGCGGCTGCTAACCCGGACCTCACCATGATCTTGCCCCTGATCCTGATTGCCTGCCTCGACCCCGTCCAGAAGGACACCGACACGGCCGGCGGCGACTCCGACGACACCGGCGCTGGCGGAGGCAACAGCATCTTCGACGTGCGCAACGGGGTGGTCGGCGACGGGGACGCGGTGACGATCACCGGGGTGCTTGTCTCCTCCCCAGTCACGCGGGCCGACGCCGACTCCGGACGTTCGGACGGCTTCTTCATCCAGGATCCCGCCGGCGGAGAAAAAAGCGGGCTCTACGTGTGGAGCCAGGGGCAGTTCGGCGACGAATTGACCGTGGTCGTTGGCGATGAGGTGAGCATCAGCGGCCAGATCAGCGAGTTCTACGACTGGACCGAGCTGGTCGTCGGCGACGCCAGCAGCATCACCCGCACCGGCTCCGGCACCCTCCCGGCCCCGGCCGCGCTCGGCGACGGTGCAGGTGTCGACTGGGACGCCTACGAGAGCGTTCCGGTCACGCTCACGGAGCAGACCGTCGAGTCGATCAACGCATTTTCCACCGGTACGCTGACTGCGGGAGTCGGCCTCGACGATGGATTTGTGTTCAACGACTACGCCTGCCGCGGGCACTTCGCTTCGGTGACTGGCATCGTATTTTACCAATACGAAGCCTACTCCCTCAACAACCGCTCCGCCGCCGACCTGGGCGCCTACTCCGGTGGCGAGGTCATCGACACCACCATTCACGCGATCCGCATGGGCGAGGTCTGCGGCCCGGTTCGGGTGCAGAGCGTCGTCTCCACCGCGGCGAGCTACGGCGAATCCAAGGAAGAAACCTCGATCTTCGTCCAAGACGTCGGCGGCGGCGAATACAGCAGCCTCCTCGCGTTCTCGCCCGGCGAGCACGTCGCCTACGCAGCCGGAACCACCTTCGACATCACCGGCGACGTCTCCAACTACTACGGTCTCATCGAGCTCTTCGTCGGCGACATCGCCAACCTCGTGTCCACCGGCACTGCCGAGCCCACGGCCGACGTCCTGGTCGAGGCGCCTTCGGATTGGCTGCCCTGGCAGTCGGCGCTGGTGACGATCACCAACGTCACCGCCACCAGCGCGCAAGACGAGTTCGGGGTGATCAACACCGACAAGGGCGTGTACCTCGATGATCTCCTCAGCTTCTTCGAGGCAACGAATGGGCAAACTTGGACGTCCGTCACGGGCCCGGTGTTCTACACCAGCTACGAGGACGAGGTGAAGTTCCTCATCGAGCCTCGGTCGGCTGCCGACCTCGTGGAGTGAAGCATGCGTGTTTCCCGGCGTGAGATTCTGGCCGGCGCAGGGGTCGCCATCGGCGGCCAGGCCTGCTCCACCTCGACTGAGGACTCCGCCGACGACACGCCGGCCACCATCGACCACATCATCGTTGTCATGATGGAGAACCGCTCCTTCGACCACTTTTTGGGCGCGATGACGCTCCAGGAAGGCCGTGCGGACCTCAATGGCCTCACTGCGGACATGCAGAACAGCGATGCCGAGGGGGTCGCCGTCCCCGCCTACCCCAACGAGATCGGCTGCATCGCCGACCCCGGCCACGGGTGGGACGCCTCCCGCGGGCAGCACAACGGCGGCGCCAACGACGGCTTCGTGCGCGATTACGGCGGCCCCGGCGTGATGCAGTACATGCAGCGCTCCGACTTGCCGATCACGTGGGCGCTCGCCGACGAATACGCGGTGTGTGACGCCTATTTCTGCTCGGTGATGGGTCCGACGTGGCCCAACCGCTTCTACGGCCACGCCGGGACCTCCAACGGCATGCGCAGCAACGACTGGCCCGCGGACGGCTGCTACGACATGCCGACCGTGTGGTCCAAGCTCATCGAAGCCGGCGTCGACGGCCGCTATTACTACACGGACCTCCCCTTCCAGGCGCTCTTCTGCGGCGCCTACGACGTCGCCCGCCGCCACTTGCTTGAGGACTTCGTCTCCGACGCCGAGCTCGGCTCGCTCGCCTCGGTCACCTGGATCGACCCCGGCTTCGCCTTCAACGACGACCACCCGCCCCATCACGTTGGGCTGGGTCAGGAGTTCCTGGCCCTGGTCTACAAGGCGCTGTCGCGCTCACCGCAGTGGGACCGCTGCCTGCTGCTCATCACCTACGACGAGCACGGCGGCTTCTTCGACCACGTGCCGCCGCCGTTGGTGGAAGACGACCACGCCGCCGAAGGCTTCGACCAGCTCGGCTTCCGCGTGCCCGTCGTCGCGATCGGACCGTACGTCAAACAGGGTGCAGTCTCAACCACCTTCGACCACACCAGCTGGCTGAAGCTGGTGTGCGACCGCTTCGGGATCGAGCCCTGGACCAAGCGGATCGCCACCGCCAACTCCTTGGCCGCGGTGCTCGACACCGACCGCATGGCGCGGCGCGAGCCGATGCCGCCGATCGAGCTGCCGGCCTTCGACATCGACGACGACAACCTGCCAGATGAGTGCGATGGGCAGGGCGTCATGGGGCCGCCTCCTCCCAAGAAGGCGAAGCGGGCTCCAGCGCCGCCGGTGTTGCCAGAGGTGTGGCACGACCTGATGAAGCACGTCTACCGCGAGGAGGATCGGACCCAGGAGTGGGAGCGCCTGGCCTTGTGGATCCGCGCTTATGTGCGCGACGAGGCGCCGCCGCGGTTTCGGCGGTAGGGGATGAGGGCGGCCGGGTCGTTCCGCCGCGACTACAACTCTTCACACCCAAAGTCATCGTAATACGTCACGTCGTCCCCCCAAACCCAGCAGGCGGCGCCGCTTTGCTCGGTGAGGACGTAGGTGAGGTTGCCTTCGAGCCTCTGGCTGAACAACGTTGCCGACCCAGCAACCACGTCGTCGACCGCAGAAACAGAACGGAGGCTCCCGCCCGTATTGCTCAGGTCGTGACACACGTCAAAACCGTAGTCGTTGTAGCCCCACGGCTCCTCGCCTCTGACGCAGCTTTCGCCGAACCAGCCGGCGTCGCCCGCGCCGGTTTCGGCCATCCCGACGGAATAAGAGGCCGTCCCCCCATCGATCGCCACGCTGACCCCCGCATCGTCCCAGGTGACGGCCACAGTGAACTCGACCGGCGCCTCGAGTCCCTCATCGGTTTCTTCGTCGCAGTCGTCGTCGGTACCGTTCCAGGTCTCCTCCGCCCCCGGAAACACGTCGCCGTCGGTGTCATCACAGTCTGCGCCATTGTCGACGTAGCCCTCGGGGGCCTCGCAAGCGGTCTGGACGGCGGCGGCGTCGCCGAAGCCGTCTTCATCGACGTCCCGGTAGTAGGTGCCCCCGAGGTCTTCGTCGACGTCGCCATCGCAATCGTCGTCGATGTCGTTGCAGAGCTCGACGGCGCGGGGGTTGACGGCGGCGTTGTCGTCGTCACAGTCGTCTACATGACAGGCGCCGTCCGCGTCGGCGTCGGCCGCGCAGTCGGTGCCCTCGCCAGCATCGGCGGCGGTGTCGGTCGCCAGCGGCTTGTCGTCGTCGTTGCCCGGGGGCTGGTCAAAGCAGGCCAGCATCGTGAGGAGGATCATGCGCGACCGGTATCCCGCCGCCGCCACGCCACCAGCGCCGCGAGCCAGACTGCCGCCGCGCCGGCCGGGAATCCACCTCCATCGCAACCACAGCCATCGGCCAGCGGCACCGGCCGCCCCGGACGCGGGGTCTTCGCCCTGGTTTCGCCCTCGCCGGTATCTGCGGGAACCCAGTCCGGCAGCAGGACCGGCAACAACCGAGCGGCAAGCTCCGCACGGGTGTCGGCGTCATTCATCGCGTCGAACGGGAAGCCGAAAACCGCGACCTTTCCGGTCAGGGCGCCGGCCGGCTGCCCATCCGGGTAGCGAGCCAGCACCTCACCGACAGGGTCCAACTCGTCGGCCCACTCCACCGGGTAGGGCCGGCCGAACGCCATCGTCAGCCCAGCGAGGAGGCCCTCCCCCACGGCCTCATCGCAGGCACAATCATCGGCGGCGTACGCGGCGCCCAGCACGTCAAGCGCGAACGCCTGGTCGTCGGCGCTGCCCCGCGCGCCGAGGTCCCAGAATATCTCAGCGCCTGAGGCCCACAGCGCGCCCCCGTCAGCGACAAACGCCCGCAACGTCGCCTGCTGGTCGCTGTCGAAGCTCGCGTCGACGGTGCTTTCTTCGGCCGTGGCCCACACCACGAGGTCGTACGCGGCGAGATCCCCCATCGCGTCGTCCTCGGCGCTGTCGAAGGGCCAACCGGCCGCGGCGATGGCGGTCGCGTGCGGAACGAGGATGTCACCGGCGTTAATTTTGCCAAGGTTCATCCTAGCCACTTCACCGAGAGAGCCGCCGAGGCCCTCAACCTCGAGCTGTCCGGAGTCGATGCGATCGAAGGCGTTGACGAGCAGGATCGGCGCGGTGGTCCCTCGTCGCGCGGCCACGACCGTGGAAGGGAACGACACCCCGCCCGAATTCACCGCCACCACCCTGGCGAACACCAACTCGCCAACCGCCGCGTCGAGGCTCGCCCGGGGCTCTGCCACGACGGTTCCAGCGCCCCAGGCGCGACCGTCGATAGACGTCTGGACCACGTACGTTTCGGCGGCGTCCCCCCACAGATCACCGACCCAACCCGCCTCCCAGCTCAGACGCAGGCCGTCAGCGGTGTTGCGGAGGGCGAGGGACTGGGGCGGCTCGGGGAGGAAGGGCACGCCATCGCCGTCGACATAGCGGGCGATCCCTCGGTAGATCGCGCGGGCGGCGTCAATCCGGAAGAGCGGTTCCTTGAGGATATCGATGTCGGCTTCGGTGTCGTGGAACGCGATCTCGATGAGCACCGCCGGCATCTCGTCGTTGTGGCTCGGATTGACCTCGGAGAAGCAGTCGGACAGCACCCCCCGGTCCTGCCAGTCGGGGTCCCAGGCCTCGCCGACGGCCATCAGCTCTTCCTGGATGAGCGCGGCCAACTCTTCGCTGCCCGCAATCGGCGAGCCAGAGGCGCACGCACTGTCATAAACATAGACGCTGGTCCCCCGTGCATCGCAACCGTCGCAGGCGTTGCTATGCCACGAGACATAGACCGCTTCAGGCTCGCGGGGGTGTTCCCATGACGCCCAAAGCGGGCGCGCGGTGGGATCGCTGCCGTTGCCATCGTTGTAGGGGTCGTAGATCGCCTCCGGCGCGCCGTTATATTGGGTGGCGAGAACCGCCGATTCTTCCCAACGCGGGCGCCCGGTCGTTTCGCCGTGACGCTCGATCACGCCGCTACCCCCACCGAGCCGGACCGCATCGGCATTGACGGTGCCGGACGTCGCGGAGACGCCTACCGTGACCGCATCGCCGGGCTCCAGCCACAGGGTGTCGAGGTAGCGCCAGGTGCTCCCGTGCGTGGTCTGATCGACCGTGTGCACGTAGCTGACCCCGCGTGAGGTGACGGTGTAGGCTGCCTCGGTGCTGTGCGCGGGATCGGCAACGTACGCGACATAGAGCGCGGTCCAACCCAAGGCGGGAGCCGCAAGACCGAATGTGGCACTACTGCCGACGGGAATGTCGCGCGTCGAGCCCCCCTCGAAGGGATTTTCACCGTACGCCCACGTGCCGTCATCGACAAAGCCGGCGGCCCCGGCGAGGATGCCCGCGCCTTGCTCCTCGTAGCCATTCCCGTCGTTGTCGGCGATGGCCCAGGCATCGTGAAGATCGCGCTCTTTCACCATCCACACGTCGGCGCCCGCGTTGTGGAGGAACGGGGCCAGCGCCTGATTGGCACCTTCCGGGTTGTGGAAGTCCTCGACGGTCTCAAACCAGGTGCCGCGCTGGGTTGAAAACCCGTCGAGCGAGTCGTACCACAGCCATCCGTGGCACTGACTGAGGTAGACCTCGGTGCCGGAGAGCGCCCCGGCGCTTTGCCCAGGAAGGTCGATCGGGAAGGGCGGCGCGGCGACGGCGATTGCGAAGACAGCGAGCATCGAACTTGCCTATCCCACCGCGCCTGCTCCGTGCCTCAGATGGCCGCCCGATCTGACCTCGCCCGTGGTGGGCACGAGGCCGCCGGGCACCCCTCGGCGCCGCCCGGTTACGTTGCTTCCCGATGAGCGATGTCTTCGACGAACTGGCCCGCCGTCTCCGCAGAACCGACCTGCTGCTGCTTCGCGCCGTGCGTCGGCAGCGGTCGCGACCTGCGATGCGCGCAAAGGGCCAATTCTGGGGTTCGGTGATCACCGACGACGAGGTCGACTCGCTCCTGCGCGCCCACGGGGAAATCGACTATCCGGGCGGTCCTGACGGCCTGGAAGAGGCGGTGCTTGCCTCCTCGGCGCTACGCGACGGGCCGGGTGGGCGCTTCGACCAATTCCGGACCGCCTTCCAACTTGACGGGGACGACGCGGACCTCGTGCTCCTGGCCCTGGCTCCAGAGATTTCGGCTGGCTACGGCAAGATTTTCGCGTATCTCAACGACAACCTGAATCAAGCGTACCTCACGGTTGACATGGCCACGCGGGTCTTGCGGCCGGGTCGTCGCGAACGGTTGGCGCTGCAGGCGCGCTTGCTCCCGGGCGGTGCGCTGATCCGCAATCGCCTGCTTTTACTCAATCCGCCTGACGGTTTTGAAACCCACACCTCGCGCCGGTTGCACCCGGCCCCGCGCCTGGTGCGGTGGTTCCTCGAAGCCGGCGACCTGCCTGCCAGCGTGGGATTCACGCCCATCGACACCTCGATGGAACCCTTCATCCCCGCGGCCACGCGCCAGCGCATCGAAGAGCTGGGAGGGACGCTGTCGGGACCGGTCACCGTCGCCATCGTCGGCAGCACGGTGGGCCTCCGCGAGGGCGTGGCCCAGTCCCTTGCGCGCTTCGTCGGGCGGCCATTGGTCCGCATCGACCTGGAGCGAGCCAAACAGTACCTGGACGAGCCGTGGGAGCTCATCCGGGAGCTGCGGCTGAGCGGCGCGTTGCCGTGTGTCATCAACGTGGCGCCGGCCCAGGAGGACCCTGCGCTGCGCAACCAGCTCTTGGCCCTCGGCGGCGCGTTGTCGGTCCTGCCCTACCCGGTGCTGGTGTCCGGCACCGATCGCCGCTCCATCGCCGGCCTTTTGGGGAGCGACCGTCCCAGCGTCACCGTGCACGTGGGCCGCACCTCGCAGGGGGAACGCATCGAAGCGTGGCGCACCCAGTTGGAGCGCAAGGGCTGGTCTAGCACCATCTCCGAAGACCTGGCCGAACGCTTCTACAGCGTCGGTGGCACCACGATTCCCAGGGTGATCGAGCGCGCCGAGGCGGAGTCTGGCGGGAAGGAGCCGGCGGTCGAGCTCATCTGGTCGGCCGCGCGGGAAATGAGCCGGCCCGAGTTCCGGGGGCTGGCCCAGCACGTCATCCCCAAGTTCCGGATGGACGACCTGATCATCACCGAAAAGGTGAAGAGCCAGTTGATCCACCTCACGCACTATTTGTCAGAACAGGAGACGGTCTACCACCGCTGGGGTGGCAACAAAGTACGGGCACGTGGGTATGGCATCAAGGCGCTTTTCTCCGGGGGCCCGGGCACCGGGAAGACCATGGCGGCCGAGGTGATCGCGGGTTCACTCGGCCTCGATCTGTTCCGTGTTGACTTGTCTAGCGTCATCAGCCGTTGGGTTGGCGAGACCGAAAAGAACCTCGCCCAGATCTTCGATGCGGCGGAAGGCGGGACGGCGGTCATTCTGTTCGACGAAGCCGACGCGCTTTTCGGCTCACGCGGCGAGGTCAAGCAGGCCCAGGACAGATTCGCCAATCAAGAAGTCAGCTTCTTGCTGCAACGCCTCGAAGTGTTCGAGGGCTGCGCCATCCTGACCACCAACCTTCAAGAAAACATCGACGAGGCGTTCTTGCGTCGGTTCGGCGCCGTGGTCGAGTTCCCGATGCCTACCGCTGAGATGCGGCTGAAGTTGTGGGAGCACGCCATCCCGCCCAACGCCCCTCGGGGCGACGATCTGGAGCTGGAGTATCTGGCCAACCAGTTCGCCCTCGCCGGCGGTGCCATCGTGAACAGCGCGATCAATGCTTGTATTCTCGCCAGCGCCCGGCGCGAGTCGGTGTGTATGCGTCACGCGGTGGAAGCGGTCGCCCGTGAGATGATCAAGATGGGCAAGCAGGTCAGTCGGGTGCATTTCGCGGACTATTATGAGTTCGTGAAGGATCTTTGAGTGGGCCACCTGGCGCCGGTCCTCATCCTCGCCGCCTGCTCCCCCGACCTCCCGGAGAATCCACCGACCTGCGATGCCCGCCCGCTCGAGGCCGGCGAGGTGCGCGCCCGGCGGATTCCCTGTATCGACGAGCTGATCGCCGGGGGAGAGGGCGCGGTGGGCGACTGGCTGCTGGAAAACGCCCAGGCCCGGTTCGTGGTGCGGGGAACCTACGCGGCGCTCACCCAACACGGGCGCCAGGGCGGCAGCCTTGTGGACGCGGCACGAGTCGGTCAAGCCGACTTGCTGATGGAGCTGCTCCCCGACGGCGACCGTTCCGAGATCGAGGCGGTGTCGCTCGCTGGAGCAGCAGAGCTGCGGCTTCCGGGGGTGGTCTACCATCTGGATGCTGACGACGACCGCTTGGTGATCACCACTTCTAGCGACGCCGCCCTCTGGGTGCCCAAGCCCTCGGTCGAGCATGTGGACGCCGTCGCCCGGAGCGGCACCCAGTTCATGGCGCTGATGCTCGGCAGCCCACTCCCCGCCGAGGCCGACGGGTACGGGCAAATCGAGGTTGCCGGCCTGACCGGCGTCGCCCTGTCGGCGGCCTCCCGTTGGGCAGGTGGCGAGCGTTTGCCGACCGAGGTCGAGGCCGACGTGGTCGAGGTGAGCCTGGATGGGCGGATCATCGACCGCGTCCCGGTGGTCGACGGGGTCGCGACCGTGGTGGCCCCGGGGGATGCCACGCTCACCGGCAAGCGGGCAGGGTGTACCTATGCCGGCTTGGCGTTGGTGGGCTGCGCCGGCCTGGCGGTTGTTGTCCGCGATGACGACGGCCGCGACATCGCAGCGACCGTGCACTTCGGGGATGACGACTTCCCCCTTCCGGTGGGCGGTGGGCGCGCGCCCCTGGGCGTCACCCCGGGGAAAGCCTGGGCGTGGGCGGGGCCGGGGTACGCGTCGTGGGCGGGCTGGTACGACGGCGAAGAAAGCCAGCTCACCATCACCTTGGCGCGGGTGATGCCGGAGGCGTTGCGCTGGGGGGAAGGCGAAGGCGCCGAGGACTGGCCGGAGGGGGGGCTGCGGCTGGCGGCGTTCGGCGTGGAGGTCGCCCCCGATGCCGACCGTGGACAGCCGGCCGCGGACGTGCTCCACCAGCTTGCGGCGGAGGGCGTCGGTTACGCAAACCTGCTGGCCGATGAGGAGTTTCCGGCCGTGAAGATCGACGGCCACGATGACGTGCTGGTGTCGAGTGGGGCCCGGACGGCGGGCGACGTCTGGACCTGGGGCTCGACGGCGAACCCGCGCCGCCCGGCGCACGGCGCGTTGGACAGCGCGGGTTTCGGCGCCTTGGATCGCGCGACGCTGTCTCGGGGCGGAATCGCCGCCGACAAGTTCGTCGTGGCGCGGCCAGAGTGGGTCGCCGCCGCGCTGGCGGAGGCGCCCCCATGGGACTGGCCCACGCCGCCGGACGCCCTGTGGCTCGACTCCCTCGCCGATCTACCGGTTCTGGTCGGCCTCGCAGCGGCGTCGATCGACGTCCAACCGCTGGCCGAACGGGTGTGGCTGCCGCACGTCGGCGCCGCGAATCCGGCGTCCTTGCTCCGAGCGCTCGCGGAGCGGCAGGCGTCCGCCGGCAACGGCCCCTTGGTCGAGATCGCCTTCGCGGACGGCGCCGTGGCGCAGGCAAGTCCCGCGCCGCTTTTGTTGGTCGTCACCGGCGCCCCGGGATGGATGGGGACCCTGTCAGCGACCCTGCACACCGACCTTGGCGCGCGGCCCTTCGAACTGGATGCCGAGGGCGGGGCGGTCCTCGCGCTACCCGTGGCCACCTGGGCGCTGGTCAGCGTCACCGCGGAGCGGTCACGGCCTTGGGGGGGGGACCCGGCGTGGGCGGTGACCCCGGTTCGGTGGGTGCCGCCGGGCTAGCGCGCCACGCCAAAGACGGGTCCTTCTCGATGTCGCCGCCCAACGACCGGGCCACCGTCAGGCCCAACGTCGCCAGCACCACCACGACCGCGAGCACGTGCATCGGACTGATCGAGCGAGTCATCGCCCACGCGTATCGTCACCGCATCAGATTTTGCGAATCTGAAACCCAAGCCCGCCCTGAGCACGGTACGGTGAGCCCCCTCCGCGGACGTCTGCCGATGCTCTTTCTGACCCTCGCCTTCGCCGCCGCCCCGCCCCCGATCATCAACGGCGACATCACCCACGAGTATCCGGAAGTGGTCATGTTGTACGCCTCGGACTCCGATGGGTACGGGGGGGGCTGCACGGGCTCGGTGATCGCGGAGGACTGGATCCTCACCGCCGCGCACTGCGTTCACAGCGACGCATCGTTCGATGTGGACTACGTCTACGTGGGTTTTGTCAATCAATCCAACGATATGGACGAGACCAACACGGTTCTCGCCAGGCGCTGGTTCGAGCACGAAGACTACAACCCCAGCGACGGCAGCAACGACATCGCGCTCATTGAACTGCGGGACGCCACGGACGTGCCGGTGATGCGGCTGGCCGAGGTCGCGCTCCAACGCAGCGACGAGGGCGAGGACTTCCGCATCGTCGGCTTCGGGGTGACCAGCGACACCGACAGCGCCAGCAACATGAAGAAGCGGGTCGTGGACGTTCCGCTGGAGGGCTACACCGCCTCGTTGATGCACACCGAAGATCGGCCCGACCACCAGAACGCCTGTCACGGCGACTCGGGCGGACCGGTGATGCGTCTGTACGAGGACGGCACCTACTCCGTGGCAGGAATCGTCAACTTCGGCGGTCCGAGCTGCGAGAGGGACGGCGCCTACTCCGCCCGTGTCGACGCCTACATGGACTTCATCGATGAGCACACCAACGACTACACGCTTTGGGAAGAGGCGGAGGAGGTCGTCGAGGACACGGACACCGAGGACACGGATGCGGATGCGCTTGCCGATGACGATGACGACGGCGCCGTCGATGCTTCAGAGGCGGCCGGCGTTTGCGCTACCGGAGGCGGAGGCGCGAGCGCGCTGGGGGTACTGGCGGCCGGCGCCGCGGCCTTCCTCCGGTCCCGCAAGCCGCGGTGATACCATGGCGGTGCCCAGGGCCCGCCATGCTCCTCCTCGCACTTTTCGGCTGCCCGAGCGACGACGACTCCGCGACTGAGCCCACCTGCGATGTTGTCGATGGCTTCACCGACGAAGACGGCGATGGCTTCGGCGTTGTTGGCCGTCCGTTGCGCGGCTGCGTCGGCGACGTAGGCTTTTCCCTGCTGGGGACGGACTGCGCCGATCACGACGCCGCCGTCAACCCGGGTGCCGGCGAGCTGTGCGACGGTGCCGACGACGACTGCAACGACCAGATCGACGACGACGCGACCGACGCGTACCTCTACTACACCGATGCCGACGGCGACGGCTACGGGGGCACCACCACCCGCCGCGCCACCTGCACGCGCGTCGACGGCGGCCTGGAGATCGGCGGCGACTGTGACGACGACGACGCGTCCACCAGCCCTGTCGCGACAGAACTATGTAACGGTCGCGACGATGATTGTGACGGGACGACCGACGAGGCCGACGCTGCGGATGCGCCGCTCTGGTACGTCGACGCAGACGGGGACGGGTTCGGCGTGGGCGCGGCGACCGCAAGCCAGTGCGCGGCTCCGGCGCAGTCTGCGTCCAACGCCGACGACTGCAACGACGGCAACGCCGGGATCAGCCCCGGCGCATCGGAGACCTGCGATGGAGAAGACGACGACTGCGACGGGGTCATCGACGACCCCGAAGACGCGTCGGACGCAACGACCGCCTGGCCCGATGGAGACGGCGACGGCTTCGGGGAGGACGGCGCTTCGTCCGCCTTCTGCGAGGTCCCCGACGGCTGGCTCGAGAACGGGGACGACTGCGACGACGCGGACGCCGAGAACAACCCCGACGGAATCGAGCTCTGCGACGGCGTCGACAACGACTGCAACGGGCGCGCAGACGAGAACAGCGCCGCGGACGCGACCGCCTGGCACCCGGACATCGACGCCGATGGTTTCGGTGACCTGCACAGCGCCACGGACGCCTGCGACGCCCCGTCGGGTTGGCTGGCGGACGGCACCGATTGTGACGACGGCGACCTCGCGGTCAACCCCGACGCCGCCGAGTCCTGCAACCTCATCGACGACGATTGCGACACCGACGTCGACGAGGATGACGCCGTTGACGCCTTGTCCTGGTACGAAGACGCCGACAGCGACGGCTACGGCGACCCGAGCGTCGTGACCGCCGCCTGCACCCAGCCCGCCGGCTACGCAGCTGTCGACACCGACTGCGACGACACCGACGCCGACATCTCGCCGGGGAGCGACGAGGTTTGCGGCGGGTCGGACGAAAACTGCGACGGCGAGGTCGATGAGGACGGCGCAATCGACGTGATCGAGTGGTTCGTGGACGTCGACGGCGACGGGTACGGCGTGCCCGGCCCCAGCGAGTTCGATTGCGACCCGCCGAGCGGGACCGCCGACAATGACGACGACTGCGATGATGCCAACGCCGAGGTGAGCCCCGGCACCGACGAGCTGTGCAACCTCGTCGACGACGATTGCGACGGCGACACCGACGAGGCCGATGCCGTCGATGCCGCCACCTGGTACCTGGACGTCGACAGCGACGGCTACGGCATCCGAATCAGCACCGACGTCTCCTGCACCCAGCCCGCGGGCTACGCGGCGCTCAGCGGCGACTGCGGCGCCAGCGATGCGACCATCTTCCCGGGCGCGGAGGAGGTGTGCAACGACCTGCTGGACAACAACTGCGACAGCGGGCCGGGCGACTGCGAGTTGCTCGGAGCCATCGACGAGACCAGCGCCGACTTGAACTTTTCGGGACCTTCCTCGGGAAGCATGCTCACGGCGGTATTCGCCTCCGACATCGACGGCGATGGCGACGTGGAGCTGGTCTTCGACAGCGCGGAGGGCCAACTGAACCTCGCCGGCGGGTCGACGACCTCGGGGTACGCGGCGCTCGCGAATTTGACTGGCGCGACCGACAGCGTGAGCTGGAACGCGGCCGGAGACATCGACGGCGACGGCGTCGACGACTTCACCGGCACCAGTGACAGTTTCACCGGAACGGGTGTTTTCTACGGTCCGATCTCGACGAGCACCACTGCTTCCGACTCTGTCGCGACGATACTATATTCGCCTGACAACGACGAGCCGTGGGTGCAACAACTGGGCGGTGACGTCGATGGGGATGGGAGCGGCGAGCTGATCGTGGCGGACGAGTGGTACGGCTCCGGGTACACCGGTGCGGTAGGCATCTTCGAGGGGGCGGCGGGGACGGTGTCCTTCGACGACGCCACGTGGCTGGTGGTTGGCGCATCCGGCGACGACTGGCTCGGCAAGGATGCAATCGCTGTCGATGTCGATGGGGATGGGGTCGACGAGCTGGTCGCGAGCTCGGCTTCGACGGTCAGCCCCGGCGGCGACTCGGGTACCGTTTGGGTTTTCGCCGCGCTGTCGACGGGTACGACCACCACCGCCTCGGCCTGGGACACCATCTTCGGATCCACCGGGAGCGGCCAGATCGGCACCTGCCTCGCCGCGGCCGGAGACAACGACGGCGACGGCTACGAGGACCTCGCCGTCGGGAGCGACCTCGACAACGGAGGGGGGCGGATGGGCTCGCTGGCGTTGTATGCGGGGAGCGCGGCCGGCATCGGCTCGGGCGAGCCCACCACACTGGCGGCGGCCTACATCCGGGGGCCGGTCACGACCACCGCAGGCTGGGCCACCGACATCGCAGCCAACGGCGATCTCGACGCGGACGGCACACCCGACGTTGCGGCGATGACCAACAGCTACCTCGACGGCGGCACCGGCGGTGTCTGGATGTGGTACGGCCCGGTATCAGGAACCTCGGACGAAAGCACCGCTGATTTCGTCCTCACCCAATCCAACGTCGACCAGATGCTGGCGACGGATGTTTTGTTCGCCGACCAGAACGACGACGGGTACGACGATCTGATCGTGACGTCGAGCTGGGCATCGACGGTGACCAGCGCCACGTACGAAGGCAGCACATGGGTTTTCTGGGGCGGGACGGGGTGAGCCCTACCGCCCATCACTACTGAAATGCTGGCTGTCCACCAGCGTGGTCCACGCGCCACCCCAGCCCCAACCGACGTCGAGGAACGCGCGCACGGCCGGCTGCCCGGCGTGGAACATGCCAGGCTCGCGGCGGCTCCGATCGGCCCAGCGGCGGCCGGTCTCCGGGGCGACCTTGCCGCCGCGGACCCAGGGGTTCCACAACGGGTTGATGTCGACGGCGGTGCCGTAGCTGTGGCGCGACCATTGGCCCGGCGCGTCAAGTGTGTCGCGACAGTTGAACGCGGAGGTGTTGTTCGCCGCCATGCTGGCGTTGTCGTCGCCCCTGAAGGCCTCGATGGGCTCCATGCGCTCGACGGGGAAGCCGAGCTGCCACAGGGTTTCGAAGGCGCGGGAAATGGACTCCACGGCGGTGTCAGCCACGACCAGCGCCCCTTCCACCGAGGCGCCATCGGGGCGCCAGTAGGAAAGGGTCACGCGGCGCAACTGGTCCAGCGGAACCGGGCAGCCTTCACGCCAGACTAAGGGGGTCATCACGGCGCGCTCCTCGGGGGTCAGCGGCCGAGCGGAGGTCTGGAAGGTCGGCGGGGGGGCGGCGGGCGGGGCGGCGGCGGGCGACACCACCCCTGCCGCAGGAGGGGGCTCCGCCACAACCAATGGCTCTGCAAGCGGCTCCCCTGCGCACCCGAAGCCCAGTACAAACGCCAGTACACTCACAACGAGTAGTTGACCTGGGCGCCCACGTAAGGCGGAAACGTCGGCCACGCGCGACTGATGATGTAGGGCTGCACCACCAGGAGCGCGGTCCAGTGTTTGTCGAACGTGTAGACGGTGATGAGGCCCGTGCGGAGCAGCTCGTCGCCGGTCTCCACCGCCGTCTGGTAGTTGGTCATGTTGCCGACGCGGAGCTTGGAGCCCTTGTCAGCGTTGACGACGTGCTCGTACAACACCACCCCGTTGGCGGAGTAAAAGGTGTCCTCCCAGGCCATGAGCACCTCCCGTTCGGCCTCGAAGAAGCAGCACCCGTCGCGACCCTCGAAGGGGGTGGTGCTCCAGCGCTCGGCCTCGCCCCAGAGGGCGAACAGCATGGGGCCGGCCGCGCCCTGGAGGGTGACCGTGCCGCCGCCGCGTTGGCCAGCGCCGGCCTCGCCCGTGAGCTTGTCCAGCTCGACCTCGGCGTAGTCGGCGTCCGGCGATGCGAAGGACTTGATGGTCGAGAAGCTGCCGAAGTACACACTTCCGGCGTAGTGGGCTTCGATCTCCAAAACCGCGATCGGCGAAAAGATCACCGTCGGGACTAGCCGGGCGTAGGCCGGCGAGAGCACCAGCCTCATCTCGGCCTTGAGAAAGGTGTCGGTGAACAGGATGTTGTCGGGCTGGTTCCAGAGCGCGAACTTCACCCCGGGCGCGGCCTCCAACTGAGCGCCCAGGGCCCAGTAGCTGGCGCTGAGCGACGCATTGAACATGGGCTCCGCGGCGTGGGCGGAGGTGGATAGGGCGGCGAGCGCAAGGAGCATGGGAGTCCGGGGCTTCGGCGAGCATGCCATACTCGCGGCGGAAACGCGATGCGATCGCGATGGATGCCTGCCGAGCGGCCGGGCCGCGAAGTGCGGCGAGCTACCGCATCGCCCCGAACCGCTCGGCCACCACCCGGTGACCCTCGGCGCTGAGGTGGTAGTCGCCGGGCAAGAAGTTCTCGGGACCCGACAGTGCCAGCGAAAGGTCGATCAGCGACATGTCTGCGAAGGCGGTGATGACGCCATCGTGGAGGGTGGTGTCCTCCCAGGGGCGGCCCGGAATCTGGAGGGGCGAGACACGGGCGCGGGCCTCGGAGGTGGCGGCGTCGGCGGGCAGGAACGCCGCGATGACCCGGGTGGCGGGAAACTCGTTCTGCAATGCGACGACGCCGGCGTGGAACGCGATCGTCTTGGCCGCGACGGCATCGGGGGCGAGCGGCTCGGGCGGCTTGGCGGGCACGCCCAAGGCGAGCATGAACCCGAGTTGGCCCAGGTGACTGCCCGACACCGGACTCGCCCAGAAACGCGCCAGGGAAGTGTTGGCGTTGGCGCGGGCGCCGAGCCAACCGTTGGCGACCACGTACCGCTCGCGGGCCGGGGTCATCGCCTCGGGCCAGTCGTTGGCCTGGTTGAGGACCACCACCACGGCGGTAGGATGGAGGCTGGGAATCAGCTCGCGGGCGTGCTCGAGCGCGTCGCCGACCCCGTGTCCGGGAACGCCACCGTTGTGCCAACCGAGGCGCGCGGCAAAGGACTCTCCGTCGTCCACCCCGAGGCCGAGGACTTGAGAATCGCCGAGGATCAAGGTGTCGCGACCGATCGGGAGGCGGCGACCGCCGTCGCCGGTGTGGACCTCGTAGGGACCGCTCGTGGCTCTGCGCAAGCGCACGGTCTCGTTCGGAAGTAGGCGAAGCTGGCCACTTTCCAGCGTGAAGATGTCGAGTTGGGGGAGCGCATTGCCGTCCATCACCCGGAGCGCACCCTCGGCGAAGGCGAGGAGCCCGAGCGCGGCTCCGATCGCGATGGCGGACCGGCGAAGGACGTGGGCAAACGTCATGGGGGGGGCAACCGGATCCCCATCGGCGGCGAGGCGTGCCCGGGGGCAACCGTGGTGGGAAGGGGCCAGACCGCGCCTTCGGGACCGCTGTAGATCGGTGCGCCGAACGACGCGCTGAGGACCAGGAGCGGGTCGACTCCACCGCCTCGGCCCCAACGACGCCAGGCCTCCATGTCCAGCACCAGTTGGGTGAAGCCCTGCTCCAAAAGCACGTCCACATCGCCCTGACGGAGGTCGAGGGTGCCGAGCTTGCCGTCCCCCATCGCGAGCAGTTGGAGCAGGATCGCGCTGTCTTCGAAGCCCTTCCGGAAGGCCGGCGGCCAGGCAAAGGGCAGCCCCTCGGCCATGCCGCCGAGCACCGGTCGATGATGGAAGGCCTGCCAACGGCAACTGTCGGGCGCGTGCATCACCGGAACCACGATGACGGCGCCCTTGCCGCGAGCAACCTCTGCCCACAAGGGCGGCAGCGGCATCCTGAAGCTTGGCAGTGGGAGCGTCCGCTGGATGAACAGTTGGCCGACCAAAAGTGCCGGCACCAGCGGGGCCAACCAGGGTCCCCGTTTGAGGGTGGCGAGGCCGCCGAAGCTGGCGACGACCACAAAGATCATCCCGAAGTCGAGCCAGCGGGAGGGGTGGGTGAGCCGTTCCAAGAGTGGAACCGCCTTCCAGAGCGGGTAGTACGGGAGGAGCCAGACGCGCTCGCCGAGGCGCTGACCCGGGCCGAGGGCGAAGGCCAGCGCGACGGCGGCGAGGGCGAGCCAGAGGGCGCTGGAGCCGCGCCGCCGGACACTCGCGACGGAGGCCAAGAGCAGCCCAGGAACGAGCGCCCAGGGCAACCAGCCGCGAAGTTGCTCGGGCTGGGCGCGGGCTAGTTGCAGCGCGTTGTCGAACACCGGCGATAGGCCGCCGGGCGGCAGCGGCAAGGACACGCTCACGCCGGTGCTCACCGAGGCCCACACCACCCCGAAGAGCGCTGGAGACACCATCACCGCGGCGCCGAGACCCATCCAGGCAAAGCTCCTTACTGTCGCGATACCGCGGCCGGCCAGGTGGGCGACGACCAGGAAAACCGGCGCCAATAGTGCCAGGAATACGGCGTAGTACCAGTAGCCGAGCCCGGTGATCGCGACGCCCGCCGCGCCCAGGATCAGCTCGCGACGGGTGAGAACGCGCTCGGTAGCCAGACTCAACTGCGCCAGGGCAAGCGGCAGTCCCACGAGCACCACCTGGGTGAGTCGGCCCGCGGCGATCTCCCCGAAGAAAACCGGGCTCATCGCCCAGCAAAGCGCGGCGGAGACCCGGGTGAGCGCGGACTGCAGGCCGCCACCGGACCAGAGGCGATGCCCGAGAGGCAAAAAGGCCAATGCCAAGAGCGGCGGCCACGCCAGGTGGGCGAGGTTGAACCAACCTGGCCAGGTGGCGACGAGCCGGAAGAGCCCGGAGACCAGCATCTCCACGACGTTGTCGCCGTTCATCGCCGCGAGCGGGGCGCCGACGGGCCAGAGCTGCTCGTGGTCGACCAACGGGAAGGACCCGCCGGACAGCGCGCGGTGGAAGGCGTCGTGGAGGTAGATGGCGCCCCACTTGTCGGCCTGTTGGTTGCCGAGCACGGCCTGCCCCAGCTCGGTTCCCCACGCGGCGGCCACCGACACCCCCACGCCCAGCGCGACCACGCAGGCAACCTCGACGGCGAGCTGGGACCGCGGACTCACGCGCTGTCCTACCACGAGGGCCGCCAGGGAAGGCAGCTGCGGCGCGAGCCCGCGGCGACGGCGTGGAGGGGAAGGGGGGCTCCACAGTGCAATGGTAGCACTGCTAACATTGCCCCTGCGGAGGAGGACCGGAGCTCAGGCACAGCGGATGACCGAGCGCCGACGCCCGCGTTACGACAACGGCCGATGACCGAGCTGCGCGCCGCGCTCCTGACCGCGTGCTCCTGCGTCCTGGTGGTGTTGTGGCCCCTGTGGTTGGCGCCGGGGCAGGTGATGCCGGGGCACCCGACCGTCGACGTGTGGACGCACGCCTGGGGCCTCGGGTGGGTGGCGGACTCGCTGATCGCCGGGTCGTTGCCCACGCAGACGGCGCACCTGGGCTTTCCGCGGGGCGGGGCGGTTACCCCCGCCGATCCGCTGGGCGGCGTGCTCCTGGCGCCGGTGACCCTGCTCTTCGGGGTCGCGTCGGCCATGCTCGCGGAGGTGGCGCTACAGGTGGGGCTCGCCGCGCTCGGCGGTTGGTTCTATGGGCGGACCCTGGCCGGCGCGGCGGGGGGCGCCTTGGTGGCGGTCGCCTGCGCGACGTCGCCGACCTTCACCGCCGAGGTGCACAACGGCATCCTCGAAGCGGGGTGGATCGGCTTGGTGCCGCTGGCCGCCGCCCTCGCCGCGCGGGGAAGCCGCTGGACGCCGGGCGCGGTCGCACTCGCGGCCATCGCATCGCCCTATCTGGGTGTTTCTGCCGCGGTGCTGGCGGGTCTGCATCTGGTCGCGGGTCGCGACTGGAGACGGCTGGTGCTGGTGCTGGTGGTCGGAGGACTCGCGATCGCGGCGGCCACCTTCTTCCTTCGCGCGGGGCTCGGCGGCGCCGAGCCGCTGGAGATCAAGCCCGCCGGCATCCAGGAGCCCACCCTCCGCATCAACGCCGTCGACCCCCGGAGCTTCTTCTGGCCCGGCGACCACTGGAGCGTACCCCTGGATGGCGCGATGACGCCTGCGTTTCGGCGCACGCCGTACCTCGGCTGGGCGCTCTTGCTGGCGGCGGGAGTCGGACTTTGGCGGGGGGGCCGCCGCTGGCTGCTCGTACCCGTGCTCGGCGGCAGTATCGCGGCGTTGGGCGCCTATCTGTGGTGGGGGGACGGGTGGTTTGCTCCGGGTGGCCGGGGGCGGCTGGCCTTGCCGATGCTGGCGGTGATGCGGTTGACCGACGGCGGCCTGGACCACCCGCTGCGTTTTCTGGCCATGGCGATTCCTGCGTTGGCGGCGCTGGCGGCGCGCGGAGCGGGTCGGTGGGCGCCTCTGCTGGCGGGCGTAGTGCTGGTCGAGAACCTGGCGGTGGCGCCGAACGTCTGGCCGCTGGCCTCGGTTCCCGCGGCGATTCCCCTGGTGTACGGTCGTATTCCCGACGACGGCCGGCCGATCATCGACCTGCCCTCGCAGGTGGCCGACACCCAGCGCACCGGCGCTTACCTGTACTGGCAGACCTCCCACGGCCATCCCCTCCCCTACACGCTCAAGCCCAACGCCCGCGTCCCGGACATGAACCCGGCCCTCCGCACCTGGCTGGCGATCGCAGCTCCGATGCCCACGCCGAAGGGCACCCCCGGGTGGATCGACCCTGCCTCGGACCTGAAGGCGGCCGTCGTCGCGCTGGCGGCCGAGGGCTACGGCTGGGTCGTGCTCCATCGGAGCCTATGTCGCGATGAGACTACGTTTGCACAGCACCGCGAGGCTGTCAGCGCCTTGCTTGGAGCGGGCGAGGATGTCGGGGGGGATCGGCTTTGGGAGGTGCACCTTTGACTGCGGCGCCGACGATAGTCCCACCTCACCGCCCCGCAAGAATCGGCTTCAACCACCCCCCCACGACCTCGCTCGCGCGGACCTGCCACCCGGGCATCACGTGGCCGCCGCCGCCCATCGCCTCCGGCGGCAAGGCCACGGACGGCGTGTCGAGCAAGGTGACTCCTGTCAGGGCGATGGCAGCGCGCTCATCGGGGGTGAAGCGGCTGTCGGGATCGGCGCCGCCGAGGGGTTCACAGAGCCACAGCTCGGCGCCGAGGGCAGCGACGTCGGCCTGGAGCGCGGGCAAGAGGTGAGCGACCCAGTCGGGATCCGTGACGACGTTGCCGTTCTGGACGCGCCGCGGCGCAAAGGAGCCCACAACCTCGGTGAACAGCGCGCCCGCCCGCGGACCGGCGTAGGGCGCCGCCGCGGTGCGCGTCACGCCGTGGATGAGCTGGTCGCGGAGCCGCGCCCGCCGCGCGGTGACCTGCGCCGCCACTGCACGAGCTCGACTCCCCGCGAAAAGAGTCTCCGCCAACCGCGCATCGCCTGCCGGCGCCACCGCGAGCAGCCGCGCGAGGTCGTCGCCTTCGATAGTATCCGCCGAGCGCCACGTCGCGGGCAGAAGCCACGCCAGAACCACCGTTGGCCGCGTTGCGGCGAGCGGTCCACGGACCAGCGCGCCGAGGTGGACAGCGCTCCCACCCGACACCGTCAGCACCAGCGCCCCCGCGGGATCGCCGTAGACCGCCGTCCCGAGCGCATCGTCGTCAAAGGTGGTGTCCGCGACGGAATTCCCGATGACCACCAGCCGCGCGCCCGGACGACGCGCGACCTCGTCCGCCAGAGCGGCGGTGCTTGGGTCCGCCGACAGCGTCGCCAGCGCAGCTCCGAGCCCGACGAACGCTGAAACGGTCGCGACCGAGATGGATAGCAGGAGCGAGCGGAGCGGCGTCATCAGAACCGGAAGTAGAGGAAGTCGCGGGTGGTGTCACGGCCGAAGAGCACGACGAGCACGATGGCGGCGGCCCAACCGGCGCCGCGGAGGACGGCGGCATGGGCGGGCGAAAGCGACGTGGGCACCGCGGCCCTGCCGCTCACCCACAACACCGCGCCGCCGACCACCGAGATTCCCGCCACCGCCAACGCCGTCGCCGCCTCGGCATAGCTTGTCGTGAGCGGACTGCGCCCGAGGTGCGCGATCAGCCTGGAGATGTCGTGCTCGCGGAACAAGAGCCACGCAGTCATCGTCGCCAAGAACATCAGCGGCATGGCCAGCCAAACCGGCAGCGGCCGGCGAAGCGACACCCAGGAGCGGTGGCCGATCAAGAGCATGGCGTGCCAGAGCCCCCACAAAACGAAGTTCCAGGAAGCGCCGTGCCAAAGGCCAGAGACCGACATCGACACGACCGTGGCGAGGGTGCGGCGCAGTGGCGTCGGCGAGGGGCCGCGCACCGGTAGGTAGACGTACTCGTGAATCCACGAGGAAAAGCTGACGTGCCAGCGGCGCCAGAACTCGGCGGGCGAGGTTGCGAGGTAGGGACTGCGGAAGTTCTCGACAAGTCGGAAACCGAGCATCCGGGCGGTGCCGCGGGCCAAGAGGGTGTAGCCGCCGAAGTCGGCGAGGATCTGCACCGTGAACCCCAGCACGCCCGCCCACAAAACCCAAAACTGCGGTGCCGGCAGCAAGAACACGCGATCCACGAACATCCCTACGGTGTCCGCTACGACGATCTTCCAGACGGCGCCGCGCACAAGGAGGTCGATGCCCTCGGCAACGGCGGTGGTTTCCCAGGTGCGCGGCGCCTCCACCTGGGGGAGCAGGTCGCGCGCGCGCTCGACCGGGCCGGCGACCAACTGCGGGAAAAAGGACACGAAAACGGTGAAGTCGAGCAGGCTCCGGCGAGGGGCGATGTGCCCGCGCCAGACGTCGATCGTGTAGCTGAGCGTCTGAAAAGTGTAGAAGCTGATGCCAGCCGGGAGCGCCAACTGCAAGAGCGGAAGGTTGGCGCCCAACCCCAACGACTCGAGGGCCCCGGCGAAGGAAGTGGCGAAGAAGTCGAAATACTTGAAGGTGCCGAGCAGGCCGAGGTTGCCGACGAGCGACAGGGCGAGACACCAGTTCTTCTTGGACGGCCACCGCACCATGCCGAGCGCCGTCGCCCAGTCGAGCACGCAGGAGCCGTAGAGCAACGTCAGGAACCAGGGATGCACCCAGCCGTAGAACGCGCCGCTGGCGACGGCGAGGATCAGATTCTGAAGGACCCGGTCTCGCGCCGCCCAGTACAGCCCCAATACCAGGGCCAGAAACGGGAGGTAGGCGAGCTGGACGAAGCTCAATCCCAGCCTCGCACGGCCACGCAGGACGCGATCGCATCCGCCACGACCTTGTGGCCGGCTTCGCTCCAGTGGCCGTCGAAGCGGAGGTAGGGGGCCCTCCCGGCAGCCTCGGCGGCGGTCAGGGCGGGGGTGAGATCGCAGGCGGCGATGCCGAGGCGGTCGAGCAGTTCTGTTAGCCGACGGGCGGGCGCATCGACCGTCGCGGTGGCGCCCGCGTCGAGCAGGCCGAACGCGGAGAGGGTACCGGTGGCACGCGCAGGGTCCACCCCAAACGACGGCGGCGCGATCGTGACCAGGAGGTGGTCGCCTGACGCCACGGTCAGGTCCCGGAGCTGCGCAAGCGGCGCCGAGCTGCGCTCGATGAGCTGCGCCAGTCGCGACGCCCCAACGCTGGTGAAAACCACCAGTTCTCCCTTGAACTTCTGCGCCTCGGGGTCGACGTTGCTCTGCAACTTCACGCGGGCCTGCGCCACCCGCACATAGGCATACAGTCGCGAGTGGCGAAAAAGCATGCCCTCGATCAGGCCGAGCCCACCAGCCTCGTCGAGCGGGCGCTGCGGCGGAAGCGGGCCGCCCGGTCCTGACGGGCCGCCCGGACCGGAGGCGCCGCCGCCAGGAGGTGGACCCGCCGGACCGCCGACGCCGGGAGCCCGCCCCCGCTGTGCCTGCTGCAAGTGAGGAAACACCTCGTTGTCGGTGAGGTCGTTGCCCAGAAAGTACGTCAGGAGCGCAACCTTGGCGTCCACCACCGGCTCCAGCCGCCGCCAGCGCTCGGTGGCCTGCCAGGTGGAGTAGCCGTCGACCCCGCTGTTGAGCACCTGCACCCCGAGCTTGTCCGAGAGCAGAGCCTCGAAGGTGTCCTCCGCATCGACCTGGACCGAGAGCGTGAACGAGTCCCCCAGCGCCAGCCACACCGGCCCGGAGCGCGCCTTGGTCGCCCGCAAGCCCCGCTCGTCAATGGCGACGCGCACGCTGCGACCGGGCACCGACACCGACCCCGCGAAGCCCGGTACCGGCGTGGTGAGCAGCGTCTCGTCGGGCTGGTACATGCCCCGGAGCGCGCCGCCGGGCGCACGGAAGAGCAGGTCCTCGCCCTCCCCCACCGCCTGCAACCGAGCCCCACCCTCGGCGGCGAGCAGGCCAACGAGGACACCGCCGACCAGTATCGCCAGCCGCCGCAGCCAAACCCCCGCTCGCCCGCCAGCGGCGCCAGAACCAGGGAGAAAGCGGCGCCACGTCACGGTCACTGTTATCTCCCGGCCCCATGTCCAGCACCGATCACCACGCCAAGGGCGGCAGCGCTGCCCTTGCCCTCGGCGCGCTCGGCGTCGTCTACGGCGACATCGGCACCAGCCCGCTCTACACGTTCTTCGAGTGCATCCACCACGAGGGTTTTGTCATCGACGAGGCGTCGGTCCTCGGCGTGGCGTCACTGTTGTTCTGGTCGCTGACGCTGGTCGTGACGCTCAAGTACGTTGCCGTCATCATGCGCGCCGACAATCGGGGTGAAGGCGGCATCCTGGCGCTTTTGACTCTTCTCCCGGAGCGCCTGCGCGCGGCCCCAGGAGGAAAGCTCAGCCTGGTCGGGATCCTGGTCATCGCCGGCTCGGCGCTGTTGTTTGGCGACGGGGTGATCACCCCTGCGATCTCGGTGCTATCGGCCATGGAGGGGCTGACCGTCGCCGAAAAGGGTCTCGCCCCCTACGTAGTGCCGGCGACCGTGGCCATCCTCATCGGGCTCTTCGCGATCCAGTCGCGGGGGACTGGCAGCTTGGGCAAGTTCTTTGGCCCGGTGATGCTGGTGTGGTTCGCCGTCATCGGCGGACTTGGCTTGTGGAGCACGTTCCAACACCCCGGCGTTTGGGTGGCCTTGTCGCCGCTTCACGCCGCCCACTTCTTGGGCGCTCACGGCTTCGCCGGCCTCGGGATTCTCGGCTCCGTGGTGCTGGCGGTCACCGGCGGCGAGGCGCTGTACGCCGACATGGGCCACTTCGGTCGTTTCCCGATCCGGGTGGCGTGGTTGGCGGTGGCCTACCCCTGCCTGACCCTCGCCTACTTCGGGCAGGCCGCGCTGATCCTCACCCGGCCCGAGGCGGCCGCCAGCCCCTTCTTCGCGATGGTGCCGGCGGGACCGTGGACCTACGCGCTGGTCGTGCTCGCAGGTGTCGCGACCGTCATCGCCTCCCAAGCGCTGATCTCCGCGGTCTTCTCGCTTACCCACCAGGCCATCCGCCTCGGCTACCTGCCCCGGGTCGCGATTCGCCACACCTCCAGCGACATGGAAGGGCAGATCTACGTGCCCCTGGCCAACTGGGCGCTGGCCATCTGCACGATCTCGTTGGTGCTGGCGTTCCAACACTCGGCGCGGCTGGCGGCGGCGTTTGGTCTTGCGGTCAGCGGCACGATGGCGATCACCTCCGTGGTCTTCGGCTACGTCACCTGGCACGTCTGGAAGTGGCCCCGGTGGGCGACAGTCCTTGTGGTGGGTTTGATGCTCGCGCTGGACATTCCCTTCTTCGCGGCGACGTGTCTGAAGTTCTTCGACGGCGGGTACATTCCGTTTGCGCTGGGCGCCGGGCTTTTCCTGACCATGACCACCTTCGTCGCGGGCAGGGCGCTTTTGGGTGAGCACCTCGCAGCGCGGTCTGCAGCACTGCCGGCGTTCATCGCTGGGGTGGACGCCAACGCCCCGAACCGGCTCCCGGGCCTTGCGGTGGTGATGGCCTCGTCGACCCGCGGCGTGCCCGCGCTCCTGAAGCTCGCGGTAGACCGCTTCCGCAGCGTGCACGAACATGTCTTCCTGCTGACGGTGACGACCAAGGCGGTCCCGTACGTCGAACCCAGCAATCGCCTGAGCGTCGAGCCGCTCGGGGCCAACTTCTACCGGGTCGAGGTGCGTTCAGGCTTCATGGAGGCACCGGTGGTGCCGTCGGCCGTGCTCCACGCCATCCGCGAGGTCGGTCTGGACATCAAGCCCAAAGAGGTGGTCTACATGCTTGGCCGGGAAAGCTTCGTCGCCACCAACCGGGGGAAGATGTCGGCATGGCGGGAACAGATTTTCGCCTTTCTGGCGCGAAATGCGTCGGATCCGACGCAGTTCTACGGGCTCCCGCCGCATCAGGTGCTCGAGCTGGGGAGTCGGGTGGATTTGTAGGGGGGGTGCCCCGGACGCGGACGATCCCCGCCACGTCGTTGAGTTGTCGTTCCGACTCGGTGAGCTTGGACCAGCGCATCTTGGAGATTGCCGTGTCCTCCGCGGTCGTCACGAAGAGCGGCACGCCGGCGAGGTCAACACGCTGTCGCCGCAGGAGCGCACGATCCGCGCGACGATGTCGATGTCCTGGGTTCCTCGCGGCTCACCGTGGAAGCTACTCGCGACGGATCCAACCACTGCGTACTCGACCCTAGCGGCTTCGAGTGCTCGCGCGAGGTGCCCGAGAAAGGGTGCGATTCCGACAGGGTCCGTCACGTCCTCGCGGGCCCGAACACCCGGTCGGCGAGGTCCCGGCCAAGATAGATCCGCGCCAGCTCCTCGCGAACCTCGGCTTCGGTAGCGCCGGGACGATGGAATCGGATGCCGGAGGCGGCGATGGCGCGGTAGTCCTCGGACATTTGAAGCGCCATGGCCAAACACCGCACGGGGCCGGCCCGTCGGTAGAGGTCGGTGAGGACGGCGCGGGCGTCGGGGGTGGTGTCCGTCAGCATGGCCAGGTTTGTATCCCCGCCGGCGGCAGGCGGGTGGGTGCTGGCTTTCGCGGCCGTGGTGCCTTCCGCGTTCCTGGCGCGGAATGCGTCGGACCCGACGCAGTTCTACGGGCTGCCCCCGCATCAGGTGCTTAAGTTGGGGAGTCGGGTGGATTTGTAGCGGCTTTTTCAGCCGCTCACGGTGGGCGCCGCCGCCTCCCGGCGGCTCGACGGGGAAGTTTGGGTGGCGCGGGAGCGGGTCACCTCGATGCGAGGTGCCAGAGATGTTGAACAAACCAGGATTGTTCGTAGAGTAGGAACGGCTGCAGCACGAGCGCCAGCACCGAGCCGGCCAATGCCCACCGATGCCGCCGGAGGCGGGGAAAGAGGAAGAACAACGAAAACGCGACTGCTACGAGATTGCCGAAAAAAACATCCCCAAACCACAAATTGGTGCACAGGAGAAACCCGGGCCAGTCGCGGCAGGGAGCGACTGGCAGCACCCCGATGTAGACGAGGCGAGGAAGCAACATCAGCAACCCCCACTGCACGCACACCAGCACCCACGCCAGCACCCGCGAGACGTTAGCTGTCAAGGGCTTTCTGCATGTATTGATCGAACGCGTCCCCGCCGATGGTGAGCACCACCAGCCGCCAGAGTACCCCTGCTTCAAGCTCCGGCGACATCCGTCGCATCAAGAGGCTCAGGGCCAGAAGCCACGGGACGAACAAGAAGAGGCTCGAGTAGGTGTACTCTACCGCGATGAGCATGACACCGGGCAGACCGGCTGGGAGCCCGTGCGCCGGCCAGTGCATACACATTCCGACCACCCCGGCAAGCTGCATCGCGAGGGTCACGTTGGCAACACGCAACAGCCAGCGCACCCAGCGTGGGTCCCAATCGGAGGTCTCGGTCAGGGTCCCGACGCCGTTGTCACCACAAGGCGAGCCCACCCGGCGCCAACTTCTACCGGGTGGAGTGCGCTCGGGGTTCATGGAGTCCCCCGTGGTGCCTTCCGCGGTGCTGCACGCCATCCGGGATGCGGGCCTTGACATCCACCCGAAGGACGTGGTGTACATGCTCGGCCGGGAGCGCTTCGTGGCCACCAACCGGGGCAAGATGTCAGCGCGGCGGGAGCAGATTTTCGCGTTCCTGGCGCGGAAGGCGTCGGACCCGACGCAGTTCTACGGGCTGCCGCCGCATCAGGTGCCGGAGTTGGGGAGTCGGGTGGATTTGTAGGGGGGGGGCGGGTGGCATCTCAGGGACCGACCAAACTTGCCAGGTCCCTACCCAGTTCTTGCCAAGGCCCGGGTGCGGACCAGTCGCAGGTGGAAGTTGTGGCCGGGTCCCGCGGGTACCCGAGGATGAGTCCTGGCCCCCACGTGTCGCCGGTGAGCAGCAGCGGTTGCGGGGGCAGCTTGTCGTCGCGGTCGTATCGAGCCACCGCAACTCGCAAGGTCACCGCCTTGCCACGGAGGTCCAGATCGGCGGCGCGCTTGGCCACGTTGCCGAAGGTCAAAAGCACCGCAACGGTCCCGTCGGCGCGTACGCCTGGGCCCCGGCCCGAGCCGCACCGATTCGACAGGGTGTCCCCAGGCCGGCAGATTGAAGATGGGCACCGCGAGGGGTCCGGGGGCACCGGCGGGAACAATGGGCACTGAAGATACGGGGTATCAATGCGGCCAACGGCCCGGGGGAACAGCCGTGTGCCGGCCGCCGGGCCCGCTGCGATGAACGCATCCCGAACCATCGTAACGGCCAGAGAGCGCCGGCGGGATTCAGCCCGGAGCATCAGCTGTCCGACCCCGAAGATCGCGGCGAACTCGGCAACAACGGTCGGTTCGGCCAGGGACTCGGTCCACGGAGGTCGCTCGGCAAGCGTGTCCCAGGTGACGCAGTCAGGTGGCTGGGCGAATGCGGTCGTGAAGAGCGCCCCAATGATCACCGCGGCCTCCGGGGCCGCGGGCCGATCAGACGGAGGCGGTGCCCTGTATCCACGCTGAGTTGGGCTTCAAACAGAACCAACCCGAGCGTCCCGCTGGGCCAGGGGTCAGGACTTTCCGGATACTGGACACAAATGGGCGCCTGCCCGCTGCGAACGATCAGCGCCGAGCACGCGACCACCGGGCCGGGGACGAACTCGGGAAAGCGGGCATAGACCATGTCACCGCGACCCCACGTCAACCTCTGCAGCGCGGAATGGGAAATCGTCGTGAGGCGCCAGTCCTCGCCCACGGGTAAAAGCCCCATGTAGACCTCGGTGTCGAACACACCGTCGTCGCCCGTCCCGGACCCATGGCACCACTCCGTGGTGCAGCGACCCGCACGAAGAGCCGCCGCGGGTACAATGGGCATCGCCGGCGGCGCCCGCTGCCAGTCCTGCCAGAATGTCGCCAAGGGGAGTCCGCAGCCAATCAACGAGTCGAGGAACTCCACGGCATCCGCCGTGTCCCAGGCCCGGGCGCGTATCTCCGCAGAGAACGCTACAATCTCGGGGCGCTCCGACTGGGTGTACGCACAGTGCCCGGGGGTCGTCAAACGCGACCACAGACGGGCGCGCCGAAAGTGCCGTCCACACATCTCGAGTCGGCGTCTGTGGCCATGTCAGGCCCGGCCACCCGGCACCGGCCCCCCCTCCCCCGAAAACACCTCCCACGCCTCCCGCCGCTCCCCCTCTGTCTCAAAACCCCAACGCATGCGCTGGACGTCGGCCACGGTCAGCCCCACAAACGCGTTCTTCTGTTGCGCGCGCACCGCGTTCCAGGAATCCACCATGAGCGCGGGAACCGCACCCTCTGGCAACTTCCCCGTCTCCCGCAGCCCACCGACGACCGAGGGCGGCAACCCCCGGATCGTCCCGCGCGCAAAGTCGTGGCTGACCATGGACCGGATCATAGCCTACCCGCGCCGAACGGCGAAGGTGGTGTCCACCTGCGCGTCGCCCGCACCCGAGGTGGAGTGGTACAGGATGCCGAACTGCACGTACATCGAGCTGTCGACGTTGAGCGCCAGGTCGCCGCTGTCGAACTCGCCAGACCCTTCGTAGTTGGTGAGCGGCGTCCACGCGCTGGGGTTCTCCTTGGACGTCGTCGCGGTGCGGTAGCAGAGCTTCCACTGGAAGTTGCCGGTCAGGCTCCGACACACCGTCACCGCCTTGACCTTCTGGACCAGGATGGCGGGGACGAATCCAGTCACCGTCGCAAACGCGTCGGCACTGGCGCTGCTCGCCAGCGACAGGCTCCGCGCACCGACGAGCTGCCCACACTGGGTGTGCGATACCGCGAAGCTCAGATCGGCCTGCCCGAGCGCGCTGCCGCTCGACAACGAGTACGCAACCCCGAAACGCACGAAGAACTTCGTGCTCGTGTCGTTCGCCACCGAAATCACCCCGGTGCAGCGCTCACCGTCCCCCACCAACAACTGATCGAGGGTGGTCGGCGCTTCGGGCTGCTCCGTCCGAACGAGCGCCACCTGCATGGCAAGGCGCACCTGGAAGTTGCCACTCACCGCGTGGGACCGCAGCACCGCTTTGACATTGTCGAGACCGATCGCCGGCATCCACGGGGTGAACCAGTGATAAGTGGCGTCGGTGGTGGTCGTGGAAAGGTGAACTTGAGCTTCGGGAGAAGTCTGGCCGCAGGACATCAAAGCCTCCAGGAAAGTGGCTACTGAGAAAATATACGACGACGACGGCAAGAGTCATGCCAAAATAAAAGCAACGTTTGATAGTTAGGAGTTTTTGCGTTTCCTTCGTTTTTCGTACCGATGCGATGTCGCGAGCGAAGCAGTACGGCGCTGCGAAAGACGACAATCGGGTGCTCGGCGGCGCGCTCCCTCCTGACGCGGCAATCCACGACCCGCCGCGACGTCCGCGTGAGGCGGACCGGAGCGCGGGCGCGACGCAGGCAGTGTCGCGATAGCGGCGGCCTTCTGAGTCGCGCCCGGTCGGGGCGCCCGCAGCGCCCAGACTGACGGCCGCAGGCCGGAGCGCGCAGCGAGGCCGACCGCGCCTCCGGCGCGGGCACGCCCTATGATCACGTGATGCCCACCCCCACCAGGCCGGTTCGCCTCCCGCTCGAATGTGACCCCTTCGATGACGAGTCCTGCCAGGACTGGCTCACCGTGAAGGGAGAGTGGGAAGGGGTCGAGGGGCAGGGCGAGCCCGCCCCACCGTTCGCGGCCTTCTGAACGACCTTTGGCCGGATGACCGAACACAAGCACGCCGTTGACCGCAGCCGCCCCGCGTCGCGATAGCCGCGCCCTCATGCGCACCCCCCTCCTGCTGCTCGTCGCCTCGTGCGCCCTCCCGCTGGCCCCGACGGCCGAGGCCAAGCGCCCCAAGCTCCCACCAGGCCTCCCCCTCCCTGAGGCCGATTCAGACTGCTTTGCAGAGGTGTCAAGCAAGCTCGCCACTGACGACATGGAGGGGCGGGGTCTGGGCACCGCGGGCAACGCCAAGGCTGCGGCGCTCATCGCCCAGTGGATGGACGGCATGGGGCTCGCCGCGCCGCCCACCGGCCGCACGCAGCCCTTCGAGGCGCGGATCGGTGTCACCCTCGGGGACAAGAACCTCCTCGATGGCGCCGCACCGGGCGCGGGATGGACGCCCCTCGGCATCTCGAAATCGGGCAACTTCAAGGGCGACGTGGTCTTTGCCGGGTACGGCATCCGGGCCAAGGAGTTGGGCTACGACGACTACGACGGCCTCGACGTCAAGGGGAAGGTCGTGCTGGCGATGCGCTTTGAACCTGGAGAAGACGTCGAGGCGTCGCCCTTCGACGGCAAACGCCCGACGCGCTATTCGGATTTGCGCACCAAGGCGATCGTGGCCAGGGAGGCCGGCGCCACGGCGCTATTCTTGGTGAGCCCGGCCAAAGCGCCCGACGAACCGGACAGCCTGCCCCCGCTGCGCACCATGGGCCCCCAGTCGGACGCGGGCATCCCGGTCCTCCAGATCTCCCGTGCGACAGCCGAGCGTTGGCTGGGCGGCAGCCTCGCCGCCGCACAAGCCACGATCGACGCTGGCTACAAGCCCGCCTCCCGCGGGCTCCCCGGCATCACGACTGCGGGCCAGGTAGACCTCCGTCCGGTCACCGCCCCCACGCAGAACGTGGTGGGCGTCCGCCCCGGCCAGGGCGCTCTCGCCGAGCAGATCGTGGTGCTCGGCGCCCACTACGACCACCTCGGCCACGGCGGCGCCGGCAGCTTCCAACCCGACGTCGCCGCGATCCACAACGGGGCGGACGACAACGCCTCCGGGGTCGCCGGCATCCTCTGCGCGGCGAAACGGCTCACCAAGGCAACGCCCGACAGAGCCGACCGCCGCACGGTGGTTGTCGTCGCCTTCTCGGCCGAAGAGATCGGCCTCGGGGGCAGCGGGCTCTACGTCCAGAAGCCCCTCGTCGGCACCATGGCCACGACGGCGGCGATGGTGAACCTCGACATGGTCGGCCGACTGCGCGACCAGAAGCTCTCCGTGCTGGGCACCGACAGCGCGCCCGGGTGGGCGGGGCTGCTGGCCACCGCCGGGCTCGCGGTCCCGTCGCTGGTCGTCAACAGTGGCGGCGACGGCTACGGCCCGAGCGATCAGTCCAGCTTCTACGCCGAAGGGGTCCCCGTCGCGCACCTCTTCACCGGCGCGCACGAGCAGTACCACACGCCCGAGGACGACGCCGCGTTGCTCAACAACGTCGGCGGCGGCGAGATCGTGGCGTTCACCGAGGCGCTTGTCACGGCCGCCACCCGCGGCGACCGCCTGACCTACGTGCGGACGGCCGCCGCCCCGATGAGCGGAGACAGCCGGGGCTACGGCGCCTATTTCGGCTCGGTGCCCGACTACAGCACGATGGAGGCCAAAACCGGCGGCGTGAAGCTCTCTGACGTGCGCAAGGGCAGCCCCGCAGAGAAGGCGGGCCTCCAAAAAGGCGACGTGATCACCGGCATGGCCGGGACCAGCGTCCAGAACCTGTACGACATGACCTTCGTGCTCCGCGAGCACCGCGCTGGCGAGACGATCGAGGTGGTCTTCCAACGCGGCGGCGTCGAGCAGAAGAAGAAAGCCACGCTGGCCACCCGCTCCGGCGACGGCAAAAGCCCCCACAAGCCGGCCCCGCCCCCCCACGCCAGCTTCTCCATCGGCGCGGAGCCGGTCGCGGCCAAGGGTTGGGCACCCGCGGCCGGCAAGGCCACACCCGAGCTGATGCGCCCGGACGAGCCCCATCTGACCGACCTGCGCCGCCTCACCTTCGGCGGCGAAAATGCCGAGGCCTACTGGGCGCCAGACGGCAAGCGCCTGATCTTCCAGCGCACCGGGCCCGAGGGCGGTTGCGACGCCGAATACGTCCTGGACCTCGATACCGGCACGGTGACCCTCGCGTCGAGCGGCAAGGGCCGGACGACCTGTGGGTACTTCGACTACCCCGCCGGAAACTCCGTCCTGTACGCTACGACCGACGCCAGTGGGCCAAGCTGTCCGCCGACGCCCGACCACTCCGCCGGGTACGTCTGGGCGCTCTACGACACCCTCGACATCGTCCGCGACGACCTCAAAGGGGGGGTGACGCCGTGGCTCGCGGCCCCCGGGTACGACGCCGAGGCGACCACTTGCTTCAAGGACGGGCGCGTGGTTTTCACCAGCACCCGCGGCGGCGACCTCGACCTGTGGAGCGCGAACGCCGACGGCAGCGCCCTGAAGCAGCTGACGAACACGCCCGGATACGACGGCGGCGCCTTCTTCACCCCGGACTGCAAGCGCATCGTGTGGCGCGCGTCGCGACCGATTGGTGACGCGCTCACCGAGTACCAGACCCTCCTTGCCAAGGGTCTGGTGCGCCCCAGCGAGCTGGAGATCTTCGTGATGAACGCCGACGGGACCAAGGTCGCTCCGGTGACCAAGGCGGGCGGCGCCAACTTCGCGCCCTACCCGACCCCTGATGGCAAGGGCGTGCTCTACTCCAGCAACGCCGGCGGCAATCCTCGTGAGTTCGATGTCCACTACGCCAGCTGGGACGGCAAGAAGGCCGAACGGATCACCGCGGCGCCTGGTTTTGACGGCTTCCCGATGTTCTCGCCCGACGGGAAGTGGCTGGTGTTTTCGAGCAACCGTGCCAACGCCGAGGGTGCCCGAGACACCGACGTCTACATTGCGCGGTGGGTGCGCTGAGGGCCGACTCGGCGCCGACGGCGCCGTCGCGCCTGCCGACCGCGGCGCCTGCCTGACACCCGCTTGACTGGGCCAGCGCCGCTCCGTGCTAGGCTAACCCCATGCGCCAGTTCTGAACCCACACCCGGTCCGGAGTTTCCGGACCAAACCGCGGTCGCGCACGCTGAGGAGTCTCGGCGGCACGCGCCGCTTGGAGACCCCATGTCCACTCTCGACTCTGTTCTCGCCACCCTCGAACCCATCGCCACCGACATCGCCGCCCAAGCAGGCCACGTCGACCAGGGCCACTTTCCCACCGCTGCCATCGATGCGCTCGGCAAGGCCGGCCTCCTCGGGCTGACCATCCCTGTGGCCAACGGCGGTCTCGGCTTGGGCTTGGACGCGGCCTCGGCCGTGGTCGAGCGCATCGCTCGCGCCTGCGGTTCGACGGCAATGGTGGTGTGCATGCACTACGCTGGCGCCGCCGTCATCGCGACGCACGGCAACGCCACCACCCAGCGCGCCATCGCCGAGGGGCGCCACCTCAGCACGCTCGCCTTCTCCGAGGCGGGTTCCCGCAGCCACTTCTGGGCCCCGATGTCGAGCGCACGTCCCGACGGGGACAACGTGGTGCTCGACGCTGCCAAGTCGTGGATCACCACCGCCAGCCACGCCACCGCCTACGTCTGGTCGTCGCGACCGGCCGTCGACGAAGGCTTCTCCACGATCTGGTTGGTGCCCCGCACGGCCGCCGGACTCTCGGTGGTGGCGCCGTACGACGGCCTGGGCCTGCGCGGCAACGACAGCTCGCCCGTGCGCGCCGAGGGGGTGACCATCCCCGCCGGCAACCGCCTCGGCCCCGACGGCAAGGGCTTCGACGTGATGATGGGCGTGGTCTTGCCCACCTTCAACGTGCTGAGCGCCTCGGTTTCCTTGGGCCTCTGCAACGCGACGGTCGCCGGCACCGCCGCGCACGCTGCTGGCACCCGCCATGAACAAGCGGGCACCTCGTTGGCCGATCTTCCCACCATCCGCGCGTCCATCGCCCGTATGAAGATGCGTACCGACATGCTCCACACGCTCCTGGGCGACACGCTGGTGGCGCTGGCCACCGGGCGCGCCGACGGCATGCTCCGTGTGCTCGAGATCAAGGCGGCAGGCGGCGAGACCGCCCTGGAGGTCACCGCCGCGGGCATGCGCGTCTGCGGCGGCGCGGCCTACCGGAAGGAGCTTGGCGTCGAACGGTCCTTCCGCGACGCCCAGGCCGCCAGCGTCATGGGTCCCACCACCGACGTGCTCTACGACTTCATCGGGAAGGCCGTCACGGGCCTCCCGCTTTTCTGAGGTGACCATGCGACCCTTCGTGCTCGGCGCGGTGGCCTACGACCCCAAGGTCGTGACCATCTGGGACGGCTTCAAGCTCTTCTTCGAGGAGCGCGGCCTGCCCTTCGACTACGTGCTCTTCCACAACTACGAACGGCAGGTGGAAGCCCACTTTGCCGGGATGATCGACGTGGCGTGGAATTCCCCGTTGGCGTGGGTGCACACGGAACGGGCCGCGCCGAGTCGGGGGCGGATCGCACGCGCCGTCGTGATGCGAGACAGCGACCAGGACTTGACCTCGGTCGTCGTCGTCCGCACCGAGGACCCCGCACGGGTACCCGCCGATCTTGCCGGTCGGCGGCTGGGGGTTGGGGCCGCTGATTCCCCGCAGGCGGCGATCATCCCCCAGTGGTCGCTGGCCCAGGCCGGCCTCGACCTCTCGCGTACGACCATCGTCCGCCACGATGTCCTGCTGGGCAAACACGGTGATCACGTCGGCGGAGAGCGGGTCGCAGCCCAGGCCCTCCTTCGCGGTGAGGTCGATGCCGCCTGCATGATCGACAGTAACCTATTGGCCTTGCATGCCGATGGAACCCTCCCCGCCGGCTCCGTCCGCGTGCTCCACACCACCGCGCCCTACGACCACTGCAACTTCACCGTGCTCGACGGCGTGGACGAGGCCACGCTGGCACGATTCAACATCCTGCTCCTGGGGATGTCGTGGGACGACCCGACCGTGCGCCGGCTGATGGACCTGGAGGGGCTCAAGGCCTGGCGGGTGGGGCGCCTCTCCGGATATGCGTCGTTGCAGGCGGCGTGTACGCTCTTGGGCGTGTGATGGCGAGCGGGGGAGCGCGGCACACGCGGCGCGTACCCTACGCGACGTGCACCCGGGCCGCCGGGGCCGATGCGCCAGGCCCGGCCGCTTCGGGCCGACAGGGGCCGCGGCGCATCGGGCGCGCTACGCGCGCTCTGGAAGCCCGATGAAAACCCTCGACCTGGGCCCGCTCTCCCTCGCGCGCGGCGGCCACCTGGCGCTCCGTCGAGCGTTGTCGTCGCTCGCCGACGGCGAGTCCTTGCGCCTGTCCGGCGCCGAGCCGGAGCTCCTGGTCCACGCACGCGGCCTCGCCCGCCGTTGGAGTTGCCCCTTCCGCGAGGCCGGTGCGGACGCGATCCTGGGGCCTCCGACCGCTGCGCGTTGGGCGGGCGCCGAACGCGCGGGGCACGCCGGACCCCAGGGCGCCGTCGACCACCCCCCGGCCCACTGGGGCCTGGCCGCGCGCGGGGCCGCGGTCGAGGCCGGCTCGCCCGCCTTCCACTTTGCGCTCGACCAGCGCGACGAGGTGTGGTCGGACGACGCCGGGCGCCTCTACCTACAAGCCGCTGCCGCCCAGTGGGACCCCGCCACGATCGTCGACTGGTCGCTTCCCGTCGAGCTCCCCGCAGAGGTCGAGGACGCCGTCGTGCAGGTCATGACCTTCCTCATCGAGAACGAAACGGCCGCCCTCGTGGTCCCGGCGCGGTTCTGTGCGCAGGTGCACCCGCACTTTCGCGAGGTGATGCAGGTCCTGGCGATCCAGGCGGCCGACGAAGCGCGGCACATCGAGGTCTTCACCCGGCGGGCGCTTTTGCGCAGACCCGCCCCGGGGCTCTCGACCGCGGGTGGGCAGGCGTCGCTCCAGACCCTCGTCGACGAGCCCGACTTCGCGATGGCCAGCTTCTTGCTCTCCGTCCTCGGCGAAGGGAGCTTCCTGTCGCTGCTCCGCTTCCTCGATCAGCACGCCCCCGACCCGATCACCGCCACCATCTGCCGCCTGAGCGCCACCGACGAAGCGCGGCATGTGGCCTTTGGCCTGAGCCACTTGGAGCGCCACGCCGCCCACGATGCGACATTGCTCGACCGCCTTGCTGCCGCCGTCGAGGCCCGCCACGGCGCGCTTCAACACACCGCCGGTCTCAACGAAGAGGTGTTCGACGCCCTGGTGCTGGTCGCCGCCGGTGGCTGGTCTCCCGCCGAGCTTCAACGCGGCTGGGACGCCGTTGTCGCCTTGCAGACAGAGATGCATGCCGGTCGTCAGGTACGCCTGCGCCGGCTGGGCTTCAGCGAGGAAGAGGCCACGCGCCTTTCTGGTCTGCACACGCGGAACTTCATGTAGGCGGCGGTTGCCTACATCTGGCGCTTCAGACTGCTCATCTTGCCGGTACACGGGGCATCCTCATCAGAGACGCGCGCCCAGCCCGCGCCGTCGAGGCCCACCGGCGCGACCCCTTCGAGGGAGGAATGCCAGGTCAGGGTCACGTCGACCTTCGCCGTAAAGACCGCGCAACGCACCTGCATCTCTTTCGGAGGGCGCACGAAGAGCCCCACCCCCACGGCGACGGAGGCGCCCCCGAGCGCGGCGAATCGGCGATGGGGACACCGTCGGTGGGCCAGCGGCGGCCAGAGCGACGAGGAGGGCGAGCATCGCTACTCAGCCCAGCAGGTGAGCCAGATCTGGAGTCGGATGTAGTCGATCTCTTCGAGCGCCACCGCTGGTGGCATCGAGCGGCCTTCGGGGTCGGTCACAGCCAGGATGCGGTCCTTCAGGGCCAGCGCCTGGGCCAGCGTGTCGAAGGCGATGCTCTCCGGGGCGCCGAAACGATCGAGCGCCGTGCTCGCATGGCAACTCTGGCAGTGCTCCGTCAGGATGGCCTGGCCGAAGTTGTCCCACGTGACCACCGGGGCTTCGTCACAAAAGACGTCGACCTCGGCGCTATCGGACGGGGCCCCATCGCACGCGACCAGAAACCAGATCAAGCCAGTACGCCCTCGAGCGCATCGGCGGCGACGCCTACGCTTCGCGGGTCGATGTCGGCCATCCGCAACAGGGTGGCCCCCATGGTTTCGACCGAAAGCAGCTCGCCGCTGTCGCTCATGTCGCCGCTGGAGAGGTCCACCCGCTCCCCGTACAACGTGTCGTCGAAGGCACCCACCACCCGCCCTCCCAGCGCCGCCGGACCGATGTACATCACGCTGGTGTACGGCCAATGATCTTTGCCGCCGGAAGCGTTGAGGGTGGGGGTGCGGCCCATCTCCGACATCACGATGATGGTCGTGACACTGGCCAGGGTTCCCCCGGAGGGCGAATCCTCAGATTCGAGGCGCTGCATCAGCGTGGCGAGATCGCGGAACAGGCTCTCGTAGAGGCTGCTCTGGCGCTCGTCGTTGCCGGCGTGGCTGTCCCAGTCGGTCAGCACGTTCTGCTTGGGGTGGTTCATCGACACCACGCGGGAGAGGCCGCTGGAGAGAGCGCGCGTCGCCAGCTCGATCTGCTCGCTGAACTCTGGACCGCAGCCGAAGTCCATCGTGCCGTCGAGGGCGCGCAGGTCGGCCGCCCGTTGCCGCGCGATGGACCACTCGGTTGCCGCATGCGCCCGCGCCGTGTTCTTGTCCTTTCCGCGGATCGCGGCTTCGGCGCTGAGCCACTGGTCGATTCGCGACAGTGCCGCGGGCCTGGGGATGTTGGCCGGGATGTCGGCAGTGGTCAGCGCGTCGCCCGACACGAGGCTGGCCAGCTGGTTTGCGCTCCCGGCACGGCAGACGAAAACGCCGTCCGTTCCCGCGAAGTAGGGCCCGCCGATCACCAGATACGGAACCGCGAACTGCTCAGCCTGGACGGCTGCCATGCGGGTGGGCCAGTCGGCGGTCGTTCCGCCCGCAGTGCCCGTCCAGGTCGTGCGGAGCCCGCCCGAATGGGAGATCGACGGGCTGTACACGCCGTTGAGGATGGTGATCTGGCTGTGGTACTGCTGGATGAAGCTCGAGACCGCGGGCCGGTTCGGATGCGCCACGAACTCGATGTTGCCGGCGGTCTGCACCGCGGCGTCGGGCTCTGTGGACACGCTGGGCAGCCCCAAGAGCGGCGCAAAAACGCGCGTCGGGTCCCAGCCCCCCATGGTGTACACGAACAGGAAGCGGCGATCCGCGATGCTGGCGGCTTGCGCCCGACGGGGCACGGCGAGCGCAGCCGAGGCGGCCATCGCCGCGAGGAGCTGGCGGCGGTTGAGGAGAATGGGCATCAGTGGTACACGAAGTCGGGGTGGCGGAGGAGGGCGGAGGCCACCTGAGCCCAGGCGGTCTGGCTGGAGCCCGCTTCGGCTTCGAGGTCGCGGAAGAGCGCCAGGAGCTCGACAAGCTCGGCGCTGTCCGTGGCGATGGTTCGGCCGTGGATCCGCCGCACCAACCCCGACAGTTGGGCACGGGCGGCGGCGTCGGATGGCGAGGCGGTCAGGCTGTCGAGCTCGCGGAAAAGCAGACGGCTATCGGCTGGCTGTGCGGCTTCCTGGCCCGCAGCGTAGTCGCCCGCCGCTTCGGCCAGGCGCTCCTGCACCAGCGAGATGGTGGCCGAATCGCTGTCTGGTGCGTCGGTGACCAGGACGCCGTCCACCCCACCGTTGAGGACACGAAAGCCGTAGTCGTCGTTGATCATCGCATCCACGCCGCCTTCCACCTCCCACCGGTAGCCGGTGAGCGCCTCGACGCCACTTGCCAGCTGATCGGGCGCCATCCGGCGGGGGGGGGTGGTGCCCGCGTACTCGGGATCATCGGAGCGGTAGGCCGGGTTGTCGATCACGGCGGTCACCAGCGACCGGTAGGTGAGCCCACCGGCGAGGAAGGCCTCGCGGTCGGCGGTGAAGCTGGCGGAATCCTCCAGTTCGGGGGCGCGACCCAGGAAGAAGCCCCATGCCTGTTCGATCGCGCAGTTGGTGAAGCGCGGGTCCCGGGCCACCGCAGGCCCGAGATCGTGGAGGGAGGCGACGTCTTGCCCGTAGTAGCCGGGCGGCGGGCCGCCGAAGGCTGCCCAGTCCCGCTCACGGCTGGGGTAGTAGCGGAGGGCCTCGGTGTAGCTTTCGGGGTGCTTCCGCCAGAAGCCGTACAGGTTCCCGGCGAGCGGCTCCAGCGTGGCGTGGCAGCCCACACAGGTCGGGTCGCCGGAGAGCCGTTCGCTGCCGGTCAGCGTCGGGTCCCCGGCGTTGAAGTCGACCGGCTGCTCGTAGCGCGTGTCGCAGAGGAGGATGCGCCCGATGGCCGCAGCGCGACCGCGGTTGCGGTTGTCGCCGGTGCTGGTGTAGCGCCACCACATTCCGTTGGTGGAGAGCACGCCGACCCCGGGACGTCCGTCCAGGTAGTGCACCGTGCGCCAGCCCGTGGCGGTGATGTCGTCGGCCTCCATCGGGAAGTGCCGCAGCAGGTAGTCGTTCCCCATCGACCAGTCGGCGGTCACGATCGTGGTCCAGGGGAGGTCCTCGTCCGCCACCCGCCCGATCACGCGGAGCGGCTCTTCGCCCACCGATCGCATGAAGTTGGCCTTGTAGGTGGTGTCGGAGAACTCGGCATCACCGTCGGGGCCCACCACGTAGCGGTCGGAGCGGCTGCGGTACACGTCCGCGTACAGCGACACCACCCGCTCCTGAAAGTTCGGGTCCGCGAGCCAGGCGGCGATCTGGTCGTCCAGGCCCTCCGGGTTCGCGTCCAGCGCATCGAGTTCCACCTCGGTGGGCCGCCTTCCGATCACGTCGAGCGCGATCCGTGATGCGAGCCGGTACATCTCCATGGGGGGCGGGTCAGCGGAGGCTTCAACCACCACCTCGGGGGTGCAGGCGACCGCCAGGAAGATCAGAGCCATGGGGAGCCGTCCCAGTCGAGCAGCGCCGCGCGCGGATCGAGACACACGGCCTCACCGTTGGACGCAGTCCCGCACAGCTCACAGCTGGAATCATAGGTCGTCAGACTGATGCTGGACCAGGTCGCGTCCTGCGAGTCTCGGTAGTCGATGTCCAGCGTCAGGGCGTCGGGAGCACAATTCCAGTTGCCACCGCCCCGGCCCGCTGCGCCCACCACCGAGAGTTCGGCCGCATCGTAGCGCTCGCCCAGGCCCGAGGTGGTGCTGAATATCTGAAAGCGGCGCAGCCTGCCGTCGTCGGTCACGGTGATCGACAGGGCCGGGTCGATCCCAGGGTCGTCCATCCAGCTGCCCTGACCTTCCGGACCCGTGTAGTGCGCGGGGCCCTGGGTGATGCCGAAGAACCACGCGGCACCGTCGGAGTCGCTGCCGACAATGTCAATCATCGTGCAGCTACAGTTGAAGTCGGGGTCCCCGTTGACGCCGTACACATCGGTCTGGCCGTTGAAGCCGTAGCCCGACCACAGCACGTTGGTGGGAAGGCCGCTGGTGACGGACATCGCAGCGACCGGCTCGACGCGATCCACGTCCCAGGTGTGCAGGAGCGCCGGGCCCTTGAAAGTGATCGTATCCGTGCTGCAGAGCCCGTCAAAATAATAGGTTGAACCGGCATCCTCGGTCGTTGTCGTGACCCCTGACGCCGGGCAGCGCGGTTCCGAGAACTCCATCACCGCGCGGAAGCTGTTCAGCGGGTCCGTGGCACGCAGCGCCCGCACCCCGTCCAGCTGTGCCTGCATGTCGGCCTCCAACTGGCTGATATCCACGGGTTCCGTGCCGGTGTCGGGATCCTCCCAAGTCCACGGTGTAGGCTTGGTAGCTTCCGATTCTTGCAGACCAGAATCGGTGGTACATGCAAGGAAAACGGCCCACTGCATTTATACGTTTGTAGCACAGATCCCCACCCGCGTACACGCGAGCCGCCAAGTTCGCGATGCCCTGCCGCGCACCTATGCGTCGATGTGAACGTCAGACGAACAGGGTCCGCGCGCCCTCGACGACGGCGCTGACCGCCGGGTGGCGGATACGACGCTCAGCGCTGATGCCCCAGAAGCGCTCCCGCACGTCGTCGGTGGAGCCGAAAGCCACGACGTCGTACTGGCGCTCCACCTCTCCGACCACAGCAGTGGGCGCCGCGAATGCGCCCGCGCCCGCCTGACCGAAGGTCTTGATCAGCGCACTGTCACCGATCTCCCCGACGACGTCGGGCACGAGGGAGAGTCGGTCGAGCCATTCGTCCAGGCCGCGCCGCAACGGGCTCCCCTGCCCTGGGAGAAGCATGCGGGCGCCATCGAGGCTGCGCGGAAAGGTGGGCGCCAAGGCTTGAGCCACGTCGAGTCGAGCGAAGAAAGTGACTCCACACTCGCCGAGGGCGTGGCTGTAGGCGCGGATTCCGGTGCCGGCGGGGAGGGGCGCGTCGGCGAGCACGAGGTCGAGGCGGTGCGCGCCGAGGTCGACGAGGAGCGCATGCATGTCGCCGTCTCGAACGTCGAGGCGCGTGCCTCCCGGCAGCCGCAAGACCGGCTCCAGCAGGCGGTACACGGCGAGCTTCGGGAGCGTGTCGACCACCCCCACCGCAAAGCGCAGGGGCCGACCGACCGGGCGGCCCCGGACTGCCTGGAGGAGCTCCTGGCCGAGGCCGAAGATCTCGTCGGCATAGTGGTACACCGTCCGGCCCGCTTCGGTGAGTTCGAGGCGGCGCCCGCGGCGCTCGAACAGCGGCTCTCCGAGCATGTCTTCGAGCTGTTTGATCTGGCCGGAGAGCGTGGGTTGGGCGAGCCGGAGCTTCTTCGCGGCTGCGGTCATGGTGCCCTCCCGCGCGGTGGCGTGGAAGTACAGCAGGTGGTGGTAGTTCAACCAGGCGGGTACAGACATAGGGCCAGTCTATCGGACGGCGAGATCAATCGAAGATGTCGCCCAACGATGCCAGCCAGCCCTTCTTGCGCCGACCTCCGCGATGATCGTCATCGTCGCGGCGCCCGGAAAAGTCGCCAGGGCGCTGATCATGGTCGTCCCGGTGCCGAGGTGGCTCCGAGACAACGCGGGGGCGCTGTTCGTACTCGCCGAACTCGGCCGTCGTGCGCGCGATCAGCTTCTCCAGCTCGCCGCGATCGAGCCAGACCCCACGACAGGTCTTGCAGACGTCGATCGTGACGCCGTCGCGGTCGCGCTCGTCGAGGGTGGTGTTTTCACAGCGCGGACAGTTCATTTGGTACCACCTTGGTCTTGGGTTGGAGGGAGGGCTTCGCCCTCGAATCGGTGGTGCAAGACCACCGGGGCGAGCTTCTTGCGGAGCCGGAGGTTGATCAGCTCCACGCAGAACGAGAAAGCCATCGCGAAGTAGATGTACCCCTTCCCGATGTGCTGACCCATCCCCTCGGCGATGAGCATCACGCCGATGAGGATCAGGAAGGCGAGCGCGAGGATCTTCATGGTCGGATGGCGATCGACGAACTCCCCGATGCTTCGCGCGAACGCGAGCATCACCCCGACGGCGACCACCATGGCCACCACCATGACCGGGACGTGCTTCGCCATACCCACGGCCGTGATGACCGAGTCGAGCGAGAAGACGATGTCGAGCACAAGGATCTGCGCGATGACCATCCCGAACGCCGCCGCCCCGACCTTGCCAGTCCGCTCTGTGTGCGCGACCTCGAGCTTGTCGTGCATCTCGTGGGTGGCCTTGCCGACAAGGAAAAGCCCGCCCCCGAGGAGGATGAGGTCCCGGCCGGAGAACACGTGACCGAGCACGGCGAAGAGGGGCTCCGTGAGCCCCATCACCCACGCGATCGCGAAAAGCAGCCCGAGGCGCATGACCAGCGCCAGAGAGAGGCCGATCCGACGAGCCAACGCCTGCTGTGCGACCGGGAGCTTGCCCGCGAGGATGGAGATGAAGATCACGTTGTCGATGCCGAGGACGATCTCCATCGCCGTCAGGGTGAGGAGGCTGATCCAGGTGTCGGGCTCGGAGAGGAGAGTGAGGTCCATCATGCGGCTTCCTCGGACGCTGGGGGTAGGGAAGGACCGTCGGTCGGGTGTGGAGTGACCTGGCCGCGCCGCGTCGCCAGCAATGAGTACACACAGGATCCGCCGATGAGTAGCGCGACGACGGCGAGCGAGACCCCGATGGGCACCTTCACGAAATCGGACGAGGCCATCTTGGCGCCCACGAAGACCAGCGTGAGCGCGAGCCCCACCTTCAGGTAGGCGAACCGATGCATGACGCCGTCGAGCACGAAGAACAGGGAACGCAGGCCCAGGATGGCGAACACGTTCGAGCTGAACACGATGAAGGGATCGCTGGTCACCGAGAGGATCGCCGGAATGGAGTCGAGCGCGAAGACCACGTCCGTGAACTCCACGAGGACCAGGACCAGGAAAAGCGGCGTCGCGAGCCGACGACCCGCCTTCACGATGAAGAAGGCGTCGCCATGGAACTCGTCCGTCGACGGGACGACCCGGCGGAACAGCTTGAAGAGGGAGCTTCGTTCCGGGTGGGCCTCGGCGTCGGAGCTCACGAGCATCTTGACGCCGGTCAGGATGAGGAAGCCGCCGAAGACGTAGATGAGCCAGTGGAACTGAACCAAGAGCGCCATGCCGCCGACGATCATCGCCGCGCGCAGCACCACCGCGCCGAGTATCCCCCAGAAGAGCACCCGATGCTGGAGCTTCCGGGGGACTCCGAAGCTGGAGAAGATCACCAGGAAGATGAAGACGTTGTCGATCGAGAGGGCGTACTCGATGACGTAGCCGGTCAGGAACTCCAGCCCGCGTTGGGGGCCGCTCGTGAGCCAGATGCCGGCGTTGAACAAGAGCGCGAGGGCTACCCATGCCGCGCTCCAGCCGAGAGCCTCGCGGAAGGACACCTCGTGCGCTTTGCGACGGAGGACACCCAGGTCCAGGGCGAGCGTGACGAGCACGAGGCCGGCGAATGCGGCCCACATCCAGGGCGACGCGATGGTTTCCAGCACTCGACAACCTCCGGCACGACTCTGTGCACGCCAGAATCCTACCGCCCGACATGCCCCCGGTCCAAGATATAATAGCGAACGATTCCATAGAGCAGACCTATCGACACATCCCAGAGTCGGACCATGAGCGAGCGCCCCGAGACCCGCACCCGGATCCTCGGGATCGCCGAGCGCCACCTGATGCGCCGGGGGGGGGGTACCACGCCTTCAGCCTCGCCGACATCGCCCGCGAGCTGGGGATCAAGCCCGCGCGCCTCGATGACGTCGATCATCTCCTGCATCCGGGCCGCCTCCCCGACGTGGGCGACGTAGAACTCGCCGATCACCGCGTCCAGCTCCTCGGCCCGATCGCGGCGGCGACCTCTTCGGACGTCCCCGTGGGATGCGGCTGACCGGCTACGCTCCCACCGATGGTGCTGTTCTCCCTGCTCCCCGCCACCGCCCTTGCCATCGTGGCCGACGCGGTGAAGCTCGAACGGGTGGGCGAATGGAGCGGGGACGGCACCTGTACGGACGCCGAGCGGTGCGCCTGCGACGATTGCCCGGGGGAGGACGAGGTAGCGGCCAACGGGATCGACGACGACTGCGACGGCACTGTGGACGAGGCGCAGGACACGCCCGGCGACAGCGGCAAGGCAGACTCGGGGGAAGCTCCCAACTCGGGCGACGACGCCGAACCCGGGAAAGCTTCGGTCGTCGGTCCAGGCCCGCGGTGTGCCTGCGATGCCGGGTCGGCGGCGCCTCCATTCGGCGCACGGGTGGGTGCGGGAGCCCTCGCGGTCGCCCTGGCCCGGCGTCGTCGCGTGCGTGACGTCCCCGTGGCCGGCGGAGATATCCAATGCTGATCTTCGGCTTCTCCGTCGCCCTCGCCGGCCCGGCGGTGCCGCCCCCGCATCGGTTCTCCGACTGGGGCCAGCCGCTGGTCGTCGACGAGCCGGGCACCCGGGTCGCGATGATCGTGGAGACGCGAGACGAGGCGGCGGTACGCGTGGAGGTCGAGGCGGGGGGCGCCTGGCAACCCGCCGTTACAACATGGCACAAGGGGCGCGTCTCGGTGCTCGTCGCAGATGTCGAACCGGCCACCCGCAGTGTTCGCCTCCGCAGCGTCGATGCCGACCGCATCACGACGCTCGACGCCGACATCTTCCTCCCGTCCAGCCCCGAGCCTCGCGGCCCTGTCGGCGCTCCGCCGCCCCCGCCTTCGGCGGGGATCTTGCCCGCGGAGCTGGTGGCGATCGGCGTGATCTCGCGCGGCGACTGGGGCGCGGACGCGACGACGTGCACGTCCATCGAAGCTGATTGGTACCGGATGGCGATCCACCACACCGCTGGGGTGCAGACCTATGGGGGAACCGTGCAGGGCGCGGTCCAGGCGCTCCAGGCCTACTCGCTCGGCACCGGGGAGTACTGCGACATCCCCTACCAGTTCCTCGTCGGGTACGACGGCTCGTTGTGGGAAGGGCGGCCCTACGACTACTACAGCGGCGCGACCGGAGGCGGGAACAACGACGGCAATGTCGCCGTGTGCTTCCTCGGCTGCTACCACCCCTCCGGGTGCGGGGGCGGCTCCAACGCCGTCACCGAGGCGATGATGGGGGGGGGGCAGCTCCTCGTCCAGACGCTGGTCGCGCTGGACGGGATCCCGAGCGACGCCGATTCGATTCGCGGGCACCGGGACTGGCCCGACAACGCCACGTCCTGCCCCGGAGACTGGCTGTACGACCGCCTCGACGAGCTTCGGGACCCCCTCGGCCCCGACTTCGCTGCGAGTCTCACCGGGCAGTCCTGCACGCCGACCGGCGAGGCCGGCTTCGAGCTGCCCGTTGGCGCGACCGGACAGTGCGTCATGGAGCTCGTGAACACGGGCGCGTCGAGCTGGTCGCCGGGGACCACCAAGCTCGCGCCGATCCCCCGGGACGTCGCCTCGCCGCTCGCCGCCGCGTCGTGGCTCGATGCTGCCCGAGTGGTCTCGGTCCAGGCCGACACCGCGCCGGGTGCCACCGGCCGGTTCTCCTTCGACGTCTTCGCGCCTGCAGTGGGCGAGTACACGCTCTCGCTGGGGCTGCTCGAAGAGTGGGTGACATGGTTTGCGGACGACGGCGGACCGTCGGACGGGGACCTCGCTGTCGGCCTCCGCGTCGTCGCGGTCGAAGGCGACACGGCGTCCCCTGCGCCCGAGGACCGGCCCGGCTCGGCGGACTCCGGGGAATCCTCAGCCGCGCCGGGCCGACCGGTGTCGCTGGCGGAGATCGGCGAGTGCGGGTGCCAGTCGTCGAGCGGGGGAGCCGGCCATGCGCTTGCGGCGTGGGTGGCGGCCGTCGTCGCTGCCGCCCGAAGGCGCGGTCTCCGCCTCGATCCATGACGGTCGCGCCACAGTGATGATCGACCGCGAACGCGTAGACGGTCCCGTCCCGGCAGTATTGCCCAGTTGAATCCCACCGAATTCTACCAGTTCGTGTCAAGGCCGATCGGCTTTCGAGGCTCGTATCTTGCTGATCGCCGCCGGGACACTGGTCGCGCCATGTGGGATATCCATAGGTTTTACCGGGCAAAACGAGCGAGACGGGACACGCATCCGCGCGACCGGCGCCCAGGTGATCGCCGGCGTGCTCGACCAGGAAGACGCCGTCGCCATGAATGCGCCTCTCCGCGAGCAGCGCGACCTCGCCAAGCTTCAACTCGGCGCGCTCCCCGCCAAGCGCGAGGAGCCCGGCGCCGACGAGATCGACGCCGACGCCTTCCGCGCCGCAGTCCTCGAAGCGTGGACCGATCAGCCGCTGGAGGAGCGCCGCTCCGCGCTCGCCCAGCTCCTCCGCAAGATCACCCTCTCACCCGGCGGCGTGAAGATCACCTACGGCTATTGTCACCATGAACCTGCAGGCCCGCC